>CAWGEL010000017.1:0-178374 GCA_963821595.1 uncultured Chloroflexia bacterium | reverse complement strand
CGCGGGGCAACGCCGCGAGGATCCGGGCAGAGATCGGGTCCGCCAGGAACGTCACCCGGACCGACGCTGGAGTCTGGACGAACACCGGCTCGGGGAGTCCAGCCCGACCCATCTCCTCATACATCCGGTTGACGCCCTCGCCGAGCTCGCGGCCGTAGCCGAGGTCGGCGACCGCCCGGGCGATGCGCGGGTTCCGGGCGAACCGCGTGTGACGGATGTTGTCGACCCGCACGAGTCCCGGCAGGCGGCCGGGGCTTTCGATCTCCAACCGGTCATCGAACAGCTCGACC
The DNA here is from genome assembly GCA_963821595.1 of uncultured Chloroflexia bacterium. Classification (GTDB taxonomy): domain Bacteria; phylum Chloroflexota; class Limnocylindria; order Limnocylindrales; family CSP1-4; genus CTSoil-043. Next base: position 178,084 of record CAWGEL010000017.1, on the reverse strand, counting down.
CGGATGTGGTCGCCACCGGCCGCGTAGGAGCGATGGATGGTGGCGTTGACGATGGCCTCGAGCCACGCAGGTTCCGGCACGAAGGTCTCCCGGCCGAACCGGCCGCCGCGCCCCAGTCGGACGGCGCTCGGAAGCCAGCGACGCAGCCGGCGACGAGCGGCGTCGATCTGGTCCGGGATCGGGCCGCCGAGTCGGAGATCCTGGATGACGTTCGAGCGGGCGCCGGTCTCGCGCGTCGATCCCCGATCCGGGCCGAGATCGGGTCCGCGAGGGCTGGCGTTTACCGGACCGCCTCGTAGTGGAGGAGGATTTCCTTGTTCTTGCCCGGCTTCGTCTCGATGAGACTGAGCGTCGTCTGACCGTCCATCGGACCCCAGTACCGAGGACCCTTCCCGTATACGACGGGCATGACGAAGAACCAGTAGTCGTCGGCGAGATTGCGGCGGAGGCACTCCCGGACCACGGCGGGACCCCCCTCGAGCATGATGTTCCCGCCCTTCTCCCCCTTCAGCTTCGCCAGAACTTCAGCGAGATCCCCGCTCAGGATCCGCGAGTTCTCCCAGTCGGTGGACGTGAGCCGGTGCGAGAGGCAAACCTTGTCGACGTGGTCCAGGTAGCGTCGGTAGTCGAGGAGCCACGCCGCCTCGCCCAGCTCGAGCGCCTTCTCGCTCCACGTCCGCTGATGCCCCAGAAAGGATCGCCGGCCCATGACGACCGTCGTGACGTCGTCGAACCGGTCGTACCACATGTTTCGAAAGAGCGGGTTGGGCTCGGTCGAGGGCGGACCCGAGGTCGGATACTCCGGAAAGGCACCGCGGCCGTCCAGGGTCATGTACACGTTTGCGGTGATCTTCCGCATCGTCTCGTCCTCCGAGTCTTCGGACCCTCGCCGCGGATGCTTCCTTCGAGGCACCGAACCATACGCTCGGAGCCGCTCGTGACGTTCATCCAGCAACGAGGTCTGCTGTCTTGCTGCAGACCGAGCGCTGGGCTGGAATGGCGAGGGGAGCTGGACGGCTTGATCGCGAGCCTCGGCTCACGTGACATTGGTGCACGCTGAGGGAGGAGGCATGCAGGTCGACAACCGCCCGCCGCTCCACCGCGGCGCCTCCCCGATCAGTGTCCGGCGGTATCCCGGAGCCGCTCGAGGCCGTCGAGGATCAGATCGAGCCCGAACTCGAAATCGACCGGGACGCCGCTCGGAGCGCTCGTCGCCATCTCGGCCATCGCGAGGAGATTCGGGTATTCGTCGGCGGGCACGCCCCGCGTAAAGGTCGCCGCCATCTCCGGAACGTTCTCCAGGTCGAACGGCCAGGCGAGTTCCTGGAGCGCGAAGCCATACGTGTAGCTGTCGAGCGCCATGATCGCGCGAATGGCCAGCGGCATCGGGAACCCTGCCGCCGAGAGGACCCCGATCACCGCGTCGAGGTAGCGGAGCCGCGCAGGACCGGCGGTGGGGCGCGACTCGATCAGGCTGCCGGCCCACGGATGACGCAGGAGAGCCTGGTGGGCCGAGATCGCGCTCCGCCGGATGGCGGTCTTCCAGTCGACCTCCCTGGCCGGCACCTCGAAGTCGCTCATGACGAGGTCGACGATGCCGTTGAGGATGTCGTCCTTGTTGGCCACATGCTTGTACAGCGACATCGCCTCGACCCGGAGCGCCTGGCCGAGCTTGCGCATCGAGACTGCGTCCAGGCCGCCTTCCTCGGCCAGGCGGATGGCGGCCCGCAAGACCTGATCCCGGTCAAGCGGCTTGCGTCGACGCGCCGCCGCTCGCGCGGGCGGCGTCAGCGGCTTGGTCACCCGATCCTCCTCCGGCAGCACTTGACAGGCTTACAGTGTAGGTCTAGCATACGCCGTAGGCTTACAGTGTAGCTGGTCACGACCCACCAGGGAACCTCCGGTCGTGCCCACGCGGCGACACGAGCAGGTTCAGATGCCCTGAAAGGGACGCCGATGAATGACTTCGCCCTCAGGTTACTGGCGATCGACCGAATGTCGGCCTTCGAGCGCGAGGCGCAGGGCAATCGACTCGCCGCCGCAGCCGCGCGATCGGACGACAGGGTTGGTCGGCAGCCGGCCGCCTGGGCACGGCGGCTCGTCTTCCGCTCCATCGTCCGCCAGCTGGCCGTCCGCCGCGAGGCGCCGGGACCGTCGACTGTCGAACCCGCACCACGGGTCCCTGGCCGGGTCTCTCTGGTTCCTTGCCTTTCTCGGGGCACCCAGAAGGGTTGATGGATGGCGTTGCTGCGGTCCGACCTTCGTGTCGACGTTCCCGACGGGACCATCGTCGGGTACGCCGAGGTCGGTGACCCTGCGGGCTTCCCTGTGCTGTACCTGCACGGCAGTCCGAGCTCGCGCCTGGAGGTCGGACTTCCAGGGATCCGCGAGGCCGCCGAGAACCTCGGCCTCCGGCTCCTCTGCCCGGACCGTCCGGGCATGGGCCTCTCAACATTCCGCGACTACTCGGTGGCGGATTACCCGCGGCTGGTCCGAAGCTATGCGGATGCCCTGGGGCTCGGGCGGTTCGCTGTCATCGGCGTGTCGGGCGGTGGCAAGTACGCCTGCGCGTGTTCCTGGGTGCTGCCCGATCGGGTGACACGGGTCGCGCTCGTCTCCTCGACCTGTTCGTTCGATCTGCCGGGAGCTCGGACGACGTGGAACGCGGGGGACAGGCGGCTCTACAAGCTCGCCGATCGGGCACCGTGGTTGGTCCGCCTCTTCCTCGCCAAGGTCGCCGGTGACCTCAGGCGCGACCCAGACGCGCTGTTCTCGAGCGTCGTGCGAAGCGTGTCCGCCGTCGACAACGAAGCCCTGGCCCGCCCGGGATTCCGCGCAGCTCTCGACCGGGATGCGGGCCAGGCGTTCCGACAGGGAGGGCGTGGTCCCGCGCACGACCTCACGCTCGAAGCCCGACCATGGGGCGTGCCGCTCGAGCGAATCGACGTGCCGATCGAAATCTGGCACGGCGAGGACGACCGCGTCGTGTCGCCCGATCAGGGCCGCATCCTGGCGCGGACGCTGCCATTTGCGACCGAACACATCGTGCCCGGGGAAGGCCACTTCTCCCTGATCGCCCGCCACGCCGAAGAGATCATGCGGTCCGTCATCGGCGGCAAGGGGTGCGCCGATCCATGAAGCCACAGCGCAGAGGCCAAACCACTGCGTAAACAGCAGGTCCTCAGTCAGAATCCGAGTGTCGGCTCCACTCCGCCGATTCGTGCTCACGAATACCTGGCGCCTGGTCGTTCGCGCGGGCTTCGAGCCCTCGGTCTCCCGCGAAGGCGTGCTGACTCGCGAGGGCCTGCTGACTGGCCGTCGCCGGGTCCTGCGGCGGCACCATCGCCGTCGCCCACGAGATCAGACTCACGTCTTCCCTCGCGATGCCCCGCGATGCGGGCCTGCTGCCTTCCGGAAAGTGGAGACTGACCGCGCGTCGCACCGGCCAGGCCCATCGCGCTGAGTTGCTGCGCGAGGTAGAGGCCCGGCGCGTCGGGAACGCTCGGACATCGCACCGGCGCCCGTCGCCGGGGATAGAGTGGGTGCGGTGCGTCCCACAGCCGAGGAGTGGGTCGATGTCTCGTCCGATGTCGTGTTGGCGACTTCCTCTCCTGGCGGGCATGGCGGCCCTGCTCGTGGTCGCGTGTGGCGGCTCCTCAACCGCGGCACCGGTGTTGTCGCCGTCGGGTGCCCCGGCGGCCTCTCCGACGGATGTCCCTGCGTCGCCAGCGGCGACCCTCACCCAGACCCTGTCCGCGAAATCAGGCGGGCGATCGGTCAGGTACCCGGCTGGCTGGATCGCCACGGACAACCTGGGGATCCTCTACGTCGTCTCAAGCCAGGCCGCGAACGACCGCCTGATCGGGCTGGGCACGCTCCAGCCTGGCGACGTCTTCGTCCAGTTCGCCGAGAACTCGATCCTGGCGGGAAAGACCGGCGACACGGCGGTGCACCTTCCGGACAACCTCAAGCTGCTGGCCGACGGCATGGGCCTCGCGCTTCCGGCGCCGATGATCATCACGTCGGCCGGCCGGCCGGGTGCCCGGATCGATGCGCAGAACGGCAAGCTCGCGATGATCGCGATCTCGCTGAAGGTCCGTGACGACCTCTTCGCCGATATCATCGCCTACGTGCCGCCGGGCGAGGCGGCAGCACGTGAGCAGCTGATCCTCTCCATCGTGGAGTCGCTGGAGTACCCGGCGTCCTGATCTCGAAGCCTCGAACGTGTCCGGTGCCAGGCCGTCGTGCCGGCTCGACCTGACGGTCTCCCATTCGATCGTGCGTGGTGAGGTCGGAGCTGACCTGTCGCTGCGCTCCCGCACGCGCCCGGACCGGAGGTCGGGCCGTCGCCGGTCGGGCTATCCTTGGCAGGCAGCGCGCATTCCTGGACCTGCGCACGGGTTGGCATGGACGAGGCGTGACACATGACCGCCGACCAGCTTCGCGCGCGGGCCCGGGCCCTCTACCTTGACGACAGGCATCCCTACGGCTGCGCCGAGACGACGTTCCTCGTCCTGAAGGAGGCCTTCGGCGTACCGGACCCGCTCGACACGTCGGCGGCGATGGCGCTCAACGGTGGCATCGCCTCCAGCGGCGGGGTGTGCGGCGCGATTTCGGGTGCCGCGATGGCCGTCGGGCTCCTCGCCGGGCGCCGCATCGCGGATCACGTGGCGGCGAAGCAGGCGGCCCGGGAGGTCGTTTCTGGGCTCATGGACGACTTCCAGGCCGCCCACGGGGCCGTCGACTGCCGGGCGCTGATCGGACGGGACCTTCGCGGACCCGGGGCGCACCAGGCGTTTCTCGACGGCGGAACCTGGCAAACCGTCTGCATGGCCCAGGTCGAGTTCGTGGTGGCGAAGCTCGGCGCGCTGCCGGGCGACCCGATCTGGGACCAGGCCGAAGCGACTGCGCGGCCAGATCCGGAGCCATTCACCCGCTGAACGGGCGGCGGGTTGAGCCGGCCGAGCGCCGGTCAGCGCCAGCTCAGCACGATCGAGCGGACCCCGGTGCCCAGTGGGCCGCAGATGCGCCCGAAGATGGCCGCGTCAAGGTCGACGAGGTTGCCTCCGCCGGCCGACGGGCCGTACCCGGATGACACGCCCTCCCAGCAGCCGAGGCCGCCGCAGACGCGGATGTGAGTTCCTGGCGGAAGGCGCGTGATCACGGCCCCTCCGAAGTGGCCCCAGGTGGCATTGCCGGTCGCCCGGTGCCGATAGACGATCGCAGGTGTCGGCCTGGGAGTGGGAGTCGGGCGCGGCTTCGGCGTCGCCGTCGCCCGCACGGTCGGCTTCACGGTGACGGCCGTCGGGCGGGGCGTCGGCTTCGGACGCGGCGTCGCCTTCGGGCGGGCAGTCGCCCGCGCCGCGATCGGAGACGGCGCCGCGCTGATCGCCGACGTCGCGACCATCGGCCCGAGTTCGAGCGATGCGGAGTCCGGTTCGCCGCCGGAGCTGTCGATCGACGCATCGGTCACGTGGTCGGCCACCGCGATCGGCAGGGAGGACACCGCGGCCGCGAACCGCGCCACGCTTGCCTCGATGGAGCCGGCGGTCGGGGCGGCGGCGGCGCCGGTCAACCCGACGACCATCTGCGTGGAAAGCAGGGCAACGGCAAGCAGGCCGCCGACGACCCAGCGCGGCTCCACGTAGAAGCCGCCGGAGTTCAGGGCGACGCGGCGCGCCTTCAGGGCGGCGCGGTGCGCCTGGCGCACCGGCGGGATCCCGGGCGTGCGCGCGTGACGCGGGTCGTACGGGCGTTTCCCGGTCCTGGGGCCGCCCGCTCCGGGCAGTCCTCCGACCGGTACCAAAGCGACGATCGAGACCCTCCGAATGGCTGGAGCGTTGATGGTACGCGGGGGCGGCAGGGGCGGCAACCTGCGCTTCACGCGAGCGTGCTGGGCGGGTCGAGGGACTTCGCGAGGTGGTATGGGGCCCGACCGGACCGACAACCTCGCGCGATCAGCCGGCACCCGGTTCGACGAGGGGCCGACCGGACGGTCCCGGACGGCCGCCTGCGTCGCGGCGATACGGTCAACGCTCATGGGTAGTCGCCCGTCGAGTCGTAGCTCGACGTCAGGCGACCGCTGCGCTCCTGAAGGCGGTCGCGAAGTCGCGGGCGAACTGCTCGAACGAGCGGGCGGGGTGGCCCGTCAGCGTCGCCACGTTGCCCGTGACCTGGCTGGCGAACCCTTCGCTGAAGCCTTCCGACAGCTCGACGTACCCGCGCGAGACCCACTCCGGGAACCCCATCCCGATCATCGACTGCAGCGAGGCTTCGCCCGGCACCGGGACGTAGGTGATGTCCCTGCCGAGGACCGCTGAGAACGTGGCCGCCACGTCGTGGAACGAGATGGCCGCGGGGCCCGTCAGGACGTAGCTCTGGCCTTCGTGGCCGTCCCCGGTCAGCACGGCCACGGCGACGTCGACGATGTCGCGGACGTCGATCATGCCGATCCGGCCATCCTTCAGGTCCCAGTAGATGACGCGGTCATTCGCGATCGTCGGGGCGGCCATCATCGTGTTCTGCATGAAGAACGTGGGCTTGAGCATCGTCCAGGGCAGGCCGGAGGACGCGATCTCGGCCTCGGCCTGTTCGCCCTGCGCGATGATCCGGCTCCGCGGCGAGCCCCACATGGAATGACGGACGATGTGGGGGGCTCCGACGCGCTTCGCGGCGCGGATGAAATCGTGAACCTGCTGCGCCTGCGTCGGTCCGTTCCACGTCAGCAGGTAGACCTTGGCGACGCCGGCGATGGCCGGTTCGAGCGTTTCGGGGCGGTCCAGGTCGCCGACGACGACCTCGGCGCCCATCGCCTGCAGCGGTCGTGCCTTCGCCTCGTCGCGGACCAGCACGCGCACGTCGGCACCCGCCGCGCAGAGCGCGGTCACGAGTCCGGGGCCGGTGTTGCCGGTTGCTCCCGTGACGAGGACCTTGCCGGTGGTTGCCATGGTTCGAGTCTCCTTGGTCGGACGGGCTCGGGCCCCTGATCGTTCAGCCAGGGCGGCACCGAGTCGGCGGGTGGTGCGGGCCGCGGCGCCGCCTGCCGGCCGGGCGGGCAGGCGGCGCCGAGCGAGCACGGTTCAGGCGCGCTGGGCGAACCAGATCGTGGGGGCGCCCACGACACCGGCGTCGTGCATGGCGCTCCGCAGCTCGGGGCTCCCGGCGAACGCCTGCGCCGCCTCCAGGGTCGCGAAGTCGTGGGTCACGGTGACCTCGTTGGGGTTGTCGGCGGCCCGGTAGACCGCGTCCGCCTGGACCCCGAGCGTCCTCGCCTTCGGCTGGAACGCGTCGTAGGCCTGGCGCCATGCCGAGTAGTCGGCCATCTCGTGTCGCACGAAGAGCGTGGTCATGGTGGTGCTCCTGTCGCCGAGGGTCACGGTGGGGACGTCTCACCGTCGGTCCTGTCACCTACTGTAGCGACAGTCACTGCAATGTCAATAGATGCTGATGCAGTTATTGTGACGCCAGAGACTGATCTGGTACACTCCGCTCATGCAGCAGGACGAGGACCCCACCCGACCCGCGACCGCGTGGGCCGATGCCTGGCGCGGCGTGCTGTTCGCGGGCGCCAAGGTGCTGCGCATCGCTGAGCGCGATCTCGTGGAGCGCGAAGGCTTCCCGATGGCGTGGCTCGACGTCCTTGCCCAGCTCTACGACGCACCCGGCAACGGGCTCCGGATGCAGGAGCTCGACGAGCGATCGCTCTTCACGCGGAGCGGCCTGACCCGGCTCGTGGATCGCATCGAGGCGGCCGGTCTGGTGCGCCGGGAGCCGGTCCCCGGCGACCGGCGCGGCGTCCGCGTCGTCCTGACGCCCGAAGGGCGGCGGCGACACGACGCGGCGTTCGTCGAGCACCTGCGCCTCATCGAGCGGGAGTTCGGCGGCCGGTTGACGCCGGCCGAGCAGCAGGCGGTGGCCGATGCCCTCGCCGGCTTCTGGCACGGCGACCTGGAGAGTTCGACGACGACCGGGTAGGCCGACGCCCTGCAGCCAGCCGGTGCGATGTCTGCGGCACGGCGCACCTCGGCGGCGCCGGCAGTCGCGATTGACGGCAGGCTGTGCCTTGCGCCGGGCCCTACGACCCCGAGAAGCGCTTGAGCACCGCGAGGATCTCGGCGCCGTACCGTTGGACCTTGACGAGTCCCATGCCCTTCACGTGGCCGAGCGCACCGGGCGAGCCCGGTCTGGTGGTGGCGATCTCGGTCAGCGTCGCATCGTGAGCGACGACATATGCCGGGACCTCGTCGGCCTGGGCGCGCCGTCGTCGCCAGAGCTGCAGCGCCTCCAGGAGGCGAGGGTCCGCGTCGGCGCCGCCGAGGGCGTCTTCGCCGGCCATGCTCCTGCGAACGGCCGCGCGCACGGGTCGGCGATCCTCCAGGGCCGCGAGGAAGCGCGACGGTCGCCTGGCTCCCTCCTTCCCGTCGCGGGCGGACCGACGCTCGGCCCACGAGAGTGCCAGGTGCGTTCGCGCACGCGTGACCCCGACATAGAGGAGCCGGCGCTCCTCGGCGACCTCGTCGTCATCCTTCGCGTACCGGATCGGCAGGAGCCCCTCCTCGAGGGCCGGCAGGAACACTGCGTCCCACTCCAGTCCCTTGGCTCGGTGGTACGTCAGCAGGTGGACGCCGTCGGCCCCGGAGGCCGCTTCGGCGACGGCGCGGCGGTCGACCTCGCCGAGGAACCCATCGACGCCGACGCCGCCGTCCGTCTCCACGAGCTCGACGAGGATCGAAACGAGGAGCTCGAGCGAGGCATCGCGTTCGCGAGCCTCGGGGCCAGGGTTGGCTCCCTCCGCCGAGTACCCCAGGTCGCGTTCGAAGAGGCCACGCACGGCGGGGAGAAGCGCCGACCCCGTCGCCGTGAGGCGCGCGCGGCGAAGGCGGCGTCGGGCATCCTGGACCTCCGGCCGGTCGAAGAACCGGAGGCCGGCCATCTCGTACCCGATCGCGGCCCTGGTCAGGGCTTCCTCGATCGGCGGGAGCTGGGCGTTGATCCGGACGAGGACCGCGATCTCCGCCGGAGCGACGCCTGAGGCGACGAGGCGCCGGATCCCACCGACGAGCGCCGCCCGCTCCGCCTCGTCGTCGGCGTAGCGCCGGATGGACGGCCGCGGTCCGCCGGGTCGTGTCGCCCGCAGCGCCCCGCGCGGCCCTTCGCCGACGAGCCGGTTTGCGATCGCGAGCACCTGCGGGCTGGAGCGGTAGTTGTCGGTGAGGGTGACGGTCCGGGAGCCGGGGTGACGCGCCGCGAAGCCGAGCAGGTACTCGGGCGTCGCCCCCGCGAAGGTGTAGATGGTCTGGTCCGGATCGCCGACGACGGCGAGGTCGGGAGACTCGCCGAGCCAGAGACCGAGCAGCCGTTCCGCGAGCGGGTTGGTGTCCTGGTACTCGTCGACGCTGATCCAGGACTTGCGAGCCCGCACGATCGCCGCGGCCTCGGCATCGGTCTCGAGCAACTGGACGGCTTCCACGAGGAGATCCTCGAAGTCCAACAGGTTGCGCGTCCGCTTGGCCCGCTCGTAGTCCGTGTACAGGCGAGCGAAGAGGTCGGGCGGCAGCGGAGCATGCGTGCCTCCCTCGGCGATCCAGCCCCCTGGCGCAATCCGGCGAACCTTCGCCCACTCGATCGCTCCAGCGATGTCCTTCGCGGGCGTGAACCGGTAATGGCCGGGCAGGGCCCGGATGAGCGGCACGATGAGTCGCGTCTTCGAGGGCAGGACCTCGGGCGGCGGCGACCCTTCGTGGCGCAACGGCCAGAAGTAGCGGAGTTGAGCGAGGGCCATCGCGTGGAAGGTACGGGCCATGACCCGCGGGTGGCCGAGCGCCGCCATGCGCTCCACCATCTCGCCGGCGGCCTTGTCCGTGAACGTCACCAGCAGGATCCGGCCGGGCGCGACGGCCCCGGTCTCGATCGCGTACGCGGCCCGGCGACTCACGACCCGCGTCTTGCCCGAGCCCGCACCGGCCAGGATGGCCAGTGGCCCTCGCGTCACCTGGACCGCCCGACGCTGCGAGTCGTTGAGGTCGGCGAGGAGGCGCTCTGGCGAGACGGCCCGGCCCGGCCGGGGGCTCACCTCGTCGCCGAGCTCGCCGTCGTCCGGGATCGGGCTCTTGATCGACATTGGTGGTTCACTTTGACCTATTGGGTCATTCGCGGCAGCCGGCGATCGCGCTCGCGGCCGCCGGCGTTCGCGCTCGCGGCCGCCGCACGCATGACAGAGAGCGACCAATGGCTCGACATGCTGCTCTCCCACGACGCACAGGGTCAGTCGAAGGGGTTCTTCGCCTTCCTCGCGACCCGCTGACGGAGCGCGCTGCGGATCGGCCGGCTCTCGCGAGCCGATCGGTCGGGGGAGACGTTGCGTCATGGGGTCATGCTGGTGTCGCCGGGACCCGGCACAGCCGCTGCACGTCCCCTGGCCCCGGAGTGGATCGGGTAGAGGCGATGAGCCCGACATCGAGGATCGAGACCGAGGGCGAGCGCCGCGCCTCGCGCGAGACGCGGCTCTATCACCTCTTCTTCGGCGCCGTGCTGGCTGGCTGGGTGATCGTCGCGCTGGTCGGCGTCGCGTTCGGACCTGCGCCGACGCTGTGGTGGAACGGCCTCCTCACGCTCGTGGGCGGCTGGGTCGTCACCATCGCCGTCTATCGGCCCGATCGCCGCCGGGCGATCGCCGCTGCGGCCCTGCTCGACGTCCTCGGACTCGCCGTCCCGCTCTACGCCTCCGCCGGGTTCGGAGCTGCCATCGTCTTTCCGCTGCTCGGCAGCCTGCTGCTGGTCCCATCCTATCGGGGCCGCGTGCTGGCCGGCTTGTTCGCTGTCGGCTGGGCCGTGAGTCTCGGCGGAACCACGATCGCCTTCCTCGTCGGGCCGACGGCCCAATTGAGCTCCCACACCTACCCACCCGCGACGATCGCAACGGGAGCCCTGCTGGCAGCGCTGGCCTACGTGACGGTGTGGTGGGTGGCGTCGAAATGGCAGCTGGCGCTCGATCGCGCCGTTGCGGCGACGGAGCGGGCGGAGGCCAGCGAGACGACCCTGCGGGCGAACGAGGCGCGCGCCCGCCACCTGATCGAGGAATTGGGCGATGGCATCCTCGTCTCGGATGCGTCTGGCCGGTATGTCGAGGCGAACCCTGCGCTCTGCCGGATGCTCGGCTACACGCGGGACCAGCTCCTCGCGATGGACGCGGGCGATCTCACGGCCGCCGATGACCCGGTCGGCAACGCGGGCATGGACGAACGGCTCACCGAGGCGATGGGCGGTTCAGGCATCCTGGTGGAACGGCGCTACCGGAGAGCTGACGGCACCAGCCTGCCGGTGGAGGTCCGATTCAGGGTGCTGCCCGACGGCCGACAGCAGCGCAATGTGCGAGACATCAGCGAGCGCGAGCAGGCCGAGGCCGCGTTGCGGGCGAGCGAAGCGCGCTACCGGGCGCTCATCGAGCAGGCGGCCGACGGGATCCTCGTCCTCGATCGCGACGGACGAGTCCTGGAGGTCAATCCGCGATTCGAGCATGTCCTCGGGCGGTCGGCGCGCGACATGCTCGGGCACGACGTCGCGGAGTTCGTCGCTCCGCCGAGCCTCGCGGAGCAGGCAATCGACCTTTCCACACTCGGGCCCGGTGACAGCATGCTCTCCGAACGGTCCATCACGAGCGCCGAGGGCACCGTCTCCCCGGTGGAGCTCCGGGTCTCGGCGATGAGCGACGGACGCTTCCAGGTGATCGCGCGGGACCTGACCGAGCGTCGCCGCGCCGAGGCCGAGACAGCCCGCCTTGCCGCCGCCCTCGAGCAGACCATCGACGGGGTCGTCATGGTGGATCTCAAGGGCGATGTGACCTATGCGAACCCCGCCTTCCTGGCCGCGGTCGGGCTCGAGCCGGATGCCGTCATCGGCCGCCCGGCGGCACAGGTGGCTGGCGAACTGGCGGGTCCGGTGAACCTCGCCGACCTGGAGCGGGCCGCGCTGGCCCCGGCACCGTCGCTGCAGGAGGTCGACCGGACGGCCGCCGACGGTACGATTCGCCACCTCCAGGTCAGCATGACGCCGGTCCGGGACGCGAGCGCGACCGTGACGAGCTTCATCGTGGTTGCCCGCGACGTCACGGACCTGCGCAAGGCAGAGGCTGCGGTAGCGCTCGAGGCGGACATTCGCGTCGCTCTCGCGGAGAGCCTCGAAACCATCCCCCAGGACGCCAGCCTCGAACAGGCCGCCCAGGCGATCTGCGACCACCTCGTGCAGCTCTCGTTCGTCGACCTGGCCTCGATCGACGTCTTCCTTGGGGCAACCGACGTGCTGATCATCGGGCACAGCGCGCCGCCCGATTTCCCCGTCAAGGCGGGCGATCACCTGCCTCCGTACCGCGCCGCGCTCGTGCGGGAGCAGGTGGCGAACGGTCCCTGGGCGGGGTACGCGACGGCCGTCGTGGATCAGGGCGGATGGATGGCGAGGGGCACCGCTGCCGGCCTCAAGGCCCTGGCCTTCGGCCCGATCGTGCACGGCGAGGAGCTCGTCGGCGCGCTGGTCATCGGGACGTTCGACCAGCGCTTCGCGCGGACGATGGTCGAGGAGATGCCAGCCATCGTCTCGTTCAGCACCGCCTCGAGCGCCTTGCTCGCCGAACGGATGCACCAGATGCGGGGGAAGGCCGAGCTGAGAGCCGATCTCGAGACGCTGCTCGCCGATCGGGCGTTCCGGCCCGTGTTCCAGCCGATCGTGGACCTGGAGTCGGGCGCGGCCGTCGGCTACGAGGCCCTGACGCGCTTCGATACGGGGCAGCGGCCCGACCGCTGCTTCGCCGACGCGTGGTCGGTGGGGCTTGGGGCCGATCTCGAGTTCGCCACCATCGAGGCGGCGCTCGCCGATGGCCGGCGCTTGCCGGCCGGCCACTGGCTCGACGTGAACGTCTCGCCTCGTCTGCTGGCCGATCCAGAACGTCTCCGGGCCGTGCTCCGGGGGGCCGGGCGGCCTGTCGTGCTCGAGATCACGGAGCATGAGGTGATCCAGGACTACGGAGCGGTGCGCGACGCGATCCGCAGCCTCGGCGGGGACGTCCGTGTCGCGGTCGATGACGCAGGGGCGGGGGTCGCCAATTTCGGCCACATCATCGAGCTCCGGCCCGACTTCGTGAAGCTGGACATCAGCCTCGTGCGACGGGTCAACGCCAACCTCGGACGCCAGGCGCTGGTCGTGGCGATGCGCCACTTCTCGCGCACCGCCGGCTGTCGACTCGTTGCGGAGGGGATCGAGACGGAGGCGGAGGCGCGAACGCTGGCGGGCTTCGGCGTGGAATTCGGGCAGGGCTACCGCTTCGGCAGACCAGCGCCGGTCGACGTGTGGGTGGCGGCCGAACGGATCGCAGAGACCTCGCCCGGAGACGCCCCCGGCCAGACGCCGACCTAGGCTGACCGGCCTGGGTCGCGGTTCAATCCGCGGCGCGCCCAGGCCCTGTTCGCGAGGCCAGCGCATCCCGCCGGCGCTCCAGGAACGCGCGCTCGGCGGGGTTCCCGGACAGCTCGATCGCACGACCATACGCCCGCAGGGCCTCGTCCGACCTCCCGAGCCGGCGAAGGAGGTCGGCGCGCACCGCGTGGAGCACCTCGTAGCTGGGGAGGTCCAGCGCGTCGACCAAAGCGAGCGCCGCGTCCGGCCCGTCGACCTCGGCCACCGCCACCGCGCGGTTGATGGCCACCACGGGACCGGGTGCCAGCGCCAGCAGCTGGTCGTAGAGAAGAAGGACCTGGCGCCAGTCGGTGTCGGCTGCCGTCCGCGCCTCGCTGTGCACCGCCGCGATCGCCGCCTGGAGCTGATACGGGCCGGGCCGGTCGATCCGGAGGCACCGCCTCACCATGGCCTGGCCCTCCGCGATCCGGTCGCGATCCCAGCGCCGTCGGTCCTGCTCGTCGAGGGGCACCAGGCGCCCGTCGCCGGTGGTGCGGGCGGCGCGACGCGAGTCGGTGAGCAGCATGAGCGCCAGCAGGCCCATGACCTCCGGTTCGTCCGGCATCAGCTCGGCGAGCAGCCGGCCCAGGCGGATCGCCTCCGCGCACAGGTCGTCGCGCACCAGGTGGTCGCCGGAGCTCGCCGCGTAGCCCTCGTTGAAGACCAGGTAGACGACGGCGAGGACCGGCTTCAGGCGAACGGGCAGGTCGGCGTCGTCCGGGACGCGGTACGGGATGCGAGCATCCCGGATCTTGCCCTTGGCACGGACGATGCGCTGGGCCATCGTTGCCTCGGGCACGAGGAAGGCGCGCGCGATCTCCGTGGTGGTGAGGCCGCCCAGGAGCCGGAGCGTCAGCGCGACCTGCGCAGTCATGGCGAGCGCCGGGTGACAGCAGGTGAAGATCAGGCGCAGGCGATCGTCCCGCACGGGACCCTCCGACAGGGACGCCTCGGCCGTTCGTACGTCACGCTCGTGGAGCAGGGCCGCCTGGGCCTGGCGATCCGCACGGGACGCCTCGCGGCGCAGGCGGTCGATCGCCCGGTTGCGGGCGGTCGTGATGATCCAGCCGGCCGGGCTCGGCGGCGTGCCGGCGGCCGGCCAGCGCCGCACCGCCTCGGTGAACGCGTCCTGGACCGCCTCCTCGGCGACGTCGATGTCACCGAAGCCGCGGACCAGGACGGCCACCGCGCGACCGTACTCCTCGCGGAACACACGGTCGATGTCGACTGGAGGAGCGGGCACGCTGGAGCCTCAGGCGTCGGCTTCGTCGACGAACGGGCGGACCTCGATCGGCAGGCCGATCGCCCGCGTGAGCTTCCTTCCCCATTCGAGGGCGGCATCGAGATCAGCTGCCCGGATGATGGAGAAGCCGCCCAGGTACTCCTTGCCCTCGGCGAAGGGGCCGTCGGTCATCAACACGTCGTCGCCCTGCAACCGGAGCACGGTCGCGGTGCTGGGTGCGTTGAGGCCCCCGGAGAAGACCCACGCGCCCGCCTCCTTGAGCTCCTGGTCGATGGCTGCGACGCGCTCCATGATCGGCCCGAGCACTTCGGGCGGCGGCTGCGTCCCTCCGCTGGGCGTGACCACGCTGAGCAGGTACTGCTTCATCGGTTCGAACTCCAGTCTCTGTCTCTTGGCGGCGGTCCGCACGGTCACTGCCATCGTGCGGCAGGCGGTGGTCCGGCGCCCGGGATGCCTACCGTCGCCACGTGCGTGATCGGGATCCTCGTGCTGCGCGGTTCCATCTCGATCTCCTCGATGCGGCCGGCACCTTTGCCCGGCTCTCACCATCGATACGAACTGCCTCCGCGCGAATCGACAGGGGTCGCCGGTGGAATGCCGGTCCGGGTCACGGCGCCCGACGAATTCGTCCTGGTCTCCGACGCCATTGCCGGCTTCGGCATGCCGCCCGGACGGTACCTGCTGACGGGTCCCGAGTCGACGGGTGGTGGCTCCCGAGCACGGGCGGTGCCGGAACGGCGAGCAGTTCGTGACGAAGGCCACTGGACGCCGCGCGCGGTGACCGTGGATCCTCGGGCGAGGCGGAGGGGACCAGGCGGCCACCACGCGTCAACCACGCGTCCCGGGAGTGATCGAGATGCAGCGCGGCCACAGGCTGACCCATCCGTCCGCGCTCGAGATGCCCGACGGGTTCGATCCCTGCGGGATCCCGTGCGCCGACGCCCGCACCACCCGGACGCGCCAGCAAGCCGCGGTATCGCATCGGCGGCATCCCCGCGTCCTCCCGGGACTTCCCTCGACCTCACTCGTCGCATCGGTCGAGGATGTGGCGACGAAGGGCGACGGCGAATGGCTGGTCTGGGGATGCGTCGGCAATCGCCCGGCCATGTTCGCCGTCGAGGCCGCAGCCGCCGCCGAGATGATGGATTCGGTGAGCCGCGGAGAGATGGCGACGGCGATCATCGAGCCGTGGCAGCTCATGGTCGAACGGCTCGACTGACCTGACTGACCGCCCTGCGCCGCGGATCTGCCCGCGGGAGCCCCCAGCCCCGCGTGCGCGCCCGCGACGCCCGCCGCTATTGGAGCAGGAGCGGGATGGCCTCGAGCGGGACCGGGTCGGCCGCCATGACAACGTCGGCCGCCGCCCGGATCCTCGGCGCCAGTGACGCGACGAAGGACCGGGCGACCGGCTTCTTGTGCTCCGCGACCGTGGTGTCGCGCAGCAGCAGCCAGCCGCCCGTGACGCCGATCGCCATCTCGACCAGGTCGACGGCGTAGTAGTCCACGCGGTCGCGCTCGGCCTGCGCCTTGAGCCCGTCCACGGCCCGGCCGAAGAGGCCGGTCAGCTCGTCCAGGATCGCCTTCTCCGTGGCCATGTCGGCCGGGTAGTCGGCAGCCTGCCAGTCGGCAAGCAGTGGGTCGAGCGAGTGGTTCAGCAGCTTGCCGATGGCCGCGACCACCTGCAGCTGGCTCGTGCCCTCGTAGATGTTGGTGATGCGGACGTCCCGGAAGAGGCGTTCGATGTTGAATTCGCGCATGTAGCCCACGCCGCCGTGGACCTGCATGGCCTGGTAGCAGACGCGGTTGCCCATCTCCGTCGCGCAGTACTTCACCATCGGGGTGAGCGTCTCGGCCAGGGCCTGGGCCTGCTTGTGGCGAGCGCGTACCGCCGGGTCGGCGTCCGAACCGCTCTCGCCGAGGACCCGCTCGTAGACCTTCCAGAGATCGACCCAGCGACCCGTCTCGGCCAGAAGGGCGCGCGTGGCTTCCAGGTCCACCTTCATCCCGAGCAGCAGCCGGCCCACGGCCGGGAGCGTTCGGATGGCCTTGCCGAACTGGATGCGCTCGCGAGAGTACTGGTCGGCCTCCCGGTAGGCGGCCTCCGCGATGCCGAGGGCCTGGGCGGCCACCGCCAGGCGCGCGCCGTTCATCAGGTTCATGGCGTAGCGCATGAGCCCGAACCGGCGCTTGCCGAGCAGGATGGCAGGGGTGTTGTTGTACTGGATCTCGCAGGTCGGCGAGGCGTGGATCCCCATCTTGTTCTCGATGCGCCGGATCCTGACCGAGGCGTCGCGCTCCACCAGGAACATGGAGAGGCCCCGGGCGTCGGTGGAGCCATGCTCGCTCCGGGCCAGCACCAGCGAGACGTCAGCCAGCCCGTTCGTGATGAAGCGCTTGACGCCGTTGAGGTGCCACGTGCCGGTGGCCTCGTCCAGGGTCGCCCGCGTCGCCACGGCGCCCAGGTCCGAGCCCGCGTCCGCTTCGGTCAGGACCATCGCCCCGGAGACCTCGCCGCGCGAGAAGCGTGGCAGGACCCGGGCCTTGGTCTCGGGATCGCCGATCTCCTCGAGCAGCGAGGCGATCTCCTGCAGGCCGTACACGGTCATGAGGCCGCTCTCCGCCCGGGCCACGATCTCGACCATCATCTGGTAGACGGACTCGGGAAGGTTCAGGCCGCCGTACTCGCGTGACAGCATGGCCCCGAACAGCTCGGCCTGGCGCAGGGCGTCGATGGCGTCGCGGGTGGCCGCAGCGTAGGTGACGTCGCCGTTCTCGTAGTGGGCGCCCTCCTCGTCGGCCTCGGCTGCCCGCGGCGCGACGCGCTCGCCGCACACCTCGCCCAGCACGTCGAGCACGATCCGGTAGTTGTCCCTGGCGTCGGCGTAGTTGCGCGGAGCGGTGGGGAAGATGTCCGTCTCGGCGTAGCCGTGCTCCTTGAGGTCCACGACCTCGCGCAGGTCGAGATGCTCGAGGCGGAACTGCAGGTCGGGGTTGTCGAGGAAGAAGTTCTCGCTCATTCGGCTTCTCGCTGGTCCATGGAGCGTTCGCGCACGGCCTTGATGATCATGGGCAGGACCTCGGCGGCGTCGCCGACGATCCGGTAGTGCGCGATCTGGAACATCGGCGCGTCCGGGTCGGTGTTGATGGCGATGATCTTGGACGACTGGTCCATGCCGGCCCGGTGCTGGATGGCGCCGGAGATGCCGGCGGCGATGTAGAGGCGCGGCCGGACGGTGGTGCCGGTCTGGCCCACCTGGAAGTCGCGGCCGATCATCCCCGCGTCCACGGCCGCGCGCGAGGCGCCGACCTCTCCGCCGAGCAGGTTGGCCAGCTCTCGCAGCAGGGCGAACTCCTCGGTGTCGGAGATGCCCGCGCCACCGGACACGATCACGGGCGCGTCCTTGAGCTTGACGGTGGAGTGGCGGACCTGGCGGCTGAGGACCTCGAGCGCGAAGTCGCCCGGCTCGAATTCGGGCGTCACCGGCTCCACGACCCCCGCCCGGCGGGCATCGGCGGCCGGCATCCGCATCACGCCCTCGCGGACGGTGGCCATCTGCGGGCGAGTGCTCGGATTGACGATCGTCGCGACCAGGTTCCCGCCGAAGGCCGGCCGAATCTGGTACAGCAGGTCCTTGTAGGTCCTGTCCTCGCGCTTGACGTAGTAGTCGCCGATCTGCAGGTCCGTGCAGTCGGCCGTCAGGCCGCAGCGCAGGGCGCTTGCGACGCGCGGCGCGAAGTCCCGGCCGTTGGGCGTTCCGCCGATCAGGAAGATCTCCGGTCGGCGCGCGCGCGCCTCCCTGATCGCCACGCGTGCATAGGGCAGGGTCCGGTACTCGGCCAGCTCTGGATGGTCCGCCAGCAGCACGCGGTCCGCGCCGTGGCGGATGACGTCCCAGGCCAGATCCTCGACGCCGCGCCCACAGAGCAGGCCGACCACCTCGTAGCCCAGCTGGTCGGCGAGGTCCCTGGCCTTGCCGGTGAGCTCCAGGCTGACGTCGGCAATCCGGCCGTCCGTGTGCTCGATGAAGACCCAGATGCTCTTCTGCTCGGTCATGGCCGCCTACCCGACGATGTACTCGTGGACCAGCTCCGCCACCATGGCGGCGATGGCCTCGGGCGTGGGCTCGATCGTCTTGCTCTCGGTGCTCTCCAGGACCACGAAGTTGACGCGGTGGACCTGGGTGGGAGAGCCGGCCAGGCCGATCGGTGCGTCCGTGGCGCCGATGTCGTCCGCCGTCCAGATGGGGATGTCCAGGTCATGGGCGCCGAGGTACGCCTCCAGCGATCCGTCGGCCTCGAACTCCGGCCACCGCCTGCGAATGCGCCGCGTGCTCCCCCGAGGTGGCGGCCAGCTTGGTGGCGATCTGCCGGCGAGCCGAAGGCGGGCGAGGCGTGTTGGCCGAGCCGACGACCGTCAGCAGGCACGGCAGCTGGCAGCGCACGATCTCGGAGCCGGAGTCCAGCGCGCGCTGGGCGGTGATCCGGCCGTCCGCGATCTCCAGGACGGACTCCGCGTAGGTGATCTGGGGGATGCCCAGCTTCTCTGCCGTCTGCGGGCCCACCTGGGCGGTGTCGCCGTCGATGGCCTGGCGCCCGGCCAGGACCAGGTCGTAGCGGCCGACCTTCTCGATCGCCTTCTGGAGGACGACGGAGGTGGCCAGGGTGTCGGATCCGGCGAACCGGCGATCGGTGAGCAGGACCGCCCGGTCGGCCCCCCGCCAGAGTGACTCGCGCAGGATGTTGGCCGCCTTGGGCGGGCCCATCGTGAGCACGGTGACCGTCCCGCCGTACCGCTCCTTGATCTGGACGGCCATCTCGAGGGCATTCAGGTCCTCGGGGTTGAAGATGGCCGGCAGCGCGCCGCGGTTCATCGTGCCGTCCCGGGTCATCGCGTCGCCCGTGATGTTGTGCGTGTCGGGCACCTGCTTGACCAGGACCACGCTGTCGATGGGGCTGGAGTCGGTCATCCAAGTCTCCGGAGATCACGAGCCGGCGGCGCCGGGCCGGCGTCGGGGCTGGCGGGGTGCTGACGTGCTCCGGTGACGGGACGGTACCGGACGGCCAACGGGTTCCGGCCAAGGATAGCCGCGGGCAGGGCGGGTTGTTCGGGTCGCTGCCGGGCGGGAGGCATCGCAGTCTGAGGGCGCCCAGGCGGGGTCACCGCGCGCCGTCGCGCCGGATGCCGGTCGAGCGGGACACACTCGAGGTCCCGGTCGATGGGGGCGCGCGACGAGGGAGCGCGGTCGCCTCGGCGGCGTCCCGATCAGCCGCCCGCAGCGTCCTCGTCGCGAGCGTCGTCGATCCCCAGCACCATGAGGAGGCTCACGGCAACGTCGACCGCTTCACGGTTGCTCAAGCCCTGCTCGACGACGAGCGAGCGCCATGTCCAGAAATGGACCAGGTGGCGGGCAACACCGTCGACTACGTGCCGACCGCCCGCGACCCCGGCGCTTTGCCCAGGCCCGCGGCCCAGGATGGCATCGGCAAGCATGTGGTTCGTGGCCTCCCGCTCCCTCTGCGCCGTTGCCGGCATCGCCGCCGTGTCCCGATAGACCGGATACAGCTCGTCGGCATGTTCCGCGTACCAGCCGTAGAGCTCCCCGAACGCTCGCCGCGCCCGAGCCTGGACGTCGGGGATCGAGAGCCAGGCGGCTGCGTTCGGCGGTGGGTTGCGGGCCCTCCAGTGGGCCGTGCAGGCCGCGAACAGGGATTCCAGGTCCGCAAAATGGCGATACACGGTCAGCCGGGTGACGCCCGCCTCATCGGCAACGGACGCGATCGAGGTGCTGGCTGGACCGATGCTCGTGTGGAGGCGAACGGCAGCCTCGGTGATGCGCAGGCGGGTCTCGTCGACCTGCTCCGCGCGCCGCCGCATCCGGTACGGGCGGGATTTCATTGAACGTCAGTGATCACTGGATATTGACATGGACCTCCGCATGGTTCATGGTACACCCCTGTTCACTCGTTATGGAGGAGCATCGGCCATGACTGTACGCGGGTCCATCGTGCCGGCGGCGCGGCTCAAGGTCGTCCAGCCGGGGGAGGGCCGGGTCGGCGGACTCGCGCCCGGCGTTGGCGTGGTCTTCAAGGTCGATGGCGAGGACGCGGCCGGCGCGCTCTCGATCGTCGAGCACCCGTTCGCCGTCGGCGCGCTCGTCCCTCCGCACGTCCACACCCTCGAGGATGAGTACTCGATCGTGCTCGAAGGCGAGATCGGGTTCCGGTCGAACGATCGGGAAGTCGTCCTCGGTCCCGGCGGCTACATCATCAAGCCGCGCGGCGAAGTCCACGCGATGTGGAATGCGGGCTCGTCGCCGGCCCGGATGATCGAGGTCATCTCGCCCGCCGGGTTCGAGGGGTTCTTCCGGGAGCTCTGCGAAATGACTGCGGCAGGCGCGCCGGAGCCGGGAGCCGTGGCAACGCTCGGACAGCGGTACCAGCTGCCGTTCGCGGAGCCCGACTGGCTGCCCGGCGTGATCACGCGCTATTACCTGACGCCGCTGCCGCGCTGATGGTCAGGCGACATGAAGGTGCCCACCGATCCTGGTGGGCACCTGGTTGGCGGAGGATGTCGGACCCCGCCGCTCCGGGCCGGCGGGCAGGCCGGATCAGGGGGTTCCGCCGTGGAGGGCCGCCACGGTGCGCTCAATTCGTCGCCGTCGCGTGTCGCCGGCCTTCGCGGCCTCGATCGGGATGACCAGGCGCCGCTTGCCGCTGTAGGAGAGGCTCTCGAAGGATCGGCTGGCATCGGGATCGGCCGCCAGGGCCGAGGCGAAGTCGGCGGGAATGACGACCTCTCGCGGCTGCGTGTCGAGCTCGATGTCGAGGTCGACCTCGTCGCCCGCGGCGACGTTCGCGCCGGCGCGCGTCTCCGCGGTGACGGGGAGCATGTAGACGCCACCCATGGAGGCGATGCTGCCACGGAACGTGGGCTGGCGCGTGGATACGTGCGCTTCGTCATCCGGCCGGAGGTGCTCAGGCTGCGGCGCCTGGTCATCGGTGAGGCGGGCCGGTTCCCGGACCTGGCACGGACCTACTTCGAGACGGTGCCCGGCCGCGTCTGCGGCGCGCTGGCGGACCTCTTCCGGGAGCTGCGCGACGAAGGGCGGCTCAGACTCGGTGACCCGGTCCTCGCCGCCCATCAGTTCGCGTGGCTCATCCTTGGACAGCCGCTCGATCGCGGCATGTTCCTCGACGTCGAGGCGGCGATCGGAGACCTCGACCTCGACCACGTGGCGGACGAGGCGGTTCGCGTCTTCCTGGCCGCCTATGCGGGCGGACGCGCCATCAACCCATTTCGAGCCCGGCTGACGCCGCCTGCCGCGAGATGTCGGCTGGGGCGCCCGCCGGCTCGTCGGGCTCGCGACGCCGGATGACCAGCGTCGCCACGAGCAGCGCAGCGAGGACGAACGCCACGGCGACCGAGAACGCGGCATCGGCACCGTGGCTGAGCACGGCAGTGGTGGGGACGAACGCCGGGGTGGCACCGCGCGTGGCGGCGCCGAACACCGAGGCCAGGACCGCGATTCCCAGCGACCCGCCGACCCACTGCATCGCCTGGGCGACGCCCGAGGCCGATCCCTGCGAACCCGGCCCGACGCCGGCCAGGATCGTCGCGTTGAGTGGCAGGAAGCTCGATCCGAGGCCGGCCCCGAGGAGGACAAGCGGCAGAGCGACACCCGGGAAGTAGGCCGTCTCGGGCGAGATGCTGCTCAGCCCGGTCAGTCCGATCGCGACCAGCGTCGCCCCGGCGATCATCAACGGCCGCGCCCCGAAACGGGCGATCAGCCGCGGAGCCAACCGGGCGGCCGCGATCGCCGAGCCCGTCTGCGGCAGGAACGCGAGCCCAGCCTCCAGCGGCCCGAAGCCTCGAACGACCTGGAGATACTGGGTCAGCAGGAAGAACGTGCCGTATCCACCGCCGGTCAGCAGGGCCACATTGAGGTACGACCCGGCACGATGGCGCTCGGCGAAGAGCCGGAGGGGGACGATCGGCTGCTGGGCCCGGGCCTCGATCCGGACGAAGACGGCGAGCAGGGCGGCGCCGATGGCCAGCTCCATCCACGTCTCGGCGGTCCAGCCGCCCGAACCGGCCTGGATCAGGCCGTACACGAGGCTGGCCATGCCGAGCGTCGACGTGACCGCCCCGGCGATGTCGAAGCGACCGCTTCGCCGCTCGGTCTCCGCGATGACCCGCGGCGCCGCGACCAGGATCGCCATGCCGACGGGCACCACGACGAACATCACCAGGCGCCAGGATCCCGAGGCTGTCAGGGCGCCACCCAGCAGCAGGCCGACCGAACCCCCGGTCAGGGCGATGATGGAGTAGACGCTGAGCGCACGGTTGCGCGCGCGACCCTCCGCGAAGTTGGCCGCGAGCAGGGCCATCGTGTTCGGGGCGATCATCGCGGCGCCGGCGCCCTGGATGGCACGCATCCCGATCAACCAGGCGGACGATGGCGCCAGGCCCCCCAGCAACGAGGCCGCGGTGAAGACACCGACGCCGGCCAGGAACACTCGACGCCGGCCCAGGACGTCACCCGCCTTGCCCGCGAGGAGAAGAAGACCGCCGAAGGTCAGGAGGTAGGCGTTGAAGACCCAGGCGAGACTCGCCGGGCTGAACTTGAGGTCGACCTGGATGCTCGGCAGGGCGACGTTCACGATGGTGCTGTCGAGGACGATCATCAGGTAGCCCAGGGCGATGACGGCGAGCGTCGCGGTCAGCCGACCTGGCGTTGCAGCCGCCCGAACGGCGGCTCGGTTGAATAGCGACATGTGGGGACGCAGCTCCTTGGCGTGATCGGATCGGGCGGCCCCCCTGGTACCGCGGCGGGACGCCTGCTACACTACGAACCGGAGAGCGACTCCGATTACGGTGGGAAGTATACGGAGACTGTCTCCGTTTGGCAAGAGCAGGTAGCAGGACGATGAGAACCACCCGGACCGCGACGCGCGGCGGGGGCGACACCGGGCAGTTGCCGCCGGCCGACCGGCCGCTGCGCGCCGACGCGCGCCGCAACATGGAGCTGCTGGTGGCGGCGGCTCGCGAGGCCTTCACCGAGCACGGTCCGAGCGCCTCCCTCGACGACATCGCGAAGCGCGCGGGCGTTGGCCCGGGGACGCTCTACCGGCACTTCCCGAACCGCCTGGCGCTGCTCGAGGCGGCCTACCGCGACGTCGTCGACCGGCTCTGCGCCGAGGGCGACAGCCTCCTGGAGACGGAGCCGCCGGGGGAGGCCCTGGTCGCCTGGCTCAAGCGGTACGTCGGCTACGTCGGCGAGAAGCACGGCCTGGCTGCCGCGCTGGGCAGCGAGGGCGGTCTGGGCAGCGGGGTCTTCGCCGAGTCGAAGGGCAAGGTCTACGCCACCGGCGGGGCGCTGCTGGCGCGGGCCAAGGCGGCCGGGGCGATCAATCCCGATGCCGAGCTCATCGACGTGCTGCAGCTGGTGGCTGCGATCGCCCAGGCGGGCGAGCGGTCCACCGAGGGCGCGGCGCTGTCCGACCGCCTGCTCCAGCTGACGATGGACGGCCTCCGATCCGGGTCATCCGATCGGTAGCTCGGGTCGCGCCCGAAGGGACACGGCCCGCGCGGGGCGGCCGATCGATGCCACGCCGCCGGGACTTCAGCCGCCCAGGGCGACCCTCAGCTCCGGACGGCGAGCTCGAAGCGCGCCGCCTCGGCGGTGAGCCGATCCAGCTCCGACGCCGCCAGGTCGAGGTCCGCCGCGGCGACGTTCTCCTCGAGCTGCGCCACCGTTCGGGCGCCCGGGATGGCGACGACGTTGCCGTGGGCGACGAGCCAGGCAAGCGCGACCTGGGCCGGCGTGGCGGCATGGCCGGCAGCCACCTCGCGGAGCGCGGAGAGGAGCGGTCCGGCCAGGCGGAGCGAGCGAGGCTGGAACAGCAGACTTCGACGGCGGACGTCAGCCGGAGTCGCCCCGCTCGCGGCGTGGTTCCCCGACAGGAGCCCCTGCGCCAGCGGGCTGTAGGCGATGACCACGCGCCCCTCCTCGCGCGCATAGGGAACGAGTCCCCAACGTGGCAGCGGCGCCGCCAGGCTGAAGCGGACCTGGTTCGTCGGGACGACGTGGCCGAGCCCGCGCTCCGCGGCGCGCCAGCGATCCAGCGAGTGGTTGCTCACGCCGACGTGGCGCACGACGCCCTGCTCGAGGAGCGTCCGCAGCGGTGCCACGGTCGCCCGCGGCGAGACGAACGGATTGGGGAAATGGACCTGGTACAGGTCGATCGCGTCGACGGCCAGTCGGCGCAGACTGCTGCGCGCCTGCCAGTCCACGACCGCGGGCATGGGGAGCAGCGGCACCAGCTTGGTGGCCAGCACGACGGCGTCGCGGTTCCCGGCGATCGCCTGGCCCACGATGTGCTCCGAGCGACCGAAGCCATACACCTCGGCGGTGTCGATGAGCGTCACGCCGAGCTCGATCGCGCGCCGCACGATGGCCGGTGCGGCGTCGCTGGCGTAGGCGTGGCCGTAGCCCCACTCGCGTGATCCGAACTGCCAGGTGCCGAGGCCGATCACGGACATTCGCAGGCCGTCCACTTCCACGTAGCGCATCGATGTCACCTTCCGACCGAGGTTGGGTCACTGCCCGCCTGGAGCGGCTGCGCCCGCTCAGCGTCGCCCCATGAACGCCCGGACCCGGTCCGCCGTGATCACGAAGATCTCGCGCGGCCCCGGTCGCTGATAGGGGATCCCCACGTACCGCCGGGAGAGCCTGTTGATGAAGGCGAGCCCCGCATCGTCGCGGATCTCGGTGACGCGTCCCGTGATGGAGAGGCGACGCCAAGGGTCGGCGGGGTCGACCACCGATACCGCCACCTGCGGGCGAGCCCGCAGGGCCCGGCTCTTGAAGGACGACACCGGCGAGCCGGTCAGGATGTGCTCGCCGTCATGATCGACCCACATCACGTGCGTCACGAGGGAGCCGTCCGCCTTGGTGAAGGTGACATGCGCCGGCACGTTCGTCTGCAGCAGGTAGGCAAGCTCACCAGGGATCGCTTCCACGCTGGCACCTCGTTCGCCGTCCGGTGCGGCCGTTGCCTCTCCGTCACGACGGTACCGCGATCTGTCCGGGAGCGCCCGGAGCGTCGACGGCGGCCGTGACCACTGAGCGGGCAGATCGCCCTGGCCGCGACGGTCGGTGGCGGCGCGTCCTTGACGGCGCCCTGGCCGAGGCGGTCCGGACGCGTCTCAGGGCGAGAACGGGAGGCTCCGGGCCGGCCCTGGCGTGAGCGTACCCTTGTCGACAATGCATCTGCCCCGGCCGACGCGCTGGCGCGCGTTCGCCTCATCCCACTACCGGCCCTTCCAGGCCATCGCCGTCGGCCAGGCATTCACGGCGTCGTATGCCTCGGATGCGCTCTTCGTCCCCGTGCTGCTGCGGCTGGGCGCGCCCGCGGCGCTGGTGGTCGTCGTCGGCGCCGCGCCGGTCAGCGGCGCCGTCCTGCAGGCATTCGCGCCGCAGATGCTCCGCCGGTTGCAGGGCAACCTGCGGGGGCTGACGCTGGTCCTGGCCCTCGCCGAGTTGCGTGGTTTCGCGCTCGCCGCAGTCGTCGCCGCGGTCGCCGCCGGCGTGCTCGACCAGTTCGGGGGAATCGTGCTGATCTCCCTGACCGTGGCCGTCGGCCAGACCGCCGGCGTCCTGTCCGCATCCAACATCACCCTCTGGACGGCGGTCGTCCTGCCGGACGCCGAGCGGCGCCTGGTGGGGCCCCGGATGGGGGCGCTCACGATGGCGCTCTCGACCGCGCTGCTCCTGCCCGCCGGCTTCGTCCTGGACGCGGGGACGCGCGCGATCGGCCTTTGGGCGTACGTCGCCTTCTTCCTCGTCGGCGGCCTGGCGTCGGTGCTGACGCCGCTGGCAGTATCCCGGCTGCCCCGACCCGGGCGCGTGCTGGTTGCCCGGGAGACGCCCGGCGGGACCGAACTGCCGCCCGGGTTCCGCCGTTTCCTGAACGCGAGCGTGGTGGCCGCCTTCGGGCAGGGCCTGCTCCCGGCGCTCTCGCTGTATGCCCTGAGCGTCCTCGGGATGTCGGCCGGCTTCGCGGTGGCGCTCGCCGGCGTTGGAGCGGGCGGTGCGCTGGCCGGTTCGCTCTCGGCGGGGTTGTTCCTCTTCGGCGGCTCATCGAGCCACGTGCTCCGGGCCAGCTTCCTCCTTCGGGCCGTTGCAGCGGCGTGCTGCGCCGTCTCGATCCCGGCCAACCCGTTCGCGCCCGTCTTCCTCCTGGCCGGCGCGGCGCTGTTCAACGGCGCCGGCAATGCCGGAGTCCTGGCGGCCAATGAGCGCCTGTACCGCCTCGCTCCGCCGCAGGCGCGGGTCCACTGCCAGAGCCGTTTCGTGGGCGCGACGGCGGCGGCGGCCGGCGCGGGGGCGGTCATCTGCGCGACGACGCTCGCCCTGGTACCTCCGGCCGCGTGGGCGGCGTACGCGGTGCTGTACGCGGGCTCCGGGGTCTGTCGCACGATCGCGACGATCCGGACCGAGGTCTCCGCCTCCTGGAACAGCCCGTCGGCCGCCCCGGCCGAGCCAGTCATCCCGGGCAATGGCACCGCCTAGCGGCCCGGCCGCCATGGCCGGGGCCAGGACGCGGCGGCGGTTCGGCTGGGGGCGATGGCTGTTCGTCCTGCTCACGATCGTCCTCATCGCGATCGTGGCGGGCCAGTTCACGTCGGTGGAGGCTGTCGGCGCGGAGCTGGGGCAGGCGGACTGGGCCTGGGCGACGGTCGCCGTCGTCCTCCACGCCGCCTTCTTCCTCCTCTACGGGGGCCTGTACCAGGCCGGATTCAGCTCCGTCGGCGTGGCCAGCCGGGCGCTGCACCTGGTCCCGGTCATGTTCGCCTCGATCTTCGCGAAGACCGCCGTCCCGTTCACCGCGGCCCCCGCCGCCGCCGTCTTCATCGACGACGCGACGACGCGAGGCGAGTCCGGTCCGCGGACGGCGGTGGGGGTGGTCGTCGTGCTCGCCGTGGACCTGCTGACCGCGCTGCCGTTCGTCCTCGCCGGCACCGTCGCCCTGGTCGCGCGGGAGCGGCTCGTCGAGTTTGCCCTCGTCGGCACTGGACTGTTCATCGCCTTCATCGCCGGAGTCCTGGCCGTCCTCGTGCTGGCCGCCCGCGCTCCGCGGCTGCTCGACGCCCTCCTCGCCGCCTGTCGCACGGTGGTCAACCGAGCGGCGAACGTGCTCGGGCGACCCGCCCCGCTCGGCGACGCCTGGGCCGGCCGGACCACCGCCCAGCTCGCGGCCGCGGTCACCGCGATCCCCGGCCACCGGCGAGACCTCGCGGTTGCGTCGGGCTACGGCCTGCTCCTCCACCTCGCCAACATCGCGGGCCTGGGAGCGCTGTTCCTGGCGTTCGGGCAGCCCCTGGACCTCGCGGCGCTCGCCGCCGGGTTCGGGATGAGCATCGTCTTCTTCATCATCGCGATCGTGCCGGACGGGATCGGGGCGGTCGAGGGGGCGATGGCGCTCGTCTTCGTCCAGCTCGGGATGACGCCGACGGCGGCCATCCTGGTGACCGTGGCCTATCGGATCCTCAATGTCTGGATTCCGGTCGCCATGGGGCTGTGGTGCGCCCGGCGGCTGCGCCTCTTCGGCGGCGGCGAGCGCGCCGCGGCCTGACCCGGCGCTGAAGGCATCGTGCGCAGTGGTCGTCACAGATCGCGAGGACAGCGCATCCGGCCGTCACGGACGGTCAACGCCGTTCACGGCCTATGCTTGGAAGTGTCACGTTGGCCGCAGCATGCCGGCAGGCCGTCCAGTCCGCGGCCGCGGGAGGTTTCAATGGACGTCGTCGAGTTCCGGCGTCTCACCGCCCGGGTGGTCAGCACCCGCAACGCCGAGTCGCGCGCCTTCCTCAAGGCGTTCGACACCGCTCCCGGGCTCATCACCGGGTGGTCGGACCGAGCCCGCGCGGACTGGCGCTCCTGGGGCCACGCCAACGATGCGCTGCGCGGCGCGATTGCCCAGCTCGATGAGTTCCTCGGTGGCGTTGGCGGCCAGGCGGGCTGACGTCGGAGGCGCCACCCAGCGGCGCGGGCCGGACGCATCGCCTGTGAGGGTGCCTGGGCTCATCGCGGCGACCGCGCGCCGGAACCTGCACCGCGGCCCGCTGCTCCGCCTGCCGATCCAGTCTCCAGGATTGCCGGGTCGCCTCGAGTAGACTCGCACGATGGCTGACGCGCCCGTTCGAACGACGGCGTCCCTGCTGGTCGAATGCCTGGCGGCCGAGGGCTGCGCCTACGTGTTCTCCGTCCCGGGCGAGGAGACGATGGACATCCTGGAGGCCCTGGGCCGGCAGGACGCCGTCCGCCACGTCACGACCCGTCACGAACAGGGCGCGGCCTTCATGGCCAACGTCTACGGCCGGTTGACCGGGCGGCCGGCCGTGGCCATGGCGACCCTGGGACCGGGCGCGACGAATCTCGTGACCGGCATCGCCGACGCGTTCCTGGATCACGCCCCGATGGTTGCCGTCACCGGCCAGGCGGGCTCGGACAAGACCCACAAGGAAGCCCACCAGTTCGTCGACATCGTCCGCATGCTGGAGCCGGTGACGAAGTGGAACCAGCGCGTGGAGCAGGTGGGCGCCGTACCCGAGATCATGCGCAAGGCGTTTCGGGTCGCCCAGCTCGCCAAGCCCGGCCCGACGCACGTCGAGCTGCCGGAGAACCTGGCGGCGACGCCGGCCGGGGACGACGCCCATCCGCTGGAACCGACGAAGGCGTACTTCCCGGAGCCCACGGAGGAAGCCATCGCCCACGCCGCCAGGATCCTGGCCGGCTCGAGTCGCCCGCTGATCCTCGCGGGCAACGGCGTCCTGCGGCGCAACGCCGCGCCCGAGCTGCGCGCGCTGGCCAAGGGGCTCCACGTACCGGTGGCGGTGACCTTCATGGGCAAGGGCGCGATCGACGACCGGAGCCACCTCTCGCTGATGGCGGTCGGACTGCAGGACCGCGACCACGTCCTGTCCGGCTTCGATCGAGCGGACGTCGTCGTGGCGGTGGGTTATGACCTGGTCGAGTACGCCCCGTCGCGCTGGAACCCGGACGGCCGCAAGCGGATCATCCACATCGACACGCAACCCGCCGAAGTGGACGCCTCCTACCTCCCGGAGGTCGAGCTCATCGGCGACATCGAAGGGACGCTGCGGCGGCTCCTGGCGGCTGTCCTTCCCCAGGGAATTGGCGGACGCGACGCCGAGGCGCGCCACCAGGCGCGGGAAGCGCTGGTCCACCAGGACCTTCGCAACGCGATCCTCGCCGACCTGCAGGCGTTCGAGGCGGACGACGGCTGGCCCATCAAGCCGCAGAAGGCGATCGCGGACCTTCGCCGGGCGCTCGGGCCCAGGGACATCGTGGTCAGCGACGTCGGCGCCCACAAGATCTGGGTCGCCCGCCTGTACGCCGCGTACGAGCCCAGGACCGTGATCATCTCGAACGGGTTCGCGGCGATGGGCATCGCGCTGCCGGGCGCGATCGCGGCCAAGCTCGTCCACCCCGACCGGCGGGTGGTCGCACTGTGCGGCGATGGCGGGTTCCTGATGAACTCCCAGGAGCTGGAGACGGCGCGCCGCATCGGCGCCAACATCACCGTCGTCGTCTGGCGCGACGACGGCTACGGGCTCATCGACTGGAAGCAGCGCGTGGAGTTCGGGCGCCCGTTCGGCGTCGAGTTCACGAACCCGGACCTCGTCGCCTACGCCCGCTCGTTCGGGCTGGCCGCGTACCGGCCCGCGTCGGCGGCGGACCTCTATCCCACCCTCATGCGCGCGCTCGAGCACGACGGCCCGACCCTCGTCGAGGTGCCCATCGATTACCGCGAGAACCTGCGCCTGACGGAGCGCCTCGGCGCCCTCTCCCGCAGCGGCTGACGAGCCGAGGGCAACCGGCTCAGACCGGCGGCGCCTGCGAGCGATCCTCCTCGAGGGCCTCGGCCTGGTCGGCGGCGATCGCGACGGCCTCGTCGAGCGGGATCTCCGGGTCGGCCGCCTGGACCTCGGCGACGACATCCTCGAGTTCGATCCCCTCGACCTCGTCAACCGCCCGCCGGTTGACGACGTAGCGGACCAGCAGGTTTGCCACCGCCACGATGGGGATCCCGAAGAGCGCGCCCCACAGCCCGGCGATCTGCGCGCCGATCAGCAGGGCGACCAGGACCAGGATCGGGTGGAGCCCGGCCGCTTCCTTCATCAGCCGGGGCTGGAGGACGTTCACCAGGATCGTCTGCACGACCAGGAGCGTGACAACGACCGGCAGCGCGACTTCGGGCCGGAACGCGATCGCGACGAGGAACGGCGGCGCCAGCGCGATCGGCGGACCGAAGAACGGGATGAACATCGCGAGCGCGGCGCCGACCGTCACCAGGTAGAGGTACGGCAGGCCGAAGGCGAGGCCGACGACGACGGTGAGCGCGACCTGCAGGGTCACGAGGATGACCTGCATCCGCAGGAAGCCGCCGAAGGCTCGGCCGACCGACTGCTCGACGAGCCGCAGCTCCTGCGCGTAGCGGTTCGGGACGACCCGGTTCAGACCGCCGAGGATCCCCTCGACGTCGACGACCGCATACAGCGACAGGACCACGATCAGGAAGAGGTTGCCCAGGGCCGTCACGGTCGTGCCGGCGATCGATTGGAGCTCGGCGTTGAGCGACGCCGCCAGCGTCGAGAAGAAGGACTTCTGGGCCGCGTCGAAGGTCGCCGCGAGGTCGATGGTGCTCAGGCTGAGCCCGAGCGAGTGCTGGGCGTTGACGAGCAGGCGGTGGACCCGGGCCGTGACCTCGTCGCTTCGGGCGAGGATGTCGGCTGCGTCGCGGGCACCGATCTGGGCTGTCGCGAACACCAGGAGGCCGACCGAGGCGAGGATCGCCAGGTACACGATCGCGATCGCCTTGCCGCGCCCGATCCGCAGCCGGCGGTGGGTGGCATCCACCACGGGAGCCACGACGAAGACGAGCAGCCAGGCGAAGAAGACGATCAACAGGATCGAGCTGAAGGCGGCGGCGATGGCCACCAGCTGCCCGGCCACCGCCAGGCCGAAGAAGACGCCGCCGAGCACGAAGAACGCCGTCGTCGCGCGTGCCCGGGAGCCGTCCATCGAGTGCGCCGAGGTGGGCACCTTCCCGCTCATCGCGCCGGAACGACCCATGGCGCGGCCGGAGCCCCCAGGCGAAGCGGCGGCCCGGCGGACGGCCGTCCGTTCACAAGGGCGGCGGAATCGCGCGCGATGTCTCGCGCAGCGGGCGCCAGTAGCGTCCGGGCAGCAGGACCGCAACCCACCTGGTCGATGACGATGGCATCTCCCTGTGCCGCCAGGCATCCGCGGACGCGGGCGAACGAGACGCCCGCTGGATTGCCATTCAGCAGTGTTCGGCCGGCACGGCGACCCGTCATGACGGGTCGTCATGGCACGCCGCCTTCGCCACGCCATCGTCATCACCGCCAGCACGCGCGGCAATGGATGCGCAGGCGCGGCGCGGCGGCGCGGCATGGCAGCATGTCCCGGCCCAGGCCGAAGCGGAGGAGGTCACGAAGTGCCCGAGCCGAGGACGTCACCCGGCGACGAGCCGCGAGTCCACGCCGGGCGGCCGGCCGATCCCAAGGCGGCCGAGCTGCAGGGCGAACCAAACCCGTTGAAGCGCCTGGGGAAGGTCCTTGGGCCCGGCCTGATCACCGGGGCATCGGACGACGATCCGTCGGGGATCGGCACCTACGCCCAGGCCGGCGCGTCGTACGGGTTCGCGACGCTCTGGACCACGCTGGCGATGCTGCCGATGATGACGGCCGTCCAGTACATGTGCGCCAAGATCGGCCTGGTCACCGGGCACGGCCTGGCCGGCGTCCTCCGCGAGCACTACCCTCGCGCCCTGTATCCGGCCGTTCTCGCCCTGGTGGTCGCCAACACCCTCAACGCCGGGGCGGACATCGGAGCGATCGCCGCGGCCATCAACCTGCTCGTGCCGATCCCGGCGATCGTCTTCATCGTGCCGGTGAGCCTGGGGATCATCGCGCTCCAGGTGTTCGGGACCTATCGACTCATCGAGGTGGTCTTCAAGTGGCTGGCGCTGGCGCTCGTCGCCTACGTCGGAGCGGCGCTGTTCGCGCGGCCTGACCTGCTGAAGGTCCTTTCCGGAACGCTGCTTCCCACGATCCGGATCGATCCCGCCTATATCGGCATCCTCGTCGCGCTTCTCGGCACGACCATATCTCCGTACCTCTTCTTCTGGCAGGCAAGCCAGTCCGTGGAGGAGCAGATCAGCATCGGGCGGCGCCGCCTGTGGCAACGGCAGGGCGCCTCGCGGTTCGAGCTCAAGTACGCCCTCTGGGACACCGTCGCCGGGATGGTCTTCTCCGAGGTCGTTGCGTACTTCATCATCCTCACGACGGGCGCCACGCTGTTCGTCGCCGGCAAGACCGACATTGCCTCGGCCACGGACGCGGCCCAGGCTCTGCGTCCGCTGGCCGGCGACGCGTCCGCGCTCCTGCTTGCCGTCGGCCTCATCGGCTCCGGCGTGCTCGCCGTCCCGGTCCTCACCGGTGCGGCCGCCTACGGCGTGACCGAGGCGTTCGGCTGGAGTTCCGGACTCGATCGCGCGCCCACGCGAGCGCCCCAGTTCTACGCCGTCATCATCGCGGCCACGCTGGTTGGGATGGCCCTGGACTTCCTCGGGATCAACCCGATCTCGGCCCTCGTGCTGAGCGCGGTACTCAACGGCATCGTGGCCGCCCCCCTCCTCGTCCTCGTCATGCTCGTCTCGAACGATCGGCGGGCGTTGGGAGACAGGATCAACGGCCGCCTCCTCAACGTCCTCGGATGGGCGACCACGCTCGTCATGGCCATCGCGGCCGTCGGTCTGATCGTGACGACGGTCATCGGATAGCGACTGCCCGCTCGAGCGGCCCGCGCGCCGAGCCGACCACGGCAACCCCTCGCACAGGCCGCTTCGCGGGTCGTGCGCCCGGGACCGATCGCGTACGCTCGCCTCCATGACGGACCGGCACGAGCCAGCTGGCGACGCGGCACCTGGCGGCGAGGACATCGGCGCGCGCCTTGGCATCGGCCGGACCGCCGAGGTGTATGCGTGGGGGGACGATCGTGTCGTGAAGGTCCTGCGGCCCGGCTTTGCCGACGGGCTCGGTGAGGCGGAGGCGGCCGCGGCCGCGGCCGCCGGCCGGGCTGTCGCGGCGGCCCCGCGGTTCTTCGGGACCACGCGCGTCGACGGGCGCTACGCCCTCGTCTACCAGCGCCTCACGGGACCGTCGATGCTCCAGCGACTGGCCGCCCGCCCCTGGCAGGTGGCCCGCCTCGGCCGGGAATTCGGCGCGCTCCATGCCTCGATGCACGGATCCGACGGCGCCGGGCTACCCGACCACAAGGCGTACTACCGGCGGATGATCGAGCGGGCCGGGGCGCACCTCCCGCCCGACGCGCGGGCGGCGAGCCTCGAGCAGCTGGCAGCGCTGCCGGACGGGAGCGCGATCTGCCACGGCGACATGCACCCGGGCAACGTCCTCATGACACCGACGGGGCCGGTGATCATCGACTGGCTGACCGCGGGGATGGGCCCGCCCGCCGCCGACGTCGCCCGGACAATGTTCCTCCTGCGTTCCAGCGCGATCCCCGTCGAGCTGCCCGCCGTCCAGCGCCTGGCCATCGGCCAGCTGCGCCGGTGGTTCGCGGCGGGCTACCTCGGGGAGTACCGCCGCCTCCGGGCGCTCGACGACCGACAGCTGGTGCTGTGGCGGCTCCCCATCCTGGCCGCCCGCCTGGGCGAGGAGATCGAGGTGGAGCGCGCTCCGCTCCTGGCCCTCATCGAGCGCGAGCTCGCCGCCTCGAGATAGGCCCCGGCCGACTGACTGCCCCTCCGGCACGCGCTCGAAAAACCACGGCGCGGCGCGGCGTCGACCTCGGCGCCGCCGCTGGGAGCGGCTTGTTGCCGCCGCGTCCCCGGCGCCATACTCCCGCCGGGAAGAACCTGGCGCCGCGACGCGCATCGAGGGGGAGCCCGCGTTGCCCGCGCCTGATGCCCAGGAGGCGAAGCGTGGAGTACCGCAAGCTCGGGAAGACGGGCCGCACCGTCAGCGCCATCGGCTTCGGCGCGTGGGCGATCGGCGGCGACTGGGGGACGGTCGACGATGCCGACAGCCTCCGCGCGCTCCACGCGGCGGCCGACGCCGGCGTGACCCTCTTCGACACCGCCGACGTCTACGGCGACGGGCGGAGCGAGCAGCTGTTGGGGCGCTTCCTGAAGGAGCGGCCGGGCGAGTCGCTCTTCGTCGCCACCAAGATGGGCCGCCGCGTGGCGCTCGATCCCGCCAATTACACGCCGGAGGCGTTTCGCGCGTGGGCCGATCGCAGCCGCCGGAACCTCGGCGTCGATCGCCTGGACCTCGTGCAGCTGCACACGCTTCCGACCGCGGTCTACTACCGCCCGGAGGTCTTCGCCGCGCTCGACGATCTCGTGGCGGAGGGCGCGATCGCCAGCTACGGCGTGAGCGTGGAGCGCGTCGAAGAGGGGCTCAAGGCGATCGAGTTCCCCGGCGTCGCCTCGGTCCAGATCATCTACAACATCGTCCGCCAGCGACCGGCGGAGCGTTTCCTGGCCGAGGCCGCCCGGCGGGACGTCGGCGTGCTGGCCAGGGTCCCGCTCGCATCGGGCCTCCTCACCGGCAAGCTCTCCAGGGAGACCGTCTTCGATCCGTCGGACCACCGCCAGTTCAACCGGCACGGCGAATTGTTCGACGTCGGCGAAACGTTCGCCGGCGTGGACTACGTGACCGGCCTCGGTCTCGTCGACGAGCTTCGTTCGCTGGTGCCGGCCGGGGCGACCATGGCCCAGATGGCGCTGCGCTGGGTCCTCATGTCCGACGCGGTGACCGCGGCGATTCCGGGGGCAAAGACGCCGGACCAGGCGCGCGCGAACGCGGCCGCCGCGGACCTGGCGCCGCTGCCGCCCGCCGCGATGGAGCGGATCGCCGAGCTGTACGCGGGGCGCGTCAGGCCGCTCGTCCACCAGCGCTGGTAGCGGGCCCACTCGCGAGGTCCGTCCCGTGGCGGGGCCGGGCGCGCGCCATCGCGCGCTCCGGGCGGGCCTCGTGCGGCGGGTCCTGGGGCCCCCCTAGCGCGGCCGGCGTTCCTGCCTGACTTCGCGCCCGTGCGGGTTCGCGGTGGCGACGCTCGCGCGCAGCCCGAACCTGATGGCCTGGCCCGCCCAGTCGGGATCGTCCGGGGCCCAGGTCTGTTTCGCGGTCCCATCCGGGGCGATCCGGGCGATCGACCCGGCCGCATCGAGGACGAGCTTGTCGCCGTCGGCGAGCGTCAGCGCTCGGGGCCTGAACGAGCGCTGGCGGCGAGCGGGCATCCCGGGGGACTCGCTGCGCTCCTGGGGCATCGCGTGGTCTCCTTCGGGTAGCGCTCGCCATCGATCGGGTCCCCACGTGCGAGCGTGGTGATTCTCGCACACCCACGGTTCCGGGCGACCCGAGATCGACCGCCTCGTGCTACCGCGCCTCCCGGAGCGCCGTCCACATGCGGCGGAGACCGGGGCGCTGGCCGTACATCAGGACGCCGGCGCTGTACAGGCGGGCGGCCACCCAGACGGCACCGACGATGCTGACGGCGAGGAGCGCGATCGACCCGACGATCTCCAGTGGCCCGGCCTCCCCGGCACTCATCCGCCCCACCATCATGTACGGCGAGAGGAACGGGACCCACGAGAGCACCACCACCCATGTCGCCTTCGCGTCGACGATCCCGATCGATGCGTAGAGGCCGATCAGGTAGCCGGCGGTCGAGACCAGGGTCATCGGCGTGATGACCTGGCTGACCTCCTCCTGGCGGCTCACCAGCGATCCGGCGGCGGCGAACAGCACCGCGTACAGGGCGAAGCCAAGCACGAAGTAGACCGAGAAGACCAGCAGGATGTCCGGCGTGAGCCCCTTCGGCAGGCTGATGCCGCCGGCGTCGCCGAGCACCAGCGACGCGACCTGGCCCTGGACGAGCAGGGCGACGAGGGCCGCCCCCAGGACCACGACGTACTGCAGGAGCGCTGCTCCCCCGACCCCCAGGACCTTGCCGGAGAGCAGCTGGAACGGTGACGCGGTCGACAGGATGATCTCCATGACCCGGTTCGTCTTCTCCTCGACGACGCTCATCGCGACCCAGGTGCCGTAGACGATCACCGCCAGGAAGAGGAACATGACCAGCCCGAAGGTGACGGCGAAGCCGCTGATCTCGTCGGTCGCGGTCTTGGCGCTCGACGCCGCCTTCGCCGGATCGGGCGAGAGAACCGTCACCGGTGGCGGCACGAACAGCTGCGACTGCTGGGAGGGCGACAGGCCCGCCTGGCCCAACCGGTCGGCGATCGCGATCGAGGCCGCGGCCTGTCGGATGAGCGCCGCGGTGCGACTCGTCCCGGGATCCTTCACATAAACGGTGAAGACGGCCTGCCCGGCGGCGTCGCGCTCGATGTCCACCAGGGCATTCGTGGCGCCGTCCAGGACGGCCTGCCGGCCGGCCCCGAGGTCGGCGGCCCGCGTCACGGTGTAGTCCTTCTTGCCGGGGTCGGCCGCGGGATCACCGGCAGACGCCGAGGCCGACGACGCGTTGAGCTGCGCGTCGAGTGCCGCCACGGGATCGCCGCGCAGGTCCGGCGCGCCAACGTACACAGCCACCTTCGCGGTCGAGTTGCGGTCGATGAACCCGATCACCACCGGCGCCAGCCCAATGGCGACGGCCGCCAGGACCAGGATCAGGGTCGAGATGACGAAACCGCGGGTGGCCGTCCGGGTGACGAACTCCCGGCGAGCCACGGCCGAGATGTTGGCCACGTCGGTGCGCAGGTCGGCGTTCATCGGGCGGTCTCCGCGGGACCGGCAGCAAGCCTTCGCTCGTCGGCGGCGATCGCGCCGACCCGTTCGATGAAGATGTCCTCGATCGACGGGTCCGCGATCTCGAAGCGGTTGACGTGCGCCCCGCGTTCCAACGCGGCGCGCAGGATCGCTTCCGGATCGCCCCCGTCGGCCACCTCGAACTGGTGGTAGTCGAGGCCCGACCGGGTGACGCGGACTCCGGGCATCGTGTCGAGCCAGGCGAGATCGGGGTCACCGGCGACGCCGAGCCTCACGACGCGCCGTCCCGCCTGCCGCCGCACGTCGGTCGTCGGGCCGCTCACCACCATCCGGCCGTGGTCGATGATCGCGATCGCGTCACAGAGCTCCTCGACCTGCTCCATCTGGTGCGTGCTGAACACGATCGCCTTGCCGCCCGCCCGCAGCTCGAGGAACGCGTCCTTGAGCATGGCGGCGTTGACCGGGTCCAGTCCGGAGAACGGCTCGTCCATCAGCAGGACGTCGGGGTCGTGGAGGATGCCGGCGATGAACTGGACCTTCTGCTGGTTGCCCTTGCTCAGCTGCTCGGCCCGCCGATCTGCGTGCTCGGAGATGCGGAAACGCGCCAGCCAGTGCCGGGCCCGCGCCGCGGCGTCCGGCCGACGGAGCCCGTGGAGCACGCCGAAGAACACCAGCTGGTCGAGGACCTTCATCCGTGGATACAGCCCGCGATCCTCCGGCAGGTACCCCCAGACCCGCTTGGGTACCTTTGCCGACGCGCGGCCGTCCCACGTGACCGTGCCCTGGTCGGCGTGCAGGATGCCCAGCACGATCCGCATCGTCGTGGTCTTCCCGGCGGCGTTCGGGCCGAGGAAGCCGAACACCTGGCCCGGCTCGACCGTGAACGTGACGCCGTCAAGAGCCTGGACCTGGTCGAAGCTCTTGCGGAGCCCATCGAGAACGAGCGGCATCGGGTGCCTCCGTGCGTGGCGAGCGAGCCGACAACGGCTTCACGCCCGTGGGACCGCGGTAGTCGCCGCGCGTTGATGGTCGATGCGTGGTCGGGGTGGTGGCCAGAGCCAATCTTCCCGGCCAGCCCGTCCAACGCGCCTCGTCCGCCGGGACGGCCGGCGTCGCGTGGCCCGGGACCGCCGGCGTCGCGTGGCCCTGGGCCGTCGGGCGGCCGCGGTCCCGCCACGCCGCCCTCGCTGTCACCGCCGTCCCCGCCCCTACCTCCGGCTTGCCGCCTGGACCCAGCCGGCGCCACGCATCGCGCGCACGACCCGGAAGTCGCCATCCAGCTCGACAAGGTGCGCCCGCCGGCCCACCGCGATGCCGCCGCGATCCCGCTCGCCGAGCAGTGCCGCCGGGTTGGCCGACGCCGCCGCAACGGCCGCCTGCAGCGACACCCCCGAACGGACGAGGTTCCGGACCGCCGTATCCAGGGCGATGACCGACCCGGCGAGCGTGCTCGTGCCGGCGAGCGTGGCCCGCCCGTCGCGCACCTCCACCTCCAGGCCGCCGACCGTGGTCCTGCCGTCGCCCATCCCGGCGAGGGACAGCGCGTCGCTGACCAGCACGAGCCGATCCGACGGCTTGGTCCTCGTGATGATCGGCCACAGCGCGGGGTGGACGTGGTTGCCATCGGCGATGAGCTCCACGTAGGCCGCGTCGTCAGTCAGGGCCGCGACGGCCAGACCGGGCGCCCGGTGGTCCACCCCGGTCATGGCGTTGAACAGGTGCGTGGTGGTGCGGCCGCCGGCGAGGTAGCCGGCCCGTGCCTCCTCCAGGGTCGCGGCGGAATGGCCGATCGACGCTGCGATCCCGCGAGCCGCGAGAAGCCGGATGAGGTCCAGTGCCCCGGGCAGCTCCGGCGCGATCGTCATCACGCGCAGGCCGGGCAGGGCCTGGTCGAGGGTCGCGCGGTCGAAGACATCCGGGGTTCGGAGCAGCGCCGGGTCGTGAGCGCCCTTGCGCGACGGCGCCAGGAACGGGCCTTCGAGGTTGAACCCGAGCGGCTCGGCGCCGTCGGCAGGCGCCGCCGGCATCCAGCGGCGGACGCGGTCCGCGAACGCCGGGATCTCGCTCGCCGGCAGGGTCGGCGCGGTCGGCAGGAACGACGTCACGCCCTGGCGGAGCAGGGCCCGGGCCATGCCCGACAGCGCGTCCGCGTCGCCGGTGGCATCGTGTCCGCCCCAGCCGTGGACGTGCACGTCGATGTACCCGGGCGCGACGTACGGGCCGTCCGCCTCCGCAGGATCCGGCTCGACCGCCGTGATCCACCCGTCGTCGACACGCACGCGACCGGGGATCACGGCCCCGTCGAGCACCAGCCGTCCCCGGATGACCTCGACCGTCATGCGTTCGCCTCCCGCAGCGCCGACCACATCGCGACCAGGTTCTCCGGCGGCACGTTCGGCTGGACGTTGTGCACGGCGGCGAAGACGAACCCGCCGCCCGCGGCGAGATCGCCGATCCTCCGCCGGACCTCGGCCCGCACCTCGCCCGGCGTGCCCGCGCCGAGCACCCGCTGCGTGTCGACGCCGCCGCCCCAGAAGGTCAGGTCACGCCCGAACTCGCGCTTCAGCTCGGCGCTGTCCATGCCGGCCGCGGAGACCTGGACGGGGTTGAGCGCGTCCACCCCGATCTCGATCAGGTCGGGGATGAGCTCGCGCACCGACCCGCAGGTGTGGAAGAAGACCTTCGCGTCGGTGCGCGCGTGGAGGAAGTCGAACAGCTGGCGGTGGAGCGGCTTCACCAGCGACCGGTACGTGGCCGGCGAGAAGAGCGGCCGGTCCTGCCCGCCGAGGTCGTCGTTCTCGCCCACGACGTCGACGACGCCGTCGACCTGCGGCAGGATTCGCTCCCAGTAGGCGAGCTTCACCTCGAGGATCCGTTCCATGACGCGGCGCGCCCGGGAGGGGTTCGCCGCCAGGTCGATGTAGCCGTCCTCGAACCCCCGGAGCTTGAACAGGCCCTCCGTCAGGCCGCCGCAGATCGAGGCGACGTGGACCGCCCGCCCCTCGTCGATCGCATAGCCACGCGCTTCGTCGGCCATGCCGGCGTAGCGGGCCGGGTCGGCGGCGTCCGGCCACGGGAACGCGCCGATCGTCGCAGCGTCGACCTCGCCGGCGAGCGGTGGCCCGAACGAGTCGTAGTAGAAGCCGCCGTCGCGCGGCATCCGCCGCCCGACGCCCCACTCGTCCATGAACCAGCGGAAGTCGGCGTCCTCGTGCATCTCACGCGCATACGTGGACGCGCCCCGGGGAACCACGCCGCGGACGTCGA
Organism: uncultured Chloroflexia bacterium; assembly: GCA_963821595.1. Taxonomy (GTDB): domain Bacteria; phylum Chloroflexota; class Limnocylindria; order Limnocylindrales; family CSP1-4; genus CTSoil-043. Next base: position 137,267 of record CAWGEL010000017.1, on the reverse strand, counting down.
CGCCGAGCCTGTCGAGCAGGTCCGGGGCAACCTCGGCGAGCTGCTGGTTGAGGTCGACGATGCGCGGCTCGCCGCCCGGGAGACCCAGGACTGCCCGGAACGGCGTGCAGGCGCGAACGTGGATGCCGGTGACCCTGGACCCGCCCAGGTCGAAGGGGATGCGATCCGGCTGGCGGTGCGCCAGGGCCAGCCGGACGCGCTCGCGAGAGGTCGTGCCTTCGGTGATCGCGCCGGGCACCCGGAGATCATCGACGCTGGACGGCATGACCGCCACGGAGTCCGGCGGCGGGTTCGCGACGCTGCGCCACGCCACGTCAGTAGCCGACCGAGGGCATGAACGCGCCCGCGGGCTCCTGGTAGATGCCGATCGTCATCATGTTGGTCACGAAGAACACGCGATGCCCGTGGGCGAAGCGACCAGCGGAACAGGTCGGCGTTCGCCAGCGGGACGAGGTAGCCGGGCGTCCCGAAGTCGTCGGCGTCGGAGATCAGCGCCTCGCAGGTCGTCGGTCGTCTCGGCGACGGAGTGGGCGAAGTAGTTGATCCCGGTGGTGTACCCGGTCATCGCGGCCGAGGCGCTCCACGACCTTCGCGCCCCCGCTCTCGATCGCCTCCCGGACCTCGCCCGGCCGGGCATGGCCGTGGACGCGGACGCACAGCGCGTTGCAGGCAGCCTCATCGCCGGCTCGTCGCGACCCGGACGTCGTAGCCGGGCATCTGCTGGCGGATCGGGTCCCCGTGCATGGCGGCGAAGGACCCGCGGACGTCCATCCCGAGCTTCGCGTACAGGCTGAGCGAGCGGTTGTGATAGGCGATCTGGAGCAGCCGCACGCCCGGTGCGCCCTGCTTCACGGCCCGTTCGAGGACCGCCTCCATCAGCATCCGGCCGACCCGGCGGTCCTGCGCCGTGGGATCCACGCTGATCGGCCCGATCGCCGAGATGGGGCCGCGCTCGTCGAGGAAGTTGCTGCCGAGGACGATGCCGTCGGCCTCCGCGACGACGCCGTAGATGCGCGGGTGGTCGATGAGCCAGCGGATCGGCTCGGACGCCGCGGCGACCGTGGGGAAGTCGTGTGGGAAGCCGTGCCGGTCCGCCAGCGTCGCGAACGCCTCGTAGCAGATGCGGCCGCACGCCTGCCAATCTGCGGGGACCGCCTCGCGGACCTGGACGTTCATCGCATCACTCCCATCACCGTGTCCCCCAGGCATGGTCTGCCCGCGCTCCCGACCCGTGAGGCGGCGGCCCGCGGGACCGCGTGCGGCTCGCCGGATCGCGGACGTCCGCGCGTCCCCTGCCCGCTACGTGGCCGCCACCTGGACGAGCTCGCCGCCGGCGGGCGTGTAGTAGCGGCGGTACTCGCCCGGCGACATCGAGCACGAGCGGTAGAAGACCTTGTAGAACTGGTGCAGGTTCGTGTAGCTCACCGCGCGGGCGATCTCGGCCACGGACAGGTCGGTGCCGAGCAGGAGGCGCTTGGCCTCGGCGACCCGGACCTGGGTCACGTACTCCTTGAAGCCCACGCCGGTCACGTCCTTGAAGACGTGCCGGACGCGGGACGGGCTCACGTGGACCAGCTCCGCGACGTCGTCGAGGGTGATGCTGTCGCAGCAGTGGCCGTCGACGTAGGCCAGCACCGGCCGGATCTGCTCGCGACGGTCGGCCGCGGTCCTGGCCGCGCCCGCCGTCGCCCCGGCGCCGGCGTGCCGGTTGACCAGCGCCAGCGCCATGCGCAGCGTGGCGTCCGCGAGATGGCGTTCGGCCGGGTCATGCCGCTCCCAGATGACCTGAAGCCGCGCCAGGACCGGGGCCACTTCCCCGGCGAGCGCCGACGTCCCGCGGATCCGGGGCGACGCGATCCGTTCGTCGACGCGGAACGGCGCGAGGTAGCCCAGGTCCAGCTCCCGGCAACCGGGGCCGGCGATCAGCTCGGGCCGGAACAGCACGAGCAGCAGTCGCAGCGATCGCCCCGGGCTGGAGAGCGCCACGTGCGGCTGCGAGTTGTCGATGAAGAAGATGTCACCGGCCTCGGCCTCCAGGGCCCGCCGGCCGAACATGAAGACGCCGCGGCCCTCCAGTGACGAGGGCGATCTCGAAGTGATCGTGCCAGTGCATCGGGTCGCCGTCGCCGTGGGCGACGTACTCCACGACGGCGAGCGGGAAGTCCGGCTCGAGGTCCTGCTGCCAGACGTACACGCTCACCGCCGGACCATCGCAGCCGGGCAGCCGCATCGGACAGGGCCACATGGAACGAAAGCGGCGAGCCCTCCAGGTCGGGTGGCCGCTTCTGCCACTTCATCGGCCCGCTCTGCCATTGCCGGACCCGGCACGTCGGCCCAGCATCGAGGCGGTGGAATCCGACCGACCTCCCAGGAGAGATCCGATCATGGCCTTCCCGCACCTGTTCAGTCCCCTCCAGCTCGGCAACCTGCAGCTCCCCAACCGCATCGTCCACGTGCCGACGGACATCAGCTCGTCGCACGCCGACGGCGAGGTCAGCGAGCGGGACATCCACCACCACGGCGACATCGCGCGGGGCGGGACGGGCTTCATCATCGTCGGCGCCACCACGCCGGACATGAAGACCGGCCGGCCGACCGTGACGTGCCTGGTCGCCGATGGCGACAACTACGTGCCCGGCCTGGCCCGGCTCGCCGAGTCGATGCACCGCTACGGCGCGAAGTGCGCCGTGCAGCTCCAGCACCCCGGCCGCCAGTGCGCGATCCCCCGCTACAACACGCTGGGCGCCACGGACCGCGTCCTGAAGCTGCCGTGGTCCGCCGGCCACGAGATCGTCTACGAGAACGCCGAGGAGAAGGGCAAGGAGATCCGCGAGGCGTCGATCCCCGAGATCCTCGAGATGGTCGACCTGTTCAGCGAGGCGGCCTGGCGCGTCAAGCAGGCGGGCTTCGATGCCGTCGAGCTCCACGCCGCCCACGGCTACCTGCTGTCGGAGTTCATGAGCCCCTACCTCAACATGCGGACCGACCGGTTCGGCGGCAGCTTCGAGAACCGGATGCGCTTCCCGCTCGCGGTCATCGACTCGATCCGCAAGAAGTGCGGCAGGGGCTACCCGGTCCTCGTCCGCTACTCGTTCGAGGAGTGGTGCGAGGGCGGCCGCGGGATGGAGGAAGGGCTCGAGACCGCGCGCGTCCTGGAGCGGGCCGGCGTCGCTGCGCTCGACCTCTCGCAGGGGATGCAGGAGAGCCCGGGCGCCGGATTCGACCCGATGCAGTACCCGCAGGGCTGGGCGACGTACGCCGCCGAGGCGACCAAGAAGGTCGTCGGGATCCCCGTCATCACCAGCCATTCGCTGCGCGACCCCGACTACTGCGAGCAGATCCTGGCCGAAGGCAAGACCGACCTGGTCGGCCTCGCCCGCCAGCTGCTGGCCGACCCGTACTGGCCGGTCAAGGCCAAGTACGGCAAGGTGAAGTCGATCCGCCGCTGCATCTCCTGCCTGGGCGGCTGCTGGCAGGAGTCGCTGATGGCGAAGCACGAGATCGCCTGCTCCATCAACGCCGCCTGCGGAAACCCGGCCTACGCGGACATGGAGCGATCCTCGAAGCCGGTGAGGGTCGCGGTCGTCGGCGGCGGGCCCGCCGGCATGGAGGCGGCCCGGATCGCCACCGAGCGCGGCCACCACGTGACCCTGTTCGAGAAGGCGGGCGAGCTCGGCGGCGCCATGCTCTTCGTCTGCCTGGTGCCGGGCAAGGAGAAGATGCGCTGGTACCTGGACTGGATCCGGGACCAGCTCATCGACCTCAACGTGGACATCCGACTCAACCACGCTCCGACGGTCGACGAGCTCCGCGACTTCGACCTCGTCCTCAACGCGACGGGCGCCCACTCGTTCGTTCCGGAGGTCGCCGGCGATGCGTCCGGGGTCGTGCCGTTCGAGGAGGCCATGGCCTGCCCGAAGGTCGCCTGCGAGTGCCACCCGGGCGGCCGCAAGATGCACAAGCTCGGCGCCCGGGTCCTCCTGTGGGGCGACCACTACGCCGCCGTGGACACGTCGGCGTGGCTCGCGGACATCGGCCGCGAGGTCACGATCGTCACGGAGAACCGCGAGTTCGCGGCGGACTGCGAAGTCATCCACATGTACGTCCAGCACAAGCGGTACGCGCAGGGCGACGCCGAGGTCCTGAGCTCCCGGCCGTACCGCCATCCTGTCCGCGTCATCACCGGCACGACGGTTGCCGAGATCCGGGACGGGGAGGTCGTCCTCCAGGACAAGGACTTCGTCCGGACCACGCTCAAGGTCGACGACGTCGTGACCTGCCACACGAGGCCGGAGCTGGCGCTCTTCGATGAGCTCCGCGCCGCCGGCGTCCCGGTCCTCAACGCGGGCGACTCCGTTCGGCCGCGGAACCTCTACCACGCGGTCAAGGAAGGCTCGGCGTTCGGCCTGGCCGTCGACGAGCACCTGCTGTTCAACTCGAACGGCGCGATCCTCGACGACCTGCCGATCGACGTCCTGGCGCAGCTCACCCGGGCCGAGGGGCCCGCCTACACGACGGCGCGGATGCTCGAGCTCGCCGGCGCCGCAGGCCGGTAGCGGCGGAGTGCTCGGCCGCGGCGCCTGCCGCTGACGCGCCGGCCGCGGCCGTCCACCGCAACCAGCTCGCCGCGAGCGCTAACCGCCGGAGGCGGGCGGCCGTTCATGGGCGTTCGCGTCCGGCTCCCGTTCGGGGCCGTTGGCCCCATCCGGCGTCGACGGCACCCGGACATCGACGTCGAACCGGACGTCGAGCGCATACCGGTCGCCCGGGTAGCGAGACTCGGTCGCCTCGATCGACCGGCCCTGGATGTCCGCGATGACGCGTCGCTCGACGAGGAGCGGCGCGCCCTTGCTCACCCCGAGGAGGCGGACATCCTCGAGCGATGCCGGCTCGGCCGTGATCGTGGCGTTGCCGCGGCGGAGATGCAGGCCGGCTTGCGCCAGCGCGTCGTGAAGCGAACCCGACTCCAGGTCGGCGGACATCACGACCCCGGCCGTCCGGCGGACCAGGACGGCGGTCTCGACCGCGATCGGCGTGCCGTCGGCCTGGCGCACGCGACGGACGACGACCACGGGCTCGGTGGGGCGGAGCCCCAGCGAGCGCGCCTCGGCGGGCGTGGACGGCCGCATCTCGAGGGCCAGGAGCCGCGAGCTCGGCGTTCGACCGAGGCGGACCATCTCGTGCGAGAAGGCCAGCAGGCGGTCCGCGTACCGGTGCGCGGGCGGCGCGACGGAGAACGTTCCGCGGCCCGGGATGCGCTGCACCAGCCCGTCCTCGGCAAGGCGTTGCATGGCGTTGCGAGCGGTCATCCTGCTGACGCCGAACTCGCGGCAGAGCTCGTCGTCCGACGGCAGCCGCTCGCCCGGTGGCATCGCCTCCAGTCGCTCTCGCAGGGCGAGCTCGATCTGCCGGTAGTGCGGCAGCCCGGAGATTGCCATCAGGACGCCTCCGCCCGCTCGGCCCCGTGGACCGCCGCCCCGATCGCGCCGGCCCAGATGCCGAGCTCGGCTGGCACCACGGAGACCTCGTCGATCGACGTCGTCCGGACTCTGCGCGCCATCTCGGCGCGGATAGGGTCGAACAGCAGGTCACCGGCCGCCGCCACGCCACCGCCCAGGATCACCCGGTCCGGCGAGATGACCGCGATCATGTTGGCGATCCCGATGCCCAGGTAGCGGCCGAGGTCGGCCAGGCCGGCACGGGCCCGCGCGTCACCCGCCCGGGCGGCGCGGACCGCCTCCTCGGCCGTCGCGGTCCCGCAGGCGGCCGCGATCTGGTCGGCGCGAGCGTATGCCTCCAGGCAGCCCCGGTTCCCGCACCCGCACCACGGACCATCGGGATCGATCGTCTGGTGGCCGATCTCGCCGGCGGTCCCGTCATGACCCTGGTGCACGCGTCCGTCGATCGCGAACACGCCGCCCACGCCCGTCCCCAGCGTGAGCCCGATCATCGCCGACACCCCGCGCCCCGCGCCCAGCCGCAGCTCGGCCAGCCCGAACGCGCGGGCGTCATTGATGAGGAACGCCGGCACGCCGATCGCCGCGCCCACCGGCCCGGCCACCGGCACGCCGGGCCAGCCGCCCGGGAAGTTGGGCAGGAAGCGCGTCGTGCCCGCGACCGGATCGTAGAGGCCCGGCACGCCGATCCCCACCGACGCGATGCCGGGACAGCGACGGCTCGCCTCCAGGCAGGCCGACGCCAGCCGCCCGACCACCACGTCAGGTCCGTCGGCGATCGGCGTGGGGACCTGGTCGCGGTCGAGCACGCGCCAGGAGTCCGCGTCGTGCGCGACCACCACCCACTTGATGTTCGTCCCCCCGAGATCGAGGCCGAGATGCAGGCCGGCCGCGCGGTGGGTCACGGGAGGATGCGGCTCACGGCGTCACGACTCGGCTGTCACACGCGTGTAGGCGGCGGCGACGACGACGATGATCGCCCCGAACAGGATCTGGCGCGTGGCCTCGGGGAGTCCGAGCACCGTCAGGAGCGCCGTCAGCACGGTCAGGATGAGCGCGCCGACGATCGTGCCGCCGAAGCCTCCCCGGCCGCCAAGGATGGATGTCCCGCCGATCACCGCGGCCGCGACGGACGGCAGGAGCGAGGTGTCCACGAGCGAGACGCTGGCGGTGTTCGTGAGGCCGGAGATGAGCAGGCCGGCGATGGCCGCCATGACGGCCGAGATCACGTACAGCACGATCAGGACCTGCCAGGACCGCGTGCCCGCCAGCCGAGCGGCGATCGGGTTGTCCCCGATCGCGAACAGGAGCCTCCCGTACCCGGTTCGACGAAGGCCCAGCAGGATCAGGAGCGTCAGCGGGACGAAGACCAGCAGGTTGTACGGGACGAGCTGCGCCAGCGTGCTGCTCCCGATCCAGCGGAGCTGGTCCGGCACGCCGGCCCCCGTCTGGACCATCTGCAGCTGCCAGACGTTCGCGAGGCCCAGGACGACGAAGCTCATCCCCAGCGTCATGATCAGCGGGTGCACCCGGAAGACGCCGACGCCGATGCCGCTCAACAGGCCGGCCAGGGCAGCCGCAACCAGAGACACGATGATCCCCTCGACGACGCCGCCCGGGCTGTGGACGAGGGTCGCAGTGACGAAGCCGGCCATGGAGGCGATCGCCGCGACGGAGAGGTCGATCCCGCCGGTCAGCATCGTCAGCGTCTGGCAGCCGGCGAGAATCGCGAGCGGCACCGACGTCCGCAGGATCACGCCCGCCCATTCCGGGCTGACGATGCCCGGGTCGTCGATCTCGATGACAGCGACGAGGATCGCGAGCAACCCGGTCAACGGGACGATCGGCCGATCGCGGAACAGTCCCCGCCACGCGGAGGCCGTCCGCCACTGGCTGGTTCGAACCGAGGCGCTCATCGGCGCGCCCGCCGGCTCTCGAGGACGCTGCCCAGGACCAGCACGCCGATGAGGATGACGCCCTGCGCCACCAGGGCGTAGTTCGAGTCGACGTTCAGGAAGGTCATGTCGTTCTGGATGATCTGGAGGACGACGACGGCGATGAGCGGACCGAAGACGCCGCCCCGGCCTCCCGCGAGGCTGACGCCGCCCAGGACGACGGCCGCGACGCTCTCCAGGGTGTAGGGTCCCGGGACCGGCGTCCCGATGCTGGTGCTCGCCGTCAGCGAGAGGCCGGCCACCGCCGCGAACAGCCCGGTGAGGCCGTAGGCGAGGATCTTCGTCCTGCCGATGGGAACGCCGCTCCGGAATGCCGCCAGCTGGTTGCTGCCCACCGCGTACATCGAGAGGCCGAACCGCGCCCTGGCGATCGGGAGCCAGATGATCGCGACGATGATCACGAGGACGACTGCCGCCTTCGGGATCCATTCGTTTCCGAACGGCCCGATCACCAGGTTCATCAGCCACGGCGACGCGGCGCCACCGGGGGCGGCCCGGACGAGCAGCGCGAAGCCCGCCCAGACGAAGGACATCGCGAGCGTGACGACGATGTCCGGCACGCGCGTGGCCACCACGAGCGCACCGTTGATCGCGCCCAGCAGGATGCCGAGGATCAGGACGCCGACGACGACGCCGAGGCCGAAGGCGTCGCTCTGGCCGCTCATCAGCGTGGCGGTGATGACGCTCGTGAGCGCCATCATCGAGCCGATCGAGAGGTCGATGCCGCCCGAGATCACGGCGACGGCCTGGGCGACCGCGGCGAAGCCCAGCGGCAGGACCGAGATCCCGAGGCCCTGGATCCCGGCCACGCCGTAGCTCGGCTGGATCAGTTTCGTGAAGACCAGAAGGATCGCGAGGAGCCCCAGCAGCGCGATCGTCCAGGTGCTGCGTTGCGCCCAGGAGACGATCGTCCTCGCCGGACGGGCCGGGGTTGCCCCGACGGGAGCGGTCACGGCGCTCATCGGCCCGCCTCAGCGAGATCGTCGGGCGACGTCGCCCGGAGGGCCGGCGACGGTGCATCGTCCGTGCTTCGTGGGGCCGTGGCCTCCCCGGCGATCGCCTCCGGGAGCTCCGCGTCGGCCCGCAGGTGATAGGCGAGTCGCAGCAGAGTGGCCTCGTCCGCGTCCGCGCCGCTGATCTCCTCGACGACCCGGCCGCCGAAGATCACGATCGCGCGGTCGCACACCAGCTGCACCTCCTTGAGCTCCGAGGTGTAGAGGAGCACGGCCGCGCCGGCCTCCGCCAGGTCGCGCAGGAGGACGTAGATCTGCTGCTTGGTGCGGATGTCGATCCCGCGGGTCGGGTCGAAGCAGAGCATGGTCCGGACGCCGCCGGCGACCCAGCGGGCGATCGTCACCTTCTGCTGGTTGCCACCCGAGAGGCGCCGCACCTCGTTGCCCGCCCGCGCGTCGATCTGGAGGGTCGCGGCGGCGCCATCCACCCGCTCCCGCTCCCGACGCAGGTCGATCAGGCCCCAGTGCGCCAGGCGGGTCGTGAACGGGAGGGCGATGTTCTCCCGGACGGAGCGCTGCATGAGGAGGGCTTCCGCCCGATCAGCTGCGACGTAGACGAGGCCGGCCCGGATCGCGTCGGCCGGATGGTGGAACGAGGCCACGGCACCGTCGACGAGGAGCTCACCACCGGCCGGTCGCTCCGAGCCGGCGAGGACGTCGAAGAGCTCGTCCTGGCCCTGGCCCTCGAGTGCCACGACGCCCAGCACTTCACCCGGGTAGAGCTCGAACGAGACGTCCTGCAGCCTGGTCCCGGCGGCGAGGCCCCGGGCCGAGAGGCGGGGCGTGGCCGCGGTCCCGCGATGGGCGGCCGTCCGCCCGGCGATCGCGGGCATCTCGCCGGCGATCTGGCCGAGCATCAGCTCGATGATCCGGTCTTCGGAGCCGGCCGTCACGTCCACGACGCCCACGGTCTCGCCCTCGCGAAGGACCGTCGCCCGGTCGCACACGGAGGCGATCTCGATCAGGCGGTGGGAGATGAAGATGATCGAGCGATCGCCGCCGCGATGGCTGCCGACGACTTCCAGCACGCGCTGGGTCAGGTTGGCGGGAAGGGCCGCCGTCATCTCGTCGAGCATGAGCACGTCGGGCTCGATCGCCAGCGCGCGGGCGAGGTCGATGATCCGGAGCGAGGCCAGCGGCAGGCGCCGCGCCAGGCTCGCCAGGTCGAGGTGCTCCAGGCCCAGCTCGCTGAGCCAGTGGCGAAAGGGCTCGAGCGGCGTGTCGGTGAGGCGCAGGTTTGCCCGGATGTCGAGATCCGGGATGAGGGACGGCTCCTGGTAGACGGAGACCAGGCCGCCGCGGCGCGCCTCGGCCGGGGAGTGGACAGTGCGCTCACGGCCGCGGACCGCGATCCTGCCGGAGTCCGGATGGACCGCGCCGGTGAGGATCTTGACCAGCGTGCTCTTGCCGGCGCCGTTCGCGCCCATGAGCGCATGGACCTCGCCGGGGCGCACCGCGACCGACGCGGATTTCAGGGCAACGACGGCGCCGTAGGCCTTCGAGACGCCGGTGGCCTCGAGCAGGAGTCCGGTCGTGATGGCGGTCATCGTCACCATTCTTGCTGGAGCGGCCGGGGACGAGATGCGCGGGGGACGCCGGCGAACCGGCATCCCCCGCGCTGCGAGCGACTGCTGGTCGGGTTATGCGCCCTTGCAGGTCGCCGGAACGGTGTTGGGATCGTACGTGGTCCAGCCCTGGATCGACAGGCTGAGCGGCCACAGCTGGTCGAGCCCGGGGACCGACACCCATGCCTTCAGCGCGGTCTTGCCGGCGTCGGTCGTGTTGTCGAGCAGGACCGGGTCGAGCAGGACGGTGTTGGCCCGTCCGGCATTCGGATCGGCCGTCACGGTCTCGCCGCTGAGGAGCTTGAGGGCCAGGGTGATGCCGGCGCCGCCGACGGAGGCGGTGTTCGTCACGGCCGCGCCCTTGAGGCCCGGGAAGTTGGTGGGATCGAGGAGCTGGGAGACGAACCCGCCGATGTCGGCATCAGCGATCGGCACGAACGGCTTGTTGGCCGCCTTGATCGCGTCGACGATCTGCTTGCCCATGCCCGACGCCCAGATGCCCTGGATCTTGTCGTACTGGCCGCTCTGGATGAAGTTGTTGGTCAGGTTGGTCGTCGTCGCCGGATCCCATCCGGTGAACACGCCCTGGTTGTTCGGGACGATCTTGATGTTCGGGTACTGCTTGAGGACGTTCTGGAAGCCCGTGTCACGGTCGGAGTCGGCCGGGTAGCCGGCGAGTCCGCGCGTGTACCAGACGGTGCCCTTCCCGCCCATCTGGTCGAACAGCCACTTGGCGCCGAGCTCCGCGTACTTCACCTGGTTGTTGTAGAGGTTCCAGGTGTTCGGATCGGTCACATAGGCGTCGACCGAGACGGTCTTGATCCCGGCGGCCTTCGCCTCGGCGAGGGCCGGGTTGAGCGCTGCCGGGTCGTTCGGGTTGAAGACGATGGCGTTGACGCCCTTGGCGATCAGGCTCCGGATGTCGGAGAGCTGTCCCGCGGCGTCCGTGTTGCGATGGATGACGGTCAGGGCGGAGGTGTCGCCGCCGTACGCCTTCCACTGGGCCTTCGCGGTGCAGACCTGCTCCTCGCGGAAGCCGTTGCCGACGCCGCCCCCGTTGGAGTAACCGATTTTGTACGAGCCGGCCGCGAGGGCCGTGCCCTGGCTCGCCCCTGCGGACGCAGGCGCCGCGCTGGCGGCGGAGCTGGCTGCCGCGGACGGAGCCGTCGTGGCCCCGCTGCTGCACGCGCTCGCGACGATCGCGATCGCTGCGAGCGCAGCCAGGCCGCGGCCCTTACCCAAGTGCTTCATACAGTGCGTCTCCTCCGTTTGGCGACCGCACGCCTTGCTGGCCGAGGTTCGCCGTGACCCTCTGGTGCTCATCGAGCTGGTTGGGCCCGTCATCCACCTCCTCGCTGGTCGATCACGCGGGCGAGTCGCCGCGCGTGCTCGTCGATAGGCCTGGTCGAACAGCTCTCGCGACCGCTCGAATCCCACTGCGTTCGGGCGGGTGATCACCGGCGGCAGCGCCCCTCGTGCCACCAGGAGCTCGGCGGTCCGGACCTTGATCGAGTTGACGATCGCGACCGCACCGATGGTGGACCCGGGTCCAATGGGGGTATCCAGCCCGTCAATGGTCACAAGAGCGTCGGCCGGCGGGGTGCAGATATCGATGACGAGATCGGCCTCGTCCAGCAGCCGCGAGCCGCACGCCGGCTCGAGCTGCCGACGACGTCGACTGGGCCACCGAGGTGACCGCGATCACCCGCAGGCCGCGGGCGCGGGCGCCGCGCGCCATCTCCACGGGCGCGGCGGTCACGCCGCTCGCCGAGAAGACGATCATCACGTCGCGGGGCCCGAACTGGAAGTTGGAGAGGATGACCTCGGCCAGGCCCGGCACCCGCTCGATGAACATCGCCTGGCGCTGGCCGTTCGCGCCCACCACCTGGCCGTGGAAGGTCATGGACAGCTCGACGATCGGGTTGAAACCCGGGTACGAGCCGTAGCGCGGGAACATCTCGTCGACCGGGATCCGGCTGTGCCCGGTGCCGAAGAGGTGCACGAGCCCGTCGGCTCGCGATCGCGTCCGCGCACCACTGGCTCGCCGTCTCGATGGCCTGGGCCTGGGTCGTGGCGATCCGGTCGAGGACTGCCGTGGCCTCCCGGATCCAGGTCGCTCGCGGCCGTCGTCACGAGGCCGTCCCCAGGAGCGCCTGGTCGAGCGCCAGCGGCTCCCAGTGGCCGCTGCGCATCGACCGGTAGGCGGCGTCCAGGATGCCGTTGACGACATAGCCGTCGCGGAACGTCTCGGACGGGGCGGTGCCGTCGCGGAAGGCGCCGATCACGTCGGCCATCATCAGGTCGTGCCCGTGGACTCGGACCTCGTCGGGCACCGGGAAGAGCCAGCCCGTCTCCGCGTCCGCCTTCTCGACGACGTAACCTGCCGGGCGCTCGACGAACGCCTTGAGCGAGCCCACGCTGATATCGGTGATCAGCCGGCCGGCGTCGCCATAGGCCTCGAAGCGGCCCTCGAGCCCGCCCTTGGACGACCACGAGACGTCGACGGTCGCGGCGCGCCCGTCCGTGAACCGCATCACGAGCATGGCGTTGTCCTCGCCGCGTGGTCCGCTCGCCGTGCACCAGCGTGGCCCCCCAGGCGAACACCTCGGCGACCTCGACGTCCTTGCCGAACAGGAAGCGGGCGTACTCGGCGCCGTGCGACGCCATGTCCAGCAGCGCGCCGCCGCCGGCCAGCTCCGCATTCCAGAAGTGGGGCGCATGCGGTCCCGAGTGACCCTCGCGCGCGCGGACCGTCGTCAGGCGGCCGATGGACCCGGCCCGGACCATGTCCCGCATCCTGAGCAGGTCGGGGTTGAAGATCACGTTCTCGAGGTAGGCGTTGAACACGCCAGCCGTGTCGACCGCGCGCAGCATGTCGGCCGCCTCGCCGGCGTTGCGGCCGAGCGGCTTGGTGCAGGCGACGCCCTTGCCGGCGGCCGCGAGCGCCAGCACGGCGTCGCGATGCAGGTGGTTCGGGACCGACACGACCACGAGGTCCACCTCGGGATCGCGCGCACAGCTCCTCGAGCGTCGCCGCGGGGCGGCAGCCGAAGCGCTCGGCGTAGGCCGCGCGCCGGTCGGGATTCGCGTCGCAGCCGGCGACCACCCGCGCGTCCCGCACGTAGCGCAGGCCGAGCGCGTGGAACTCGCCGATGAAGCCGCAGCCGAGCATCCCGACGCCGACCGGGCGCATCAGCAGTCGCCCTCCGCGGCCGTCGATGCCGAGGCGGCCGCGGGCGGCCGGCCTTCCGGGCGCGGAAGTCGCAGGATGATCGCTTCCGTGGCGGTCGCGCCGATGCGGGTCACGCCCAGCTCCATCACGGCCAGCAGCGCGTCGAGCGTGCGCACGCCGCCGGCCGCCTTGACCCGGACGTGGGGCGAGGTGTTGGCCCGCATCAGGCGGAGGTCGTCATGGGTCGCGCCGGACGGCGCGAAGCCGGTGCTGGTCTTGACGAAGTCGGCGCCGGCCGCCTCGGCCAGGTGGCAGGCCCGGATCTTCTCGTCGTCGGTCAGGTAGGCGTTCTCGAAGATGACCTTGACGATCGCGCCGGCAGCGTGTCCCACCTCCACGACCGCCCCGATGTCCGCCTCGACGTCAGCGTCCCGGCCGGACTTGAGGGCTCCGATCTGGAGCACCATGTCCAGTTCCGTGGCGCCGTCCTCCAGCGCGCGGCGCGCCTCGAAGACCTTGGTCTCGGTCAGGTGGTTGCCGTGCGGGAAGCCGATCGTCGTGCCGACGGCCACGTCCGTCCCGGCCAGGATCGCCCGTGCTCGCCGGACGTCGGCGGGGCGCACGCAGACCGACGCGACGTCGTACTTCGCCGCCAGCCTGCAGCCCGCCTCGACGAAGGCGTCGTCGAGCTCCGGCCGGAGGAGGCTGTGGTCGATGGTCTTGGCGATGTCGCGCTCGGTGAGGTCGGCGATGGAGAGTGTCATCGGGGCTCCTGTCGGGGCGCTACTTGCAGTACGGCCGCAGCACGTCCCTCGCGATGAGGAAGCCCTGCTTGACCTTCTCGTCGGTCCCCTCGAACCGCCGGTCCTCGTGCTCGATGATGCAGTCGCCGGCATAGCCCGCGCGGTAGAGCGCCGGAGAAGACGAGGCCCCAATCCACGTCGCCGAGGCCCGGGATGCGCGGGATCTGCCAGCCGATGCCGTTGCTGAAGATGCCGCGCTCGTAGAGGCCGTCGGCGTCGATCATCAGGTCCTTGGCCTGGAAGTGGAGGACGTGCGGGCCGAACTCCTTGAGGAAGCGGCCCATGTCGATCATCTGGAGGACCAGGTGGCTGGGGTCGAAGTTGAGCCCGATGGTGCCGCCCCACTGCTCCAGGATCCGGCGCCACATCCGGGGGCTGGTGGCGATGTTGTGCCCGCCCGGCCACTCGTCGTACGAGAAGAGCATCGGGCAGTTCTCGAGCGTGATCCGGACGCCCTGGTCCTTCGCGAACGCCACGATGTCCGGCCAGACGCGGAGCGCCTCCTCCCAGTTCTCGTCCGGGTTCTTCGCGCCGTCGCCGCCCATGAACGTGTTGACCAGCGGGACGCCCATCCGGCTCGCGGCAACCATCACGGCCTTGAGGTGGGCGATCACCTCGGCCCGGTGGGCGGGATCGGGATGGAGGGGGTTGGGGTAGTAGCCCAGGCCGGAGATGGAGAGGCCCTTCGCGGCGAGCTCGCCCGTGAGCTCCGTCCCCTGGCTCGCCGAGAGGTTCGCCACGTCGATATGGCTCGTGCCGGCGTACCGACGGGTCGGCCCGGCCGTCCGCGGCCAGCAGGCGATCTCCAGGACCTCGAAACCGCTCGCGGCCGCCCAGTCGCCGACCTGGTCGAGGGGCGTCTCCGGGAACGGCGCGGTGAGAAAGCCGAGCTTCATCGCAGCTGGACCTCCGGGCTCAACGAGATGGGCGACGATGGCCAGACCGGCACAACTGTCGATAATCGATTGTGGATCGTAGCATCCTGCTGGTAGCCATCAGGGCTCATCGGGCGGACGGCGCTCATGCGGGTCGGACGACCGCCACCCAGCGGCCGCTGCGCGCGCTCTCGAGGACGGCGTCGCCGACGAGCATCTCCTCGTGGCCCGCGGCGAAGGTCGCGTAGGGCGGCGCCACCGACGGCCGGCCCGCGATGACGTCGTCGTAGATGGCGCTGAAGGCGGCACCGAACGTGTCGGCGAAGCCCTCGACGTGCCCACCCGGCAGCCGGGCGGCGGCGCGACCGGCATCGTTCATCAGGGCGGGGTTTCGGAGCAGCAGCTCGTTGGGCCGGTCGCGGTGACCGATCCAGAGCTGATCGGGCTGCTCCGAATCCCACGCCACGGCGGAGGAGGATCCGTCGATCTGGTAGAGGAGGCTGTTCTTCCGGCCCGGGCTCAGCTGGGAGATGGCCACGCTTCCCCGCGCTCCGCCCTCGAATCGCAGGAGGATCGTGGCCACATCCTCCGTGCGGATCTGCACGGGGATGGTTTCGGCCGCTCGTTCGGTCGAGAACGTGACCACCTGGCCCGAAGGCTTCTGGCGAACCGGGATGAACGTCGCGAGGTCGGCCATGACCGCTTGGATGCGACGTCCGGCGATGAAGCTGGCCAGGTCAAGCCAGTGGGAGCCGATGTCGCCGACGGCCCGCAGGGCCCCGCCCCGGTCCGCTTCCAGGCGCCAGTTCCAGTCGGTGTCGTAGAGCAGCCAATCCTGGAAGTAGCGCCCGGTCACGAGGCGGACGTCGCCGACCCCCCCAGCCTCGACGAGCGCGGCGGCGTGCTGGTTGAGTGGGTAGAACCGGATGTTGAAGTTGACGGCGTTGACGAGGCCGCTGGCGGCCGCCAGCTCGACGAGCTCCGCCGACTGCTCCGACGTCATGGCAAGCGGCTTCTCGCAGATCACGTGGCGACCGGCCGCCAGGATCGCCTTGACCTGGGGGTGATGCAGCTCGTTGGGCGAGGTCACGTGGACGACGCCGATCGCGTCGTCCGAGAGGAGCTCAGCCAGGCTCGCGTAGGCGCGTGGGATCCCCAGGGCCGCTGCTCGCTCCGCACCGAGCTCCGGCGATGCCTCAAGGAGCCCGTCGACGCGGACGCCGATCCTGCGCAGGGCCTCGATGTGGACGGTGCCGATGAACCCGCTGCCGATGACCGCGGTGCGGATGTCCGTGCGTCGGATCATGGGCGTCTGGGCATCCCTCGCTCGAGTCTCGGCCCCGGGGTCTCGTCCGGGTCACCGCGACCGACTCTCAACCAGTATAGATGGCTAGATGGTCGCGCGATGAGGTGTGTGACCATGTCGCACGCTCACGGAGTCCCAATGGGCGCCGTCCGTGCTCCTCCTGGTCAACTGGGTCGACGCGACCCGCGACCAGTTTCACCGTGCTTCATCGTAGTTTGGCTCGTCAAGGACAAAAGTCACTTCTGGACAGGGCCGAGGGTCGTGTAGGATCGGCGCGTGGGAAGGACGTCGGCTCCGACGCGACATGGGCAGCGCGGCCCGGCCACGACCAGGGCGGCGGGCCGTGGCCAGGACGCGGCGCCACTCCAGGACGACGCCCTCGATGCCCTCGTCCAGGTCCTCGACGAGGTTCGCCTCGGTCGCTCCGGCTCGCGCGGGGATCTCGTGGCGCGCACCGGGCTGACCCGGAGCATCGTCGCCCAGAGGGTCGGACAGCTCATCGAGCGAGGCCTGGTCGTCGAGGGGGACCCCGGCCCGAGCACGGGCGGCCGCCCGCCGCGCCACCTGGCCTTCCGATCTGACGCGGGCCACATCCTGGTGGCCGATCTCGGCGCCAGCAGCATCGACGTGGCCGTGACATCGCTCGACGGGCGGATCCTCGGGCATCACGACGAGCCGGCGGACATCGCAGCGGGCCCGGATGTCGCCCTCGGTCGAGTGGACGAGCTGTTCGACCAGCTCCTGTCGACGACCCGGATGCTGCCGGGTCGGCTCTGGGGGATCGGCGTGGGCGTGCCCGGGCCGGTCGAGTTCCAGACCGGTCGGCCGATCTCGCCGCCGATCATGCCCGGATGGGATGGATACCCGCTCCGCGAGCGCCTGGCGTCCCGCTACGACGCACCGGTCTGGGTGGACAACGACGTGAACGTCCTCGCGCTCGGGGAATGGCGGTCGGGCGTCGCCGTCGGACACGACAACGTCATCGTGGTGAAGATCGGGACGGGCATCGGCGCCGGGATCATCTCGGACGGTCGGCTGCATCGAGGAGCGCAAGGCGCCGCGGGCGACGTCGGCCACATCCAGGTCTCGGATGACCCGGCAGTCGTCTGCCGGTGCGGGAACATCGGCTGCCTGGAGGCGTTCGCCGGGGGCGCGGCGATCGCCCGCGACGGCGAGGCGGCTGCGCGGGACGGGCGAAGCACGCGGCTGGCGATCGCGCTCGATCGGGCTGGCACGGTCACGGCCGAGGACGTCGCCCGGGCGGCGTCGTTCGGGGACCCGGTGTCGGTGGCCCTGCTCCAGGCCGCAGGCCGGCGGGTCGGCCTGATGCTCGCCAGCGTCGTGAACTTCTTCAACCCATCGTTGATCGTCATCGGCGGCGGCGTCGCCCAGAGCGGCGACGTGCTGCTCGCCTCGATCCGCGAGACGGTCTATCGCCGCTCGCTGCCCCTCGCCACGCGCGAGCTCCTGATCCAGCGATCGTCCCTGGGTGGCCTCGCCGGCGTGATCGGCTCGTCCGCGATGGTGGCGGACCTGCTCTTCACCCGCGAGTCGCTCGCCCGCTGGGCGGACGCCGGGGAGCCGTCCGGCATGCCCGAGGTGGTCCTCGCCACGGCCGGGTAAGGACCGGGTCCACCGGGCACGGGCGGCCGTGGTGCCCGTGGCGCGGTTGCCGGCGCAGCTCGCCCGGCGGTCAGCCGCCGGCCACGACCCGATCGACGAAGTCGCCGGTTGCCGGATCCTTGAGGATCAGCTTCTGGCGACCGTCGGGAAGGGTCTCGCGCTTGATGACCACCATGCCATCGAGCATCTGGGGCCTGGACGTGATGCGGGGCGTGGTGCCGCCGCGCCATTCGAACAGCTGCACCGGCTCCCACGCGTGACGTTTCGCGGACCGATAGGCGGCGTCCATCACGGCGTTCACGACGAAGCCGTCGTAGAGGGTCTCGCGGGGCGAGGAGCCGCCGTCCAGTGCATCGAACATGTCGCTGAACATGTCTACGTAGCCGAGCTCGGAGACCTCGTCGCCGACCGGGAACAGCCAGCCGGCTGCAGTCTCGGCCTTCTCGGCGACGTAACCCTGGCCTCCGCCGGCCGTAAACATCTCGAATCCCGTCCGCAGGAAGTGGTTCAGCCAGATCGTCCCGTTCGTGCCCGCGACCTCGTCGCGCAGGTCCATCCCGCCCCGGAACGTCCAGCTCACCTCGAACTGGCCGACGGCGCCCGACTCGAAGCGCACCAGCGCGACCGCGTTGTCCTCGTCGTCGATCGGGTGGACCAGGGTATCGATGGTGCACAGGACCTCGACCGGCCGGTTCCCCTTGCCGACGAAGTTGCGGATGATCTCGATGCAGTGGCAGCCGAGGTCGATGATCGCGCCGCCGCCCGTCAGGCGGCCGTCCCAGAACCAGGCGCTGTGGGGCCCGGGATGCGCTTCACGCGAACGAACCCAGGTGACGTCGCCGAGGTTTCCCTGCTCGACGGACCGGATGGCCTTGAGGGTCTTCGGCGTGTAGCACAGGTCCTCCAGGTAGCCGCCGAACACCCCGGCCCGCTCCACGGCCTCGAGCATCCGCCTGGCCTCGCCGGCAGTCCGCCCGAGTGGCTTGGTGCAGAGCACGGCCTTGCCGGCGGCGGCGACCGCCGTCACGGCTTCCTCGTGCAGGTGGTTCGGCAGGGCCACGACGACGACGTCGGTGTCCGGGTGCCGGATGGCGGCCGCCATGTCCGAGGTGAACTCGGGGATACCCCAGCGGTCGCTGAACGCCTTGCCGCGGGCTTCGCTGCGCGAATAGGCGACCCGCACCCGGTCCCGGCCGCGCTGGCCATGCAGCGTCATCGCGTAGAAGTCGCCGATGAAGCCGGTGCCGAGCATCGTGACGGCGTGCGTCTGCATGGTCGGGCAGCTCCTGGCGTCTTGTGGCTGACGCGATTGTACTGACGACCCGCCGGCATCCGGGGCGCGTCGGATCGGCGGGCCCGGCGGCGCGTTCCGGGCGATGGAGGCTGGTGGCATTCCTGCGGCTGTAACGCCGTTGCGATGCCTCATCGCGACATCGTATCGACCGGCCACTGTCGGACCACGCGGGCCCCGGCCACAATCGGGGGATCGGTCACCGCCGAGGATTCGCCGTGCTGCCCGCCCCGTCCGTCGAGCGCCACCTGGCCCGCGCCTCGACGATCGTGGTGCGCGTCGGCGTCGGCGCCGGGCTCGTCGGGATCGCCATCGTCGCTCGCCTGCCGCTCGAGCCGATCCTCCAGGGCCGCAACACGTTCGTGCTCCTGGAGCCGGCCATCGCGGTCGCGGCCTGGTACGGAGGCCTGGTCTCCGGAGTCACGGCCACCGGCGTGGGGGCGGCCGCGACCGTCCTCGCGTACATGCCCCTGGCCGGATCGGGGAGCGGCGGGGCGCCGGGCGAGGTCCTGTCGCTCCTGCTCTTCCTCGGCAACGGCCTGATCATCACCATGCTGAGCTCGCGTCTCCGTGGGGCGGTCGGCCGCGCCATGCGGGCCCGTCGCGCGGCGGAGCAGGCGGCTGCGCGCAGCGAGAGCCTGCAGCGCCTCGCGCTCGCGCTCAACCGGCCCATGTCGCCCCTGGTGCTCGCACAGACCGGGATCGAGCAGGCCGTCGACCTGCTGGGGGCCAGGGGCGGGCTGGTGGCCACGGGCCGGGCTGGTGACCGGGAGCTTCGGGTGCTGGCAAAGCAGGGCTACACGGGGAGCGTCGAGCCCGGCTCGACCGTGAGCAACAACGCCGGAACGCCGCTCGGCGACGTCATCCGCAGCGGCGAACCGGCGGTGCTCCGCGGCCGCACGGAGCGGCGCGCGCGATACCCGGCCCTGAGCCGGCAGTTCGTGGCCGACGGCGACAGCGTCACCCTGCCACTCCTCTACCAGAACGTTGCCGTCGGCGCGATGTACCTGAACTTCGACGGCTCGAGCGGCCTCGGCCCCGATGACCGCGAGTTCCTGTGCTCGATCGGCGTGCAGTGCGGCAGTGCCCTCGAGCGGTCGCTGCTCATCCAGCGCACCGACGGCATGGCGGCCATGGAGCAGGCGCGGGCTGCCGAGCTTGCCACCGTCCTTCACGCGATCGGCGACGGCCTCCTGGTCGGTAATGCCGACGGGCGCGTGATCCTGGCCAACCCCGCCGCGCAGCGCCTGCTGGGCCGGACGCCGCCAACGCTCTCCGAGCTGCCCAGTCGGGCGGGCGACGCGCCCGATGAGCCGACCGCCGAGAACCGCTTCCTCGCGCGATCGCCGGTCCGGGGTCGCGGCTGGCTGGAGATCGCCCACTTCCCGGTCGCGGCCGGGGGGGCAAGCTCCGACGTGGTGATCATCCGGGACATCACGACCGCAGTCGAAGCGGACCTGCAGCGGGACGCCTTCCTCGGCGTGCTGTCCCACGAGCTCCGTACGCCGATCACCACGATCGTCGCGGCCATCGAGCTGCTCCGAGGCGGCGCGTCGCACCGCGACGAACGAAGTCGCGACCTGCTCGACGACATCGACGCCGAGGCGACACGGCTCAACCGGATCGTGGAGAACCTGCTCGTCCTCACCCGCTCGGAGCGAGGCGCACTGGAGGTGAATGCCGAGCCTGTCCTGGTGCACCGCCTCGTGACGGAAGTGGTGGGAAGGGAACAGGCCGCGTCGCCCGACGTCGAGATCCGGCTCAGCGCCCCCAACAACCTCGCTCCCGTCGAGGCGGAGCCAACGTACGTGCAGCAGATCGTCCGCAACATGCTGTCCAACGCGGTCAAGTACGGCCGCTCGCCCGGCCGGCCGATCGAGGTCATGGTCGCGCAACGCGACGACGCCATCGAGACACGCGTGCTCGATCGCGGCGTCGGGCTCGGCCACGGCGACGCTGATCGCCTCTTCAGCCTCTTCTATCGCAATCCGAAGGTCGTCCGCAGCGCCCCGGGAGCCGGCATCGGCCTGTACGTGTGCCGGCTCCTCGCCGAGGCCATGGGCGGCACGAGCTGGGCCCGCTCCCGGCCGGGCGGCGGTGCCGAGTTCGGGTTCGCGCTGCCGCTGATGGGCGAGGTCGAGCGTACCGGCCGCGCCGCCGTCACCACCGGGCCCATGGCCGGATCCGCGTCCTCCTGAACCGGGACCCGCGCCGAGGCGGTGTTGGTCCGGCGCGGACGCCGGGGCCCTCGGCCGGCGGGCCCCTGGGCCGGCGGTCACCGGGGCCGGGGGGCTCGCGGGGCCGAGGCCGCGCGCAAGGAAGCGCCCGGCCTTCGCTCCGCAGGGCGAGCGTGGCGATGCCAGCCGAAACGGCCCTGCAACGGCTCCCCGGATCCGTGGCGGCCACCTGCAGGGCGAGGTGCGCGACGGTGGTTCCACGCAGCGCGCGAACGGCGGGCTGCGAGCTCGCCGGACCCCATCTGGGCTCGCCCGCGGAGGCCGGCCGACGGAGGCAATTGACCATGGGCGACTTCGAACGAACGACAGTCACGCGGACGGTGGACGAGCCGGCAACGGCGCCGGCGTCGCCCACGTCGCCCACGTCGTACAGCGACGCGGCTGGGGCACCTGTCACCCCGAGGGAACAGCGCACGATCGTCCGGGAGCGAGCATCCTCCCGCCCGACGGCCTGGACCATGCTGGCCCGCATCGTGACCCTGGTGTTCGCGGTCCTCCAGGTGGCGCTGCTGCTGCGGGTCGCCCTCCTGCTGCTTGGCGCCGACCAGGGCAACGGGATCGTCCATGCGATCCTGGCGTCGACCGACCCGTTCGTGGAGCCGTTCCGCGGCATGTTCCGCCTCGATCGGCTGTCCGCGGAGCCGGGGTCGATCCTCGACGTTGCCGCGCTGACGGCCCTGGTCGGGTGGACCCTGGTCGAGGCACTCGCGCTGGCGGTCCTCCGGATCGGCGATCGACGGACGATGCAGGAGGCCTGAGCGACGCCGGCGGGACGGCCATCGATCGGCGGCCATCCGCCTTCTGCGTGGCGGAGCTCGGAACGACAGGAGACTTCAACCATGTGTCTCAACTGCGGCTGTGGCGAGCCGAACGAGCGCCACAGCAAGAAGGCGAACATCACGGCCCGCGACGTCGAGAAGGCCGCCCTCGCAAATCACCAGGACATCGCCATGACCGTGGGAAACATCAAGGCCGGGCTGAGCGGGATGTCGAACCCGGTGCGCATGCCGGGCGGCCGGGGCATTCCCACCGGATCCCGACGCGGTTCCTCCATGAGCGACACGCTGCCGACGAGGTAGGCCGGCATGCGACTCGCGGCGCCCGACCCGAACACGGCGGTGGGCGCCGCGACAAGGAGACGATATGAGCAGCATCAGGCAGAGCATCGACGTCGCTGTCCCGCTCTCCACGGCCTATGGCCAGTGGACGCAGTTCGAGGAGTATCCCGTCTTCATGCAGTCGGTCGACCGCGTCGTGCAGGTCGATGACGCGACGATGGAATGGAGCGCGACCATCGACGGCCGGACGGTTCGCTGGCGAGCTCGAATCGTCGAACAGGTGCCGGACGAGCGAATCGCCTGGGTCTCGCTCGAGGGAGCCCGCAACGACGGCGTCGTCACGTTCCAGCCCATCGGCCCCGATCGAACCCGCGTCCACGTGCGCATCGACGTCGACCCCGAAGGGCCGGTGGAGCACATTGGCGACGCCGCGGGCGTGGTCCAGGGCCGCGTTCGCGGTGACCTGGAGCGCTTCCGGGACTTCGTGGAACGCCGCGGCGAGTCGACCGGCGCCTGGCGAGGCGAGGTCCCGCATCGCACGCCGGATCGCTACGCCCGGAGCCCCTTCGCTGCGGAGCCCGACCCGGCCGACCAGCACGCAGGCCCTGTGCGCACGGGCGCGACAGCGGGCGTCGACCAGCGTACCAACGTCGAAGCGCCGCAGGGCCGGCAGACTGCCGAGGGGAGCTTCGCCACCGGCATGGAGGCGGAACCAGGGCCGGAGGACGACGCGGAGGGGAGCTTCGCCACCGGCATGGAGGCGGAACCAGGGCCGGAGGACGACGCGGCAGGGAGCTTCGCCACCGGCATGGAGGCGGAACCAGGGCCGGAGGACGACGCGGCAGGAAGCTTCGCCACGGGCGAGGCTGCCCACGAACCGCGACGGCCCGAGGCGGATTGATGCCGAATCCTGCCCCCGGTCCGCCCTGCGGTCCGGGGCGTGCGCCCACCGATGGCGGCGCCCGGCGGCCCATGTCGCCGGGCGCCGTTGCGAGACGGCTGCAATGCAGGGGCTCATCGCCGCCACTTCCTCGTGAGCTACATTCCGGGAGGCTGTGCCGTGACCGCATGGCCGGGTAGCGCCCACACCGCAGATCCCGGCGCGTGCAGGAGGTGGACATGAGCACGAAACCGCTGGTCCTGGTGGCCGACGACGAGCCCCGGATCACCAAACTGGTCTCGCTGACGCTCCAGGAGGCCGGCTTCCGCGTGGTGACAGCCGAATCGGGCGAAGAGGCGCTCCGCAAGGCCGAGGACTTCCGACCCGAGGTCGTCCTGCTCGACATCGTCATGCCGGACCTCGACGGGATCGAGGTCATGCAGCAGCTGCGCGAGCGACGTCCGGTCGCGGTCATCCTCCTCACCGCGAAAGGGTCGACGTCGGACAAGGCCAAGGGACTCGATCTCGGCGCCGACGACTACATTGCCAAGCCCTTCCACACCGACGAGCTGGCGGCCCGCGTGCGCGCGGTCCTTCGGCGATCGTCGGGAGCACCCCCGAACCAGGGCATCGTCGCCTTCGACGACGTCGAGATCGACCTCGAGCGGCGCCTGGTCACCCGGGGCGGCCAGCTGGTGCAGTTCTCGCGCACGGAGTGGCTGCTCCTCCAGCACCTTGCCGTCAATGCCGGCAAGGTCGTGCTCCACACCGAGCTCCTCACCAAGGTCTGGGGGCCCGAGTACCGCGACGACCTCCAGTACCTCCGCGTCTGGGTGAGCCGGGTGCGCCGGAAGCTCGGCGCCGAGCCGGGCGAGCCCGGGCGGATCAAGACGTTCCAGGGGATCGGCTACCTGCTCGACGTCGAGGTGCCGCCGCCCGGCGACCTCTCGGCATGGGCTGGCGATCAGGGCGCGGCGGCGGTTCCGGCGGTCGGCGCGAGTGGCGCCCCCGACGAGACGGCCCTGGCCACGCGCGTCCCGGAGCGCGCCAGCGCCTGACCCCTGCGGTGAGGCGCCTCGGGGGGGTGGACCGCTGCGCCCGCGGCGGCGCCGGTTCCATCGCGCGGCTGCCGACGGCGCCAGGCCAGGAGCTGCAATGCCGCTGGAACCCGTCGTCCGGCGGCTACGGCGGGCTCGCCACGCCCGACCGTGGACCATCGAGATCCCCACCCAACCCAATGGAGGACTTCACATGCGTCCCTCGATCAAGGCAGCTGTCCTCGCGGCTGCCACGGCAATCGCGGTGATGGGCTGCAACTCGTCGTCGACACCGTCTCCGGTCGTGCTGCCGTCGGCAAGTCCGGCGGCGTCGGCGCCAGCCTCGGCGGCGCCGTCGGCGGCATCGCCGGCGACATCGCCGGCGGCGTCTGCCCTCCCGTCCGCGTCGCCGGCTGTCACGTCGGCATCGCCGAGCCCGTAGGCCCCTCTCTCTCGCTGTTTCCACCCGCCCCGGACGTGTCCGGGGCGGGTGCCATTTCGGGCCGGTTCCAGCGCCAGCCGCGGCGCGCGAATGCCCGGACGGAGCCCTGACCGGCTGGTACGCGCCTGATACGCCCGACCGCGGAAGACGGGCGCGGCCTGACCCGCGCCAGATCGACGATCGGGAGGCCGCCGCACCGGCGGCGCAGACAGGAGACCCATCATGAGCATCCTCGCCTGGATCCTTCTCGGGCTGATCGCCGGCTACCTCGCAGGCTTCCTCGTTCGCGGCGACGAGGGCATGGGGATCATCGGTCACGCCGTCCTTGGCATCGTCGGCGCGCTCGTCGGCGGGTTCCTTGCCGCCACCCTCTTCAACACGCATCCGATCGACGGCCCGCTTGATCTCGGGTCGATCGTGACGGCCACCGCCGGCGCGGTGATCATCGTGCTGCTCGCCGACGCCGTCTCGGGACGGCGCTCGGGACGTGGGGTCCTCTGAGGGTGCGGCTGCTGGATTCGCCCGGTGAACCGGCGCCCCCCGTCGGCGGCGCGCCCGCCGGCTCGAATTCGGGGCGATGCGCCCGGCGTCGGGCGGGGGCGGTCAGCCGCCCTTGGCGTGAGCGAGCTGCGTGGCGACGAAGCTGTAGCCGAGGCCGCGCTCCGTGCGGATGAACACCGGATGCTCCGGATCGTCGCCCAGCTTGTCGCGCAGGCGGCGGACGTAGACACGGAGGTAGTCGACCTCGTCGACGTATTCGCGACCCCAGACCTTGGCCAGCAACGTCGCGTGCGGAAGCACGCGACCGGCGTTGCGCACCAGGTGGTAGAGGAGCTTGTACTCGGTCGGCGTGAGCTCGATGCGACGCCCTTCCAGGCGAGCCTCGTGGCGCGCGAAGTCGACCTCGAGACCGCCGGATCGGAATGAGGGGACACGGGTGGTCGGCGCCGGCATCTCGTGCCGGCGCAGGACGGCCTTGACGCGCGCCATCAGCTCGAGATGGTTGAAGGGCTTGGTCACGTAGTCGTCAGCGCCGTACTCGAGGCCCTTGACCTTGTCCATGGCATCGTCGCGGGCGGTCAGCATGATCACCGGAACGTCCGAGAACGCCCGGATCTCGCGCAGGACCGAGAAGCCGTCCTGATCGGGCAGGCCCACGTCGAGCAGGACGATATCCGGCAAGTCGTGCTCGACGCGGTCGAGCGCCTCGCGGCCCGTTCCCGCCCCCACGACGTCCGTCTCGCGCCATTGCAGCGAGAAGCCGAGGCGCAGCGACTCGACGACGTCCTCGGCATCGTCGACGACGAGGATCCTCACGGTTCCTCGTCCTCGGTGGCGAGGGCGGGTACGGCGAGCGTGAACGTGCTGCCGACGCCGACGGCGCTCTCGACCTCGATGTCGCCGCCGTGCGCCTGGGCGATCGCCTTCGCGATCGGCAGGCCCAGGCCCGTGCCGCGGCCCCCGGCGCGATCCGTGCGGCCGACGAAGAAGCGCTCGAACAGGCGGGCCCGGTCCGCCTCGGGCACGCCGGCACCGTGGTCCATGACACTCCAGCGGACCGTGCGACCATCGGTCGACGTGGCCAGGCGGATCTCGGCACCCGCGGGAGAAAACTTCTGGGCGTTCGAGACCAGGTTGAGGAGCGCCTGCTCCAGGCGCGGCCGGTCGCCGTAGACGGGAACCGGCGCGGTCGGAGCGCTCAGGACCACGGTCTGGCCCGCCCGCTCGACGAGCGCGCCCAGGGCGGCCACCGCGTCGGCGGCCAGGCCGGCAGCTTCGAAGGTCCGCCGCTGGAGGGCGATCCGGCCCTGCCGGAATCGAGCAATGTCCAGGACGTCAGCGATGAGGCGCTGCATCCGATCCGCGTTTCGAGCAACCGTCTCGAGCAGCTTGCGCTGCTGCTCGTACGTCGGCTCCGAGGCCGGGTCGAGGAGGATGCCGATCGAGGTCCGGATCGCGGTCAGCGGAGTCCGCAGCTCGTGCGAGATCGTGGAGAGGAGATCCGACCGCAGGACCTCCAGGTCGGCGAGACTCTCGCGGACGTCCCGGCCCGCCACGAGCCGGCCATGGGACATCTCCCCGAGCGTGGTCCGGACCCGGAACGCCGCCTCGCCCTGGCCGTAGGCAACGCGGACGAGCCCGAGCCGCTCGAGCTCGAGGAGCAGCTCGTCGGCCAGGCCGAGCGCGGGCTCGAGCCCGAGGTCACGAAGACGCCCGTCGAGCGTGGCGGCCGTGGCCCCGGCCTCGACCAGGGCGAGCCCGGCCGGCACCAGCGGTGCGAGGCGATCGGCATACGCGGCGCCGAGGGCGACGGGGACGGCCCCCACGATTGGTTCCATCGCCGTCGAGGATACCGCCGGGACCTCGCTCGCAGGCACCGCCATTCGGCAGGGTGAGCCCGGAACCGTGACTGCCGGAATGGTTCGCGAACGAGTGCCAGGCGCGACGGGACGGTCCGTCGCTCAGCCGAGCACGGACGCCAGGGCCGGCTCCTCGTCGGGCTCGATGAACTCGTCGACCTCGTTCGTCGTCACGGCCGGCCGTCGGCGCGCGACGGCCGTGGGCCCGACCGCGGCGGCCGCGCCGAGGCTCCGCGGGCCGATCGCATCGGTCTCCTCGAGGTCGTACGAGCAGCCGCACGGGCCGTCTGCGGCGCAGCCCGCGCAACAGAAGGGGAGTCCGAGGTGAAAGACAGGCTGCGCGACGATGGGCATCTCGCAGGTGACACAGGTGAAGCCGATCGGATCGCGGTTCGACGGGTGCATGGCGTCCTCGAGCTGGAGGCGGCGCCCGGCAGTTCGACGCACCGGGCGCCGCCACGATTGAGACGACTGCATCGTCGGGCGGCGACCTGTACCAGCCGGGGAACGGTCATGAACGCCCGGTGAAAGCGTGTTCATGCGTCGTTCACGCGGATTCGGGCGTTCGTTCGCGTGGACCGGCGAGGCTTGGGGCGGCCGGCGCGTGCCCTGACGCCGTTCGCGCCACCACTCCGTTGGCGCCCCATCCAGCGAGGACCCGATGCTCACACTCGAGACCGTTGCCACTCCGGCCCGCACGCCCGGCGCTGCCGCCATCGCCGCCGCCCGCTCGCAGTTCGACCGCGCCGCCGAGCACCTGGGGCTCGATCCGGGCATGCGCGCGATCCTGCGGGTCCCCCAGCGCGAGTTCGAGGTGACGTTCCCGGTGCGCCGCGACAACGGCCGCGTGGAAGTCTTCCGCGGCTTCCGGGTCCAGCACAACCTGGCCCGCGGCCCGGTCAAGGGCGGCATCCGCTTCCACCCGTCGACGGACATCGACGAGGTCCGGGCGCTCGCCATGTGGATGACCTGGAAGTGCGCCCTCGTGAATGTGCCCTTCGGCGGAGCCAAGGGCGGTGTGACGTGCGATCCGCGCACGCTGAGCCGCCGCGAGATCGAGGCGGTGACCAGGCGTTTCGCGACGGAGCTGCAGGAAATCGTGGGTCCCGACTCGGACATCCCGGCACCCGACGTGGGCACGAACGCGGCCACCATGGCCTGGATCGTGGACACGATCTCGATGCACCGCGGCTTCTCGGTCCCGGGCGTCGTCACCGGCAAGCCTGTCGCCCTCGGCGGGTCGGAAGGCCGCGCCGATGCCACGGGGCAGGGAGTGGTCTACTGCATCGAGGACGCGTGCCGCCGCGTCGGCCTGCCCTTCGAGGACGTGCGCGTCGCGGTCCAGGGCTTCGGCAACGTCGGCGAGGCGACTGCCCGGCTGCTGCACGACGCGGGCGCGAGGATCGTCGCGGTGACGGACGTCGGGGGCGGTGTCCAGGCGAACGGTCCGTTCACGTCGGTCGGCCTCGACCCGCGGGCGATCCGGGCGCACCTGGCCACGACGGGCTCAATCGCCGGCGCACCCGGCACCCTGCCGATCACCAACGACGAGCTCTTCGCGCTTGACGTGGACGTCCTCGTCCTGGCGGCGCTCGAGGGACAGATCACGGCCGCCAATGCCGGCTCGATCCGGGCGCGGATCCTGGCAGAAGGCGCCAATGGCCCGGTCGAGCCGGCCGCCGACCCGATCCTGGCCGCGAACGGCGTGCTCGTCATCCCCGACATCCTCTGCAACTCCGGCGGCGTCGTCGTGAGCTACTTCGAGTGGGTGCAGAACCGCGAGGCGCTCTTCTGGACGCTCGACGAGATCAACGGCCGGCTGCGCCGGGTGATCCGGCGCGCGACCGAGGAGGTGTGGGACCGCGCCGCAGCCGACGGCATCGACGTCCGGCTGGCAGCCCACGCGATCGCGGTGGAGCGGGTTGCCGAGGCGACGATGCTGCGCGGGCTCTACCCGTAGGTCAGCGTTCCCGGACGACCGACGGCCGGAAACGCCCAGCGGCCGGCCAGATACGCCCAGCGGCTGCAACCTGCCCGGTCCGCCCGCGGTGGCCCGTTCGATCGACGGGCAACGTTCAGGTCACCTGACACGTACCGTCGGTCGCCGACGGTGAAACCCTCGATCCGCTGACGGGGCGGGCGATGTCGCGGTCAGTACGCGGGGCCGCTGCCGCCGCTGCCGGGGCTGCATGCGGCCACGACCAGCAGGATCAGTGGAATGAGCGCGAGCAGCGGCGCCGGCAGTCGGCCGGCGACCGCCTGGGTCTGGCGGATGACGAACATGAGCGGTGGACCTCCACCGCTCCCTACGTCATGGACCGGCGATCGGGTCGTTCACGTCGAGACCCGCCTGGGGCGTGAGCAGCACCGGCGATCGGAGTCGCTGCCGGCGCCGTGCGCCACGAGGCGCCGCGAGGGCTGCCCGGCGGCAGGCGTTGCGGGCCGGTCGCGCCGCGCGAGGACCGCCGGTCAGCGCCTGGGGGTCGTCTTGGAGTCGCGCACGTGCTGGGTCCACGCCGACGGCGCGCCCAGCGGGCTGGCGGTGCTGCCATGCCAGCCACACACGCACGTCACGACCTGCGCGCGGTGGCGGTACTCGTCGATGACGTGCTTGAGGGGTTCTTCGGTTGTCACGGGAGGCTTGGCCTGGGCGCCGCCGAACGTCATGCGGGGACGGCCCGGACGTTCACGGCACGCGGGCCGCGCTGGCTGGACTGGAGGTCGAACTCCACCCGCTCGCCGCCAGCGAGCCGGTCGAAATCCATCGATGCCGCGAGGCCGTCGCGGTGGAAGAAGTAATCCTTGCCGTCCTCGCCGGTGATGAATCCGAACCCGCGGTCGAGGATGACTTTCTTGACGGTGCCAGTCGCCATGAACGACCCTCCGCTCTCTCGAGACTGAGAACGGCGTAGGCCGGGCTTCGAGAAGACGGCGACCTGACGCTGCGTCGCGTGGCGACGCCATTGACAGTGTACGCCTCCCTGACCAATCGCCTCTTCCGGGCCTCTCCCGAGCCTCATCTGGGCCTCGTCCGAGCCGCTGCCGCGCCGCCTGTCGGTCGCGTATGGCCGGATGCGGGGGTCGCCGCTGCGGTCCTGCCAGGCGTCCGTTCGTCAGCCGATGACGCGAGCCGCGACTCGCTGAACCTCGTCGGTTCCGATGACGATCGGCGGGCGGCCACCTCCTGCGACCACCGGCAGGGACGCTGCCAGGGATGCTGGTCGTCGGCAGCTGCCGTGAGCGTGCCGGTCACGCCGGATCCCACCATTCCGCGTGACTCCACGCTCCAGCCGACCAGGCCTCCTGTTCGCGGGCGGCCGGGAGGACAACCATCAGCGGGCCCTCAGGCCGATGACGCGACGCCGAGCGGGCGCGGATCAATCGGGGTCATCGACAGCCCCGTCGCTCCGGGGTGCCTCGACGGCCCCGACGCCCGCGGCGGGGCCGGTGGCCGCGGCGGGGCCGGTGGCCGCGGCGGGGCCGGTGCCCGCGAGGGCCCGCTCGATCCTCCGGTCGGGCACGAACCAGAGCACCGCCACCGCCACGTAGAGGACGACGCCCGCCGGAGGAAAGACCGCGGCCAGCGGGATCGCAATCACGTAGATCAGCGGAGAGACCTTACCCTTGCGGTCCTCGCCGACGGCGGCCGCGAGCGACGCCGCCTGCCCGGCCACCGCCACGAGTGCCCGCACCAGGATGTAGTACGCGAGCGCCGCGCAGAGCAGCACCGCCCCGTACAGCGCCGTCGGGGCGGCGGCGAACTCGTTCTCACCCATCCAGGCGGTGGCAAACGGAAAGAGGGACAGCCAGAAGAGGAGGTGCAGGTTCGCCCAGAGGACCCGGCCGTCGACGAGGCGGGCCGCCTGGAGCAGGTGATGGTGGTTGTTCCAGTAGATGCCGATGTTCACGAAGCTCAGCACGTAGCTCAGGAACACCGGCGCAAGGGGCAGCAAGGCGCCGAGGTTGGCAGCGCTCGGCACGCGAAGGTCCAGGACCATGATCGTGATGAGGATCGCGACCACGCCGTCGCTGAACGCCTCCAGGCGGCCCTTGCTCACGACCCGGATGCTAGCGCGCCTCGGCCGGGAGGAGCGGAACGGACGACCTCAGCGCGCGGCGCGCCAGCCCTGGTACGTGGGCCAGCCCCAGCGGACCGATGCAAGCGCCATCGCCAGGCCGACCGCGAAGAACGTCGGATGGAGGAAGCTGAGTTCGCGGATGATCGCGAGCTCGACCACGATCCAGATCATCTGCGCGCAGCCGATCGCGAAGGCGATGAACGGTGCCAGGCGCGAGTGCCGGATGCCCATCACCGCGACCACCAACAAGCCGACCCCGAACAGGCCACCAAGGATCAGGCCCGGGAGGAAGTAGTCGCTGAACGGGCTGCCGGCGAGGAGGGCCACGTCGAACTGCATGACGCTGCCATCCGGCCTGGACGCGAGAGCAATGCCGCCCGCAAGGGCGCCGATGCCCAGCAGGACGAGGAGCACGATCGTCGTGAGCCCTGCCTTCGTGAGCTCGGGCCTCGGGATCGATGCGGAGCGCGACTGCGGAAGCGCGGCGGTGGACATGGTCGAGCACCCCCAGGGCGGAGATGTGGTGGCTGGGCGCCATCGATCGTGGGTCCCAGCGGGCGTGTGCCTGAAGGGCCGATGGTCGCCACGGCGAAGGCCATCGGGCCGTGGAATGGCCGCCTGAACCCAGCCCGGCATTGCGATGCAGGTGAGTTCGCGAGCCGCTGCGCCGTGACGCCGCCGCCGATGGGCGCCCTGGCTCCGCGGGCGTCCCGCCAGCACCTGGCGCAAGATCGTCCGGTGACACCCGAGCCTCCCCGGCTGACGCGGCGGGCATTGCTCCGCTCCGCCGGCGGCGCCGCGACCGCGATCCTGGTCGCCGCCTGCTCCGATCCGACTCCATCGAGCGAGCCCGCCACGCCGGGACGCTCGAACGCGCCGGCCGCCACGGGCGCGACGCCGTCGGTCAGACCCGCATCACCGTCGGAGGAGGCGGCGCCCTCGCCCTCGCCCGCCGTCGTGAGCGCCAGCCCCGGGCCCGACCTGCGCACCAGGATCGCCCAGATGCTCCTGGTCGGGTTCCGGGGACTGACCGTAGCCACGGCGGCGGAGACGGTCGCCGACGTCAGGCAGCGCGGCCTGGGTGGCGTGGTGCTGTTCGATTACGACACGCCGACCGGCACGTACGGACGAAACATCGCGTCGCCGGCACAGCTGAAGGCGCTCGTCGCCGGGCTGCGAGCCGCCGCCTCCATCCCGCTCCTGGTGGCGGTCGACGAGGAGGGCGGCCAGGTGGATCGCCTGGCGGCCCGCTATGGATTCCCGCCGACCGTCTCCGAGGCGGCCCTGGGCGCCCGGGACGACGCCGCGTACACGCGCCGTCGGGCACGGGCCATCGGCGCGACGCTTGCCGGCGTCGGCATCGATCTCGACCTCGCGCCGGTCGTGGACGTGAACATCAACCCGAAGAACCCCATCATCGGGGCCCTCGGACGGAGCTTCTCGCCGGACCCGGCCGTCGTGACGAGCCAGGGCCTCGCCTACCTGGCCGGACTCCACGACGCCGGGGTGGCCGGCACGCTCAAGCACTTCCCGGGCCATGGCAGCTCGACCGGCGACACCCACCTCGGCTGGGTGGACGTGACGCGGACGTGGAGGGCCATGGAGCTCGACCCGTTCCGGGCCATCATCGCGGCGCGTGCCGCGGATGCCGTCCTCGTCGCCCATGTCTTCGATGCGAAGCTCGACCCTGTCTACCCCGCGTCGCTGTCCGAACGGGTGATCGGCGGCATCCTCCGCGAGCAGCTCGGCTTTGGCGGGGTCGTCATCAGCGACGACCTCCAGATGGGCGCGCTGCGGAGCCGATTCGACGACGCGACCATCGTCGAGCGGGCGATCCTGGCCGGCACGGACATCCTGACGATCGCCAACGAACAGGTCTATGAGCCGCACATCGTCGCGACAACGATCGAAACCGTGGTCGCCGCCGTCGCGGCGGGCCGCATCAGCGAGGCACGGATCGACGCCTCGTGGCGGCGGATCGAGGCCCTGAAGGCGGGTCGGGCGCACGGCTGACGCAGGCGCCGGACCGGCGGAGCCTGCCCTGGCGCGTCGAACCGACCGGCCGGCCATCTGCCATGCTGGCCGGCACCGTCCGAGCGGGCGGAGCGCAGTGCCGAGAGAGGTGGCCCGTTGGAGTCGACACTCCCGCGACCCGGCGAACGCCCCGGCGACCCGTTCCTCCTCGGCGTGAACTACTGGCCCCGGCGCAAGGCGATGCGGTGGTGGGCGGATTTCGATCGCGCCGAGGTGCACGACGAGTTCTCGTGCATCCGCGAGCTGGGACTGACCCACGTTCGGGTGTTCCTGCTATGGGAGAGCTTCCAGCCGGAACTCGACCGCGTGTCGGCCGCCGCCCTCGCGCGCCTGCGCGAGACCTGCGACGTCGCGGCCGAGCTGGGGCTGCACGTCCAGGTCACGTTTTTCACAGGCCACATGAGTGGGCCGAACTGGGCGCCCGAGTGGCTGATCGATCGGAGCCGTCGCGCATCGCCCGGTGATCGCCAGCTGGTCGGCCTCACGCGTCCGGCGGGCGATACGAGCCCGATCTTCGACGTCTACGCCAACCGACTCGTGGTCGCCGCGGAGGACCGACTGCTGCGGGCGGTCTGCGGCGAGCTGCGCGACCATCCGGCCGTCTGGGGCTGGAGCCTGGGCAACGAACCGGACCTGTTCTGCCGTCCGATCGATGCGCCGGCCGGGCGGACATGGGTGCACGACCGCGTTGCCGTGATCCGTTCCGTCGACGGGGCGCGACCGGTCCTCGTCGGCCTCCACTCCGCCAACCTCGAGTCTGACGTCGGCTTCCACCTCGGCGACATCGCCCGGGAGACGGACGTCTCCGTCATGCACGGGTACCCGTTCTACAGCCGCCACGCTCGGCGGCCGCTCGATGCCGACTTCGTGCCCTTCACGGCGGCGCTCTCCGCCGCGCTCGCGGGGCGGCCGGTCCTCTACGAGGAGACCGGGGTGAACACGCACTGGCCGGACGGGCCCAGCGGCTGGAGAGAGCTGCCGGCGTGGGGCGGCGGCCGTCGCCAGGTGCACTTCGCGTCCGAGGACGACGCGGCCGAGTACCTGGACAGGGTGCTCGCCGGACTCGTCCGGGCCGGCAGCCTGGGAGCGTTCCTGTGGTGCTTCGCCGACTACGCGCCGGAGCTCTGGACGCAGCCACCCTGCGACCTCCAGGTCCACGAGCGCTTCTTCGGACTGGTGCGACCCGACGGCACCCTGAAGCCCGGGGCCGAGGTGGTGCGCCGTTTCGCGCTGGCCGGGCCGACCGTGCGGCCGCCGGAGCGGGTCGTCGACCTCGGCGTGTCGGAGGGTGACTACTACGCCGACCCGGAGCCGCACCTCCGGCGGCTCTACGAGGCGTTCGGGACCCTCCGGGCCTAGGGTCGCGCCGGCTGCGAGCGCCCCGGCGCGGCGAACACTTCCCCGGAGTCGCCGGCGAAGATGGTCCGGTAGCCGGCCGATACGATCGCCGCCCGAACCGATGCCGGAAGGCCGGCGGGCTCGAGCACGACGTAGGGGAAGCCGGCCCGCAGCTCCTCGGCGAGGTCCGCCAGGGGGTGGATCCGGCCGCCGGCGGTGAAGATCGTGGTCGCGGCGTCCTCGCAGACCATCGTCTCCTCGATGCCGCTGAAGACCCCGATCGGCACGCTGGCCCACTCCTCGTAGCTGGCCGCGACGTGGAGCACGCGATCGCTCGCGGAGAGGCGCCCGGCGGCGACCTCTCCGTCGAGGAAGTCGAGGAGCTGGGCACCTGCCGCGCCGACGACCCGCCGCGCATCGGGATATCCCTGCCAGTACCCGCGCTCCGCGGTCCGCAGGTCGTACGCCAGGACATCGGCCACGGCGTGCGACGCCTGGACCGAGTTCGGCGCGGGCGACCCGAACGGGAGCAACGCGATCGCAAGGAACGCCGCGACGAATGCGCGGCCAGCCGGGCGCGCGACACGCCATCGGGAGGCGGCAGCGAGGAGGCCGGCCGCCGCCGGAACGCAGGCCCACGGCAGCCAGTAGCCGACGGCCTTCGGGATTTCGTACCGCAACGAGTCGCCGACAAGGGACGGACCGGCACCGACCGCGACGACGAGGAGCAAGGTGCCGCCGGCGGCCAGGGCCGCCACGAGCAGCCGGCGGCCGCCGCGCCCGCTCGGCGCGAGCCCGACCACGGCGAGCCCGCCGGCGATGAAGAGCGCGGGGAACGCCTGGTTGACCCAGCCGCCGGCCTGGGCCAGGGCCGCCGACCGGGCGATCGCGACGAGCGCCAGGACCAGCGTGGCGGCGCTCACCAGGGCGAACGTGGCCCATCGCGTCGAGATCCGGGACCACGCGATCCTCTCGACGGCCGCGGCGGTGGCGATCGCGGCACCGGCCGCGGCGGCGAGCGCCACGATCCCCCACGCCGGGGCGGGCGCCGCGCCCACCATGACGGCCAGCTGGGGCACGAGCGCGACCGAGGTCCCGACCAGGGCCGGCGCCGCGCGCCGGGCATGGCGTCGAGGGTCCGCGACCGCGACGATCGCGACGGTGAGCGCGGTCAGGGTTCCAACCAGCGGATGCACGAAGGCGGTGGCGGTCATCGCGGCCCCCAGCAGCCAGTCAGGTCGACCGGGAGGGATCGCGGACCGCCGCCCGAGCGTCGGACCGACCAGGAGCGCCAGCGACAGCGCCGCCAGCGGCAGGGCCGCGACACTGTCCCGGACGTCGCTGAGGCGGACGAAGGTGAACGTGAGCGGAAAGGCGAGGAGCGCCCAGAAGCCGGCCTCTGCGCCGAAGACCGCCGACGCCAGGCGCCGCGCGGACGCCGCGGAGATGACGACCAGCCACCCTGCCGATGCGGCGACCGTCAGCGCGGCCGGAAGCCCGGTCAACGTCGACAGCGTCCCCATCACCGCCGTGTAGCCAAGGAAGAGGCGCGAGGGACCGTAGACAGGCGACGGATACGTGGCGAGCGACTCGATCCCGCCGAACACCCGCAGGTGCTCGGCCGGCGCGACGTGGTTCGGGAGCACGTCGGCGAAGGGAACCACGGGCGAGGCGAGCAGGAGCAGGATCGGGCCCGACCACACGACTCCGACCAGGAGCCAGCGCGCCGGGCGGACGCGCCCGGGCCTGGGCGGACGGGAGCACAGCGGTCCCGCGCGCGCTCCGGCGATGATCGCCGGGACCAGCACCGCCACCAGCGCGGCCGCCCGGTACAGCCCGGCCCCGCCGAGCGTGAAGAGCAGCATCAGGTCCAGCACCACGGCCCCGGCGTAGGCGCCGAGCACGACGTCCGTCCACGAGGCGAACGGCGCCCGCCGCAGGAGCCGCATCAGGGCAGCCCCGGCAGCCAGGTCCAGGGCCATGGCAAGCGTGACGAGGGTCGCGGCCGGCAGCGTGGTCGACAGTTCCGACGCGATCCCGCCCGCCGCCCCGCCGAGCGAGAAGGCTTCCAGCGCGTCGCCGCTCCGGCTCCAGACGCCAGCCACCGTCGCCACGGCGGCCAGGGCGAGCATGACGGTCTCGGCGCGCCATCGCCCGCGTCGCGACGACGTCGGCGCTCGGGCTGCCGCGGTCGAACCTCCGCTCATGGGCTGGCGGCGCGGCGACATCGCGCGGCTCGGCGCTCGGGGTCCGGTCTCGCGGCGCAGGCTCGGCTCACCGCCGCTCATGGTGGCATGCCCTCGGCGCGTCCGTCAGCACGCCCTCGGCACGTCCGTCCCGGCAGCGTGCGCGCGGGCGCGGACCCGCACCGGGTCCGCGCGAAGGCGTCTACCCGCGCCTGGAGACTCGCGCGGCGCGCACGAGCTTACCCGCGTCCGCGGGCGGGCCGAGGTGATAGCCCTGTGCGAAGTCGACCCCCAGCCGGGACAGCGTCCCGGCCTCGGCCTCCGTCTCCACGCCCTCGGCCACCAGGATGGACCGCGTCTCGGCGGCGAAGTGGACCATGCCGGCGACGAGCGCCTGGCGGGCGGGATCCTGGCCGATCGCCGCGACGATGGCGCGGTCGAGCTTCACGTAGTCGGGACGAAGCTCGAGGATGTGGCGCAAGCTCGCGAACCCCGCTCCCGCGTCGTCCACGGCCAGGCGCACCTGGTCTCCGAGTGGCGCCAGCGCGGCTCGCAGGGCCGGGTAGTCGTCCACCGCGACGTGCTCGGTCAGCTCGAGCACGACCCGCCAGCCGCGATCGCGCAGGATCGACCGCAGCGGCTCGCCGGCGAGGACGAATTCCGGCGACACGTTGAGGTTGAGCCATGCCGAGGCCGGCAGCGGATCGGACGCCTCGAGGACCGCGACGAGCGTGGCGGCTTCGAGCTCGATGCCGAGGCCACACGCGGCCGCCTCGGCGAACACCACGTCCGGCGCCGTCCCGTCGGCGAAGCGCGTGAGCGCCTCATAGCCGACAGCTGTTCGCCGGGAGAGCTCCACGATCGGCTGGAAGACGGGGGCGAAAGCGTGGGCCGCGATGATCGACTTGATACGGCCGCGGCGCGCGATCGCCTGGCCGCGCAGGCGGAGCTGCGGCGTCAGCAGGGCCGCGGCTACGGACGCGCACTCGACGAAGGCGGGAAGCCGCTCGATGAGCCCGCGACCCCCCGGCTCGCTCTCCGCGAGGACAAGGAGGCCGACCACGTTGCGGTCGGCATGGAGAGGGACGTAGGCAAGCGAGCGCAGGCCATGCTCGACCATGAGCCGGTTGTGGGGCTGGTCGGGCCGCGACTGCCAGTCCTCGATCCATGGTCCGGCACTGGCTCGCTCGCGAAGGTACGCCGCCCGATCGGCCGGCAGCGGACCGATGCCCGGCCAGGCACCCCCGACGCGGTCGATGACGGCGAGCTGCTCGACGTCGCCGTTCGATTCGAAGCTCCAGAGTCCCACGGCGGCCAGGCCGGGCAGCTCGAGCAGCGGCGTCGCGATCGCGGTTGCCGTCGCCTCGGCGGTCGTCCCCGGCGCCATCGTCTCGAAGGCGGCCGCGAGCGCGGTCCGCTCCCGCTCGAACGCATCGAGGCGAGCGCCCAGGGCACGCTCGGCCGTGACGTCTCGCTGGATGGCCACCATGCCGGTCACCACGCCGTCGGCGTCTCGGATCGGGGCAACCATCGCCGCGGCACGGCCCACCGTGCCGTCGGGTCTGCGCAGGACGAGGTCGCCCGCCCAGGCTCTGCCTCGCCGCACGGTGGCCATCATCGCGCGGTACTGGCCGTGAGGCTGCTCGCCCGCCCCAGGGTTCCAGATGCGCTCGCCGACGACGTCACCGCGGAGGCGGCCGGTCTCCCGCTCGAACGCGGCGTTGACGTACCGGACAGTCCCGCGGGGGTCCGTGATGACGATCGAGTCGCCGGCCTGCTCGATCGCGGCCGTCAGCCAGGTCGGGTCGAGGCACGCGATCGCGCCGACGTCGACGAGCCGCAGGGGAAGGCCCCGTGCCGAGCGCTCCGCGCCTCGAGCCCGCCGTGGCGACGCGTCGCCCGGCCGAGGATCTGCAGTCACCCGTTCGCCATCCTGCCACCCGCTCCGTGATCCATTCGGCAGAGGGACGGCCCTTGCTCCGTGCAGGCCGCCGTGAATCGTGAGAGCGAACTGTACAGCGACTCTTGACTCATGCTCCGCCACGGTACCGGGCCGAGCCCGGACCGGGCCCCCGCTCCGATGGTCTCCCCGGATGCCCAAGAGGTACTGCCCGGGCGGCGGGCCTGCACGACGACGGTTGCCCGACTGCGCCCGGAGGCCGGACGCGCGTGACTCGGAGCAGGTAGGACCCACGATTGCGCCATGCGGCTTCGGCCGGCGGCTTCGGCCGGCGGCTTCGGCCGGCGGCTTCGGCCGGCGGCTTCGGCCGGCGGCTTCGGCCGGCGGTATCGGGCTCCCGTCCCGCGCGCTCCTCGCCGGCCGCTCCCGGATCCCCGGTACGTCCTGCATCCGGGAGCGCTTCGCAGCGCCTGTACCATCCGGTCATGCGAACGGAGCACGTGCGGGTCGCGGACGGGGTCGAGCTCGCCGCCGACACGTGGGAGCCCGCGTCGGGCAGCCGCGGCGGGGACGGGAGCCAGGACGTCGGGCCGATCGGGACGGACCCGGCGCCGTTCCTGCTGGTCCATGGACTGGCCTCGAACGCGCGCCTCTGGGACGGCGTGGCGGTGCGGCTCGCCGGCGCGGGGCACGTTGCCGTTGCGGTGGACCTGCGCGGCCACGGGCGGTCCTCGAAGCCGGCCGGGCCGTACGACGTTCCCACCGTCGCCGACGACCTGGCCGCGGTCATCGCCGTGCTCGGACTGCGCCGGCCAGTCGTGGCCGGCCAGTCATGGGGTGGCAACGTCGTCGTGGAGCTGGCCGCTCGGCACCCGTCGGCGACGCGCGGCATCGTCTGCGTGGACGGCGGCTGGCTCGAGCCGAGCCGCGCCTTCCCGGACTGGGAGGCATGCCGGCGGGCACTGGCGCCTCCCCACCTCGCGGGCCGGCCGCTCGCGGACATCGAGCGGCACCTCCGGACCGCCCATGCAGACTGGCCCGAGGCCGGCATTCGCGCGACCCTCGCCAACTTCGAGGTCCGGCCGGACGGGACCGTCGCCCCCTGGCTGACGTTCGATCGCCACATCGCCGTGTTGCGCGGCATGTGGGACCACCGGCCGTCGGAGCGCTTCGCCACCCTGACCGTCCCCGTGCTCCTCGCCCCGGCGGACACTGGGGAGCTGGAATGGACCGCGCGGAAGCGAACGGACGTGGCGGCCGCGCTCGCCGCGATCCCGACGGGGCGCGTCCACTGGTTCGCCGGCGACCACGACATCCATGCGCAACACCCCGACGAGCTCGCGGGCGTGATGCTGGCCGCGGCGAGCGAGGGTTTCTTCCCGTGAGCGGGCCGCGGATCCTGGCCATCATGGGCTCGGGAGAGACGGCCCCCACGATGGCGAAGGTGCATCGCGCCCTGTTCGAGCGATTCGGTGACGAGCCGGTTCCCGCCGCCATCATCGACACCACCTACGGCTTCCAGGAGAACGCGGACGAACTCAGCGCCCGGACCGTCGACTTCTTCGGCACGAGCGTCGGGCGGGTGGTCTCGGTGGCATCGTTCCGCTCGCGCGACGTGGACGCGGTCACGCAGGCGACCGCCGTCGCCCGGATCCGCGAGGCGCGCTACCTGATGGCGGGCCCTGGCAGCCCCAGCTACGCCCTGCGCCAGTGGGTGGGCGGGCCGATCCCTGCCGCCCTCGCCGACAAGCTCGCCGGCGGCGGCATCGTGACGATGGCAAGCGCGGCGGCGCTGACCCTGGGCCTGGTCACGATCCCGGTCTACGAGGTCTACAAGGTCGGTGAGGACCCCCGCTGGCTGGAAGGCCTCGACCTCCTGGGGTCCGCGTCGGGCCTCCGCGCCGCGGTCGTGCCCCACTTCGACAACGCCGAAGGCGGCAACCATGACACCCGGTATTGCTACATGGGCGAGCGCCGGATGCGGATCCTGGAACGCGCCCTGCCGGAGGGTGCGTTCGTCCTCGGTGTCGACGGCCATACCGCCCTCGTGCTCGACCTCGAGCAGGGGACCGCCTCGGTCGCCGGCCTCGGCAGCGTGACGGTCCGCGCCGCGGGCCGCAGCCTCGTGGTCCAGACGGGTAGCGAGGTGCCGATCGAAGCCCTCGGCGAGGCGGCCCGCCGGCTCGCGGTCGGTGGGGAGATCGAGGTGCCCGAGACGCCCACGGGGGGTGGCCCGGGTCGGGCGGGCCATCGAGCGGAGGCCGTTCGGCGGCCCGACGCTCCGCTGCACGACGCGGTCGCTGAACTGGAAGGCTCGGTCATCGAGGCGCTGGGTCGCGACGACGCGCGCGCGGTGGTGGGGTTCCTCCTCGACCTGGACTCGACGATCTCGGGCCGGATCCGCTCCGGGGAGGACAGTCCCGACCTCGACAACGCGAGCGCCACGTTCCGGGCGCTCATCGCCCGGCTTGGCGAGCGGGCGGCCGGCGCGGAGCGCGACCCTCGGGCGCTGCTGGAGCCGCTCGTCGGCGCCCTCCTGGACCTGCGCGCGGAGGCGCGCGCCGCGCACGACTGGACGGCGGCAGACCGCATCCGGGATCGGCTGGCCGCGGCCGGCGTCGAGATTCGCGATAGAGGTGGTGGCTCGACGTGGACCTATGACGGTTCGCGCGGGCAGCCCGCCGGGGGCGCCGGCGCGGGCTGAGCGCGAGCCCCCGAGCGTCCCGCGACAGGCGACGCGACGAGACCGCCGGCGTGGCGGGCCTGGCGCAGCAACGGGCGGAACCGGCGAACGGCGCGGAGCCGGCCCGGGAGAGGCGCCTCGGGCGGATCGAGCCTGGCCTCGCAGCAACAGACACACTCTCAATTGACTCCAGGCTCACTGTGAGATCGGGCGCCGATGCGGCCGCGGGGTTGGGACGGAGCGACCCATGGGACGGCCTTCGGTGCGCGCGGGCAACACCGCGCCGGGCGGCGGCGCGTGGACCGTCAATGGAGCATTGACCGTTCGCTACACTGCCCTGATGGAGACTGCGACCCGCTCTCACGTGAACGAGGACCGACCGATTGCCCGGGCGATCGGCGCGCGACTTCGCGCCGAACGGGCCCGCGCGGGAATGACGCAGGCAGCCCTCGCTGGGAGCCGGTACACGAAGGCCTACATCAGCTCCCTCGAACACGGCCTGGTGAAGCCATCGATGGCTGCCGTCCACTACCTGGCCGGGCGGCTCGGCATTCCCGTGACCCGCCTGCTGGGCGAGGCCGACGCGACGTGGTCGCGCCTCGAGGTGGACATCAAGCTGGCGTCCGGCGACTGGCAGGGCGCGCACGACGCCTACCAGGGAATCCTGGAGACGGCCGGTCCCAAGGCCCGGCCCGAGATCCTGCGCGGCATCGCGGAGGCCGCCGGTCGACTCGACCGCGGCGAGGAGGGCGTTCGCGCCGGCTCGGAGGCCGCCGCCGCGTTCGACGCGGCCGGCCGGATCGCGGACGCGTCATGGGCGCGATACTGGGCGGCTTTCGGCCTCTGCCAGCTCGACCAGGGCGACGAGGCGCGGCGCCTGCTGCTCCAGGTCCAGGCGGACATCGCCGCCCACCAGCTGGCCGATGCCGACCTCCACGTCCGCGTCCTCATCGCCCTGGCCGGGGTTGCGTCACGCGACGACCAGCCCGAGCCGGCGCTCGCGTTTCTCGAGGAGGCGCGGGGGCTGCTGGACGAGTTCGACGACCGCCGGCGGGCGACGTTCCTGTTCTCGCTGGCGACGTCGTACCGCGAGCTCGGCGACCTGGAGGGCGCGGTCACCGTCGCGACCCAGAGCCTCGCGCACTTCCGCGCCGCGGCGGCCGCCCGCGAGGTCGCCTCGATCGAGAACGAACTCGCCCTCGTCCAGCTCGCCCTGCACAACGTCGCCCGGGCGCGCGCCCACGGCGCCGCGGCCCGGGCCGCCTTCGAGAACCTGGGCGACCCGCGCTGGCTCGCCCACGTCACCGAGACCGAGGCCCAGATCGAGCTCGCGGCCGGCGACCCGGAACGGGCATCGGAGCGGGCGGACGCCGCCCTCGCGCTCGCCCGTCAGGCCGGCAACCGGAAAGCCGAGCTGAGCGCACTCCTGTCGCGTGCCCGCGCGAAGCGCGCGATGGGCGATGCCGGCGGCGCCGAGTCGTCCCTCGAGGAGGCCGTG
This sequence comes from uncultured Chloroflexia bacterium, assembly GCA_963821595.1. Classification (GTDB taxonomy): domain Bacteria; phylum Chloroflexota; class Limnocylindria; order Limnocylindrales; family CSP1-4; genus CTSoil-043. The sequence goes on along the minus strand of CAWGEL010000017.1, from coordinate 94,476 downwards.
GCGCTGGCGCAGGAGCGGGGCCGCCGCGGCCAGCTCCAGGCGGCCCTCTCCGCGCTCGCCGAGATCGTCGCCGAACGTGGCGACCTGCGTCGAGCGTTCGAGCTGTCGCAGGAAGCGCTCGCGGCCGGACGCGCCCGGACCTGACGGCCGCGATCGGGGCGGTCATCGCCGCCGCCGCTATTGGTTCCTTTCGTCGGCGCGGCTCGGGCGCCGACGATCGTGCCGCGTATCCTGTCCGCGACCCGATCCTGGACCGATCCGCCCACAGCGACGGCCGACCAGGTCCGTCCGGAGTCGAGCGCCGCTGACCGATGGAAGGATCGCAGCACAGCCCTTCCGGAGGACCGCGCGAAGCGGCAGTGCCTTCTCCGGTCGGTGCGAGCGAGATGGAGCCGGAGGAGTCGGGCGCCGGAGTTGAGGTCCCAACCGGCGCTGCCCCGCTCGCATCCCGGACCACACGCCGCGACCGCCCCTGGGCGGGCCTGCGCCGGCGGACGCGTCGCGAGATCATCCTCGCGCTGACCCTGCTGTTCATGTACGGCTTCTTCCGGCAGGTCCCCGTCTGGAACGAGTACAGCGCTACGACCTGGTTCGGGCGCTCGTCGAGGACGGCACGACCCGGATCGACAGATACCAGGACAACACCGGCGACAAGGCGTCGTTCCAGGGGCACGCCTATTCCGACAAGGCACCCGGTTCCGCATTCCTGGGCGTGCCGGTCTACGTCGTGATGACAGCCCTGTCGGGGGCCGCGGGCAGTGGGACACCGGACCCGCCGGCCGCCGTCGAGGCCCTCGCCTTCGTCGAGTGCGGCATCGCCACCATGCTCCTGGTCCTGCTGCTGATCCGATTCCTGCGGCCGACCGTCGGAGATCGCTGGGCGCTGGTGGTCGGCCTCGGTTATGGGCTGGGGTCGATCGCCCTGCCGTTCGCGACGATGGTCTTCGGCCACGCCCCCACGGCCTTCTTCCTGTTTGCGGCCTTCTACGTCCTGTGGCGGGCGCAGGCAGGCGAGCACCCGGGTCGATCGTCTGCGCTCGCCGGTCTTCTCGCGGGCCTGGCGGTCCTGGTCGATGTCTCCGCGATGCTCGGCGTCGTGGTCCTGCTGTGCTATGCGGCATCGAGCGCGCAGCCGGCGGGACGCCGCCTGGCGAGCGTGAACTGGCGCGGGCCGGCGCTCATGATCGCCGGGGCGGCGCTCCCGGCGGCGATGCTCCTCGCCTACAACTGGGTGTCCTTCGGGGCGCCGTTCAAGCTCGGCTACGAGAACCTCGCCAGCGGTGGCTTCGCGACGGGGATGGGCCAGGGCATCCTCGGCGTCTCGTTGCCGAGCGTCGGAGCCCTGGTCGATCTCCTGGTCGGGCCGCGCGGCCTCCTGCGGCTGGCGCCATGGTTCGCCCTCGTGCCCCTCGGGCTGCTCGCCCTGCGGCGCCGGGGCGTGCGGCGGGAGGTGCTCGTGTGCGGCGCGATCGTCGTCGCGTTCCTCGCCTTCAACGCCGGCTACTACCTGCCGTTCGGAGGCTGGACTCCCGGGCCGCGCTTCCTGCTGCCGGCCCTCCCGTTCGCAGCCGTTCTCGTTGCACTGGCACCGCGGGCGCTGCGGCCGCTGACGGCGACGCTCATCGGCGTGGCGGTGGTCTTCATGGTCGTCGCGACGGTCACCATGCCGAACGCGCCGGAACTGTATCGGGACCCGCTGACCGACCTGTGGCTGCCGCGCCTCGTCGGCCTCGACCTCGCCGACACCATCGCCTGGGAGCGGTGGGGCCTGCACGGGCTGCAGCCGCTCCTCGTCCTCCTGGCCGGGCTGGCCGTGGGCGCGGTTGCGATGCTGGCGACCTACCGGCCGGGTGCACGGGCGAAGGGCCTGAGTAGCGTGCTGGCCGGCGCGCTCGCGCTGTCAACGGTCGCGTTCTCGCTGCCGATCGGCCCACCGGTCGCGCTCGACCTGGCCGGCGCCGGCGGATCCGCCGGATCGGCCGACTCCGTGGCGATCGTCGACGACGGCGGAGCGTCCCTTCGGCAGGGAGACACGCCCACCACTTCCATCTGGGCCCAGGCCATCAACCGCGGACCCGCGCTCAGCGACACGCGCGTCGTCTTCACCGTCCTCGCGAGCGACGGCAGCCGCGAGTGGTCGGCCTCGTATGCCGGCGTCGCCTGGCGGGCGGGTGAGCACAAGGGCCTGTCGGTGGACTGGGATACCTCGAACGTGCGCGCGGGCGACTATCGCCTCGAAGTCGCGGTGGTAACCGCGGAGGGGCGTGCGGTCTCCACCGGGGGTTCAGCGGCAACCACGCTCCACGTCGAACCCTGATCGAGAGCGGCGCGTCACGACTTGCTGGCCACCGCCACCCGTGCCCGCCAGGGGACGCCGAGGCGCGGCAGGAGATAGCGATCCACGCCGTAGTAGCCGGCCACCCTCCAGCCGAGGATCAGGCCGATGGCGAGGGCGAACATCACCGGGTTCACCGACGTGGTGCCTGCGAGCAGGTACGACATGTTCATGACGACCCCGAAGAAGGCCGCGACCCCCACCAGGGCGCCCACGAGCAGCGCCACGCCGACCGCGAGCTCGCCGAGCGTGATGAGCCAGGCGAACCAGCCCTGGGCGTGGTTGTCGACGAGGATCTGCAGGAACGAGCGGTACCAGTCGAAGGTGATCGGCGCGGATCCCTGCCCCGGCGCGGGGACCTTCACGGCGCCCTGCCAGTAACCGAGAAGTCGCGCGCCGCCGTCGATCCAGCCCGTGCCGGTCAGCTTGTCCCAGCCGGCGACCGCGAACTCGAAGCCCAGGAAGATGCGGATCGGAAGCCAGAACAGGCCGGCCCTGGTGTTGCCGAAGAGGTAGCGCGTGAATGCAGGCCCCTCGACCTCGACCAGCTCGGCGCCCGGCGACTTTCGATCCTCGAACATCAGGATGACCACGACGATCGCGAGGATCCAGAACACGATTGCGGCCGCCCTCGCCTCGACGCTCCCCGGCGCCGGGAAGAACCACGGGTTCTCCATGTAGAAGAGGACGGCCGCCGCGACGATCGCGAGCGGCGTCACGAGGTTCCGGTATCTGGCCAGCATGTGCGACTCCTCCTTCGCTGCCTGCCGAGGGACGCTCGACACCACCCCCTCGCCCGGCCCACGTTCGACCGGCGACGGCCGGCCCACCGTAGCACCCGCGGCAATCGCTGTCCTGCATCGACGTCGGCGTCGTGGGGAGCGGCGGGAACGCGTCGTGGGCCGGTTGACCCGGGACAGCGGTACCCTCGCGCCTGCCACCCGCACGGAGGACCTCCATGAGCGTGTTCACGCCGCCCGAGATCGACTACCTCAACCGGATGACGATGGGCCGCCTGGCCACGGTCGGGCGCGATGGCCAGCCGCATGTCATTCCCCTCACCTTCCGATTCAACGCCGACGAGGACGCGATCGACATCGGCGGCGTCGACTTCACGCTGGGCAAGAAGTGGCGCGACATGCAGGCCAACCCCAGGGTGACCATCCTCATCGACGACGCGGCGCCCGGCGCCGCCCACGCGATCGAGATCCGCGGGACGGTCGAGATCCATCTCTCCGGCGGCGACCGGATCAACCCGCGATTCCCGTCATTCGTTCCGCAGTTCGTTCGGCTTCGCCCTGGCTACGTCGTCAGCTGGGGCCTCGAGGAGCCCGGATTCCACCCCCACGGCCGACGCGTCGGCTGACGCCTGCCCGCCTCCCGCGGCCGTCGGCCGGCGCGCCTCCGCGACGCTCGCGGTCGGGACGCGAGCCCGGCACGGGCCTCAGCGGATGCCGGTGTCGTAGTCCACGACGAGGCCGGTCGGTCTGCCCGCGGCCGGCACGGCAAAGGTGAGCGGTCGGGCTCCACCGATGAGCCCGGCCACCGGCTGCGGGACCAGGCTGTAGGTGCCCGCCGCCAGCGTCACCGCGAAGGTCCCGTCGGCACCAGTTGTCACGCGCGCGACCTCACGCCCGGATCCGTCCGTCACGACCAGCACCGCGCCGGCGACGGGGCGAGGCTCACACTGGCCCGGAATCGGCGAGGCAGGCTGGACGGGGCACGTGGGCCCCGCTACCGCTCGGCCGGCCACGACCACGCCGGCCGGCGACGCGGCCGGGGCCTGACAGGCGAGCGGTACCAACAGGGTCGCCACGAGGAGGAGCGCGGCCCGCGGTCGAGTCATGGCCGTAGGACGCGGCCGTGGACAGGAGGGTTCCTCCGATCGTCCATGCTCCCGACGTCGGGGGGGCTGGCCCGAGGTGGGACGCGGGTCTCGCAGCCGGACCACGCCATTGGATCGTCAGCCCTGCGAAACCCATCGCGACTCCATCGCCTCAAGAGGGATGCAAGCGTCGTGCCGGCTGCCCTGCCCACCCGGGTCGTGCAGCGTCGTCCCGCCGGCCGACATCCGCGCCGCCACGCTGCACCCCCACGAACAGGAGACGATGGCCCATGCTGAGCCCTACCAGGGTCAGGCTCGCCGGCATGTCCGGCATCGCCCTCGCCGCACTTCTCGTCCTTCCGGGTGCCGCGTTCGCAGGCTCGTCCGGGACAATCGCGCAGACGGGCGGCATGACCGCGACCCTGCCGATCCTCGGTACCTCGCTCGCGGTCGGCGTCACGCTGGACGCGTCCGGCAACCTCAGCCAGGTCAACCTGGACCCGGTCGGCGCGTACACCGCGACGACGCTCGGCACCCATGCCGTGACGTTCGCAACGGCCGACGGCGTGACGAAGGTCAAGATCCGCGCAAGTGGCTCGCGACTCTCCATCAAGGCCGGCACCGCCTCGCTCGATAACCTGCTCGGCTCGGGCACGTGGTCTGCCGACGTCTTCGGGACGAAGGCGAAGTCCATGGTCGGCTACACGATCGGCAAGGCGAGCGACGGCTCGCCCACGGTCACGATCGACTCGGTGAGCGTGGCGGCCGGCATCACGGCCACGACGCTGCCCGGGAAGACCGCGTCGGACAAGGAGGGTGCCTCCGCGTCAGCGGGCGTCGACTTCGCCATGAACGGGTTCGTCAAGCACCTGCGCATCGCGGTCGGCGTCCGAGCCGAACGTGACCACAAGGCCAGCCTGAGCATCACCCTCTCCGGGCTCGATCGCCAGCAGCTGACGGGCACGCTCGCCAGCCTGGCGGGCGACCATACGTGGTCCGGCGCCCTCTGCAACGGGACGGCCGTCACCGCCACGGTCGCCGTGGCAGCGGACGGCACCGTCACGTTCAGGAATGCGACCGGCGCCCCGGCCACGTCGTCCCCGTTCGGGGGGGTCGGGCTCTTGAAGGAGGCCGACGCCGCCTGGCGGGAGCACGGCGGCTTCGGCGGCGTGCTTCCCGGTGACAAGCCCGTGGGGCCCGGCGGCATGTTCGTCAGCGGCGTGAAGGTCAGCTTCACGGGCACCGACACCATGGTGGTTGCGGCGGTCCTCAAGCTTGCCGACGGCTCGTACGTCCTCGCCATCAGCGGCATCGGCGGCCACTGCGGCTTCATGAATGGCAAACCGCCAATCGTGAACACGCCCGTCTCGCCGATCGCGACCACGACCAGGACCGCGTCTGGTACCAGCTTCGACGCGGCGCATGGTCGCCTCGCCCGGTTCGGCGCGCGCCACCATCACCGGACCGGGTTCGGGCGCTGAACGCGTCCCGGATCGCCGAAGCGACGGCTGGCCCGGCTTCAGCCGGGTCCGGCGCCGTTCACCGGCATCTCCATCGAGGATGGCTCCGCTTCGGCGGGGCCATCCTCGTCGTCCTCGCACTGGGCGGATGCGGGTCGTTCCTGCCGCCTGCCACGCCCGGGCCGACGGGGGGAGGCGCGCCGTCGGGTGATCCGGGCGTGCCGGGCGTGCCGGGCGTCGGGTCTGCGCCCGGGCAACTGGCCCAGGATGCCGCGGCCGCCCTGGTGACCGCCATGGCCCCGCTGGCGACCGCCGCGACGTTCACCACGACGGTGACGGTCGACAGCGCCGTCGTGGCGTCGTCCTCGGGCCGGTCGGTCGGCGCCGACATGTCACTCACGGTCACCAGTCGCGGCACGTCCGTCGATTACCTGGTGGTCGGTGCCAGGGCGTGGGCCCGCCAGAAGGGCGCGGCCTGGGTCCTCGTGACAGCCAACCAGGCGCCGCAAAGCCCGATGGCGGTCCTGTCGACGCCGACGACGCTGGTCGTGGCCGGGCCGGTGGCCGGGCCGGTGGCCGGGCCGACGGCCGGGCCGACCGCCGGGCCGACCGCCGGGCCGACCGCCCTCCAGTCGGTCATGCCTTCCGGCAACGTCCCCACGGCCCTCGACGCGACCTATCCGGCCGCCGCCCTGGGTCTTGCCGGCGGCCCCGTGGCCGTGAGGATCACGATCGACGGGTCCGTCGTGACGTTCCAGTACGCCGGTGAGTCCGGTGGTCATCGGACCACGTCGGTCACGGCCCTCAAGCCGGGGGGGACCACGCCGGCAATCGTCGCGCCGAAGCCATAGGCGCGCGACCGGCCCGGAGTCGCAACGGCCGCATGACGGCGTGCGCCGGCCGTCACCGGGACGTACCCTTCGGGGCGAGCCGGGGCGGCGGCCGCGCCCGGCCGGAGCGCACCGGGGAACGAGATGGCTGACGACGTCAACCGGGGGTCGGGCATCGCGGACGGCGGCGAGCGCGGCGGAGGTGCCGGTCCCGGCGGGGACGAGCCTGCCAATCGCCCGCCGGTGCCGGTGGACCCGTGGGCCGGCCTCAAGCCCGCGGCGCCGGTCGTCGCGGCGCCCAGCGTGCTCGCCAGGGTCGAGTTGATCGGCAACGGGCTCCGCGCCGAGGGGATGGTGAACCTTGGCCGGTTCCCGCGCGTGACCGACTACGTGAACCTGCTCACCGGGTACTTCACGATCGAGGACGTCACGCTCCTGACGCGCCTCGGCGAGCGCAGCCGCGTCCGGTTCCCCGACCTCCGCGTGCGCCTCGCCGACATCGCCATCGTGGGAAGGCGGGAGGTGGAGCCTCCACCCGACGCGGGCAACCACTTCATCCCCAAGCAGCGGCGCCGGCTGGTCGTGATGACGAGCTCCCACATCGTCTACGGGTATGCACACCTCCACCTCCAGGCGTCCATGGCGGCATTCATCGATTCGAACGATCCCCCGTTCCTGCCGATGACCGACGTCCGCGTCCGCTGGCTCAGCGATCGCCGCCTCGCCGGCCGGTTTCCCCTCGCGCTCGTGCAACGCAACCACATCATCGGCGTGTCGACCCACGCCGGTGGCCCGACCCACGGCCCCGGCGCAGGCGGTGGCGAAGCGGGCGAGGCCGAGCCTGTTGACGGCCTCGAAGGCTGGCAACCGCTCGATCCCGGGACCTTCGCACGCCCGTAGCGGGAGCGCTCGGCGGCTGCCGCGCGACGGCCACCCGCCCCGGGGCGCGACGTCGGGCCGGTCCGGAGCCGCAGACCGGTAGACTGCCGTGCGTGCGCCGAACGGTCACGGCGCGATCACAGCCGGAGGCCCCTCGCCACGCCGTCTCGCCCCTCTGCGCACGCATGCGGCACCCGAAGCGCGAACCAGGCGCCGTCCCGCCGGACCGCCCGAGCATGGGTCGCCGCCCTGGCCTGCCTTGCGTCCATCGCCTTCATCGCGGCGGCATGCTCCACGAGCGCGCCATCCGACACCGCGCCGCCGTCCGACACCGCCAGCCCATCGCCGGCGGCTTCGCCGAGGGGCACCGCGCTGGTCACCATCACGGGACCGTTCGGCACTGCCACGTGGGCGGGAGGCACCTGCAACCAGGCCGGGAGCGGCGAGTGGCTGGCCGTGAATGCGGGTGACCCCAACGGGCCGGAGTACGTGGGCATCCTCATCGGGCGCAGCCCCTACGGTCCCGGCGAAGCGAGCCCGCTCGCGAGCGGCGGAGCCTACTCCGGCTCGAGCGTGCTCGTCACCTGGCGGCACGACGGAACCGCGGACGGACTGCCGCGCGGGACCGCGACGGCTCGCGTGGCCGGGAGCCTCGAGTCCGGGACGTTCACCGGCCGCCTGGCCACCGGCGGGGCGGTATCCGGCTCGTTCGACTGCCTGGCGGCCGCGAGCCCGTCGCCTTCGGACGTCCCCCTGAGCAGCCCGTCCGCCTCGCCGTCGCCGTCGGCCCGCGCCTCCGGCAGCGCAAAGCCGACCCGCAGCCCGAAGGCGACCGCCAGGCCAAGCGCGAGCGCCTCGCCCAGCCCGGCGCCGAGTCCGTCGTAGGAAGCGTGGCCCGGCGCCCAGGAGCGCCCGAGCGCCACCGGTGAAGCCGCCCTCGGCCGGCGGTCGCGCTGGTCCGCAGCCCAACCCGGACGGCGGGCAGGGGCGTTCCTCGGCAGTGCGTGACGGCTGGCTGCGGGGCTCGCCGGCGGCCGCGGCGGCCGGCGGGCGCGGTGCGCCGCTTCCGTGCGCCGCTTCCGTGCGCCGCTTCCGTGCGCCGCTTCAGCCCGCCGCTCGCACCTCCGCCAGGCGACGGACCAGGAATTCGCGCTCCGGCTCGCTCACGCCGAGCGCCAGCGCCCGTTCGTAGGCGACCGCCGCCTCCGGACGGCGGCCGAGCCGCCGGAGCAGGTCGGCGCGGGTCGCGTGCAGGAGGTGGTAGCCCTCGAGCACGCCATCGGCGGCGATGACCTCGACCAGGGCCAGGCCGGCCGATGGACCGTCGGCCATCGCCACTGCGACGGCCCGGTTCAGCTCGACGACCGGCGACGGATCGATCGACGAAAGGTCCGCGTACAGGCCGGCGATGGCTCGCCAGTCAGTGTCCGTGGAGCCGCGCGCGCCTGCATGGCAGGCGGCGATGGCGGCCTGGATCAGGTACGGACCGGCGGGCGGCCCGGACGCGTCTGCCGCGTGGTCGGCGCGACCCGCACCATCGTCTGGCAGGCCACCGCGACGGGTTGCCGGCACCAGGCGCGCGACGCGCCTGCCGTCCGCCGCGCGTGACGAGCCCAAGCTGCCGAGGGCCCGAAGGCCCGACGTTGCCCGGCGGCCGGCCTCGACGAGCGCGAGGCCGCTGGCAACCTCCTGCCAGTCCCAGCGCTCGCGGTCCTGGTCGGCAAGCAGCACGATCCGCCCGCTCGCGTCCTGCCGGGCGTCGCGCCGGGAATCCTGGAGCAGCAGGAGCGCGAGGAGCCCGATCACCTCGGGCTGGTCCGGCATCAGCTCGGCGAGCAGGCGAGCCAGGCGGATCGCCTCGGCCGTCAGCTCGCGGCGCAGCAGGCTGCCGCCGGCTGAGGCGCTGTAGCCCTCGTTGAAGACGAGGTAGAGGACGGCCAGGACGCCGTCGAGGCGCTCGGCGAGCAGCTCGTCCGCCGGCACGCGGTAGGGGATGCGGGCATCCCTGATCTTCCGCTTCGCCCGCACCAGCCGCTGGGCCACGGTCGCCTCGGGCACCAGGAATGCCCGGGCGATCTCCGGCGTGGTGAGGCCGCCGAGCGTCCTCAGGGTGAGCGCGACCCGAGCCTCCATCGCCAGGGCCGGGTGGCAGCACGTGAAGATGAGCCGCAGCCGATCGTCGGCCAGGCGGCTCTCGCTCCCCAATCGCACCGTCGCCTCCTGATCGCCCCCGGCGAGGGCTCGCTCCAGGTCGGCGAGGCGGTCGGCGTGCCGTCGATCGCGGCGGATCCGGTCCAGGGCCCGGTTGCGGGCCGTGGTCGTGAGCCACGCGCCCGCGTTGGCCGGGACGCCGTCACGAGGCCACGTCTCCAGGGCCGCCACGAACGCGTCGCCGAGCACCTCTTCCGCGGCGTCGAAGTCGCCGCCGAGCACGCGGATGAGGGTCGCCCGGACGCGAACGGCCTCCCGGCGAAATGCCTGCTCGACGAGCTCCGGGACCGTGCCGGGATCCGCCGGTCGCGCCGGCCCGTTCCCGGACCGCCGCGTCGCCGCCCTGGCGCCGTCTGCGGGCATGGGTCGGCAGGCCAGATCAGGAGGCCGGGACAATGGGCCCGTCGACGCCAGGATCAACGGCCATCGCGATGATCGGCCGGACCTCGATCGAGCCGGTCAGGGCGCCCGGGCAGCGAGCGGCGGCGTCGAGTGCCCCATCCAGGTCGTCGACCTCGATCAGGTAGTAGCCGCCGAGAACCTCCTTGGTCTCGGCGAACGGCCCGTCGGTCAGCAGCGTCCGGCCGTCGCGGACGCGCACGGTCGTGGCCAGGCCGCTGGGGACGAGGCGATCGCCGCCGCGGTGGATTCCGGCGTCGACCAGCGACCGCTGGTAGGCCGCCCACGGCGCCGACACCTCGGCCGGAAGATCGCCGGCCGCCGCACCCTCAGGTTCGGGACCATAGATCAGGAGCAGGTACTTCATGCTGTCGCCTCCTCACGAACCCGGGCGGCGTTCCTGACGCCTCACTACCCTAGCGACGTCCGGCAACCCCACGAATCGACACCCGGATTCGGAGGCTGGCCGACTCGTCGTTGCGACGCCGCCCACCGGGCTTGCGTGCCGCCGATTTGCGATGGCCCGCTATCCTCCGGCCATGCCGAACGGGAGCGAGCTCGTCGCGGTCGCCGGGCACGAGGTCACCGTCACCAACCCAAACAAGATCTTCTTCGCCGCCCGCGACGGCGCGCCTGCCATCACCAAGCTTGACCTGGTCCGCTATTACCTGGCCGTGGCGGATGGAGCCCTTCGAGGCGCGGGTGGCCGGCCCATGGCCATGAAACGGTTCCCGGACGGGGCGGGCGGGCCCTTCTTCTTCCAGAAGCGGGCGCCGGCCAGCCTGCCCGAGTTCGTCCGGACCGCCCAGCTCGCGTTCCCCTCCGGGCGCACCGCCGACGAAGTGGTGATCGACGACGCGGCCGGGCTGGCCTGGGTCGTCAACCTCGGCTGCATCGACCTCAACCCGCACCCCGTTCGGGCGGACGACCTGGACCACCCCGACGAGCTGCGCGTGGACCTCGATCCCGTGCCGGGCGTGCCATGGGACCAGATCCGGCTCGTGGCCATGGCCGTCCGCGAATCCCTCGCCGACGCCGGGCTGGTCGGCTGGCCCAAGACATCCGGGTCGCGCGGCATCCACGTCAACGTGCGCATCGAGCGCCGCTGGACTTTCCCCGAGGTCCGCCGGGCCGCGCTCGCCCTCGCCCGCGACGTCGAGCGGCGCGTCCCCGAACTCGCCACCAGCAAGTGGTGGAAGGAGGAGCGGCACGGCGTCTTCATCGACTACAACCAGAACGCCAAGGACCGCACGGTGGCCTCCGCCTACTCGGTGCGGCCCCGGCCGGACGCGCGAGTGTCGGCTCCCCTCACCTGGGAGGAGGTGGCGGCCGTCGACGCGGCCGACTACACCGTCTTCAGCATGCCGGCGCGGTTCGCCGCGATCGGCGACCCCGCGGCGGGCATCGACGACGCGGCCGGCAGCCTCGACGGGCTGCTCGAGCTCTCCGCGCGCGACGAGGCGGCGGGCCTGGGCGATGCGCCGTGGCCGCCGAACTACGCGAAGCAGGCCGGGGAGCCGCCGCGCGTCCAGCCGTCGAGGAGGCGGCGGCCCGACAGCGCCTATGGGGGCCGCGGCCTCGAGGGCGGCCCGCCACCCGATGTCGCCGCCGCCCGCGCTGCGGCCGTCGCCTCCGGCGACCCCAACGCCGGGCTGCCGGCCGACTGGCAGGGGACGCGGCCGACGCCGACCGGTCGCCGGCGGTCCTCCGTGCCGGTCATCGAGATCGCCCGGGCGGCCGCCCAGGACGATGCGCTCGCCGGCCTGGAGCGATGGAAGAACCGCCACGCCGAGGCGGCCGCCCACCTCGAGCCGGCCGACGTCCTCGTGGATTCGATGCGCGGTCGCTCCACGACCTGGACCCGGGTCCGGGTCAATCTCGGACACGTCCCGCCCGCGCTACGACCACCCCAGGAGGCCCTGGACCCGGACTACGACCCGTGGGCTGGGTACGACTGGCCGGATCGCGGCGGCCAGCTGGAGCGAGCCCCGCGACGGAAGAGGTCCGCGAACGGCGGGACATGAAGGCGTCGGCGGTCGGCGCGCCGCCCTGTCGGACGCCGGCGGCGCGATGCTGGTCCGCCATCGATGCCTGGGGCACTGCCGGTGCGCCGGCCCGAGTTGGCCTGGCTGGTCGTCACCAGCCGGTCGACGACCTCAGGGGACGACCGCGATCGCCTCGATCGAGATCCGCAGGTCGCGCGGCAGCTGGACGATCGGCGTCGAGCGGGCGGGCGGGTCGGTGGGGAAGTACTCGCTGACGAGTCGATTTGAAACCGCGCCGTCCTCGAAGCTGGAGAGGAACGTCGTGATCTTCACGACGTGCCGGAGGTCGCTGCCCGCGGCCCTCAGGACGGCCTCCAGGTTGGCGAACGCCTGGCGGGCCTCGGTTTCGAAGTCGCCCGGGACCGCCCGGGCGGTGGCCGGGTCCACGCCGGCCGAGAGGTCGATGCCGGGCTGCCCGGCAACGAAGAGGAGGTCACCCGCGCGGACGACCTGCGAGTAGTGCCCCATCGGTTGCGGCATCGACGGATCACGGACGACCTGGTGCTGCATGGCTCCTGCTTCCTCCTCGAGCGACGGCGCGGCTGCTGCATTCAGCCCGTCCCGAGACTGTGACGCAGACACCCGTTCGACGTCCACAGGGTCCGCCCGGCCGCCGGCCCCGGTGCACCCTGCCTCGCCCGGCGGCGGCTTCAGGGTCAGTGCTTCGGCGACGGCGAGGCGGCCGGCTTGGCCGGGTAGAGGACCGGCAGCAGCGCATCGGCGACCAGGTCGCCGGTCAGGAGGTCCCCATCGCGGTTGTAGAAGGCGGCGATGGCGACACGCTGCGACGGCAGCCAGCGGATCGATGACCTCGTCCCGTCGAGGGCGCCCGTGTGGCCCACCGCAGTCCAGCGCCCGGCGAGCTTCACTCTCGACACGCCCAGCCCGTAGTAGACGGTTGCGCCGTAGGACTCGGAAGGCGTGCGGTTGATGACCCTGGACATCTTCAGCATCTCGGCCGTCATGGCGGGGCTCAGGACCTTGCCCGAGTACAGCAAGGCGCCCCAGGTCGCCAGGTCCCGCGAGTTGCCGGCCAGGGTGCCGGCCGCGAACGTCGAGGTCGTCACCGAGGTGAACGGGATGATCCCGGTGCCGTCGCTGAAGTCGCGGTCGACGAGACCGCCGCTGGCGTTGACGCGGACCTGGTAGGCGTGCGCGGGAGGCGCCGTCGGCGAGTCGACTCCCTGCACGTAGATCGAGCCAAGGCCCAGCGGGTCGAGGAACTCGCGGTGCACCTGGGTCGCCCACGGGGCCCCGCCCGCCTTTTCCGCGACCAGCCCGAGGAGCACGTAATTGGTGTTCGAATACCCCCACCCTCCACCCGGCGCGAACCAGGCCGGCGGGACGTACGGCAGGATCTCCTGTGGCGTCCACACCTCGGTCGGCGTCCGCTGGAGGGTGCGGTTGAGGGTCAGGTTGCCGAAGTAGTCGGCGATCCCGCTCTGGTGGTCGAGCAGCTGGCGAAGCGTGATCTTCGTCGCACGGGGGAAGTCCGGCAGCCACGTCGACAGGCGGTCGGACAGGTGGAGCTTGCCCTCGTCGGCGAGGCGGCAGATGAGCGCGGCCGTGAACGTCTTCGTGACGCTCGCATACACGAACGGCGTCGACGGCGTCACGGCCTGCTTCGACTTGACGACGGCGAGCCCGGCCACGCCCGTCCACGAGCTGCCGTCGGGCAGGATGACGGTCGCCTCGATGCCCGGCGAGCCGAGCTGCCGGCGTACCTTCTCGAGCGCCTGCTGGAGCTTCTTCGCCAGCGCTGGATCGACCTGCTGCCCGGCCGCGGGCCCAAGCCACGACCATGCCGGCGATGGCGAGACGTCGGGCGAAGGCGACGGCGTCGCCGGCGCATGGCTGGCCTGGGCCGACGGGCTGGTGACCGCGCCGGTCGGCGGCAGGCTGACGGCCGCCGACGCCGCCGGGGCCCCGCTGGCCGACGCGGCCTTCGTCTCGTCGACGCCGCGCCACGGGAACGCGACGCCGGGCAGGACGGCAAGCGTACCGGCCGCCCCCGCCAGGAGCACGCCGAAGGCAAGGCCGACCGCGAGGATCCGACGGCGGCGCGAGCCAGTCCCGCGCCGCATCCGCCACCCCTGGGTCATCGCCGTTCCTGGTCGAAGATGGCGGAAAGCTCGAACGGCGGAGTAACCTCCAGCTGGTCGTAGCGGCAGTCGGCCGGGCTCCGGTCGGGCCGCCAGCGGACGAGGTGCGTCGCATGGCGGAACCTGGCGCCCTGGAGGTGGTCGTAGGCGACCTCGGCGACACGTTCGATGCGGAGCGGCTCCCACGAGAGGTCGCGGTCCCGGTTCCAGCGACTCTGGGCCCCGGGCATGCGGCGCCCGTACGCGGCTTCGGCGAGCTCCGGCGTGGCCCAGTCGCGCCAGGGGTGGCCCTGGAGCGCACCGTCGCGGAGTGGTGCCAGCTCGGCGACGAGCGATCGCCGCGCCGCCGCCGAGAAGCCGCTGGCCACGCCCACGTGGTGGAGCGTCCCGGCATCGTCGTGGAGGCCCAGCACCAGCGACCCGACGCCGGTCCCGTTCTCGTCCTTGTGCCACCGGAACCCCGCCACGACGACGTCGGCCGTGCGGGCGTGCTTGACCTTGACCCACCCTCGCTTGCCAGGTTCGTAGGGACCATCGAACCGCTTGGCGACGACGCCGTCGAGCCCGGCCCCCTCGAAGCGGGCGAACCAATCGGCGGCCAGCGCGCGATCCTCGGTGAGCGGCGTGACGCGCGCACCCGGGACGTCCGCGCGGACGGCTTCCGTCAGCGCGCGGCGGCGCTCGCCGAACGGCCGGTCGCGGAGATCCGTGTCGTCCAGGGCGAGGAGGTCCCACGCGACGAAGCTGGCGGGCGTCTCCGCGGCCAGCATCCGGACTCTCAATTCGGCCGGGTGGATGCGCAGCAGCAGCGCGTCGAAGTCCAGCCCGTGCCCTCCGGCGATCACGATCTCGCCGTCGACCACGCAGCGCGCGGGCAGGGCGGTCCGGAGGGGCTCGGCGAGCTCCGGGAAGTACCGATCGAGCGGCCGCAGGTCGCGGCTCTGGATGAACGTCTCGTCGCCGTCCCGGAAGACGATGGCCCGGAACCCGTCCCACTTCGGTTCGAAAGCCCAGCCGTCGCCCTCGGGAAGGCTGTCCGCCAGCCGGGCGAGCATCGGCGCGACGGGGACGGCGACGGGAAGGCGCACGGGCGGATTATGCGCGACCGCGGCGAGCCCGCGGGCCGGACCCTGGACGTGCCCCCCGCAGGCTGGTGGCCCGATCGATTGGCGGACGCGGCGAGCGCGACGGGTCGGCGGCCCGGCCACGGGAGTGCCTCGGAACCACCGGAACCCTCGCGCCGTCTGGAGGGGCACCGGCGGCCCCGCCGCCCGTGGCCGGGCCGCCGGTTTCGCCGGTCGCTTTTCAGGAGATGACGTCCCATGTCCCGTCGACTGCTCGCCGCCACGCTGACGACCGCCGCGCTGGTCGCGGCCTGCGCCGGCGCACCGTCCCCGTCGCCGTCGGGGCAGCCGCCCGCCGCGAGCGCCAGCCCGGCGGCCTCGGCTGGTCCGTCGGCGGCTCCGTCAGCAGCTCCTCAGCGGCCCCGTCGGCGCAGCCTTCCACGTCAGGCCTCCTGTCCACCCTCCTCGTCCTGCGCGTCGAGTCGGTGGGCGGCCTGATCGCACCCGGCTTCGCGCGGAGCCAGCTCCCCAGCATCTCGGTCTTCGCGGACGGCCGCATCATCGTGCCCGGGGTCATCCCGGCGATCTACCCGGGTCCCCTGGTCATGCCGCTCTTCGTCCGGTCGGTCGGAACGGCGGGTGCGGCGGCAATCCTCAAGGCGGCGAAGGACGCAGGGCTGACGAAGGCGGACGCGACCTATCCGGTGCTGGGCGTGGCCGACATGCCCAGCACCGTGATCACCGTGGTCCATGACGGGGCCCGGACGAAGACGACGTTCGGGGCCCTGTCGCCGGACGCGGCCCAGAACGCGCCGCCCGCGGAGGCTGCGCTGCGTTCGGCCGCGCTCGCCCTGATCGGCCATCTCAGCACCGGGGACACCTACTGGGGCCCGACGACGGCGTCCGTGCCGTACGAGCCGGCAGGCTACCGTGTCTGGGTGACCCGCGGGGCGCCGCAGGCGTCCGACCCCTCGCTGCAGCGCCAGCCCGTGGCCTGGCCTCTCGCAGCGCCCCTCGCGTCGTTCGGGGCGCCGGACCCCAGCCAGAACCAGCCGACGCGGGTCGGCGACGTGGTCGGCACGGACGCGGCCCTGCTCGGGCCCATCGTCACCGCGGCCACGCAGATCACGCCGTTCAGCTCGGCTGGCGCGGTGTACACGCTGGTGGTCAGGCCGCTGCTACCGGACGAGGCGGCCGCGGCCCGCGGCTGAACGCCGCCCGCGGGGAGCGGCTGCGGCTGGCGCCAGTGCCGCAGGGAGCGGCTGCGGCGAGGCACCAGTGCCGCAGCGACGGGAACGTGGAGGATGCGCGGGGGGCCGTGGGCACGGCCCCCCGGTGCGGCGCTCAGGCGGGCTCGTAGAGCGGGTAGTCCGGCCACCAGGTGGCCGCATCCACGGCATCCCGTGCCGGGTCATCGCCGCTTTCGGCGGAGATCGGCCGGCCGTCGATCGTGCCGAACGCCCGGACGCACGCGACGGCGATCTCGCGAGTCACGCAGCGCAGGTCGGCGACGGCCGGATACAGCGCCCGATCGGCAAGCCGCGCGTCACTGACCAGCGAGGCCAGTGTCCTGGCTGCGACGAGGAAGTGGGTGTCGTCGATGCGACGCGCGCCGGCGACGATGGCGGCCATGCCCAGGCCGGGGAACACGAAGGAGTTGTTGGCCTGCCCGATCACGTGGGTACGCCCGGCGGCCTGCACCGGCCCGAATGGGCTTCCCGTGGCGACCAGGGCCCGGCCGTCGGTCCACTCGAGGACCTGGGAGGGCGTCGCCTCCGCGGCCGTCGTCGGGTTCGAGAGGGGGAAGACCACCGGCTGCGGACACGCCTCGGCCATGGCCCGGATCGCGGGCTCGGTGAACGCGCCGCCGGTCGCCGTGGTGCCGATCAGGATGGTCGGCCGTACTTCTCGCACGGTGTCGGAGAGGTCGCCACCCGTGCTCAGGTTGAGGGCGCTGACCTCTCCCTGGGTGAGGGCGAACTCGCGCTTGTCGTCTTCCAGGCCCGGCCGGTCGAGGTAGACGAGGCCGCGCGAGTCGCGAAAGACGATGCTCCGCCGGATCTCCCGCTGCGTCGCGCCTTCCTCGCGCAGGGCACTGCGCAGCAGGCGGGCGATCCCGATCGAGGCCGCGCCCGCGCCCACGAACAGGACGCGCTGGTCCCGGAGGCGGCCACCCACCACCCGGAGTGCGGCGAGCATGCCGGCCACGACGGTCGCCGCGGTGCCCTGGATGTCATCGTTGAAGCAGGGCAGCGCGTCCTTGTAGCGGTCCAGCACGCGGATGGCGTTGTGCTGCTTGAAGTCCTCCCACTGCAGCACGGCGCGCGGGAACACGCAGAGCACGCCCTGGACGAACGCCTCCAGGAACGCGTCGTATTCGACGCCACGGAGGCGCGGATGATGCCAGCCGAGGTAGAACGGGTCGGCCAGCAGGGACGGGTTGTCGGTCCCGACGTCGAGCGAGACCGGCAGCGCGAGGGCCGGGTAGATCCCGGCTCCGGCGGTGTAGATGGCCAGCTTGCCGACGGGGATGCCCATGCCACCTGCGCCCTGGTCGCCCAGGCCGAGGATGCGCTCGTTGTCGGTGGCGACGATCAGGCGGACGTCCTGCTGGGCCGCGTTGCGGAGCACCTCCGGCATCCGGCCGATGTCGCCGGGCGTGATCCAGACGCCCCGCGGGCGACGGAGGATGTGGCTGTACTCCTGGCACGCCCGGCCAACGGTGGGCGTGTAGACGATCGGCAGGAACTCCTCGAGGTTCTCGGTCAGGAGCCGGTAGAACAGGGTCTCGTTGCGGTCCTGCAGCGCGGCCAGGCCGATGAACTTTTCGAGGTCGTCGGCCTTGCGGCGGACGTGCTCGAGCTCGAGGGCGAGCTGCTCCTCGAGGTCGAGGACGCGGGCCGGCAGCAGGCCGTGCAGGCCGAACCAGTCGCGCTCCTCGTCGGTATAGGCAGCATCCTTGTTGTAGAGGGGCCGACCGAGCAGGGAGCGGCCCCGGAAGGTGATCCGCAACGGCCGTCGCGCGTCGGGCGGGACGGGCAGCGGGGCGCGTGGAGTCTGCATGGGTTCCATCCAGTACGCGCCCGGGGGCCGGCCGGGACCAGCTTCCGCGAGGCCGGACGATGCCGCGCGATTCCGCCTGATGGCGGGGCCTGGTTCATGACTGCGAGGCGGCGGCGGCGGCGGCACCTGTCCGACGCCGGCTTGCCGGTTCAGTGTGTGACCACGACGGTGGCGACAGCGTGGGTCACCACGTGCTCGGACACGCTGCCCTGAAGCAGCGGCCCAAGGGCGCCGAGACCCCTCGATCCGATCACGATCGTGTCGTACTCGCCTTCCTCCGCGATGCGCTCGATGGTCTTCGCCGGGTCCCCGGACGGCTCCAGGAGCTCGGCGGCGACGCCGCGATCCGCCAGGGCCTTCTTCGCCTCCTGCAGCTCACGTGCGTGGACCGTGGCATCGTCCCGGGGGTCGAGCGGGGCGCGACCGGGGTGGACGGGCACCACGCTGACGACGCCGACTTCGGCTCCGAAGGTCGACGCCAGGTCGGCGGTTGCCTCGAGCGCCCGGCGCGCCGGCTCGCCGCCGTCATACGCCAGGAGAATCCTCTTCATGCTCGCCCCATTCCCCGGCCCGGGTCTCCGTGAGTCGGTCGGCCCGTGCCGGTCTCCAGCGTCTGCCGAGACGGGGTGGCGGGCTAGGTCCCTTGGGTGGGATCGTGCGGGCCGGTCGGATCGACGGCCGCCTCCGAACGGCCCGCCGCGGGAGCGCGACCGGCCTGCCTCGAGCCGCGTGAGCCGATGCGAGATGGCACGACGCCGGCCGTCGCGATCCCGTGCTGGTTCAAGGCACCGGCCGTGGCAGGATCCCGGTGCAGAGCGCGTCGATCGAAGCCTCCGTGAGGTCCGCTTGGGCGTCGCCGGCGAGCGTGCCGGCCGTCGCCCGGATTCGAGCGACGACGGGAGTCCCGACGATGGTGCGGAAGGCGATCGGACCGAAGAGCAGCACCGGCACGACGACCGGCGGCACCGGGCGCAGCTCGCCGGCCCGGATGCGCTCGCCGACCCAGGCCAGGATCCGTGGCGCGGCGCGCCCGATGATCTCGCCGACGACCACCGTCACGATGTCCGGGTCGTCGCGCTCCGCACCCAGCAGGCCGCGGAAGATGGGCGCCCGCTCCTCGATTGCCCGCTCGTACGCGCGACCCAGGTCCAGGAGCACGTCCCGCACCGGCCGGCCCTCGGCCAGGTCGATGACGGCGAAGAGCTGATCGTCGAACGCCAGGCGGCCCGCAATCGCCCGAAGGAGCGCCGCGCGGTCGGGGAAGTGATGGTAGATGGCCCCCTTCGTGACGTTCGCCTCGGCGGCGATCGCCTCGAGCGCCGTCGACCCGACGCCGCGAGCCATGACCGCCACTCCGGCATCGATGATCCGGTCGCGGGTGGCTCGGTCCTCCTCGTCGGGAGGCTCGGCCAGGCCGCTCGCTCGGAGCGCGTCGGCAAGGCCGCGGCGCGAGCCGAAGTGATAGTGGATGGCCTGGCGGGACACCCCGGCTCGCGCGGCGACGCGCCCCAGGACCAGGCCGCCATGCTCGGCGAGATCCAGCGCAGCCGCCTGCAGGATCGCCGCCCGGGTCGAGACCGAGCTCGGGCGCGAAGCGGTCCCGGGATCCCCGGATGGAGGGTGGGGCGGGCGCCGGGAGGTGCCGGTCCGCGCCGATGCCTGCGTCCGCCCGGGCCCTCGGGCCGGGGGCGCTGGCGACGCGACGACCGCCGGCTCCGCCGCGGTCGTCGGTGCGTGGCGTGGATCCTTCTGACGTGTCACTGTCTTGACATACCTACTGGACGGAATGTACCGTAAGAATGGCAACCGCGCAAGGGCTCACATGATGATCCCTGGGGCTCCAGCGACGGCGTACCGGAGCGAGCAGGGCCCCACATCGCGCGAAATCGGAACGGCCGGACGAGCCCGGGCGCAATGGAGGACACGGACCATGGCACAGGCGGCGGTGGAGGCCCGCGCTCTCGTCAAGCGTTTCGGCGCGCTCACCGCGGTCGATGGGATCGACATGTCCCTCGAGCCGGGCAGGATCTACGGCCTGCTCGGGCCGAACGGCTCCGGCAAGACGACCCTCATCCGGCTTCTGACCGGCCTCGCCAGGGCCACCAGCGGCACGGCGACGGTGATGGGTCTGACGATGCCGTCACGCGCAGCGCTCGCGAGGATCGGCTACATGACCCAGGCCGACGGCGTCTACGCCGAGCTCTCCGTCTGGGAGAACCTGCGCTTCTTCGCGGCACTCCAGGGCACGACGGACCGGGCCACGCTCCAGCGCACGCTGGAGGTCGTCGATCTCGCGGATCGAGCGTCCGTGCCCGCCTTCGAGCTGTCCGGGGGCATGCGGCGCCGGCTGTCCCTCGCCTGCGCGCTCGTGCACCGCCCCGCCGTGCTCTTCCTGGACGAGCCGACCGTCGGCATCGACCCCGCCCTGCGGGTCCAGTTCTGGAGCCACTTCCATGAGCTCTCCGCGGCCGGGACCACCCTCATCGTGAGCAGCCACGTGATGGACGAGGCGGACCGCTGCGATGAGCTGCTGTTCATCCGGACGGGCCGTGTCCTCGCCCGCGGCAACGGCGCGGAGCTGCGGGCGCGGGCCGGCACGACCGACCTGGAGGCCGCCTTCCTCCATTACAGCGGCCTGACCGCGACCGGCGCCCGGCTGGCGCCGGATCGTGATGAGGCAGACCGATGGCGACGCCCCCAGCGCGCCGGAGGGACCGCGATGAGCGCGCGCCGGATCCTTGCCATCACCCGCCGCATCGCTGACCAGTTCCGACGCGACCGCCGAACGCTGGCGCTGCTGTTCGTCGTGCCGATCTTCGTCACGGCGCTGCTCGGCTGGGTCCTCCGCGGGCAGGGCAGCGAGACGACCCGCGTCGGGATCGTCGCGCCGCCGGCGGTCGCGGCCGCGATCGGAGCCAAGCTCGACCAGGCCCCCGGTGTCGACTACGTGCTGCAGGCCGCCAGCCAGGACGCCGGCCGCCAGGCCATCCGCGACGGCAGAGCCGACGTGATCCTGGTGCTTCCAGCCGGCTTCACGCCGGCGCAGGTGGGCGCCGGCCCGCCCGCCACGCTGACCGTCCTGATCCCCGGCGTCGACCCGGGGGCGGAGAGCCAGCACGTGGTCGGCCTGCAGCAGGCCGTCCTGCGAATCCTGGCTCCATCGCTTCCCACGATCCAGCGCGAGACCGTCTGGGGAAGTCCGACCGCTGACGCGCTCGACTCCTTCGCGCCCGCCCTGATCGGGTTCTTCGGCTTCTTCTTCGTCTTCCTGCTCACCGGCATCAGCTTCCTTCGCGAGCGCGTGGGCGGCACCCTTGAGCGCCTGCTGGCCACCCCGGTGACGCGGGCCGAGATCGTCGCCGGGTACAGCCTCGGCTTCTGCATCTTCGCGACGCTCCAGGTGGCCCTGATCACGGCGTTCTCGCTCATGGACGTGCGTGTACCTGCGATCGGGCCGATCCCCGAGTTCGGCATCGGACTGGGTATCGCCAACGCGGGCAGTCCGCTGATCGCCTTCCTGGTCGTCCTTCTGCTGGCCGTCGGCATGGTCAACCTGGGTGTCTTCGTCTCGACGTTCGCCCGCACAGAACTGCAGGTCATCCAGTTCGTCCCAATCGTGATCGTCCCGCAGGCGCTCCTGAGCGGCATCCTGGTGCCGACGAGCCAGCTGCCTGACCTCCTCCGGCCGATCTCGCAGGTGCTGCCGCTGACCTACGCCGTGGAAGGCTTGCGCGAGGTCGTGGTGAAGGGAGCCGACTTCGCCTCGGCGACGCTCCGCCTTGACCTGGCCGTGCTCGTGGTCGTCGCCATCGTCTTTGCCGGCCTCGCCGCGCTGACGATCCGGCGCGAGGTGGCGTAGGCACGAGGTGGCGTAGGCACGAGGTGGCGTAGGCACGAGGCGGCGATGGCACGAGGCGGCGATGGCACGGGGGGCCGTCGGGAGGAGTCTCGCGGATGGCCTCCACCGCCGCCGCCGTGCGATCGCGGACGTGCGGCGGCGGACCACGGGCGACGGCAACCTGATCAGAGTCCCGCCCCCTGACGCGTATCCAGTCCCATGTCTCCCGGGCGCGACCGTGGTCCGACATCGGCCCCGCCGCACGCTCACCGTGAGATGGATCCGACGGATCGGGTCGCGGCGCGCGCGGCAGAATCTGGATACGCGTCTCCTGGCGGGAATCTGATCAGAAGGCCGAGCGCGGGACCGCCTCCCGGTGCGCAGGCACCGCGCACGGCGGTGCGATCAGCCCGCGAGCAGGCCGTAGTAGGCGCGCGTGTCGTGCTCCATGACGACGCGGCCGCCGTCCTGCGTGGCGTCGAACAACTCCCGCAGCGCGTCCATCATGGCGGCATGGTCGGCCTCGCCAGGGGCTGGGGCATAGGACGCGGATGCCAGCCGGGCGGCCAGCGTGTCGAAGTCCAGGCTGACCGGGTTCGGGACGACGGCGACCTCCCAGGGAACATCACCGAAGAAGTGTTCGAGCGACGGTTCGTCCTCGTATCGATGGCGGATCTCGAGGTAGTCGATGGCGAAGCGGCGCAGGAGCTGCTCGTAGCCCGACGCGAACGGCGAGCCGGCCTCGCGCCGATCGTTCCAGATCAGGGCCGCGCGACCCGGATGCCGCAGGATGCGACGGGCCTCGGCGCCCGCCGCCGCCGGGTCGAACCAGTGGAACGCCTGTGCCGCGATGACCAGGTCGACCGAGGACTTGGGCAGCGTCGTGGCCTCAGCCGAGCCGGCCACGCTCCGAAAGGCCGGGAAGCGGGCGAGCGCTCGATCTCCCGCCGCCCGCATCTCCGGGTTGGGCTCAACGCCGACGACCGCCAGCCCGGCCTCCAGGAACGGTTCGCACGAGAGGCCCGTTCCGCTGCCGAGGTCGGCGACAACGCCGCCGGGTGGCAGACGGAGCTCGCTCGCGAGCACCGAGACGATCTGCGGCGGGTAACCGGGCCGGCCCCGAACGTAGGCGGCGGCACGGTTCGAGAAGCGGGTCGTTGGATCGAGATGCACGGTCGGTCCTCTCCTGCGATCCATCGCGGGAGCGTCAGCGTATCCGCCCGCGCCGACGGCGGCCGGAATGCCGCTCACGGCCAGGGTTCGGCGGCTGTGGTTGTGGGATGCTGCGGCGATGGACCCGATGGGCGCGCGGTACGACCGGCGCGCCGCCACGTATGGCCGCTGCTGGGCGCCGGTCCTGGCGCCCGCCGCGCTGGCGCTCCTCGGCGAGGTCTCCGAGGCGATGGTGAAGCCCGGAGCCCGGCTTCTCGACGCCGGCACGGGCACTGGCACGCTGGCGATCGCGGCCGCGTCCCGCTTCCCGGGAGCCCGGGTCACCGCCCTGGATCTCTCCGCCGGGATGCTCGGCCGGGCGCGCGAGGCCGCCGCGGACCTGAAGCCCGAGATCCGCCGGCGCCTCGACTTCGCCGAGGGTGCCATCGAGACGGCCGCAGGGCGGGCCGTCCCGGCGGCGTGGTTCGACGCCGTCGTGTCGTCCTTCGTCGTCCAGCTCGCGCCAGATCGGCACCTGGCGTTGGCCGGTATGCTGGCGGCGCTCCGGCCGGGCGGCCTCGCCGCCATCGTCAGCTGGGCGGGCGAAAGCAAGCCGACGCGCCCGGAGACGGCGTGGGTGGAGTCCGTGAGCGAGATCCTCGACGAGCTGCACCTGGCGCCGCCGGCGGTGCCCGACGTGCCGCGCTCGGGCCCGTTCTCGTCGGCCGCCGAGGCGCGACTCGAACTCGTGGAGGCCGGGTTCACTGATGCGAGCGCGAGCCAGGATCTCCTGGTCCACGCCTACGACCGGCGGGGCGGCCGGGCGCTCATCGTCGAATACGACCACGCAGCCGAGCTGGAAGCGCTGCCGCCTGCCGCGCGCAAGCTGGTGCTCGACCGGCTCGACGCTCGTCTCGCGGCGCTGCCGGACGGCGCCTTCGTCCTCCGGGCACCCGTCGTGCGGGTGACCGGTCGCCGGCCGAGTCGAGACTGACCGGGCTCGGCCTGGGCCGTGCAACGAGAGCGACGGCCACGATCGGACCGTGGCCGCAGGTGCCTGCACATCCGGCGCACCGGACGGTTCGGGCAGGCCGCACGGTCCGCACGATCCGTGCGGTCCGTGCGGTCCGTGCGCCGAAGGCGAACCGGCGGCGGCCGGTGCCGCCGCGGCGGCCTCGCCACCGGCTGTCTCGCCGGCGACGCTATTCGGTCGCTGACGCCTCGGCGGCGGCTTCCTCGCCGACAGCCTCCTCGGCCGGTGCGGCCGCGGCGGCCTCCTCCTCGACGACGCGAGGCGGCAGGACCCGGATCACGATGTCATCGGGATCGGTCACCAGGGCGACGCCGGCCGGGATCTGGAGGTCGCGCGCGTGGATGACGGAGTCGAACGCGACCAGGACGGTGAGGTCGGCCTCCACGTGCTGCGGGAGGTTGTCAGCGCGAGCCCTGACCCTCACGTGGTCGACGGCATGGAAGATCGTCCCGCCATGGCGGTCCACGGCCTCCGCGTCGCCCGTGCCGTGAATCGGCACGTCGACGGTGAGCTCCTCCGACATCAGGACGCGCTGCAGGTCCACATGGATGGGCTGGCGAGTGATCTTGTGGATCTGCACGCCGCTGATGAGGACCGGCGTGGGCCGATCGCCGTCGACGACGAGGTCGAGCAGGGTGTTCGCGCCGACGTGCCGGCGCATGAGGTCGAACTCGTGGGCGTCGAGGGACACGGACACGGATTCGGCCGCGTGGCCGAAGACGACCGCCGGGATGCGGCCTGCGCGGCGGAGGTGGGCGTTTGCCTTGCCCAGCTCGGTGCGGTGGGCGGCGGCAAGGACGGGGCGGGCTGTCGACACGGATTGAACCTCTCGGAGGCGGGCCGGCGGATGCAGGGCCGGGCGAAGGGCGGCGTCGCACGGCCGTGCGAGCGTCCAACCACCGCGAGGGTACCACGCGCCCGCCCTGGCAGGCACCGATGCGTGGCGGCGGTCGCCGGCACGTTCGACGGCGTCCTCCGTGGGAGGACAGGATCCACGATCTGCGCTCGAAGCATCCGCGCGGATGCGCGGATCGCGAATCCCCCACGTTGAACTGGCCGATCGCGTCCGCTGAGGGCGGACACGCGCCACCCTCGACGGAGCGGGACGTGCCGATGGGTCGCAGCGGCTCGCGGCGCCGGCCGGGCGCCGGCCGGGCGCAGGCCGCGCGCCCGCTGCGCGCCGGGAGCCCGCCGCGTCCTCGCGCGGTCCGGCGGTGCCCCGGTGTACGATCGGGCCGCCATGTCGAGCACGATCCTGGTGGTGGAGGACGAGTTCGCGGTCGCCCGCGGCATCCAGTACGCCCTGCAGCAGGAGGGCTACGAGGTGACCCTCGCGCGGTCCGGCGAGGAAGCGCTGGAATTCGCCGTCCACCAGGCGCCGGACCTCGTGCTGCTCGACGTTCGCCTGCCCGGGATGGACGGCTTCGAGGTGCTGCGGCGCGTCCGCGCGGCCGGCGCCAAGATGCCGGTCCTCTTCCTGACGGCCCGCGACGACGAGGTCGACAAGGTCATCGGCCTGGAGCTCGGCGCCGACGACTACCTGGCCAAGCCCTTCGGGCTTCGCGAGCTGATGAGCCGGATCAAGGCCCTCCTGCGCCGCGCATACGGCGACCTGGCCGATGCGGCGGGCGGCCGCGTGATCCGCCATGGCGACCTGGTCATCGACCTCGAGCGCCGGCGGGTGACCCGGGGCGATCGGCGTGTCGCCCTGACACCGACCGAGTTCGAGATCCTCCGGCACCTGGCCAGCCGCCCCGGCCGCGTCTACACGCGGAGCGAGCTCCTGGAGCTGCTGCGGGACTACGAGGCGCTGGACCAGGACGAGAAGACGATCAACGTGCACATCAGTCACCTGCGCGAGAAGATCGAGGACGACCCGTCCGCGCCGGCGTTCGTGCTGACGGTCCGGGGAGCCGGCTACGCCTTCGCCGAACGCTGACATCCCGTCGCCCGACGACCTGCCTGCGCCCACGGGCGGGCTGCCCGCCGCGAGCGAGGATCCAGCCGATACGGCTGGGCCCGATCCTCGCGAAGGGCCCGGCGAGCCGGACTGGCCTCCCGGGAACCCGGCCGCCGAGGCCACGCCAGCTCCGGGAGGCGGGCGCCGGATCGCTCCCGTGATGAGTCGCTCGCGCGGGCGGCTCCGCGCCCGCCTCGACGCACTCTCACGGGCGCGCCCCGTGGTGCGGGCGAGGCGCGCGATCGACTGGGCACTGCCGCGATCCTTCCAGGGCCGCCTGACCGTGTCGGTGGGCATGCTCATGATCGTGGTCCTGCTCACGGTGTCCGGCATCGTCTACAACCGGATGGACGCCTACCTCGGCGACCAGGATCGCCAGGCCCTGACGACGCGGGCGACCGAGGTCGCGAGCCTCATCCGCATCTTCGCGGTGATCCTCTCGCCCACGGAGCCGATCGTCTACTCCGGCAACCTGCTGAACCGGGAGGTGGCTTCCTCGCTCGGTGACTCGAGCATCGTGGCCTTCCTCACCGACACGGTCGCCCAGGCCGACCTCGTCGTCCGAATCGGCGGCGCCAGCCCAACCGCGGACGGGCAGGTGCTCCTCTCGCCGTCGGACGGCGGAACGATCACCGGGCTGCTCCACGAGCCGGCGAGCCCGCGTGAAGCCCGGGAGCAGCTCTCGGTCACCGTGACGTCCGACCCGTTCCAGCGTCCAGGCATCCTCGAGGAGAAATGGGGCGTCGAGGTCACGCTCTCCGACCCGTACACCACCCGCGCCTCCACGTTGAACGCGATCGTCGGCCTGCTGTTCGTCACGGTGGCCGGGGCCCTCGTGCTGTCGCTCGCGATCGCGGCGCTCGTGGCGCGACGGTTCACGCGTCCGCTCCAGCGGCTGACGGAGGCGGCGCGAGGGCTCGGTGGGGGCGACCTCACGCGTCGCGTTCCGGCAGGCGATGCCGGGCGCGTCTACTCGGAGGCGGCGGAGCTGGCCGGTCAGTTCAACCTGATGGCGGCCCAGCTCGAGGATTCGGTCGAGATCATCCGAAGCGACCGCGACCGTTCTCGTGAGTTCCTGGCCGATGTGAGCCATGAGCTGCGCACGCCGATCGCGGCGCTGCGCACGTTCGTCGAGCTGCTGCAGACCGGCGCCGACGACGATCCCGCGGCTCGGGAGGAGTTCCTCGACGCGAGCCAGGTCCAGCTGGCCCGGCTCGACTGGCTGGCCCAGAACCTGCTGGAGCTGTCGAAGCTGGATTCCGGCCTGCTGGCCCTCGACCTTCGCCCGGAGGACCTTCGCGCGACCGTCGAATCGGCGGTCGAGCAGGCCGAAGCGGCCGCCAAGCGGCGCAACGTCGTCCTGGCGGTCGACCTGCCCGCCGCCGCCGTCCGCGTGCGCCACGACCCGCCGCGGATCGGCCAGGTGGTGAGCAACCTGGTGGGCAACTCCCTCAAGTTCACGCCGCGCGGCGGGCGGATCCAGGTGATCCTTCGGGCGGTTCCGGCGGGAGCCGAGATCGAGGTCAGCGACACGGGCGTGGGGATCGCGCCGGACGAACTGCCGCACGTCTTCGAGCGATTCTTCCGCGGCGCCCAGGCCCATGAGGCTCGCGGCTCCGGCAGCGGCCTGGGTCTCGCGATCGTCAAGTCCATCGTCGACATGCACGCAGGGCGTGTCACGGTCGAGAGCGCCGTCGGCGTGGGCACGACGTTCGTGGTGACCCTGCCGGCCGATCCGCGCGAGTCCGCGCCGGCATCTGCCGACCGGACCACCGGCGCCTCCCCGGCCGCGCGCCAGGCCCGGTCGAGCGGCACGGACGGGACCGCGTTGCCCCCGGCCGGGGCCGCCTCACGGGCCGAGGTCACCAATGGCGGAAGGACGCCACCGGCAATCGCTTCGGAGGCCCCCGGGGAAGCCCCGGCCGGATCCGGGCGCGAGGTGGTGAATTCTTAAGGCACGACCCCACCGGGGCTGAATCCCGCTGCTCGATGATGGTTCCTGACGACCAGCACCGGAGCCGTCATCCTATCGCCCTCGACGCGCCATCACGGCGCCCCAGGAGAACTGCATGAGCGAACCGTTCGACCCGGCCGTCGGGCAGCCGGGCGTCGGGCCGGAACCCACACCACAGCCGACCGGCGACCCGTCGCCGTTCGCGGCCACGCCGCCGGCGACACCCGCCGCCGGCGCGACCGGCTGGTGGACGTCCGAGGCGCCGACCCAGCCGATCCAGATCCCCGCGGACCAGCCATCGCCGGTGGCTCCGCAGCCCGCGCCCGCCGGAGCCGCCGGGCCCTGGCCTGCGCCGGCCAACCCCTCGCCGGCAGGCGCAGTGCCCTCGCCGACCAGCTCCTCGCCGGCAGGCGCAGTGCCCTCGCCGACCAGCTCCTCGCCGACCAGCTACTCGCCGGCCAGCGACTGGCGGCCCAGCTGGGCGGCCTCGGATCCCGCCGCCGACTCGGCCCGCACGCCGGAGCGCTGGTTCGAGCCTTCGGCGGGGGCCGCCGGACCCGCTGGCGCGGCACCGTCGACGCCATCCCGCCCGCCGACCGGCCGGCGCCTGCTCGCCGCGATCCTCACCACCTCGATCCTCACGGCCGTGCTCGCGTCGGCTGGCACCTACGCCCTGGTCCGCTCGACCGAGCCAAACAACCCGGCCCAGCCCACCGCCGCGGACACCACCGGCGGCCAGCAGACGTCCGTCCGGCAGCCCATTTCGATCGACGAGAACTCGGCCATCGTCACGGCATCCGCCAAGGTGTCGCCGGCCATCGTCACGATCACCTCGACGGGCGTGGCCCCGTCCGCCAATGACCCGTTCTCCCAGATCCCGACCGAGGGCGTGGGTTCGGGGATCATCTTCGACAAGAACGGCTGGATCATCACCAACAAGCACGTCGTGTCGGGGAGCAGCAAGCTCATCGTGGCGCTGGCCGACGGCCGCCAGTTCGACGGCCGGATCTACGGCATCGATACGCTGACCGATCTCGCCATCGTGAAGGTCGACGCCACCGATCTCCCGACCGCCCCCATCGGCGACTCCGCGGCGGCCAAGGTGGGCGAGCTCGCGATCGCCATCGGCAGCCCCCTCGGGACGTACACCAACAGCGTCACCGCGGGCATCATTTCCGCGTTCGGCCGGACCATCCAGGTCCAGGACGGCACCACCGTCCGCAACCTCATCCAGACTGATGCGGCCATCAATCCCGGCAACTCGGGCGGCGCGCTCCTCGACGCCGGCGGCAACGTCATCGGCATCAACACGGCCGTGGCGTCGAGCGCCGAGGGCATCGGCTTCGCGATCCCCATCAACATCGCCCGCCCGATCATGCAGCAGGCCCTCGCCGGCCAGCCGCTTTCGCGCCCCTGGATCGGCATCCGCTACGTGTCGGTGACCGCCCAGATCGCCAAGGACAACAAGCTGCCCGTGAACAACGGCGCCTGGCTCGACCCGACCGACGCCAACGGCCAGGCCGTCCAGACGGTGGTCTCCGGCAGCCCCGCGGCGAAAGCCGGCCTGAAGGACAACGATGTGATCACCTCCGTCGACGGTACGGCGATCGACGCCACGCACCAGCTCGACGACATCCTCACCCAGTACGCACCCGGCCGGACGGTGACTCTCGACGTCATCCGCAACGGCAACCACATCACGCTCGAGCTCACCCTGGGCACGCGCCCAGCCAACCTCCAGTAGCGAAGGGACGAACCAGACAGCCTCGTCCGGAGCGCGATCGAGTCGACCGCCGTTCCGCCACAAACCGAATTCCCCCCGCGCCTCGCGACGGCACTCCTCCCCGTCGCCGTGGACGCACCCGAATTGCCCCGCCCGAGCGTCCCCTCCGGGCGGGGCATTCGTATCTGCCGAGCAACGCGGCCCGGCCGGAGCCGTCGCCGCTCCTACCGCGTGCGGCGAATCTCCACGCCGGCCCACTCGAAGCGACCGGGGAGCGGGGCGTGCGGCTTGCGGACGCGGACCGTGACGGCGCCGACGGGCACGTGCTCGGCCAGGAGGGCGGCGGCGATGCGCTCCGCCAGCGCTTCGATCAGGTCCGCGTGGGGCCCTTCGACGATCGCGCGGGCAGTCTCGAACACGACGCCGTAGTCGATCGTCGCGGACAGGTCATCGGCCCGGCCGGCCCGCTCGAGATCGAGCTCCAGGACGACGTCGACCTCGAACGGTTGGGGATGGTCGTGCTCCTCCGGCAACACGCCGTGGCGGGCCGCGAAGCGCATGCCGCGGACCTCGATCCGGTCGCCGGCCGGCGCGGCGAGCACGGATGGCGGCGGGTCGCGCCGCGCGGCGCCCTCCATCTCGCTCACCCGCCCACCCATCCCGGCGGCCGCCAGCCCCGTCGCACCGCGTCGGCCACCCTCGCCGCCCGCACGTGAGGCCGGACGTCGTGGACCCGCACCATGTCGACACCGGCGTCGATGCCGAGGACCGTGGTCGCCACCGACGCTTCCACGCGCTCCCCCGGTGGAAGGTCCAGGAGCTTCCCGAGCGTGGACTTGCGGCTCGCGCCCAGGAGCACCGGCCGGCCCAGCAGGCGAAACTCGGGCAGGGCACGGAGCAACGCGAGGTTGTGGTCGGGTGCCTTGCCGAACCCGAATCCCGGGTCGACGATCAGCCGCTCCCAGGGCACGCCTGCGCGGATCGCGCGGTCCACGGCCCGCTCCAGGTCGGCGAGGACCTCCGCCACCAGGTTCCGATAGCGGGCTTCCGCCCGGTTGTGCATGACGATGAGCGGTACGCCGTACGCGGCGGCCACCTGGGCCAGCCCGTCGTCCTCGGCCACGCCCCAGACGTTGTTGAGGAGGTGGGCCCCGGCGTCGAGAGCCGCCTCGGCCACGGCCGGCTTGATCGTGTCGACGGAAAGCGGCATGCCGGGCAGCGCCAGGCGCAGCGCCCGGACGACCGGCACCACGCGGGCCGTCTCCTCGTCCGCAGAGACGGTCGCGTGGCCGGGCCGCGAGGACTCGCCGCCGACGTCGAGGAGGTCGGCGCCCTCGGCTGCCATCTCGCGGGCCCGGGCCACGGCGCGGTCGACCGGATCGGCGATGCCGGCCGCGGACGCGCTCGTCGCCAGCAGGCCGTCGCCGCTGAAGGAATCCGGGGTGACGTTGAGGATGCCCATCACGAACGTCCGGGCCCCCCACTCGAACGTGCGCGGGCCGATCGCCATGGGAGCGGGCGCACCTGGCAACCCGAATCCGCCCTCGGTCGCCACGGCGAACGACGGCGTGGACGCACCGCCGCCCAGCCCCGGGGCCGCCGCGACGACGCCTCGCTCGGCCGGGATCGAGCGGCCGCCGGCCGCTTCCGACTGATCGCTCATGCCAGGCGGATCGTACGCCGCGGGCCGGCCCGACGGCCAGACTCCGGGTCGGTTGCGTTCCTACCCCGCCGCTGCCCGGCGACTGCGCTTGGAGCGGCGCCACGGCCTCGCCCGCCCGGCTACGACGGATCCACCAGCTCCGGGTCCGACACGAGCAGCGCGCGGGCCATCCCGACGAGGTACAGCGAGCCGGCCACGACCACCGGCCCGTCCGCGCTGGCGATCGCCGTCTCCAGGGCGACGCGCGGCTCGGCGATGGCGGTGACGGCAGCGCTCGCGTCGGCGGCCGCCCAGCGCCGGGCCAGGTCCGGGGCCGGAAGGGCCCGCGGCGTATCCACGGCGGTGCCGTACACCCGCGCGCCGCGGAACGCCGGCACCGCGAGGAGCGCACCGATCACGCCGTCGACGTCCTTGTCGCCCATCGCGCCAAGGACCAGGCTGACGGGCGCCGGGCGGGCACGGCGACCGGCGGCAAGCCCATCGCCCGCGGGTGCGCCGCGGCCGGATCCGGCCAGCAGCGGCCGAAGCTCATCGACTGCCGCCGCCAGCGCGCGCGCACCGGCCGGGTTGTGGGCGCCGTCGAGCAGGACGCGCACGTCGGCGCCGGCGGGCCCTCGGCCCCGCGCGTCGATCAACTCCAGCCGGCCCGGCCAGCGGGCCGCCGCATACCCGGCCCGGCGAGCGTCCGGCGGCACGTGGGCGACGCCCGCTTCGCCCAGGGCGTCCAGGGTTGCGTCGGCGACGGCGACGTTGGCCGCCTGGTGGCGGCCCAGGAGGCCTGCTCGCGTCGGGCCCAGCCCCGGGATGTCGATCACGATCCCGGCCAGGTCCATCGCCAGGACCGGCGCCGGCGCCACGATCCGCAGCGGGGCGGCGACGCGCCTGGCCCGCCGCGCGATGATGCGGAGGGCATCACCACCAGCCCCGGTCACGGCCAGGTCGCCACGGCTGATGATCGCCGCTTTCTCGCGGGCGATGGCGACGACCGTCTCGCCGAGCCACTCGGTGTGGTCCAGGTCGACGTTCGTGATCGCGGCCACGCCGCCGTCCCAGGCATGCGTCGCGTCGAGCCGGCCGCCCAGGCCGACTTCGACGATGGCGAGGTCGGGCCGCAGGCGAGCCAGCCACGCAAAGGCCATCGCCGTCACGAGCTCGAACTCCGTCGGAGGCCCGTGGCGGCGCCCGACCTCGTCGGCGATGGGGATCGTGTCCCGGACCAGGCCCACGAATGCGTCCGGGGAGATCGGGTGGCCGTCGAGGATGAGCCGCTCGCGATAGCTCACGAGGTGGGGCTTGGGCGTGGCACCCACGCGATAGCCGGCCGCGGCGAGGCACGCCGCCATCAGCGCGACCACGCTGCCCTTGCCGTTCGTGCCGCCGACCAGGGCGCCCGTGACGGTCCGCTGCGGATCGCCGAGCGCGCGCAGCAGGGCTCGCGTACGGCCGAGGCCGAGCCGGATGCCGAACCGGCCGCGCGCCTGCAGGGCCGCCACCGCCTCCGCGTACGTCGACGGGAGGGCCCCGGTCACGCTCCCAGGTCGTCCTCGTAGAAGACGCACTGGTTGAAGCGCGCCGACAGGCAGACGTCGTTGACGTAGCCCTGCTCCATGTGGACGCCGCCCCGCAGCTGGCAGCGGGAGATGTTGGCGTCCTGGCGGACGAGTGCTTTCAGCAGGTGCGGAGCCTGGATCGGGATCGCGCCCCGCACGCCGGTCATGTAGAAATGCGGGCAGACATTGCGACGCAGGTTCGGCAGCCCGAAGCCGGAGCGGGGCAGCCCATACGACGGCGGGGCCGGAAGGCCGGCGAGGCGCCCGACCGCCGTGCCGTGCAGTCCACGGCCGGGGGCCCCGGCGACACGCGCGGTCGCGCCCTGGCCGCGCTCGAGCGGATCAGCGGCCGCCCCCATCGGGCGGGCGACCCGCTGGAAGGGCGGCGAGAGCGGCCGCGGCGGCCCGCCATAGCCGGCTCCACGCCCGTCCGTGCCTCGCATCGCGTCCCGGACACCGTCACCGCCCGCGGGCGCGCGACCACGATCGGGCGGCACCACGGGCCCCAGCCCGTGGACCGGCCGAGCCATGCCAGGCGCCGATCCGCGGCGATCCGGCTCCTCCACTCGGTCCCTCAGTGCATCGCACGCTCCCGGACGTGCGCCATCCACGCCAGCGTACACCGGACAGCAACGCGGGCGCGGGTGGAGTGGACGGTGCGCGCGGAACGAGCTCGCGCCGAGGCGGCGCGCCCGTGCTGGCGTCGTCTCATGCCCCGCCCCTCGGCGACGGGCACAGGCGTGCGAGAATGCAGCGGATGACATTGTTTCGAGGGCGGTCCAGCCAGGTGCGACCGCGTCCGCCGTCGACGGGTCGTCCCCGGTCGACGGCGCCACTGCCGCGCCGCCCGGTTGCCCGCTCGGCCTCCGGGAATTCGCGGACCGGGCGCCCGCGGGGCCTGCCCGTGGCGGCACGGGCAATCCTCATCGTGGCCATCGGCGCCCTCGCCGGCGTCATGCTGCTGACCGCGGCGGGGATCCTGCCGAAGTTCGTCGCCGAGATCGGCTCCGCGCTCGGCAAGGTGACGTCGGTGGTGTTCGCGACGCCGTCGCCCAGCCCATCGGCCGTTGCCGCGATCCCGCCGCCATCCCTCGTCGTGCCGGCGAAGCAGCAGACGAACCAGGCTGCCGTGACGGTGACGGGCAGCGTGCCGGCGGACATCGCCGGGCAGACCGGCTTCGACGTCGTGGTGTATGTCGCAACGGCCGAGACGCAGCCGACCGAGGCCGGCCGCGTGGCCGTCGGCGCCACGTCGACCTTCGTCGTCCCCGACGTGGGGCTGCTGGCCGGACGCAACCTGATCACTGCCCGGATCGTGAGCGCGAGCAGCCAGAGCGACTCGTCGCCTGCCATCACCTACGTGCTCGATACGGCGAAGCCCAAGATCACGATCACCAGTCCGAAGAACAACGCGTCGGTGAGCGGTGGCGTCGCCCTGATCTCGGGCAAGACGAAGGCCGGAGCGACCGTCGTCGCCCGCGACGCGGCCAACGGCGCGACCGCCCAGGACACCGCCGACAACAGCGGCAAGTTCGCGCTCCAGATCTCCCTGCAGACCGGGCCCAACGCGGTCTCGCTGACCGCGACGGACCTCGCCGGCAATGTCGGCACCGCTGTCCTCAGCCTGCGGGGCGGCCCCGGCAAGCTGACGGTCGCGCTCAAGGCGTCCGCGTACTCGATCTCTGCGGCCAAGCTGCCCGTGACGCTCACGCTCACGGCGACGGTCACCGATCCCACGGGCAAGCTGCTGGCAAACCAGCTCGTGAACTTCACGCTCGGGATCCACGGCCTGCCCCAGGTGACGAACGGCGCCCAGACGAACAAGAACGGCGTGGCCACGTTCACCACCCAGGTCCCGACCGGCGCGACCGTGGGGGCTGGTACCGCCACCGCCATGGTCAACATCACCAACCTCGGCCCGGCGTCAGGGGAGATCGGCATCTCGATCGTCAAGTAGGGCGCCGTCGCGCGTACCGCCAAGGGCCTGGCGGTCACGCGACGGGCCTGGCGGGTTGGCCGGGACGGGTCGGTCCGCGCCACGCGCAAGAAGAGCCGCGGGAGATCCGCCGCGATTCGCATGGTCGACGAGGCCGGCGCGACGTGGGGCTCGACACCCGTCGATGTCGCAGCTACGATCGCCGCATGCTCAACTGGCGCTGCCCGCATTGCCGGGCACCGCAGCCGGAAGCGGCGCGGTGCTGGGTGTGCCGGCGGTCGAGCACGACCTGTGTCACGTGCGCCCATTTCCGGCGGTCGATCGCCGGGAGATACGGCGGAACGTGCGGGCTCTATCCGGGTCGGCCGCCGTTGCGGGGCGACGAGATGCGTGGCTGCTGGCAGCCGGCACCGGCCACGGGCGTTCGAAGCGCCCTCCCGACCGTCGACCCGTTCGGGCCCGGGCGGGCTGCGCCCGGCGGTCTCTGGGCTGACCCGGAGGGCTGACCACCGCCCGCGCGTCGGTCGCCGAACTCGCCACGTACGGCCTCTCCGTCGGCCGGGCGAGGGCTCGCGCCTACGGGCTGGGCGAGGGACTCGGTGAAGGGCTCGACACGGGTGTCGGCGTGGGCGTCGGCGAAGGGCTGGGCGAGGGACTGGGCGCGGGCGGGGCGACCCCCAGCCTGAGCACCGAATCCTTGACCACCGACGTCCCCGCCGGCGGCGCCTGGCTCACGACCACCCACTCAGCTCCGGGCGAGGTCGGGTTGAACTGGACCGTAAGGCTTTCGTTGGTCGCCTTCGTGATCGCCTGCGCGACCGTCAGGCCGTGGTAGTCGCCGACCGTCACCATCGCCGGCGCCGGCGAGGGGCTGGGCGACGGACTGAGGGAGGGCTCCGGCGACGGGCTGGGCGACGGCTGGGGCCCCTTCGACACCGTGTAGTCGACGGACGTGCCGATCGGGACCTGGCTGTTGGCGGGAGCGCCCTGCAACATGACCGAGCCTGCGGGAATCGTGGGCGAGTAGTCCTCGCTGCTGAGGCCGGGCGACAGCTTCGCTGTCGTGAGGGCCTGGATGGCGGCCGGAACCGTCATGCCCGTGAGATCTGGAACGGTGACCAGCTGCTGGCCGGAGTTGACCGTGACCTGCACGGTGGAGCCCGAGGCCACCGGCGTGCCCGCCGGAGGGTTCTGGCTGACGACGCTGTTCGTCGGCTGATCCGATTGCTGGACGTAGGTCGGCTCGATCACGAGGCCATTCTGTTGCGCCGTGGCCTGGGCCTGGGTCCAGGTCTGCCCCACGAAGTTGGGAACCGCGACCTGGGAAGGTGATGGCGACGGGGCCGGGCCCGACCCTGCCGCCACCAGCCGGAAGATGATGAAGGCGAGCAGGGCCAGGATCGCGAGCCCCAGGATGCCCGAGGCCCACACCCACGGACTGGTGCCGCCCGGGCCGCCGCGATCGTCGTCGGGAGGCTCTCCGTAGCCGCCGTCGGAGTACCCACCACCGCGGTAACCGGCCGTCGGCTGGCCGCCCTGCGGCCGCCCCTGGATGGGGCCGGCGGTGACCGGCCGTGGCCGAGCGTACGGATCCTCCGAGGCCCCGGCATACGCGTCGGCGACGTACGGCGTCACGGGCCTGCCCGAGGGTGGGTGCGGACCTCCCGGCATCCCGGCCCCACCCGGGGACCCGGCCGGAGCCGAGCGGAGCGCCGCCGCTGCCGCAGCTGCCGCCGCCGCTGCGGCAGCTGCCGATCCGGCGGCCGCCGCGGGGCCAGCCCCCTGCCCGCCGGCTCCAGTTGCCTGCGCGGGGCGCTCATCGAGGAAGCCCTCGAGGGCCGTGGCCATTGCCCCCGCCGTCCGAAAGCGATCCTCGGGCCGCGGGGCCAGCGCCTTGCGGTCGATGGCTTCGAGGGCCTGCGGGACGTTCGGCCGGACATCGGTCACGTGGGGGGCCGGCGCCGAGATGCGGGCCATCGCCACGCTTGCGGCGTTGTCGCCCTCCCAGGGCCGGCGCCCGGAGAGCAGCTCGTAGAGCACGACGCCCAGGCTGTAGACATCCGATTCGGCCGTGGCCGGCTCGCCCATCGCCTGTTCCGGGCTGAAGTAGTGGACCGAGCCCATCGTCACGCCCGGCAACGTCAGGCGGGCGTCGGCCCAGGCGCGGGCGATCCCGAAGTCGGTCACTTTCACGCGGCCGTCCGCAGTCAGCATGATGTTGCCGGGCTTGACGTCGCGATGGACGATGCCGCGGGCATGGGCCGCGTCGAGGGCTCGGGCAACCTCGGCCACCAGCCGGGCAGCCTGGCGGGCGGGCAGCGGGCCGTTGCGGCGGAGCAGCGTGGACAGGTCCTCGCCATCCACGGCCTCCATGACCAGGTAGGGTCCGCCATCGCTGGTCCCGAAGTCGTAGACGCCGACGATGCCCGGGTGGCTCAGCGATGCCGCGGCCTGGGCCTCCTGGCGGAACCGGGCGACGAAGTCGGGGTCGCTGCCGTACTCGGGACGGAGGACCTTCACCGCCACGTCGCGCCCAAGCTGGGCGTCCGTGGCCCTGAAGATCGTGGCCATGCCGCCCTCGCCCAGGAGCTCGACAAGCCGGTATCGGCCGCCCAGGACGTCGCCGAGCTGCGCCACCGTTGCTCTCCCTTCGTGTCCGGCCGCAGGACCGTCGCGGCTGGCGGCCGCCAGGTCAGCCCTGGAGGTCCAGGCTCCGCAGATAGTCGCGGAATTCCGGGCCCAGGTCCGCACGGGCCATCGCCAGCTCTACCGACGCCTTGAGCCAGCCCATCGTCGTACCCGCATCGTAGCGGGTGCCTTCGAAGGCGTAGCCGTAGACCGCCTGTTCCTGCATGAGCGCCGAGATCGCGTCGGTGAGCTGGATCTCCCCGCCGGCGCCGCGCGGCGTCTGTTCCAGCTTGTCGAAGATCTTGGGCGTCAGCACGTAGCGGCCGATGATCGCCATGTTGGAAGGGGCGGTTTCCGGCGTGGGCTTTTCCACGAGGCTGTCGACTTTCCAGAGGCGCCCATCGGCGTCGTCGACCCGCTCGCCGCCGATCACGCCGTAGCGGCTGGTGTCACCCGCGGGCACCTCCATGACCGCGACGACGGAGCTGTGCACCTGCCCATAGGCCTGGATGAGCTGGCCGATGCAGGGTCGCTCGCCCACCACGACGTCGTCCGAGAGGATGACCGCGAACGGCTCGTGGCCCACCAGCTCCTTGGCCATCAGCACCGCATGGCCGAGGCCGAGCTGCTCCTTCTGGCGGATGTAGGCGACCTGGGCCAGGTCGCTGATGTGCCGGATCTGGCGCAGGCGATCGATCTCGCCGCGCTCCTCGAGCAGGCGCTCGAGCTCGTAGTTGAGATCGAAGTGATCCTCGATGGCCCGCTTCTGGCTCGAGGTGACGATGATGACCTGCTCGATCCCGGCGGCGACCGCTTCCTCCACCGCGTACTGGATGACCGGCTTGTCGACGAGCGGGAGCATCTCCTTCGGCTGCGCCTTCGTGGCAGGAAGGAAACGCGTGCCCCAGCCGGCGGCGGGGAAGACGGCTTTTCGGACGCGCATGGCACCTCGACGCAGGGTGGTCCGGAGCGTGGGCCCGGTGGGGGTGTGCTTCTGAGTATAGCCGGGCTACCCGGGCGGTCCGGGCACGGCCGGGGGTCCGGTGCGGGGGCCGCCCGGGAATGTGGACCGTTGGGGCCGCCGCTTTGTTGCGCGTCGCGCCTTCTTTACGGGGGGGGGTCAGGCTGCCCTTCGAGATCTCCGCTCATGCCGCGGGCGCCATCGGCCCGGCTCCGGGCACGGGTCGGCGGGCCCGAAGCTGCCGGCTCCGGGCACGGGTCGGCGGGCCCGAAGCTGCCGGCTTCGGGCACGGGTCAGCGGGCCCGCTCGGCCTCCGCCTCGACCACGGACGGGTCCTCCGTCCGGCGGCCGCCGAGCACGATCGGCGTGAACGGGATCCGGAACTGGTGGAAGACCTCGATGCTCACCAGGAACCCGGCGAACAGGAAGACGACTGCCGCGAGCTTGCCCATGTAGAACACGCCGGTGATGCCGAAGCGCTGGAGGACGTCCCCGGACGACGCCAGGAACGCGCCGATCGCGATCAGGATGGTCGACGGGACCCGACTGGGCAGGCGCCCGGCCGCGAGCGCCCTGATCGCCGCGGGCAGCGAAGCCACGAAGTTGACCGGGAAGGCCACGATCGAGATGACCAGGTTGAAGAGGAATTCGTCACCCTTCTGGCCCGGATCGAGGGAGTAGGCCAGCACCCGGCGCTTCGGCATGAAGACATACGCGGAGAAGACGGCGCCGAAGAGCAGGCTCAGGCCGCCGGTGATGTTGAGCCATGGCGTCAGCAGACGAAGCGAGCCCGGGAACAGGTCCGCCGTCGGCACGTTGGTCGACGGGTCCAGGACATACCCCGGGGCGGCGAGCGAGGTCGTGACGCCGAGCGCCAGCGACAGCAACGTGGCACCGACGACGGCCGTGAGGGCGACCCCCGCCCACCGGTCGCTCTGGAAGTAGGTAAGGACCGCCACGGTCCCCGCCAGGATGCCGCCCGCCGCGAAGTAGATGATCGGCGTGACGCCGGAATCCGGGTACTGGTATCGCTGCTGGGTGAGGAACGTGAACAGGCCGGCAAGGAGCAGGCACAGCGCCACCGCGTACCCGAATCGCGTGCGGGCGAGCAGGAAGATCGTGCCGAGGCCCAGCCAGCCGGCCGTCCACACGGCGCCGGTCAGGTACCAGGTCCGGTAGAGCAGCTCGTTCCAGCCGATGGCCGCGCCGACCGCCTCGCAGCCGGAGGCAATGCCGAAGAAGAGCATCCCGACGGCCCAGATCGCCTGGAACGGATGGCGTCGCTCCCGCCACTGGTCCGCGATGGCGATCGCGAAGGCAAGGGCGATGAGCGACGTGACCGTCGGGACGACGATGTTCATCCGTGGGCCCCGCCCGCGGCCCGACGTGGCGGGCCGGCAGGAGCGAGATCCGTCGTCGCAGCCGGAGCGCGGGCCGCTCCCAGCGCCGCCTCGAAGCCCTCGACGTACGCGATCAGGTATCGATTGAGGAGGTCGGCGCCGCGCGTCATCAGGCGCGCCGTCTCCGCCGCGGAGAGCCGGCGCCGGCCGGCGTGCCCAGCCAGCTCGGCGATGAACGGCTGACGAGCGGCGAGGACCGCGTTCAGGGCCGGGATCAAGGGCAGGCCGGAGCGCGCTGTCTCGGCCCCCTCCACGTGAGCCGCGGCGTCCAGCGCGGCGATGTCCGGCCCGCCTTCGCGACCGGCGCGACCGCCGGGATCGGGCTTGTCGAGGATGGCGACCATGATCTGGATGGTGCGGCGCCCGCGTTCCCGGTACGCGGCGACCGTCGACGGCGACAGTGTCGCCACCCACGACTCCGGGAACGGCGTCGACGGCCCGCGGATGCGGCGCGAGTAGGCCGCCCTGACGTGCTCCGGGTGGGCAGCGGCCCAGGCGGGCGCTCCAGCCGGAGTCCGGCTGGCCCGCACACGCTCCACCACCGCGCGCGAGAAGCGTCGATGGCCGCCGGGCGTTCGGTAGCTCTCCACCCGTCCGGCCGTGGCCCACCGCCGCAGCGTGGCCGGGTCCACGCCCAGCAGCCGGCTGGCGACCCCCAGCGGGATCCAGTCCGGCGCC
Source organism: uncultured Chloroflexia bacterium (assembly GCA_963821595.1). GTDB lineage: Bacteria > Chloroflexota > Limnocylindria > Limnocylindrales > CSP1-4 > CTSoil-043. The sequence continues at coordinate 53,787 of CAWGEL010000017.1, read as the reverse complement.
TGCTGTCGATCGGCCATTTGGGCGGGCGTGCCTCGATGGGGACGTGGATCCGGCCGCGCCGGACCCATTTCGCGCGATTCTACGCAGTTCGTGGTTGCGACGCGGCCGGGCAGGCCCTGATCAGCCGTGCGCCGACGGGCGATGGCGCGTCGCCGGCGCACGCGGCCGGCGCGCCCTCAGCTGGGATGCGTCAGGCGGGGATCAGCTCGTGGTCGTCGCGGTGCAGGCCGTCGCACAGCGCCCAGCGGGGATTGTCCCCGGGGACCGGGATCGGCCGCATCAGCTCCCGAACGGCCGACCTGCGGCACAGCAGGTAGCCCTTCGAGCGCATCCAGGCTCGCGCGCAGGCGGGATCGGCATGGAACTGGTGCGGCCCGGGATTGATGGGCGTCCGCAGGTTCCAGGACGGTGGGATCTCCGTCGCCACGATGTCCATGACGCTGACGCGGAATGGCGTCCCGTCGATCACGCGAGCGCAGCCCCGGCAGCGCGCAGCCACGTTGTCCGCCTGGATGGTGGGGATCCGGACCCCCATGATGTCGAACGGCACGGCCGGATGGTAGCAGAGCGATGGAGGCCGCAGGCCGGAGGGCGGCGGGAGTACCCCCAGCCGGATTCGAACCGGCGATCTCCACCTTGAAAGGGTGGCGTCCTAGGCCTCTAGACGATGGGGGCCCGACCCTCCGAGTCTAGCAGGGCGGCCGCGCTCGGACGGTCCGTGGGTCATGTCGTGAGGTTCTCGGATTCGCGGTGAACGGCGGCCCGCGAGCCCGATCTCCGCGCCCGGGCACGCTGGTGACGGCGCCATGTCGGGTGGCCCGGCCTCGTCCTCCGCGACGGGATCTCGGCGGGCCTGGCCGCGGCCCGGTGGACCCGCGCGTCGGCGGGTTACGGCGTCGAGCGGTACATGATCGCCAGGACGGCGGCCCCGCCGAAGCACACCAGGGAGATGATGGCGGCCACGCCGGCGAGGAGCGCAAGGACCATCGAGCGGCCTGGTTCGTCTGCCCTGGCCGCCCGGATCGTCTCCACCAGCCCCGCGACGGCAAGTGCCGCGAACACGATCCCGAGCACGGCCGCGCCGGACGCGAGGACCGGGATCTGGGTCGATTCGCGGACCGTGACCCCGTAGACGATGTAGCCGAGCGATCCGACCACCGCGATGGCGAGCATGATGCGCGTCGGCGTGACCCGCATCGGCCCGATGTACCGGCCTTGCCGGCGGCGCGTGCCGTCGGGATTGCGCCGCGAGACCTGGGTCCGGGGGTCCATCGCGTCAGCCGACCCGCTGGGCAGGCGCGCCCGACTCGGAAGACACGGCCGGCTCGGAAGACACGGCCGGCTCGGAAGACACGCCTGGCTCGGCCGGCCGATCGCTCGCCCGCGTCCGATGGAAGATCGCGACCTTGTGGGCCAGCCGAGGCCGCTTCATCGTCGCGACCACGTCCCGGGCGGCCGCCCCGAAGGCTGCCTCGAGGAGCTCGCCCGCCGCATCGCGATCGGCGAAGACCCACCACGCGTGGATGACCCGGATGCGGAAGCCGGTGGCCAGGAACGTCCCATTGGGCCGGCTGGCCGCGATCAAAGCCGCCAGATCGTCCGGATGGCGCAGCGGATCGAGGTCGTCCCGGCCGTAGTCGGCGACCACGAGGAACCGGCCGCCGGGACGCAGGATCCGTTCCACTTCAGCGAGCGCGGTTGCCTCGGGCTCCGGAACCGACTGGAACGTGGCGACGACGACGTCGGCGGATCCTGTCGCCAGGCTGGTCGCCGCGGGCGTGCCCGCGACTTCGACGACGGCCGACGCGCGGGCCTCGACGGGCGCATCCGTGTCAGTGCCGGAGCTGGCGGCCACCACGCCGGCTTCCGCAGGCACGTCGGGGCCGGGACCTGCGCCGGTGATCTGCCCACGCTCGTCGCCCGTTTTCGCCGGCCTCGCTCGTCGGGCGCGCGCGCGCCCGGGAGTCGGGCCCTCCACCGGCTGGCCACCGTTGCCGCTCAGCCCGGGAAAGGCCGTGTCCACGACAGAGACCCGCGAGCCGAGGCCGAGCAGGGCACGCGCCAGGACGGGAGCGTTGCCCAGCATGACCACGTCGCGCCCGGCCACCGGGCCCAGGGCCTCGATCGCTCGCAGGATCTTGTCGTCCGGATCGACGACCAGACGAAGCCGCGACGCCACCCCGGCGTCGATTGGTGCGAAAGGGAGATCTGCCACGAAGGCCGAGTATAGGTCGCCCGCTCCGTTGCCCGAACACCGGCGCCCTGCGCGCTGAGACGCCGCGGCGCGTCCGCGCCCCAGGAAGGTTCGGCGCCCACCTCGCGGCGTGGCAGAATCGGGTCATGAATCGCGAGCCCGCGCGACGCCTGCCACCGCCCGGGGTGCTCCTGTTCCTTGGCTACGGCCTCCTGATCCTGGCGGTGATCGGCATCTCGCTGCCCTACGTGGTGGACGAGGCGATCGGCGCCCCGATCAGCCCGACCGGTCTCGTCGTGATGATCCTGCTGGCGTACACGATCTTCACGGTCACCCTCACGATCCAGCGGAAGCAGGCTGCGCGCGGACTCGCCGTCGGCCTGTCCACCCTGACGGTGCCGGCCACGCTCTACTTCATCGTCGCCGGCGTACCGCTCTTCGCCGTGCCGCCCGGCGTCGTGGGTCTCCTCCTCTTCGTCGGCCTGCGCCGTCCGGCGTCACGGGCGTACTTCTCGGAACTGTGATGCCGGCCGCCGGCAGGACCGGCCCGGCGACAGGACCGTCGCGAACAGCGCCGGTCGAAGGGAGATCCACATGCGACTCGTCGCCCACCTCGACGACCTCGACCTCCCCGTCGCGGGCGTGCTCGTGGGCGACCGCGTGCTGACGCTCGACCGCCTGGCCGAGGACGCAGGCCTGCGCGAGGAACTGGCCATGCTCGACGTTCGCGGCCTCCTGGCCGAGGACGAAGACCTGGCCGAGACCCGATCCGCCATGGAGCGGGCCGACGCTGCGGGCGTGCGCGGCGTCCCGGTCGAGGAGCTGCGCCTGGTCGCGCCGCTCGAGCCCGGCAAGATCGTCTGTGTCGGGCACAACTATGCGGCGCACGTCCGCGAGCAGGGCCTTCCGCTGCCTGATCGACCGATGCTCTTCGCCAAGTTCGCCAACGCCGTCGTCGGCGACGGTGAGGCGATCGTCATGCCGCCGACGACCCACGCCCTGGACCTGGAGGTCGAACTGGCCGTCGTGATCGGGCGGCGTGCGCGGCGGATCCCGGTCGCCGCCGCCGGTGACGTGATCTTCGGCTACGCGGCGGCCAACGACGTCTCCGCTCGCGACCTCCAGGGATCCAAGCCTGCGCTGCGCCAGGGCGAGCGCGGCGACGGGCAGTGGCTCCGGGCTAAGGGCTCTGACACGTTCCTTCCCCTGGGGCCGTGCATCGTCAGTGCCGACGAGCTTGGCGACGCGGGCGATCTCCGCGTCCGCAGCTGGCGCGTTCCGGCCGCCGGTGGCGATGCCGGTCGCGAGGTGCTGATGCAGGACTCCCGGACCAGCGACCTCATCTTCGACGTGGCCCACCTCGTCGAGTTCATCTCCGAGAGCATCACCCTCGAGCCGGGCGACCTGCTCGTGACCGGGACCCCGTCGGGCGTGGGCGTCTTCCGCGACCCGCCGGTCTTCCTCGAGGCGGGCGATGTCGTCCGCATCGAGGTCGAGCGGATCGGCTCGGTCACGAACCCCATCGTGGACGCCGACGGCGTGGCGCCGGCCGGCAGCCCCGCGGCGCGACTGCTCGCCGCCCGGGGTGGCGGCCGTGGCCAGGCGTGACGCCCGGCGACGCACGCCGATGCCGGTGACGCGGAGGTGGCGTACCGTGGCGGTCCCGCCCCACCCGAAAGGAGCGCCCGCATGCTCGCCCTGGTGAAGACAGCCGCGGCGCCCGGCCTGGAGCTCCGCGAGGTTCCCGTCCCGGAGATCGGGATCAACGACGTGCTGATCCGCGTCCGCAAGACCGGCATCTGCGGCACGGACCTCCACATCGAGTCGTGGGACCCCTGGGCGGCGAAGACGATCCACCCGCCGCTGGTCGTCGGCCACGAGTTCGTCGGCGAGATCACGGCGGTCGGCTCGAACGTCACGGACTTCCAGCCCGGCGACCGCGTGAGCGGCGAGGGCCACGTGGTCTGCGGCCGCTGCCGGCACTGCCTGGCCGGGCGGCGTCACCTCTGCGCCCGGACCATCGGCCTGGGCGTCGGCCGCGACGGCGCCTTCGCCGAGTACGTGGCCCTGCCCATGACGAACATCTGGCATCACTGGCCGGACATCGATGACGAGGTCGCGGCGATCTTCGACCCCTTCGGCAACGCGGTCCACACGGCCCTCGCGTTCCCCGTCCTCGGCGAGGACGTGCTCGTGTCCGGGGCCGGGCCGATCGGTCTCATGGCCACCGCGATCGTCCGCCACGCGGGCGCCCGCCATGTCGTCGTCTCCGAGCCGAACCCGGTGCGTCGCGACCTGGCGCTGCGGATGGGAGCAACGGTCGCCATCGATCCGCGGGAGCGCGACCTTCACGACGTCCAGCGCGAGCTGGGGATGGTGGAGGGCTTCGACGTCGCCCTCGAGATGTCCGGCAACGCCGCCGCCCTGCGGGCCGCGATCGCGACGATGGCCCACGGCGGCGCCGTCGCGATCCTCGGCATCCCGACCCAGGAGATCTCGCTCGACGTCAACGAAATCGTCTTCAAGATGCTGACACTGCGGGGCATCTACGGGCGCGAGATGTACGAGACCTGGTACAAGATGACGGTCATGCTCCAGTCCGGTCTCGACATCGCGCCGGCGATCACCCACCGCTTCCCGTTCCGCGAGTTTGTGGCGGCCTTCGCGGTCGCCAGGTCGGGCGACTCGGGCAAGGTCATCCTCGATTGGACGGCATGATCGAATGACGACATCGAATGGTTCGGCCCGCCCGAATGGTTCGTCGGAACCGAATGCTTCCGTCGCACCGAAGGATCCGGCGATCCCCGACGATCTGACGCGGCCGAACGATCCCCTCCGGCACCTCGCGGCCGACCTCGAGCGGATCCGATCCGATGGCCTGTACCGGCCGCTGCGGGTCATGAGCTCGGCCAACGGCACGCGCGTCACCGTCGACGGCCGCGACGTGATCAGCCTGGCCTCGAACAACTACCTCGGCCTCAACACCCACCCGCGCCTGGTCGAGGCAGCCGCCGAGGCTGCCCGCCGGTTCGGGGCCGGCTCGGGGGCCGTGCGGACGATCTCCGGGACGATGGCGCTGCACGAGGAGCTCGAGTCGGCACTCGCGACGTTCAAGCACGTGGAGGCGGTGCTGACGTTCCAGTCGGGCTTCGCCTGCAACACCGGCGTGCTGCCGGTCGTGGCCACGGAGCCGGACCTGATCGTGTCCGACGCCCTGAACCACGCCTCGATCATCGACGGGATGCGGCTGTCGAAAGCGCCGCGCGTGGTCTACCGGCACAAGGACGTGTCCCACCTGCGCGAGTTGCTGGCCGCTGCCCGCCGCGACGGCCGACCGGACGGCCAGCCGTACCGGGCGATCCTGGTGGTCACGGACGGCGTCTTCAGCATGGACGGCGACATCGCGCCGCTGCCGGGGATCGTGGCCGCGGCCGAGGAGCACGGCGCGGCCGTCTACGTCGACGACGCGCACGGCTCGGGTGTGCTGGGTCGCAACGGCCGCGGGACCGTCGACCACTTCGACCTCCACGGCCGGGTGGCGATCCAGGTCGGCACCCTGTCGAAGGCAGTCGGCGTGCTCGGCGGCTACGTCGCGGGCTCCGCCGTGCTCCGCGACCTGCTCACGCAGCGCGGCCGGCCGTTCCTCTTCTCGACGTCGCATCCGCCCGCGGTCGCGGCGGCCTGCCTGGCCGCGGTCCACGTGCTCGAAGAGGAGCCAGAGCTGATCGACCGCCTGTGGGCCAACACGCGGCGGTTCAAGGGGGAGCTGGCCCGCCTCGGCTTCGACACCGGCGTCTCGGAGACGCCGATCACGCCGATCATGGTGGGCGACTCGGCGACCGCCATCCGGTTCGCGGATCGGCTGCTTGACGAAGGCGTGTGGGCGACGAGCGTCGTGTACCCGACGGTGCCGCTCGATGGAGCCCGCCTGCGGACGATCGTCACCGCGGCCCACAGCGACGACGAGCTCGACGCCTGCCTCGACGCCTTCGCGCGCGTCGGCCGTGAGCTTGGTCTCATCCGCGCATGACGGAGGACGCGCCCGACGCGCCCGGCTTGCCCGGCATGCCCTCGCCGGGCGTCGCAGTCGATCGAGACCTGCCGCTCGACGCCCACCTGCATACGCGACGCTCGCCGGACAGCGCCGTGCCCCTTGACGCGTACTGCGCCGCGGCGGTCCAGCGCCGCATCGCCGAGATCGTCATCACCGACCACGTCGACTTCGAGCCGGGTGCCGCGGCGTACGGCTACGCGTTGTTCGCGGATCGAGAGCGCGAGGTTCGCGAGGCGGCCGAACGCTGGGCACCGCAGGGCCTCGCTGTGCGGTTCGGCATCGAGGCGACGTACCAGGCCTCGCGCGAGGCGGAGATCCGCGACTACCTGGCGGAGCATCCGTACGACTTCGCGATCGGCTCGTGCCACGCCGAGCGCGGCGGGCCGTACACGCCGGGGAATGTCCGGGCCTGGTGCGCGGACCGCTCGCTGACGGAGGCTGTCGAGCCGTACTTCACGGAGGTGCTCGCGGCCGCGCGGTCGGGCCTGTTCGACACGCTGGGCCACCTCGACGTCGTCAAGAAGTACGTAGCCGCCGACTTCCCGGCCGCGCTCTTCAGCGCGGCGCCGGAGCTGTACGAGCCCGTCCTGCGGGCGCTCGTGGACTCGGGCACGGCCCTGGAGGTCAATGCGTCCGGCCTCCGGCACGCGCCGGGCGAGCCGTACCCGGCGCCCTGGGTGGTCTCCCGATATCGGGAGCTCGGCGGCCGCCTTGTCACGGCTGGCTCCGATGCCCACCAGGGCGACCAGTTCGCCTTCGGCCTGGCCCGCGTCTATGCCGAAGCGGCCCGGGCCGGGTTCACCGAGCTCGCGTTCCGCCGGTCCCCGGCGGACGGCCGTGGCTCGGCGCTCGCGGCCATCCCGGAGCGCCTGCTGCCACGCCGGAACGTGGAGGCGATGCCGGGCTGAGGCGGCCGTGCCTGCCGCAGGACGCGACAGGCGTGGCGAGCGAAGCGATCGAGTTCGTTCGCGCCAGCAACCGCGGGGCTGGCACGGAGCGCCGGACCGGATTGCGTCCGAGCGCTGGCTGCCGGCCGTAGCAGCACTGCCAATGCCGGGCAGATGCGGCCCTGCTGATGCGACGCGACGATCCAGACTCGCCGCCTCCTTGCTGGCGGCCCGGCGTGGTGCCCTCGACAACGGCGTGCGGACGGGGTCGACGCGGACACGGCGCGCGACGGGTCGGCGCCGACGTCCGCGTGGCGCTAGGCTCTCCGCCTGTGTCGATGGAACTGATCGTCGTCGGGTCGGGGGCCGCCTATCCGGACCGCCCGGGCGTCGCTTCGTCGTGCTACCTGGTTCGGCTGGACGGGGCGACGATCTGCCTGGACCTCGGCCAGGGCGCATTCGCCGGCGTCGCCGGCCGGATGGAGCCCGCCGACCTGCTGGCCGTTGTCGTGAGCCACCTGCACCCGGACCACTTCGTCGATCTCGTTGCCCTTCGCCATTACCTCCGCTACGAGCTCATCCCCCCGGGCCGCATGCGCGTCGTCGCGCCGGAGGGCCTTGCCGAGCGGCTCGACGGCCTGCTCGACGAGGTCGATTTCGCCGCCGGGACGTTCCTGGTCGAGCCGCGGCAGGAGGGCGAGCTGGAGATCGGCCCGTTTCGGCTCGAGAGCCGCCGCGTCACGCATACCGCCAACAGCTTCGCGGTCCGCATCATGCCGGCCGGCGGCGGTGCCGGGTCGCCCGGTCTCGTCTACAGCGGCGACTGCGGTCGAGCCGACGACCTCGTCCCGCTGGTGCGCCCGGGCGATACGCTCCTGACCGAGGTCGCCTTCGGGCCCGGGCCGGTTCCGGCCGCGGAGCTCCACCTCGACGGTCCAGCTGTCGGCCGGCTTGCGGCGGCCACCAAGCCGCGACGCGTGCTCCTCACCCACCTCCAGATGCGCCGCGACGCGACTGCCACGCTGGAGGCCGTTCGAGTCGCCTACGCCGGCCCGGTGGCACTCGTCAGCGATGGGGATGCGATCGAGGTCTGACGGCGGATCGCATTGGCGACATCGGGCTGCATTGCCGTCGCGCGAGTGCATCAACTACAGTCAGCGCCGCCCCGCCCTCAGCTGAGGTCGCCCGATGCACCCGGTCGCCGGCCCGCCGCCCCAGATCGCCTCGCAGCCCGCCCGATGACGGAGCCGGCATCGGCGAGCGAGCCACCGAACCCGCCCGCCGATCCGGGAACCGGCGCGGGCCAGCCCGAAGCACCCGGCGCAGGCCAGCCCGAAGCGGGCACGCCGGCAGCATCGGGTGCTCTGCCACCTCCCGCTGGGCCGGCCGTCGCCGGCGGCCCGGTCCGCCCGCCAGGCCTCGTCAGGCGCATTGCGCGGCGCCTCCGATCCTCGCTGAGCGACCCGGGGAACCTGCTGGCGCTGGTCCTGATCGGGTCGCTCGCCCTCCGGGTCGCCTGGCTGGATACGCCGCGCGGATCCCAGATCTTCGACGAGGCTTACTACGTCAACGCAGCGCGGGTGATCCTGGGCTGGCCGGTCGCGGCAGGCGACCACTACGCCGGCTCACCAGCAGGCCTCGACCCGAACACGGAGCACCCGCCGCTGGGCAAGCTGTTGATCGCAGGCTCGATGGCGGTCTTCGGCGACAACGGGATCGGCTGGCGCGCACCGAGTGTCGTGGCGGCGATGGTCGCGCTGATCGCGCTCTACTTGATCGTGCGGGCCGCCGGCGAGACCGCCCAGCTGGGGGTCCTGGCCGTTGCGTTCTTCTCCCTGGACAACCTTGCCTTCGTCCATGGGCGCATCGCGACGCTCGACATCCTGGTCCTGGCACCGATGCTCGTCGGGGCGTGGCTGGGGCTGCGAAGGAGGTGGTTGCTGGCCGGCGCCGTCACGGGCCTGGCGCTGCTGATGAAGCTCACGGCACTCTATGGCCTGTTCGCCCTGCTCCTCCTCCTGGCGATGGAGATGCTTCGACGGTGGCTGGCGGTGCGTCGGATCGCGGTCCGCGACTTCGTCCCTGCCCTTGGCCTCGTCGGAGCCTTCCTCGTCGTCGGCGTCGGCGGACTGGCGATCCTCGACTCCCGCTACTCCTCGTACAAGTCGCCGATCGACCACCTGAGCCACATGGTCGACTACGGCGCCGCGCTGACGAAGAACCCGGGCGCGCCGACGTCGGCCGGGAGCGCCATCGACAGCGCTCCCTGGCAGTGGCTCGCAAACGACGGCCAGATCAGCTACTTCCGGACCGTCGTCAACGTGACGAGCGGCGACACCGACGTGTCGAGCCGCGCCACGATCGACTTCCGCGGTGCGCTGAACCCAGCCTTCGCGGGCGGCGTCATCGTGGTTGCCTTCGCCGCTGCCTGGTGGCTGGCACGGCGGCGGAAGAGCCGCCTTGCCGCCTGGGCCCTCGCGTGGGCGGCGGCGAACTACCTGCCCTACATCGCCCTCGCGATCGTGTCGCGCCGGATCATGTACTTCTACTACTTCCTGCCCGTCGTCCCGGCCATCACCATCGCCGTTGCCCTGTTGCTCGCCAGGACTCGCCTGCCGAGGATCGCGACCTGGGCCTACCTCGCCGCCACGGTCGCCGGGTTCATCGCCTACTTCCCGTTCCGCCAGATTCCCTGATCTCGCGCGGGCGTGCCGGTCAGAGGCGGCCCACTCGGCACCGCTTCCTGGCGACGTGCGCCCCAGAGGAACCGCCGCTCGTCGCGTGAGCTCATGTGGGATACAGGAAGGCCACCGGGCCGTTGAGCCCGGTGGCCTTCACCGTCTCGGGGAGAGCGGGGTCTGCTAGCGGCGGCGGCGCGCCCTGGGGGCGGACGCCGTCAGGAGGAGGGTGCTCGCCATGAGGGCGGCCAGCGCCAGGAGGACGACCCGCCAGGCGCCACTGTCGGAGGTCGGGCTGCCGGTCGGAAGGGTGGACGTGGAGGGCGGGGTAACCCGGGGCGTCGCAGTCGCGGGCGATACCGCGCCGGACGTGTTCACGAACGTGCAGGTGACGGTCTCGCCGGCGCGGACGACCACCTCGTCCATCGACGCCGCCACCTTGTCGAACGTGCCACGTGACTGGCCTTCGCCGACGGTGCAGGAGGCGGTCAGGATCGTGTAGTCGGTCTTGAGGACCTCGGACACGGTGAACGTGCCACTCTCGAGGAGCCCGGTGAGGTCGAACGTGTAGATGCCCTGGCCGTTGGTTGTTCCCTGCAGGCCCGGGTCACCGCTGAGATTGAAGGTCCAACCGGCGGCCGGGACCTGGTCGTTCGTCGTCGCGAGATTGCCATCGAAGTCGAGGATCTTCTTGACGACGATGGATGTCGAGGCAGGGGCGGTCACCGTCGCCGAGTTGTTGAGCACGGAGGTCTGCGCGCTGTCGGCCGTGGCCGAGTTCACGGTCACGCCTGCCGGAGCGCTCAGCGTGTAGTCGCAGGTGAAATGCTGGCCGACGGCGAGCGTTCCCGGGATCGAGCAGCCGACCGTCGTGAGGTTGACGAGGTTGTCCGCCAGCGTCACGCCGGTGAGCGTCACGTTGCCGGTATTGGTCACGACGATCCGGTAGTGGACGGTGGTGCCCGGGGTCGTCGTGACCTGGGCGCCATACGTCTCGCCGTCAAGGCTGACGGTCTTCACGATCGTCATGGCGGGCGCCTGCGTGGCCGGCACCTCCGCCGAGCCCTGGACCGGCTTGGTCTCCGTGCTCGACGCGGTTGCCGTGTTGCCCACCTTGCCGGCGTCGACGTCGACCTGGGTAACCGTGTAGGTGCCCGTGCAGGTCATCGACTGACCGGCGTCCAGGGTGGCGGGCTGGCTGGGCAGGCAGACGAGCGTACCCAGGAGCGGGTCACTGATCGTGACGTTGTGCAGGGTCGCGCTTCCGCTGTTGCTGGCAACGATCGTGTAGTGAAGGATGTCGCCGGGCTTGCTATAGCTCGTGGTGTCGGCCGTCTTGACGATGCCGAGGTCCGACTTCGGCACCGTGACCGACGCCTGATTCGACGCAACGATGCTGTCGCCGACGGTGGCGTGGGCGGTGGCCTTGTTCGTCACCGAGCCGGCGTCGAGGTCGGACTGGGTGACCGTGTAGGTTGCGGTGCAGCTGATCGACGCGTCGGGGCCGAGATCCCCGGCCGGGCAGGTGACCGTGGCCTTGTCGTCATTGACGGTGACCGGTCCGGAGAGGGTGACGTTGCCGGTGTTCTTGACCACGTACGTGTAGTCGATCGTGTCGCCGACCTGGTTGTAGCTGGACTGCTTGGCCGCCTTGTCGAGGTGCAGGGCAGGCGCCTGGTCAGCCGTGACCGTCGCGGTGTCCTGGTTCGACTCGACCGTGCTGTCGCCGTACTTCGCGTGGCCGGTGGCCTTGTTCGTCACCGTGCCGGCGTCGAGGTCGGCCTGGGTGATCTCGTACGACGCCGTGCAGTCGACCGAGGCATTGGGGGCGAGCGTCGCCGGGCTGGCGGGGCACGAGACCGACGCCTTGTCGTCGGACACGGAGTACGGGGCCGACAGCGTGACGTTGCCGGTGTTCTTGAGCGTGTACGTGTACGTGATCGTCGCGCCGACGCTGCCGTAGGTCGTCGGATCGGCCTTCTTGACGAGGGTCAGGGCCGGGGCCTGGTCCGCGTTGACGGTCGCGGTCGCCTGGTTGGAGGCGACCTTGCCGGCGTGGGCGGTGGCCTTGTTCGTCACCGAGCCGGCGTCGAGGTCGGACTGGGTGACCGTGTAGGTTGCGGTGCAGCTGATCGACGCGTCGGGGCCGAGATCCCCGGCCGGGCAGGTGACCGTGGCCTTGTCGTCATTGACGGTGACCGGTCCGGAGAGGGTGACGTTGCCGGTGTTCTTGACCACGTACGTGTAGTCGATCGTGTCGCCGACCTGGTTGTAGCTGGACTGCTTGGCCGCCTTGTCGAGGTGCAGGGCAGGCGCCTGGTCAGCCGTGACCGTCGCGGTGTCCTGGTTCGACTCGACCGTGCTGTCGCCGTACTTCGCGTGGCCGGTGGCCTTGTTCGTCACCGTGCCGGCGTCGAGGTCGGCCTGGGTGATCTCGTACGACGCCGTGCAGTCGACCGAGGCATTGGGGGCGAGCGTCGCCGGGCTGGCGGGGCACGAGACCGACGCCTTGTCGTCGGACACGGAGTACGGGGCCGACAGCGTGACGTTGCCGGTGTTCTTGAGCGTGTACGTGTACGTGATCGTCGCGCCGACGCTGCCGTAGGTCGTCGGATCGGCCTTCTTGACGAGGGTCAGGGCCGGGGCCGGCGAGGGGGACGGAGACGGGCACGCGATCGTCTGGAAGATCGAGGCGAAGAACGCGGGCAGGAGGCTGGAGTTCACGATGTTCGCGTAGTGCGCCGAATTGTTCGGCTTGGCGAGCGCCTGCATGAGGGCGAGGTCGACGAGACTGGACCCGCTCCCGCCGCCACTGCCGACGGCAATCGAGAAGACCTGGTCCGCCGAAGCCTTGAAGGTCGTGCCGTCGCTCAGCGTGGGTCGCTGCGACCCGCTGGTGTTCGCCCACGGCGGGTTGGCGCTCGACGAGCCGTCGGGGTTCGGCCGGCCGTCGGACAGGAACACGATGACGTGCTGGACGGTGAGGCCGAAGTCGGTTGTTCGCGCATGGTTCGTGAGATCGGCCGCGCCGGTCGCCATCCCTCGCTTGAAGGGCGTGCTGCCGTTGCCGCTGGTCGTGATGAGGGCCTTCGTGCCGGCCGCGTCACGCGAGCCGAGGGCCGAGACGACGCTCGCCGTCGTGCCCGAGAACTGCGTCACGCCCACGCGATGGCGCCCGCCGCTCGATGTGGCCGTGCCCGTGCCGACGCCACCGCTCGCCTCAAGGGCATCGATCAGGGTGAACGCGGCCTGCTGAGCCCAGTACTCCCTGGTGTGGCCGTTGTTGGAATTGCTCGTCATCGACCCTGAGTGGTCGATGATCAGCTCGACGTCGAGCGGGACGAGGCCGCAGGCCGTCGCAACGTCGGGGGCGGCCGCCTTCGTGGCGGATGCCGGCATCGGCGCCGCGGCGACCCCGGACGTGCCGGGGCCGACGATTGACATGAGGACCGTCAGCGCGACGGCAAGCCAGCCGAAGCGCCGAAAGACCGAGACGCGCGGACTCAACGACGTACTCATCGATACTCCCCGAACTGCAACACGGCAGAGGCCGTCGGAATGATTCCTGCCGGCCGGTACCTTCGGGCTATGACTCCCCGTCGCTCGTGGGCCCTGCCTGCACGCCGGACTCTGGGCCGCCCGGGGGTACTCGTCCAGTACCATCGGGACCTGGTTTGCCCACCGGACTACACCGGATCGACCTCCCCGTCGACATCGTGTTGACGGTCGTCACCGAATGGGTCCTGCCAGGCCCAGTACTCACGTTCCATCCCGTGGAGGCCGTCGCGTGGTCCGGCCGTACCCGGCTACAACCGGGGCAGCTCCCCGGTCGCTCCGGATCGGGGGCCCGGGACCCGCCTCGGACCTGGCGCAGGGCGGCGATTCGGCACCAGCCAAGGTCGAAAATCGGCGTCGCCTGGTCGGCCCGCAGGTCCAGCGCCACCCGAGCGACGCGCCTCCGGACCCGAGCGACGCGCCACCGGCACGGGTCATTTCTGGAGCGGTCACCGGTCGGCGTACGAGGTGGCCTTTCCCGGCGACGCGGATCCGCGTCGGTACGATGGCCGCTGCTGGCTTCCTTCCGACCGCACCTCGCGGTGACGCCGTTTGCCTCCGGCCAGCAGTTGGCACCGCATCCCGGAGTGGGCTTGCACCTCCAGGCTATCCGCCCAGGCCGGTCGTACATCGAGAACGCCGCCGGTTGGTCCGGCGGCGTTCGGGCTGCGGAGGGCGGCGGTTGCTCTAGCGGCGGCGAGCCCGCGCGGCCCGGTCCGGCGTCAGGAGCAGGACGGCCGCAAGAAGCCCGGCCAGGGCCAGCAGGACGATCCGCAGGGAGTTGCCGGCAGGACCAGCCGGGGTCGTCGGGATGGTCGACGTGGATGGCGGCGTGACGTGGGGCGTGCCCGTCGCACCTTCGACTCCCCCAGTCGGCGAGGGGCTCGGCGACACGCTCGGCGAGGGGCTCGGCGACACGCTCGGCGAGGGGCTCGGCGAGGGGCTCGGCGAGGCTCGGCGAGGGGCTCGGCGACACGCTCGGCGAGGGGCTCGGCGAGGGGCTCGGCGACACGCTCGGCGAGGGGCTCGGCGAGGGGCTCGGCGACACGCTCGGCGAGGGGCTCGGCGACACGCTCGGCGAGGGGCTCGGCGAGGGGCAATCCGTGCGTGTGGCCGGGCCACCGACATACGGACCCGGATAGCTCTCGCCGTCAGCCCAGACCGCAGCCAGGGCACTGACCAGGACGGAGGACGCCGTGCCGACATTGAACGTCGGACCGAGAATGCCCGGCGAAACCGCGGAGGCGAGGACGTTCGCCGGCGTGAACTGAACCTGGGGCGCACCCGGCAGAGGAATCCAGGTGGTGCCGCCGTCGATCGAATAGGAGACGGTGAAGCTCGTCTCCGCCTGACCGCCGGTGTCGTTGCTCGTCCAGTTCTCGATGCCGTACGTGACGGTGCCATCGCAGGAGAGGCTGACATGGACAGACGCGTCGTGCCCGAGCGCGACGCCGGGGGTGACGAAGAGCGCCGTCGTGACCAACGCCGCGACCGCGAGCCAACCCCCCTTTCGGAAGGCGTTCACGCGCCGCCTCTGTGTTGCATGGATCTCCATCGGAATCGTCTCCAGGATGCGGGCGGCAAATATCAGCCGCGGATGACGTCGCTGCGACTGGGTGCCACGTGGGAATGGCATCCCCGCCAGCACGCCCAGCCTGCCAGGGAAGTGTGCGCGGAAGCGGTGCCGGCGTCTAGTACTCCGGGAGTACAAATGGGGCACGGAACTGCACTCAACTGCACACGCAGCCGGTCCGCCGTTGCCCGCGGGCACCAGACGAGGGAACGGGTCCTGGTACGACGGTTCCATGCTCGAGGCGCTCTGCCGGCCAGGGACGGCCCGGCCGCCATGACATCGACAGGCTACGATGCGACCCGGCCGGTCGAACGGCGTTTCGGCGGCCGACCACCCCGGGAGGCAGCGTGACCGAGACGACCGAGCCGACAGCCATCGCCCTGCGCCGGCAAGCCCGCCGAGCGGTGCAGGCGGCCTGGGCGCGGGCCGTGGCAGCAGGCCGGCTCCCGTCCGTGGCGTCGGACGGTGCGCCACCGGTCGAGCTGGACCGGCCGGCCCATCCGGAGCACGGCGACCTCGCCTGCAACCTGGCGCTGAAGCTGGCCCGGCCGCTGCGGATGTCGCCGCTCGCGATCGCGGAGGTGCTGGCCGCGGAGCTGCGGACCGGCGGTCCTGACGGCGGACCGGTCGCGCCCTTCGCGAGCGTGGAGGCGGCCGCCCCGGGCTTCCTCAATCTGCGCTTCTCCGATGCAGCCCTGGCCGGCCTCGTGGCCGCGGTCCTGGCCGATCCC
Source organism: uncultured Chloroflexia bacterium (assembly GCA_963821595.1). Classification (GTDB taxonomy): domain Bacteria; phylum Chloroflexota; class Limnocylindria; order Limnocylindrales; family CSP1-4; genus CTSoil-043. Next base: position 38,115 of record CAWGEL010000017.1, on the reverse strand, counting down.
GGGGCCTGGGGCCGGCTGCACGCCGATCGGCCGGAACGGATCAACGTGGAGTTCGTGTCGGCCAACCCCACCGGCCCGCTCCACGTGGGCAACGCTCGAGGGGCGTTCGTCGGAGACCTGCTGTGCCGGGTCCTGGAGGCCGCCGGCCACACCGTCACCCGCGAGTACTACTTCAACGATTTCGGGGCCCAGGTCCGCAACCTGGGCGCATCCGTGGTAGCGCTGCGAGACGGCACGCCGCTGCCCGACGACGGCTACCGCGGCGCCTACGTGCAGGACCTCGCCACCGAGCTGCCGGCCGACGTCGCCGCTGCGGCGGACGCGCCCGGTGCCGATCCGGCGTGGGTGGTCGGCACCTGGGCGTCGGAGCGTGTCCGGGAGGGGATCGAGGCGTCGCTCGCCCACCTGGGCGTGCGCTTCGATGTCTGGAAGAGCGAGGGCTCGCTGTACCGCGAGGGCTGGGTGGAGCGGGCGGTGGAGCGGCTCCGTGCGTCCGGACACCTGTACGTCGACGATGGCGCGCTGTGGTTCCGCTCCACGACGTTCGGCGACGACAAGGACCGCGTGGTCCGCAAGTCCAACGGCGACTTCACCTACTTCGGCTCGGACATCGGCTACGTGGTCGAGAAGCTGAGCCGCGGCTTCGACCGGCTCATCTACATCTGGGGCGCCGACCACCATGGCACGGTCGCCCGGCTGCGAAACGCGGCCGTGGCCATGGGCCACGATCGCGACGACGTCCAGGTCATCCTCATCGCCTGGGTCCGCCTCGTGCGCGACGGCGTCGAGGTCTCCATGTCGAAGCGGTCCGGCGAGTTCATCACGCTCGACGAGCTGCTGGCCGAGATCGGCGTCGACGCCGCACGCTGGTTCTTTGGCTCCCGCTCGCACAACTCGGGCATCGACCTCGACCTGGAGCTGGCGAAGAAGCAGTCGGCCGAGAACCCTGTCTACTACGTCCAGTACGCGCATGCCCGGATCGCCTCGATCCTGCGCAAGGCGGCCGAAGCCGGCCTGGTCGTGGACGATGCCCGGGCGTCGGACCACCTTGGCCCGGCCGACCTGGCGGGCGCGCCGGAGGCGGCGCTGGCGCGAGCCCTCGCCCGCTTCCCGGAGGTGGTCGAGGACGCGGCGGCGGCCGAGGAGACGCACGGCATCACGGCATTCGCGACCGATCTCGCGACCCAGTTCCACGCGTTCTATCGCGACGCGCGGGTGGTGGACGCGGCCGATCCGGCGCGGTCGCGGGCGCGCCTGGCCCTGGTCCGGGCGACCCAGGTCACGCTGGCCGGGGCGCTGCAGCTGCTCGGGATCTCCGCCCCGCAGTCGATGTAGCGAGGCTCGCCGGCCCGAGGGCCCGGTGGGCAGGCGGGCAAGGCGCGGTCGAGCTCAGAGGCCCGACGCCGCGCGGAGCCTCGCCAGGGTTGCGGCGTCGATGGCGACGAGCACCGTGACCCGTGCGCCGCCTGCCTGGGCCAGGACGGCCGTCGCGCCCGTGAGGCCCCGCGCGGCGACCTGGGCCGCCGCGGCGAATTCCGACGCGTCGGCCGCCGTATCCCATGTCGTGACGATGTCGACGGCCCAGCCGCCCTTCGGGCCGGAGAGCGTGACGTAGCGATCGCCGCCCCAGCCGGCCGCGGCAACCGACGGCGACGGCAGGTCCGGGTTGGCGGTCGCCGCGGCCGCCAGCCCGCGGGCGCTGAGCCAGGACCGCAGCTGGAACTCGCCCAGGGTGTCGGTCTCCGCCACGGACCACCCGGCGCCCATCTTCGCCGCCAGTCCCGCGCCATCCACGGAGACGGGCACCGGCTTCTCGCCGGCGGCGTACTTGTCGGGGTGGAGGACCTGCTCGGTGGAGTCGGGCGGGCGGGCGTAGACCGCGTCGACGGCGGACCAGCCGCCCTTGACGAAGAACCCCTGGACGAAGGCCAGGCCGGACGTGTACGGGAACAGCAGCGTGTCGCGCAGGATCTCCGGCATGGCGTCGAGCGTGGCCTGGCCCTGCGGGTCGACCTTTGCCAGGTCGCCGATCTGCGTCGGGGTCAGGTTGCGCAGGGCCCAGTAGGACATGAGCAGCGTCGCGTCGCCCTCGGCCAGCGAGAGCCGGGCAAGGGATTCGTCGCCCTGCCCGATCTGGTCGATCCCCAGGCCCTTGAGGCCGAAGTTCTGGTCCTGCAGCGCATGGTCGAATTCGTGGGCGAAGGTGACCTCCTCGATCGTGCCGATCTGGCCGGAGCGCGAGACGACGAACAGCTGCCTGGCGTCAGGGTCGTAGTAGCCGGCGACCTGCGAAGTCAGGAGGTCCAGGTTGAGCTGCTCCAGGGAGGCATCGGCAGGCAGCAGGCCGAGCGCCTTGAGCGTGATCTCCGAGGCGGCGACGCGCGCGGGCGGGTTCTCCTTCTGGAACTGGTCGGTGAGCCGGGCCTTCAGCTGCGCCTCGTCGAGGACGGTCGGCGTCAGCCGCTGCTTCGCGGGCAGGCCCCGGATCGCGATGACCTGGTCCTCGATCGATGCATACAGCGCCGCCAGGTCCTGCGACGGGACTGCCGTCGGACTGGGCGGTTCGGCGGTCGGGCTCGGCGACAGCGACGGCGAGAGGGAGGGCGAGGCAGGTGGCGGCACCGAAGGCGACGTCGTCGGCGTGGTGACCGGGTTACCGCAGGCCGAGGCGAGACCGATCACGATTGCGGCCACGGCCAGCCGGCGGACGGCTACCGCGACCGCGCGTGGCGGACGGGAGCTCACCCCCGCGAAGCCCGACAGGCCATCGTCCGCAGGCGCCGGGTCGGCCGCTGCCGGATCGGCCGGTGCCGGATCGGCCGCTGCCGGGTCGGCCGTTGCCGGGTCGGCCGCTGCCGCATCGGCCGGCCGGTCGATCGAGGGCATGGCGGACGATCTCGGCGTCCGGTTGCGGCGGCGACGCTTCCGTTCGGCCTCCGCGGGCCACCAGTCGCACGGGCAGAGGCCCCTGGGGCAGCCATCGTGCGGCAAGCCGCGGCTCCCGCAGCTCAGCCGCGATCCGGAACACCTTCCCCGAGTCCGCGGAGCACGCGTGACAGCACCCGGAACCGACGAGCTCGGCATCCGGCACGACCATGGCCAGTGATCGCAGGAGGGCGGCCATGCCCTCGCGATGAAGGGCGACGATCTCGTCGGGGGGTGGCACGGGCGAGCCGGCGGCGGCGTACAGCTCGGCGGCCTGCCTGCGGCGCAGCAAGGCGACGTCGTCCCAGCGCTTCGCGAATCGAGCCTTGCGCACCGCTGCCTCGACCGCCCGGAGGTACAGCGTCCGCGAGGCGTCCACGGCCGCCTCCGAGATCGGCGCCCCGGTCAGCCGCTCCCGCCGGATCGCCGGGGCCCCGACGCTCCTGGCCAGCGCGAGCCAGCGCCGCCGCTCCGCGGTCCAGGAGCGCTCGTGGGTCTCGCGCTCGTGCTCCGCGTCGAAGACCAGCAGGGCCGCCTCGGTGAGCAGCGACGAGGCGGCCCTCGACGTGGCGCACGACGATCTTCTGACGGCATCTCGGACAGCGCCGGTCGCGGCTCGGCGGCGGATCAAGGATGACGGCGCAGGAGGGGCAGGCGGCCGGCGGTGGGGCCGGCTCAGCGGCTGGTTCGCCGGCTGAGCTCGCTGCCCAGGGGTCCGCGAGCAGGGCGTCGCCGGCTCCCTGCCTCGGGTTCGCCCGAGGCCGGACCGGGCGGTGCCAGGCCGAGCAGGCGGCGCAGGAGGTCAACCACGGGCACGCGAACCATCGTATCGCGCGCCAGCTCCCCGCAGCGAGGCGCAGGCCCGGCGCGCCTCCATGCCGTACGGGTGGCCCGGCCACCGCGCTCCACGGCCTGACGCCTGGCGATCGAGGGGCAGCGGCAGGCCCGGGGGCGGCGTGGCCCTGCCGGGCGCCGGCCGCCCGTTACGGGCGAATGCGGACCAGGCGGGTCGACTCGGCGACGGCGAGGATCTGGGTCCGGTTCACCAGCAGCAACGCGAACTGGCTGATCACGCGGCGGTCCGCAAGCGAGCGCGCCCGGGCGTCGGTGACGGCGATGAAGCGCGGGTCCGGGGTGTCGACGAACTCCTCGAGCGTCTGCTCGTGGTACAGGTACACGGAGCCGGTGATGGCGTGGCCCGAGGTGAAGAGGACGAGCCGCCGGGCCACCTTCTCGATGGTGGGGCGCTCGTGCCAGCCGCCGACGTCCACCGGCTCCGGGGGCAGCGGCGACGGCTCGCGCTGGCCGATGAAGGCGATCTCGTCCTGGTTGAGCAGGAGCCTGGGCATGCTCATCCGGGTCGGGTCGCCGTTGCGCCGCAGGAGCATGGCATCCTGCAGGAGCAGGTAGCCGCTGGTGTGGTTCACGAGGTCGGTCAGGCGGCGGAAGTGGCCGACGTTGATCGACGCGCTCACCCGCAGGTGGGTCCCGATCATCTCGATCGGCTCGAGGCGCCCACCGCTCGCCAGCTCGAACTGCAGCATCGGGAGCGACGTCGACATCACACAATTCCCCCGTGGAGGTGGCAGTGGGTCGTCGGGGCGCCCAAGCAGCCCTGGCGCGGCGCGACCGGGACCGGTGAGCCCGGGAGGCGGCGACCGCTGTCGATCATGGCACCACCAGGTGGACCGGGTTGCCCCGCACCGAGACCTGCCAGGTCGTGGTGTCGTTGCCGCCGCCCGGCGTCTCGTACCGGATCTGCCACCAGCCACCCTGCCACAGCCCACCCTGGCCGTAGGTGTTGGGCAGCGGGATGCTGATGTGGATCCACGTGTTGTTGAAGCTCGAGCTGCCGCCGACTCGCCGTCTTGATCTGGCTGACGTTCGTCCCGGAGCAGGCGTCGCTGTTCCCGGCGACGCAATTGCTGTCCGTCGTGTAGCTGAACGTCGCCAGCGTCTGCGTGTTGCCGTCCGGGCTGAGCACCTTGAGCGTCGCGTTGCCGGACACGTCACCCGGGTCGAACAGGTCGATGAGCGCGGTCTTTCCGGCCCCGGTCGGCTGGTCGATCTTGGCGAGGTAGAACAGCTGGTAGGCAGCGCCTGCCTGCAGGTTGTTGTAGACGGCCATCTTGCCGTTGCCGTAGACCTGCGGGTTGGTGCCGCCCGTGACCTCGATGCTCCACATGTTCTCGGCGTTGGTCGAGGCGTTCACGGTCGCGTTGTTCGGGTTGCTGGTCGCGACCTGGAGGCATAGGTGCCGGCGGCCAGCCCGCCGGTCGGGATCGTCCACCACGCGTTGTGATAGGCGTCGCAGCCGGCTGTCGCGTTGGCCGGGATGTAACACGAGCGTGGGTGCCCGTTGTCGGGTCCTGATCGTCGGGCGTCACGTTCTTCGGGTCATAGCCCTTCTCGTTCTCGAACAGGGACCCCGACGAGTAGACCTGTGTCCACGCGCTCTGCAGGCCGGGCAGGCCCGTTGGTGTTCCACACCGAGTAGTAGGTCGACACGGGCTGCCCCGACGTCCCGATCCAGTGGTCGCCGGCGCCCATCGAGCCCGGCCGAGCCGTTCGATCCCATCGCGCAGAAGCCAGGATCGAAGACGCGGATCTGGCCCGCCCCGTCGAGCTTCACGATGTAGAAGTAGCCGCGCCGGTCGTAGATCGGGTTGTTGGCCGGCGAGTAGCCGCCGTTGTTGGCCGGGGCGTAGGCGTCGCCGTTCTGCTCGTTGCCGCCCTTGGTGATGATCGCGCCCCAGCCACCCTGGCTCGCCAGCGTGGTGCCGCCCGGGTCGACGACGGGCGTCTGGGTGAGGGTGGTCGTCGTCGTGGTCGTCGTGGTGTGCGGACGACACGGTCACCGCAAGGCTATTGAGCGACAGCGTGCCGCAGTTGGTTCCCTTGATGTACGTGAGGCGGACCCGGAGGTTGTTGCTGGTCAGCTCCGCCTTCGTCCAGGTGTGCGATGCATCCCAGAGATCCGGCGCCGTCTGGCTGCCGAGGGCATACGGCTTGACGCTCGTCGACAGGCCCGGGCGGAATCGGCGTGCTCTGGGGCAGCGAGCCCCAATGGTTCCGCCGTCCCACGAAAGCTCCGCCTTGACCTGGCAGTTGGCGCCGCCGGTGCCCACCTTGGCGCGGAACGAGACCACGATGCCGTCGATCGTTGCGCCGATCGACCCGGACGGGATATTGAATGTCGACCATTGCTGCGACTGGTTGTTCGTCGCACGTCGTCGCATACCGGCTACCGGTGATCCATGCGCCGATCGGGTTGCTCCACTGACCGTTGGCTGACCGAGGCATATGGCGACACCGACGTGCCGGTGAACGTGTCGGTGTGCGTCGTCGTCGTCGTCCTTGTTGACCCAGAAGTCGCCCACGCCGTAGTAGGAGAGTGGGCTACCCATGGGCACCGGCAGGACGTACTGCGCCTTGGCCGTCCGGGTCACCGGGATTGTCGTGATCCCGACCAGGCGCATGAAGAACGTGGGAACGGACGTCGAGACCGCGACATCGAGCTGGAGGCCGTTGGAGGCGTCCTGCTGCGGCGTGACGGTCGCGCCGCCGCCATCGGTGTAGCCGTTGAGCGAGGAGACGTTACGAGCCTTCGCGTAGGCCGTGCCCGTATCGCCCGGCAGGTACACGGCGCCGGCCAGGGCCGCGGCGTCGGCCGCCCGCTGGACCTTGAGCGTGCTCACCCAGTACCACGCGACGTCGACCACCACCGCGCACAGCGAGACGAACAGGAAGACCGACAGCCCGAAGATGACGACCACCTGGCCGCGCGAGCGCGTCGTCCGCCCGCCTCCGGATCGGCTCAAGGCGTGGGCAGCCATCGTGACAGTCTCCTAGTTGGTCGGGTTGAGGTTCATCACCGTCTGGTCGCTCATCCTGAGCGTCGTCCATGACCGTTCCGCCGAGCAGGCGGAAGACACCGCCGAGCGGCGTCACGAACTGGTACGGGTAGTCGAGCGACGACACCGATGGCGTCCGCCGGGTCGCCGTTGTCGCGGCTGCATGTCGCCCATCCGGTCGACCCCGGACTTGTAGTCCAGGGCCTTCCCGTCGACGACCGGACCGGCCCCCGCGCGTACGTCCAGACGTCCGTCCCAGGGAGGCCCGCGTGGCGCCGTCGAGCCCGAAGATCCTGATCGTGGGAATCGCCGACAGGTGGGCGGCCACCGGGCGAACCGGGCGACGTGAGCACGCGCTCCACGGCGGCGATGATCTGGGGGTCCACCGTGGCCGCGTTCGGCGACTGACCCGACCCACATCCCAGCGTGCCACCGCCGTTCGCGAGGGCGGCTCCCGTTCGCGCGCCCTCCCGTGTTGCGTACTCCAGCGTCTGGTCGTGCGTGAAGGCGAACCCGAACTCGATCATGCCGAGGAGCAGGAGCATGAACACCGGGACCACGATCGAGAACTCGACGAGGCTCTGCCCCCGGAACTCGATCCATCGATCGTGGGGTCAGGGTGGGCACCCGGCGTCCCGCGCGCGGAGCACGTGGTGCAACGCGCAGCCTCACAGGATCGGCTCCATGCGCATGGCGTTCGACTGGACGAGCTGGACGCCCGACCCCGTCAGGTTGAGGAGGTTCGAGAGCGGCGTGACCCAGGAGTGCTGGTAGGTGATCTTCACGCCGACCGTGTCCAGCTGGCGTCCGGGCGCGATGTCCGGGCAGCCGGCCACGACATTGCAGCGGTCCTCGGGCGGATACCCGTTGCTCGTCTCGGAATACGGGACCGTCAGGCTCGTCCCGTCGGGCATCTGGCACGTCTTGGAGCCGGTCCGGGTATAGGTGTTGACTGCGCCGGCGACGACGTTGCCGTTCCTGTCCGACTGGTAGATGTCGATGCGCTCGATCCGGCTCTTGTCCGCCGGAGAGCTGACGTCATTCTCGATGGTCTCGAGGATCGCGCAGTCGGCTGACGACTGGTTGCCGGCCTCCGCGCCAATGAGCGCAGCGTCCCGTGTCGCATGCCCGATCGACAGGAGGGCGTTGAAGAGGAAGGAGAACTCGAGGATACCCATCATCATCACGATGAAGATCGGGAAGACGAGGGCGAACTCGACCAGGCTCTGGCCACGCTGGCGGCGCCCGCGCCAACCATCGATCAGTCGCTTGGCCGCGTGCCTCTTGGTTTGCATTCTTCTGACGTACCCATGCAGGCTCAGTCCGGGAGACATCCCGGGAGGTACACGGTAGCGGCGACCACCTTGCAGTCTGAATGGCCGTTCAGTACTGTTGCGACCCCGGACCCTGCCCGCGCCCCCTCCGGATGCCGATCCATTGCGAGGCCGCACCCCGGACGGACGCCTGCGACCGGATCGTGGGCGCGCTGCCGAGGGACCGTAACGTCGGCTTCCGCGACCGCGCCCGGCATGCCGTCAGCGCGGGGCTCGGCCGGGCACCACGCTCCCGGGCCTGACGCCGGGAGGCGAGCGGCAACGGCAGGCCCGGGCGGCATGGCCGTGGCGGGCGGCGCCCGGCCGCCTGTTACTGGCGAATGCGGACCAGGCGGGTCGACTCGGAGACGGCGAGGATCTGGGTCCGGCTGACGAGCAGCAACGAGAACTGGCTGATCACGCGGCGGTCCACCCGGCGCGCGTGGGAGGGCAGGTCGCCAGGCTCGCGGTGCGCGCCGTCACCGCGAGCCTGCTGGCGGCTCGTACGTACGCCGTGTGCCGGAGGGCGCCTCCGCCGACGACCGGCGCGCGCCCGATGATCAGGGGGTCGGCTCCTCCGCCGGGATCGAGAACGCGAACGTGGCCCCGGGGCCGTCGGCCTCGTACCAGATGGAGCCCCCCATCGCCGCGAGCAGGCCGCGGGCCACGTCGAGTCCGAGGCCGGTCCCGCCGGTGCCGACGCTGGTGGATCCCCTCCGGAACCGCTCGAAGATCAGCTCGCGCTCGTCGACCGGCACGCCGGGGCCCGCGTCGGCGACACGGATGACGAGCATCGTGCCGCCATCCTCCCGGCGTGCGGTCCAGGCGGACGACGACGGGGCCCGTCGGTGCGTATGCCAGGGCGTTGTCGAACAGCATCCAGAGCACCTGCTCGACGGCCGAACGGTCGGCGACCGCGAGGAGGCCGGCGGACCGGTCGTCGAGATCGAGCGATCGGTCGCTCCGGCGGTTGTCCCAGATCCTGCGGACGAGCGGGACGCGGCGCGAACGGCGCAGCATCGAGGTGCAGGGTTCCCGCGTCGAGCCGTGCCATGAGCAGGAGTTGCTCGACGAGTCGGCGCAGCCGCTGCGCCTCGTCCGCGATCGCGATGGCCCGATCGTGAACCGCGGGGTCTCCATCCTGGTCCGCGAGACCCTCGGCCAGGGTCTGGATCGAGGTCACCGGTCCGTTGAGGTTGTGGCTGACGCCGCGCAGGAAGTTGCTCTGCAGCCTGGCCACGCGATCGAGCTCCTCCGCCCGATGGCGCGCCTGTGCGTAGAGGCGCGCGTCGCGGAGGGCGGCGCCGAGCTGCAGGGCGTAGAAGGACAGGAGGCTGCGGTCCCACTCGCTCAGCGGGCGAGCGCCACCCGGCCAGACCCGCAGCGCCAGGTCCGGCGTGGCCGGACCGAGCGAGAGATCCGTCGGGGGCTCCGACGCGGCCCCGGCGCGGCTTCGAGACGCCTGGTTCGCTCCGCGGCCGAGCGAGGCCACGGTCGTGCCGCGCCCGTCGACGAGTGCCGCATCGGCAAGATCGAGCGTCGCCACGACGGCCCGGAGCGCCGCCTGCGACAGCGCCTCGGGGGGCGCGTTCGGCGTGAGCCCGCGGAGCGAACCTGCCATGGCCCGCAGTTCGACCTCGCGTCGCTCCAGCTGCTCCGCCAGCTGGTTGTGGGATGTGGCCAGCCGGCCCAGGTCGCCGAGATCGGTCGATGGCAACCGGGCGCTCAGGTCGCCGGCCGCGATCCGCGCGACGGCGGCCTCGAGCACGCGCGCCCGACGGGCCAGCACGCGCCCGAAGGCGACCGACAGGGCGACCGCGCCGCCCACGGTTCCCGCCAGCACGACGATCAGGACGGCCGACATCTTCTGGGGCAGGGCGGAGACCGGGTCCGCGGGTGTCGCGATCGCAAGATAGCCGACGGCGTTTCCAAGGCCGTCGTCGATCGGCGCCTCGCCGGCGGCCTGGGTGCCATCCCAGCGGATCGTCTCCGCATCCACCGGATGTGACGCCAGCTGTCGCGTCACGGTCGGGTCGCTGGTCGAGGAGACTCCCCCGCCGATCCCCAGGATGGCCGAGTCCCAGCCGGTGACCCGCTTGAGCTCGGCGACGTCAGCAGCGCCGAGCCGGAGCGCCATCGCGAACCAGGCATGCCCGCTCCCGAGCGTCGACGCCCGGACCGGACCGACCGGTCAGGTCGAGCTCGACGATGGCCGCCCGGAACACGTCACCGCCGAGACCCAGGTAGAAGGGCTGGCTGCCCCTCGCGATGAGCCCCTGCAGCGCAGCCGTGACGTCGCTGTTGCCGGCGCTGATGGACCGGCTGCCGACCACCAGGACGCTGGCATCGGAAAGGCCGGTGGCCACCTGGAAGTCGAGGACGTCTCGGTTCAGGCTCGCGAGGTCGAGCTGGGCAGTCTGGTCCAGCATCGGCGCCCAGCTCGTGTAGCTGTCGGCGAGGGCGACGAGGCGGGCGCGACTCTCGTCGAGCAGGGCCTGCGACGCCTGGAGCTGGCGCGACGTCCGGTCCGTGATGTCGCCGGCGAGCGAAGCGTTGAGCAGCAGGATCGACGCGACGGTGAACGCGAGGACCGGCAGCACGCCAAGGGCAAGGAGGCTGAAGCGCTGCCAGCCGGCGTAGCTGACGGCCAGCCGGATCCGTGGCCTCCGCCGCCGTCATTCGTCCCCGACGAGGCGGTAGCCAAAGGAGCGGTCGCTGAGGAGGTGGCGCGGACGATCGGGGTCGACCTCCAGCTTCTGCCGGAGCCGCCGGATCGAGACCCAGACGTACGCGGGTTCGGGATCCTCGGTCGTGCTCCACACGGCATCCAGGAGCTGCGCGGTCGGCACGAAGTCGGGCCGGTTGGCGGCGAGGACGGTGAGCAGGCGGACCTCGATCGGCGAAAGCGTGACCGGCTTGCCCGAGACGACGGCGATGCCGCGCCGCAGCACGAGGCGAAGGTCCGGTCCCAGGCGAAGCGACTCCACCGGCACGCGGTTGCCCACGCGCCTCAGGATGCGGTCGATGCGGGCAACCAGCTCGGGGAACTCGAACGGCTTGGTGACATAGTCTTCGGCGAAGCGCTGGATGAGCCCGACCTTCGCCTCCGAGTCGGTGACCGCCGTGAGCATGACGATCGGGATGTCTGCTCGGCGCTTGATGCGCGCGGCGATGGTCTCGCCGTCCGTGTGCGGGAGCATGAGGTCGAGGAGGACGAGGTCGGGCCAGGCACGCTCGAGTTCGCGTTCGGTCTCCGCCGCCGACCTCGCGACGGCAACCTCGAAGCCCTCGCGCCGCAGGCGGTCGGCAAGAGCTGCGACGAACCGCGCGTCGTCATCCACGAGGAGCAGACGTCGCGGCGCGGGCGTGCTGGCCCCGAGTTGCATCAATGGGCCCTACTTCCCCTTGGTCTGGCCCGGCGGATTGCTCGGCTTGTTGTCCTTGCCTGGCGGGGTGCTGCTCTGGCCCGGCGGGCTGCTCGGCTTGTTGGCCTGGCCCGGCGGGCTGCTCGGCTTGTTGGCCTGGCCCGGCGGCGTGCTCGGCTTGCTGGCCTGGCCCGGCGGGCTGCTCGGCTTGTTGGCCTGGCCCGGCGGGGTGCTGCTCTGGCCCGGCGGGGTGCTGGCTTGCTGGCCTGGCCGGGCGGCGTGCTCGGCGCGCCGGCCGCGGCGGAGGCGTGCGGCGGATCCGGCACGCCAGGTGTCGACGATCCCGCGACCGCACCCGCCGGCCGCGGGCTTGCCGATGGAAGCGGCGCGGCCGAACCCGTCGGCACCGTGGATCGCCCGCCGCTGCCCCCGGGCGCGCGGGTCGGGGCGGCTGGCTTGAGCTGGACGATGATCGACGTGGGCGGACCGACGTCGTCGATCCGGACGGCGATCACGCCGGTCGCGGACGTGTAGAGGGTCCATGGGCCTGACGACCCCGACACCACGAAGCCCGCGGTGGTCAGCGCGCGCTCGTACTCGGAGCGAGCGGCTCCCGGAGCCAGCGGGGACGTGAAGCCCACGAACGGGCGACCCAGGTCGTAGCCGAGGTTCCCGGCCCCCACGTCCACGGACGCGCCGGCGGGGACGGGCAGTCGATCCGGCAGGGATGGCCGGCGACGGGGTCGCCGGGGGCGCGACCGCGCAGGCGGCCGCGAAGAGCGCCACGAGGGCGAGCGAGCACGCCGCGACGGACCCCCGTGCTCCCATGGCGCGCGGTCGGCCATGCGACTGCGCGATCCCGTTCCAGACCAGTCACCGTGCTCCCGGTGCGAGCGAGTGTCACGTCGTGAGGTTGACCGGGCCGATTGGCGTGCCCGGGCCGGCGGACGACAGCGTGGACCGAGGGCGACCTGAGAGCCGTTCGCCGGACCGACACTGAGTCTGCCCGCCAATCGTACCGGGTCCGGTCCGGCCAGAGGATGATCCAAAGGTACTGGGCGTCCACCCGCGGCACGCTCCGCGCTCTCGAACGGCCGACTCGTCGTTCCATGTCGGTGTCGACGCGCACCGCGCGGATGCCCGTGACCCTGAGACGGTGGAGCCGCTCGGTCGGGAGGATCGCCCGCCCGAAGCGACGCCAGCGTCGATCCGGAGCGGGCCCGGAGGCAGGTTGCCGGGCGAGCTGCCGCGCGGCGTAGCGGATTCTTAATCGGCCCGTGTCTTGGGCCTTCACCCGCGGCGGCCTACTGTTCCCTCAGGACCTGCGGGACCGAACCCTCCGGAAAACCCCACAGATCCATCCTCCCTCCCTCCGACCGGAGGCGCCGATTGGGCAGGCGCCTCCGGTTCCCTTTTCGTTCGGGCTGCGCCGCGGCGACAGGCCCGATCCCGCGGCAGGAGCGCCACGCGAGCGACCACCCGCCCGCTGAACCATGGCCGCGAGAGGCACGGCGAGGCTGGATCAGCGGCAGTCGAGCCGCGCATGGCAGAATCACCGCTCATGGAACTGACCTGGTATGGGCGCACGTGCGTCCGCCTCAAGGGCAAGGACGCGGTCGTCGTGGAGGACCCGTACCAGTCGGTCGTGGGACCGACGGGGCGGGGCATCACCGCCGACATCGTCACGTTCAGCCATCCTGACGACGACCCGCTGCAGCGGCCCAAGGGACCCGAGACGCGCGATTACGGCATCCACCTCCCCTCGAGCCTGGAGGGGACCTTCGTCCTGGAAGGCCCCGGCGAGTACGAGGTCCGCCACATCCTGGTGACCGGCGTGCGAACGTGGCGGGACGATCACCAGGGCACTGAGCGCGGCCGCAACGTCGTCTTCGTGACCGAGATCGACGGCGTCCACGTCGCCCACCTCGGGGACATCGCCCACGTCCTGACGGAGGAGAAGCTGGGTGAAGTCGGGCCGGTGGACGTCGTGTGCGTCCCGATCGGCGGGCAGCTGTCGGGGACGCGCGCCGCCGAGCTGGTCGCGCAGCTCGACCCGAAGATCGTCGTCCCGATGACGGTCTGCGAGGACGGACCCGCCTGCGACGAGGCGCTGGCGCGGTTCCTCCACGAGATGGGCGCGACCGGCCTGGAGCCGCAGGCGCGCCTCACGGTGATGCCGAGCAGCCTGCCCGAGGAGACGACCACGGTCCTGCTGGAGTCGCGCGGCAAGGCGTAGGCCATCCGGCGGCGGCGCGGCTGCCCGGCACGAGGCGGCTGCCCGGCACGAGGCGGCGCGGATGTCCGGCCGCGGCGGGGTCGCGCGGTCGGGCGGTCGGGCGGGCGCCAGGCTAGCCGGCCGCTCGATCGACGACGATGCGCCCACTCGCGATCACGGTGCGGGCGAGATCCGCGCCCGCCCAGTACGGCAGCTGCCGGTGGCTCGGGACATCCCAGATGGCGATGTCGGCGCGGAGGCCCGGCGCGAGCGCGCCCCGATCGTCGAGCCCCAGTGCGGCGGCGGCGTTCACGGTCGTCGCGACCAGGACCTCGGCCGCGGTCAGGGCCAGGCCCAGGTGCGCCACGGTCATCGCCAGCGGAAGGCTCGGGACCGGGGACGTTCCGGGATTGAAGTCCGTGGCGATCGCCACCGGGACGCCCGCCCGAATGAGCTCCCGGGCCGGCTCCCGCACGTCGAGGCCCAGGAACCACGGGACCGTCGGGAGGAGCGTCGCGACCACCGGGCGTCCGGCGGCAGCCGCCGTGGCGAGCGCGGCGATCCCGCCCGCCGACGGCGCCCCCAGATGGTCGGCCGAGAGCGCGCCCAGCTCCGCCGCGAGCTCCGCGCCGCCGGACGGCGCCAGCTCGTCCGCATGCAGGCGGATCGCGAGGCCCAGCGCCCGGGCGGCGACAAGGATGCGGCGGCTCTGGTCCGCGGAGAAGACGCCGGCCTCGCAGAAGACGTCACACGAGCGCGCGATGGCCTGCGCGGCGACGGCCGGCAGCTGTCCTTCGATCACGGCCCGCACGTACGCCTCGGTCGCGCCCGCCGGGTCACCAGGGTGGGCGGCCCTCGTCTCGGGCGGAACGGCGTGCGCCCCGAGGTACGTCGGGATGACGTCCACGAGGCCGTCGGCGCCGAGGCGGCCGGCGATCGCGAGGAGTCGCAGCTCCGTCGCGACGTCCAGGCCGTAGCCGGACTTCACCTCGACGGTCGTGGCGCCGTGCCGGAGCATCCGGGCCAGCCAGCGGCGTCCGTGGGCCAGCAGCGCCTCGTCCGATGCGGCTCGCGTCGCCGCCACCGTCGAGAGGATGCCACCACCGGCAGCCAGGATCTCCAGGTAGGTCGCGCCCCGCTGGCGCAGGCCGACCTCCGCCTCGCGCGTGCCGGCGAACAGGAGGTGCGTGTGCGCGTCGACCAGGCCAGGCGTGACCGTGGCGCCGGTTGCGTCGACCACGTCGATTGAACGGGCGGTCGCGCCGGCGGCCGTCAGCGCAGCGTCCAGGGCGGCCCGGGCATCAGCCTCGCGCCCGACGGCGACGATACGACCGCCAAGGCAGGCCACGGCCGTGCCGGCCGGCGCCACTGCGACGTCGTCCTGGGCGGAGCCGCGCCGGAGCCCTCCGTCGAGCGTCGCCACCTCGGCCGCGCCGCGCACGAGGAGGCCGCGCGGCCGCGCCGGGGGAACGTCCGCGGCAGCGGTCGCGAGCGGGTCCACGGGCGAACTCGGCGGCTCAGCCGGCTGACCCGGCGGCTTCGGCGAGCCGAAGCTCCAGGGCCATCCGAGGGGTGACGTCGCGCAGCTTCAGCGCCCGGCCCGCGGCCAGGACCCGCTCGGCCGCAGGCAGCTCCGCGGGGGCCCCGGCGCGGTCGGCGACAGCATCGAACGCGGCCAGCGGGGCCAGCCCGATCAACTCCGACTCGGCCAGGTCGACGCCGTCCTGGGCAGCCTCGGCCCCCACCGTCTCCCACACCTGCCACATCCCGGTCTTCGCGAAGTCGAGCAGGTTCATCGACACCTGCGCGCAGCCGAGCTCCTCGATCATGAACCCCTTGGCCTGCACCGCCGGCAGCCCCCCGGACGACTCGCGCACGCGGTGGGCGATCCGTCGGGCGAGGGCGAGGTCGTCGGAGGCGAGGTTGATGTTCCAGGCGATGAGGAACGGTCGCGCTCCGACCGCGGTGGCGCCGCCGCGCGGGTGCATGCGCGGGGGGCCGAAATCGGGCTCCCGGCCGGCCGTCGCGATCTCCGCCTTGAGGCCCTCGTACTGGCCCCGCCGCACGTCGGCCAGCTTGACGCGGTCCGGACGGGAGGCGGCGGCCGCGTACAGGTAGACCGGGAGGTTGAAGCGGGCCGCGATCCGCCACCCGAAGGCGCGCGCCATGCCGACGCAGTCCTCGAGCGTCGTCGTTCCGAGGGGCACGAACGGCACGACGTCGACGGCGCCGATGCGCGGGTGCTCCCCGGTCTGCCGCTCCATGTCGATCTCGTCGAGCGCCCGCTCGACGAGCCGCTCCAGCGCGTCCGCGACGGCCGCGGCCTCGCCCGCCAGCGTGAAGACGCTGCGGTTGTGGCTGGGATCGCTGGTCCGATCGAGGAGGTGCGCGCCGGGCACGCTGTCCACGGCCGCCGCGAGCCGATCCACGACGTCCATGCGGCGGCCCTCGGATACGTTGGGGACGGATTCGACGAGGCGGGCCATGCCCGAATACTGCCACGGGCGGTCGCCCGCCAGGCGCCCCCAGCCGGCTTCCGGCAGCTCCTCCTTCGCGACGCGGGGCGCGCCGCGGTCGTAGGATGGCACGCTGCCGCCGCGAGACCGCGCCGCCACGCACCGTGGTGGTCGGCCCGGCCTCCCGCGACCGAGGTCTCCATGCGCGTTCGCCGATCTCTCGCCGGCCCGATCCGCGGTCGCCTCGGCCTGCTCGATCACGCCGACTACCGGCGGCTGTGGATCGGCGAGACGATCAGCCAGTTCGGCTCTCAGGTCAGCCTGCTCGCGATCCCGTTCATCGCGACGGTGCTGCTGAACGCCTCCGTGTTCGAGATCTCCCTCCTGGGCACCCTGCAGTTCCTGCCGTTCATGCTCTTCACGCTGCCGGCGGGGGCGTGGGTCGACCGGATGCGGCGGCGCCCGGTCCTCATCTCCGGAGACCTGGTCCGCGTGGTGGCGCTCGGCACGATCCCGCTGGCCTGGGCCTTCCATGCCCTGACCATCTGGCAGCTCTATGCGGTCAGCTTCGTGGCGGGGATCGCGACCGTCTTCTTCGACGTCGCCTATCAGTCCTACCTGCCGGCGCTCGTCGACACCGGCGACCTCGTGGAGGGGAACGCGAAGCTCCAGGCGAGCGAGGCATCGGCGGGGGTGCTCGGCCCGGGCCTCGGCGGGGCCGCCATCAGCCTGGTCGGTGCCCCCTTCGCGATCATCGCCGACGCGCTGAGTTACCTCGCCTCGGCATTGTTCGTCGCGCGGATCCGACGCCCCGAGCCGCATCCGGAGGCGGAGCGCCTGGCGGCAGGCCTGTCCCGGGAACCGCTTCGGCGCCAGGTGGTCGAAGGGCTGCGATTCGTGCTTCGCAACCCCTACCTGCGGGCGATCGCGGGGACCACGTCGTCGGCCAACCTGTTCTCGAACATGATCTTCGCGATCATCCCGGTCTATCTCTACAGGGACCTCGGGCTCAGCCCGGCGACGACCGGCGTCATCTTCGGCATCGGTGCGCTGGGGACTCTTGGCGGCGCGCTCGTCGCCAACGCGGTGGCGCGGCGGATCGGGCTCGGCGCGACGATCGTGGCGTCCGCGGCTCTCGGCGGGCCGGCGATGCTCCTCCTGGCCCTCGCTCCGCAGGACGCGCCGGTCGGCTGGCTGATCGCGGCCGTCGCGGTCGGCGGCTTCGGCGTCGTCGTGTACAACATCAACCAGGTGAGCTACCGCCAGGCGATCACCCCTGGGGCGATCCAGGGCCGCATGAACGCGACGATGCGCTTCCTCGTCTGGGGCACGATCCCGATCGGCTCCATCCTCGGCGGGCTGGTGGCGTCGTGGATCGGCGTGCGGGACGCGATCCTGGTGGGCGCACTCGGCTCGTGCCTGCCGTTCCTCCTCGTGCTGCTCTCGCCGGTGCGGTCCCTCCGGACCATGCCGCAGCAGCTCGCCGACCCGGCCGACCCGGCAGCCGGCGCGACGAGTTGAGGCCGACCCGGCAGCCGGCGCGACGGGCTGAGGCCGAACGGGCAGCCGGCGCGACGGGCTGAGGCCGAACGGGCAGCCGGCGCGACGGGCTGAGGCCGAACGGGCAGCCGGCCGGGCTGCCGACGAACGCCGGTTGCGGGCGACAGACCAACGGGCTGTCCCCTATCTGCTCAAGCTCCTATCTTGTCAAGCCGCGGGTTCGATGCTCTGAGGGGGCGGACGAGGAGTCGGAAGACGACCCGGGCGAGGTGGCGCTTGAGCGCCCAACCGCCTCCCGCCAGGTCTTGCCCTCGCTGCGTTTGCGGACGATGTATGCCTGGGCCGGGGGGTGATGCCCGGCCTCGGCGAGGGCGATCGTGTGGAGAGCCCTGTTCAGCTGGCGGTTGCCTCCCCGATTGAGGCGCATCCGCTGGGTTTGGCCGGAGCTTGCCGGGATCGGGGCCACGCCCGCGAGCATCGCGAACGCATCGGCCGAGCGAAATCGTCCGACATCCTCGGTCTCACCGACGAGCTTCGCCGTGACCACGACTCCGGCGCCCGGTAGGCGCGTAGCGTGTGCTCCCGGAGGTGGCCAGCCAGCTGAACCTCGACCTGCTTCGCCTCTACCATGAGGCGCCCGACCGAGCCCGCGCTCGCCTGCCTGTTCCGCCTGGCGCCCCGCAGGGCTCCTGGCCGTCCGACCGTTCGACGGTGGCGCTCGGCCACTAGGTTCGCGGTCTGCACGCCATACCCTGGTTCCACGCCTAGTTCGTCATGGGCCGGTTGCGACCCGCGTCCCTCGCCGCGAGAGCCTCCCGGGCTTCGACAAGATGCTGCATGTCGCGACTCCCGTCAGTCATGCGGACTGGCGGCAGATCCGCCTCGCGAGCCGTCACCCCGGCTATCGCGAGAGCATCGCCGAGATCGCTCTTGCCGACCCTTCTGGTCCTCTTACACACAATTCCCGCCCCATGACGAGTATCCAGCGCGATGGCCGCCCAGGCGGCTCTGTCCGCACGGACTGCACCCGCGCCACGCTCGGGGCGGGACGTTGCAGGGCATCGCGCCCGGGCCCGTCGCCTGGAGTGCTGGATAACCGTCTCCGGGCGAGAATTCTGATAGGAATGGACGCTCGGCGCCCGCGCCCGCGCCGACGGCCGCACGCCCCCGCGCCCACAGCCCCGCGCCCGCGGCCCACCGGCCGCCTTACAGGGGCTCGCTCAACCGGCCTGGCTCAAACCGCCGGTGGCCTCGCCCTCCAGCATCGGGATCCGGACGCCGCGCTCGCGAGCCACCTCGATCGCCCGTTCGTAGCCGGCGTCGACGTGGCGGATGACGCCCATGCCCGGATCGGTCGTCAGCACCCGCTCCAGCTTCTGGGCCGCGAGGTCCGTGCCGTCGGCCACCACGACCATGCCGGCGTGCTGGCTGTAGCCGATGCCGACGCCGCCGCCGTGGTGGATGCTACACCCAGGTCGCACCGGCCGCCGTGTTGACCAGCGCGTTGAGCAGCGGCCAGTCGGCCACCGCGTCCGTGCCGTCGCGCATCGATTCCGTCTCGCGATTGGGCGACGCCACGGACCCCGCGTCGAGGTGGTCGCGGCCGATGACGATCGGCGCCGAGACCGCGCCGGTGCGAACCAGCTCGTTGAAGGCGAGGCCGGCCTTGGCCCGCTCGCCGTAGCCGAGCCAGCAGATGCGGGCGGGCAGGCCCTGGAACGGCACCTTCGCTTCGGCCATCTCGATCCAGCGGCGAAGGCCGGCGTCCTCCGGGAAGAGGCGCAGCACCTCGGCATCGGTGCGCAGGATGTCGGCGGGATCGCCGGACAGCGCGGCCCACCGGAACGGCCCGCGGCCCTCGCAGAACTGCGGCCGGATGAAGGCCGGCACGAAGCCCGGGAAGTCGAAGGCGTCGGCCACGCCCGCCTCCTCCGCCTGGGCGCGAATGTTGTTGCCGTAGTCGAAGACGACCGAGCCCGCTCGCTGGAAGGCCAGCATGGCCCGGACCTGCGTCGCCATGCCCTCCAGCGCCCGCCGCTGGTAGATCTCCGGCTGCGTCCGCCGGAGGACCAGCGCGTCCGCCACCGTCATCTCCGCCGGCACGTAGCCGCCCAGCGCATCGTGGGCGGAGGTCTGGTCGGTCACGGCGTCGAACCGCTCGCCGCGCCGGACCAGCTCCGGCTGCGTCTCGGCGGCGTTGCCGACCAGCGCGATGGAGAGCGGCTCGCCGGCCGCCGCCGGCCGCGCGCGCCCAGGCCAGCGCCTCGTCGGTCGAGACGGTCAGGCGGTCCACGTAGCCGATCTCCAGCCGCCGGCGGGCGCGCGCCTCGTCCACCTCGACGCAGATCGCGACGCCCTCGTTCATCGTCACGGCCAGCGGCTGGGCGCCACCCATCCCGCCCGAGGCCGGCGGTCAGCACGACGCGCCCGCGCAGCGTGCCGCCGAAATGCTGGCGGGCCAGCTCGGCGAACGTCTCGTACGTGCCCTGGAGGATGCCCTGCGTGCCGATGTAGATCCAGGAGCCCGGCGGTCATCTGGCCGTACATCGTCAGGCCGGCCCGCTCGAGCTCGCGGAAGTCCTCCCAGGTCGCCCACTTGCCCACGAGGTTGCGGTTCGCGATCAGCACGCGCGGCGCCCATCGTGGGTGCGGAAGACGCCCGACCGGCTTGCCCGACTGGACGAGCAGCGTCTCGTCGTCGGCCAGGCGGCGCAGCTCGCGGACGATGGCGTCGAAGGCATCCCAGCTGCGGGCGGCCCGGCCGGTCCCGCCGTAGACGACCAGGTCGTCCGGGTGCTCGGCGACCTCCGGGTCCAGGTTGTTCATGAGCATCCGGAGCGCCGCTTCCTGCTGCCAGCCGCGGCAGGAGAGCTGCGTGCCCCGCGGGGCGCGAACCGGCCGCGGTCCGGCAGCGGTCATGGTCGTCGTGATCCTCCACCAGGGCGGGCGGGGCAGGGTCCGAAGGCACCGGGCGTCGACGGCTGCCGGACGGACAGGCGCCCGCAGCCTCGGCGACCGGCGGGCGGATGGCCAGCCCGTCGGAGGTCTCCCGCCCCGAAACGACGCCACGGTAGCGTGCTGCTGGCAACGGGACAAGCTCTGCGTGCACGGCAGCGGCAACAGTGCGGGCGCCGGGCTCACCCGGCCGCGTGGTCGGCGGAGGTCAGTCGGCGACCGGGGTCTCCGCCTCGGTCGGGCGAGCGCTCCCGACAGCGCCTTCAGCGACCGGGAACCGCACCCAGACCTCGAGCCCGCCGTCGGGCCGGGCCCGGGCGGCCACGTCCGCACCGTGGGCGCTCGCGATCGCCTTGACGATCGACAGACCCAGGCCCCAGCCGTCGCCGCGATCGGTGCGCTCCGTGCCCGATCGCTGGAACGGTTCGAAGAGGCGGCCGACCTCGGCCTCCGGCACCACCGCGCCCGTGTTGGCCACCCAGACGAACGCGACTCCAGCATGGGTGCCCGTGGTGACCTGCAGCCAGCCCGCGGACTCGTTGTAGCGGACGGCGTTGTCGACAAGCGGCTCCACATCGCGTGGCAGTTCGTGGCCGAGGCGCTGGTGCTGGCCGGGGCCGGAGGGATGCTGGGCGTCATCGCGGGGGCGGGCGCCGCCGCCGCCTATGCCGCCAGCCAGAACTGGCTCGTGGTCGTGCCTCCGGTGGCCGTCGCGGGCGGCCTGGCGGCCGCCCTGCTGGTCGGGGCGATCGCCGGCCTCTACCCGGCCGTCCGCGCGGCCCGCGTGTCGCCGACCCAGGCGCTGCGCACGGGCTGATCGCGAGCACGGAGATCGGGCCGAGCGTCCTCGTCCGGATCCAGGGCTTCGCCCCTGGCGGCCGTTCCGGTACGCTACGCGCCGGCACATCCCCAGGCACGTCGGGGGGAGGAGGTACCCGATGGCTGTCGAGCGAGCCCGCAGCACCCCCCGGAACGCCGCCCGCCACCTGGCGGGCCTTGCCGCGAGCCTGGCCCTGGTCGTCGCCGCCTGCGGTGGCGGTTCGACGCCCAGCCCGAGCGCGGCCCCGTCCACGGCACCCAGCCCCAGCCCGGCCGCCTCCGCGGCGGCCTCCGCGGCCGGCAGCGCGGCGGCGTCCCCGTCCGCGGCCGCCTCCCCGTCTGCGCTGCCATCCCGAGCCCGGAGGCCGGCACCTTCCGCATGGGCACCGAGCCCTGGCTCGGCTACGGCCCATGGTGGATCGCCAAGGACCAGGGCATGTTCACCAAGAACGGCCTGACCGCGACCGTCACCAGCTTCGACACCGACGACCAGATCAACGCGGCGCTGGTCTCCGGCCAGCTGGACGGCGCCAACATCGCCACGCACACCGCCCTCCGCCTGGTCTCCGAGGGCACGCCGATCACGATCGTGCTCCTGCTGGACCAGTCGAACGCCGCCGACGCGATCCTCGCGCCGGCCAGCGTCAACTCGATCACCGACATGAAGGGCAAGAAGGTCGCCTACGAGGAAGGCACGACCTCGGACATCCTCCTGCGCTACGCCCTGTCGCAGAACGGCATGACGATCAACGACGTCGTGAAGGTGCCGACGCCGGCCGCCCAGGCAGGCATCGCCCTGATCGCCAAGCGGGTGGACGTCGCGGTCACCTACGAGCCGTACCTGAGTGCGGCGATGCAGCAGGACCCCACCCTCCACCTCATCTACAAGGCCGCCCAGAAGCCGGGCATCATCGGCGACGTGTTCGTGGTCCGCAACGACTACCTGGCGAGCCATCCCGGCCAGGTCTACGCGCTGCTCAAGACGTGGGGCGACGCCGTTGACTACTACCGGGCGAACACGGCCAGCGGCCAGGGCATCATCGAGAAGGCCGTCGGCGCCGACCCTGGCTCCCTCAAGACCGCGTTCGACGGCGTGCAGATCTACAACCTGGCCGAGGCGAAGGGGCTCATGACCGGCGGCGACTACCTGGCCACGCTGACCGAGGTCAAGCAGATCGCCACCGACGCCGCGATCATCACCAAGCCCGTCGACGAGACGAAGGTGATGAACACGACCTACATCAGCGCCGTCTCGCCATAGCCCCGGCCGGGGCGACGGGACGCGCATGAACGGCCAGCCGTCGCCGGGCCTTCCCGCGCGGGAGGTCCGGCGACGCCGCGCCCGGCGCAGCCCGGCCCTCACGATCGCGGGCACGATCAGCGTCCGCGCCTACGTCGCGACCGCCGCCCTCGGCTTCCTCGTCTTCGTCCTGGCGTGGCTGGCGGCCCGGGCGCTGAACCTGGCTCCCGAGCTGCTCCTGCCCGGGCCGCAGCAGGTCCTGGACCGGCTGGGCAGGCTCGCCCAGGACGGGACGCTTGTGGAGCGACATCTCCGCGTCGGTCTGGCGGATCATGGTCGGCTTCATCATCGCCACGCTCGTGGCCATCCCCATCGGCGTGCTCATCGGCACGTACCGCCTTGCCGAGGCCTTCATCGAGCCGTTCGTCGACTTCGTCCGCTACATGCCGGTCGTGAGCTTCGTGCCGTTGACGATCGTCTGGGTGGGCATCGACGACTCGCAGAAGTTCACCATCGTGTTCATCGGGACCTTCTTCCAGGAGGTCCTGCTGGTCATGGACAACGTCAAGCGCGTGCCGATCGAGCTCGTCAACATCGGCCGGACCTTCGGGATGCGGGACGCCGCGATCCTCGCCCGCATCGTCGTTCCTTCTGCGGCGCCGGGCATCTGGGACACGCTGCGCATCTCGCTCGGCTGGGCCTGGACGTGGGTCGTGGTCGCCGAGCTCATCGCGGCAACGTCGGGCCTTGGCTACCGGACGACGGTGGCGATCCGCTTCGGCAACATCGACACGATCCTTGGCTACCTCATCGTGCTCGGCATCCTGGGCCTGATCACCGACCAGACGATGAAGGCACTCGGCCGCTCCTTCTTCGGCTGGGCCGAACGGTGAGCCCGGCGGACCGCCCCGGGCCGGCCAGTCCGACCGCCCCGGCGGCTGCCGCGCGGCTCGAGATCGTCGACCTGTGCATGACGTTCGCGGGCCGCCGTCCGGTCGATGCGCTGGGGCCGTTCTCGCTCAGGCTCGACGAGAACGAGTTCGTCTCGATCGTGGGGACGTCCGGCTGTGGCAAGTCGACGCTCCTGAACCTGGCGGCCGGGCTCCTGGACCCGACGTCGGGCGACGTCCTGGTGGACGGCGCGTCCATCGGCGGACCGGGCCGCGATCGCGGCGTCGTCTTCCAGACCTACACGCTGTTCCCCTGGATGACCGCTGTCGGCAACGTCGCGTTCGCGCTGCGGGGAGAGCGCCTGGGGTCGGCGGAGCGGGAGCGCGTCGCCCGGGAGAACCTGGAGCTCGTCGGGCTCGGCGGCTTCGCCGACGCCTACCCGCGCCAGCTCTCGGGCGGCATGAAGCAGCGCGTCGCCATCGCCCGCGCGCTCTGCTACCGGCCCCGCATCCTGCTGATGGACGAGCCGTTCGGCGCGCTCGACGCGCAGACCCGCCTGCTGATGCAGGAACTCCTGACGCGGATCTGGGAGGCGCACCGCCTCACGGTCCTCTTCATCACCCACGACGTCGACGAGGCCGTGTACATCAGCGATCGCGTGGTGATCATGACGAACCGGCCCGGCCGGCTGAAGGAGGAGGTGCCGATCGCGCTCCCCCGGCCGCGCACGATCGAAGTGCAGGAGACGCCCGAGTTCCTGGCGCTGCGCCATCGCATCCTGACGTCGATCCGCGAGGAGTCGCTGGCGAGCGAGCCGGGCCTCGGCGCCATCCGGTGACGTGATGGTCGCGGCGCCAGGCCCGGCTGCGCGGCGCGCCGCCGCGGCCGGCCCCCATCCGGTGGTCCAGACGGTCCTCGGCCCTGTGCGTGCCGAGGACCTGGGCCGGACGCTGCTCCACGAGCACCTCCTGATCGACCTGTGGCCGTGGTTCGACGCACCGGACGCGGCGGACCCGGCGGCCGTGGCCGTCGCCGGGGCCCGGGTCGATCCGACCGTCGCCGGTGCCATCCGCCACAACCCCTTTGCCGTCCGGGACAACCTCGTCCTCGATGACGTGGGCCTGGCCGAGGCCGAGCTGGTCCCGTTCCGGGCCGCCGGGGGCAGGACCGTCGTCGACCTGACGACGGACGAGATCGGCCGCGATCCGGCCGCGCTGCGCGCGATCGCCCTCCGCTCCGGGCTCAACGTCGTGATGGGCTGCGGCCACTACATCGCGCGGGCCCAGCCGGCGGCAGTGGCCGATGCACCGACGGCGATGCTCCGCGACGAGATGGTCCGCGACCTGCTGGAGGGCGTCGACGGCGTCCGGGCCGGCGTCATCGGCGAGATCGGCACCTCGGACCCGCTGGAACCGGCCGAGGAGCGAGCGCTGGTCGCAGCGGCGGCGGCGCAGCGCGAGACCGGCGTCGGTCTCGTCGTCCATCTCGACCCCTGGGGAAGGAACGCCCATGCGGTCCTGGACGCGGCGCTCCGCGCCGGGGCCGATCCGGGCCGCACGGTGCTCTCCCATCTCGATCCGGCGCTGCCCGACCATGCATTCCTGCGCGGCCTCGCCGCGCGCGGAGTGTTCGTCGCCATTGACATCTGGGGCGACGAGGACGACTACGGCGGCCGCGGCATGCCCTCGGACGACCTGCGCGTCGCCGCCGTCGTCGCGGCCGAATCGGAGGGCTGGGCCGACCGGCTCGTCCTCTCGCAGGACGTCTGCCTCAAGAGCCAGCTCCGCGCCCACGGCGGGCGCGGGTACGATCACCTGCTGACGACGATCGTCCCGAAGCTCCGGCACGCCGGCCTGGACGACGCGGCGATCGACGACCTCTTCATCTCGAACCCGAGGCGCGTCCTCGGCGGCCCCGCCGGCTGACCGATGGCCTGGCCCGAACGGGTCCGGCCGGCCGGCGGACCGGAGGACTCACCGCCCAGGGCAGGACACGACTGGAGGCACGAACCGATGCGCGACCCGATGCGACGACGCTACCGCGGGATGGGCCTGACGTGGGACGGTGAGACCGCAGTGGTCGCCCGGGTCACCCGCGAAGCCGAGGTGCGAGTCCGCGTCGGGCGAGGGGCCCGCGAGGAGCCGCGGCTGGATACCGGCCTGGCCTTCCTCGACCACATGCTGGAGATGATCGCCTGGCACGGCTGCTTCAACCTCGAGGTCGGCTTCCAGAAGAAGACGTTCGCGCTCCGCCACGTCGTCTGCGAGGACATCGGCCTTGCCCTCGGCCTGGCCGCGGCCGCCCAGGTGCGGCGAGCCATGGAAGCCGGCGTGGAGGGCGGCGGTGCGGCCTGGCGGGCGATGGACGAGGCCCTCGGGTTCGCGGCGCTGTCGTTCGAAGGTCGCTCCGTGCACGTCATCAGCAGGGATTGCGACGGGTCCCGGGCCGAGACGGTCGAGGACATGACCGGCCCGGACATGGTGGCGTTCTACGAAGGGTTCGCCCAGGGCGCCCGATGCACGCTCCACCTGCGCGCAGCGGCGGGTGCCGACCCCCATCACACCTGGGAGGCTGTTGCCCGCGCGTTCGCCGTCGCGCTCAAGGGTTGCTTCGACCCGAACCCGTTCCGGGCCGGCCTGACGGCCGGCGTCAAGGGGACGCTGGATTGACCGAGGACGGAAGGCCTTCGGACGCGATCGGGCCGACGTCCGCGCCGACGTCCGCGCCCAGGCTCCGCCACCGGACGGCCCTGGACGCCATCGAGCCGTACGTGCCGGGCGCGACGCCCGAGGATGCGGACGGTCGCGCCCTCAAGCTCGCCTCCAACGAGAACCCGTTCGGGCCGTCGCCACGAGCCGTGGCCGCGGCCGTGGCCGTGATGGCCGGCGTCGACCGCTACCCGGAACCGGGCGCGCCGACGTTGCGGGCCCGCCTGGCGGAGCGGCACGGCGTCAGCCCGGACCAGGTCCTGGTCGGCACGGGCAGCGACGAGGTGATCCACCTGCTGGCGACCACGTACCTCGAGCCGGGGAGGCGCTCGGTCATGGCGCGGCCGCCGTACGGGATCCACCGGATCGCCTCCCAGGCCGCCGGCGCAGAGCTGGTCCTGGTTCCGCTGCGCGACCACGTCCACGACCTGCGGGCGATGACTGCGGCCGCCGCGCCGCAGGGCGCCGTCTTCGTGGCCAACCCGCACAACCCCACCGGGACCGTGGTGGCGCGGGCGGAATTGCGGGCGTTCGTGGCCGACCTGCCGCCCGACTGCCTGGTGGTCGTCGACGAGGCCTATTTCGAGTACGTGGAGCCGGCGGTGCGCGCGACGGCCATCGACCTCCTCGGCCTCCACCCGGGCCTGGTCGTGACGCGGACGTTCTCCAAGGTCTACGGCCTCGCCGGCCTGCGCGTCGGCTATGCGATCGCGTCGGCGTCCGTGCTCGAGCCGGTCGGGCGGATCCGGCCGCCCTTCAACGTGAGCACGCCGGCGCTCGCCGCGGCGGTCGCCGCCCTCGACGACGCGGACCACGTCGCGATGACGGTTCGCGAGACCGCCGTCGCGAAGGCGATCCTCGTGGAGGCGTGCCGGCGGCTCGGCCTGGACTACGTTCCCTCGCAGGCCAACTTCGTCCTGGTGGAGGACCGCGACGGCTGGCCCGCCGCCCTGGCCGCCGACGCCATCAGCGTGCGACCGGGCGCGAGCCTGGGCGTTCCGGGCTGGGCCCGGGTCAGCATGGGCCGCCCGGACGAGATGCGCCGCGTGGTGGAGATCCTGGAGGCGACCGTGAGACCCCGCGGGGGAGGCTGACGGCAACGGGACAGCGAGCCGAGGCGGCGTTGCCGGGACGCGAGCCGGCTCCCGATCGGGGCGACGCCGACGGCCTGTGACAAGTCCGGGCGGGCCGTACCATCAGGCCGAATCCGTTCCACGACCCTGTCATGGGCCATCGCCTGAGGGACCAATTTCGATGTCGATCGTCCTCGATGGCTCGTCGCTCACCGTCGCGACGCTGACCAGGATCGCCCGGGAAGGCGAGACCGTGGAGCTGGCCCCGGCCGCCCTCGACCGCATCCGCGCCTGCCGCGCGATGCTCGAGGAGAAGATCGCGGCCCACGAGACCATGTACGGCGTCAACACGGGGATCGGCGAGTTCTCGGAGATCGTGCTGACCGACGAGCAGGTCGAGCAGTTCCAGCGGTACCTGATCTACAACCACGCGGCCGGCATCGGCGACCCTGCCCCACCGGAGGCTGTCCGGGCCGCCCTCGCCGGGCGGATCAACGTCCAGGCGCACGGCAATTCCGGCTGCCGCCCCGAGATCACGCTGACCCTCGTCGAGATGCTGAACCGCGGGGTCACGCCGGTCGTCTGCCAGAAGGGTTCGGTCGGCGCGTCCGGAGACCTTGCCCCGATGGCCCAGGCGGCCCTGCTGCTGATGGGCGAGGGCGAGGCCTGGTACCGGGGCGAGCGCCTGCCCGGCGCCGTCGCCATGGAACGGGCGGGTATCGCCGTGCCGGGCCTGCGTGCGCGCGACGGCCTGGCCACGATCAACGGCTCCAACCTGCTCACCGCGATGAGCGCGATCGCCGTCCACGACATCGACCGCTGGCTGCGCCAGGCCGAGATCGTGGCGGCAATGACGCTCGAGGCCCTGATGGCAAACCTGAAGCCGTACGACGATCGGCTTCACCAACTGCGCGGCTTCGCCGGCGCGGTGCGCAGCGCCGCTGCCATCCGCCGCTGCATCGAGGGCAGCGACCTGCAGACCGGCCGCGTGAAGACGAAGGTCCAGGACGCCTATTCCATGCGCTCGACGCCGCAGGTCATCGGCGCCGCCCATGACGCGGTCGCCTACGCGCGCGCCCAGGTCGAGACGGAGCTCAATGGCGTCGGCGACAACCCCATCTTCATCCCGGAGGACCGCATCACCCTCACCGGCGCCAACTTCCAGGGCACGCCCGTCGCCCTGCCGATGGACATGGTCGGCGCGGCCGTCACGATGATCTGCGTGCTCTCCGAGCGGCGCCTGAACCGCCTGACGAACCCGGCGCTCTCGATGGGCCTGCCCGCCTTCCTGACGAAGGGCGCGGGCATGTTCTCCGGCATGATGCTGAGCCAGTACACGGCCGACGCCCTCATCGTCGAGCAGCGAATCCTCTCCGCGCCGGCGTCCATCCAGTCCATCCCCGCGGCCGCCGACCAGGAAGACTTCGTCTCGATGGGAATGACCACGGCGATCAAGACGAACCAGATCCTCGACAACGCCTACGGCGTCCTGGGGATCGAGGCGATGGCCGCCGCCCAGGCGCTCGACTTCCGCGACTGGCAGTTCGGGAAGGGCGTCGAGACCGCCCGCCGGGTCATCCGCCGTCACGTCGCCCATCTCGACGAGGACCGACCGCTCCATTCGGACCACACGGCCATGAAGGAGCTGATCCGGACGGGCGAGATCCTCGACGAAGTCGAAGCCGCGGTAGGGCCGCTGGGGTGAGTGCGGCGCGAGGGGGGCCCGAACCCTCCGCGCGCTCCGCGGCAGGGCTGCGTCCCGCAGCGGAGCCGCGTCCGGCGGTGGAGCCGCCTCCAGCGTCCGCCGGCCGCCTGGCCGGACGAGCGGCGCTCGTCACCGGCGGGACCAGCGGCATCGGCCTCGCCGCCGCCCGCCGCCTGGCCCGCGAGGGCGCGGCCGTCATGGTGGTCGGCCGCGACGGCGGCCGCCTCGACGGCGCGCTGGCGACGCTGCGCAGGGACGTCCCGGGCGCGACGATCGCCGGCCGCGTCGCCGACGTGACGGACGCGGCCGCGGTCGCGTCGGCCGTGGAGGAGGCGGCCGGCCTCGCCTCCCGCCTCGACGCGCTGGTCGCCTCGGCCGGCATCGACGGCCAGGGCGTGGACGTCCTCGACCTGGACCCGGCAGCGTTCGCGCGAGTCCTCGACGTGAACGTCCGGGGCCTGTTCCTGGCCGGCCAGGCCGCGGCGCGCCGGATGACGGCCGACGGCCGGGGCGGTTCGATCGTCCTCCTCGCCTCCGTCAACGGCCTCGAGGCGGAGCCCGGCTTCGCCGACTACAACGCCTCGAAGGGCGGCGCCGTCCTGCTGGCCCGCTCCATGGCCCGCGACCTCGCCGGCCGCGGCGTCCGCGTCAACGCGGTCTGCCCTGGCTACGTGCGCACGCCGATGACCGAGGCGTCCCTCGCCGACCCGGCGGCCATGCGCGCCATCCTGGCCGGCATCCCCATGGGCCGGGTGGCGGAACCGGACGAGATCGCCGCGGTCATCGCCTTCCTCGTCTCCGACGAGTCGTCGTACGTCACCGGATCGGCCATCGTCGTGGATGGCGGGAGGACTGCATGAAGGTGCTCACCCTGCGCCGCTGGACGGAACTGGACGCCGCCGAGCAGGCCCGCATCCTGGGTCGGGCGACGAGCACGATCCTCGATCCCAGGCTGCTCGCCTCGATCGGCGAGATCTACGCCGACGTGGCGGCGCGCGGCGATGCCGCGGTCGCCGACGCGACGGCCCGCTTCGACAAGGTGACGATCGCCCCCGACGACCTCCTCGTGACGCAGGCCGCGATCGACGAGGCCCACGCCTCGGCCGCGCCGGAGCTGCTCGACGCGATCCGGGTCGCGATCGCCTCGGTCCGGGCGTTCAACGAGGCGCAGCTCGCGGCGAGCCCGGACTGGCGGAAGGAGATCCGGCCGGGCGTGGAGGTCGGCGAGCGGATGCGGCCGATCCCGAGCGCCGGCCTGTTCGTGCCGTGCGGCAAGGGCTCGTTCCCGTCCGTGCTGGTGATGATCGGCGTCCCCGCCGTCGTCGCCGGCGTCCCCGAGATCACGGTCGTGGTGCCGCCGCTGCCCGGCACGGACCGGGTCGACCCGGGCGTGCTGGCGACCGCGAAGGAGCTCGGCATCACCCGGATCGTGCGGGCCAACGGGCCGGCCGGCGTGGCCGCCGTGGTGCTCGGCACGCAGACGATCCGGCGGGTCGCCAAGATCGTCGGCCCGGGCAGCCCGGCCGTCACTGCCGCCCAGGTCCTGGCCCAGGTTCACGGCGTGGCCACGAACATGCTGTGCGGCCCATCGGAGTCGCTGATCCTCGCCGACGACTCGATCGACCCGGTCCGGCTGGCGGCCGATCTCCTCAACGAGGCCGAGCACGGCGCGGATTCGGCCGCGCTCCTCGTGACGGACTCCCTGGCCACGGCCGAACGGGTCGACGCGGAGGTCGCGGTCCAGCTTGCCCGGCTGCCCGAACCCCGCGCGTCGTACGCGCGGTCGGCCCTCACCGTGCTGGGCGGCGCCTTCCTCTTCGACACGATGGACGCCGCGGTCGATTTCGCGGGTGCGTACGCACCGGAGCACCTCCAGGTCGCCACCCGCGACCCGGAGGCGACGCTGGCCCGCCTGGCGTACGCGGGCGAGGCGCTCCTCGGCCAGGATTCACCGGTGAGCGCCGCCAACTTCACGATCGGCGTTCCGGCCACGCTGCCGACGGGGGGCTTCGCCCGCATCAACGGCGGCGTGACTGCGCGCACGTTCATGACCTCGATGTCGATCGCCAAGCTCACCGCCGGCGGCCTGGCGTCGCTGGCGACGGCGACGCGTCACGCTGGCCGACCACGAGGGCTTCCCCGCCCACGCCGCGGCGATCCGCATCCGGGGCCTCGCATGACCGACCGGGTCCCGCCCGCGGCCCCGCGGACGTCGCTCGACCACGGCCGCGGCTCGGGGGGACCGACGACCGCGCCTCTCAACCTCCGCGACTTCGAGGCGCTGGCGGTCGAGCGCCTGGATCCGGGCGTCGCCGCGTACTACAGCGGCGCCGCTGCCGACGAGGTGACGCTTGCCGACAACCAGGCGGCGTTCCGGCGCTGGCGATTCGTGCCGCGCGTCGGCGCAGAGATCGAGGAGCGCGATGCTGGCGTGGACGTCCTCGGCCGGCGCTGGCCCGCCCCGATCATGGTCGCGCCGGTGGCGCTGCTGCGGATGGCCGACCCGGACGGCGAAGTCGCCGTGGCCCGCGCCTGCGCGGCCCGCGGCCTGACCGTGTGCCTCTCGACGGTGGCCAGCTCGACGATCGAGGAAGTGGCCGCGGCCGGGGCGCCGACCTGGTTCCAGCTCTACCTCCTGCGCGACGCCGGCCGCAATCGCGACCTCCTGGACCGGGCGGCGGCGGCCGGGAACGAGGCGATCGTCCTGACCCTTGACGCGCCGATCCTGGGCCGCCGCGAGCGCGACCTCCGGACGGGCTTCGCGCTGCCGGCCGGCGTCACCTACGCCAACATCCGGCGAGGCAGCACCCGCCGTGGCGACACCTACGGCGACGACGAGCTCAAGCCGTCGAACACGTGGGCCGACCTCGACTGGACCGTGGCCAATACCCGCCTGCCGGTGATCGCCAAGGGCATCCTTCACCCAGACGACGCGCGCCGTGCCATCGATGCCGGCGTGGCGGCGATCGACGTGTCGAACCACGGCGGCCGCCAGCTCGACCTTTCGATCGCCGCGCTCGATGCGCTGCCGGCGGTCGTCGACGCCGTCGACGGCCGGGTCCCCGTGCTGCTCGACAGCGGCATCCGGCGCGGCACGGACGTCCTGGCGGCGCGCTGCCTGGGGGCACGGGCGGTCATGATCGGACGACCGGTGGCCTGGGCGCTCGCCTGGGGCGGCGAAGCGGGCGTCGGCCTCGCCCTGGATCTCCTGCTGGCGGAGTTCGACCTCGCCATGGCCCTGGCCGGCGTGCTGCGCGCCGACTCCGTGCCGCGCGAGCTGCTGGTCCGGGCCGCGGCCGACCCCTCGTG
Organism: uncultured Chloroflexia bacterium; assembly: GCA_963821595.1. Lineage (GTDB taxonomy): Bacteria > Chloroflexota > Limnocylindria > Limnocylindrales > CSP1-4 > CTSoil-043. Next base: position 5,787 of record CAWGEL010000017.1, on the reverse strand, counting down.
AGCGACGACATCGCCGACGTCGCCATCATCGGCGGCGGGATCGTCGGCCTGGCCACGGCGCGACAGCTGCTGCGGCGCCGACCGGGCCTGCGCCTGGCCATCCTCGAGCAGGAGGATCGCCTCGGGGCCCACCAGTCGAGCCACAACAGCGGCGTGCTCCACGCCGGCCTCTACTACGCGCCCGGGTCGCTCAAGGCGCGCCTGTGCCGCGAGGGCAAGGCGGAGATGGAGGCGTTCCTCGAGGAGCACGGCATCCCCTTCGAGCGCTGCGGCAAGCTCGTCGTCGCGATCACGCCGGACGAGCTGCCGCGGCTCGAGGCGCTCCGCGAGCGGGCGACCGCCAACGGCGTGCCCGGCCTGGAGGCGATCGGCGGTGAGCGGATCCGGGAGATCGAGCCGCACGCCGCCGGAATCCGCGGCCTGTGGAGCCCGACCACCGGCATCATCGACTACCCGCGCGTGGTGGCCGCCCTGGCGGACGACGTGCGGGCGATGGGCGGGATCGTCCACGTGGGCGGCGGGTGACCGGGATCGCCTCCCGGGACCGCGAGCAGGTGCTCGCGACCAGCAGCGGGCCGCTCATCGCCCGGGACGTCATCGCCTGCGCCGGGCTCTGGGCCGACCGGGTCGCGGCGATGACCGGGGACCCCGGCCGCGACCGGATCGTGCCGTTCCGCGGCGACTACTACACCCTCACGGAGCCGGCGCGGCCGCTGGTGCGGGGCCTCATCTACCCGGTCGCCGATCCCCGCTTCCCGTTCCTCGGCGTCCACTTCACGCGCCGCATCGACGGCGAGGTGTGGGCCGGCCCGAACGCCGTCCTCGCGTTCGCCCGGACGGGCTACCGGCGCCGCGACGTCAGCCCCGGCGACCTGGCACGCGTCGTCGGCAATCCGCGGCTTCCTGCGCCTGGCCCGCCGCTTCTGGCGAATGGGCGCCGTCGAGATGTGGCGCGACTGGTCGAAGCGCGCCTTCGTGCAGGCGCTCCAGCGATACGTTCCCGAGCTTCGCTCGGACCAGCTCGTCTTCGGGCCGTCGGGCGTGCGAGCCCAGGCCCTCGACCCGGACGGGACGCTCGTCGACGACTTCCGTCTCGGCGGGAGCCGCCACGTCCTCCACGTCCGGAACGCGCCGTCCCCGGCCGCGACCGCCTCGCTGGCCATCGGCGGCGAGCTGGCGCGACCTCGCCATCGAACGGTTCGAGCTCGCCCCCGCTGGCCCGTAAGCTGGCGGGCGAGGGCGCCGGGCCATGGGCCTCCCTGGGGTTGCCTCAGCCGCCCGCCGAGGGCAGCTCCTCGATGACCCGCCGCCCGAGCTCCCGGGGCCCGAGCTCCAGGATCGACAGGACCGCCCGGCCCCCCAGGATCGCGTGGTAGACGACGGCGCCGCCGGAGCAACGGGAGACGTCCACCCGGTACCTGCCGATGATGCTCGTCGTCGTCAGTGCCGTCCCCGCCGTTCGCCTCGCAGGCGGCGGTGTCGAACTGCTGCGCCCACGCCCGGGCGAAGCTGGCGACGTCCGCCGGGAACGCGGGCGTCACCAGGCTGATCGACGCCATGTTCTCGCCCGCATCGCCGACCACGGCGGCCGCGTAGCCGTGGATCGTGTGGCCCGCCTCGAGCTGGGCGGCCTGCTGGATCTCGCCCTGCACGTCCTCGACGACCGGCAGGCCGTCGACGGAGACCGGCAGGAGCGCCAGGCAGCGACCGGTCGACCAGCGCCGGAAGGCTGGGCTGAGCTCGGGGAGGCCGACTCGACGTCCCCGGGCGACGTTGCGGCGCTGGCGGACGGCTCCACCGGAGATGCCGCCGGCGTCGGTTGGGCGCCGGACGGGCCGGCGATCGCGGCGGGCTCGCTCCCGGTGGGAAGGGGGGTCGGCGTCGGGGCGGGCCCGCAGGCCGCCACCACGAGCGACACGAGGAGCACAGCGACACGCCCGAACCGTGCGTCAGGCATGACTTACAGTTCGCGCCGGGCGACCGGGAAGCGCTCATCGTCCACCGCAATGCGGAAGCCGGCACGCACCCAGAAGGCGGGACTCGCGGCGCTCGTCGCATCGGGTCGTGCGTTCGCCTCCGGATACGCTTCGACGGCGGCGAAGCCCCGGGCTGCCAGGTCTTCGCAGACGGCGGCAACCAGCCGCAGCGCCAGCCCACCATGGCGGGCATCGTCGGTCACGGCCACACACGTGATCACGGCCGGCAGCGGTGCGCTCGGCAGGCTGCGGGTACAGCTCGCGAAGCCGGAGCGCCCGCGGATAGGCGGAGAGCGGCCCGAACTGGCAGTAGGCGGCGGGACGCGCCTCGCCGTCCGTCTCGACCTCCAGCACCTTCGCATAGCTGCCGAAGATGGCCAGGCCCCGGCCCAGGAGCCCGAGCTTCCGGGGCCCGGTCATCGGCACCGACGGCAGGGGCTCCCGGCGCGGCGAGAACGGGTTGTCGGGGGGCGCGTCGTCGTCGAGGGCGAACGGGTTGGCCGGGGCCGTTCGCGGGGTTGGCGCGAACGGATTGGCGGATGGCCGCGGGGGTGGGGCAAACGGATTGGCTGACGCAGACCGGGCGGGGCCACCGTGGAGCGGACCGGGAGGAGCCGGGGCCAGCCACGCCGCCCGATGCGCCTTCGACCCGCGGTCCGCGTCCTCCCAGTAGTCGCACGTGCGGTGGTCGAACGACGGGTCTGCGCACGGCGGCACGGCCGCGAAGGTCGCCTCGTCGGTGACGTCGACGATCCGCAGCTCCCGCATGGGGGGAGCGTAGCGCGAGCGCGGGCGGACGGCAGGGCCGCAGGCACCGCCCGGTTCGGGGACTCGGCCGGGCGCTGCCCGGCGCGCCTCCCGACCGTGTACCCTGCGCCGGATGCTCGCCTTCATCGACAAGATCGTCATCCCGTTCCTCGACCAGCTCTACGGTGCGGTCGGCTATCTCGGGGTCCTCGTTGCGATGGCCATCGAGTCGGCCATGATCCCGCTGCCCTCCGAGCTCATCCTGCCGTTCGCCGGGTTCCTCATCTCCGACCCAGCGAAGAACATCGAGCCCCTCACGCACGGCCCGTGGGCCTTCTGGATCGTGGTCATCGTCGCGACACTCGGGAACACGATCGGCTCGCTCATCGGCTACGCCATCGGTGCCTGGGGCGGCCGGCCCTTCCTGGAGCGCTACGGCCGTTACCTGCTGATCCGTCACCACGACATCGAGATCGCGGAGCGCTTCTTCGCTCGATGGGGAGCCCAGACGGCCTTCTTCAGCCGGCTGCTCCCGATCGTGCGAACGTTCATCAGCTTCCCGGCGGGGGTGGCCCGCATGCCGGTGGCGAAGTTCATCGCATACTCGACCGCCGGCGCGTTCCTCTGGTCGACGGCGCTGGTCTGGGCCGGAGTCCAGCTGGGAACCAACTGGCAGCAGCTGCGCGAGGCGCTCGCCCCGTTCGACCTGGTCATCGCCATCGCCGTGGTCGTCTTCGTCGTCGTCCTGGTCTGGCTGCGGCTCGGCCGGCCGCTGCCGGGAATTCGGCGAGGCAGCACCTAGCGCCGGCGGTCCGACGCTGCATCCGGGCGGCACTCGGACGCCTCCCGGGTCGGCGCGCGGCCATCATTCGGACGCCCCCTCCCAGCTCGACCCTCCACGCGGCGGCTACCCGCCGGTCCGCCTCCTGAGGGCAAGGACGCACGCCGGATGGTAAGCACAGACCTTCGGCGTCGGGGTGAACCAGCGCGCCCTGGCGATCACGACGTACGTGACAGGTTCCCACGTCTCAGGTGGACCATCGATATTCGGCGAGGCGATCTCCTCACCGCATTCATCGCAACGGCCAAAGCGGCCCACCGCGGTGCGTTCCTGGTATCGATTCCGCGGCCAGAGCACCGGCGACCTCCTCTCCGCTGCCTCAGGCGCCCGGAGCGAGCTCCCACGGCGCCTGGCCCGGCGCGGCCAGGTGGGACGTGTCATTGAGCACCAGGAATCGTCCGGCGGTCGCGGCTGCGCCGTCCGCCCAGCAGACCACCGTCAGGTTCGCCTGGCCCTGGCTCAGCCGCCTCCGGAAGTCGCGCACCGGCAGGCCCATGGCGACTGCCAGCAGGACCCTGTTGAGTGTCGCGTGGGCGACCGCGAGCACCACTCGCTCGCCGGACCCGCCGGTCGCGGACCACGCCAGGAGGTCCTCGAGGAACGATCCCGCGCGTGCCGCGACGTCGTTCCCTGACTCGCCGCCCGGACAGGCAAGCGACGCGGGGTCGTCGATCCACCGCCGCCGCAGGTCGGCGTCGACGGCTTCGATCTGCTGGTACGTCAGTCCTTCCCAGTCGCCGTAGTCCATCTCGGCGAGGCGGTCGTCGAGCTCCACCGGCCGATCGCCGGCAATTGCGGCGGCCGTCTGGCGGGCCCGCAGCAGCGGGCTGCACACGATTCGATCGAAGCGCTCGGCGCCGATCCGCCCGCCGAGCGCGACGGCCTGGGCCCGGCCCGCGACAGAGAGTCCGATGTCGATTCCCTGGCCGAGGTGCTGCTCCGGATCGGAGCGATCCGTCAGGCCATGGCGCGTCAGGACGAGGGTCAACATGGGCCCGAGTCTACCGGGCGCCGGGTCGGCCGGCCACTGCGCGCGGGGCCACCTCGCGCCGGCACCGCCGCATGCGGCCGGGCACCCGCGCTCTGCCCGGACCAGAGCGGTCCGCCGGTACAATCGACCCATGAGTGACAGCCCGACGTCCACGGCGCCCGCCGCAAGCGCGCATGCCGGTCAGGACGGCGCCCACGCCGAGGCGCACGGCGCCGAGGACGGCCATGGCGGCCACGGGGCGGCGGCGCAGCTCGGCCCGGTCGACTGGATGGCCTGGGGCGCCGGCCTCCTCGGCGTCGCGGCGGCCGCCATCGTCACGATCTGCCTCTACCTGGCCTCGGCTCCGCGCTGATCGCGGGCCCCCCGCGATCCGCGCCGCGCGCCACGCCGGTCGTGACCTGGCAGGCATCTCCCTGGCCGGCTGTGGGTGCGCCTGGCCGCGCGCCAATCCGCGGCCGGTGATGCCGCCGTTCGAGCGCCCGGGTCAGAACAGCCCGAGACCGACAGGGGTGTGAAGGTAGGGACTGGAGCCGGCGAGGCTTTGTTTCGGGCGAGCTCATCCGGCCTGCGGGTTGTCCCAGTCGAGCCCGATCCAGCCACCGAGTTCGGTCAATCGGCGGGTCACCTCGGACGCGGGTGCAGCCGAGCCGCCGAGCCGGTCATGACTTCTCGGTGACGTGGCGGCGGAGGGTTGTCCAAGCCAGCCCGAGCTCATCGTGGTCGAGCCATTCGGTAATCCAGGGGGCGCACTCGTCAGCTACCCCGGCATCGGCGGCGACCGACCGAAGGGCGGTCTGGACCCGTTCCCAGAGAGCCACCAGTTCGGGATTCGACATCGGATCGGAGTCTATGTCTTCCTCAATCCGCGCTTCCTGCCGCTGTCAGATCGGCCCGATTTCAACAGAGCGTATTGAAGTGCTCGTGATATGGGGGGCCGGATAACCAGTGACATGGGGCCACGGAGGCAGGCTCTGGTCTCGCTGGTCGCCGGCACTGAAGTAGCGGTCGGGCCCGCCAATCGGCACGATGCGGGCTCGGTGCCCTCCCCATGCCACCGCATCGGCGGCACTCGTCCAGCCCGGGCCCTTCTCGAGCATCTCCGGCGGCTCGCCATTGTCCCAGTAGCCGCCGAACGGGGGATCGTGGTCGGGGTCCTCGGCGAGATAGACGACGCCGTGCCGCGCTTCCACCGCCGCGGAGCGTTCCCCTATTGGATCAACATCTCCTGCCGG
>CAWGEL010000016.1:0-25530 GCA_963821595.1 uncultured Chloroflexia bacterium | reverse complement strand
CCCACTGCCGATTTGGGCGCTAGTTACCGCTGCGGCGGCGTGGGACGGGTGAAAGCCTGACTCAACTTATTAACGCTGGGCAGGCTTTGGAGAAGTTTGAGTGTCTCTTTACCAAGAAAGAATAAAGACATCAACAAAATCGTTCGAAAGACGTTGATATCTCACGGACGAAGGGCCAATCTCATGCCTTCACCGAGACTCTGTACCGCACACCTTTTCCCACTGCAAACAGAACTGTTACTACTATTCCTTCCAGCAGTTATATCAGCTACTGTCCAAAAAGACCTATTATCACCAATGACCCGTGGGATCAGCCTGCTTGGCGCAAGCTCTCGACTTATCGTCGTCCTCTTTTCGTCCATGGCTTGGACAGGTGTCCCGCATGCAGGTCAGGTAAACCTCTGCGTGAGCTGCGTCACCGAGCGCCAACTGGGGAAGATGGCCTTGGTCTACTACCTCTGTAACAGCTGAGTCAGCCAATGTTTTGAAAATATCATCCATCGGATTGAGTCAGCAAAGGCTGTTTCTGTTCATTGCTGATCCTCGAAGAACATAGCGGTACACGGCTACTTTGGTCTGACCGCTGCCTCCGATTCCGCCGACTCAGCCAATGATCGCCGCGCCTGTACAACCCTGATTGGTGACCGGTCTGCTGGACAAAAATTTGATCGATTCCCAACAGGCTTGCGGATTCTTCGCTGGCTCAAAATGAAAATAACCGTTATCATCGAAATCATCTATATAACCGCTCAAAGTTGGCATCGCGCAATTCCAATCTTGTAAGACGGCGTCACGTATTGGCCGTTCTGCCCATTGAAGAAGTAATAATCAAGCTGATCCCCAGCAAAAGTGCTCCAAAATGCAACCTTTCCGGATGTGAAGAACGGATGCTGCCTCTCCCCAATCCTGCCCACCCGACCACAAATTTTTAGGATACAAGACATACGACTTTGCTAATCTCGACAACCAGGTGAGCATACTGACCATTTGCGGAGTATTGAGAGTTGCTGTAGGAGGATTACCAGTTGATATTATTCGATGTGCTCCCCTTGATAAACAAGATCATCCCAAGTGGCCTTAAAATAGCCGTAGTCTTTTATCTGACGGTGAACTCGCCGCCACTGCCAGCTTCATAATCATCATACGTCCAATTCAAAGCCGGTTTTCAGCCGGCTTGCTAGGTAATTGTATTATACACCATCACCTGAGGTCGGAATGTAACAGGTAAGCATAAACGGTCCACCTTCCCATTGGTATGAATCGAGCTTCCTTATAAGAAATCCCCTTGTAAACGATGCATCCTCAGCGGCTAAAATGTGTTCAGGTCGAGTAATCCGCTGAACTTGAACATGAATAACCATATTTATCCCACTGGCGAGCAAAAATTAAACAGTCAAACTCTAGACGGCGGACCGGTGGCGCGGAGCGACGGGGCCGGGGTTCTGCGTGTGGCCCCGCCCGAGGCGACGCGATCCCACGGGGCGACCCGGCGACCAGCCGCCGGATGGGGCACGATACCGCCGTGAGCGAGCCCGTCCCCGGCCGCACCGGCCGCGTGCACCAGGTCAGCGTCTCCCGCGGTGGCGTGCCCAAGCTGCCCGTGGATCGAGCCCAGGTGCGCCGCCTCGGCCTGGACGGCGACGGCCATGCCGAGCCCGAGCCGGACCACGGCGGGCCGGATCGCGCGGTCGTCCTCTACGCGCTCGAAGCGATCGCCAGGGTCGCCGCCGACGGCAACACCGCCTTCCCCGGCGCCTTTGGCGAGAACCTCACCATCGAAGGGATCGACTGGGCCACCCTCCAGGCCGGCGACCGCCTGGCGGTGGGCGACGAGGGGCTCCTGCTGGAGCTGGTGAAGTACACGTCACCCTGCGACACGCTGGCCCACTACTTCCCGGATGGCCGGATCGCGCGGATCAGCCACAAGGTCCATCCGGAGGACTCGCGCTGGTGCGCGCGGGTGCTGGCTGAAGGCCCGGTGGCGGCGGGCGATCGCGTGGAGCACCTCGCGGGCGGAGCGGGTGCCGCCGGCGAGGCCGCGTGGCCATGAGCACGGCTCCCGCGGTGCGTCGTGCGGTGGCCGCCACCGCGGTCTCCGATCGAGTGGCAGCGGTCGGCCTCGTGGGCGCGGCCACGCTCCTGATCACGTCCGTCGTGACCGCGCTCCCCTACCGGGATCTCGCCGGCCAGCCGTACTCGCCCCTCAATCACTTCGTGTCGGAGCTGGGCGAGCGCGGGGTCTCGACGCTGGCGCCGCTGTTCGACACCGGGCTGATGGTGGGCGGGGTGTGCCTGGCCCTGTTCCTCGTCGGCCTGGCGTGGTGCACCACCGGCCGGCTGCGGTTCATCGTGGCCGCGGTCGGCGTCGTCGCCGGGATCGGCGGGCTGATGGCCGGCGTGGAGCCGATGAACGAAGGGCTGGCGCACTTGCTCGCCTCGATCACGTTCTTCGTCACGGTGTGGGTCGGCATCGCCCTGTTCACGGTGCATGTCGCGATCGACACGCACGACGGGCTCCCGCGGTGGCTGCTGGTGCCCGGCGCCGTGGCCGTGGCCGTGGACGTCGTGTTCGTCGCCGTCTACGCGGCCTCCGCGTCCAGCAGCGGGTCAGCCTTGCCCGACCCGGTCCGGCCTGCGATCTGGATCGTGCCGTTCCTCGAGTGGCTGGCGCTCGTCGGCGTCATGGCCTGGGTCGTGCTCGTCGCCGTCGCCCTGCTGCAGAGGCCGACCGAACCCTGAGGCGCCGCCGGAGGCGGGCCGGCGACGCATGTTCGGCCGCTGTCAGTGGCGAAACGCGGCCGATCGGGCTCCTGCCCGCGGCCGCCGGGCCGCTCGAGCGGGCGGCCGGCTACGGCCTCATGTCCGCCGCCGGCCGTGGCCCACGCCTTGAGTCTGTGCCGACTCGATATCGTGCTGAGCGGTCTCGCGGGTCGCGCCTGGACTGCCAATCCGAGCGTCTGGGCCCCACCCGCCTGCACGGACCGCCGCCCCCAGAGTCAAGGGGGACTCGCGGACGGCGGGGAGGGCCGCCCCGGCCGGAGTCCTGGGCGCGCTGCCCGGCGCTCGGCGTGCACGACCTCAGAGGCGGGCGAATCGAACCCCGAAGCGGTCGACGATGCGGCGCTGGCCGCTCGACCCGCGCAGCCCGACGCGGGCATTTGGAGCTCCGTCGCCGGCGGCGTGCACGAGGCGGATGGCCTGCTCGCCGACGCGAGCCTCCTGCTCGCCCGGGGCGGCGCCCGCTGCCGGCTCCATCGCCAGGCCGACCTGGAGGCGATACGCGGCAGCGAGAGCGGCCGGATCGGGCACGGCCAGCTCCAGGCCGACCAGCCGGACGCGCCCTCCGGCGGGATGCTCGAAGCGGCTCCTGGCGTGCCGCGCGGCGTCGCCCCACTCGGCCCCGTACGGCTCGTGCTCGATGAGGAACGGTGGTTCGGCCGGCCCGAGCCTGGCAGGCCCGGCCGTCTGCCAGCGGACGATCTCGCCGTCCGGCCGGCGCCGCTCGCCCGCCTCCGGGACGGAGACCGTCGAACCGGCCGCTCGAAGGCGCGCCACGTCCCCGGCGATGTCGTCCGACGCGACGGCGAACGTGGCGAGCCCGCCATCCGCGCCGTCGAGCGCGGCCAGCGCCGCCGCGCCGATGGGGTTCGCGGCCGCGAGGCTCCGGTCCCAGACGCCGATCAGCTCGAGGTACGAGTCGCCGAGGAAGGCAAGGCGGTTCTCGGTCCCCGCGGCCGGATGACGTCCGGCGCCGGTGAACGCCAGGCCCAGGGCATCGGCCAGCTCGGCGGCCGCCGCGTCCGGGTCGGCGACCGCGACGACCAGGTGGTCGATCCCGAGGAGCATGCGCGGAGCGTACGACGATGGGGACGCGGTCTGCGGGGCGTCCGCCGGGGACACGACCCGGCGCGCTTCCGAATGGGCGCTGCGGAGGCGTCGGCCGGACCCGTGCCGATGGCCACGCCGGCGCGTCGGAGCCTCGTCCCAACCCGGCGACGAGATCGCCCGCCCGCGCGACACGGCCCGTCCGGCCGGTCGCCCCGGCCCGATCGGAAGGGCCGATCGTCCCATTGGCGGGTCTTGTCGCGGCACGGTACGCTCCGCGCATGCTTGGCAGAATCCGCCGAATCCATCCCGGCCTCATCCTCGCCGCGCTCGATGCCTTCGGCTTCACGGTCGCGTCGTACCTGTCCGTGGTCGAGCTTGCCGGCGGCGTCCCCGTGTGCGGACCCCTCGCTGGCTGCGAGACCGTGGCCACGTCGCCGTACAGTCGCATCGCCGGCGTCCCGGTCGCGGTGTACGGCGTCGCCCTCTCGTCGATCCTGTTCGTGGCCGCCATCGGCTGGTGGAAGACCGGCAGCAGGACCCTGCTGGCGACCCACTACGGCCTGAGCCTCGTCGGCACGATGTGGGAGGGGTACTTCACCTACCTCCAGGTCTTCGTCATCGACGCCGTCTGCATCTATTGCGCGATGTACGGGATCAGCCTGATCCTGCGGTTCCTGATCGCGCTGGTGGTCTGGATACGCCGCGACAAGGCGGCCGCCGGCGCGGGCTGGTAGCGGCCCCGCCGCACGTCGCCGCGCCCCCCGGCCGCGCCCGGCGGGCCGGCACGGTGCCGAACCGCGGGCCTGACGCCCAGAGGCACAACCCGCGGACCCCGCAACGGCATCGACCCGCTGGAGCAGCGTGGCGTGGACTGCGCGCCACGTGCGGTCCCTCCTGCTACGATCGCGCCGCATGGACGGCGTGGTGCTCGTGCTGAACCAGAACTACGAGCCGCTGAACGTCTGCAACGTGCCCCGCGCGTTCCGCCTCGTCTTCGGGGAGAAGGCGGAGGTCGTGGAGTACGACCACCAGACGATTCGCTCCATGCGCGCCTCGTACCGCGCGCCGTCCGTGATCCGCCTCCAGCACCAGGTCCGGCGCCCGCGGCCGCGCGTGAAGCTGAGTCGCAGGGAGGTCTTCGCGCGGGACCGCCATACGTGCCAGTACTGCGGGCGCAACGGCACGGACATGACCATCGACCACGTCCTGCCGCGCCATCGGGGCGGCGCCCACACGTGGGAGAACCTGGTCACGGCCTGCCGCACGTGCAACCACCGCAAGGGCGGCCGGACTCCCGACGAAGCGCGCCTCCGCCTGCTGCGGCCGCCGTTCGAACCGCGGAGCGACGTCTACTCGCTCTTCACGCCGTACCTGGCCGACACTCGGAACACGCCGTGGCGCGGCTACCTGTTCCTGGGCAAGAGCTGAGCTCGGAGCGGGCTGCCCGGGACGCCTCCTCGGAGCCGCCCCGGCCGCGGGTTCCGGAGACCGTCGTTGACGTCGGGCGCACCCTCCGTGCCGCCGGCCACGAAGCCTGCCTCGTCGGCGGCTGCGTGCGCGACCTCCTGCGCGGCGTCGAGCCGGCCGACTGGGACGTCGCCACCGACGCCCGGCCCGATCGGCTGCTCCACCTGTTCCGCGGGGCCCGCTACGAGAACAAGTTCGGCACGGTTGCCGTGCCCATCGGCGATCGCACCGTCGAGGTCACGACGTACCGGCGCGACGGGACGTACAGCGACCATCGCCGTCCCGACGACGTGACGTTCGGCGACAGCCTGGCCGAGGACCTCGCGAGGCGTGACTTCACGGTCAATGCGCTGGCCCTGGTCCTGGATGCGGATGGCCGGCCGGGGCAGCTGGTCGATCTCGCGGACGGCCGGGCCGACCTTGCCGCTCGCGTGCTGCGCGCCGTGGGCGATCCGGTGACGCGCTTCCGCGAGGACGCGTTGCGCATGCTCCGCGCCGTCCGGTTCGCGGCGACGCTCGAGTTCGCGATCGAGCCGGCGACCAGGGCCGCCATCACCGGCGAGGCCGGACTCGCCCGGCACGTCTCGGGCGAGCGGACCCTGGCCGAGCTGTTCCGGCTCCTGGCCGCCCCGCGACCGTCGATCGGGCTGCGGGAGGCCCAGGCCACGGGCCTGCTCGCGGAGCTTGCCCCGGAGCTCGTGGCCCAGGTCGGCCTGCCCCAGGCGAAAGTGCCCGGCGAAGACCTCTGGGACCACACGTGCCGGACCGTCGATGCAGCTCGCCCGCCGGAGCCCGGGGCCTGGCCGGTCGCGCGCCTGGCCGCGCTGCTTCACGACGTCGGCAAGCCGGCCACGTTCGCCGACGGCCACTTCGTCGGCCACGAGATCGCCGGCGCCGAGCTCGCGGCCGCCTGGCTGGACGGGCTGCACGCGCCGGGCGCGCTGACCGAGGCGGTGCGCCACCTCGTCCGTCACCACATGTTCGCGTACGAGCCCGTCTGGACGGACGCCGCCGTCCGGCGCTTCATCCGGCGAGTCGGGGCGGAGGCGGTCGACGACCTGCTGGACCTGCGCGAGGCGGACAACCTCGGCAGCGGCCAGGCTCCGGACGTCGACGGCCTGGAGGAGCTCCGCGCCCGGGTCCACGCCCAGCTGGCGACTCGAGTGGCGCTCGAGCGGGGCGATCTCGCCGTTGACGGCGACGACCTGGTTACGAAGCTGGGCGTTGCGCCGGGCCCGGCGATCGGGCGCCTCCTCGAAAGCCTCGTCGACCGCGTCGTCGACGAGCCTCGCCTGAACCGGCGAGCCACGTTGCTGTCCATCGCTGCGAAGCTCGCCTCGCCGGAGCCGACGCGCGGCGCGACCGCCGACGGCTCGCGGGCCGCCGGCGACGCGGGAGACGCGGGGGACGTCGCGTGATCGAGATCCTGCTCCAGGCGGAGAACTCGCTCCAGCTGGGCATGCTGGACCAGGCCGAGCGCCGCTACTGGCAGGTGCTCGAGTCGGACCCTGCCAATGCGATCGCGATCGTGGGGCTGGGCCGGGTGGCGCTCGAGCGCGGTGACGAGCGGACCGCCCTCGCGTTCGGTCGCAAGGCGCTCGGCGTCGACCCGGAGAACTCGGTGGCACGCCGCCTCGTCGATCGCCTGGAGGAGGTCATCCGCGAGCGCGGTGACGTCGTGCCGGATGCACCGCCGGAGCCACCGACAGGGCCGCGGCCGGGGGGCGCGCCGTTGGCCGCGGAGCCGGCCGCAGAGCCGGCCGCGGTGCCGGCCGCGGAGCCGGCCGTGGTGCCGGATCCATCGACGACGGCGCCGTCCGCACCGGCGAAGCCGTCCGCGCCACCCGAGACATCTCCGCCGCACCCCGCGGGTGCCTCTGTCCCCCGGGCGCGACGCGGGTTCCTTGACCGTCTTCTCGGTCGTCCCTGAGCCACCATCGGGAGGTCGCCATGCGGGTCCTGGTCACCGGCGGCGCGGGCTACGTCGGCTCGGTCTCCGTGGAGGCCCTCCTCGACGCGGGCCACGAGGTTGTCGTCCTCGACGACCTCTCGACCGGGCACCGCGGCGCTGTCGCTGCGGGAGCCCACCTGGTCGCGGGAAGCTACGGCGATCTCGCCTCGACTCGATCGCTGCTGGCCGACGAGCGCATCGACGCGGTCCTGCATTGCGCGGCTCGCTCGCTGGTCGGCGAATCCGTGGCCAACCCCGCCCGCTACTACCGCGACAACGTCGCCGGTGGCATCGCCCTGCTCGAGGCGATGCGAGAGTCGGGCGTCCGGCGCCTGGTCTTCAGCTCCACGGCCGCCGTCTACGGAACGCCGGCGCGCGTGCCCATCACCGAGGAGATGCCCCTCGACCCGATCAACCCGTATGGCGAGACGAAGCGGACCTTCGAAGGCGCGCTGCGCTGGTATGGGGCGGCGCACGGCCTGCGCAGCGTCAGCCTCCGCTACTTCAACGTTGCCGGGGCGAGCGAGAGCAACGGCGAGGTCCACGCGCCCGAAACGCACCTGATCCCGAACCTCCTGGCGGCCGCCGAAGGCTCGGCCGACGTGACGCTCTTCGGCACCGACTACCCGACGCCCGACGGGACCTGCATCCGCGACTACATCGACGTCGAGGACCTGGCCCGGGCGCACCTCCTGGCACTCCTCGCCACCGATCCCGCCGACGCGCGGACTTCGGCACCCGGCGGCACGGCGGCCGCGCTCGCCCTCAACCTGGGCAACGGCGACGGCTTCAGCGTGCGCCAGGTGCTCGCCGCTGCCGAGGCCGTGGTCGGCCGGCCGATCCCGCATGCCTTCGGTCCGCGGCGAGCCGGCGATCCTCCCTCCCTCGTCGCGGACGCTGCTCGTGCCCGCGCCGTGCTCGGCTGGCAGCCGCGCCGCCCGGACCTGGAGGAGATGGTCGGTGCGGCCTGGGCCTGGCGGCGGGCGCACCCGGGCAGGTACACCGGCTGACGGTTCGTGCGCGCACTGGCAAGCCAGCGCGTGACCCCGCAACCGAATCGAATCCCAAGTTCCCCCGTCGTGGCACTGACCGGCGCGGCGACGCGCGGCAGATTCCCAGGTAGCGGGACGCGCCAGACGGCCGTCGCGACCGGCCGTCGTCACGCTCCCAGGAAGGACGCGCCCATGACCGCCATCGACCTGCAGGCCAACCTCGCCACCGGGCTTCGCGCTCCGGTCGCCCGCGCGACCGCGATCCGCGTCGAGACCGGCGCGGTCGTGTGCGCCTCGTGCGGCTGCCGCCTCACGGAGACCGGCGCCTCGAGCTACACCCACTACGTCGGCCTGCCCGGCCGCGACGCGCGCGGATGCACCGTTGCGTGCGTCGATCTCGAGCACCGCCTGGGCTGACCCTCGATTCTCTCCGCGGCGCCTGCCTGCTTGGCGCCGCTCGTCCCGTCGAACGCCCCGGCTCCCCACCGGCCGGGGCGTTCGGATTCCCGAGGGACGGGCCTCGTGGTATGCCGCGCCGCCGGATCGGTCCACGCGCGGCGCAACCATCCAGGCATCCACCGGAGGGATGGTCGGCGTCTTCCCGCACCATTGATCCGGCGCCGGAACGCCGGAATGACCCCCGGTCGCCCCACGCACGCTCGCTTGGGGAGACGTCACCCACCCGCGGAGACTCGGAATCCCGCCGACCATTCCAGGGGTGGATAGGTGAGCGCGTTCCGGCGCCATCGGCCGCGTACGAGGCCCCGGGTGGATGGGTGACGGCGTTCCTGCGCAAGTGATGGCGCGCCTGCGTAAGATCGGGCGCCGGGGCGGCGTCCCCGCGCACGATCGCGCGCCAGAGCGGCGAGACTGCCCCGGGCACGATCGCGCCGGCGGAATTGGCGCCGTGGCGCGAGCGTCGTGTCGAGCCGCGCCACGGCGAGGCGCGAGTGCCCTCCGGCCGCCGCCCGCACGCTGGCACCCCCTTGCGCGATGCGCGACGATAGCGCCGCGGATGTCGGGCTTCCGGCCCGGGTCCGGCCGACCGCCACAGGAGCTGCTGGATGGACAGCGACCCGCGCACCTGGCGACCGATGGGATTCGGGCGGCGCGGCCACAGGGCGGTCCGCGACCCGATCGTGGAGCCCGCCTGGGACGGGGTCCGCGTGCTGGCCTACGTGCGGACGCGCGGCGCGACCAGGTTCGTCGACGTCGACGGCTTCGAGCTGACCGACGAGCACCCCGACGTCGCCCAGGCCCTGACGGAAGCCACGTCCGAGCCGGCCGTCCTGGATGGCTACCTGACCGACCAGGCCACGCGCTCGCCGCTAGGCCTCAGCCTGCTGTCCGGGAAGGCGCTGGACGCCCGCGAGCACACGGCGGAGTTCTTCCTCGGGAGCGCCGGAGCCAAGATGTTCGGCGGCGCTCCGCGAGCCGGCGAGATCCGGCGCCGCGAACGCGAGATCGACGCACAGGTCGAGGGCGGGCCGATTGCCTTCGTGGCCGTGGACCTGGTGGTGCTCGACGGTCAACCGCTCACGACGATCCCGCTCCTCGAACGAAAGCGCCTGCTCGAGAGCGTGGTCGGCGAGGCGGATCTCGTCCGGCGCACGCCGTTCGTGCGAGCGCCTCTCGGGTCGTTCTACCAGAGCTGGCGCTCGCTCGGCTTCGCGTCCGTCGCGTTCAAGGCCGCCAACAGCCGGTACTTCCCCGGCGAGGCCAACGACGAGTGGGCGCTGGTCCCGATACCCCGCCGCTGACGGGCCGGCCTGCGCGCTGATCGCCGGGCAGGCCTTCCGGCCGGCCGTCGTGGTACGGTGCGCGCGTGCCGTCCTCCGTTCTCACGGCTGCCGTCCATGCCGAGATCGAGCGCCTTGGCCGCGCGGACCTCGTCGTGGGTATCCCCAGCTTCAAGAATGCGGCCACGATCGGTCACGTCGTGCGGGCAGCCCAGGCGGGCCTGGTCCAGTACTTCCCGGATCTCCGCCCGCTGCTCGTCAACGCCGACGCCGGGTCGCCCGACGGCACGCAGCGCGTCGTGGCGGAGACGGAGCCACCGGACTACGTCGAGCGGATTCTCCTGGTCCGGCCAACGAACCGCCTGGAGCGGCTGGCCCTGACCTATCCGGAGGTCGACGGCGTGGGCGGCAAGGGCGCCGCCCTGCGGACGATCTTCGAGCTCGCCGCCGCGCTCGAGGCACGAGCGCTCGTGGTGGTCGACTCCGATCTGCGCTCGATCACGCCCGAATGGATCGAACTGCTGGCCGGGCCGATCCTCAAGGGCGGCTTCGACTACGTGGCGCCCCTCTACGCGCGCCACAAGTACGACGGCACGATCACCAACACCGTCACGTACCCGCTCACCCGGGCGCTGTACGGCCGCCGGATCCGTCAGCCCATCGGCGGCGACTTCGGCGTGTCCGGCGACCTGGTCCGCCACTACTTGGGGCGCGACGACTGGACGCCTGACGTGTCCCGCTTTGGCATCGACATCTGGATGACGACGCAGGCGCTCATCGGCGGGTTTGCCGTCTGCCAGGCACGCCTGGGCGCCAAGGTCCACGACCCGAAGGACCCGTCGGGCGACCTCGGGCCGATGTTCCGCCAGGTGGTCGGCACGATCCTCTCGCTGGCCGCGGCCAACCCCGACGCATGGCTGGGCGTGCGTGGCAGCCACGAGATGCCGGCGTACGGCTTCGAGCGCTGGGTGGAGCCGAGCCCGCTCCAGGTCAACACCCTTCGCCTGCTGACCGAGTTCGAGAACGGCCGGGTCAGCCACGGCGAGACGTGGCGGGCGATGCTGGCCGCGGATCACGTTGCCGCGGTGGACGAGCTGGCGGGCGAGGCCGGCCGGCTGGCCGAGGCAGCCAACACGCGGCTCGGCCTGGGCGGGGAGGGCGGCGGGTCCGGCGAGCCCGTCGCGACCGAACGGATGTCGGAGGCGGTCGCCGCGTTCCACTTCCCGGACGAGCTGTGGGCCGGCATCGTCTACGACCTAGTGTTCCAGGCTCGCTTCGGCACGGTGCCGCTGGAGCGCCTGGTCGCGGCCCTCGTGCCGCTCTACTTCGGCCGCGTGGGCAGCCTGATCGTGGAGGCGCGCAACCTCGGCCAGGACGATGCCGAGGACCGGGTGGAGCGCCAGGCACGTGCCTTCGAGCTGCGCAAGCCGGTCTTCGTCGAGCGGTGGCGGGCCGCCCAGGCGGCGCAGGATGCGCGGTCCGCGGCAGCCGCCGGGCCTGACGGACCGGAGGACGCGGCGCAGGCGCCCGGCGGTACCCGGCCCGGCCCGGCGCGGTCGGAGGCGACCCGGTCATCCGCGGAGCGGTCGCGATGACGCCGCGCTCGCCGCTGCCCGCCCGGATCCTCATCCCGGTCGCCAATCCCGCCACGGCCGAGGACCTGGTCGGCATCGGGGGCGACCTGCTCGACCAGCGAACGGGTGAGCTGACGGTGCTCGGCATCGTCGAGGTGCCCGAGGAGATGCCCCTGTCCGAGGGTGCCACGAACGCCCGCCAGGCCCGCCGGCTGCTCCAGAAGGTCCTCGACTACGCTCCGGAGGGGGTGGCCGTCCGGCCGCTGGTCCGTATCGGCCGCCACGCCGCCGAGGGGATCATCGAGGCGGCGGTCGAGACGGAGGCCGACCTGATCATCTTCGGCTGGGGCGGTCGGGCCAGCGGAGCCCGCGCGGGGACCATCTTCAGCCCCACGATCGACGCGGTCGTCCGCGAGAGTCCCTGCGACATCGCGGTCGTGAAGCAGCGGCCGATGGGCGAGCTCAAGCGCATCCTCGTCCCCGTCCGGGGCGGCCCGCACGCCGAGCTTGCCCTCAAGTTCGCGGACGCCCTCGCGCGCCGCCAGGGCGGCCGCGTCTGCGTGTTCCACGTCGTCCCGCCGGGGATCACGCCGTCCGTGCGGGCTCAGGCCGAGCACGCCCTGGGGACGTTCCTCAAGCAGCACGCCCGGGGGCACGCGGACGGCATCGTCCGCGAGGCCCCCAACGTCCGCAACGCCATCCTCCGCGAGGCGGAGCGATCCGACCTCGTGGTCATGGGCGCCGCCGCCGGCCCGGAGGGCTCCACCGCCGAGAGCTACCTCTTCGGCGTGCTCCCGGAGACGATCGCGGCCCGGGCGCGGCCGCCCGTCATCGTCGTCAAGACGCGCGAGCCGATCAGCCGGTCCACGTTCGAAGAGCTCGCCGGACGGGCGGAGTCGCTGATCGCGGCAGATCGCCTGGCCGAGGAATCGCGGGCCGTTCCCGCCCGCGTCGAGCGATGGTTTGCGGAATCGAACTTCCACCATTCCGAGTTCAAGGACCTGCGCCACCTCGTTGCGCTCAAGGAGAAGCAGGGACTGACCGTCAGCCTGGTCTTACCGACGCTCAACGAAGCGGCAACCATCGCGCCGATCGTCCGGCGTGCCCGCGCCCTGCTGATGGAGGCTGTCCCGCTCGTCGACGATCTGCTCGTGATCGACTCTTCCTCGACGGACCGCACCCGCCAGCTGGCCGCTGACGCCGGCGCGCGGGTGGTCGAGCATGCTGACGTGCTGCCCCGCTACGGCAGCTATCGCGGCAAGGGCGAGGCCCTCTGGAAGAGCCTGTTCGAGGCGTCCGGCGACATCATCATCTGGTGCGACACCGACGTCCGGGGCTGGCATCCGCGGATGGCGTACGGCGTCCTGGGGCCGCTCCTCGTCGAGCCGCGCCTCCAGTACGTCAAGGGCTACTACCGGCGACCCATCGTCGAGGACGGTGTCCTCAAGGAGGGTGGGGGCGGTCGCGTGACCGAGCTGGTGGCACGGCCGCTCGTCAACCTGTTCTTCCCGGACCTCTCCGGCTTCATCCAGCCGCTGTCGGGGGAGTACGCCGGACGGCGATCGCTCCTGGAGACGATCCCGTTCTTCACCGGCTACGCGGTGGAGGTCGGCCACCTCATCGACATCTCCGAGCGGGCTGGCCTGCAGGTCCTCGGCCAGGTCGACCTGGAGCGCCGGGTCCACCGAAACCAGGAGCTCGAGGGGCTCTCGCGAATGAGCTTCGTGATCATCCAGGCCGTCATGAAGCGCCTGGAGGAGCGCCGCCGCGCACGCCTGTTCGCGGAGCTCGGCTCGACGATGAAGCTCCCGCGGACGAGTGCTGACCGGCTGGGGCTCGAGGTGATCGAGCTCGCCGACCAGGAGCGCCCGCCGATGGTCCGCATCCCCGAGTACCTCGAGAAGCGCGCCGGCGGGTCCTGACCGACACGCCCGCCGTCCACCAACTGGCCCAGGAGGAGCCGTGCCGGCGCTGACCGTCCTCTTCGCGCCCGAATTCGTTCAAGGGCTCGATGACGTCGGTCGAGGTCGCGCGAGCCTTCGCCGACGGGTGGACCGCGGCCCGTCCCGGCGACACGGTGCTGCTGGCACCGCTCGCGGATGGCGGGGAAGGCACGCTGGTCGCGCTCGAGGCGGCCGGCGGCTGGACGGCCCACGAGGCGACCGCCCATGACCCGCTGGGCCGTCCGCTCACCGCCCGCTGGCTGGTCGCGGCCGACCGGACGCGGGCGGTCGTGGAGCTCGCCTCGGCCTCCGGGCTGTCGCGCGTGGCACCCGCCGACCGCGATCCTGTGCGCGCCTCGACGTTCGGGACCGGCGAGGTCATCGAGGCGGCGCTCGACGCCGGGGTCCGCCGCATCGACCTGGGCGTCGGTGGCAGCGCCACGACCGATGGCGGCCTCGGCGTGCTGGCCGCCCTGGGCGTGGCGACGACCGTCGAGCCCGACGTGCTCGTGCATCTCGAGCGCCTGGATCCGAGGCTCGCCGAGGTGGACCTCAGGGTCGCGTGCGACGTCACGAATCCCCTGCTGGGACCGACCGGGGCAGCCGCCGTCTACGGTCCGCAGAAGGGGGCCACGCCCGAGCAGGTCGTGGAGCTCGATGCGGCCCTGGCGCGCTGGGCGGACGCCCTGGAGGACGCCGCGGGACGTCGCGAGCGGGAGACGCCCGGTTCGGGCGCCGCCGGAGGAGTGACCTTCGGCCTTGCCTGCCTGCGGGACCGCTTCCACTCGTTCGGCATCGTGCCGGGGATCGACCTGGTCATGACCGCGGCCGGCTTCGACGCCAAGCTCGCGGCAGCGAACCTGGTGATCACGGGGGAGGGGCGTGTCGACGCGCAGACCGCGTATGGGAAGACCGCCCTCGGCGTGGCCCGGCGTGCCAGGGCCGCCGGCGTGCCGTGCGTGGCGATCGGCGGCGGCGTGGAGCCCGCTGGGATCGCGGCCCTGGCCGCCGTCGGCGCCCTGGCCGTGCCGGCCACGGAGCGCCCGATCTCGATCGAGGCGGCCATGGCCGCAGGTCCGGCTCCCCTGGCCCGCTGCGCGGAGCGCGTGGCGCGCCTCATCGGCCTCGGCGCGGACGTGCTCGGGGGCGTCCGGTGACGGTCGAGGGAGATCGCGCTCCGGGGGACGCGGCCCCGGCCACCGGCCCCGAGGCGATCAGCACCGCCACGGGCGGCAATGCCACGGGCGGCCGCGTTACGGGCGGCAACGCCACGGGCGGCCGCGTTACGGGCGGCAACGCCACGGGCGGCCACGCCACGGGCCGGCGTGCCACCGGTGCCCGAGTCTCGGCACGGGCACGGACCGGGAAGCGACGCCGGGCCCCCGACCCGGCGCGGACGTGGGCTCGTGGTCTCGTTCGCCGGCGGCCCGGCCTGCTGGACTTCGTGCTGGCCGAGCTGGCCGGCCTCTACGGCGAGCCCGCGTATCACGCCCGCCTCGAGCCGGTTGGGGAGCTGGTCCTCACGATCCTCGCCCAGAACACGGCCGACATCAACGCCGAGCGGGCGTTCGAGGCGCTTCGGGCGGCCTACCGCTCGTCGGGACGGGTCATGACGCACCGGGTGGTCGGCCCGGACGGCGTGGAGCGCGCGCCCGAGGGCTGGGGCGGCGTCGGCCTGGCATCCGGCGCACCGCCGGACTGGGCGGCCGTGGAAGCGGCACCCCTCCCGGAGCTGATGGAGGTCATCCGCCCGGGAGGGCTCGCGGCCCAGAAGGCGCCACGGATCCAGGCCGCGCTCCGGAGCATCCGGGAGCGCAACGGCAGCCACGATCTCGGCTTCCTGGCCGCGCTTCCCCACTCGAGGCCCGCGACTGGTTGACCTCGATCGACGGGATCGGACGGAAGACCGCCTCGATCGTCCTGCTGTTCTGCTTCGGCATGCCGTTCATGCCCGTCGATACCCACGTCGAGCGAGTCAGCCGGAGGATCGGCCTGGTGCCGCCGGCCGCGGGGCCGGACGAGCAGCACGAGGTCTACGGCTGGTTGCTTGAGCCCGGCCAGTTCTACGGCGCCCACGTCCTCCTCATCCAGCACGGCCGGCGAACGTGCGACGCTCGACGGCCCGCGTGCGGGCGCTGCCCGGTCGCCCCCCGCTGCCGGTTCGTGGATCGCAGGGCGCCGTAGGCGAGAGGCGGGGGCAGCCCGGCGGACGGCTGCCCTGGTCGAGACGGTCCGCGGGCTCAGCCCCGACGCGCGCCCACGGTTCGCTCGCCCGTTCGCGGCGGCAGTATGCTCGCGCTCGTGATGATTCCCGGTGGGGCGGGCGGAGAACGACCCGCCCGGCTCCTTCTGGTGGACGACGACCCGAAGCTGCTGGTCGTCCTGGCAGACCAGCTCAGCGCCGACGGGTACGACGTGGTCACGGCCCGCGACGGCGCCGAGGCCCTGCGCCGGCTGGGACGGGCGTGGCCGGACCTGGTGCTCCTCGACATGATGATGCCGCGCATCGACGGCCTGGTCCTGGCCCGCGAGATCAAGATGCGGGCCGATCTCCCGATCATCGTCCTGTCCGCGATCGACATCGCCGACTCGAAGGCCGAGCTGCTCGAGGAGGTCGCCGAGGACTACGTCACCAAGCCGTACCACTACCCCGAGCTGCGGGCGCGCATCAACCGCGTGCTGCGCCGCCTCGGCGACCGTCTGCCCGGCCAGCGCATCGACCTGGGCCCGGAGCTGGTGCTCGAGCTCGGCCGGCGGTGCGCGGTCGTGGCCGGAACGGAGGTCCCGCTGAGCCCGACGGAGTCGAGGCTCCTCTATGCGCTGGCGGCGAACCTGGGCCAGGTCGTGTCGGTGCAGACGCTGCTCATGCGGGGCTGGGCCGACACCGACGGGGCCGATCCGTCGTACGTCTGGGTGACGATGCGCCGCCTCCGCCAGAAGATCGAGCCGGATCCCAACCGCCCGCGCCACCTCATCACGGTGCGCGGCGTGGGCTACCGCCTGGAAGCGGCGGCCCCGTGAGCGACCGCGGCGACGTTCCCGAGGGCGCCGAGGGCGGGCCCCGGGTGGGCGGCGCCGGGGCGCGGGAGGACCCGCCGGCCCAGCACGAGCGAGATGGCGGACCTCGCCGCGATCTCGCGCCGGCGCTGAACCCCCTGGGCGATCCCCCGCCGGGCTTCGAAGGCTCGGGGCTGTCGCTGCGGGTGAGGATCTCCGTCGCCCTCCTGGTCGCAGCCCTGGCGCCGCTCTCGATCTTCGGCGCCCTGCTCATCGTCGGTGGCACGGCCGATGATCCGGGCGTCCTTCGCCTCCTCCTGGTCGCGCTCGTGGTGGCCGTCGTCGTGGGAACCGCGATCGGCTACCTGGTCGCCGGCAGCCTGACGTCGCCCCTGCGGGCCCTCGCCGCGGCCCTGGACCGGGCGGCGGCCGGCGAGCAGGCAACCCGCCTGCCGGTCGCCGCCGACGACGAGCTTGGCCGCCTCGTCGAGCGGCAGAACGCGCTGGCGTCCGACCTCGGCCGCCGCAACCGGCAGCTGGCCGCCGTGCTGGAGGCCGTTTCCACGTACTCGCCCCGCGACGGCGCGGATCGCCTCGTCGACCTCGCCGTCGACGACGCCCGCGGGACGTTCGGCATGCTCGACGCGCGGATCGTGCTGGGCGATCCGGCGGCGCTCCCGCCCATCGACCGCGTCCCCGGTGACCAGATCCCGGTTCGGGCGGCGCTGCGAGCCGGCGGCGAGCCCCTGGGCGTGCTGACCGGGCGCGTGCCCGCCACCGCTCGCTGGGAGCGCGCCGACCAGGACCTGCTCGACCTGTTCGCCACGATCGTCGCCGTCGGGCTGCGGAATGCCGAGCTCTTCGCCCGCGTCGAGGACCAGAACCGCCGGCTCGTGGAGCTGGACGCAGCCAAGGACGATTTCCTGCGTGGCGTCAGTCACAACCTCAAGACGCCGCTGGCCCGGATCCGCGCCTATGCCGACCAGCTCGCGGCGGAGACACCGGATCGGCGTCCGCTGATCATCGCGGAGCAGAGCGAACGCCTGAGCCGGATGGTCGGCCAGCTCCTGACCGTCAGCCGCGTCGACTCGGGTGTGGTCCACCCCGTGCCGGAGGTGTTCGCCCTCGGGCCGCGCGTGCGGCGAGCCTGGGAGGCGCTGGGCGCGACGGGAGTCGCGTTCGACGTCGCCGATCGCGGCGCCGGCTGGCTGGTCGCCGCGGACCCGGACCAGGTCGACCAGGTCGTCTGGGCGCTCCTCGACAACGCGGTCAAGCACGGGCGCGGCGAGCCGATCCAGGTCACGCTCTCGGTCGACGAGGCCGCCTCGCGGGTGCGCCTCACGATCGCGGACGCCGGGCCCGGGGTGACGGCGGCGGACCGGGAGGCGCTGTTCGGCCGGTTCGCCCGGGGATCCACCGATGAGGATGGCACGGGCCTGGGCCTCTACGTCGCGCGGGCGCTGAGCCGCGCCAACCACGGCGACCTGGTGCTGGAGCCGCCGGATCCGGTGCGGCCGGGTGCCGCGTTCACGCTCATCCTGCCGGCCGAGTCACCGACCGAGACCTGACGCCGCGGCGCCGCCGCGGCGCCTCAGCGTCGCGGGCGCAGCGCCGCCGCCACGAATGCCCGCGGCCCGACCTTCTGGCCGTAGGTGAGCACGCCGGCCGCGTACACGCGGGCCGCCACCCAGAGCGCTGCGGCGATGGTCACCACCAGGAGGGCCGAGGCAACCACCACGTCGATCGGCGCGGCGGTGCCGGCCGCGACCCGCGACAGCATGAGGTAGGGACTCACGAAGGGAACGTACGACAGGATCACCACCCACGACGCGTCGGCAGGGATGAGGCCGGTCGCGGTGTAGACGGCCACGAAGTAGCCGGCGGCGCCGACCAGCGTCATCGGGGCGACGACGGAGTTGATGTCCTCCATCCGGCTCACGAGGGAGCCGGCGGCCGCGTAGAGGACCGCGTAGAGGAGGAACCCGAGCACGAAGAGCACGCCGAACGTGACCAGCAGGCCGGGCGTCAGGGTTGCCGCAGGGCTCGCCGCAGCCGTGCTGGCACTCGACGAGCCGAGGAACAGCGAGGCGATCTGGTCCTGGAACATCAGGGCGATCCCGGCCGGGACCGCCGCGGCCGCGTACTGGGTGAGGCCCAGCCCGCCCACCCCGACGACCTTCCCGGCGAGCAGCTCGGCGGGCGTGGCCGCGTTGAGCACGAGCTCCATCACCCGGCTGCTCTTCTCCTCGGCCACGCTCATGGCCACCCACTGGCCGTAGAGGATGATGGCCATGAAGAGGAAGATGACCAGGGCCTGGCCCACGATCAGGCCGCCCACCTCGCTGGCCACGTCCTGGGCTGGCTTGCCCGTGGTCTCGTTGGGCGGCACCACGGAGACCTCCGGGGGGACACCCAGGGCCGCGATCTGCTCCGGCTTGAACCCCCCGCGGATGAGCCGGTCCGTGGTCGCCAGCACGCCGACGCCCTGCTGGAGCTGCATCGGCGTGCGGAGCGCGGGGCTGTCCTTGGTCACGATCGTGAAGGTCAGGTCGCCCGAGGACACTCGCTGCCCGATGATGGCCGCCGACACGTTGCCGGACGCCACCGCCTCGCGAGCGGTCGCGGCATCGGCCGCACTGATGAAGGTGAAGTCGGGCGTGTCGCCGGCGCCGACCGACACGTTGAGGGCGGAGCCCAGGACGGTGCTGGCGTCGAAGCCGAGGTCGGCGGGCATGACCACGTCGACCTTGGAGGTCGAGCCGCGGTCGAACCAGCGCACCGCGACGGGCGCCATGACCAGGGCGACGGCAGCCAGCACCAGGATGACCGTCGCCACGCGGAACGAGCGCGTGCGCGCTCGAACGAGGTATTCGCGGCGGGCGATGAGAAGGATGGCGGACGGGCGAACAGCCATGGCTCAGGCCTTTCCGTTCGGTCGGGCCGCAAGCGTCCGCTCGTCGTCCGAGGCGGCCCGCCGGCCGACCAGCTCGACGAACACCTGCTCGAGCGACGGGTCGGCGATCTCGAACAGCGTGACCCGCTCGTGTCTCGCCAGCGCCTCGGCCAGGATCGTCTCCGGGTCCCGTGTCGGCACCACCTGGATCTCGGCGTAGTCGCGGCCCGAGCGGGTCACCCGGACGCCTTCGAGCTCGCCCAGCCAGGGAAGCTCGCCGTCTTCGACGCCCAGCCGAACCACCCGCTTGCCGATCGATCGCTTCACGTCGAGGGTCGCGCCGTTGGCGACCAGGTGGCCCGCGTCGATGATCGCGACGGCGTCGCAGAGCTCCTCCACGGTCTCCATCTGGTGCGTCGAGAAGATCAGGGTCTTGCCGCGATCCCGCATCTCGACGAACGCGCTCTTGAGCAGGGCGACGTTGACCGGGTCGAGACCGCTGAACGGCTCGTCCATGATGAGGACGTCGGGGTCGTGGAGGATCGCGGCGATGAACTGGATCTTCTGCTGGTTTCCCTTCGACAGCTCCTCCGCCCGCCGATCGGCGTACTCCGGGACGCGGAAGCGGGCGAGCCAGGCGCGCACCTCGTCGGCGGCGACGCGCCCCGGCACGCCGTAGAGGCCGGCGAAGAAGACCAGCTGCTCGAGCACCTTCATCCGCGGGTACAGGCCACGTTCCTCGGGCAGGTAGCCGAACGTGCGTCGGGGCACCTCGGCCGCGGGTCGGCCCTGCCAGGTGACCGTCCCGGAGTCGGCCCGGAGGATGTCGAGGACGATCCGCATCGCCGTCGTCTTGCCGGCGCCGTTGGCGCCGAGGAAGCCGAAGACCTGGCCGGGCTCGACGCCGAACGTGACGTTGTCGAGGGCGCGGACGTCGCCGAAGGTCTTGGTCAGGCCGTTGATCTGGAGGCTCATTCACATGCTCGGGTGGTCGGCGACAGGATCCTCCGGCGCCGGGTCAGTCGGGGACAATGGGCAGGGTACCGTCTGCGGCACCGCTCCCGCTGGGGCATCCGGGCCCACCCGGGCCGTGCCGTTTGACCCATCCGTCGAGGGTGCGGCGGCCGCCGCTCGGAGGCGCCCGCCGCTCGCGCCGAGCGGACCGAGCCATGGGGAGCGCATCTCCGCTCGCCCTGGTTCGTCGGGGCTCGTCAGACGGCGACCTCCTCGCCCGCGTGCTCCGCTGGATCGTCGGCGACGACGCGGCGCTCGACGGTCCCGGCGCCGGCCTCGGACGGAGCCGACGGACTCGCCGAGGCCCGCCCCGTGTCCTGAGTCGATCTCGCGGCCGGACCGCTCGGACCGCCGACGGCCGCCAGCGGACGGCGTCCCGGGTGGAGGAGCGCGGCCGCGGTCTTCTCCAGCATCGCCAGGATGCATTCCGGCGTCGCGAGCGTCCTCCGCTCCACGAGTCGAGCGATCCGGTGCGGGTCGTCGCCGCAACGGCGCAGCCTGACGCGATCCAGGCGCGGCCACAGCAGGAGGGCGGCTGCCCGATACGGGAGGGTCGCCTGTCGAGACGCAGACCGGGTGATCGACCACCCATCACCGGACATCTCGATCTCCGTTCGCGCGTGCTCGCGACATCCCGGGTCGACGGACCTGCGCCGGATGAGCGTACGCCGGTTCCATCGCGGCGTCATCATCCAGCCGGCCGAGCCTGCGGCCTGGTTGGCTGCGACTGCGGAGCGGGCGAGCGACCTGCCCCGACGCGAGCCGCGGGCAGCCGGCGCTCAGGCGCCCGGGCTGGACGACGGGCTGGGCGATGGCGATGGGCTGGGGGACTGCGACGGGCTGGGGGACGGGCTACGGGCTGGCCGGAGGGCTCGGGCTGGCCGGAGGGCTCGGGCTGGCCGGAGGGCTCGGGTTGGGCGACGGACTCGGCGACGGCGACGGGCCTCCGGTGACCGTCAGCGGGACCTGTGCGGCGACGACGCCCCGGGACTCCAGCCGAAGGCCGCCGGGCAGGACCAGCCCGAACGTGACGATGTCCGCGCCGCCCGCCGCGGGCGCCGTCACCCTGACCTTCACGGTCGCTGCCTGGCCAGGGGCAAGTGACGTCCCGAGATCGGCCGACCCGACCAGGTCGCCGACCGGGCCGAGCTCTCCGCGGCCGTCGAAGAACGGCTGCGCGGAGACCAGCCGTGCCTCGAGTGTCGCGCCGGCGGGGAGCGTGGTCATGCCGTGGTTCGTCACCGCGACCTCGTACGTGGCCGTCGCGCCCGGGTCCAGCGCGGCCGATCCGCCCGAGACCGCATAGCCCGCTCCCCAGGATCGGGCAGCCAGCCAGCGGCACACGGCCCGGTAGTCGGCGGCCGCAATCGCCTGTCGGACCGTCGGGCTGCGCAGTCGGACAAGGTCGCCCGGGTTCGTCACGAAGAGGCTCTCGGCAAGAATCGCCGGCATCAGCGCGGTCCGCGGTCGCGGCCACGTTGCGCTGTACGGGGAGAGGACGTAGAAGTCGTACCAGTGGACGCCCCGGTTCACCGGCCGCCAGGTGACGGTCCGGAAGCGGGACAGGGCCGCGATCGTCTCGCCCTGGACGTTGTTCGCCAGGAGGCACGAGAGGGCGCCCCACGCCCGGTCAGACCTGCAGTACGTCTCCGTCCCGCGCCCCCCGGACGAGGAAGCCGCATTGTTGTGGAGGACGAGGAACAGGTCGCCGCGAGCTCGATCGGCGATGTCGACCCGGGCCTGGAGCTCGTCGCGGATCGTCCACCGGCGGTTGCCGTCCAGGTCGACGCGTCGTGGATTGGCGGCCGTGTCGCCGCTATGGGTGAGAACGACGCGTACCCCGGCCCCCTGGAGCATGGCCGTCAGGCGGCGCGAGATGTCGAGGTTGTAGGCCTTCTCGTGCGACCCGTCATACGCCGTGGCGCCAGGGTCCGGCCCGCCGTGGCCTGGATCGATGACGACGGTGATGGCCGACGGGTTCGCCGGATAGGCCACCAGCGCCGACTTGGTGGCCCAACCGCTGCGGGCGGCGTACGTCACGCCACCCCGCGTCGCCCGCACGAGGAACTGGTACGCGCCATCCGCGACCAGGCTTCCGCGGGCGTCGCGGCCGTTCCAGCGGAGGACCGTGACGCCCGCCGGATACGCCCGCCTGCTCGCCAGCACGCGAACGACGTGGCCGCCGTAGGCGATGACGGAGACGGTCGTCGATGCCGGGGCCGACAGCGTGACGCGGAGGGCGACCGTGTCCCGAACGTGGTCACCGTTGGGCGAGAACGGCGAGCCGACGACGGCCAGCGACCGGATCGGGGAGGCAGCGGCCAGTGCCGACGCCGGCCCACCGGCCAGCGCGGCGACGACCGCCGCGAAGGTGAGGACGGCGAGCCAGCGGAGGCGGTGCCGCGTTCGCATGGGCGGCACCATGCCCCATCTCGCCGAATCGTGCCATGGCCGGGTGGTACTGGCGGTCCTGGTGGATGCGGGCGGCGCGAACGCGGGCGCGCACCCGCGGCCGAACGCGGGCGCGCGCCAACAGCCGCACGCGGGCGCTCACCCGCGGCCGGCTCGTCAGTTGCCGGTGATCGTGACGTCCTCGGCGGTCAGGGACCGCGGCGTGCCTCCGGACGCGGCCGCTGCGCCCGACGGGGCAGCACTCGCAGCCGCTGCGCCCGACGGGGCAGCACTCGGGCCGCCCGACGCGGTCGGGCCGCCGCCGGCGACGCGCACCGTGACGCTGGCGCCCTGGGCCAGGTCCGTACCAGACGCAGCCGTCTGGGCGTGGTAAGCGGTGCTCGAATCCAGTGCGACCTGGACCGTCTGGCCGCTCGCGAGCTTCAGCGTCAGGTGATCACTCGTCACCTCGACGACGGTCCCGGTGAGCGAGATCGAGCCGCCGGCGCCAGCCTGCCCGATGTCACCGCTCGCCCGTGGACCGGCCGCCCCGTTGCCGAAGCTGCCCGCGCCGCCGGCCGTGGAGGCGGGCGCGCTGGTCCGGCCGACCGCGAACGCAACGCCGGCGACGGCCAGCAGCATGGCCGCCACCAGGACCAGCCCGGAGCTCGCGCGGCCGCGCCGGCGGGGCCCAGGCGGGAAGCCGCCCGGCGCGGCCGTCGCGATGCCAAGCGACGGTCCTGGATCGACGGCCCGAGGGCCGTCAACGGGCGGAGCGAATGGGTCGAACGTCTCGGCGACGGGTGAGCCGCCCGCAACCGGCGGGTGCAACCGGTCCTTGGGCCCGGGGTCCTGGTCGATCGTCACGCGCTGCTCCTTCTTCGCCCAGCCGCGGTCGCGGTTGGTCGCTCCGCGGCAATCCGGGACGCGGGCCGCGCCATGGGGATCCGGCTCGGCAGACGCCTCGAGCCGCCGGCCTCAGCCGCCGGCCTCAGCCGCCGGACTGAGATGCCGGACTGAGATGCCGGGCTCAGCCCGCGGGCTCGATGGCTTCTGCGGGCAGCATGTGCCGGGGTGCCTTGCGATCCGGTTACGGTCGCGGCGTTGCGGCCGTGTCGGGCGGCGCGACGGCGGCCTCGCCCGGTCGAGGGACCGCGTCGGCTGCCGCCGAGGGGACACGCACACTGCCTGCCGCCTGGTCGACGGTCGCCGCTGCGCCGCCGGCGGCAGATCGCGCGGCCGGCATGGCCCGCGGCCAGCTGACCGCGAGGCTGGCGCCGCCGACCTCGGAGGCTCCGATGCGCCAGCGGCCGCCGGTCGCCCGGGCGATCGCGTCCCCGATGGCGAGGCCCAGGCCGGCGCCGCCGCCGGAGCCGGTCGCCCGGTGGAAGCGGTCGAAGATCCGGCCTCGCTCCGCCTCCGGGATGCCCGGGCCGGAGTCGTCCACCCGCACCCGGACGCGGCCGCCGTCGTCGTCGACCACGACGACCACGGAGCCGCCCTCCGGGGCGTACTTGCACGCGTTGTCCAGGAGCACGCCGAGGAGACGGTCCAGCCACTCGGGCGGCGCCTTGACCACCTGCCCGCCGGCGGCGACGCGAAGCTGGAGCGCCAGGCGCCGGGTCTCTGCCACGGCGGCGAAACGGTCGACCGCCTGGGCGGCCAGGACGCCGACGTCCACGAGGTCGGCCGACGCGTGCGATCCGGTGGCGTCGAACCGGGCCAGCCACAGCAGGTCCTCGACCAGCTTCCGCATCCGGCGGCTCTCCGCGTCGACGCGCTCGAACCCGCGCCGGTACCACGCCTCGTCGCGAGGCTGGGCCAGCGCCAGGCTGGTCTGGGCCTCGATGACGGCGAGCGGCGTGCGCAGCTCGTGCGACGCGTCGGCGGTGAACTCGAGCTGGCGCAGGCGGGCCTGTTCGATCGGGGCCGCGACGCGACGCCCGATGGCCACCGCGCCCAGGAAGACGAGGGCAAGCAGGATCGGGGCGACGATCAATTCGGCCTGGAAGATCGTGTCCTGCGCGTCGGTGACTGACGACATCGTCTGGCCCACGATGAGGCGCTGGTCGCCGACCGCCGTGCCAAGCAGGCGGAATGGCGAGGCGCCGATCGTCGCGGTCGCCGCGCCGTCGAGCGTCCTGAGCGCGGCGGGCAGCGGCGCGCCGGAACTGCCGGTGACGACCGTCCCATCCTCGAGCACCAGCCACCGCAGGAACGGGGCGTCGAACTGACGGTCGGGCGGGCGCGGCAGGCCGGGCAGGTCGCCGCCGGGCGGAATTTGCTGCCCGCTGAACGAGTGGAGTGCCCCGGAGAGCTGGGCGTCGATCTGGCTCGTGAGGTTCTGGGTGACGATCGCATAGACGCCGACCGAGATGACCAGATACAGGAGCCCGACCACGATCGTGGAGCCGAAGGCCACCCGGATCGAGCTCCGGCTGACCTCCGGGGCCTGGATGCTCACTCCCCCTCCTCCAGACGGTAGCCCGCGCCGCGGACCGTGACGATCCGGATCCCGGCTCC
This sequence comes from uncultured Chloroflexia bacterium, assembly GCA_963821595.1. Taxonomy (GTDB): domain Bacteria; phylum Chloroflexota; class Limnocylindria; order Limnocylindrales; family CSP1-4; genus CTSoil-043. The sequence continues at coordinate 218 of CAWGEL010000016.1, read as the reverse complement.
GGGCACTTTCGCCCGCAGGCGGCTCAGCTGGACGTCGATCGCGTTCGAGCCGAGCGGGTCGGTCTCGTCGGCCCAGGCGTGCTCGGCAATGGCCTTGCGGTCGACGACCGCCGGCGAGCGGCGCATGAGCAGCTCCAGGATCCGGAACTCCGTGCTGGTGAGCGACAGCACGCGCCCGTCCATGGAGACCTCGCGGCGGACCGGGTCGAGCGAAAGCC
>CAWGEL010000015.1:0-26812 GCA_963821595.1 uncultured Chloroflexia bacterium | reverse complement strand
GTCGCCTTTCGCGTCCTTCCTCCAGCCAAGGTGCCGACGCAGCCACCCGACCGACGCGACGTGGTACGTGGCCGTCTCGTCGTAGGAAGGGAGTCCCTCGATCTGGGAGTGCGTGAGCCTGGATCGCACCTCGGTCAAGGTCATGCCCTCGATGTCGTCGGCGGCAGCATCACGTCGCGGCGTTCGCTCGCGAGCGCGACCCGCAGCCCGTGAAAGACATCCTCGGCATCCGATCCGAGCACCTCGTGGACGACGCCGGCGCGAACGTCATCGGCGGTGACCACGGGCGTGTCGTAGACGATGGATCGCCACGAGATGGGTTGGCTTTCGGTCATGTCGCACCTCCTCGCACCTGGGTGAGCGGAAGAACGGCAATCGTCGCCCCGCCGGCGCCGAGATCGGCACGATATCCGCGGGGAGCCGGTGCTTTGGGCACTCCCCGCCGGCGCGCTCCTCGACGCCCGCGCGGTTCGGCCGGCGCGTCCGCTCGCCGATCCCCCGGAGGGCGCCAACGGCACTCCTCCCTATACTGGCCGGGTGCTGGGCCAGCAAACGCCCACGGCCGCCGTCGAGCTCAACGGGGTGCACCGGACCTTCGGCTCGGTACGGGCGGTGGATGGGATCGACCTTCGCCTCGAGCTCGGTGAGATCACCGCCCTGCTCGGCCCGAACGGGGCGGGCAAGACCACCACGATCGACATGATCCTGGGCCTGGGACGGCCGGATCGCGGGACCGTCAGCGTGCTCGGGATGGCTCCATCCGAGGCGATCTCGCGCGGCCTCGTGGCGGCGGTTCTGCAGACGGGCGGCTTGCTCAAGGACCTCACGGTGCGGGAGACCGTCCGCCGACTGCCTCGGTCTTTGCCGAGACGCGGCCCGTCGACGAGGTGCTGGAGCGGGCGGGGATCGCGAACATCGGCGATCGTCTGGTGGGCGCCTGCTCGGGCGGCGAGCAGCAGCGACTTCGATTTGCCCTGGCGCTGCTGCCGGACCCTGCCCTGATGGCCCTCGACGAGCCCACCGCGGGGATGGACGTGGAGGGCCGCCGCGACTTCTGGACCGCCATCCGCCGCGACGCGGAGCAGGGCCGAACCGTGCTCTTCGCGACCCATTACCTCGAGGAGGCGGACGCCTACGCGGACCGCATCATCCTGCTTCGGCAGGGCCGGATCGTGGCCGACGGCACGGCCAGCGAGGTCAGGAGCCTCTCCAGCGGGCGATCGGTCCGGGCGACGCTGCCCGACGCCGACGAAGCCACGCTGTCGCGGCTGCCAGGTGTCCGCTCGGTCGAGATCCGAGGCGAGCGCGTGCTCATCCAGACCATGGATTCGGATGGGGTGGCGCGGCACCTGTTGACCGCCACGCCGGCGCGCGACGTGGAGATCGTGGCCCACAACCTCGAAGACGCCTTCCTCGCCCTGACCGGGGACGATGCGGCGCCGTCCGGCGCGGGCGGCCCCCGTGACGAGAGCGCGGCATGAGCGCAAGACCCGCGCGCACCATCGCGTCGTATGCCGCCCGCGGGGTTCCGCCGCTCGGCGGCCTGAACGCCACGTTCCTCGCGATCGAGATCCGGCGTCTCCTGCGCAACCGCCGGACGGTGGTCGTGACCCTGATCCTGCCGGTGGTCCTCTTCCTGCTCTTCAAGTCGAACCGCCGGGCGGTCGCCCTGGGCGGCCTCGAATTCACGGCCGCCAGCACGATGATCGGGATCGCCGTGTACGGGGCGATGCTGGCGGCGACGTCGGGCGGCGCCATGGTGTCGATCGAGCGAGCCCTGGGCTGGAGCCGGCAGCTGCGCCTCACGCCGCTGCAGCCGGCCGCCTATGTCGGCATCAAGATCCTGGTTGCCATGCTCCTGGGCCTCACGTCGGTGGTCGTGATCTTCGTCGTGGGCGCCATCGACGGCATCCAGATGGCAGTGGGGACCTGGGTGCTGACGGCGATCCTGGCCTGGAGCGCGTCGCTCGTCTTCGCCTCGTTCGGGCTGTTCATGGGCTACCTGCTGCCGTCCGAGAACGTCATGCAGGTCATCGGCCCGGTCCTGGCCGTCTTCTCCCTGTTCGGTGGGCTGTTCGTCCCCGTGAACCTCCTGCCGTCGCTGATGGCGGACCTCGCGCCGTACATGCCGACCTACGGAGTCGTCGAGATCGCGCGCTTCCCGCTGATCGGGGGCGCCTTCGACCCGACCTGGCTGCTGAGCATGGCCCTGTGGACTGCGGCCTTTGCCAGCGCCGCGATGCTCCTCTTCCGGCGCGATACCCGCCGCGTCTGACGGACGGGCCGTTGCCCATCCGGTACGCCCGGCGACGCGTCACTCGCCGCCGACGGAGCGGAACGCCGGCAGAGCGAGGCCGCCGCGCTCCGACCTTGCGCCTGTGCCGCACGCGCGCGGTCCGGCCGATCCACCATGGGCGCATGCGGAAGCTCCTTCGCGACTTCCTGATCCTCGGGGCCCTGGTACCCGTGGCGTGCGGTGGCCAAGCCGCAACCCAGCTGCCGCCGCCGACCGCCGAGCCGACGTCAACGCCGGCAGCCGGCGCCGATGCCGCGGGCATCGTCTGGCTGTGCATGCCAGGCGCCGCGAACGATCCGTGCACGTCCGACCTGAGCGCCACCATCATCGATCCGACCGGGCAGCGCACGACCTCGCAGGTGGCGCCGGCCGGCGATCCGCCGATCGACTGCTTCTACGTCTATCCGACCACCAGCCGCCAGACGACGATGAACGCCAACCTCTCGATCGACCCGGAACAGCGCGTCGCGGCAGCCAACCAGGCGGCGCTCTTCTCCCAGCTCTGCAGGGTCTACGCGCCGATCTACCCGCAGCTCACGCTCGCGGCGCTTGGCTCGGGCAGGATCACCGGGGCCAACGTCCAGACCGCATACGACGGCGTGAAGGCCGCGTTCGACGACTACATCGCCAACTACAACCACGGCCGAGGAGTGGTCTTCATCGGCCATTCGCAGGGCGCGATGCTCCTCGATGACCTGCTCCACTTCCAGGTCGATCCGAATCCGGAGCTTCGGAAGCTGCTGGTCTCGGCCCTGCTGATGGGCGGCAACGTGACGGTTGCCGCCGGGCAGGCGACGGGCGGCGACTTCGCGAACATCCCGGCCTGCGGCTCCGCGAGCCAGACGGGCTGCGTCGTGGGCTACTCGAGCTTCGCGGAGGCGCCGCCTCCGGACGCGGTGTTCGGGCGGGTCACGGGAGCCCTGGGCATGCTCCCCATCCTCAAGACCGGGGCCCAGCAGATCCTGTGCGTGAACCCGGCCGCGCCGGGCGGGGCGGGCCCGCTGCTCCCGTACTTCCCGACCGCGGAGGTCGTGAGGTTGGCCGACGGTCCAAGGCCCGCGCCGGCGACCGCGTTCGTCTCGTATCCGAGCGCGCTCATGGCGGAGTGCCAGTCCAGCGGCGACGCGACCTGGCTGCAGGTGACGCGCCTGGCGTCCGCGCCGGCCACCCCCGCGCTGTCGGGATCGGAAGGCCCCTCCTGGGGCCTCCACGACCTGGACGTGAGCCTGGGGCTCGGCAACCTCGTCGAGCTCGTCCGGTCGGAGGCCGCCGCCTTCAAGCCGTAGCCGGCGCCTGCCACGCACGGGCGGTCTCATGGACCGGGCGCGCGCGTCCGATCCCGGGTGTCAGCGAAGCAGCGCCACGAACAGGGAGAGGCCGACGATCGCCAGGATTGCCGTGAACGGAACAACGGCCCTGCGGAGCAGGATCTCGAAGACGGGCAGCCCGAAGTCGGCCACGAGCACCCCGACGTCCGAGCCGGGGATCGCCGGCCGTGCCTCGAGGAGCGGCGCGCGCCACTCGCCATGCGGCAGGGCTCGCCGGGCGCGAAACACGGCAAGGCTGGCTGCCGCTTCCGCGCGATCGATGCCGACCGGCACGGATGCGACGCCTGCCCGCAGCGCGGCCTCGTCAACCGTGCCGCCCGTCTGGTCCGCGATGAGTGCGCGGGCCTCCTGTCTCCTGTACGCGTCCAGGGGCGTGCTCTCCGGCAGGAGCTCCACCTCGATGCGCGCGTCGTCGAAACGACCGGCCCGGAGCAGGGCGTCCACGCGGACGACGCGGTTGCGGTCGGAGGCGGGATTCCGAGCCAACCACACGCCGGCCGAGCTGGCGTCCGTCGGAAGGGTGGCTGCGCGCGCCGCACGCCCAAGCACGCGCCGGGCCTCCCGTGCCGCGATCCACGAGTGGGTCGCGAACGCCGCCCGATCGCGTTTGGGAAGCAGGAGCGGCGGCAGGATCGCGATGACCGCCACCGCGAGGACGAAGACGGCCCAGGAGAGTACGCCGAGGATCAGGAGCGCAAGCGGCGCCCCAAACCTGTCGCCGACGGGGATGGCGAGGGCTGGCAGCACGGTTGCGACGATGACGATCGATGCCACGATCGTGACGACGACCGTGGCCGTCTGCACGCCCCTCTGGACGCCCACCATCGCCAGGCCGAGTGTTCCGATTGTCGACCGCGATGCAGTTGTGTCCACGCTCGTCGGCTCTCGGTCTGTACGGTCCATGCAGCGGATCGTAGGCGGCGCGATCCGGCGGCGGTAGTGGCGGCGCGCGGACAGTCGTGAGTCGATCCGGTGCGTCGTCAGCGCCGTCCTCGGCCTGCTGATGGGCCTGCCGCTTGGCATCCCGCTGGCCGCGGTCCTCGACCACCCCGTGTGCCCTCGGCACTCGGCGCACGTTCGCCGGGAGCGTGTCGGCTGCGAAGCGCAGAGGCCCTCGTCAGCGCCAGCCGGGGATGTCGATCCCGAGCGCGATCAGGCCCGGTACCAGCCACTCCACACATGCCCGGGACGGACCTTCGGCTGGCCGTGTCCGGAATCGTGCGCCGGGCCCCGCCATTGAGGGCGAGATCACGGACGCGCGGCATTGCGCCTCGCGGTGAGGGAAGGGGCGCGCCCGCGAATGACGCGACTGACGAGAAAACCGCAGGTCGCCTGGTGGCTGGGGCTCGGTGACCACGGAGCCCACCATCAGGTCGACTCGTCGGACGCACCCGATCACGCCTCGTCGCACCTCGCCCGTGCCACCTTCGGTCACCTGCCGCGGCGTCCGCCAGCCCCCATCAACCAGTCAACATTGAGGCCACGGTGCCGTAGGCCGTCGGCACCGGAGTCGGCCCCTCAGCTCTCCGACAGCTCCCGCTCCAGCGGGGTCCGGAACCGCGGCGTCACGCGCACGCCGCCAATGAGGCCGCCCAGCCGGACTGCCGCCTCGTCGATCGCTGCCGCAGCCTCCGACCCGACGTCCTCGAGCAGCCGGATCCCGACCGAGCCGCCGGGACGCTGCGCCCAACCGCCGACGATTCGGCCGTCCGCCCAGATCGTAGGACCGGCGTTGCCTGATCGGTCGAAGAGCGCGGCGCCGTGCGGTCCGAGGTACCACGCCCGCTCCGCCCACCCCATCACGGTCGGATCGAGCGCCGGCAGGAGCCCGACCCAGGGCGCCGCGGGCTCACGTTCGGCGGCGTCGTCTTCGAGGTCGGCGGCAAGCATGACACCGGTCGAACCGTCGAGATCGACCTCGGCGACGTCGGACCCGATCGTCCGGAGGGCTCGGTCCACCTCCGTCCCCGTCCAGCCCGTCCACCAGCGGATGTCCGTCAAGAGCACGGGGCCGAACAACCGCAGGTACCGGCGAACGAGCTGCGGCCCTCGCCGGACCCTGCGGCAGGTCGCCGACGCCGCCCGGAAGCCAGGAGTCCATGAGCTGCCACCGATGCTGACCGCTCGTCCAGGAGCCGACAGGGCGACCGCGAACGATCAGTCCGTCGGCGGAGAGGAGCGAGAGGACGCGCGTCGTGACGTTCGCGGGTCCGCCGTAGCTCTTGCCCTCCGCGTAGACGATCTGCGTCCGGAGGAGCGGTTCCGCGCGCGACAGTTCCTGTCCCGTGGCCGATCCGAGCCGGCGCAGCGCGGCGACGGTCCGCTCCTCGACGTCGGCGAGCCACCGGGCGGCGTCCGGCGCGACGGCGGCCTTCTTCAGGAAGTCGATCAGGCGGCGGCGTTCGTTGGCGGCCACCGCACGGGAGGCGGCGGCATGGACGATAAGAACGTCCTCCGCGGGCACGGTCCACATGGTCCGCCGCATCGCGAGCATCCGGACGAGGGACCTCTCGACGTACAGGGCCCGCTCGATCGGCTCGATCGCCGGGTCGCGGAGTCGCGCGACGGTCGAGAGGTACACGGTCGAGGGGTCCGTCGCGTGGAGGGCGACGAGCGCGTGGGCGGCATCGGCGGGCGTTGCGGCACGCGCACTCGGGACGAGGAGGTGCCGCCGGGCGAATAGCGCGCGCCGCTCGGCGAGCGACACGCGGCGTCTCGCGGTCACCGTGCGTCGTCGACGTGCGGCGGCCCGGAGCGCGGAAGGATCCACGGGTCGGCGTGCGGATGGTTCGGGTCGCGCATGACGTCGTCCGGGACCGACACCGCGTCCCGGCCCGCCGCCTCCGCCTCACGCGCGAGGACGGCGGCGAGATGCGGGTCGTCGAACGTCCCGAAGTTCGGGATGTCGATGGCGAAGCGCACGTGCGGAGCGTACGGCACGGAGCGGTGGTTGTTCACGCCGCCTCCCTGGCCTGCGGCTCGATCGGGGCCGGCGGTCGCGTCCGGGCTGGCCTTGGAGCACCGCCCACGGCTTGCCGCCGCCGAGCTTGACGGTCACGTCCTTCGCCCGGTTGTCGCGGACCGGGAAGTTGAGCGTGGAGAAGGATGGATTCGTCGTCTGAACAGCACCGCGAGCGACGTAGCCGGCGGCTCGGCAGACGCAGCGCAGACCTTTCTGCGTACCGTCCGTAACGGCACGGAGGGATCGCCGTGAAGCGAAACGCGCCGCGCCGAAGCCCATGCCCGGAGCAGGCGAAGCGATCGATGCCCGTCCACCAGTGCGCGGTGGAATTGGGGTGGCCTACGGGGCTTGAACCCGTAACCTTCGGAGCCACAATCCGATGCTCTGCCGGTTGAGCTAAGGCCACCGCGAGCGCCATCTCGCGCCAGTGGGCAGTGCGTCCACGCCCATGGAGCCGACCCGGCGATCTCCGGCTGACCGTCGTCACCCTGTGGCGGTGGGCGGGTCAGGCGGCGCCGGGCCGCAGCGCGGCGGCAATGGTACCCGAAGGTGACGGGTCCGGGCTCGGCTCGGCCGGCCGGCGATCCGGCGCCGCGGCCACGGCCACCGTCACGGCCACCCGGCCACGGCCACGGCCACGGCCACCCGGCTGCGCCTCGCTTGTGGTGGTCGACTCCGTCCGCCGTCGGAGGACGGAGTCGGGGCCGCGAGCGTGGAGGATCGGCGCTCATCGCAACAACGTGAATCCGTCAGGCGTGAAGCGACGATCTCGTCCGCCACGGGAGGACAGGGTCGCGAGGCCGAATGCTGCCAAGGCCCGTGGCGCCTGGCCGGTCCTGCCCGGCCCAGCCCGTCGGCGACGATGCGGTGCCGCCGTGCGCCGCCCGACCGCACCGCTTTCGTCCAGACCGACCACGTCCATACAGGACCCTCGGGCAGTACCTTCAGGGACCTTCGCGCCGGAGTCGGGCGCGGCGTGGGCGGCCTACCGTGAAGTCGTTCGATCCCGGGCGACGCCCGGATCCACGGAGGCGCTCCGCCCACCATGACCATGACCCATGGCACCGCTCCCAGGAAGGCACCCGTCGCATTGCTCGTCGCGGTCGCCGTGCTGGTGGCGGCTCTCGGCTCCGCGGCGCTGCCCGGCGTCGTGCGGGCCTGGAGCGCCGGGGGCTACTCGTCGACCTCGGAGCAGCAGCTGTTCGCCCTCACGAACCAGGCCCGGGCGAGCGCCGGCCTTCGCGCCCTGCGCTGGGATTCGACCCTGGCGGGGCTCGCCCGCTCGCGCAGCAAGGACATGCTGACGCGCGACTACTTCAGCCATAGCATCCCGCCGTCCGGCAAGACCGTGTTCGACGTGATGCAGTCGAAGGGTTACTGCTTCAACGTGGCCGGCGAGAACATCGGCTGGAACAACTACCCGGACGACCAGGCGACCGCGGCCATCCAGCAGGCTTTCATGGCGTCGCCCGGGCATCGATCGAACATCCTGGGCAAGGCCTGGGACGTCGCCGGTATCGGTGCCTACAAGGCAGCCGACGGTCGCAAGATGTGGACCGTCATCTTCGCCGACAAGTGCGGCGCCGCGGCCACGCCCAGGCCGACCCCCAAGCCCACCCCGAAGGCGACCCCCAAACCGACACCGGCGCCGACGCGGGCCGTCGTGTCGACACCGCGGCCGACCCCGAAGCCCACCCCGAAGCCCACGCCCAGGCCCACGCCGACCGCCACGCCCAGCCCGAGCCCGTCGCCCGTCGCCGCGGCGTACCGGCCGCCCGAACCTCCGGGCCCTGCCGAGCCGCACATCGTCCCCGGCGCCACGTCGCCCTCGCCGAGTCCGACGCCCGTCCCGTCCCCGGCGGCAGTCAGCACCGCCCTGCCGGCCGGCCAGTCCCTGCGTGTCCAGGATCCGGCGACGTCGCCAGCCCTGGTCGACGGCTTCCTGGGGAGCTTCCTCGGCGGCCAGTACTCGGTGATCCTGGGCGACTGAGGTCGCCCGTCGCCTGGGCGCACGCCCGGTATCGCGCCGGCGGGGGAGCCGGGCGGCCCTCTCGCCGCGATACACTCCCGCCGATGCCGCCCATCCTGGAGGCCCGCGACCTGGTCCGGCGCTATCGCGTCGGCGAGCACGACGTGGACGCCGTGCGGGGCATCTCTCTTGCCGTCGAACCGGGTGAATTCGTCGCGTTCATGGGCCCTTCGGGATCCGGCAAGAGCACCCTGCTCCACCTCTTGGGCGGGCTCGACCGGCCCACCTCCGGAACGGTCGTCCTCGACGGCGCCGAGATCGGCCGCCTCAGCGATGATGCCGCGACCCGTCTTCGCCGCGAGAAGACGGGCTTCGTCTTCCAGTTCTTCAACCTCGTCCCCCTGTTCTCGGTATGGGAGAACGTCGCGATCCCGTTCACGATCGCCGGCCGGGATCCCGGCGGCAGCGAGGCGGCCGCGGCGATCCGCGACTCGCTGGCCGCCGTCGACCTGACGGGCAAGGAGCGCCACCGGCCCGACCAGCTCTCCGCGGGCGAGCAGCAGCGGGTCGCGCTGGCCCGGGCCCTCGTCCACCGGCCGCTTCTGCTCCTCGCCGACGAGCCGACAGGCAGCCTGGACTACGCAACCGGCACGGAGATCCTCGACGGGCTGTGGCGAACCTGCGTCGATCGCGGGCAGACGGTGGTGCTCGTCACGCACGACGCGAAGGCGGCGGCATACGCCGATCGCGTCCTGTTCCTCCGGGACGGCACGATCCGCGACGAGATCGACCTTGGGCGGCGCGATGACCACGGCGCGGCACCGCTGATCGCCCGGCTGGCGCTGCTGGGCCTCTGACCGGTGCGCGTCCTCAACGCGCTGGCCCGGCGCAGCCTCTTCGCACGGCCGCTCCGCACGGTGCTCACGATCCTCGGCATCGGTCTTGGCATCGGCGTCCTCGAGGCGGCGCTGCTGCTGGAAGCCGGGATGGGGACGGCCGTCCAGCGCGCTGTCGACGCCTCGATGGGACGCGCCGAGCTGCGGGTCGCGGCCGTCGCCGAGACCGGGCTGGGCGGCGCGACGATCGACGCGCTGCGAGGGACGCCAGGCGTGGTCACCGTCGCGCCCGAGCTGGAGCTGCGGACGTATCCGGCGCCCTCCCTCGCCCAGGGGACCGCCCTTCCGCGCCCGGTCACGGTCCTCGGCGTTGACGTCGCGGCCGACGTTGCGGTGCATCATCGGTCGCTGCAGGCCGGCGCGGCCCTCCCTGCCGGCGTCGCGAACGCGGCCGTGATCTCCTCACAGGTTGCAGCCGACGAAGCCTTGGGAGTGGGCGACGCCATCGTCCTGAACGGCACCGCCGGCGTCCCCCCGGCCACGTTCCGGATCGTCGGCGTGCTCGCCCCTGGAACGGAGACCTCGGACCCTGCCGGCCGCCTGGTGATCGTGCCCCTGGCCAGGGCACAGCAGCTGTTCGGCGTCACGGGCGTCGACCGGGCCGACCTGCTCCTCGCGGCCGGCACCACTCCGGCGGCCGCCACTGCGGAGCTCGACCAGCGCCTCCGGGCCGAGCCGTACACGGTGGCCACGTCGGCGGACCTGGTGGCGTCGCTGGAGGGGGCGACGTCCGGCCTCCGCACCGCGATCGCGATGCTGGCGGCAATCGCGCTCTTCGGCGGCGCGTTCCTCACCTTCAACACGGTCGCCATGACGGTCGCCGAACGGGCCCGCGATATCGGGCTGCTGCGTGCCGCGGGCATGACGCGGCGGCAGGTCGTGACGATGATCCTCATCTCCTCGGTCCACCTCGGCGTCGCCGGGGTCGCGGCCGGGCTGGTGGCAGGCATCGGCCTCGACGCCCTGGCCGTCGCCGCGCTGTCGGCGGCGGGTGTGGCCGCGCCGCCCGAGCTGGAGCTGACAGCTTGGCCGATGGTCCTCGGGGCCGTGCTGGGCCTGGCGGTGGTGGCCGCAGCCGCCATCGAGCCGGCGCTGAGGGCCAGCCAGATTCCACCGGTCGAGGCGCTCGCGGCCCGGCTGGACCAGGCTGCCCTTGCCCGCACGCGCCTGCGCTGGCTCCCGGTCGTGCTGGCGGTGGTTGGCTTGGCCGGACTGGCGCTGTGGCCGGGTGCGCTCTCGTCCACGGCCGGACTGCTGCCGCCGCTGACCCTGTACGGGGTCCTGGTCGTGCTGGCGCTGCTCGTGCCGGCTGTCACGGCCGTGGTGAGCCGCCTGCTCTCGCTCCTGTTCCGGCCGTTCCTGCCGGTGGAGGCGCGGCTCACCCGCGGGCTCGCCTCACGCGACCGGAACCGCACCAGCCTGACGGTCGCGGCGCTGGCCGGATCGCTGGCCGTGCTGGTCGCGACGGGCGGCGTCGCCGCGACGGCTCGCCAGGCAGGCACGACGTGGCTGGCCGAAGTCATCCCGGGCGACGAGCTGCTCTCCAGCGTGCGGCCCATCGCGCTCGACGAACCGATCGTCGGCGACCTGCGAGCGGCGGCGGGCGTGGCCCTGGTGAGCCCGATCGGGCGCTTCTCGATCGCCGCGGCCGGGACCCGCGTTGACGCCGCCGCCGTGGTCGGGGCCGACCTCGCGGCGGACGGGCGACTGGTCCTGGTCTCGGGCGACCGCGCCGCCGCGTTGGCGGCCCTCGATGCCGGCGGGGCCGTGATCGTGCCGCAGTCGGTGGCGGACCGGATGGGCCTCTCCGTCGGCTCGACGCTCACCGCCGTCACCGCGGCCGGCGCGGTTCCGCTGCACGTCGTCGGCATCGCGGCCCGCACCATCCCGGGCCAGGCCGCGGAGTCCGTCCTGGTCGGCTGGAGCGACGCGACCGCGCGCCTCGGCGCGCTCGGCGCCGACGCCCTGGCGGTGCGGTTCGCTGAGTCGGCGACCTCGGCCGATCGGGCGGCGTTCAACGCACGTGCGGTCGGCGCGGCCCTGCAGCCGCAGTCGCTCGACGAGATCGCCGGGACGATCGGCCGGACCGTCGACCTGCTGGCGGGCCTGTTCGCCGCGTTCGCCCTCGTCGCGCTGCTCGTCGCCGGCCTCGCGATCGTGAATACGACGGCGATGAACGTCGCCGGCCGGCGACGCGAGCTCGCCCTGCTGCGGGCGGCCGGCCTCACCAGTCGCCAGGCCTGGCGACTGGTGGTCCTGGAGGCCGCGATCCTCGGCCTCGACGGCGCGATCCTCGGTGTCATCGGGGGGCTCGCCGCGACCGGCCTGCTCGCCGCGTGGGGCAGCGGCCCGGCCGGCTCCTTCGCGATCCCGTGGCTCGAGGCGGGCCTGGCCGCGGTCGTCGGCGTGAGCCTTGCGGTGCTCGCGGCTGCCTATCCGGCCCGGGTCGCGGCGCGCGCTCCGGTCGTCTCCGCGCTCGGACTGGAGTAGCTCGCGAGGTTCCGCCGGCCGCCCGGGCCGCCGTCGCGGGCGTGTCGTCGGCGGGGGTGCGCGTCTCGTCGGCCCCGGGTGACCCCGGCGGCGCCGAGAGCGGGCTCGCGGAAGCCCCGGTGACCTCTGCTAGACTCGGCCCCACCAGGACTCGACCTGGCCGCCGGAGGAACGATGTCGCTCGCATCCCCCCGCCTGAACCGGCTTCCCGCAGCGGAGCGTGGGATCACGATCGGCGATTTCCTGGTTCCCATCGCCATCGGCGAGCGAATCAGCGAGCGGGCTCGCCACGCGGTGCTCGTCGCCTTCGGGGCGCTGGCCATCGCGCTCACCGCCAACATCATGATCGACCTGCACGGGCAGACGGTCACGCTGCTCGGTGGGATTTCGGTGACGCTGCCCTCCACCCCCGTCCCCATCACGGCCCAGACGCTCTCCGTCCTGCTCGTGGGCGGAGCGCTCGGCTTCCGCCGCGGCATCTTCGCGAGCAGCCTGTACCTCATCGTGGGGCTCTTCCTGCCGGTCTACGCGAACCACGCCAGCGGCATCGGCACGTTCGTGAGCAACCCGGGCGGCCACTGGGTTCTCGGCGCAACGGGCGGTTACCTGCTGGGTTTCGTCGTCGCGGCCGCCGTCGTGGGCTGGCTGGCCGAGCTGGGCTGGGATCGCCACGTCGGCGGGGCGGTGGTGGCGATGCTCGTCGGCAACGCCGTGGTCTACCTGGTGGGCGTGCCATGGCTCATGGCCGCGACGGGCTGGAACCTCGGGACGGGCCTCGAAAAGGGCCTCTACCCGTTCCTGTTCGGTGACCTGCTCAAGCTCGCCCTCGCCGGCATCCTGTTCCCGGTGGCGTGGTGGATCGTCGGCCGCCGGACGGAAGAGCGCTGACGGCCCGCTCGATCCCGGCCCGCGGTGGCGCCGCTCCTGTCGCCGGGTCGACGCCGGGCCCCGACTTCCTCGCGGCCGTCCGCCGGGACATCCCGGACCTCCACCTCAGCGAAGACCCGGCCGACCTCGACGCGAACCGGCGCGACGAGACGGCGTACCTCGAGCCGCCGCAGCCGCTGGCGGTCGCATTCCCGTCAACCACCGCGCAGGTCGCGGCCCTGGTCGCGCTCGCCGCGGGCCACCGCGTCGCCCTGGTGCCGCGCGGCGCCGGGACGGGCCTGTCCGGTGGCTCGACGGCGGTGAGCGGCGCTCTGACCGTCTCGCTCATGAAGATGAACCGGATCCTCGAGATCGACGAGGAGAATCGGGTGGCCGTCGTGCAGCCCGGCGTGGTGAACGCAACGTTCAAGGCGGCCGTGGCCGAGCGCGGCCTCTACTACGCGCCGGACCCGGCCAGCTACGAGACGTGCACGATCGGCGGCAACGTCGCCACCAACTCTGGCGGCCTGTGCTGCGTCAAGTACGGGGTCACCCGTGACGCCGTCCTCGGGCTGGAGGTGGTCCTGGCCGACGGCGCCGTGATCCGGACGGGCGGCCGCAACGTCAAGGACGTCGCCGGCTACAACCTGACCGGGCTGTTCGTCGGCAGCATGGGCACGCTGGGGATCGTCACCGAGGCGATCCTCCGCCTGCTGCCGGCGCCGCCGCCCAAACAGACCCTGCTGGCGTTCTTCCCGACCGTCGACGCGGCCGGCCGCGCCGTGACCGGCATCGTCAGGGCCGGCGTCCAGCCGGCGACCCTGGAACTCATGGACGCCTTCACGATCAGGGCCGTGAACGCCTCCTACCACCTCGGGCTCGACGAGACAGCCGCCGCGATGCTGCTCGTCGAATCCGACCTTCCCGGCGCCTCGGCCGACGAGGAGCTGGACCGGGCCGAGCGCGCCTGCACGGCGGCCGGCGTGACCGTGGCCGTGCGGGCCCAGGATGCGACCGAGGCGGACCTGCTGCGGCAGGGCCGGCGAATGGCGCACTGGGCGCTCGACGCGATGGGCGTGAGCCGCATGGATGACGTCGTGGTGCCGCGCAGCCGGATCCCGGACCTGCTGTCGGCGATCAAGGAGATCGGCCGCCGGCGCGGCCTCCGGATCGGGGTGTTCGGCCACGCTGGCGACGGCAACCTCCACCCGTCGTTCGTGTTCGACCGCGACGATCCCACCGGCGCCCAGCGCCTCCGCGAGGCCCAGGACGATCTCTACCGGGCCACGATCGCGCTGGGCGGGTCCGTCACCGGTGAGCACGGGATCGGACTGTCCCGGAAGGCGTACCTGGAGCTCCAGCGCGGCCCCGACGCGATGCGGGCGATGCGCTCGATCAAGTCCGCGCTCGACCCGCTGGGGATCCTCAACCCGGGCAAGATGCTCTAGGCGCCCCTCGTTCCGGGCGCTCCGGAGCGCCCGCATCCCGTTCGGCCCGGTCGGGCGGCGCGCGCCCGGGTATCCTTCCGGTCGGCGCGGCGAGCGGCATCCGGTTCCCGTCCCGCCGCCGCGGCTTGTTCCCGGAGGACTTTCGTGCCCCTTTCCCGCCCGACGATGCCACGGCGTCCCGGTCGCCCAGCGCCGTCGGCCGTCCTGCTCGCGCTCCTCGCGCTGGTCGCCCTCGTCGCCGGCGCCTGCGTCCCGACCGCGGAGCAGCCGTCGCCGACTCCCACCCTTGCCCCGACCACGGCGCCGTCCGCGAACCCGTACAGCGGCGCCGCCGCCGGCTCGGGCGCGGGCGTGAAGATCGGCTACGTCTCGGCGGGCGACTCGGTGCCCTTCATCAAGGCGGTCTCGGACGGCATCGCCGCCCAGGCCTCGACGGCAGGGGCGACGCTGGTGTCGTGCGACTCGAACCTGGACGGCGGCACGCTCATGAACTGCCTCAAGCAGCTGAGCGACGCGGGCGTCAAGGGGATCATCGCGTTCGTGCTGCCGGGGACCAGGACCGCGGCGGACGTCTGCGGCGCGATCACGGCCGGCGTCCCGGTCGTTGCCATCGAGTACAGCCTCGATCCATGCGCGAAGACGACGATCGGGGCCGACGACCTGCGGGCCGGGCAGATCGCCGGACGCGCGGCCGGCCAGTGGGTCAAGGCCAACTGGCCCGCATCGTCGGCGTCACCGGCCATCGTCATCGCCGCCCGCTTCGGCTGCGTCCTCGCCGTCGGGCTCGCCATCCTCGTCGCCGACCTCGGCGGCATCTCCGGCGGCCTCCGCATCGGCGGCATCGTCGCCGATCGTCGTCGCCGTCCGCGTCGCCGGGCGCGCCTGTCGCGTGCGGCATCGACGCGCTGATCGGCCTCCAGTCGACGGCCGCGCAGTCGCGGAGCGACCTGCGCACGGCGGGGTTCCGGCAGGGCTTCGTGGAGAGCTGCAAGGATGACTCCTTCCAGAACGGCCTCGCCGACACCGCCGCCGCCGCGTCGAGCGCGATGGAGAGCTTCCTCGCGTCGAACGCCAGCAGGCACATCCTCGTCTTCGGCGTCAACGACGACGCCATCACCGGCACCCTCCAGGCGGCGGTGAGCACGGGCCGGACGGCCGACGTCTGGGTCGTGGGCCAGGGCGCGTTCGATCCCGCGGTGCGGGCCCAGATCCGATCGAACCCCCAGTACCTGGGCGACAGTGCCTTCTTCCCGGAGCGGTACGGCACATCCGCCGTTCCGGCGCTGCTCGACCTGATCGCCGGCAAGGCCGTGCCGTCGGCGCTCTGGATCGAGCCGGCGTGGCTCGACAAGACCACGATCGCGACCTACTACCCGAACAACTAGCCCCGCGGGAGGCGCTCGCACACCGGGCGCTGGCCGCCCATCCCGTCGCACGCTCGCGGGTGCGAAGCTCGGGCATGTGCGCGCCCGAGCCTCGTCTTGCATGGTCCGTCCACCGGGCTTGCCGCGCCGCCGACCCGCCGGATATCCACCCCCGGGATTGTCGACGGTCCGTGATGGGCCCTCGGCCATCTCGGACGACGCGTCGGCTCCGGGTCACGCTTGGCCGTGGCACTCGAGCGGCCCGGCCTGGGTCGCAGTCCGGCCGAGCATGCTCGTGGTGGATGAGTGGTAGGGAATCGGTCCCTGCTGCCCGATACGATGCCGTGGGTGGATGTGCGGGATGTTCAGCGCGCGCGGTTCATCTTGGCGCCCGGCGGCCCCGCCCGGCGGCCCCGCCCGGCGCCGGCGTCACGGGCACCCCCAGCCTCCCGTACGGCCGCGGCGATCGCGAGGGCGAACGCTGGCAGGGCGGCCCGGACGGCCGGGCTGAGCGGCGCGCCCTGGTCCCAGCGGGCGCCACCCAGGCCGACGAACGTGCCTGCCGGCGGCCCGTCGCGGAGGGTCGCCGCGAGGCCCAGGACCTGGTCCAGCGGCAGCTCGTGCGACGAGCGTGGCTCGGGCGACCCGGCGGCCCCGGCCCGCCCCGTTGCCCGATCTGCGAGGTTCGACAGCGGCCGGACCCAGACCTCGCCCGGAGTGATGCCGGCGACCGCGTCCACCACGACGGCCGCGCGGCCGGCCGGCAGCTCGAGCAGGGCGAGCAGGTCGAGCTGGCCGACTTCGACGATCTCCGCGGCGGCTCGCACGTCGTCGGGCAGCAGGGCGATCGCGGCCGGGCCGGCTGCGTCGTCGCCGCGCTCCCGCTCGCCGCAGACCAGGACCGGGACGCGCGTGACTGCTGGGACGCGCACCAACGGTGGGACGCGCACGACTGCCGGGACGCGCGTGGTCGGTGGGACGCTCCGCTCGCTCACGATCCGGCTGGGCGGCCGCAGCCCATGGCCGCCGCAGCCCGGGCCGCCGCTACGCCTCCTCGATGGTGAGGTCCAGGAAGTGGGTCGCGCAGCTGATGCACGGGTCATAGCTGCGGATCATCTGCTCGAGCCGGATCGTCGCCGCCGCGTGGGTCAGGTCGAGCACGCCCTTCGCGGCGACCACCAGGTCCGCCTCGATGGCGTCCTGGTTCTGGGCCGTGGGCGGGACGATCTGGGCGCCGCGGATCCGCCCGGCCTCGTCCACCTCGTAGCGGTGGAAGAGGAGGCCCCGCGGAGCCTCGGTGGCCCAGGCGGCGACACCCGGCCTCGAGGACCAGGCGACGCGCGGCTCGGCCGGCGGCCGGTAGGCGTCGATGATGTCGATCGCCTCCGCGAACGCGTGGGTGAGCTCCACCGCCCGGGCGACGATCGAGGCGTAGACGTTCGTCCGGACCTGGCCGGCCAGGCCCGTCGCGGCCAGCGCCTCCCGGGCGATGGGATGCAGCTGGTCGGCGGCAAGCGTCACGCGGGCGGCGGGGCCGACCAGGTAGGCGCCCTTGCCGCTTCGAACGTGGGCGTGGAGTGCGTTCGAGTGCTCGACCTGGGACTCCTCGAAGGCGTCGCGCCAGGCCGACGGGGCGACGTCCGTGCCGTCCGAGCTGACGATCCGCCCGTCGTTGAACGGGTACTCGGACGGGTGGCGCAGGCTGACCAGCCTGATCTCCCGCTCGAACCGTGGGATCGGCAGGGATGCCGCGAACGCCACCGTCTCGCGAGCCAGCTCGAGGCCCTCGGCGAGGGCCGCGCGATGGGCCATGAGCTCGGCGGTGCGCGGGACGCGGCTCCAGCCGCCCACCCGAACGCTGACGGGATGGATGGGCCGGCCGCCCAGGATCGTGACGAGATCGTTGCCGGCCTTCTTCATCCGGAGCGCCTTCTCGACGGCTGGCCGGTGGTCGGCGGCCATCGCGATCGCGCTCTCGTAGCCAAGGAAGTCCGGTGCGTGGAGCAGGTAGATGTGGAGGGCGTGGCTCTCGATCCACTCGCCACAGTAGAACAGTCGCCGGAGGGCGCGCACCGATGGGTCGATGCGGATGCCGAACAGGTCCTCGAAGGCGTGGACGGCACTCATCTGGTAGGCGACCGGGCAGATGCCGCAGATGCGGGCGACGATGTCGATGACCTCGTCCGGCGTGCGGCCCACCACCAGCTGTTCGAAGTACCGCGGCGTCTCGAAGATGCCGAAGCGGGCCTCGAGCACCTTGCCGTCCCGGACCCGGAGCCGGAGCGAGCCCTCGCCCTCGACGCGGGTCAGCTCGCCGACCTCGAACCGGCGCTCCTCGCCGGCGGCCGGTGTCGTGGCTGCGCCGCTCATGCCTTGCCTCCCTGGCCCTGCGGGGCCGGCTCAGCCTTGGCCTCGGATCGACCCGTCCGCGCGCCGCCCAGCTCCGTGACCATGCTCCGGAAGGGCTCCGAGAAGGCCGTGAACCCGGCGAAGAGCCGGCCCACCTCCTCGCGGGGCCGGTCCGCCGCAAGCTGGAGGTGGCGCGAGAGCCCCGCCGCGTTGGCCTGCTCCCGGGGACCGAAGCAGCCGTAGCAGCCCCGGCCGAACCGCGGGCAGATGGCGCCGCAGCCCGTCTGGGTTACCTGGCCCAGGCAGGGGATCCCCTTGCTGACCATCACGCAGACGACGCCGCGCCGCTTGCACTCCATGCAGACCGATTCGTCGCGCAGCTGGGGCCGCCGGCCGGTCGTCAACGCCGTCAGCAGCTCCACGAGCTGGCCCGGGTCGATCGGGCAGCCGCGCAGCTCGGCGTCGACCTGGACGTGCTCGGAGATCGGAGTGGACCGGGCGAGCGACTCCACGTACTCCGGGTGCGGGTACACCGCCGCCCGGAACGTGTCGTGGTCGGCCCAGTTCCGGAGCGCCTGGATGCCGCCGGCGGTGGCGCAGGCGCCGATCGTCACGAGGTGCCGGGTCCGGCGGCGCAGGTCGGCGATCCGCTCCAAGTGGGCGGGTTCGGAGACCGAGCCCTCGACGAACAGGACGTCGTACGGGCCGGCCGAACGGGCCGAGGTGGCCTCGGGGAAATCGATGATCTCGAAGTGCTCCACGACCGACAGCAGCTGGTCCTCGAGGTCGAGGAGGGTCAGCTGGCAGCCGTCGCACGAGGCGAACTTGACGACGCCGACGCGCGGTCGCGCGGCCACGGGCGAGTGCGTCATCAGATGCCCTCCCGGCCGAAGGTGTCGCCGAGCTGGGCGATCGAGAAGACCGGCCCGTCACGGCACACGAAGTACTTGCCCATCTGGCAGTGGCCACAGAGGCCGATCCCGCACTCCATGTGGCGCTCGAGCGTGACGTAGATGCGATACGGCGGGACGCCGCGGCCGGCCAGCGTGGTCGAGGTGACCTGCATCATTCGCTCCGGCCCGCAGACGAAGGCGATCATGTTCGAGCCTTCCCAGGCCGCCTGGTCGAAGAGGTGGGTCACGACGCCGACGCGGCCCGTCCACTCGGGGCCCGACCGGTCGACGGTCAGCGAGACGTCGATGCCGTCCCGCTTGCCCCAGCGCTCCAGCTCGTCGCGGTAGACGAGGTCGGCCGGAGTTCGCGCGCCGTAGAAGAGCTTGACGTCGCCGAACTTGCGGCGGTCGCCGACGATCGCGTGCAGCACCGGCCGCAGCGGCGCGAGGCCGATGCCGCCGGTGACGATCACGAGGTCACGGCCCACCGCCCGCTCCAGCGGCCAGTTGTTGCCGAGCGGTCCGCGCAGGCCCAGCGTGTCGCCGGGCTGGAGCGCGCACATCGCCCGGGTGGCCGGGCCGGCCCCCCGGATGGTCAGCTCGATGCCGTCGGGCAGGAACCGGCTGATCGAGATCGGCAGCGGCGGGAAGCCGGGCAGGCCGACCATCGCGAACTGGCCGGTGTTGCCGTGGCTGAACGCCGGGTCCGTGCCGGTGAGCGTCAGCGTGGTGGTGTCGACGGTCTCCTGCTTGGTGGCGACCACCCGGGCCGGCACGAACTCGTTGGGCGCGGCAGCCACCGGCTCCACGACCGGCGCCTCCGGCGAGAGGGGAACGGCCGGGGCGATGGCGTTGAGCTCGTCGCGGACGTCGATCGCGACGGGGCACCAGGTGATGCAGCGGCCACAGCCGACGCAGCCGGACTGGCCGAACTGCTCCCACCAGGTCGCGAACTTGTGGGTCAGCCACTGCCGGTACCGGTCGCGCGGTCGCGAGCGGAAGCTGCCGCCGGCCACCTTGGCGAAGCCGGGGCTGAAGCAGCTGTCCCAGATCCGGTTCGTGACCGCGTTCGTGCCGGTCAGGTCCGTCGTCTGGGTCAGCGTGGTGCAGAAGCACGTCGGGCAGGCGAGCGTGCAGTTCCCGCAGGTGATGCAGCGCTCGGCCACCTGGGCCCAGCGCGGGTTGTCGAGCTGCCCGAGCAGGCGCTCGTGGAGGCCGGTGGCGGCGACCGGGTCGCCGATCCGGGCCCGCACGGCCGCGACGGTCGCCGCCGCTCCGTACTGTTCGGCCGCCGTGGCGGCGCGGACGGGCAGGCCGTCCAGGATGTCGCGGCCGGCGCGGCTGCCGGCGTCGACCAGGAAGCCGTTCTCGAGCTCGGTCAGGGCAAGGTCGTAGCCACCGTCCAGCTCCGGGCCGGTCCCCATCGACGTGCAGAAGCAGGTGCTCGCGGCAAGCGTGCACTGGACCGCCACGATCAGGACGTTGCTGCGGCGGGCGGCGTAGTCCGGGTCGGTGAAGGCGGCGCCGGACAGGACGCGATCCTGGACGCCGATGGCGGCGAGCTCGCACGCCCGCGCGCCCAGGAAGGCGAGCTTCGGCGGCTCCGTCGCCACCGGCTCGAACGTCGAGAGATGGCCGTCCTTCGACGCCGTGGTGATCGGCACGTTGGAGGGGAACAGCCAGCGCTTGAACGCGAGGGGCCCGACGACGTAGCCGAAGAGGCGCTGGTCGTTGCGGGTGCGCAGCCGGTAGCGGCCCGGCGCCTGCTCGTCGCCGACGCCGCGCGGCAGGTCTTCGACCGACGTGATCTCGTCGTAGACGATGGCGCCGTCCGCCACGGTCGGGCCGATGATCGTGCGGCCGTCCTCGCGAAGGAGGTCGAGGAGGACCTGGAGGTCGCCGCGAGCCAGGAACCCGGGCCCCTCGTCGACGGGGCGGCCCGGCCGGCCGGGGGCCATGCTCACCCTCACCACTGCGCCGCCCTCTCGCTCGCGAAGAGATCCAGCAGCTGCAGGCGCGTCGCGTTGAGTCTGCGGGCAACCGCCACCAGCAGCCGCGGGTAGAGGGCGGCGGCGAGGTCGCAGTCCTCGCGCATGGCCGCTCGGAGGTCCATCCCGTTGAAGACGATCGCCTCAACTGGCTCGATCGCGATCCCGGTCGACGTGGCGCGGTAGGGCGGCACGAGCGCGGACCACTGGTACACGTCGCCCGGCTCCACGGTCAGGATCGTGATGTCCCCGCGCTCGGGGACCAGCGTCCTCAGCGCGATCCGGCCCTTCGTGATGATGCCGAACGTGTCGCTGGGTTCCCCCTCGTGGAACACCTCCGTGCCCGGTTCCGCGGTGAACTTGCGGCCGAGCTCAGCGAGTCGCGTCAGGGCCTCCGCCTTGAGGCCCGAGGCGAACCATGACGTATTCAGGCCAGCCACGAGCGCAACGGATTCGTTCATGGCCCCATGTTGCGGTTCGGTTGCGACCGCCGGGCAGGGCCGGTGGTCAGGGCGCCGGGGGCCGAGCTTCCCGGGAGCGGGCCGGCGGTTCGCGCGGCGCGTGCGTCGCGGCGCGTGAACCGCCGTGCAGCGGTTGCCCGCGCGCACCGCCGGCCGTCAGAGCCGGGGCAGGTCCTGGCCGGGGCCGAGCGCGGCCTTGAAGAGGTCGCCGAGGGCGGCGACCCGGGGCAGCATCGTGCGGATGGTCCAGCGATCGGGGCGCAGCGCGGGGTCCTCCAGCTCGTCCCAGGTGATCGGCGCCGAGACCGGCAGGCCGGGCGCGGGCCGCGGCGAATACGGCGCGACCAGGGTCCGATTGCCCCAGTTCTGAGTGAAGTCGAGCCGGGCCCGGCCGTCACGGCGGCCCTTCGACCATTCCCAGCTCACCAGGTCCGGCACCGCGGCCCCGACCGCCCGGCTGACCTGCTCCACCCAGGCCCTCGTCTCCTCGAAGGTGTAGCCGGCGCGGATCGGCACGAAGACCTGGATCCCGCGCTTGCCGGTGACCTTCGGTGCGCCGACCACGCCGAGGTGGTCGAGCGCCCGCCGGAACAGCCGCGCGAGCGCCAGCGTCTCGTCCCAGGTCGTCCGCTCGCCGGGGTCGATGTCGACCAGCGCCCAGCGCGGCTCGAACGGCGCGGTGACGAACGACGTCCACGGGTGGACCTCGATCGCCGCGAGGTTGCCGAGCCAGGCCAGGCTGGCGACGTCCGGCGCCAGCGCGTGCACGTTCGCCGCCCGGTGGCCCGGGCTCGGCTCGGACCACCGATCCACCCAGGCAGGCGTCCCGGCCGGCAGGTTCTTGGCCCAGAACCCGGGCCGGTCCACGCCGTCCGGGAAGCGCTGGAGGTTCAGCGCGCGATCGGCGAGGTGGGGGAGCAGGACCGGCCCGATCTCCACCATGTAGCGGATCAGGTCTCGCTTCGTGAGTGGCGGCTGACCGTCATCGGATGCTGACGCTGCCAGCGGCTTGTCGAGGTTGGTGAGCGCGAGCGCCCGGCCGGCGATCTGCCAGGTCCCGCCCGCCGGCGGGAGCGCGGCCAGGGCGGCGAGCTCGCCGGCCTCGACCGGCGCGACGGTCGGTGGCTCCGGCGCCGGCGAGGGAGCCGGTGGGGGTGGCGCCTTGACCGCGGCCCGGGCGACCGCCGCTGTCCCTGCCCGGGCGGTCCCATCCTTCGCCCGGCCCGCCTTCGCCAGCGCTCGCTCCGCGGCAGCAGGACCGACGGCATCCTGGCGCTCGACGCCGGCGGGCTCGACGTCAGGCGCAAGGTCGGTGAACGTCGCCTGGCGGACGAGGCCATCGCGGGTCCAGCCGCCGATCTCGGCGCGGATCACGACGACCGGTTCGACCCAGTGGAGGTCCGGGCCGCGCCCGGAATCCGGCAGGCCGCCCGGCGGCTCCTCGAACGGCGGCGTGGACCGGGCCCGCGCGTCCAGCTCGCGCCGGAGCCGGGTGCGCATCGCCGCGGAGATGCCGCTGCCGACACGGCCGGCGAAGCGGAGTCGGCCGCCGTCCATGACGCCGACCAGCACGGCCCCCAGGTCGCGGTGGGAGCCTTCGCCCGGCGCCCAGCCGCCCACGATGAGCTCCTGCGTCGGCCGGATCTTCAGCTTCAGCCATGCCGGCGACCGGCGCCCCGGCTCGTAGCGGCTGCGGCGGTGCTTCGCCATGGCGCCTTCCAGGCCGCGGGTGGCGGCGGCTTCGAAGAACGCGACCCCGTCCCGCGCCACGTGACCGCCGAAGCGAACCCCGGGTCCGTCGCGCAGGACGAGCCGCAGCAGGGCCTTGCGATCCTCGAGCGGCACCTCGAGCAGCGAGCGCCCGGCGCACCAGGGGAGGTCGAACGCCATGAATGCGAGGGGCGCGGCCTGGCCGGCCGCCCGGGCCTCGGGCCCCGGGCCGTCGCCCGGGCCGAACCCGGCACCGAGGCGACCCTGGAGCAGCGAGAAGTCGGGCCGCCCTTCAGCGTCGAATGCGACGACCTCGCCGTCCACGATCGCTTCCGGCGCCATCAGCCAGGTCGGCGGGCCGGCCAGCTCCGGGAAGTAGCGGCCCGCGTCGTTGCCGTTCCGCGTCAGCAGGCGAACGCGTCCGGCGGAGACCACCGCCAGCGTCCGGTAGCCGTCCCATTTCGGTTCGAACAGCCAGTCGTCGCTGTCGAACGGGGCGCTGCCCGGGGTCGCGAGCATGGGCGCGAGTGTCGTCGGCTGGGCCCGGACGATGCTTCCCGGCAGGTCGAGCGACGGCAGCGGCGCCGGGGCCGGATGCTCGAAGCGGGGCGGCACGCCCGCGGCGACCTCGTCGCTGGTCCGGCCGGTCTTGACCGACGCCGGATGGTCGGTGGCATTCCAGCCGGCGACCGGATCGCCGGCCTCGGTGGTGTCGCCGGCGCGCTTGGCGATCAGGAGCCACGCCTCGCCCGCGCCCTCGTCGTCGGCCGCGGGCGCCGCGGCGGCCCGGTCCCGCTTCGACCGGTCCCGCTTCGGCCGCTCCCGGTTCGACCGCCCCCAATCGTTCTCGCGTCCGCCGGTCCGGACGATCGTGAAGCGACCGCGCAGCTTCTCGCCGACGAGGCGCAGCTTGAGCTCGCCTTCGAGCAGGGCAGCTGCCGGATCCCACGTGGCCTCCGGCGCGAACGTGCCCCAGTCCCAGCAGATGGAGTCTCCGGCACCGTACTGTCCGCCGGGGATGACGCCCTCGAAGTCGAGGTAGTCGAGCGGGTGATCCTCGGTGCGGATCGCCGCCCGCTTGACGTCCGGGTCGAGCGACGGTCCCTTCGGCACGGCCCACGAGACGAGCACGCCGTCGATCTCCAGGCGGAGGTCCCAGTGCAGCCGCCGCGCGCGGTGCATGTGGACCACGAACCGCCCGCAGCCGCCGGGGGCCGTGAGATCGTGGCGTCCGGAGGCCCCGACCGGCTCCGGCTCCGGCGTCGCCCCGAAGTCGCGCTTGGCGCGGTACCGCTCGAGGGGCATGGCGCTCGCCCTGCTCGCCTGCCGGCCCGGCCGCCTAGAGGGGCAGCTTGCGAACGACCGCCAGGAACGGCGGCAGCTGCCGCTCGGCCGCGGCGACCGGGACGCGGTACCAGGCGTCGCCGGCCGCGCCGCGCCGCAGCTTCGCATCGAGGCGGCGGGCAGAGAGCGCGCGAAAGCCCATCCGGCCGAGCGCCGTCGCCACGGCGAGGCCGTCGCCGACGAATCCTCGGCCGGGCAGGCACCATGGCCGCGCCCGCATCAGGGCCGCAAGCTCGCCGCGTCGCTCGCCGAACGGCCGCCCGGCCATCGAGTTCGCCGTCGGCGTAGAGGAGGTCCTCGGCCACGAGGGCCGCGCTGCCGTGCGGGCGGCCCACCGGCGGCGACCCCTCCATCCGGCGGTTCAGCAGGGCGGGATCCGGTCGGCCGGCCGGATCCAGGACGAGGAGCGTGGCGTCGAGCACCACACCGTCGCGCTCCAGCATGTCCGGAAGCTCCGCGAGCTCGGGGAAGGCCGGCGTGGGTCGGCCAGGGACTCGGCGTGGAGGCGGACGTTGCCGTGCTCGACGTACACGAACGCGCGGATCCCGGGCCACCACGGCTCGAAGAAGTAGCCGGGGTCATCGAACGGCCCGTCGCCCTCCGTCGGGCGCATCGGCGTCACGCGCTCCGGCAGGCGTCCGGGGCGCGGCCCGAACTGGAGGGGCAGGCGATCGCCCCGGCCGTCCTCGGTCATGTCGACATGATGCGCGCGAGGCGGCGCGCCTCGCCGCTTCGGGTCGCGAGGTCCGGCCGTGGTCGCCGCTGCGCTGCGCGTCAGCGTCAGGCGGACTTGCGGCGGGCGGCCCTGCGCGGCGCGACCGCCTCGTCGTCCTCGGCGTCGCCGTCAGCCTGGGCCGGCACCGCAGCGCCGCACCGGCGCCGCGGCCTTCCGGCGACGCGCCGCCGGCGCCTGCTCGGCCGGCGCGGCCGGCGCCTCCTCGCGAGCGGCCCGGGCGGCGGCAACGCTCGCCTCGAGGGCGGCCATCAGGTCGACCAGCTGGCCGCCCGCGGGCGCCTCGGCCGGCTCCACGACCTCGCGGCCCTCGACCTTCGCCTCGATCACCTGCTCGAGCGCGGCCCGGTATTCGTCGGTGTACTCGGCCGGGTCGAACTCGCCGGTCATGGCCGAGATGAGCTGCTCCGCCATCTTCCGTTCGGCCGGCTTCACCTCGACGTCGTCGGCGGGGATGTCCAGCTCGTCGATCGCCCGGATCTCGTCCGGCCAGTGCAGCGTCTCGAGGACCAGTGCCGGGCCGTGCGGGTTGAGGGCGGCCAGCGCCTCGCGGTCCTTGATCACGACCTTGCAGACGGCCGCCAGCCCCTGCTCCTGGAGCACCTCGCGCAGCAGCGCGTACGCTTTCTTCCCGATCGCCTCCGGCTCGACGTAGTAGGCCTGCTTGACGAAGCGGACGGCCTCGCCGTCGGCCGGCGTCGCCGGCACGAACTTCTCGATCTCGATCGAGCGGACGGTCTTGAGGGGAACGCTGGCCAGGTCCTCGTCGGTGATCACGACGTACTGGCCCTTGGCGTACTCGTAGCCCTTGACCGTGTCACCGCGCGAGATCACCTCGTCGTCGTGCGGGCAGTACGTCTTCATCTGGATGCGGTTCAGGCACGACGCATGGAGCATGTTGAACGAGATCCCGTGGGCGTCCGTGGCCAGGTAGAGGCGCACGGGGATCGTCACGAGCCCGAACTGGATCGCCCCCCGCCACATCGATCGCGCCATCTGCTCGACCTCTCGCACCCGTCGCGGCGCGCCGTCCCGGGACGCGCCCGACCGACCGGGAGGGGAGTGTACCCCTGGCGGGCAAGGAGGTCGGGTGGGGGGCGGTCGGGAAAGGGGTCGGAAAGGGGGAGTGGGACCCGAAGGTCAGGCCGGCTCTTCGTCCCGGCCGAGGAGGTCCACGGCGGCCGCCAGGACGACCGGGAGCGCGGCCTCCACCGCCGGCGACAGGCCTTCGCCGACGTCCAGGGAGGCGACGCCGACGCCGATGGACCAGGCCGGCGGCGCGGAGCCGAAGAGGTCCCCGGCCATGGCCAGGAGCGTGCCCGCGTCCACGTGATGCGATGTCGCCGTCGCCCCGGCCGAGGCCTCGACGCGGCGCACCGTGACCGTCCCCGGCGCTGCGGTCACGTCCGCGTCGACGAAGATCGCCAGGCTGGCACCGCTGATGTCGAGGGCCAGCTCCGGCCCCAGCTGGTGGAGGGCATGGACGTCGACGCCCGCGAACCGCGGGTCCTCGCCCGCCATCGCGGCCGCCCGCCACCCGACTCCGTCGTCGGAGCGCAGCGTGCTGCCGTATCCGACCAGGAGGACGCGCCGTCCGGCCGGACTGCAGCCGCCTCGTCGATCTCCACGATGACCGTTGCCGCCGCCGCGCGGCCCTACCTGGGGAGCCGGTCGAGGACCGCGCCGGTCGGAGAGAGCAGCTGGATGTCCAGCG
>CAWGEL010000014.1:0-15169 GCA_963821595.1 uncultured Chloroflexia bacterium | reverse complement strand
TCGAGCCGGCGGGGCTCTTCCGTTCCGACGATGGCGGAGCCACGTGGCAGCACGTCGAGAGCCTCACCGCCCACCCGAGTCGGCCCGACCTGGCAGCCGGGCGCAGGAGGCCTGATCTGCCATACGATCCTGGCCCATCCCGAGGACCGGCGGCGGATGTGGGTGGCCATCTCGGCCGTCGGCTGCTTCGCCACCGAGGATGGCGGCGCCACCTGGGAGGCCCGCAACCGCGGCCTGCGAGCCGACTACATGCCCGAGCCGTACCCGGAGACCGGCTTCTGCGTCCACAAGATGGTGCTTGCGCCGGGTGTGCCGGAGCGGCTGTACCAGCAGAACCACTTCGGCACGTACCGGAGCGACGACGCCGGCCGAACCTGGGCCTGGCTGGACGGAGGACTCCCGTCGACGTTCGGCTTCCCCATCGTGGCGCACCCGCGGGACCCGGAGACCGTCTTCACGATCCCGCTCAACGGCGCGGACAAGGGTCGCTACGTCCCGGACGGCCGGCTGGCGGTGTGGCGGACGCGCGATGGGGGAGCCAACTGGACGGCGCTCCGCAGCCGGCCTGCCCCAGGAGGATGCCTACGTGGGCGTGCTCCGCGATGCGATGGCCGCCGACGCCCTGGATCCGTTCGGGATCTACTTCGGCACCGGCACCGGCCAGGTCTTCGCCAGTTCCGACGAGGGCGCCGCCTGGCTGCGCGTGGCCGACCTGCTGCCGCCCATCCATTCCGTTGCCACGGCGCTGGTGGAGGAGTGAGCGCCCCCGGCGTGAGCTGCGTGGCCCCCGGCATGGCCGCGGGGCCCGGCTGATGGCGCGCGTGGTGCTCCCGGGATCGCTGGTCGTCCTGTTCCCGGGCGCCGAGCGCCACGTGCAGGTGATCGGCGCCACCGTGGCCGAGGTCATCGACGATCTCGATGCCCGGTGGCCCGGGCTCCGCGATCGCGTGTGCGAGGCCGGCCCGGCCATCCGCGCCTTCATCAACGTCTACGTTGACGGGCGGACGGCCTCCCTCGATACGCCCGTCGGCCCGAATTCGGTCGTCCACGTGCTGCCCGCCGTTGCCGGCGGCTGACGCGCTCGCGGACGGGGAGCGGCCGGCGTCCAGGCGCCATCCGCCTCCGGCCGCGTCGCGGTATCCCTGCGTCCAGAGGGATCGCCCGGGTGCCTGGGGCATGGCGGGCCGCGACGTGGGTCGCCGACCGGGCGACGCCCGGCATTGGGGCGCGGCGGCACCGCGCCCGATTTGGTCGGCCCGGACGACACCGGCCGCGATTGTGACCTCGGGCAGCTCACCGGCAGCGACGCCGCGTGCATGATGGTGGTGCACGGAGGTCAGCCATGGACGCAAGCGTTGGTGACCGGATCATCGTCGAGTCGCAGAAGGCGGGCACGCCTCCACGCGAGGGCAAGGTCCTCGAGGTCATCGAGTCGCCCTCGGGCACCCATCTCCGCGTCCTCTGGGACGATGGGCACGAGACCACGATGTGGCCGCACGGCGGCGCGATGCGCTTCGAACACCCAGGGAAGGCTCCGGCGGCCCACGTCTGACGGCGGGCCGCGCGCCGGACCCGACGAGAAGGGCGGGGCCGCCGGGACGGGCAGGACCGCGCCCGGGCTGTCGGGTTCGTCGGGCTCGACCCCGACGCGCCCGCTCGCGCGAGGGGCGCGCTCGACGCGCGAGCGCTGCCCGCGCGAGGCGCCTCCGAACGCCCGCCTGCAGGCCGCTCGATTGTCGCGCCTACATCTGCTTGAAGCGGGGGCCCTCGCCGCCCTCCGGCGGCACCCATCGGATGTTCTCAATCGGGCACTTCACCGCGCAGGTCATGCAGTGGAGGCAGTTCGAGGGGCTGAGCACGATCTTCGCGCCGTCCCGGCGGTAGACCTGGCCGGGGCAGAAGTGCGTGCACGCCCAGGCGAACTTCTCGCCGCAGGAGACGCAGTGCTGCGGGTCCAGGATGGTCACGTGGGACGGCTCGTCCTCGCGGTGGTGGGTTCCGGTGAGGCCGACGAACGTCGCGCCGTCCATCCGGCCCGGTCCTTCGGCCGAGCCGCGCGCCCGTTTTCGTGCCCGGTCCGTCCTGCCATCCGCAGGCGCCCCGGCAGCCGGTCCTGGATCAGCGAGAGCGGCGTGCCGGTGTAGAGGCCCCAGCGGAAACTCTGGCGGTAGTTCCGGGCATGGCGAAGTCCGGCGAGGATGCCGCGCTCCTCCAGGCGTTGCGCGGTACGAGCGAGCGGCCCGGCGCCCCTTCGCGCCGGCGCGAGTGCCTCGCGGCGGTCTCGGCGGCGCCATGCCCGAGCGGATCGCGTAATGGATGCCCTTGATCTTCTCCATGTTGACGAAGCCGGCGCCGTCGCCCACGACCAGGCGCCCGGCGCTGACAGCGGCCGAGCGCGAAGATAGCCGCCCTCGGGGATCGTCTTTGCGCCGGTGGCGACCGTCACCGAGCCCGCCAGCAGCCGGCGATGAACGGGTGCGACCGGAATGTCTCGAACTCGCGCTGCGGGTTGAGGTCGCCGTACCTCCAGTCCAGGCCCAGGATCAGGCCCACCGCCGCGGCTTCTCGCCCAGGCTGTACATGAAGCCGCCGCCGAAGACGCCCTCGGACCGGGTAGCCCAGCGTGTGCACGACCCGGTTGTTCCCGAACGGGTTCTCCCCGGGGAACTGGACGACCGCCTTGATGCCCGAGCGAATAGACCTGCGGTTCACCCCGGCCCCGAACTGCTCGGCGAACTGGGTCGACAGGACGCCGTGCGTGCCGTCCGCGAGCACCGTCACCCGGGCGCGGACCTCCTCGGCCGGGACGGTGGTTGGCCTTCGGAGGGCCGTCCCGGTCGAGCCCGACCTCGGCCAGGCGGACGCCCCGGACGCGCGCCGTCCTCGACGAGCAGTTCGCGCGCCGAGTACCCGCGGTAGACCTCCACACCGGCGTTCCGGCCTCCGACGAGGAACGCCACGAGGCGCGAGAGCGACACCGCGACGTCGCCGGTGTGGTGCATCCGCTGCGGCACGACCAGCGGGGATGCGGTAGGCGCCCGCTGCAGCAGGAAGTACATCTCGTCGCGTTCGACGGGAACCAGCTCGGTCAGGGAGGCGCTTCTTCTGCCAGCCGGGCACCAGTTCCTCGAGGCAGGCCGGCTCGAACGCGCGCCGGACAGGTTGTGGTTGCCGCTCGCGGGCGCCTTGTCGATCACGATGACGGACGCTCGCGCCCGGCGGCCGCGGCCGCTGCGGACGCGGATGGCGGCCGTGAGGCCGGCCGGGCCGGCGCCGACGACCAGGACGTCAATGCGGTCCACCTTATGCCTCCTGTATCGCCCGGACGAGCTCGGGACGATCACCTCGAATCCCCGACGATGCCGAAGTCGGCGTAATTGAAGATCCGGGCGCGCGGGTCCTTGTTGATCGCCACCACGGTCTCGGACATCTGCATGCCGGAGATGTGCTGCACGGCGCCCGAGATCCCGACCGCGACGTACAGCTTGGGCGCACGGTCTGCCCGGTCTGGCCGACCTGGTAGTCGTGGTCGTGTAGCCGTCCTCGACCGCCATCTCGGACGCGGCGACCTTCGCCTGGCCCCGAGGACGCGCTCGAGCCCTCGGCCAGCGGGGCGAGGAACGCTCGAAGTCGCGCCGCGACCGGAAGCCATGACCGCCGGCGACGATGATCTTGGCGTCGCGGATGGAGACCTTCGAGGCGAACGACTCGACCAGCGAGACTCGAGCGCCGATGTCACCCTCGTCGAGGGTCGGCGCCCGTCGACGATCTCGCCCTGGCGCCCGTCGTCGCGCGGCGGCACCTTGAAGACCCCGGGCCGAACGGTCGCCATCTGGGTCGGCGAATCCTTGGTCATGATCGTGGCCATGATGTTGCCGCCGAGGGCCGGCCGGTCTGCTTGAGGATGGCGACCAGCTTGACTGGCGCCCTTCGTGTAGTCGCCGATCTCGAGCTTGGTGCAGTCGGCGGTAAGTCCCGAGTCGCACGCGTACGCGACGCGCGGCGCCAGCTCGCGGCCCATCGGCGTCGCGCCGAACAGCATCACCTGCGGCCGGAACTCGCGGACGAGCTCGGTGATCGCCTTCTTCCATGGCATGCGGGAGATCGCGAGGAGCGGGTGCTCGATCGCGTAGACGACGTCCGCGCCGTGCGCGATCAGCTCGGCCGGCAGGTCGCCGGCGGGCACGGCAGGACCACGCCGACCTTCTCGCCGAGGCAGGCCGCCAGCTCGCGGGCCTTGCCCAGCAGCTCGAACGAAACGGACCTGATGCCGTCGCCCTCGCGCTCGGCCAGGACCCAGAACTCGCCGTGTAGGTCGGCGCCTTGCCGTCCAGGACGTAGGCGCCCTCCTCGTGCGGCGGCTGGGCCGCCGCCGGCGAGGCGTACCTCGCCTTGACCTGCTGGATCAGCTCGGCGGGGTCGCGACGAATCTCGCAGGTCTTTCGCTGTCCTCGGTGGGCGAGAAGATCCGGTAGACCTGTGTCCGGGAGCCCTTGAGGCCGATCCTGGTCCGCGCCGGCCGACGTCGGCGGCGCTCCACTCGCGGATCGTCCGCGCCCGGCCTCGCGGGCCCGCGCGAAGCCGCGGTACAGCGGGTCCGTGCAGGCGGTGACGGTGACGAGCGCCGGGTACCGCAGCGGCCGGACGTCCTCGGTCCCCTCGGCGCCGATGCGCCGGACCGTGAGTCGGGCGCGGTGTCAACGTCCTGGGCGTAGGCCACCTGCTCGATGCCGAGGTCCTCGGCGATCTGCGGCGGGACCTGCGCCGTGTCGCCGTCGACCGACTGCATGCCGGTCACGATGACGTAGTCGCGGCTGCCGTCGAAGAGCTCCCGCTCGATGCGCCGGATGGCGCATGGCCAGCGAGTAGGCGGTCGCCCACGTGTCGGCGCCGCCCATCGACGCGGTCGGTCAGCAGGATCGCTTCGCCGGGTGCGCGCGAGAGGCAGTCGACGAGGACGTCGCGGGCCTGGGGCGGACCCATCGTCAGGTAGACGGTCTTCGCCGCCGGGTCGGCGTCGGTGATGCGCTTCGCGAAGGTCAGGGCGTGGAGGTCGAGCGGATCGAGGACGCTTTCCAGCATGCGCGCCGGAGCGTGCCCTTGTCGCGGTCCCAGGCGTCTTCCGGGATGTTGGAGACGTCCGGGACCTGCTTGACGAGGACGATGCAGTGGCGGGGCGGCGAGCGGCCGCGGGCGGCACGGCCGCGGCCGGCCGCCGGGCGGCGCGGGGTCAGACACGGGTACTCCATAGGGGATCGGGACGCGTCATGTGCACGGATCGACTGTCGCCGCCAGCCGGCTCTGGAGGCTTGTGCCGATCGACACGAGGCGACGGGCCATTGGGGGTGAGACTGGCGGGCCGTCTGCGCAGGTCGACACGGGCCCGGGAATCGTCAGAGGCCCATCGCTCCGGGCGCTTCCGGGCCGCCTCGCGGCCGGTCCTTCGCCAGCTAATGATTTGACAGCGAATGGTTCGTCGGCATATCGTTTCCGGCCGTGAACGAGTTACACGCGAGCGCCGCCCGTTGCCCGGGCGGACCATCCCATCGGCGCCGATCGCCCTGCCGGACCAGGTGGCGTCGACGCGCCCCACGGCGACCATCCGCTCGGCGACGCTGCGTTCCCCCCGGTGCTGAACGGCGTGGATCCACTGCTCACCCAGGTCTTCGCGGCCCTCATGCGCACGTTCCGGCTCCAGGGCCAGCTCCTGCACCGCATCGCTTCGGTCGAGGGAGGCCATCCCGGCCAGGCGATGTGCCTCCGGATCCTCGCCGGGCACGACGGCGTCAGCCAGCGCGATCTGGCCGCGACGCTCCAGCGCTCGGCGCCGACGGTGAGCACGATGCTCCGGCGCATGGAGCGGGGCGGGACGATCGTGCGCAGCCTCGACCCGGTCGACCAGCGGATCACCCGCGTGTACCTCACCGATGAAGGCCGGCGCCGCGAGCGCGAGTTCCGGGCTGCCCTGGGCGGCCACCTCGTGAGCGTGCTCAGCGCGTTGTCGGAGGAGGACCGGCGGGAGGCCGCGAGGCTCCTGTCGATCATCGCCGACGGCACGGCGCGGGAGCTCGCCTGATGTCCATCGAGAGCCCGCGCAGGGCGCCACCGAGACTTCGCCAATGACGCGGCTGCTCATCACCCACCTGCGGCCGTACCGCGCCGCGATCCTGGTCGTGCTTGCGCTTCAGCTGGTCCAGGCGATCGCCAACCTCTACCTGCCGGACCTGAACGCGGACATCATCAACAACGGCGTCGTCCGGGGCAACACCGACTACGTCCTCCGGACGGGCGGGCTGATGCTGGTCGTCACCCTCCTCCTGGGCGTCGCTCGATCGCCTCCGTGTATGCCTCGGCGCGCGTCGCCATGGGCTTCGGGCGCGACGTCCGCAGCGACGATCTTCCGGGCCGTGGAGTCCTTCTCCCAGACGGAGATCAACGTGTTCGGCACGGCCTCGCTGATCACCCGCAACACCAACGACGTCCAGCAGGTCCAGATGGTCGTGATGCTGGCGCTGTCGATGATGATCGCGGCCCCGATGATGGCCATCGGCGGCGTGATCATGGCCCTTCGCCAGGACGTGCCGCTGTCCGGGCCTGCTCGTCGTGATCCTGCCGGTCATGGGCGTCGTTCATCGCCCTGATGATGTCGCGCGCCGTCCCGCTGTTCAGGGCGATGCAGGTCAAGGTCGACCGCATCAACCTCGTCATGCGCGAGACGCTGGCCGGCGTCCGCGTCATCCGGGCCTTCGTGCGGACCGGCCACGAGGAGGAGCGCTTCGACGACGCGAGCCGCGACCTCATGTCGACGGCGCTCTCCGTCAACCGGCTGTTCGCGCTCATGATCCCGGTCCTGATGCTGGTCTTCAACCTGTCGGCCGTGGCGATCATGTGGTTCGGCGCGTTCCGCGTCGACAGCGGCGGCATGCCCATCGGCAACCTGACCGCGTTCCTCCAGTACATCATGCAGATCCTGATGTCCGTGATGATGGCTGTGATCATGTTCGTCATGGTCCCCCGCGCGGCCGTCTCGGCCGAGCGGATCCAGGCCGTCCTCACGAAGGAGCCCTCGGTCGCGGACCCGGACGTCCCCGCGCCCGTGGCCGCGATCCGCGGCCACGTGGAGTTCCGGGACGTCGAGTTCGGCTACCCGGGAGCGGAGGACCCGGTCCTGCGCGGGATCAGCTTCGCGGCCGGCCCGGGCGAGGTCACCGCGATCGTCGGCTCGACGGGCAGTGGCAAGTCCACGCTCGTCAACCTGGTGCCCCGCTTCTATGACGCGACTGGCGGCAGCGTCCTCGTCGACGGCGTCGACGTGCGCGACATGCTCCGGGACGACCTCTGGAGGCACATCGGCGTCGTCCCCCAGCGCGCCTTCCTGTTCAGTGGCACCGTGGCGGACAACCTCCGCTACGGCGACCCCGACGCGAGCGACGACGAGCTGTGGCACGCCCTCGAGGTCGCGCAGGCGCGGGCCTTCGTCGAGGAGATGCCGGAGGGCCTGGCTTCTCCGATCGACCAGGGCGGGACCAACGTCTCCGGCGGCCAGCGCCAGCGCCTGGCAATCGCCCGGGCGATCCTGAAGCGGCCGGAGATCTACATCTTCGACGACAGCTTCTCGGCGCTCGACTTCCGCACGGACGCCCAGCTGCGGGCGGCGCTCCGCCGGGAGACGGCGGACGCGACCGTGCTGATCGTCGCCCAGCGCGTCGGCACGATCATGAGCGCGGACCGGATCGTGGTCATGGAGGACGGGGGCGTCGTCGGCATCGGCACGCACGCCGAGCTCATGGAGACCTGCGAGACCTACCGCGAGATCGTCCTCTCCCAGGTCACCGAGGAGGAGGTCGCATGAGCGGGCCCTCCGGCACACGCGGTCCCGACGGCGGCAGCGGCCATCCGGGCGAGGGCGGAGCCGCCACGGGCGGCCGCGCCGGCCAGCCACCGGCCGGTCGCCGATGAGCGGGGCGGGGCGCCCCGGCGGCCTGCGGCCGGGGGGCGCGGCTTCGGGCCCGGCGGCGGCCATGGCCCGATGGGTGCCCTGGCGATGCCGGCGGCGAAGCCCCACAACTTCCGCGGCTCGATGCGGCGCCTGCTCGGAGAGCTGCGTCCGGAGCGACCGCGGCTGGTCCTGGTGGTGGTCCTCGCCATCGTCAGCGTTGCCTTCGCGATCGCCGGTCCGAAGATCCTTGGCAACGCCATGAACCTCCTGTTCGAAGGAGCCGTCGGCAAGCAGCTCGGCCAGGTCGTGCCGGCCGGCACGACGCAGGCCCAACTGGAGGCGTTCCTTCGCGGCAGTGCCGACCCGCAGATGCACCAGGTGGCCGACATGCTTTCGGGCATGCAGATCACGCCCGGCGTCGGCATCGACTTCGGCGCCCTTGGCGGCATCCTGCTGATCCTGATCGGCGCCTACGTCGTGAGCTCGATCTTCAGCTGGATGCAGTCCTACATCATGGCCGGGGTCACGCAGCGGACCGTCTACCGGATGCGCACCCAGGTCGACACCAAGCTGGGCCGGCTGCCGCTGCGCTACTTCGACTCCCACCCGCGCGGCGACATCCTGAGCCGCGTCACGAACGACATCGACAACATCTCCCAGACGCTCCAGCAGAGCCTCACCCAGCTGATCACGTCCCTGTTCACGATCATCGGCGTGCTCGTCGTCATGTTCACGATCAGCTGGGAGCTGGCGATCGTGTCGCTGCTCACGGTTCCCCTCTCCGTCTTCATCACCCTCCTCATCGCCCGTCGCTCGCAGGTGCAGTTCGCCAGGCAATGGGAGTCCACCGGCGACCTCAACGGCCATGTCGAGGAGATGCACACCGGCCACAGCATCGTCAAGGTGTTCGGCCGGCAGCGCGAGGCGATCGAGAAGTTCGACGTCGAGAACGAGCGGCTCTACCAGGCGAGCTACCGCGCCCAGTTCATCTCCGGGATCATCCAGCCGGCCATGAACTTCATCGCCAACCTCAACTACGTGGCCATCGCCGTGATCGGTGGCGTGCGGGTGGCATCCGGCCAGATGACGATCGGCGACGTCACGGCGTTCATCCAGTACACCCGCCAGTTCACGATGCCGATCGTCCAGACGGCCAGCATCATGAACGTCATGCAATCGGCCGTCGCCTCCGCGGAGCGCGTCTTCGAGCTGCTCGATGAGGCGGAGGAAGTCCCGGACCCGGTGGCGCCGGTCATCCACGGCGAGGCCCAGGGCGCGGTCACGCTGGAGGACATCTCCTTCCGCTACGAGCCGGACAAGCCGCTCATCGAGAGCCTGAGCCTGGCGGCGGATCCGGGCCACACGATCGCGATCGTGGGACCGACCGGCGCCGGCAAGACCACGCTCGTGAACCTGCTCATGCGCTTCTACGACGTGAGCGGCGGCCGCATCCTCGTGGACGGGGCGGACATCCGCGACATGCGCCGCGACGACCTGCGCCGCACCTTCGGCATGGTCCTCCAGGACACGTGGCTGTTCCACGGCACGATCCGCGAGAACATCGCGTACGGCTGCGAGGGGGCCACGGAGGAGGAGATCCAGGCGGCTGCGAAAGCGGCCCACGTCGACCACTTCGCCCGCACGCTCCCCGAGGGCTACGACACCGTCATCGACGACGACGCGAGCAACGTGTCGGCGGGCGAGAAGCAGCTGCTCACGATCGCCCGGGCCTTCCTGGCCGACCCCGAGATCCTCATCCTTGACGAGGCCACGTCGTCGGTCGACACCAGGACCGAGGTCCTGATCCAGCGGGCGATGGCCCGCCTGATGCGCGGCCGGACGACGTTCGTGATCGCCCACCGCCTGTCGACGATCCGCGACGCCGACACGATCCTGGTGATGAACAACGGCGCGATCGTCGAGCAGGGTACCCACGAGGTGCTCCTGGCGCGGCGCGGGTTCTACTACGATCTTTACACGAGCCAGTTCGCGGAGGCGATCGAGGAGGCCGCCTCCTGAGGCTCTGTGCCGGTGGGGGAGCGGCGAGCCGTCCGGCGGGGGGAGCGGCGAGCCGCCTGGCCGGCCGCGGGCAAGGCGAGGTTCGGCCGGCCGCGGGCGCAGCGCCAGGCGCTCGCTCGATGCGGGCCACCGCGGCGAGGGCCGCGGCGGGCGCCGGGCCACCGCGGCGAGTGCCGCGCCCATCGCGGCGCGGCGGCGGGATGCAGGTCCCGAACGTGCCCGGACCGGCGCCGCGCACCGATGATCGGAATTCCCGATGAGCGCGGGCGACTCACGCACGCGATCTTCACGATTCGTCCCACTTCCGGGATGTTCCGTGCTCGGCACGTGGCGCGTGATCGGCGATTCCGATCAGGGCGCGATCACGCGGTCGGCGCGGTCCGTCCTGGAAGAGTCCGTCAGGCCGCGGGCGCAGCCCCCGGTTCGGCCTCAGAGGCCGGATGGGAAGTTGTAGGTCGCCGGCGCGTCCGCGAGCTGGCCAGGCGTGCCGAGCACGACCGCGATCTCCTGCTGCTCCTCCAGGATGACGGCGCGAGGGTCGCCGCCGACGCGGTGGCCGTTCACGAACACCGCCAGCGCGCGGCCATTGCCGTCGCACTCGCCGCCGATGCAGTGGCTGTCGAACCGGACCCCCCAGATGTCGAAGAACTGGCCCAGCCTGAACGTCGTGTTGGTGGGCGACTCCACGTGGATGATGCCGGTCGCGTCGTGCGTGTGGATCTCCGACAGGAAGCCGGCCGCGGCGTTGATGCCGATGTCCGCGGGCACTGCCACGGCCTTGCCGTCGATGAGGACGTCGATGTGCTGGTGGATGTGGAGGACCGTGCCTTCGGCCGAAAGCGCCGGCATGCCCATCGCGTCCAGCCGGGCCCGCAGGTTGGCGGTTTCGGCCGGCCAGGGCGGATTCCTCAGGCTGATGCCGGGGAGGCTGCCCGCCGGCGGCTGAGAGCCGCTCGGGCCGGAAGTGGGCGTCGAACCCGGCGATGCACCGGAGGCGAGCACCAGCCCCGCGGCGGCGAGGACCAGCACCAGCACCGCGCCGCCGCCGAGGAGCCACGGGAGACGCGACCGCCGCGGAGGCGCGATGGCCCGGCTCGGACGACGCAGGGGGCCGCCGGTGCGGCGGGAACGCTTGCTCATCCGCGGGAGTGTACCGAAGAAGGCGATCAGGCCCGTCCGGCCGCGATCTGGCCGCGATTCGGCTGAGAGACCCGGCGCCGGCGACGTGTCGCGATGATCCCGGGGCTGCGCCAGCCTGCCCCGAGCCCTCCTGAACGGCTAGCATTCCGGCGGGTGACGCTCGAGCGCGCCCGGTCCCGGCCGTCCATGCCGTCGCCACCGAAACGCCCGGGAGGGCTCGCAGGGATGCCATCTGCCACGGTCGAACCCCGGCCCGTCATCCTGGACTGCGATCCGGGCCACGACGACGCGCTGGCGATCCTGCTCGCGCTCGCCCGCCCCGAGCTGCGCGTCCTGGGGATCACGACCGTCGCCGGCAACTCCGGGCTCGCGAATACCACCCGCAACGCCCTCCGCGTCCTGACCCTGCTGGGTCGGACCGACGTGCCGGTCGCGGCCGGCTCGGACCGGCCGCTGGTCCGCCCGATCCGCATCGCCGACCATGTCCACGGAGCGTCAGGCCTGGACGGCGCCGACCTGCCCGAACCGGCGGTGCCCGCCAGTGCCGAGAGCGCGGTGGAGCTGACGGCGCGCCTCGTGCGCGACGCGGCCGCCCCCGTGACGCTCGTACCGACCGGGCCGCTCACGAACGTGGCCCTGTTCGCCCGCACGCACCCTGAGCTGCTGCCCCGGATCGCCGAGATCAGCCTGATGGGCGGGGCGATCGGCGAGGGGAACCTCACCGCCTCGGCCGAGTTCAACATCTGGGCGGATCCGGAGGCGGCGGCGATCGTCTTCGACTGCGGGCGCCCGGTCACGATGGTGCCGCTCGAGGTGACGCACGCCGCGCTGTTCCGGAATGCGGACATCCCGCGTCTCGAGGCGCTGGGCACGCGCACGGGCAGCGTCTTCGCCGACCTGCTCCGCTTCTTCGCCATCTTCCATCGGGAGCGATACGGGTGGGACGGCTCGCCGATCCATGACGCCGTCGCGGTCGCCCGTCTCGTCGTGCCGGACCTGGTCCGCGACGAGCCGTACCGCGTCGACGTCGAAACCGAGAGCGAACTGACGCGCGGGCGGACGATCGTCGACCTGCACGGCCTCAGGCGGCTGCCGGCCAACGCGCGCGTCGGCGTCGCGATCGACGACCGGCGCTTCATCGACCTGCTCGTCGACGCGATCGCCCGGTTCCCGTAACTCGTCGGCACGCCTCCGGCTGCCGCCGCGCAAGGCGCCTGCCGACGTCGCGCCCGGGCAGGTGAGCGGTCGCGCCGTCGCGAGGCCCGGATCAAACCCGGATCGCCCCTCGATCCCGGGGTTGCCCCGCGCCTGCGCGCTCACTAGGCTTGCGGGCCATGATCGACATCGTGCTCGGGATCGGGTTCGTGGCGGCGGCCCTGGCAGGCTGGTTCCAGGGGTTCATCCGCCAGCTGGTCGGCCTCGCCCTCATGGTCGCCGGCGCCGCCGCCGCGTTCTACCTGCGGGGGCCGGTGGGGGCGCTCGTGAAGCCGTTCATGTCGAAGCAATCCCCGGAGGCGGTCGACATGGTCGCCGCGGCCGTGACGTTCCTGGCCGTCGTGATCGTCGGCAACATCGTGGCCGGGTTCTTCTACAAGCGCGTGCCGTTCCTGGCCCATCGCAACCTGCTGGACGAAGCCCTCGGCGCCGCCTTCTCCGTCGGCCTGCGGGTCGTCGAGCTGTCGATCGTCCTGATCATCCTCGACGCGTTCTACCGAACCACGGCCATCCTGCCCGCCTCCGGCTTCGGGCTGCTCGACAGCATCAACGGCCTGCTGAAGGACTCGGTCATCGCCGGCTTCCTCCGCGACACGACGGTCCCCCTGATCCTCACGCTGGTCGGGCCGCTCATCCCGGCTGCGTATCGCAGCCTGCTGGATTTGCCGAAGCACTGACCGGGCCGCGCCGCGCCGCCGGAGGCTCGCGTCCGGACGGTCCCGTCCGGACCAGCC
The DNA here is from genome assembly GCA_963821595.1 of uncultured Chloroflexia bacterium. GTDB lineage: Bacteria > Chloroflexota > Limnocylindria > Limnocylindrales > CSP1-4 > CTSoil-043. The sequence goes on along the minus strand of CAWGEL010000014.1, from coordinate 2,122 downwards.
GGGCCGCGCGAATGGCGACCTTCGGCCCTGTCCCGGGCGCCGTTGCCGCTGGCTCAATCGCGGAGTCCGCGACGCTGCCGGCGCGTCGAGGAACGAGGGCAGCCGGCCGACCGCGGGAATCCATGGACATCGTCGGCGTGGGCGCCACGTCGCTTCACGTGACCGCCACCACATTGCTCCTGGGGCACTACACGCTGCTTCGCCTGGTCCACCTGCCCGTTGCCGAGCGCCAGCTGCGCGGTGCCTCGGTCGGACCGATGCTGGAGGCCATCGAACGCCGAGCGATCCCCTGGCTGGCGATAGCCCTCGCGACGCTCCTGGCGACCGGCGTCTACCTCCTGGTCGCCAGCCCGCGGTTCACCGGCTTCGGCCAGATCGGCGGCAGCGCGTGGAGCGTGCTGCTGGTCGTGAAGCACGTCCTGGTGGTGGCGATGGTGGCGATCGCCGCTGCGTTCGACCTGCGCTGCTCGGCGACCTCTCGGCGGCGGACGGGACGAGCGCCGTGCCGTGGCCCTCCGACGGGTGCGCTGGGCTCTGGACGCGCTCGTGCTCCTCGGTGCCGTGGTCATCGTGCTGACGGTGGCCGCGCAGGCGAGCGCCTGACGCCCCGGCGGCGGCCGGCCGTCAGCGCCGGATCAGCCGCAGGTAGGTCGAGGGGCCCGGGCGCAGCGGCGCGAGGAGCGCCTGGAGCGGCCGCTCGATCCGGATCAGCGTCGGCACCGCGACGCGCCGCGAGATCGCGGGCGTGCGGAACAGGCTCACCGTCCTCTCCGCGCTGACCCGGAACCCGGCGCCGTCGCGATCCGCCGGATCGTCTTCGGCTGGTGGGCGAAGTGCAGCGGCTTGTACTCGTGCGGCGCCGGGTCGAACGGCGACCAGTCCTGGCGCCGCGCGAGGTGGCGGACCACGGCGAGCAGGTGGCGCCGGTTGGCGAACTCGATGACGACGGTTCCGTCCGGCCGCACGACGCGAGCCAGCTCGGCCAGGACCGGCCGCGGGTCCCGGATGTGGACGAGCACCCGGATGCAGGTCGCGGCGTTGAAGCTGCCGTCGGCGAATGGCAGGCGGCGCGCGTCGCCCTGGACGAACTCGATCCGCTCGTCGTCGCCGAGTTTCTCGCGGGCCGCCGCGAGGAGGGTCTCGGACGCATCGAAGAGCACCACGCGGTGATAGGCGAGGTACTCGTCCGCCAGCCGCCCGAAGCCGGCTCCCAGGTCGAGGATCGCCTCTCCCGAGTGCGGCAGGAGCGCCCGGATCGCCACGCGGTCGCACTGGTCCTCGTACTCGCGCACCGCCCAGAACTGGTCGCGATAGCTGAGGTCCGTGTACTCGGCGAGGTCGTCGGGCGGCTCCGGGCGGGAGGGGCTGCCTGCTCACCGGCCGTGTCCGCCGGTGCCGCGGGGTCGACGGCGCATCGGCGATGGCCCGGGATCGCCGGCCACCGCCGGCAGCCCATCGGCCGGAGCGGCGTCGGCGTCCTGCTGGGCTGGGGCTCGGCGCTTCGGGGGCACGCGATCCTCCAGACGGGCGGGCTGCCCCACGACCCGGGCGCGTTCAGCGCCGGTCACCCGGTTCGCGCCCGATCGTCCCCGAACGAATTGCCGAGCGCGGGTCGCGGCCGTTGCCGCCGACCGCGTGTGGAAGGCGTCGCGATCCTCAGCGGCAGTGCCAGCCGCAGTCGACGATCAGGTCACGCCGTTGACCGACCGGTTCTCGAGCAGGAACCGGTCGCATCGACCATGTCCTCCAGGGTCGCCAGCCGGCCCGAGCGGCGACTGCGAGGTGTAGTTGGTGATCGCGGCGGGCTTCGCCGCCCAGTGCGGGCTGTCGCCGATGATGCCCGGATGGAGCGAGTTCACCCGGATTGGCTTGAGCTCCTCCACCAGCGATGCGGGTCAGGCCGACGACCCCGCCGTTGACGGTGCTGACGGTGGTCGAGCCTGGGTATGGGCGCTCCTTCGCCATCCCGCCGAAGAGGACGATGGAGGCGTCCTCCGTCAGCCGATCCAGGAGGGTGTGGACCACTTCCGTGTAGCCGACGAGCTTGAGCATGACCAGCCGCGTCGCCCGCGCCAGGTCGTACTCGCGAACGTTGTTGGAGTCCCGGTCGATCGCCGCCTGC
>CAWGEL010000013.1:0-98548 GCA_963821595.1 uncultured Chloroflexia bacterium | reverse complement strand
TCGCCATGCGAGAGGGCGTTGGTGATCGCGGTGTCCATGCAGGGCCTCGGTGGTTCGATGGGGCTCTTCGCCAGATAGTTGCGTCCGCAACCAGTCTAGCGCGGGCCGCCGAATTGCGGCGCGAGGGCACCCAGCGCTGGTCAGCGGGACGGGCTGGCCGTCGGCCCGGGCAGCGTCTGCTGGTCGACCGGCGAGGCCCACCGGGCGTGGTACCAGGTCGTCAAGCGGTCCATGCCGACGCCGTACTCGACTGTCCATCGATCGCCGCTCAGGAAGAGACCGTCGCCGGCGGCCAGGGCCCGCTTGAGGAGGACCTCGTCGGACGAACCCGTGGAGACGGCCACGCGCCAGGTGCGCCCATCCGGGGATGTCAAGACCAACCCAACGAACGGGGTCACGCGGGCTGAACTCGGCGATTCGGCCGGGCCCGTGCGCTCCTGCACGGTGATTGCCGTGGCGGAGGCGACGAACTCGTCTGCCGTTCCCGCGACACCGCTGCACTCCACCCTGCGACCCTGGATGCCGCCCGCCAAGGAGGCGAGGTCCGCCGCCATGGTCCACGTCAGCCCATCCGGCGACGCCCACAGCTGCGTGCCTCTCGCGAACCCGGGCACCTGGTCGACGTGAACGTCACTCGAGCCGCAGGCGGCCAGGGTTCCGCCGGGTCCGCGGGCCACGCTCGTGAGGCCGGAGCGGGCCGGCCAACCGGCCGCCGGCGCTCGCGTCCAGGCAAGGCCATCGCTCGAGACCCACACCGGGGCTCCGGTCTCGGCCGCGCCGACCGCGACGAGGCCCGGTCCGCCGGCCACGATCGCCCTCAGGCCGCTTGTCTCCCCGGGCTCGGCCCCGTCGAGCGGCGCCACCAGGTGCCATGCCCGCGCATCGGTCGAGGTCCAGATCGCGGGCTCGGAAGCGTTCTCGAGCGGATCCCACAGGCTGCCGACTGCGACCAGGCGACTCCCGAGGGCGATCACGTCGAACATCCCGGCCTTGATCGTGTGGCCATGCGTGAAGCCTGTCCCGGAGATCTCGACGGTGGCGGGCAGCACCCACGACCATTCGGCGCCGTCCCGCGAGGTCATGATCGTCGTACCCCCGACGGCCACGAAGCCGCCGTCCCAGGTGGTGACGGCCATGACGTCGGCCGGCCAGGTCCCGCCGCCGGCGATCGTCGCCGTCTCCCAGGTCGAGCCGTTGCGCGAGTGCCAGGCCTGGGCCTGACCGGACCGCTCGAGCGACGGGCCCATGGCCGTCATGCCCGACGCGTCGACGGCAACGTCGTAGAAGGTCCCGCCGCCCGGGACGTCCAGCTGCCGCCACTCGGCGGGCTGGAGCCGGCCACCCGCGAGCAGAGCTGCCGCGAGCAGGGCCAGCACGAGCCCGGCGACCACCAGGAGCATGGGCAGGCGGGCCGGCCCGCGCCGGACGACGGGTTGAGCCAGCGCCCACGGCGCCGGCCACGACCATCGCCGACGGGGCTGGCCGACCGCAACCGCATGGGCGAACGCCACGGCATCGAAGCCGCCCGGCGCCTCCGAGACGTGGCGGCGGAGCGCGGCCCGCAGGCGCGCCTCGAACTCCTGGTCGATCCACTCGTCAGGCATGGTCCAGGTCCTTGCGCAGGCGGCCGAGCAGGCGGGTCAGCCGGGTGCGGACCCCCGAAGCGGTGAGCCCGCGCTGGGCGCCGATCTCGGCCGAGTCGAGCCCCGCGACGTAGCGGAGCGCCAGCAGGTCCCGGTCGTCGACGCTGAGCCGCCGCAGCGCGTTGGCGAGGTCGACGCGGCCGATGACATCCGGCAAGTCGGCGGGCGCGCCGGCGTCGGGCTGGAGCTCGATCTCGACGATCGCGCCTCGATGGCGGTGGCGGGAGATCTGGCGCATCTCGTTGGCCGCGACCGCCAGCAGCCATGGCCGGACCCGATCGGCGTCGCGCAGCGACGGCAGCTTGCGCCAGGCCTTCCAGAGGGCGGCCTGGGTCGCGTCCTCCGCGAGCGCCCAGTCGCCCCCCACGACGTAGGCGACGCGGACCATCTCGTCGTGGAACGTCGCGGCGATCGTCGCGAAGGCGGCTTCGTCGCCGCCGGCCGCAAGGCGAACCGTCGAAGCGAGCGTCGCGTCCCGCGCCAGTCCCGTCATACGCCTGAGATGCCGTCCACGAGCCGCCTGTCCCAACTTCGAGTTGCCGGAGTTGCGGCGCTCGTCGGCGCCAGCGTCGCCGGCGGGCGAACCGGGTGCCAGAGGCCTTCGTCATGCACGCGCGCACCCAGAGGGCGCCGGACCTCCCGCTCGCCGCGCGTTGTCACACGCCCGCCACGATCTCCTGTCAGGATGAGGTTCCACAGCGTCCCGCAGCCAGGATTTCGACACCCATGGGCATCCTCGATTTCCTTCGCCCCGATCCGGCGAAGCTCACGCTCCCCTCCCCTGACGACGCCCTGCCCGGACGATCGCAGGCCATGCCGATCTCCGGCCGCCACACCGTCCTCGGCACGCCCATCGCCGGGCCCCTGCCCGCCGGCGCCCAGGAGGCGTTCTTCGCCCTGGGCTGTTTCTGGGGAGCCGAGAAGGACTTCTGGCAGGTGCCGGGCGTGATCACGACCGCGGTCGGCTACCAGGGCGGCCTCTCGCCGAACCCGACGTATGCCGAGGTGTGCTCCGGCAGGACCGGCCACGCCGAGACCGTTCGCGTCGTCTTCGACCCGACGAAGGTGACCTACGAGCAGCTGCTCAAGGTCTTCTGGGAGAGCCACGACCCGACGCAGGGCATGCGCCAGGGCAACGACATCGGTACCCAGTACCGGTCCGCGATCTTCACGACGGACGAGGCGCAGCAGCGAGCCGCCGAGGCGTCACGCGAGATGTACGCCGCGTCTCTCGCCGCCGCCGGCTATGGCGCGATCTCCACGGAGATTGCCCCGGCCGGGCCGTTCTACTACGCCGAGGACTACCACCAGCAATACCTCGACAAGAACCCAGGGGGCTACTGCCCGAACCACTCGACGGGTGTCGCCTGCCCGATCGGGCTCGGAGTCGACGCGCCGTTGGGGTAGGCTCCGAGGCATGCTCGGTGGGCTCGACCCAGCCGCCGTCGGCCTCGGCCTGATCGCTCTCGCAGTGGCCGCGTTCGCGGCCTCCTGGTACGGCCGTCGTCGTACGGGCCTCATCTGGCTCTCACGAGCCGGAACCTTAATCGTCGTCCTGATAGTCGTGGGTCTCGTCGTGCTGGTTGGCTACACCGTCGCGACCGAGGTGGGCGATTGAAGTAGCCATTCGAGTATCCCGGGGGCTATTGCCCGAACCACTCGATCGGCGTCGCGTGCCCGATCGGATCTGGAGTGCGCTCGGAACCGACAACAACCTGGGCGAGGAGCGCCTCCGGGCCCTCGACAACCTACGTTGGTAGCGGTCGACGCCCAACACCCCACCAGGTTCGGTTCACCACGATCCCATGACGAAATCGCCCGTCATGAAGTCGACGTAGATCGTCGCCTGCGTCGCAGGTGATGGACACGGCCGAGGCGTCCAGCCAGAGTAGAGGGCAGGGCCACAGCTCCCCTGGAAGCTGCCCGTCACGACGATGGCCCACACCATGCGATCGCCCGGCACGCCGGACTGGCGAGGCTCGAAGCTGCCGATCCGACCAGCGGTCGCGCTGATGACTCGGTCGAACGGCTCTGCATGGCGTGCCGCCGCGATGGCTTGGTCGCGGGTCAGGCCGGCCAGTGCCGCGGGAGACGGCGGCGGCTCGGATCCCCCGAGAGCACAGCCTCCGACAACCATGGCCAACGCGGCTACGAGCAAGAAGCGCATGTCGCCTCCCCCTGCCGCCCATTCTCGATGTCCGCGCAACATCGCTGGGTCCGGGCAGCACGGAGGAGACTCAGCACACGGCGGACGGCCCGCGTCCCATGCCGGGCCACCCGGCGAACCTGCGTCCACGTCACGACGACGAGGGTGTCGCCAGAGGCGAGCCTCAGGCGAAGCCCGGCCGCATCGTCTTCGATATCGGCGAGAAGACCTACTGGCCGCCCAATTCGAGCTCGCCGGTCCGGCCACCTCCGTATCATGGACGCGGGTCCGCGGGAGGAGGCAACCGCGGCCACGCGGGGGACTTCGATGAGCGAGGACGCGAGGGTCGAAACAACCGACGACGCGCCGGTGTTCCGCCTCGTCCACGTCCGAACCGGCTCAGCATCCGGCCTGACGGTGTGGTTCGAGGGCGAGGAACTCGGACAGAGCCTCCTCGTCGTGCATGGGCGTGTGCCCCTCTTCCCGGGCATCGAGGATCTGCGCGCGTTTGCCGCGTCGCCCCTGCCGGAGGGTGCGGAGCTCGCCGACGAGATCGACGCCGACCCGGAGGGCGCCGAGCGTGCGCTGGCGGCACAGCCGCTCGCGGTCGACCTCGAGGTTCTCGGGCACCTCGGCGAGACGACGTTCCGCGGTCTTGACGCCGTTGCCGCCCTCGATGCGTTCGAGGTGGCGAGCGCCATCGCGGCGGCCACAGACGATCGGCTGGCTCAGAGCCTGCTTGCGGGCGGTGGTCGGTTGGCTCGCGCGCGGGCGCACCTGGAGGCGGCGGTCGACCGGATGCCCGTCGCGGGGACGCTCGTGCCGATGGAAGACATCGCCGGTCGCCTCGTCAAGCTGCTGGCTGACGACGTCGTCGTCCTCGACGCCGCAGGCCTCGCGACTGCCATGTCCGACGAGCAGCGAAGCGGAGGGCGATCCCGGGCCATTCGCGAGAGGTGGAACCAGGCTGCGGGCGGTAGGCTCGCCGGCATTCCGGCGCGGTACCTGCTTGTAGCCGGCACGGCTGCCGCGCTCGTCGCCTTGGCCCGGCTTTGGCAGCTGACAACCATCGACCTGGCTAGCGCGCCGCTCGAAAGCATCGCGATCGTTGTCCTCACCGCGGTCGAGGCCGCGCTCATCGTGCTGTTCCCGCTCGCCCTTCTGGCCGGGGCACACGACGCGGCGACCACGAACCGGCCCCTGCTTGCCGGCGCGACCATCGGCGCCGTCCATGAGGTGGCCAACGCAGCGTGGGGCCCGCTCCTGCGGCCGGCCCTGCGGATGCTGTTGCTGAGTGACTCCGGCCTCTCCGGCATTTCCGGCGATTTCGGCAGCGGCCCGATCCAGGCGTACACGGATTGGACCAGTGCGGTTCTCCTCGGCATGCGCATCGTGGGTATTGCGGGAGCGGTGCTGCTCGCGGTCGGCTTCGCCCGGGGAGCGGCGCGGTGGCGCGGTATGACCTTGCTCATGGCGCTGGGCGCATCCGGGGGCCTCGAGGTCGTGAGCCTCTTGCACCTTCTCGATCTCGGGTTTGCGGCCACCTGGTGGACCAGCCTGGCCATCGCCTCCGATGCCTGCCTCCTGGTCGCCCTCACCGTGCAGGCGGCGCTGGCGACGAGCGCCGCGTTCGGCGGCCGCGATCCTCGTGCCCCGTGGCGTCTCGCCGCGGTCGGGGCATTCCTGCGCACCTTCAACAGTGCGGCGACGGTCGTATGGACGACCGGACTCTCCCTTGGCGTGCTCGACATCGTCCCCCAGGCGCTCCTCGCCGCCTGCGCGTTTACCGGGTCGGCCTGCCTTGTGATGGCCGCCGTGCGCGGCCTCGGCGTGACGCCCGAGCCCGCATCAGGCCAACCTCCGCCCGTCGATGATCCGTCCTCGGTTGGTGAGCGAGTATCCGCCGGCCTCTGACAGGCCGCCGTCTCGTTCCACGAGAAGAACAGCGGTGAGGAAGACCCACGGGTTCGCGAGCGTCGTAGCGGCGGCTGACTCGAAGGCGGTTCGGGCGGAGCCGCTGCCGTCGATCGCTTGTGCCGATCCTGGCCCACGGGCGCCAGGTGGCTGATTGGAACTCGCACCTCGGCCGCGAGATGTCCCGTCGGCACGCGCCACGGTAGTGTGGTGACGGTCCGACACGCAATCCGAGGTACCCGATGACCAGGTTCGTCGTCGACGTGAGCGCCGTCCTCCACCTGGCGAGCGCGGAAGTCGAGATTCCACGCGCGCACAGGCTCCTCGCACCGACGCTCCTCCGCTCGCAGGCGCTGTCGGCGCTGCACGAGGCCGTCCAGCGCGGTGAGATCCGGGCCGACGTCGCGCGCGACCGACTCGCCCGCATCGGGCGGATGCCGATCCGGCTCCTCGGCGACGCCGTCCTCCGTCGTCGAGCCTGGGACCTGGCGGACCAGCTGGGATGGGCCTCGACCTACGACGCCGAGTACGTGGCGCTCACGCAGCTGCAGGCGGACGCGCTCATCACGCTGGACGCGAAGCTGGCGCGCAGCGTCGAGGGGATCGTCGCGACCGCATCGATCGACGCGCTGCAGTAGGCGGGCTGGTGCGGCTGTCGACCGACGCCGCGTCCTGGCGATCCCCGTTGCCCTGGCGACTTGAAGCGCCCGATGGGCCACGAGCGTGCACGGGCCATACTTGACCCGATGCCACGCGCACCCGAGCCGATCCGCCGCTTCTACGCCGACTGGACGCAGTACCGGTCGCGGCTCGTCCACGGGGTGCGCGACCTGACCGCTGACCAGCTCGCGATCAGCGCCGGTCCGGACCACGCGCCGATCTGGGCGTTGGCGGCGCACTGCGCCGGAGTCCGGGTCTACTGGCTGTGTGGCGTGCTGAGTGAGCCCGGCGCCGAGACGACGCCGTTCCCCGACCCGTTCGCCGAGCTCGGCTGGGAGGACGACATGGACCATCCGCGGTCCGCGGCGGAGCTGGTCGTCGCCCTCGAGACCACGGGGGCCATCATCGATCGCTGCCTCGACGCGTGGACCGCGGACATGCTCGAGGTGGAATTCGAGCGGCGGTACGGTGAGGTTCGCCAGCTCCACACGCGGCGGTCCATCCTGCTGCGGCTGCTGAGCCACGACGCGTTTCACAGTGGCGAGATCTCGCAGCTGCTCGGCGCCAACGGCCTCCCGTCGATCGATCTCTGGGCCCGCCGCCCGACCTGAGCCGGGCCCCGCGACGCTCAGCCTGCGTCCACCACGCAGAAGCGGTTGCCCTCCGGGTCCGCCAGGATGACGTAGTCCGCGTCCGGCGGGCGCCTGTCCCAGTGCACTTCGGTGGCGCCCAGCGCGATGAGGCGCCTGACCTCTCCGGCCTGGTCCTCTGCGTAGAGGTCGAGATGGATGCGAGGCGGCACCTGCAGCGCCGAGCGAACCCGGTCGAGCGAGAGGTTCGGCCCGACGCCGTCTCTCGGGCGCAGCAGCACGAAATCGTCGCTCGTCCCCTCGCGAGGCTCGTAGTCGAGCGCGGCCGCCCAGAACCGCGTCTGGCGGGCCAGATCGTCGACGCGAAGGACGATCGAACCGACGCGAAGCATCGAGTCCACTGTATCGCCCTCTCCCCGAGTGCGCGTCCGACCGCCCGAACCTGCACCCGCGAACCTACGGCCGAACTGGGCGGCCGACCCGGAAGGCAGCCGGCGCGCCGAATCAGGCCGTGGGGGCCGGGTCGCTCCGCGCGGCGCGCGATTCTGTTCTCGGGCGACGCTGGAGGAGCCGTCGCATCGCGATCCGGTCGCGAGCCGCGAGGTCCCAGCGGCAGCGGCACAGACCCCTGGGACATCCCGCATGCGGAAGCCGGGGCTCACGGACCTCGTGAGCGATCCGGAAGACCCGCCGATCATCCGCCCGGCATCCGTCGCAGCAGGCCCCGCTCACGAGCTCGGCGTCGCGGGATACCTTCGCGATGCCGCGCAGCTCCGCGACCACGCCCTCGCGGTACAAGGCCACGATCTCCGCCGGGGGAGGCAGCGGAGCGCGAGCGATCCGGTAGAGCGCCGTCGCCTGGTCTCGCCGGATGCGGGAGGCCGACTCCCAATCCTGATCGCGCCGTGCAGCCCTGAAGGCTCGGTCCACGACGGAGACGTACAGGGCTCTCGCGGCGCTCACCACCTCCTCGGAAAGGGCAGCCCTGGCCAGGCGCGTCGCGCGGGGGCCGGACTCCCCGGCCAGCTCCGCGAGCCGGAGCCAGCGCTCCCGCTCCCGCGCAAGCCGACCTGAGCTCGCGATGCGCCGACGCTCGGCGTCGAAGACCAACAGTGCCGCCTGGGTCAGGTAGACCGCCCGACCCTCCACCCGCCGCACGATGATCCGCTGCCGGCACTGCTCGCACCTCCGGCTGGTCGCCGGTGGTGGCAGGAGGAGCACGGCGCAGTATGGGCAGGCTGCCGGGGGCACCGGCTTGGTGCGTGCCTTCGACTTCGTGCCCTGCCCCGCTGGGCGACGGCGCGTGGCCACGGCCGGCCGGGCGGCGCGGGCGCGGCGCTTCGGCGGGTCGGTCGGAGCGGTGCCCGGCGCCGAGCTTGGCGGCGGCGTGGCCATCGGCTCCGCATCAGCGGCGACGAGAGCGGGTAGCTCCCAATCGTCGTCGCCGACGTCCTCGCCAGGTCGCGCCATCACCCCGATCGGATCCACCGCGCCGGTCTCCGACTCGATCCCAGTGTCACGGTCCTGGCCATCCACGACGATTGGCGGACGAGGCCCCCCGGGCCAGAACGGGGGCATGACCGGCTGCCCGGAGGGCACCGCATCGTCCTCAGGGGCGTTGGCGTCGGCGGCCTGGTCCGGCGAGGTGCCGGCGGCCGACGGCTCGTCGACCTGCAGCACCGCGCCGATCGTCCTCAGGCCGGCAAGCCGGGCGGCGATGCGCGCTTGCGACAGCGCCAGCTCTTCTTCGTCGACTTTCGGTTTCGAGCGCAGGAGATCCCGCATCTTCGCCATGCCGCTTTGTCCTCGCCTGGGCCGTCGGCGATTCTGGGGCGCGGACGGCCGCCATCAGCGCGAGCATCGAGCACTCCTCGCGGATGCCCAGCGTACTCCTCGCTTGTACCGTGTCGCCACTCCTGTCGCTCTCCGGTGCGCGCACGCACCGCGGGCAGCGGCAGTGAGGGAGGCCGAATCAGCCCTTCGCTGCCCGCAGCTCCGCCTTGCGGGCGCGCTTGCCGGCCTGGTACTCGGCCAGGGCCTCGGCCGAGTCGACGTCGGCCAGCGTGGGATGGTCCGGCACGAAGCGTTCCCAGCCGGCGGGCTGGACGCCGTACCGGCGGCCGAGCAGCGCCACGAGCGTGCCGGCCTTCATCTCGCCGATCCCGGGCAGGGCCCGCAGCCGCGCATACAGGTCCGCGCCGTCGCGGGCGCCCGTCCAGATGGCGGCGGCGTCGCCCGCGTAGTCGCGCTGGATCGCGGCCGCCAGGTCGCGGACGCGCGTCGCCATCGCGCCCGGGAAGCGATGCAGCGCCGGCGGCGTGCGGAAGATGGTGGCCAGGCGCTCGGGATCCATGTCGGCCAGCGTGGCGGCGTCGAGGGCGCCGGCCCGCCGGCGCAGCTCCGCCGGGCCGGAGAACGCCTTCTGGACGGTCACCTGCTGGTCGAGCGCGAACCCGATCAGGAGGGCCAGCGGATCCTCGGCGATCAGGCGGTCGGCCGCCGCGTCGCCGGTGTACGGCAGGGACGAGGGACGCAACGTGCTCATGGGCGGGATGGTAGCCGAGTCGCGATTTATTCGATTCCGGGCGACCACGCGACGCGCAGGCCCCGCCTCCGGAGCCTCCCGGACGGCCGCGAGTGGCGGGACGGAGCGCGTCCGGGCGAGAGACAATGGCAGCGACCCCGACCGGTCGGCACCGCGACGTCGCGCCGGAGGGGGCGCCGATGGTGAGGAGGCCAGGTGGCCATGACAGTCCGCAGGGGCCCCGAGCGAGGCCCGCTGATCGTCGGCGTCCTCCTGATCCTCGGCGGCGCGGCCGCGCTGGCGGTGCGAGCCACCGCCGTGGACGTGGGCTGGCCCGTGTGGGTGATCGTCCCGGGGATCCTCCTGTTCGTGGCGGCGTTCGCCCTGCCGGTCCCGGCGGGCTCCGCGCTGGCGGTGGCCGGCGGCATGGTGACGGTCGCCGGTGGCGTCCTCGCCTTCCAGGAGGCAACCGATGCGTGGGCCACCTGGGCCTACGCGTGGGCGCTCGTCGGGCCCGGCGGCGTGGGCCTGGGGCTCGTTCTGTACGGGATCCTGACGGCGCGCGGCGACGTGATCCGCGGCGGGCTGGGAGCGCTGGCGACCGGCCTCGTGCTGTTCCTCGTCGGCTTCGTGTTCTTCGAAGGCGCGCTCCATCTCGACGGCGACCGGTTCGGCGACCTCACCACCGTCGGAGCGCCTGCGGCCCTCGTGGCCCTCGGCGTCATCGTGCTCATCGCCGCGTTCATCCGGCCGTCCTGGTCGTGGGGCAACCACCCTGTCGGGGGACCGACTCCGGGCGGCGCCGGGCCTCCCGGCTTCACCACCACCAGCGGCTGGACGATCCCCGGCAGCGCGGGCGGCTTCAGCGGTAGCGGCTCGAGCGGCGCAGGCCTGAGCGGCGCCGGCTGGAGCGGTACGGGCCCCAGCGGCGCCGGCTCGAGCGGTGCCGTCGAGACGCTCGGGATCGACCTGGCCGGAGCCACGTCGGCCGAGCTTCGGCTGTCATTCGGCGCGGGCAGGCTGGCCATCGCGGCCGGCTCCGCCGGACGGCTCGTCGAGGGGACCTGCCAGGGCGGCGTCATCGTGGATGGGGTCAGCCCGGGCAGGGCTCGACTTCGGCCGCCCGCGTCGCTGGCCGGCTGGGAGTGGCACCGGGCGCCGTTCGAATGGCGGCTTGGCGTGACCCCGGACGTGCCCCTGCGGCTGGAGCTCGAGATGGGCGCGGCCAACGCGGACCTGGACCTCTCCGGCGTGCAGTGCTCCGACCTGCGCCTCCGAACGGGCGCCGCGGAGACGCGCGTGACACTGCCGGCCGCCGCCGGGATGACCCGTGTGGATGCCGAAGGCGGAGCCGCATCGCTGCGCTTCAAGGTCCCCGACGGCGTGGCCGCGCGAATCCGGTCGACCGTCGCGCTCGGATCGATCGACGTCGACACGAGCCGCTTCCCGTCGGTGGGCGGCGGAGCCTGGGAGACGGCCGGGTTCGACACCGCCCCCAACCGGGTGGAGATCGCCATCCGCGGCGGGCTGGCCGGGCTCAGCGTCCGGTAATGGACGCGGGCGCACGGCTCGGCACCGCCGTGGTGCCGCTCGCGGGCTGACGGCGTCTCGTGCGAGCCCTCCTCCTGTCGCGGCCCGGGGCGCTCGACGCGGCGCCGCTTCGCCTCACCGAGGTGCCCGACCCTGCGCCCGGTCCGGGCGAGCTGCTGCTCCGCGTGGCCGCCTGCGCGGTCTGCCGGACCGACCTCCAGCTGGTCGAAGGCGACCTCCCCGCCCATCGCCTTCCGACGATCCCTGGCCACCAGGCGGTGGGCACGGTCGTGGCGACGGGTTCGGGCGTGGAAGGGTGGCAGGTCGGCGATCGGGCGGCAATCGGCTGGCTGGCCGGCGCGTGCGGCCGGTGCGCGGCCTGTCGGTCGGGCCGCGAGAACCTCTGTCCGGATGCGACGTTCACGGCCTGGGACCGCGACGGCGGGTTCGCCGAGCTGCTGACCGTGCGGGCGGACTTCGCGCTGCGCGTTCCGGAAGGGTTCGAGGACCTCGCCGCCGCGCCGCTCCTGTGCGGTGGGGTCATCGGCTACCGCTCGCTGGTCGTCTCGGGCATCCAGCCGGGCGGCCACCTCGGCCTCTACGGGTTCGGCGCGTCGGCGCTGCTGGCGATCCAGGTGGCGACCCACTGGGGCTGCCGTGTCCACGTCGCGACGCGGAGCGACCGGGAGCGCGCCCGTGCGCTGGCGCTGGGTGCCGCCAGCGTCGGCGGCTACGACGATCCGCCGCCGGCCCCGCTCGACGCCGCGGTGACGTTCGCGCCGGCCGGGGCGGTGGTCGTGGCCGCCCTGAGGGCCGTCGGCCGCGGGGGGACGGTCGCCATCAACGCGATCCACCTCGATGGCATCCCCGCCTTCTCGTATGACCTGCTGTGGTGGGAGCGGAGCCTGCGGAGCGTGGCGAACTACACGCGCGACGATGCCCGGGCTTTCCTCGCGCTGGCCGCGGAGATCCCGGTGCGGACGGACGTCGCGGCGTTCGCGCTGGAGGACGGCCCCGAAGCGCTGCGACGGCTGCATGACGGCACGCTGGAGGGAACGGCGGTCCTGGTGCCGGGACGCTGAGCCGGCCTTGGCACGGGCTGAGCTCCCGCGCGAGCTCGCACGCCTCCGCAATCAGCCGGAGCGCACGATCGAGCCCCGGCGCGCTCCCGTGAGCCGGGCCAGGTCGGCGGGCGCCAGCTCGACCTGGAGCCCTCGGCGCCCCGCGCTCACGAGGATCGTGGCGAACGCCTCGGCGGACGAGTCGAGCACGGCCGGCAGGCGCCGGCGCTGGCCGAGGGGACTGATCCCCCCGATGACATAGCCGGTGGCGCGCTCGGCGGCCGCGGGCTCGGCCAGCTCGGCTCGCCGACCGCCGAGGGCTGCCGCGAACGCCTTGAGGTCCAGCTCCCCGGAGGCGGGCAGGATCGCCACGGCCAGCGCGCCGTCGACCGCGACGACGAGCGTCTTGAAGACCCTGGCCGGGTCCTCGCCGAGGGCCACGGCCGCGTCCTGGCCGTAGTGCGGTCGGCGCTCGCGATCACGGCCAGTCGCCGGTGGAGCCTCGTACTCGCGGACGGCATGCGCGACACCGGCAGCCACGATGGCGGCCAGCGCCGGAGTTGCCGCGACCGGCCCGCTTCGAGCGCCCACGCCGTCCGTCGGGCTCACTCGAACTCGCCATGCCGGACGATGCAGAGGACGAGCGTCGTCGCGTAGAGGAGCGTCAGGCTCAGGAACGGCCACTCGATCCGCAGTCCCAGCGGGAACAGCGTCACCACCGCGAGCGGCAGCAGGATTGCCACGTCGACCGGCCACAGCCGGCGGCTGATGATGAGCCCGCCGAGCACGAAGTGGAGCGTGGCGATGGCCAGGCCGACCGGGACCACCAGCAGGAAGAATCCGAACGCCGTCGTGTTGTCTCCGGCCCAGCCGGGTCGATCGATGAGGCCCAGCGACCCCGCCGCGACCAGGAAGGTGGCCGGCAGGAGGACGACCACGATCACGAGGCCGATCGAACCGATCAGCCCGCCACAGGATGTCAGCAGCGCCGAGCGCGCCGGCTTCTCGGCCGGGTCGGCAGTGACGATGGGGCGGCGACGGATCGACGGCACGGCGACAGCAGGTCAGGCGGCAGGCACGCCGCGAGGCAGGGACACGTCAGAACGGTTCGGGGATGAACGTCTGGTCCGACATCGGCGGCCGCACGTAGCCGGTGTCCTTCTGGCGATCGGGCAGGGTAAGCGGCTCCGGCGTCAGGTCCTGGTAGGTGATCGATCCCAGGAGGTGCGTGATCACGTTCAGGCGCGCCCGCTTCTTGTCGTCGGAACGGACCACCCACCACGGCGCCTGCTTGATGTCGGTGTGGGCGAACATCTCGTCCTTCGCCTTGCTGTAATCGAGCCAGCGCGAGCGCGACGCGAGGTCCATCGGCGAGAGCTTCCAGCGCTTGGTGGGGTCCTCCAGGCGGGCCTGGAAGCGCCGCTCCTGCTCCGCGTCTGACACGCTGAACCAGTACTTCACGAGGTTGATCCCCGACCGCACCAGCATCCGCTCGAACTCCGGGCACGAGCGCAGGAACTCCTGGTACTCCTCGTCCGTGCAGAAGCCCATGACCCGCTCGACCCCGGCCCGGTTGTACCAGGAGCGATCGAACAGGACGATCTCGCCCGCTGCGGGCAGGTGGGTCACGTAGCGCTGGAAGTACCACTGGGACCGCTCGCGCTCCGTCGGCGCTGGGAGGGCGGCCACCCGGCAGAAGCGCGGGTTCAGCGATTCGGTGATCCGCTTGATGGCGCCGCCCTTGCCGGCCGCGTCGCGGCCCTCGAAGATGACCACGACCTTGAGCCCGGCATGGCGGATCCACTCCTGCCACTTGACGAGCTCGACGTCCAGGCGCCGCAGCTCGCGCTCGTAGTCCTTCGTGCTCAGGCCGGGGCGCCGCGCCTGGGCCGCCTCCGGGGCGTCGATCGCCGCGGCCGGGATCGCCAGCGAGTCCCGCTCGGGCCTGCGGTTGCGGCCGGCGCCGCTCGTTCCGTTGCCACCGCTCTTCGTCCTGGCCATGCCTGCCTCCAGCCGACGGTTCCGCCGGTCGTTTCGATTATGCTGCGCGGGCGTGACGTTTGAACACCTGGGGCTCTCCCCCGACCTACTCCGGGCAGTAGCCGAAGCCGGCTATACCGCCCCGACGCCCATCCAGGACCAGGCAATCCCCCTCGTCCTGGCGGGGCGCGACCTCGTTGGCGCCGCCCAGACCGGGACCGGCAAGACCGCTGCGTTCGTCCTGCCGATCTTCGAGCGCCTCCGCGCCCACGCCAACAAGTCGTTCTCGCCGGCACGCCACCCTGTCCGGGCCCTGGTCATCGTCCCGACCCGCGAGCTGGCCATGCAGGTCCACGAGATGGCGATCGGGTATGGCCGCTACGTGCCCCTGCGCAGCGCCGTCGTCTACGGCGGCATGCCGCTCGGCCCGCAGGTCGCGGCGCTCCAGCGGGGCGTCGAGTTCCTGGTGGCGACGCCGGGCCGGCTCATGGACCTCGTCGGGCAGCGAGCCGCCAACCTCGGCCAGGTCGAGGTCCTCGTCATCGACGAGGCGGACCGGATGCTCGACATGGGCTTCATCCCCGACATCCGGCGCATCGTCGGGATGCTGCCTGGCCGGCGCCAGACGCTCCTCTTCTCGGCCACGTTCTCCGAGGACATCCGCCGCCTGGCGAAGGAGTTCCAGAACGATCCGGTCAGCGTGGAGGTCGCCCGCCGGAACTCCCCGGCCGAGGCGGTCCGCCACGTCCTCTATCCCGTCGACCGGGAGCTGAAGCTCGAGTTGCTCGAGCACCTGGTCCGGATCCACGACCTGCGGCAGGTGCTGGTCTTCACGCGCACCAAGCTTTCCGCCCGGCGGGTCGCGAGCGAGCTGGAGCGCCATCGCTTCGCGGCCACCGCGATCCACTCCGATCGGACGCAGGCGGAGCGCACGCGGGCGCTCGCGGAATTCAAGTCTGGCGTCGTGGAGATCCTCGTGGCGACGGACGTGGCGTCGCGCGGGCTCGACATCGAGGAGCTGCCGGTCGTCGTCAACTTCGAGCTGCCGGTCAAGGCCGAGGACTACGTCCATCGCATCGGGCGGACCGGCCGCGCCGGCGCGAGCGGCATCGCGATCAGCCTGGCCTGCCCCGACGAGGTGGAGCTGCTTCGCGGCATCCAGCGCCTGCTCCGCCACGCCATCCCGGTCGAGGTCGAGGAAGCGTTCCTGCCCCGGCCGGACACCCCGCCCAAGCCCATCCACTCGCGCGACTCGGCCGGCTACGGGGCACCGTCGCACCGTCACAAATCCGAGCGCCTGCACCGGGTCCGCGGCTGACCGGCCGAAGATCCGGCCAGGCCGGCGGGCAAGTCTCGCCGCGGGCGGCCGTCGCGCCGATCCGCGCGTGGTCGCGCCGCAGCCTGGCCGTCCGGCAGTGGCGCCGCAGCCCGCCTCCGGCAGTGGCGCCGCAGCCCGGCCGTCGGGCCGGCAGTCGCCCGGCCGTCGTGCCGATACGGCAATCATTCATGCGTTCGCACTCCTCGAAGTGAGCGAACGCACAGAATGTGGACCGGCGCGGTCCATACGTCGTGCGGCGGGCCGTGATTTGGCGTCTGGCAGTCCCCGGAAGGGTCGTGAACGCAGAGAACATTGCCGTTTCGGTCGGTGGGCGCGTGGGCGGCATGCTGCGGATCGGGCAGCCGGCCGCGCCGGCCAGCCCGGGATCCCCTGACAGGCGGCGCGGCGACAGGCAACCCGGCCGGCCCGGCGACCCGGCCGCCCGTGACAGGCGACCCGGCCGTGGCGCTTCCCCGGTCGCTACCATGGGCGGGCTGACCCAGGCCCGTCCCGTCATGAAGCAGGGACCACCGCAGGAGCGCAGACGCCCATGTCCAGGCCCCGTCGAATTGGCATCCTCACCGGGGGCGGCGACGTCCCCGGCCTCAATTCGGTCATCAAGTCCGTCGTCTACAAGTCAACCGAGCTCGGCTTCGAGGTCTACGGACTTCGCCGAGGGTGGGAGGCGCTGACGCACCTGCGGCCGGGACCGGAGCTGGACGCGGAATACGTCCGCCCGCTCGACCGGATCAACACCCGGACCATCGATCGCACCGGCGGCACGTTCCTCCACTCGTCACGGACGAACCCGAGCAAGATGCGTGCCGGCCATCTCCCCGCCCACGTACCCGCCGACCGCCTGGCGGCCATGCAGGTGGCCGAGGGTCTCTATGACTTCACGCCGATCGTGCTCGAGAACGTCCAGTCCCTCGGCCTCGACACGCTCATCTCGATCGGTGGCGACGACACCCTGTCCTACTCGCACAAGCTGGCCGACACGGGCTTCCAGGTCATCGCGATCCCCAAGACCATGGACAACGACGTCCGTGAGACCGAGTACTGCATCGGCTTCTCGACGGCCATCACGAGAGCCAAGGACGCCATCAACCGGCAGCGGACCACGCTGGGCTCACACGAGCGGATCGGCGTGTTCCGGATCTTCGGTCGAAACGCCGGCTTCACCGCGCTGTACACGGCCTACGTGACGTCCGCCCGCTGCGTGATCCCGGAGACGCGCTTCGACCTCGAGCGCCTCGTCGACGTCCTGGTCGAGGACCGGCGCCAGAACCCCAGTCGATACTCCTTCGTCATCGCCTCCGAGGGAGCCCTGCCGATCGGCATGGAGCTCCAGGAGGTGGGCGAAGCCGATGCCTATGGCCATCGCCACAAGGCGAACGTGGGCGAGTTCCTCGCCGACGAGATCCGGCGGCGCTCAGGCATCGAGACCATCGCCAGCGAGCTCACCTACGACCTTCGCGCGGGCGAGCCCGACGCGCTCGACCAGATGGTCGCGATCACGTTCGCGAACGTGGCCATGGAGCTCGTCGTGGAAGGCAAGTCGGGCCAGATGGTGGGGATCCGCGACGGCCGCTACTCCTACACGCCGATCCCCCAACCGGGTGCGCGGACGGTCGACGTGGCCCGCTTCTACAACGCGGAACGGTTCCGACCGTCGTACGGCGACCGGATCGGCCTGCCGGTGCTGCTCACGCAGCCGGTGATCTGAGCCCGGCGAACGGGCGCACTCGGGCCGAGAGGCACGCACGGGCTGCGAGGCGCAGCCGCACGGGCTGCGAGGCACGCACGGGCCCCGCCTCGCGGCGGAGTGATCCTCAGGGCAGGCGGTCGGTGGGCGCGGCCGGTGGGCCGCCCCTTCGGCGCTCCCCGTACATCCGATCCTCGGCGGTCCGGACGGCGCCTTCGAGTCCGCCGACCGAGGTCGGGCTGGCCCATCCGATGGAGAGGCGGAGGGCGACCGCGCCCGCCTCGAGCCATCGCTCGCAGGCGACGCGGACGCGTTCGACGTAGTTGATCGCCTGGATCTCGTCCGTCTCCGGGAGGAGCATCAGGAAGCGGCCACCACCGGCATGGGCGACGTGGTCCGTCCGCCGAGCATGCCGGCGCAGGGCGTCGCCGACCGCGGGCAGGACGCGACGCGCTGCCTCGGCGCCGACGCGATCGACGAGGCGGGCGAGCCCGTCGAGCTCCGCCACGACCACGCTCACCGGTCGCTTGTAGCGCGCGTACCGGTGACCCTCTTCGGCCAGCAGCCGCTCCCATGCCAGGAGCGTGTCCAGGCCGGTCACCGGGTCCACGAATGGGTCGAGCGGCGGGCCGGCGTCGCGTCGGCCGGCCGGATCGAGGCCGAGGTACCCGGCGATCGCGTCGTCGGCGCGGGGGTCGTGCGCCCGCGTGTCGAACGTGAACCGGCGCTCGCGCTCGACCCCGGCCGGCGGCGTGGCGGCCCTGGAGCCTTCGGCCGGCGCCTGGCCGGGACCGGCTGGCTGGGGCATCGTCTGGTCGAACACGGGTGCCTCCGGTGGGGCGGACGCGAGGAATGATGAAGGGGCGGCCAGGTCCGGGCCGGTCGGGTACGGGGCGGACGTCGGGGGGCCGGCCGGCCCCGGCGGAACGGGCGAGGCGGCGCCGTAGGCGGCGGCGCCGTAGCCGGCGGGACCCGCGTAGGCCGTCGGGCCCGCGTAGGTCGTCGGTCCGGCGGCCGCATATGCCGCCGCGGCGGCGTGGGCGTCCGGAGGCGCCGGAGTGAACGTCACCCGTCCTTCCGGCGGCTGCGCGAAGTCGGCCGGCGTGCCTCGCGGGCGCGTCGCCGCCAATCGGGCGGCCCGGGACCGGCGACCGGCAGCCAGGACGACCGCAAGCATCCCTGCCAGCGTCAACCCGACGATCACCAGCGCCACAAAAATAAGCGCGAGCTGATCGGATGAAAACATGGATGAGGCCTTCTGTTCGCGGCAGGACCGCCCGCGGACGACGGTTGTACTGCCGCTACGCTGGGCACTCTACCGGACGCGCGACCCCTCATGGGATATCCAGCCGGCACTTCCTGACCATCTTCCGGTGCCGATCGACACCGAGCGGGCGGTTCGGTGCGGTCCAGTGGGCAAGAGCCCGCTGCGCTCGGACCGACCCACCGCCGACACCCTATGGGGATAGGCTGTGTTCGACCTGTCCGCGGAGGAACCCGTGACCGACCTCGACCCGACCGCCCACGCCGACCCAGCCGAGCCCGGCGGGGGCGCCGGCGACAGCCCACAAGACGCTGAGGCGCCACGGGCCCTCCAGCTCGATCCGGAGGACCGGCCGGCGCCGGCCGACTCCGACGGCGCATCGGGCGACGGTGACGACGGCATCCAAGCGCCGACGCTCCGCCCCGGTCGGCGCCTGCGCCTCGGCCGGGGCGGTGAGCTGGTGGCGGTCCTCCTGGGTGGGATCGTCCTCGGCGGCGCCCTGGTCGCGCTGGCCGGTGCCGCGGGCGCGTCGTCCGGGGCGACGCCCTCGGCCTCGCCGGCGCCATCCCCTTCCCCGTCGGCCGCCACGGAACGCTTCGTGAACGGAGCCACGCTGGGCGATTCGACGGCGCCGATCACCGTCGAGATCTGGGCCGACTACCAGTGTCCGTTCTGCCGCCTCGAGGACGTGGCCTTCGGTGGCGCGCTGGAGCGCGAGCTGGCGATCCCGGGCAAGGTTCGCATCGAGTACCACGACTTCGCCTTCCTCGGCCAGGAGTCGGTCGATGCGGCGGTCGCGGCCCGGTGCGCGGGACGCCAGGACCCTGCCGCGTACTGGCGCTACCACGATCTGCTGTTCGCCGCGCAACAGGGCGAGAACCAGGGTGCCTTCAGCCGCGCGAACCTCGTCGCCCTCGCCACGGCGGCCGGCATCGACACGGCTCCGTTCACCTCCTGCCTTGACGATCCGACCGTCGCCCAGGCCGTGACCGCGGAGACCAGCAGGGGTCGCACCCTGGGGATCTCGTCGACGCCGACGATGCGGATCACCGGGCCGGGCGGCACGAAGGTGATCGAGGGCTTCTCCGGCACCTGGACGGCGGTCTCGGCGGCGATCGACGCGGTCGCCTCGCCCGCTCCCAGCGGCGCCCCGGCGTCAGGGCCGGCGACCGCCTCGCCGGGGACCTCGGGGCAGCCGGCGACCTCGCCCCCTGCCGGGAGCTCCGGGAGCCCGGGCGCCTCGATCTCGCCGTCTCCCTGAGTCGCGGCGCGGGCCGTTCACCCGCGCGTCGCTCGCGCGGTGGCCGCCCGTCACTCGCGCGGTGGCCGCCCGTCACTCGCGCTGTGGCCGCCCGACGGTTCGGGTTCGGCCGTCAGCTCGGGGCCGCGAGATCCCGCCTCGGGAAAATGGCAAGCCCCGCCGCGATCGCGGCGAGCGCGACGCCGGCCAGCACCGCGAGATTGCCCGGATCGATCCGGCCCGCCAGCACCTCCGCCGCCTGGAGATAGTGGAAGAGCGACAGCGGCCGCATCCAGGAGATCGTCGGCCAGAGAGCGCCCAGGAACTCCATCGCGTACCAGGCGATCGTGAGGCCGATCCCGATCCCGATCGCCGTGCCCAGCCGGTCGAACGAGACGGACGCGGCCAGGCCGATCGTTGCCAGCGCCGCGTGCAGGGCCAGCGCGTTGACCCAGCAGACGAGCAGCGGCCCGGCTGCGAGCTGGCCTGCCACGCCCGCGACGAGCGCTCCCAGGATCACGCCGGCGACGATCGCCGTGACGCACGCCAGCACCAGCGCGAGCGTCGCGACCAGGACCGTCGCGTACAGCGTGCGGCGCCCGATCGGTCGCGCCAGGAGCACCTCGAGCGTGCCCCGCTGGCGCTCGCCGGCGACCGCCGCGATGGGGAAACCGAGCGTATAGACGCCGACCAGCGCGATCGGGATCGGATGGGAGAAGCCGAGCGCTCCGACCATCCCGCTGAGGCTCAGGAAGTCTCCGCCCGCGACCCGCGAGAACAGGTCGATGATCGTCTTGAACGGGCCGCTCTGGACGACCTGCGCGATCTGCGCTCCGAAGGTCTCGAAGACGACCGGGAGCAGGAAACCCCACAGCACCAGGGACAGGACGACGATGATCAGGCGACCCCGCTGGGCGGCCAGCAGGTGGCGAAGCAGGATCGCGTTCACGGGGCGCTCCCCGGCCGCGCGTTCGGCGCCTCGCTTGCCGCCTCGCTCGCAGCCTCGCTCGGCGGCCCGTTCGGCGCCTCGTCCGCCCCCTCGTAGAGCTCCAGGAAGGCGTCCTCGAGCCGGGCTGCCTCGATCGTGAGGTCCGTGATCGCCGACCCCGCGATCGCCGCCAGGAACGGCCCCACGTCGCCCTCCAGCTGGCACGTCAGCAGGCCGCCCCGTGCCTCCACCGAGGACACGCCACGCACGCCGTCGAGGTCCGGGGCAGGCCCGGCCAGGCGCATCTCGACGGTCCGGCGACGGCGGGCGAGCAGGCCGGCGACGTCCTCGAACGCGACCAGGCGGCCGGCCCGGATGATCGCCACCCGGTCACAGACTCGCTCCACCTCGCTGAGCACGTGCGAGGACAGGAAGATGGTCCGTCCCGACCGCCTGAGGTCGTCCAGGATCGCGTAGAACGCCCGCTGCATCAACGGGTCCAGCCCTTCGGAAGGCTCGTCGAGGATGGCCAGCTCCGGGTCGTGCTGCAGGGCCTGGACGATGCCGAGCTTCTGGCGCATTCCCCGCGAGTAGTCGCGGACGCGCCGGCCGAGGTCGCGCGTCGACAGCTCGAGGCGCTCCACGAGCTCGGCGCGACGGGCTGCCGGCCGCGGATAGAACGCGCCGAGGTAGTCCAGCAGCGCCGTGCCGGTCATCCCGTCGTACAGCTCCACGCCGCCGGGCAGGTATCCGGTCCGGCGCCGGATCTCGACGCCCTCCGAGGCGACATCCAGCCCGAAGACCCGGGCCGAGCCCGACGATGGACGAAGGAACCCGAGCAGGAGCCGGATCGCGGTCGACTTGCCGGCACCGTTGGGGCCAAGGAACCCGAAGATCTCGCCGGCCCGCACCTGGACGGAGACATCGGCAAGGGCCAGGACCGCGCCGGCGGCCGGAACGTCCGGACCCGGCGGCGCCGGGAGGAGCCCCCGGGACAGGGCGGATCGGCGGATCGATCGGCGCCAGCCGGCGGTGCCGTACCGCTTCGTGAGGTGGTCGAGCTCGATCGCGATCGGGCCGGCCGGCTGCACGCTCATGCCATGCCGCAGGCCCGCAGCGCCGCGGCCAGGTACTCGTAGTCGGCGGGGCCGTTGTGCAGGTGGGCGGAGATGCGCAGGAGCCGCAGCGGGCCGGGGCCGGGCGGGCGCCCGGCCGCCCGGGCCGCCGCCCTGGCCGGCGCGTCGGGCCAGGCGTAGACCGGGACCTGGATGCCGAACCGGTCGCGCAGGAGCGGCGCCAGCGGATCGACACCGTCGCGCAGGAGCGGCGCCAGCGGATCGACGCCGTCGCGCCCGGCGGGCTCGTGCTCGTCGGGGATCTCCCGCCGCGCGCGGCTCCAGCGCGGGCGGCTCCAGCGCCGGCAGCTCCAGCGCCGGCAGCTCCAGCGCGGCCATCGAGCCGAGCATGGACTCGGAGGCGAGCGGCCGGCCGCCAAGCGCGCCGAGGAGCTGACGGCGGGCGTCGCGGGCGAGCCCGGCGTTGCGCGCCATGACCTCCGGCCAGCCGCCAGCGGCCATCGAACCCACCGCATCGAGCGCCGCGGGGACCGTGAGCCAGGCCGTGGGGTCGCTCGTGCCCGTCCAGTCGAACTCCTTCTGGAAGCGGCTGCGGCCGGGCCGCCCGTCGGTGGCTCCGTGGCTGATCGCCAGCGGCCGCAGGCTCGCCTGCCGGTCGCGGCGGACGAACAGGAACGCTGCGCCCTTCGGCGCACAGACCCATTTGTGCAGGTTGCCGGCGTAGTAGCTGACCCCGAGGCTCGCGAGCGAGAGCGGCAGCATCCCGGGCCCGTGAGCGCCGTCCACGAGCACGGCGACGCCCCGCGCCTCGGCCTCGGCGACGATCCGCTCGACCGGGAAGACGAGGGCGGTCGGGCTCGTGACATGGCTGACGAGGAGGAGCCGGGTGCGCGGCGTCACGGCCGCCAGCACGCGCTCCACGACCTCGTCCGGCCCGGAGACCGGGAGCGGGACCGCCGCGGTCACGACGGTGGCACCGGCCCGGGCGGCCACATCGTCGAGGGCGTTGCGCGACGCCCGGTACTCGTGATCGGTCGCGATCACCTCGTCGCCCGGCTGCAGGCTGAACGACCGCAGCACGGCGTTGACGCCGGCCGTGGCGTTCGGCGCGAAGACAAGATCCGTCGGATCGGCGCCCACGAATGCCGCGATCCGGGCGCGGGCCGCGTCGAGACGCCCCTCGAGATCGCGGTCGAGGAAGCGCACCGGATCGGCCTCCAGCGTCGCCCGGAGGTCCGCCTGGACCTGGAGGGCCGCCCGCGGGCAGGCGCCGAAGGCGCCGTGGTTCAGGAACACGAGGCCGGGCTCCAGGGCCCAGTTCGCGCGCAGCGGGGCGGGTGCGGGACGCGCGAGCGTCACGGGTGCGACGGGCGCGTCGGCCCCGTCGGGAGCTCCTGCCGCCGGCCCCTCGCTGGTCGTCATCGGACGATCATCCCATCCCAGGCCCGTGCACGGGTGGGCGCTGTGGCGCCGGCCGCCCGGGGCGGCCGCGGTGGGCGGGCCGCTGCCTGGCGGCCGCGCCGCCGGCCGCGGTGGGCGCCCGCCCGGGGCCACTACGCGCGCCCCGCACCCGGGTCACGGGCCCGCCGCACGCCCGGGACGAGCCCGAAGGCGAGCGTCACGACGAGGAGGGCGGAGCCGATGGCGACGAGCGTCCGGCCGCCACCGATCGTGTCGAGGAGGACTCCGGTCACCAGCGAACCGATCGGCGAGAGGCCCACGGAGATCGTGCGGGCGACCGAGCCGACGCGTCCCAGGAGGGCGTCGGGCGAGAGCACCGTCCGCAGCGTCAGGTAGCCGATCGCCACGTAGGACTCGGCGATGCCCGCCAGGAGTGCCGCGCCGACGATCACCAGTTCCGGCAGCCCGGCCGCGATGACCAGCACCGTGGCTCCTTCGGCGGCAAGGCCGACGAGCATGACCCGGCCCACCCGGACCACCCCGGTGCGGGCGGCCATCACCGCCCCACCGAGCGCCCCGAGGCTGAATCCGGACAGCACGAAGCCGACCGAGTCCATCTGGTGGCCCTGATCGCGGACCAGGTAGAACGCGATCGCCGTGGTGATGCCGACGAAGACGACCTGGGCGCTCGCCCAGAACGCGATCACCGTTCGCAGCATGGCGTGACCGGCCACGAAGGCGACGCCCTCCCGGATGTCGGCCAGGAGGTGCGGCGCGTCCGGCCGCGGCTCGGGACGGAGCGATCGCCGGACCAGGAAGAGGCTGGCCGAGGAGACCAGGAACGAGGCCGCGTCGACGGCGATCGTCGGGCCTGGCCCGATGACCGTCGCCAGTACGCCGGCGATCGCGGGGCCGACCACCCAGCCGACGTTGAAGACGGCCTCGAAGGTCGCGTTCGCGCGAGCGATCAGGTCGCGACCGACGAGGCCGGGAACGCAGGCCGTCCACGCCGCAAGCCACATCACGCGCAGCACGTTGAGGGGGAACGTCACCACCAGGATCACGGCCATCGTCGGACCGCCCAGGAGGACCGAGACTGGCACCGCGGCAGTGAGGACCGCCCGTCCGAGATCGGCGCCGAGCATCATCCAGCGGCGATCCCAGCGATCGGCCCATGCCCCGGCGACCAGACCGAAGATGAGGTCCGGGAGCGTCGTGAGGACGCCGACGAACCCCATGGCGAAGCCCGAGCCGGTCAGCGCGAGGACCAGGAGCGGCAGCGCCGTGGCCGTGATGGCGTCGCCGAATGAGCTGATGCCCTGGCCGACCAGGACGACCTGGAAATCGCGATTTCGCCGGAGCGGCTCCCCTGCGGTCGGTGCCAGGTCGGGCCGCGCAGGCGCGGGCTCCGGGCGGGCCGGAGCATCGATTGCCATGGCCGGCATGCTACGCGGCCGTACCGGGCGCCATGCGGCGCGGCGGCCGTGGCACGCAGCGGCGGCCGTGGCACGCAACGGCGCTCGCCCGTCGGTCCCCTGCCCTGCGCTACCGTGTCCGCGTGCACGCGCGACCTCATTCGCCCCCCTGCCTCTCGGGCGACGATCCCGCCGCCATCGCGATGGCGGCTGACGCGATCAGGGCCGGGCGCCTGGTCGCCTTCCCGACGGAGACGGTGTACGGGCTGGGCGCGAACGCCCTCGACGCCGAGGCGGTCGCCCGCGTCTTCGCGGCAAAGCGCCGACCCGCCTTCGACCCGGTCATCGTCCATCTCGCGGATCCGGCGGAGGTCGCCCGCTGGGCCGACGCCGACGACGCCGCGGACCCGCGCGTCGGCCGCCTGGCCGCGCGGTTCTGGCCGGGGCCGCTCACGCTGGTCCTCCGGAAGCGGGCCGAGATCCCTGGCATCGTCACGGCCGGACTGGACACGGTCGGCCTGCGGGTCCCGGACCACCCGATCGCCCGGGCGCTGATCCGCGCCGCCGGGGTCCCCATCGCGGCCCCGTCGGCGAACCCGTTCGGGCAGCTGTCGCCCACGCGGGCCGAGCACGTCGTGCGCGGGCTCGACGGCGCCGTCGACCTGGTCCTCGACGGTGGTCCCTGCCGCATCGGCGTCGAATCGACGGTGTTGCTGCTCGCCCGCGGCCAGACGGTCCTGCTGCGGCCGGGCGGGATCACGAGCGAGCAGCTCGAAGCCGAGCTGGGCCAACCCCTCGTCGTGGCGTCGGAAGAGCCGGATGGGCCGGACGAGCCGGCGGCAGGCAGCGTCCGCGCGGAGCTCTCGCCCGGGCGGGCAAGCGCCCACTACTCGCCGTCCGTTCCGCTGGCCCTCGCCGGCCCCCGGGATCCGTCGGGCACCTCCTGGCGTGCGCCCGCGCACGGCGAGCGCGTCGGGCTGCTCGCCGCGTCGGCTGCCGGCGCTGTGTGGTTCGAGTCCGCGACCCTCGCCGGGGCTGCCGAGCGCTTCGCCGTCGTGGAGATGCTTGCCGCCGACGGCGACCCGGTGGCATCCGCAGCCCGGCTCTTCGAGGCGCTCCACGCCCTCGAGGTGGCGGGGGTCTCGCGGATCGTGGCCGAGGCCGTTCCCGAGCGCGGGCTGGGTCGGGCGATCATGGACCGCCTGCGGCGGGCGTCCACGCCGGCCGACGCGGTGGAACCCACCGGGTTCCGCGAGCGAGCGCGATCGGACGACCGGTCGGGCGCGCCCGGGGAGTAGGCGGGCCTCAGTAGAGGAACGGGAGCAGCTTGCGGACGCGGCGGCGGTACGCCTCGTACCCGGGATACGAGGCCAGCAGCCACGCTTCCTCACGGCGAGACTTGAGGTCGAAGAATGCGAGCAGGAGCGCGGCCAGAGCCAGCGCCGCTGGACTCGCCGTCACCAGCCCCCAGCCGACTGCCCCGGCCACCACGCCCGTGTAGATCGGGTGGCGCACGAGCCCGTACACGCCGGTCTCCACCAGGCGGCCTCCGAAGCGCGGGCGCGGGAACGGCGTCAGGTTCTCGCGAAGGCCCAGGATGCCGAGGACGGACAGGAGCCCACCGACCGCGATCATGAGCACGCCTGCGGCCAGCGCGGCCGCGCGCATGCCCCCGGTCAGTGCGGGTCCGACGAATCCCGCGGCAAAACAGAGGCCGAAGAGCCCCAGCTGGAGCGCGAACCAGCCTTCGCCGTTCGGCCCGAGCGCCGGCAGGCGGCTGCCGATCCCGGCGTCGCCCTCGCCGGGCCGGCGCGTCGGATCCAGGGGATCAGCCATTCGGCGCCGAGAACCGACGGGCATTCCCCATCCGCGGCCACGCGAGCGCCTGCGTGATGGCCAACACCTGGGCGAGGTGGGCACGATCGTGGTGGACCCACTCGTGGAGGATGTCGGCGACGGTCAGCTCGCCCACGGCCGGATGGATCCCGGCCCGTGCCAGCGCCGGCGCGTCCAGTCGACGGACGAGGTCCAGGTCGGCGGCTCGAGCCACGCCGAACTCCGCCAGCAGCTCGGCCGGGTCGCGGAGGTGGTCCGCGCGGGAGGCCGCCACGCTGGCCTGGTCCCACGTCGCGAGAGACGGGCGGTCCCCCGTCCCGATGACCAGGATGCGGCCGACGAACCCACGCCGGTCGGCCTCGATGAGGTGGCCGATGACTTCGCTGGCACACCATTCGCCGGGATCGGGCCGCACGACCGAATCGTGGCCCAGTGCGCGAACCTCGGCCACGATGGCGGTGGTGGACGCCTGGACCAGGTCCGCGATCCTGTCCGGGGACCAGGGAAGGGCCGGAACGCCGGCCTCTGTCGGTTCGGCCATGGAGACTCCTCCGCGCTGCGATCGGATCGTACGACGCGCGCACGCGGACGTGCCTTGCCGCCTGCAGCATGTCGCGCGGACGGGCCTGCCCGCCTGCAGCACGTCGCGCGCCGGCCTGGCGGCTACAGCAGGTCGCGCGGCACCCGCTCCTGCCACGTCCGCGAGAAGAACGGCACGCCGTCATCGGTGACGTCGAGCGCCAGCCGGAGCTCGAGATCCTCCGCGTCCGACGAGAGCACGAGGCGGGCGTCGGCCCGAATCGTTGGGCCGGCCGGGTACTCCACGCGGTAGGTGATGGACCCTTCGGCATGGCAGCTCGTCCAGTCGTCCGCGAGACTCAGCCGATAGCGCGCGTCCGAGGCGAACAGGAGGCCGTCCCGTTCGATGATCCGGTCTCCCCCACCCTGCTCGCAGACGAGCGTGACTTCGCCCGAGGCCTCGTCGCGGGCGATCCGCGAGATTGCCGGGATCCCGGCGACGGCCTCGGTCGCGGCCGCTTCGAACGCGGGCTGGCCGAGGTCCGGTCCACCCTCCGCGAACCAGCCGTCGGCGGCCGGCAGTGCCAGCGAGGACGGGTGCTCGCGGTCGTGGAGGACGCTCAGGCGGAAGGGCCGCGGCGCGGGCCAGGCGATCGGCCAGGCGGCGCCCGCGATCGCCAGTCGCAACCGGTGGCCCGCCGGCACGCGGGCGCCGGCCGTGGAGAGCCGGAGGTCGAGGTGGACCGGGACGCCCGAAGTCAGCGGCCGCGGCTCCTCCACTCCGGGGTCAAGCCGGGTCAGGTTGCGGATCCCGCGGGCCACCAGCGCGCTGGGGCCGTCGGGAGCCACGGCCTCCAGGCGCACCGCGACCTGGGCAACCGGCTGATCAGCGGCCAGCCACAGGTCGGCCCGCGGGATCCCGGCGATCAGCAGCGGCTCGGCCAGCGGTTCGGTGGTCCACGTAAGGGAGCGCGCATCGTCCGGTTGCTGGTCCGTCGGCAGGCCCTGGGGCGGCTCGCCCAGGCCGCACCAGTACGGCGCCGCAAGCCCGACCGACGGCGGGGCGGACCAGGTGGAGGCGGCCGGCCCTCCGGCCGGCGGGTCGGCGCCGAGGATGCCGCGCCCGTGGGCCCCGTCGCCGGCGAGCCGGAGGGGCGGCGGTGTGATCCGCGGGGTGCCTGGATCTCGTCCGAGGTGCCACCACCTTCCGGGCAGGTCGGCCGGGTACTCCTCCGTCACCGGGGGCTCCACGACGTACAGCGAGCACGCCGGCTCGCGGTCGGCGCCGTTGTCCACACCCTTCAGCCAGCGGTCCCACCAGCGGACCATCAACCCGACGCCGTCGATGGAGGGGCCCGGTGAACCGGCGTGCGGCCAACAGTGCCCCCACGGCCCGATGACGCCGCGAGTCGGCGCCCGGACGTGCTCGAGCACGGGCAGCACGGCGTCGCGGTAGCCGTCCTGGAGACCGCCGATCGCGAGGACGGGCGCCTCGATCGACTCCCAGGCCTCGACGGCCGAGCCGTGCCGCCAGTAGCCGTCCCGGCGCTGGTGCCGCAGCCAGGCGACCGGCCATGGCGGCGTCGCTTCCAGGCGGCGGCGCCATTCGTCGCGCCAGCCCGGCCCGAAGCGTTCCGGATCCGGCGGCAGGGCGTTCTCCCCGACCATCTCGA
The DNA here is from genome assembly GCA_963821595.1 of uncultured Chloroflexia bacterium. Lineage (GTDB taxonomy): Bacteria > Chloroflexota > Limnocylindria > Limnocylindrales > CSP1-4 > CTSoil-043. The sequence goes on along the minus strand of CAWGEL010000013.1, from coordinate 70,125 downwards.
CCGGCCAGTAGACGCTCTCGCCGACGTGCAGCGTGCCGCCGACGTAGTGGACGTCCACCTCGTAGCGGTCGTGGCTGAAGTGGGCGGCGACGATCGCGCGCAGCGCCGGTGGCGTCCGGCTGGCGGCCTGGAGCGCCGAGAAGCCGCCCCAGCTGATGCCGAACATGCCGACCGCGCCGCTGCTCCACGGCTGCCCGGCGAGCCAGTCGATCACGGCCAGGTTGTCGAGGATCTCGCGCTCGGCGTACTCGTCCTCGGCGAGGCCCTCGCTGGTGCCGGTTCCGCGCACGTCCAGGCGGCAGCTCACGTAGCCCGCCGCCGCGAACGCCCCGTGGAGCGGCCAGTCGCGGGTCAGCGTCCAGTCGTCCTTGCGGTACGGGATGCTCTCGAGCACGGCCGGAAACGGGCCCGGCCCATCGGGGATGTACAGCGTGGCCGCCAGCCGGACGCCGCCCTCCATCGGGATCCGGACGTGCTCCTGGCGCACCGCCCGGCCGACGGGCCGGCCGCCGACGAGGTAGTGGCGTCGGGAGCCGGCTCCCACCGGGCCTCGCGAGTCTCCCCGGCGCGACGTCGACGCAGCCATGCTCCTCCTTCGCGGCCGACCGGCGCGCTCCCCGCGCCGACCGTAGGATAGGAGCCGTGGCCCCTCCGCCGTTCATGCCCTGGCGCCAGCCCGTCGAGCCGCTGGGCGACGAGACCATCGTCCTGCGCCCGCCGCGCGATACGGACGCGCCCGCGATCGCCGCCGCGTGCGCCGACCCGGAGATCGCCCGCTGGATCCCGATTCCGGTCCCGTACCGCCTCGACGATGCTCGCTCGTTCGTCGCCTTCGCCGCCGAGAGCTGGCGCGACGGGCGGGAACCGACGTTCGCCATCGTCGATCGGGCGGCCGGGGCCCTGGTCGGCACGATCGCCATCCACCGGCGGGCCGAGGATCCGGGCAAGGCCGCCGTGGGCTACTGGATCGCACAGGCCGCAAGACGGCGCGGGTTCGCGACTCGGGCCACGCAGATCGTCGCGCGCTGGGCGTTCGAGCACCCGGAGCTGGTCCGCCTGGAGCTGATGACGCTGGTCGGCAACGACGCCTCCGGCGGCGTCGCCCTCGCCGCCGGCTTCGCCCACGAGGGGCGCCTTCGTCGCTACCTGCGCTTCCGCGGCGGCCTGGTGGACGCGGAGATGTATGCGGTCACCCGCGACGACGTGAGCGCGGCGCGCTCGACGGCAGCGTCCGGGGCGTGACCGCCCGGCCCGGCAGCGGGCAGTCCTCGTGATGACCGGCCCGTCCGCCGACGACCCGCTCGTCCGTTACACGGATGAGAACCTCGCCCGGCCGCTCGCGGCCCCGTTGCGTTCCGCGCGGCGCGACATGGTGGCGGCCGTCCGGACGCTTGGTGCGGTCACCGACGCCGACCTCCGCTCGCCGTGGTCGTGGAAGGGCGGCAGCGAGGAAGAGCTCCGCTACGGCTTCTACAGGATCGGCGAGGCCATTGAGCTCGCCGCGATCGACGCGGAGGCGGCCGTCCGGGCGGCCGGCGTCCGGCGTGGCCGGGCCGCCGACCTCATCGCGCCTGCGACCGCCGCGCGGTGGGACCTCCACGGGCTCGTGCTCCCGCTCCCGGATGATGCCTGGAACGCGGATCCTGGCGGCGGTGAGTGGACGATCCAGCAGACGATCGCCCACGTCATCGGCTCCCAGCGCGGCTACGGCATCGGAACGGCGTGGTGGCAGGCGCGGGCGTATCGGGCCGACGACCCGGGCCTGCCCGCCACGGCGCCTGCGTCCCTGTGGGAGGGGCAGCCGAGCGACGAGACCGAGGCAGTCGTCACGCCCGCCGAGCTCCGGGGTCGGCTCGACGACCTGCTGGACCGTTCGACCGAACGGCTGGCCGGCCTGCCGCCCGATCGCCTCGCATTCGGCGCCCGCTGGTCCGGTTTCGCGGTGGACGTCGGCTTCCGCCTCGGCCGCTGGTCGTCGCATCTGCGCGAGCACACGGTCCAGGTCGAGAAGACGCTCCTCCTGCTCGATCGCCACCCCACCGAGGTCGACCGGCTCGTCCGCCTTCTGCTGGCTGCCTGGGGCCGGGCGGAGGCGGTGGTGTGTGCGGTCGTGGGAGCGGACGAGGCGGTCGCCGTCGTGGCCGCCGCCGCCGCCGGCGCCCGCGACACGGCGACGGAGATCGTGGGGATCGCCCGCCGCTGACTCTGCCCTCGGGGCTGCCCCGCGTCGCCGGCTTGCACTCGCGTTGGTCGACCTTCGTGGGTGATTACGCCTCCGGCTCGCAACCGCCGGCTGGCGCCGGCCTGCCGAGCAGCGCGACGCCTGCGATCTCCGTCGCGAGGCCCGCGAGTCGACGCTGACAGGCAAAATCGCGGCGCAGGTGCGAGGTACTCACCCGCCGGCGAGGCCCAGGGCGATCGTGCCGGCGAAGACCAGGACGATGACGTTGCCGGCCAGACTCACGGCAGTGCGGATGCCGCCGCCCAGGCGCTGGTGTAGCACGGCCCCCGCGATCGCCAGCACGCTCTGCCAGGATGCCGACGCGCAGAAGGCGCCGGCGACGAAGGCGGCCTTCTCGGTCGGGCCGGTCCCGGTCGCCTGGAGACCGATGATCAACGCGGCGAAGTAGACCACGGTCATCGGGTTGGCCAGGGTGATGGCCAGGAACGCAGCGTACGTGCGCCGGGCGGACCGGTGGGCGCGACCGGGCGGCGTGCCCTCGGCCGATACGGCCGTCGCGGTCTCCTGCCCCGACGGTGTTGCGGCGTTCCCGGACGGGCGGGGGACCCGTGCCCGCTCCCGTTCGACGCCCACGAGCCCACGGGCCGCGATGGCCACCAGCACGACCACTGCGATGGCGCGCAGGGGTCGGGCGATCGGCAGCAGCACGTCGGCAAGGGCCGCCCCGAACGCGGCCGCCACGGTCGCGTAGACGCCGTCCGCGCTGGCCGCGCCCAGGCCGGCGGCCTCGGCGATCAGCAAGCCGCGCCGCAGGCCCGTCTCGACGATGAGGACGGCGACGGCCCCGACCGGGATGGCGATGCCGTAGCCGGCGCCCAGTCCCTTGAGGAACGCCTCGATCACGTTCGCACGCGGTGGAGCGTCGCGGAGGCGAAGCCCTGGTGCGTCGTGATCGGGCCGTCCACGACCTGAGCGTACGGCAGGTCGACGCCGACCTGCGCGCCGGCGCCGTGCACCCGCGGCGGCGGCCGCGGCGCCGTGCCCTGCGGGGCGGCCGCGGCGCCGCCTCCCGCGGGGCTGGCACCCGCGGGGCTGGCACCCGCGGGGCGACCGGCGCGCCGCTACCATGGCAACGGCGCGCCGGTCGATGACCGCGCCCCCCGGAGGATCCACGTGGTCACCGCCCATCGTCTCGTGTTGCCCGCGACGCTCCTCTGCGGCGTGCCCGCGATGATCGGCCACGGCGTCTGCCGTAGCGGATCGGCCGCAACCGTGGGCCAGGCGTGACCGGTTCCCTGCGGCGGTACCTCCGCTCGTTCACCGGCTTCGAGCGCGACGCGCGAATCCTCCTGGCGGTCACGGTGGTCTATGGCGTCTGGATGAGCCTCTATTGGGTCGACTTCAACCTCTACCTCACCGCGCTCGGCCATCCCGGCTCGTTCATCGGCCTCGTCGGGGGTGCCAGCTCGGCGGCCGGCGCGCTGGCCGCATTCCCGGCGAGCTTCCTCTCCGATCGGCTGGGCCGGCGCCTCGTCCTGATGGCTGGCACCGCCCTGAGCGCGCTCGCCAGCGGCGGCCTGCTCATGGCGAACCAGCCGATCGCGCTCGTCGCCCTGGCGGCGCTCAGCGGCGTCGCCACCCAGGCCTTCGGCGTCGTCCTGGCGCCGTTCCTGACCGAGCACAGCCGGCCGGACCAGCGCAGCGAGCTCTTCTCCCTCCAGTCGGCGATCGGCAGCGGCACCAACGTCGTGGCGGTGCTCGTCGGTGGCTGGCTCGCCTCGGTCGCGGCGGGCCTGGGGGGCTTCAGTGAAGCCGACCCGGCCGCATACCGCGTCCTCCTCATCGCCATGACGGTGGCCGCGGCCGCAGCCACGGCGATCCTCGTGCTGGTTCGCGACGATCGCCCGCGCCGCCGGCGGCGGGACTGGCGCTCGCTCGAGCAGCGTGCCGCCGGATTCGCCGACGGCGAGCCGCTCTCTCACCGGCCCGACCTGGCGGCTCGCCGGGTCCGTTCGATCGGCCGCCTGCCCAGGCCCGCCGACCCCCAGATCTTCTGGCGCCTGCTGGTCCCGGGCTTCCTGATCGCCCTGGGCGCGGGCCAGGTGATCCCCTACCTCAACGTCTACGTGAAGGGCCGGTTCGGGCTCGACCTGAGCTCGATCAACGCCATCTTCGCGGTGACCAGCCTGGGGACGGCGGTGGCGATGCTGGTCCAGCCCGCGCTGGCCCGGCGCTTCGGCAAGGTCAGCTCGGTGGCCCTCGTCCAGACGGCCAGCATCCCGTTCCTCCTCGTGCTCGGGTTCAGCCCCGTCCTCTGGACCGTGGTCATCGCGATGGCCGTCCGCAACTCGCTCATGAATGCCGGCAACCCGATTTCGACCGCCTTCGCCATGGAGATCCTGCGGCCCGGCAGCCGGGCGACATACGCGGCCGCCGCCAACCTGCTCTGGTCCCTGGGCTGGGTGCTGGGCGGCTGGTTCTACGGCTTCCTCCAGGCCAGCCTGGGCTTCGACGGCGGGTACACCGTGAACTTCGTGGCGATCATCACGCTCTACTCCGTGGCGACCGCCCTGTATTACGGCTGGTTCCACCGCCGCGAAGTGGCGCTGGTTGGGGCGCTCCGGTAGCCGTACGCTCGGGCGCGCGTGGAGCGCACCACCGCAGCCGCGCCGAACGCTCCGGCGCCGGCGACCCGATCAGATTCCCGCCCCATGACCGTTATCCAGGACGCGCGGCGCCGTCCGCGGTAGAACGACACCGGCGCACGCTCGCACCGGGACGTCTCTGAGGCCGTCGGGCCCGATTGCCGTCCACGGTTCCGGATTACCGTCCTCCCACGGGAATCTGAGAGGAACGTGGACGAGGCGGGGACCGAGGAGGCGGAACCGGGCTCGCCGACTCGACGCCGGGGGCCACCGGCTCGGCCGAAAGCTCGGGCCGGGCGCTCGGCGACCCAGCCGGGCCGAACCCGCGGGCGGCGACGCAGCCGCGCCGAACCCGCGGGCGGCGACGCAGCCGCGCCGAACGCTCCGGCGCCGGCGACCCGATCAGATTCCCGCCCCATGACCGTTATCCAGGACGCGCGGCGCCGTCCGCGGTAGAACGACACCGGCGCACGCTCGCACCGGGACGTCTCTGAGGCCGGCGACTTGCTGATCCGCCCGGCGGGCTGGATAACCGTCACCCCGCGGGAATTTGAGAGGAACGTGGACGAGGCGGGGACCGAGGAGGCGGAACCGGGCTCGCCGACTCGACGCCGGGGGCCTCCGGCGGCCCGGCCGCCCGGGTATCCTCCACACCACATGAGCGACCCGACGGCCGGATCCGAGCCCAGGAAGCCGCCCGCGGGACCCGCCGACGCGCGGGCCGCGGGACCCGCCGACGCGCGGGCCGCGGGACCCGCCGACGCGCGGGCCGCGGGACCCGCCGACGCGCGGGCCGCGATGCCGCGCAACCCTGGCCGGCGCGACCTCGGCATGAAAGCCACGCTTCTCTTCCCCGACCGCGACGTCGTCGAACGGTCGTACGTCCCGCTCATCTACACCGCCTGCCGGACCTGCTACTCGGAGCTCGAGCCGGAGGAGATCTTCCGGCGCGCCACCACGGGTGAGATCGCGCCGGCGAAGATGCAGCAGCTGATCAGCAACGTCATCGAGTCCGGCCACGGCAGCACGATCGAGCACGTCGTCTTCACGTTCGGCATCAGCGGTGTCACGCGGACGCTCTCCCATCAGCTGGTCCGCCACCGGGCGGGCGTCGCCTTCGACCAGCAGAGCCAGCGCTACGTGAAGTTCCGCGGCGCGGCCACGATGGAGCCGGCCACGATCGCCGATGCCGATCCCGATCTGCGCGGGCGCTTCGCGGCCCAGGTCGCCGGCTCGCTCGACCTCTACGGCGACCTGCTGTCGGCCGGCATCCCGGGCGAGGACGCCCGCTTCGTGTTCCCGAACGCGACACGCACGAACCTCGTCATGACGGCGAACCTGCGCGCGCTCATCCACATGAGCGGCCTGCGTCTCTGCACGATGGCCCAGTGGGAGATCCGCCGGCTCTTCCAGCTCATCCGCCACGAGGTCTTCGCGGTCAGCCCGTTCCTCGGCAGCTTCCTGGCGCCCAAGTGCGTGCCTCTCGGCTATTGCGACGAGATGGGCAATCGCGACGGCCACTGCCCGATCCGTCCCCACAAGGACGCGGTCCTTGGCGCGTGGGCGCAGCGCGCGGCGGCCGCCCGTGCCAGCGGGCGCGACCTGCCCGTCGCGGGCGGCTAGCGCCGTGGCCGTGGAGCGAGCCGTGCTCCGCGTCGAGTTCGAGCGCATCCCGCCGGGGGCCGAGATCGGCCCGGGCCGGCCCAATGCCGAGTCAGCGATCTACCTGGCCGCCGGCGAGATCGTTGCCGAGCCGGTCTCCGGATCGTGCCCCTGCCTGGTGGTCCGGGCCGGCGACGTCCTCTACGAGGCACCGTCGTCGAGCCATCTGCTCCGCAACGAGACGCGCACGGACGCGCTCACCCTGCGCGCCACGCTCGACCACGAGTCCGACCCAGGGGAGACCCGGGACAGCGGCCGGGACGCGCGTCGGGATCAGGTTGAGGCGGGCTGGACCGGACGCAACGCCGGCGGAAGCGAGTCGTCGATCCGGCGGCGCGAGGCTGCGCGGATCGTCGAGCGGCAGGGGATGCGCCAGCGGATTCTCGTGAAGCTGGGCGACTTCGGCACGGCGAGTTTCAAGATCAGCGAGATCGAGCTGGCCGCCGGGGCAACGACCGGCTGGCACCGGCACCAGCGCTCGGAGCACGTGGCCGTGGTCCTGGAAGGCCGGGGCACGGTCCGGATGGGGTCGGAAGAGGAGACGCTCGAACCGCTCAAGGGCGTCCACATCGAGCTCGGCCACCCCCACGCCATCACGAACATCGGCCGGACGCAGCTCCGCTACCTGCTCTGCGCGACGCCGGCGCCGGAACCGCTCTCGGACCGCGAGGACCTCGACCCGGAGACGTGAGGGAGCCCGGGAATCAGGACCGCCCCGGGGGAGTACCGACACCGGGATGCCGGTCGCGTCCCGCCGGGGCGGATCCCGACGTCGGCGCGAGCGCAACGCAAGCGTCGCTCCCGCGCGTGGTTCGGGCATGCAAGTGCCCAGAGGAACCGCGCCCGACGAACCGGCCTTGATGTGATCGCGGCAGGCCCCTCGGTGGTGACGTCTCGAGGATCGCTCCCCGTTTCGCCGCCGGACCTCGTTGATGTGATCGCCGTGGTCTCGGCCTCGTGGCCCCTCCGGGCAGGACACATGATCGGGGCCGCGCACGGGGCCCGCAAGCGGGTTGTCCACGAAGTCGGCGGCCACCGGGCGGAGCCCGTCCACGGGTTTTCTCCACGTGTGGACCAATTGTGGACAAGCCTCGTCGGCGTGAGCTGGCGGGCGCGCCCCGGCACCCGGCGGCGAGGCGCGCGGCGTGGCGCGCGCCGCCGCGGTGCCCGCGTCGGAGCCGAGGAACCAGGCCGGTGAGGCACCCGGCGGCGAGGCGCGCGGCGTGCGGGAGATCGCGCCTCGCCGCAGCGGCGCCCGGCGTGCGGGAGATGGTGCCTCGACCCCACCGGGCCGGGCCTGGCGCGCGGGCCGGGCGCGCGCGGGCCGGGGCGAGTCGCCCAGGCGCCAGGCGCCGCCGGACTATCCCCCGATGGCGAACATCTCGACGCGGGGCAGGTCGGCCGTGTCTGCCGCGCGGAGCTCCGAGTAGCGGTCCTGGCGGATGGACCACGCGCCCCGGATCCGCGCCTCCAGCTCGACGTCCGTCTCGCCGGCCCGCAGCGGCGCCTTGAGATCCGTGCCGCGCGAGGCGAACAGGCACGTGTAGAGGCTGCCCTCGGCCGACAGGCGGGCCCTGGTGCAGGCCCCGCAGAACGGCAGGGTCACGGACGCGATGACGCCCATCTCGCCCGCGCCATCCCGATAGCGGAACCGATCCGCGACCTCGCCCGGGTAGGCCGCGGGCAGTGGCTCGATCGGGAAGGCAGCGTCGACGGCCGCCAGGATCTCGGTCCGGGCGACGACCTCCTCCAGGCGCCAGCCGTTGGCCGTGCCGACGTCCATGAACTCGATGAAGCGGAGGATCACGCCCTGGTCACGGGCCCATCGCGCCATCGGAACGATCGAGGCCTCGTTGGCGCCGCGCTTGACGACCATGTTCACCTTCAGCGGGGCGAGACCCGCGTCGCGTGCGGCGGCGATTCCGTCCAGGACACGGGCCACGGGGAAGTCGGCGCCGTTCATCGCCCGGAACGTCGCGTCGTCGAGCGAGTCGAGGCTGACCGTGATCCGGCGGAGCCCTGCGGCGGCGAGGGGCGCGGCGAGCTTTCGCAGGGCCGATCCGTTGGTCGTGAGGGTCAGGTCACGAACGCCGGGCAGCGCGGCCAGCTGGCCGATCAGGTCGGGCAGGTCGCGGCGGACGGTCGGCTCGCCGCCGGTGATCCGCAGCTTCTCGACGCCCAGGCCCACGAAGATCCGGGCCAGCCTGGTGATCTCCTCGTACGAAAGGATCTGGGCGCGGGGCAGGAACGCATAGTCGCGACCGAACACCTCAGCCGGCATGCAGTACGTGCAGCGGAAGTTGCAGCGATCGGTGACCGAGATCCGCAGGTCGTGGATGCGCCGTCCCAGCAGGTCCCGCGGTGCGCCGGCGGCGGCCACGGGAGGCGTCGCCGCGTCCCGGTGCGGCGCGCCGGCCGGCCTTGCGTGCGAGTCGCGGACAGGGGACGACTGGTCAGTCATGGGCGGACATCGTAGCCGCTGCGCGGCCTGAGGACTCGCGGCGGTTCCGCGACGCACCGCGCGGTGACGCGCGGCACCAATCCGGGACGGCGGTACCACCGGTGGTGCCGGCTGGTACCACTAGCCAACTCCACTGGACCCCTCCGGGCCCCTAGCATCCGACTCGGGCCCGTAGCCCGTTCACGTCATTCGATGCGGAGGGAAGTACCCAGCATGGCGACGACCGAGTCTCGATCCGGCTTCCGTCTACCGTGGAGCGTGGATCGGTCGTCCTCCACCGATGCGTCGGGCGACGCCGAGCCGGGCCGTGATCCGGGCAATCTCGACGAGCCGGCCGCGGTGGTCGAGGACCAGCCCCTGACACCGACCGAATCCGAATCCCCGGACGGCAGCGCCGTCCCGGCCGAGAACGAACCTGCCACGACCGGCACGGACGCGACCGCCACCGACGCGACCGGCACGGACGCGATCGTCCCGCCGGCACCCATTGCGAAGCTGTCCCGCCGGCCTTCCAAGTTCCTGGCCGACCTCATGACGGCCATGCACGCCGCGGCGGAGCAGGCGCACGTTGCCGCCCTCGAGCAGTTCCAGGGCGACGGACGGTCCGTCGTCGACGGCATCCAGGCTCGATCGGCCGAGCAGGCCGACGGCCTTCGGCGGCGGTCCGACGAGGACATCGCCGGCATCAAGGACTGGTCGAAGGCCGAGATCGCCCGGATCCGGGAGGAGACCGAGGCCCGGATCGTCGCCCGCAAGGCCCAGCTCGACGTCCAGCTCGAGCGCCATGCGGCGCTCGTCGAGCGCGAGATCGGCAAGGTCCGCACGCAGCTCGCCGCATTCGAGCGGGACATGGAAGCATTCTTCGCCGAGCTGGTCCAGGTCGAGGATCCGAGCGAGTTCGCGGCGCGCGCCGAGCAGATGCCCGAGCCGCCGGCATTCGAGCCGCTCGACGAGGACACCCTCGGCGCGCTGCTGGACGAGCCCATCGAACCGCTTGCGACAGCGGAGTCGACGCAGGAAGCCGCGGCATCGGCGCTTGACGCACCGGGCGCGGGCGCGCAGGTCGACGAGGGTGAGCCCGGCGTCGCGTCGGTGGAAGACCCCTTCGACCGCGAGACGGCGATGGCCGCCATCCAGGCCGCCGCGGAGGCTGCCGCATCCTTCGAGGCCGCCCAGGCCAGCGCGGATCGGGCCGAGGTGGCCGCGGATCGGGCCGAAGTCGCCTTCGAGCTCATCGATCATGAAACCGGCCTCCCCATCGAGCCCGGCCAGGAACCCGGCGCGGTGGCGACCGATGAACGCGCCGCGGACGGCGCCGACGTCCCATCCGAGGGCGAGGCCGAGGTCGCGAACGTCGACGATGATGGCCACGACCCGCGGATCGCGATGCTCGGCCTGACGCCCGACTACGCGGGCGCCGAGGACGAGGCGGCCATCGAGGCCGCCGCGCTCCGGGAGGCAGCCGCGGAATCCGAGCCGATCCAGGAGATGGGTGAGGACACCCTGTCCGCCCGCCTGGCCGGCCTTGTCGGCTCCAGCCCGGCGGCGGGCCAGGAGCTCGGACCGCAGGTCACGACGCAGGTCATGGTCACCGGCCTCATCAGCGTCGCCAGCATCGCCAGCTTCAAGCGCCATCTCGGCCGGCTGGCGGGCGTCGGCCACGTCGGCGTCTCGTCCGGGCCGGACGGCGAGTTCGTGTTCACGGCGCAGCACGACCCCGAGGTCTCGCTGCGTGAGCTGATCCCCTCCCTGCCCAGCTTCCAGGCCCGGGTGACCGGCGGCGGGGATGGCACGATCACGGTCAGCGCCCACGACCCCGACGCGTAGTCCGACAGCGCTCGACAGCAGCCGACAGGAGACCAGGATGGCTCGCCATGCGATCGCCATCGCGCTGCCACGCGGCGAGCGCGAGCCCGTGGCCGCCTCGCTCCGCGAAGGGGGGCTCGAGCCGATCTTCGTGGAGCGGCCGGCACAGCTGGCCGCACTCCTCACCGATCGGGACGACGTGACCATCGCGGTGCTCGACGGCGAGACGGACTTCGACGAATCGCTCGAGTACTACGCCGAGCTCCATGCGGCCGGGCGGGACATCCCGGCCCTCATGGTCCTCTCCCCGCGAACCCTCGACCGGATCAGCGGTCGGGGTGGTGCGGCCTCCGCGAAGGACGAGTACCTGACGCGCCCGTATCCGCCCGAATCGCTGCGCTGGCGAATCGAGGCCATGCTGATCCGCCGCATGACCGTCGATGACGGCAGCGGCGCCGCGATCCAGGGTGGTCCGCTCGCGCCGGAGGCGTGGGGCCGACGAGCGGCCCTCGTCGCCGTGTTCAATCCCAAGGGCGGCGTCGGCAAGACGACGATCTCCATCAACCTGGCCGCCACGCTCACCGCGATGGATCGCGCCGTGCTGCTCGTCGATGCAGACACCGTCACGGGCCACGTGACCACGAGCCTCGGCCTGGAGCACGTGCGCACGCTCATCGACGCAGTCCTCGACGCCGGCCCGGACGGCCATGCGCCGGACACCATCGACGAGCTGGTAGCCGCCCACCCGAGCGGCCTCCGCGTGCTGTCACTCTCGTCGAGCCCGTTGCGGACCTCGCTCCTCGACCCGAACGCCGTCGCCGATGCGATCGAATCGGCCCGCTCCGGCTATGACGTCATCCTCGTGGACCTGCACCCCGACTACGACCGGCTGAACCGGGCCATGTTCGACCGCGTCGACCGGATCCTGGTCCCCGTCACACCCGACGTGCCCTGCCTGCGGGCCGCCGTCCAGCTGCGCGACGTCGCCCTCGAGCTCGGGTTCCGCGACAAGCTCGCGATGATCGTCAACCGCGCCAACAGCGGCGTCTCCGTGCCGGACATGGAGCGAACCGTCGGCCTCCCGGCGTTCGCGAGCATCCGGTCCGCCGGACTCCAGCTGGTGGCCGCCGCGAATGCCGGGAAGACGGTCATCGACCTCTACCCCAGGGAGGGGATCACCGAGGATTTCCGGTCGCTCGCCGACCGCGTCCTCGGCGTCCCGCGCCCACCGAAGGTCCCGTCCCGGCTCTCGCTGCGGACGATCTTCGGCCGGCGGAGCGCCGCCCGCGCGGCCTGATCGGCGGAGCACCTCCCGGCCGGCGGAGCGCCGCCCGCGCGGCCTGGTCGTGCGCGATGGCGGCGCGGCCTGATCGGCGGAGCGCCGGCCCGCCCCGCCGTGGCGGCGCCCTGGGCGGTCAGGCCCGGCCCGATCCCGTCGCTTCGGCCGCCTGCCGGAGTCGTGCGCGTGCCGCCTCGATGGTCTGGCCCTCAACCTGGCTCACCGTCCGCAGGTAGGAGCGGTTCACGAGCACGACGTCGACGTCCGGATCGCCGATCGGCCGCTCGCCGACCATCGCCACGGCGGCCGTCACGGGCACGAACAGCTCCGAGCTCCGATCGAGCAGCCGATCCGGCTCCGAGCCCGGGTACAGGTAGACCGTTCCGAAGACCTTGAACGGCGGCGCCTCCAGGGCCACGTCGTAGGGGACCTTGTGGACTTTCATCGCCGCTCGCTCGGCGTCGTTCAGGGGCGGCAGCGTCCGGTCGCCGGCGAGCACGATGATGAGGTCGTACGGATCGACTCGCTGGAGGCCCGGAGCAGGCGCGAAGGGCCCGGAGCCGTCGATCGGCGCCCACGTGACATCCGCGATCGGGATCGGCTCACGCCGGTTCAGCGCATCCGACATCCGGCCGTCGATCTCCATGACGCCGATCAGCCGCCACTCTTCCGTGAGCCCATCGAAGGGCACGCCGGCCCGGCCGTGCGAGACGCCGGGGCTCGGCGCGGCGACGGGCGCACTGGCGGTCACGGCCTTCTTGCCGCCCCGACGAAGGAATCCAAACGGCACCCGGCTCAGCCCTCCGCTCGGCCGCGTCTGCCGCCCATCGCCCCCGCGAGGACAGCGTCCGTTCCGATCATCGCGACAGACGGTCCGGCCGACGCCTCGTTCCCCGGCGGCGAGGTTGCGTCCGACACGGAAGCCCTCCTGGACGCTGGCGCTGGGGCCGACTGCCCGGGCACGCCACGCCCTCGTGGGCCGATTGTATACGGGGCTCCCGGGGTGAAGCCGGGGATCCTCGGCGACGACCCGCGAAGGCGGCTCGCGCGACCGGCTGTCGCGTCATCGGGCGGGGCGCCGGGACCGGCGGCCGTCAGGTGAACTCCGCGTCGCCAGTCGCCCCGGGCGCCTCGTCGGTGAGCGGAGCGGCCGGTCCTGCCTGCCCCGCCCCTCCCCGCTCGGCGAGGACGAGCTTGCGACCCGTCGCCAGCTCCACGCCGGCGGCAGCGAACGCCTCGATGATCCGGGCCCGGAGCTCGCCGCCGACCTCCCACTGGGCCCCGGGTCGAACCGTCGCGGAGACGAGGATGGGGATGCCCGGATCGGCGACCGGCTCCACGCGCAGCACGCGTGGTGCGGCCACCAGGCGGGAGCTCCAGGCGGGGTCGGCGGTCAGCTTCTCGCCGACCTCGTTGATGATGGCGGTGGCCTGCCCGATGTCCGTCCCGTAGGCCACCACGATCCGCTCGTTCACGCGGGCGAAGCCGCGCGTGAAGTTGGACGCCACCTGGACCTCGCCGTTGGGCACCGAGTGAAGCGTGCCGTCCATGTCGCGGATGACCGTCCGCCGCAGGTTCACGTCCTCGACGGTGCCACGGACCCCGGCGATCGCGACGACGTCCCCAACGCTGTACGGGTTCTCGCCCAGGATCAGGGCCCCGTTCAGGTAGTCGCGCACGAGCTGCTGGGCGCCGAAGCCGAGGGCCGCGCCCATCGCCGCACCGAAGCCGACACCCAGGCCGCCGAGCCGATCCCAGATGCCCGGCGCGAACGTCGCGATGGCCATGATCACGATCGTGGCGTAGGCGCCCCAGCGGACCAGCCTGAGCACGAACGCCGAGAGGGTCTGGAGGCGGCGGTGCCGTTCCGCGCGGCGAACCGCCCGTTCGTCCGCCTCGAGGTCCGACTCGCCGAGCATCGGCGCCGCCTCGGCCCGGGCGACGACCTGGCCGGCGAAGGCGGCGAGGACGCGATACACGACGAAGAAGATCGCGACGACGACGGCGAAGCTGGCGGCGGCCCAGGCGAGCGCCTCGAGGCGGCCGGGCAGGTCGGCGAGGAACTGGTCCATGCCTTCGATGCTAGCGCAGGGCCATCCGCGTCACGCGGTCCACCGCGCGCGAGTTTGTGCCGCGAGCCATGCGCGTCGCACCCGGCCCTGCGAGGGGGCGCGGCAACTCGAGTCCCGGCGAGGGGCTCCGGCCGCCGCGCCCAGGCGTGATCAGGTGACGGGACCACCCAGGTGGACGGTGATCGCCGCCGCCGACGTCCGCGTCTCGGCGGCCAGCTCCGGCACCCGCGTGGCCGTGATCCGGTTCGCCGGCCCCCACGCGACGACGGCCGCGATGGCCACGCCGCGCACGTCGTGGACCGGCGCGGCCACGGCGTTGCTGCCCGCCTCCCACTCGGAGAAGGCAGTCGCGAATCCGCGCCGGCGGACCCGGGCCATCTCCTCGAGGAGCGCGTCGAGCCGCGTGATCGTCCGGTCCGTGCACGACTTCAGGCCCTGCTTGGCCAGGCGGAGGACGTCGCGCTCCGCCCGGGCCGCGAGGAGGACCTTGCCCGAGGCCGTGCAATGCAGCGGCGTTGCCCGGCCCGTCCAGTTGGTCCTCGCCGCCATGCTCGGCCCGTCGACCTGGGCCACCGTGCGCGCAAGATCGCCGTCGGCCACGACCAGCCCGACCGTCTCATGGGTGATGCGGGCCAGGCGCTCCAGCTCGGACTGGGCGAGGCCGGCCAGGTCGAGGGTCCGTTCCGCCCTGCCCGCCAGCCGGATCACGGCCAGGCCCAGGCGGTACTTGCCGGACTCGTCGTCCTGCTCCACCAGGCCGCGCCGCTGGAGCGTTGCCAGGAGCCGCGATGCCGTGCTCTTATGGAGGCCAAGCCGGCGCGCCAGCTCGGTGACGCCGGCTTCGGCCGGGCTGTCTCCGAGGGCGAGCAGCAGCGCGGCCGCGCGATCGACGGATCGCACGGCGTTGCCGTCGAGATCCTCGGAGGCGAGGACCCGGACCGGCGCGCGATCGTTCGCGGAGACGGGATCCGTCTCGATCGGCACGGCCACGCGAGCCGGCCGGAGTGGGCGGGGCGGGAGAGGCAGCGGGGCGCTGGGGTGCTCGGGCCGCTGCGAGATCTCGAGCGCCATCGTCACAGCCCTTCGGGCTGCGGGGCCGCGTAGGCAGCCTCTGTCTCGTGGGGCAGTGGCTTGCCGCGCGCCCGGAGCTCGAGTGCAGCGTCGAACGAGTCGCGGAACACGGACACCACCCGGTCGACCAGGTCGCCCTGCGCGTGCGCCTCGCACACGAACCATGGCTCCCGGCTGTCCGGCTCGGGCATCGCGCCGCGGGCGCGCATGCCCACCGCGACCGCGTCGTAGAGCTCGTGATCGGTCTTGGCCCAGTCGCGGTATTCGGTCACCGGCTCGTCCGCGAACATGATGCCGAACATCGAAGGGTGGCCCGTGAACTGGAAGGGAACGCCGCGCCGCTCGATGACCTGGCGAAGGCCTGCCTGGATCCGCTCGCCCGTCAGCCGGATCGTCTGCAGCGCATCGGTGTCGCGCAGGATCTCCAGCGTCTTCACTGCCGCCGCGGCGGCCACCCGATTTCCGGCATACGTCCCGCCATGGCTCACCTTGTCCGGGAGGACCTCCATGACCTCGCGCCGGCCGCCGAACGCGGCCGCGGGATAGCCGTTGCCCATGGCCTTCGCGTACGTGGCCAGGTCCGGCCTGATGCCGAAGTACTCCGCGGCCCCGCCCCGCCCGAAGCGGAAGCCGGTCTTGACCTCGTCGAAGATCAGCAGGATCCCGAACTCCTCGGTGAGCGCGCGCATGGCCGCGTGGAACCCGGGCTGGGGCATGATGCCCTGGGCATTGCCGAGGACCGGCTCGACGATGACCGCCGCGATGTCGGACCCCTCCCGTTCGAACAGCCGGCGGAGCAGGCCGAGGTTGTTGAACCGGGCCGGAATGATCGTCTTCGCGATGGCCTCGGGGATGCCGCGGCCCCAGGCCAGGCCGACCGGGTTCTCGGCGTCGCCGAGGTCGGCCATGTTGTTCGGCGCCACGCTGATCAGCGCGTAGTCGTGGACGCCGTGGTACTGACCCTCGAACTTGACGATCTTCGTCCGGCCGGTGTACGCGCGGGCCACCCGCATGGCGTGCATCGTGGCCTCGGTACCGGAGACGGTCATGCGAGCCATGTCGACCCAGCCGGTCAGCTCGCAGAGCAGCTCCATTGCCCGGACCTCGTCCTCCGAGGTCAGCGAGAAGCTCACGCCGCGCCGCATCCGCTCATTGACCGCGTCGTCCACGCGGTCGTCGGCGTGCCCGAGAATCACCGGCCCGTAGCCCATCCGCAGGTCGACGTACTCGTTCCCGTCCACATCCCAGATCAGGGCACCCTTGCCGCGGTCGACGTAGACCGTGTCCTCCCCCCATGCCCGGAAGTTGGAGTCCGCACCGCCGGGGAGCGTCCGGACCGCGCGACGGTACAGGGCCAGCTGCTTCTCCCGATGGAGCGCTGGGGCCGCCGGAGCGGCGGGCTCGGTTGTCATGGGACCTCCGGTGATGCGACCGGTCACGAGCGGGACGGCGGCCATGCCTGGGGCCGAGCCGGAACCGTCCGGATCGGGACGACTGCCACGGCGTCGCGTGTGGCGGAACGCCGGGGATGGCGGGATGGTGCCATACCCGCCGAAGAGCGTCAACGAGATCCGTGCGGATCTGTCAGAAGACCCACGAAATGCGTAGGTGAAACCGCCTCTCGCCCGAGTTGTCCGCATCCCGCGCGCGAGATGTCCGCACACCACGTCCGGATCTGCCGGGCGCCCCCGGTGGTCCCGGCGCCGCTCGCGAGATGTCCGCGTCCCGGGCGCCCCAGATGCGGCGAGTTGTCCGCACGACGTCGATCGCGACGGCGGAGGTCGTGCGGGGATCGTGCGTGCGCCTCATCACGAGTCCGAGGTGACTAGCTTCCGCGTGGTCGAGCGCGGCGTTGTCGTCCGGCAGGGCCCAATACGGCGCTGCGAACGACCGCCCGTGCTCAACGGTGCCTCCCCCAGTCAACGGTGACTCGACGGAGGAAGGCGACCGAACCAGGCGGACCGAGCTCCCGAACTCAGGGAGCGACCCGGAAGTGACCGGCACGCTCCTCTCCGCTGCCTCGACCGGCATTCCTGGTAGCGCGTGATCGCGAGCGGCAGGTCGCTGCCGATCGCCATCGGAACCGACGAGGATCCGGCGAGTCGAGAACCTAGCCCGTGCTCGCGCCGCCGGAGCCCGCGGCAGGCGCGTCCGGTCGGGCCGTCTCGTCCGGCGCGGCAAGCCCCAGCAAGACCCGAAGCGCCCGAGGCAGCAGGTCCGGGTCCACGGCATCGGGACGGAGGTAGTACTGCATCAGCAGGCCTGAGCCGATGGCGCTCACGAGGGCGCCGAGCTCACCGCCGGTGAACGCGGGCGTGATCCCCCGCTCCTCCAGCCGCGCGTGGAGGATCGGCCCGTACTCGCAGCGCATCTGCTCGTAGGCCTGGTCCACGACCGGGCGAAGCGCGGGGTCGCGCATCGCGGCCAGCCAGAACTCGATCGTGAGGACGTCCCAGGCCTCATCGCGTGCCGCCTGGGACCGCAGCAGGTCGCCGAGCGCATCGACGAAGGCCTCGATCGGCATCGTCCGAAGCTGCTCCGCCACCGCTGTCCCCCCCGCCTCCAGGCTGTGCTGGTGGGCAAGCGCGCTGAACAGCTCCGCCTTCGACGCGAAGTTCGAGTAGACGGCGCCCTTCGTATAGCCGGCGGCCTCGGCCACCGACTCCAGCGAGGCCCCCGCGTAGCCGAGCCGGTTGAAGACGGCCGCGGCTGCCTCGAGGAGGCGTGCCCGAGTCTGCGCGCGCTGCTCGTCACGCGTCAGCCGGCGATGCTCGGTCGGTTCCATGGCGCGACAGTACCACGCGGTATCCCGATACGCAAGGGTATTGACATACCGACCAGCATCCGCTACGGTGACGGCCATTGAGATCCCATCCGGTATCACAATACCGATAGGTACGCAGGCGGCCACGCGGCGCCGAAGGGATTGAGGGATGTTGCTCGAGATCCGCGACTGCACCAAGACCTATCGGAAGGGCGCCCGCGCGAACGACGGCGTCTCGCTCGACGTGGAGGCGGGTGAAGTCCACGGGCTGCTCGGCCACAACGGCGCGGGCAAGACGACGCTGGTCAACCAGGTGATCGGTCTCCTGCGGCCCGATTCGGGCTCGATCGTGCTCGACGGGCGCGACGTGATCGCCGACCCGGGCTACGCGCGCAGCGTCTGCTCGATCCAGCCGCAGGCGCAACTGCCGCTCGACGGTTTGACGCCTCGCCAGGCCATCGACCTGGTCGGGCGGATCCGCGGCGTCCCCGCCGCGGAAGTCCGGCTGCGCCGCGACCGGCTGGTGAAGGCCCTCGACATCGGGGAGTGGCTGGACACCGACGGGCGCAAGCTGTCGGGCGGCGTCAAGCGGCTGGTCTCGTTCGCGATGGCGGCGGTCGCCCCCGGGCTGCTCGTCGTCCTCGACGAGCCGACCAACGACGTCGATCCCGTCCGGCGCCGGCTCCTCTGGAGCCAGGTCCGGGCCCTGGGCGACGAGGGGGCGGCTGTGCTGCTGGTGACCCACAACGTCGTCGAGGCAGAGCGGTCCGTGGACCGCCTGTCGATCCTCGACCACGGCCGGGTGATCGAGACGGGCACCGCGGGCCAGCTCAAGGAGCGGGTCGCCGACGACCTCCGGCTGGAGATCGTCCTGGAGCCCGGGGCTGACGTCCCGGCGGTGCCGCCGTTCGCGATCCGCTCGGTGGGCGCCGCCCAGCGGCACCTGCTGTCCATGCCGTCGACGGCCGCCTCGCTCGCGGTCGGCTGGGCGGACGGACTCAAGCGAGCGGGAATCGTGGAGGAGTACCGGCTGGGACCGGCGACGCTCGAGGACGTGTACGTCGAGCTGGTGGGCCGGGCCGACGCCCTGCAGAACGGCAATGGCAACGGCCATTCGGTGCCGGCGTCGCCGGCGGAGGATCGCGCAAAGGAGGTCGCTCGTGTCGGCGCTGCGTAGCTACGGCCTGCTCCTTCGCTGGCAGGCGCTCCGCCAGAAGAGCTTCATCCCGTTCGCGGTGATCATCCAGGGCCTCTTCTCGCTGGGCATCGTCATCGGCTACCCGATGCTCTTCCCGCAACTCGACCACGCGACCATCCTGTACCTGGCGACGGGCGCGCCGGCGATCTCCCTGATCACGATGGGCCTCGTCGCGGTCCCGCAGGTCGTCGCGCAGGCCCGCACGGAAGGCACGCTCGACTACATGCGGTCGCTGCCGATCCCGAGGATGGTCTACCTGCTGGCCGACCTCACCGTCCAGGCGGCGATCGTCGTCCCGGGCGTCATCTTCGGCGTGATCGTGGCGACGATCCGCTTCGACCTCCCCGTCGCGCCGAGCCCGTTCGTGGTCCCCGCCGTCCTGCTCGTGGTCATGACCGCGTCCTGCGTCGGCTATGCGATGGCCTCGGTGCTGCCGCCGCTGCTGGCCCAGCTGATGTCCCAGGTCCTGGTGGTGCTCGTGTTCATGTTCAGCCCGCTGAACTTCCCGCCCGACCGGCTGCCCGGCTGGCTGGCGGCGCTCCACGCGGTCCTGCCGATCCAGGCCATGGGCGAGGTCCTCCGCGGGTCGCTGGCGCCGGACGCGTTCCCGCTGCCGATCGGCCCGGTGCTGCTCCTCGCGGTCTGGTGCGCGGCCAGCTTCCTGCTGACGTTCTCGGTGCTGAACCGCCGAGCCTGACGTCGGCCGGGCGGACGGGACGCCGGCCGGGCGGGCCTGACGTCGGCCGGGCGGACGGGACGTCGCGGGTCATGCCCCTCCGCGCGTCACGCCCCCCCCGCGGGTCACGCCCCCTGCGCGTCACGCCCCCCCGCGCGAGTCCTCGACGATCGGGCCGATGATCTCGTCGGCCAGCCAGCGGGCCGGCCGGTCGATGTCGGGGAGATTCGGCGCGAGGACGACGTGGCTGGCGCCGGCGTCGATGTAGCGCCGCAGCAGGTCGCGCGCGTCGACGGTGGCCGCCGCGTCCGAGGCCCGGATGATGACCTGCACGAGGCGACCGACCGACCCGGGATCCCGACCGACCTCCGCGCAGCGTTCGTCGAGGCGATGGCTCAGGGTTCGGAAAGACTCGAGGTCGCCCGCCCCGATCCACAGGTCGGCATGCTCGGCGGCAATGCGGAGGCCACGCTCGCCGTTCGCGGCGATCAGGATCGGGGGGCCCGGCCGCTGGACCGGCTTCGGTTCGCCGATCGCCCCCGCGAGGCGGTAGTGATGCCCATCGAAGTCGAACGGCTCGGCTTCGGCCCACAGGCGGCGGATGATCGTGATGGCCTCGCCCAGGGCGCCGGTCGCCTCCCCGGGCGTCACGAGGTCGATGCCGTACGCCTCGAATTCACGACGGACCATCGCCTGCGCGGCCGGATCGGGGACCAGGCTGCCGCCCGCTCCGATCCCGAAGATGAGCCGGCCGCCGGAGACGATGTCGACGGTCGCGGCCATCTTGGCGAGCACGGCCGGCGGCCGGAGGCGGTTGCTGGTCACGATCACGCCGAGGCGAAGTCGGGCGGTCTGGGCCGCGAGCGCCGCCAGCAGCGTCCAGGCCTCGAGCGCCGAGCCCGTCACCTCGCCGCGCAGCGGAACCATGTGGTCCCACAACCAGGCGTGCTCGAACGCCGGGATGGCGTCGGCGTCGCGCCAGACCGCGAGGATTCGCTCGTAGGTGATCGTGGCCTGGCTGGTCTTGATCCCGAAGGTGACGCGAGCCGGATCGGTCATGCCATTGGCTCCCCTCCGGATCGCCCAGGACCCAGGTATCTGCCTGTCTTCATCATGATCGTCAGTGTAGCTGATGATCCATGGGGCTGCGTAACGCGCTAGGATCGCCAGGTGACCGAGCACGACCGCAATCTCGCGCCGCTCCGGGATCGCTTCGGCTACCTCCTGAAGCACGCCCGGGAGCGCCTGGCGACGCTCAACGCGGAGGCCCTCCAACCGTTCGGCATCACCGGCCGCGAACTTGCGGTCCTGACCGTTCTCGCGGAGGGCGAGCCCCCGTCACAGCTGGAGGCGGCCCAGCGACTGGCCATCGACCGGACCACGATGGTCGGCCTGATCGACGACCTCGAGGCCAAGGGGATCGTCGAGCGACGGGCTGACGGCATGGACCGGCGGCGCAACATCGTCGCGGTCACGCCGGCCGGCCAGCGCGTGATGGCGGGCGCGGCGCGGGCGGCGGACGAGGCGGAGCGCGCGTTCCTGGCGCCGCTGGCCGAGGCCGATCGCGGCCGGCTCCGGGAGATGCTCCAGGCCCTCCTGGAGCGCGAGGAACCCGGCACCCGACGCTGACGAGGCACCGCGGGCGGCTCCGTCCGCGCTCCGTCCGCGCACCGGCCTCGCCTCAGGCGTGCTCCCAGCCCAGGACGTCGAGCACCGGGCCGCAGAGGAGCTCGACCGCCGCGTCGTCCAGCTGGTCGCGCACCAGGACGGCGCCGGCGGCCTCGATGATCGAATTGGCGATGCGCGGTTGGTCCTCGGGGCGCAGTCGCGGGCGAACGAACGGCGTCTCCGTCTCCCAGCCGTAGACCGTGGATGCGCGAAGGCCGACCAGGTCGAGCACGGCCGCCCGAATGTCGTCGATCACCGGCAACCGGCCGTCCCGCTTCGCCTCCTCCAGCACCTGGTCCCACGCCCTGTCCCGGGCGTCCTGCTCGGCCGCCTCGTAGAACCTCGCCAGCGCCCCGAAGGATTCGTCGGAGACGAGGCGGAGCGCGTCGAGCAGCCGCGCCACCGCGTCGGCGTTGGGGCCCCGCGACGGTCGCCCCGTCACGCCGGCAGCTCCCCCGGCCTCACCCACAGCGGCAGCTCGCGGGCCAGCGTGGCAAGCGGCAGGGAGCCGTGGCCAAGAATGGCGTCGTGGAACGCCCGGACGTCGAAACGGGCGCCGTCGCGGGCGGCGATCTCCCGCCTCAACCGCTCGATCTCGCGCTGGCCGACCTTGTAGGTGAGGGCCTGGGCCGGCCACACGATGTAGCGGTCCGTCTCGATGCCGGCGTCCGTGGCGCTGAGGCCCGCCTCGCGCGTCAGCAGGTCGACCGCCCACGCGCGGTCCTTGCGGAGGGCGTGGATGCCCGTGTCGACGACGAGGCGGGCTGCCCGCCAGGCCTGGGCGTCGAGCATCCCGAAACGCTCGGCCTGGTTCCGGAAGAGCCCCATCTCGTCGGCAAGACGCTCGCTGTACAGGCCCCAGCCCTCGGCGTAGGCCATGCCCGCCAGCCGCGAGCCGAGTCGACGGAAGACCGGCAACGACGGGTGCTCCATCTCCAGGGCGATCTGGAAATGATGGCCGGGCACGGCTTCGTGGTAGGTCGTCGTGCCGAGTTTCGAGAACAACCGCGTCGGCAGGTCGAACGTGTTGACGTAGTAGATCCCGGGCCGGGAGCCGTCGACGGCCGGCGGGTAGTAGTAGGCCGGCGGGGCGTCGCGCTCCATGAACGGCTCCACCGGCCGGACCTCGCAGGCCGCCACGGGCAGCCGCCCGAACCAGCGCGGCGCGTCGGCCATCGCCCGGCCGATATCCTCCGTGGCCCGCTCCAGGACGGCGGCCGCCGACGCGGGGCGGTTGGCGGGATCCGCGTTCAGGTTGGCGCGGTAGGCGGCCACGTCCCCGGCGAAGCCCGCCGCCGTGGCGATCGCCGCCCGTTCGGCCTCGATCTCGGCCAGCTCCGCGAGGCCACTCCGGTGGATCTCCGCGGGGTCGAGGTCCAGGCTGGTCCACGAGCGGATGGCGAGCCGATACCGGGCCTCGCCGTCGGGAGCCGACCACAGGCCGGGGTCCTCGCGGGTCGCGGCCAGGTACGGCCCCCGGAGGGCCTCCAGGTACCGAGCCAGCGACGGCCACGCATGGTCGCGGACGGCGGCCGCCAGCCGGTCCCGGCCGGCGGTGTCACCGGGAGCGAGGCGTGCACCCAGGACGAGCGGCGATTCGGCCGGCGGGATCGCGAGCAGGCGCTGGGCCTGGGCGATCGTGCGGTCGGCCACCAGTCGCGGGGCGGTCATGCCGGAGGCTCGAGCCTCCTCCAGCAGCGCGAGGTGGGCGTCGATGAACGGGCCGAAGGCCTCGATTCTCGCCACCAGCCGATCGAGCCGCTCGGGCGTGTCCGCGCGCTGGAACGGCGCAAGCTGCGGCAGCAGGCCCTGGGGTCCGTTGATCTGGTCGACCAGGCCGACGAGGTCCATGCGCAGGTCGTCCTGCTCGACGCCGAGCCGGCAGATCACCCGGAGCATGTCAAGGGTGATGCGCTCCTCCACCGGCAGGACCGCGGCGTCGATGGCAGCGGCCTCGGCCAGGGTGCGTTCGCGAAGACTGCGCGCCGCTGCCCGGCCGGCCGGCGACGGATCCTCCAGGCGATCGTCCCAGCGCTCGTCGCCGTAGACCGTGGCGGTGGTCGGGCTCTGCTCGAGCAGCGCCTCCCAGAAGCGGTCGGCGAGGGCGTTGACGGCGGCGGCTTCGCCGGGCGTGGTCATTCGGGCAACCCCTTCAAGCGAGAACGACCTGGGCAAGGATCCGGAGCGGCAGCTTGCCGTGCCGGAGGACGTCGTCGTGGAAGCGGCGGATGTCGAACGCGGCGCCCTCCCGCGAGGTGCGTTCGCGGCGCAGTCGCTCGATCTCTCGACGCCCGACCATGTAGGCGAGCGCCTGGCCCGGCCAGGCGATGTACCGATCCGTCTCGATGCCCGCATCCGTCGCGTGGATGCCGGCCGCCACCATGGTCTCGAAGGCTCGGTTGCGGCTCCAGCCGAACGCGTGGAGGCCGGTGTCCACGACCAGGCGCGCCGCCCGGAGGGCCTGGCTGTCGAGCATGCCGAAGCGTTCGGCATCGTCTCGGTAGAAGCCGGCCTCGTCGGCGACCAGCTCCGCGTAGAGGCCCCAGCCTTCCACGTACGCGGTGCCCTGCGGCCAGGAGAGGAGCCGGCGGAACTCGGGCAGCCCGGTCAGCTCCATCTCCAGGGCGATCTGGAAGTGGTGGCCGGGGACCGCCTCGTGGTACGTCGTCGAGGCGGCCATCCAGTAGGTGCGGCTGGGAAGGTCATAGCCGTTGACGAAGTAGACGCCGGGACGGCTGCCGTCGACGGCGGGTGGGTAGTAGTAGGCCCCCGGTGCGTCCTTCTCCAGCAGCGGCTCGACGGACCGCACTTCGCAGCGGGATCGCGGCGTGCGCAGGAACCACGCCGGCGCCGCTGCCTCGGCCCGTTCCACGTCTTCCTGGCAGCGCGCGACGAGGGCCTCACGGGAGGCCGGGATCTGGACCGGATCCGCGTTCAGACGCGCCCGGTACTCGGCCTGGCCGGAGAAGCCGGCGGCGCGGGCGATCCGCTCGCGCTCGTCGTCGAGCCGCGCGAGCTCCTCGAGCCCGATCCGATGCAGCTCCTCGGGCGTCACGTCGAGGCTGGTGTAGCTGGCGACACGGCCCGCGTAGCGCGCATCGCCGTCCGGCAGGCTGCACAGGCCGGGGACGTCACGGGTCGTGGCCAGCGCATCACGAAGCGCGGCCAGGTAGCGGGCGTCCGCGGGGTAGACGTACGTCCTCACCGCGTCGAGGATGCGCTGCCGATCGGCGTCCTTCGTCACGGCCGGGATGGTCACGATCGGCGACTGCTCCGGTGGCGTGGCAAGGAGTCGCTCCAGCTGGTCGACGGTCCGCTCGGCGACGACGCGGGCGGGCGTCACGCCCTCGCGGCGGCCCTCGTGGACGAGCTCCACGACCGCGTCAGCCATGGCCGGATACGCGCTGAGCCGGCCGATGAGCCGGTCGAGGCGTTCGGGCGTGTCGGCGCGCTGGAACTGCACCAGCTCGGGCAGCATCGCCTGGTGGCCCTGCTGGTCCACGGCCGCCGTCAGGTCCATCCGCAGGTCGTCGTCGCGCACTTCCGTCCGGGCGACCAGGATCAGCAGGTCCCGGGTGATGCGCTCCTCCCCCTCGAGGCCGTCCGGGTCGATGGCCAGGGCCCGCGCCAGCACGTCTTCGGCGAGGGCACGCCGGGCAGCCCGCCCGGCGGGTCCGGGATCCTCGAGCCGGTCGTCGTAGCGCTCGTCGCCGTACAGGGTGGCGAGCACCGGGCGCAGTTCCAGGGTGCGCTCCCAGGCGTCGGACGCAAGAGTCGCGAGATCGGCAGAAGCACGCATTCGCCTAGCGTACGCGACGGCCCATCCAGCCGCCGGCTGGCCACCGCCGGAGCCGCACGGCGCCGAGGCGCCGCACCATCGGGCCGCACGGCCTCGCGCGCACCGTCGGGCCGCACGGCCGGGGCCGCGGTTGTGCAGCGCGTTTGGCTCGCCGGGCCGTCGGGGGAGGGACGGCCGCGACCGTCAGCCTTCGAAGAGCGGCAGCTGATCGCCGGGCCGGTCGAACGCCGGCTCGAAGCCGAGGTACGGCTCGAGCCCGTCGAGGCTCGGCTCGGCGAGCGCCGCGAAGTGGTGAAGGGCGTCCGTTCTCAGGACGTGCCAGTTGCCGTCGTCCATTGCCTTCCGCAGCACGGGCGAATGCTCGAGCTTCGCGCGCAGCAGTGCCGTCCGCTCCGGCACGGTCACCAGGAACCGCACGACGCGTCCGTCGGCAGGGACCGCCCGGCCGCGGCGGAGCAGCGGCTCGCCGACCATGGCCGTCCATTCGACCTCGAACAGGAAGGCGAACCGGGGCCGGACGTACCACAGGCAGTCCACCGCCTCGACGGCCTCGGCGCCGGCCCGGCCCAGGAACGCCAGTGCCGGATTCTGCTCGTCGCGCGCAAGCCGCGAGGCGAGCGGCACGCCGCCCGCGCGACGGGGCTGCTCTCGTGGCGAGATCGCCACGCGGAGGCCCATCCGGTGGCCCAGGTCGGCGAGCGCGGCAATGGTGTCGCTGTGCTCGGCGGATCGGTGCTGGAGGTCGTCCCTCGAGATGAGCCGCCCGCCGCTTCCGGGGATCGCGTAGCTGGCAAGGCACGCGTCGACCAGCCACGGGTCGGGCGCATCGGGACCTTCGAAGATCGAGGAGAGCCGATCGCGCAGCGCGCCCTCGGCGATGCCGATCCCGGTGCCGAGCAGGCTGAAGACGGCCCACTCGACGCGATCGGCCAGGGGAACCGCGGCGGCCGCCTCGTCCCGAGGGTCGGCCAGCCAGATGCGGTCGCCCTCGGAGGGGGCGAGCCGACGATTGTCCGCGCGGCCCAGCTCCGACTCGATGATGCCGAGCAGCCCCGCGATCGCGGCCGGCGAGGGAGGCGGCTCGTCGGCGGGCGGGGCATCGCCCGCGCCGGCCGTGGGGCCCGCGGCGGGCAGGGCCGCGGCAGGCGGGGCGGCGGCGCCGTCCCCGGTGCCCGGCGGGGTGGCCGATCCTGACCGCGAGGGCGCGCCACCGTCCACGCCGTCGCCGACTGTCCCGCGGGCGTGGCCGGACGCGAACCGGTGGAGCTGGCCGGACCGGTCAAGGCCGACCAGGATCGGGCCGAGCAGGCGATCCTTCTCGGCCGGCTCGCCCCGTGCCTGAAGGACCGCGACGGCGGTCTCGGACACGACCTGGGCCGCCTCCGATCGCGAGAACCGGCCGTCGATGGGCTCGCGGCCGGCGAAGAGGCCCCGGCCGGCGACGGTGGTCGGGTCGCCGGCACCACCGGGCTCCACGGCCAGGCGCCGATTGGCGCGCGATCGCGGGCCCTGCCCGAGGCGGCCGACCGGCGGCACGAGCTGGATGGTCCCTCCTGTCGACGCCCGCGGCTCCGCGACGGCTGCGGCCTCCACTCGCCAGCCGGCCGACGCCGCCGCCAGGGCCGCCCCCGCCAGGCCGACGTTGCCATCCGGGTCGAGCAGGACGGTCGCAGTTGCATCGGTGGCCAGGGCCGGCACGACCGCCTCGAGGGAAGCCCGCAGCGCCGCCGCGCGGCGGTAGGGCCGCGCCTCAGGATCCAGGAGGGGCTCGAACGGGATGAGTCGGGCTGCCTCGCTGCCCAGCGTCCAGGCCGTCAACACGAATGCCTCCGCGAGTCGCGGCAGCGTCCACTCGATCGGTCCGGCACCGACCACGAGCCGAATCCGCGCCCGCGCCGCCGGGGCCAGCGCGGCGCCCTCGGCGGCCAGGCGATCGAGGGCATCGTCCGCGCCGACCCGCAGCGAGACCATCGGGGCACCCTCGGGCAATCCGTCGAGCGGGTCCGTGAGGCGAGCCTGGACCACGCCGAACTGGCCGTCCTCGAGGCCCTGGACGAAGCCGCGGACCAGGCCGAAGCCCTCCTCGAAGGCGAGCCACGGATTGCGCTCCCGCCACCCGATCGAGCCCGGAGCGCGCAGCCTGGCACCCGTGATCCGCAGCGGGCTCATCCGGCCCGGGTAGCCGTTGAGACGGCTCGACGGCAGGACCGCGTGGAGGAACGCCAGCCGCAGCGCCGACGTGACCTGGGACGCCCGGAGGTCGCCGTCGATGCGCTCGAGGATCCCGTTGAGGGCCGCCAGCTGGCGCGGGGAGTGCAGGTCCAGCAGCGCGTCGACGAGCGCCTCGCCCGGGGCCCCGTAGAGCGGGAACCGCGCACCGGCGGCGGCGCGAACCGCCAGGTCCGCCGGGGCCGCGGCCAGCTCGAGGTCGGCGGCCTCGGGCGGTCCCTGCCGGAGCTCCCCTCCCCGGCCTCGCCGGTCGAGGCAGGCGGCACAGCGGAAGCTCCGCCGGGTCGGGACGACCGGCGCTCCCGCCTGCCGTCCCTCGGGCTCCCAGACCAGCTCCTCCAGGGCCAGGGCCCGGCCACAGGTGGGGCACCGCGTCGAGAACGCCTCGGTGACCCAGGCGCGCAGGCTGGTGGTGCCACGCGGGGCCGCGGCCACCGCCTGGAAGGCGGCGTCGAGGTGGCGCAGGTCAGGCGGTCGCACGACGACGTCGGCGAGCAGCCGCGTGAGAGGAGTGATCTCCATCGAGAGCGCCCGCCGGCCCATCGCGATGGCCGCACGCGCCGTCCAGCCGCCGCGGCCGAAGAGGTCGATGACCACGTCGCCGGGCTCGCTGGCGGCGGCGATCCGGGCGGCGAGCGCGGCGCCCGCGACGGCGGGAGCGAGTCGTTCGTAGACGGGAAGCGTCGGTGGCACCCCGTCGCGGGCTGGGGTCTCTCGGGCGACCATTGGTGACGATTCTGCCAGACGCGGCGAGCGCGGTCGGCGGCGGCCTCGCCCGGCGCGCTGCCGGTCGGCCGGCGGGCGCCCGGCCGCCCCCAGGGGCTAGGGCTCTTCGAGCTCGTCCGGCTCCTCTTCGAACGCCTCGTCAGGCGTCACCTCGGCCGGCAGGACGCGATCGAGGTCTTCGATCTCCTCGTCCTCGATGTCCTCCTCGAGGTCCTCCTCGAGGTCCTCGTCGTCGCGGAGCAGCGTGCCCTTCGTGTACGGCCGCAGGTCCGTGGACTTGGCCGCGGTGGGGAAGCTGACCTTGCCGTAGTTGCGCGGGTCCTGGTAGATCTCGCGGATGATGATCCGGACGTCCTGCGCACCGAGCGACGTCACGCCGGCGGCGTACTTGTTGCCGTTGGCGATGAGCTTGAGCAGGCGGGCCGCCACCCGCGGCTCGACGACGCCGATGCGGATCCCGTTGGAGACCGCCACGAGGTGCTTGCCCTCGGCGCTCAGCTCGACGTAGTCGCCCGGGTTGACCTGGGCCAGCACCTTGGGCCGGGCGAGCTCCGCGAGGTGGGCGAAGCCGGTCTTGCCGGTCTCCTCGACGAAGATCGAAACGGGCGCCTTGGAGGACACGTCGGCGGGCGCCGTCCTGTCACCGGCCTCCACGAGGAGGAGGCGAAGCCGGTCGATGTTGCGCTCGGCGATCCGGTTCGTGGGGTCGAGCGCGAGCGCCTTCTGGTAGTGCTCCCGGGCGGCGCCGAGGTCACCGAGTTCCCAGAGTGCCTTCGCCAGGCGATTCTCCGCGGCCGCGTCGGCCCCGTACTCGAGGAGCTTGCGGTTCGTGTCGGCGGCGTCGGCCCATTGGGCCGTGGCGGCGTGGGCGATCGCCTGCTCGGTGAGGGTGCGCTTGATCCGCGACAGGCTGGGGGCGGCCTGCGTCGACTGCTCGAGCTCAGGGAAGGTCACGGGAGGGCAGGTCCTTTCGGGGCGGCGGGTCGACGCCGGGCCAGGATTCCGAGTGTGGCGCGCGACCTCTGTTTGTACCATTGCGAAGCGGACGCGTCAAACGGGTGTCGCGCGGAGCTCCTGTTCGGCGAAGCGCGAGTGTCGTCGAACCGGGGCCGAGTTGCCGGAACACCGTCGCGGGCCTCGCCCTCCTCGCTGCCGGAACGGGGCCGCGAGCCTCGCTGCCGGAATGGGCAGCGGTTCCCGTCCGACCGGAACGGCAATGGTTCCCGTCCGACCGGAACGGCAATGGTTCCCGTCCGACCGGAACGGCAATGTTTTCTGCGTTCGTCCCCGGCTGGACCCGCAAAAGGGCCCGAATCCGATCCATTCGCGCGGTGTCGTGACCGTGCCGGTCGCGGTTCCGTGCGCCCACACGCGGAAGCCGAACACGAGCGCACGAATGATTGCCGGAACGGAGCGCTCTTGCAGGACCGCCCGTCGCGCCGGCGCTCCCGCCGGAACGGCGCGCTCTTCATTGCCGCGCCCTGCCCACTGCCTGGCCGCTGCGGCGCCCTTGCCGCGCCCTGCCCACTGCCTGGCCGCTGCGGCGCCCTGCCCGCTGCCGCCCTGCCCGCTGCCGCGCTCCCTCGCCGCCGAGCCCTGCCCGCGACCACGCTGCCGCACGACCGCGCCGATACTGCGGCGCGCCCGAGGCGGCCGGAGGACGGTTGAGCTGCCGCCCTGACGAGAGCCTAGCCCTGCGCGAGCAGGTTCCAGGCCACCACCAGGGCCCCCAGCCCGGTCAGCAGGATCAGCTCCCACACCCAACGGCCGTCGCGCCGGCCGGTTCGAGGTGCTCCGCGGTAGGCGCTCCACAGGTACACGACGAGGGCCAGGAGAGCCGGGCCGAGCAGGCGCGGGATCGCCAGCGCCCGCAGCGCGGCCGCGGCGATCGCGACGACCACGGCGTACGTGAGCGCCGTCAGGGCGGCGGCCGCCAGGCGCGGCGCCCGCAGCGCCGCCAGGCGGTATCCGGCGAGCCCGGCCATGACGCCGTCGGCAGCGGCAAGAAGTCCCAGGTCGGCCAGTGGCAGCGCCGGAGCGGCGACCCCGTTGGTGGCCGGCTCGGCAAGGGCGCCCGGAATCGCGGCGGCGATGCCGGCGAAGCCAAGGAACGAGACCAGGAGCAGCAGGCTAAGCAGGGCCAGCCGATCCGCGTCCGTCGGGCCGGCCGGGCGGAGCAGGATGCGCCGCTCCACCGCAAGGGCGGCTGCCACGAGCAGGCCGGCAGCCGCAAGCGCCGGCACCAGCAGCCAGCCGATCGGCAGCAGGCGGAGCGCCCCGATGGCGGCGAGGCTGGCCAGCCCGGGCGTGAGCAGCGCCTCGACCGGGACGCCTTCATCGGCGGCCACGCCGGCGGCCTCGGCGTCGTTGCCCAGGACTTCGAGCGAGGCCAGCATGAGGGAGGCGAAGGTGAGGACCGCGCAGGCCCACAGGGCCGGCCCTTCGGCGATGCGGCTGACCGCCACGAGGGCGACCGAGAGGACGACGAGCTCGGCCGTCGCAGCCGTCCCGCCGGGAACCGCCGCGACGTCGCGGACCTCGCGGTCGAGGGCCCCGACTGCCGACCGCACGCCGCGGCCCGGGCGAAGGTCACGCTCGGACGGCCCCCTGCCATCGGGACGCGGCTCGCCGCCGGCGCCCCCACTGACGCTGGACCCGGGTGGTTCGACGGCGCGGGCCGGCCGAACCGGCTCTCCGGGGCGCCCGAGACCGAGGCGGACGGGCTTGCGAGGCGTCAGCCAGCTCGGCCGCGTGATGCCTCCTCCGTCCGCCCCCGGCCTGCCGGGCAGGCGGAGGCGCGGAAGCCGGATGCCAGGGATGTGGATCGCGGGAAGGCGAAACCAGGTCGGCGGGCCGATGCGACGCCGCGGCAGGCGCGGCCCGGACGGAGGCACCTCCACCCCCCGGGCGCGGCCTCCGCGAGCCTCGCGCGATCCCCATTCGGGGACCTCGCCCTCCGGAACCTTCGCGGCGGCCCGGTCCTCACCGGTCCCGGGCGCGACGGCCTCCGGGTCGGGCCGGGCCGGGCCCGGCACCCGGAACCCCGGCCGGCCGGATCCTCCCGGGTCCCAGCCCGGTCGCCGGGATCGCGACCCGGGGAACCGGCGCGCAGGATCCCGCCGCGACCCGCTCACTCGACCCGTCCGGGCTTGCCGGCCACCCACGCGAGCAGCTCGGCGCGCGGCCACGTGTTGGCCACGACCGGCGGCTCCACCCATGCCCGGCGCGCCTGGGCCACCCCCCAGCGGATCCCGTCCAGCTCCTCGATCCGGTGGGCATCCAAATCGATCGTGAGCCGGCAGCCGAGCTCGACGGCCAGCCGGGCGCGCTCCGGCGCGAGATCCAGGCGATGGTCCGACCCGTCGATCTCCAGGAGCGTGCCGGTCGACGCGGCCTCGGCGTACACCCGGTCCCAGGCGAGATCGAGGTCCGGCCGCTCCCGCTCGCCCAGCATCCGCCCGGCCGGGTGGCCGATCACGTCGACGTGCGGGCTCCGGATCGCGGTCAGCACCCGCTGCGTCAGCTGCTCGCGAGGCTGGCGGCGCCCCTGGTGGAGGGACGCGACCACGACGTCGAAGGCGGCCAGGACGTCCTCGTCGAAATCGAGCGTGCCGTCCGCCCGGATCTCGAGCTCACAGCCGTGGAGGAGCCGAAAGCCTTCGGGAGGTGTCGCCGCCGGTGCCGACCCGGCGTCCTCCTCGCGCGCGAACCGGGCGTTGAGCGCGTCGACGATCGCTCGCTGCCGTCGCACGCGCTCGGGCGTCAGGCCGCGGGCGATGGCCAGCCCGAACGAGTGATCGCTCAGGACCAGGTAGGCGTAGCCACGGGCGCGGGCGGCCTCGGCCATCTGCTCGATCGTGTGGACCCCGTCCGACCAGTCCGAATGGGCGTGACAATCTCCCCGCAGGTCCTCGCCGGCGACGAGCCGGGGCAGCCGACCGGCGGCCGCCGCCTCGATCTCGCCGCCGTCCTCGCGCAGCTCGGGCGGGATCCACGCGAGGTCGAGGAACGCGTACGCCTCGACCTCCGAGGCGAACGTGCGGGCCGTCGCGCCCGGCAATGGTTCGCCATCGTCGCCGAGCGGGACGAACCCCTTCTCCGAGAGACTCCAGCCGCGGTCGCGCGCGAGCGCCCGGAGCCGCACGTTGTGCTCCTTGCTGCCGGTGAAGTGGATGAGGTAGCTGCCGGCCTCGCCGGGGGGCATGACCATGAGGTCCACCTGGGGACCGCCACGCAGCCGCACGGCCGCCTTGCGGGGGCCGGCGTTAAGCACGGCGTCGACTTCGGAGAGCCCCACGAACCGCTCGACGAGATCGTTCGGCCGGTCCGTCTCCGCCAGGAGGTCGAGGTCGCCGATCGTCTCGCGCCGTCGCCGGAACAACCCTGCCGGGACGATGCTCCTCACCCCCGGCACGTCGAGGAGGAGCGCCCGGACGGACTCCACGATGCGCTCGGCCTGGCCCAGCGTCATGCGGGCGCTCCGCCGATCCAGGCCGTCGACGCCGGCGCGGATGCCCTCGATCGATTTCCCCGAGAGGCCGTGGATTCGGGCGAGCGCTCCGCTGGCCAGCGCGGCGCGGAGTCCGTCGAGCGATTCCACGGCCAGCTCCTGCCACAGCGACCGGACCGTCTTCGGCCCGACGCCGGGAATGGCCAGGAGCTCGATCAGGCCCGACGGGACCTCCGAGCGCAGGCGGTCGAGGAACCGGAGGCGGCCGGTCGCCGCCAGCTCGGCGAGCTTGTCGGAGATCGCCTTGCCGACGCCCGGGATCTCCGGCGGCCGGCCCGCCCGATACGCGATGGCGATCTCCACCGGGCAGTGCCCGATCGCATCGGCGGCGCGGTGATAGGCGACGGTCTTGAACACGAGCTCGCCGCGGATCTCGAGGAGGTCGCCGATCTCGTGGAAGACGGCCGCGAGCTCGTCGTTGGAGAGCGGCGCGCCGTCGCGCGAAGGCGCCCCGGCGTCGGCGGAGGGTGAGTCGGCATGGCGCGGAGGCGCCTCGGCGGAAGGCGCGCCGGCGTCGCGCGAGGGAGCGCCGGCGTCGATCGATCGCATCGTCACTCCGCGTTTGCCACGGGCTGCGGGCGTGGCATGGTCGACGTCCCGTTGGGATTCGGCGGCGCCACGGCGACCGGCCGGCTCGGCGGCGTCTTCGGCAGCGCGGGCGCGTTCCACGGCGCGGGCGGTCGGCAGGATCGGAGGCTCGGGCATCGGCGCGATGGTACCCGGGCGCGGGACCTCGGATCGGCCGGCCTCACGGCAGCAGCCGGCCTCACGGCATCAGCCGGCCTCACGGCATCAGCCGGCCGGCATGGCGGGGAGCCAGGCCGCCGCTACTCGGTCTCCACGCGATTCCGGCCGAAGCGCTTCGCCCGGTACATCGCGCGATCGGCCTGCTGCACGAGATCCTCGACCGACTGGCCCGCGCCGTCGGCCACCGAGGCGCCGACCGAGACGGTGATCTTCTCGACGCCGACGTCTCGCAGGTCAATCCGCTCGACGGCGCCGCGGATGCGCTCCCCCACCTCCAGGGCGACGGCGCGGCTCGGGTTGCGCAGGAGCACGACGAACTCCTCGCCACCGAATCGCGCCGGCACGTCGATGTCGCGCACGGCGGCCGCGATCGTCCGCCCGATCGCCCGCAGCACCACGTCGCCCACGACGTGCCCGTGGCGGTCGTTGAGGACCTTGAAGCGGTCCACGTCGACCATGAGGATGCCGACCGCGTCGTCGGTGCGCCGGCCCTGGCCGAGCAGCGCGACGAACTCCTCGAAGTAGCGCCGATTCGGCAGGCCCGTCAGCGGGTCCGTCGCCGCGGCCGCCTCCGCCTCGCGATGGGAGTAGGCGCGCGCCAGCGCGGCTGACGCCTCGACCGATGCCACCTCGAGGAGGCGGCGCGCGGCGTCCGGCCACTCGCCGGCGCGGCGGCGCGAGATCACGATGACGCCCAGGATGCCGTCGCGCCCGACGATGGGTGCTGACAGCGTGTGCGTCAGCCCGAACGCACGCCGGATTCGCTGCTCGACGCGCTCGGCGATCCGCATCGCGGCGGGCATGGCCACGGCGCGTTCCTCGTCCCCCCATGGCGCGAGCCGTGGGCCGGGTCCGACCGGGACTCCGACGCGGCCGGGCTCGGGTCCGGCGGCCGGGTCGGGCTCGAGGTCGATCGCCGGCAGGAACGCCGAGGAGCTCGGCACGCCCGGTCGGGCGCTCACCAGCGTGGCGTCGAGGAACGGCGCGTCCGGCCGTCGGCGCACCACGACCAGGTGGTCGGCTCCGGTTCCCCTTCCGAGCTCGCCGAGGATGGCCTCGATGACGCTGTCCGGCGAAACGGCGCGCGAGAACCCCTGCAGAATGCGAGCCACGTCCTCGACTTCCTCGCGGCGCCGCTGCTCGCGATCGTCCACGGCCTGCCGGTGGATCACCGCGGCGAGCCCGGCCAGGATCAGCACTGCCAGTCCGACCAGATCGAAGACGCGCCCCGAACCCACCAGCGGTCGCACGGCGATCAGCGCGGCGAGGGCCGTGAAGGCGCCGACGAAGACCCACCACGAACGCTGAACGCGCCGGTCCAGGCGATCGCCGGTGTCCGCCTCGGAGCTGGGGCGTGCGGAGGCAACCACGTTGTGGGTAAGCATGCAGGGGCAGCAGGTCCGGGTCCACCCTACCTGGCTAGTACTTTGGTACGGGGTCACGCGCGGCGCGTGCGTGACGAGGCTCGATATGGAACGGCGGTTCGCATGTGCCGGGGCCGGGACCCTGGCAGGGGCAGCCGGGCAGCCGGGGCAGCCGAAACGGCCGAAGCGGCGGGCACGACCGGCGCGGCCGAAGCGGCGGGCACGACCGGGCACGACCGAAGCGGCAATGTTCGGTGCGTTCGCGCCCGATTCCGCCGCTTCAAGGCGCGGAATCCGAGCGTTCCTCGCGAGATGTCGGCCGAATTGGTCAACGTTCCGTGCGCTCGCGA
This sequence comes from uncultured Chloroflexia bacterium, assembly GCA_963821595.1. GTDB lineage: Bacteria > Chloroflexota > Limnocylindria > Limnocylindrales > CSP1-4 > CTSoil-043. The sequence goes on along the minus strand of CAWGEL010000013.1, from coordinate 34,916 downwards.
CGCGTTCGGACCGTGAGCGCACGTAACATTGCCGGAACGGCAGGACCGCGACCGCGCAGAGGCATCGCCAGCCGCCTCGGTCAGGCGGAGCCGGCCGCTCGGCCGCCTCGGTCAGGCGGAGCCGTCCGCTCGGCCGCCAGGCGCCACGCGCGTTCACACAGGCGCCACGCGCGTTCACACAGGCGCCGCGCGCGGTTTGACCCTCGCGATGCGCGGCCGCTACACTCCCCTCGCCCTTTCGCGCCCGCCTCGTGCGGACCGCCGGGGATCCAAATCACGCATTCGGAGGACGACTCCCCCAGTGGAGCCAGGACCCAGTCCCGCCGGCGCCGCGCGCGCCGGCATTCGAGAGGTCCGCCCCGTCCGCTGATCGGCGTTGCGCGCACGGCTTCGGCCTGCCGCCAGGCCACCCGCGGCGGGACGGTCCCGCCCCGCGAGGTGGCCCATGCTCTTCCTGAGCCAGTGCATCGGCCGGCCCGTCCGCGATCCATCGGGCGAGCCGATCGGCAAGGTCGCCGACCTGATCGTGGCCATCGGCGATCGGTATCCGCCCGTGACCGGCCTGGTCGTCGCGACCGACCATCGCCAGATCTTCCTGCCGTGGCGGTCCGTCGAGCACCTCGACGTGGCCGGGGCGACGCTGCGCGTGCGGACGATCGACATCGGCAAGTTCCGCCAGCGGCCCAACGAGATCCTGCTCAAGGGCGACCTCCTCGATCGCCAGATCGTCGACGTGGAAGGTCGCCGCGTCATCCGCGTCAACGACGTGTCGCTCGACGCCACGAACGGGGAGATCCACGTGGTCGCCGTGGACGTGGGGGCGGCCGGGCTGCTGCGGAGGCTGGGCGTCGAGCGCCCGGTCAGCGCGGTCGCGCGCGGGCTCCGGCTACCAGTCCAGGAGCGCTACATCGACTGGGAGGACGTCGATCCGCTCGAGTCGACCATCGCCAGCGTTCGGCTGCGGGTCCCCCATGCGCGGCTGGCCGAGCTGCACCCGGCCGACCTGGCGTCCATCGTCGAGCAGCTGACACCCCGCGACCGGGCCGGCGTCCTCGCCTCGCTGGGCGACGAGGCGGCCGCCGACATGCTCGAGGAGATGGAGCCGGACGTCCAGGTCGACGTCCTCGAGGATCTCGAACCGGAGCGCGCCGCCGACATCCTGGAGGAGATGAGCCCGGACGACGCGGCCGACCTGGTGGCCGACCTCTCGACCGAGAGTCGCGACGAGATCCTGGCCCTCATGGAGCAGGACGAGGCTGCGGAGGTCCGCGAGCTGCTCGCCTATCCCGAGGATTCGGCCGGTGGCCTCATGACCACGGAGTACGTCGCGGTTCCGGCGACGCTCACGGCAGGCGAGACGATCGAACGCCTGCGCGAGCTGGAGCCGGACGCCGAGACCATCTACTACGTCTACGTCGTCGACGAGGACGAACGCCTCGTCGGCGTCCTCTCACTTCGCGACCTGATCGTCGCCCGACCGGGCACGACCATCGACAAGGTGATGATCTCGGACCCGGTCGCGGTCGGTGTCCGGGACGACGAGCACTCCGTCGCCGAGACGATCGCCCACTACAACCTGCTGGCCGTGCCCGTCGTGGACGACGAAGGCCGACTCCAGGGCATCGTCACGGTCGACGACGCCATCGACACGGTTGCGCCGTCGTCGTGGCACCGCCGCCTGCCACGCGTCTTCGAACGACCGGAACGTGACGAGGACGACGACTCGGCGGTCGCGGGCCGCGCACCGTCCGGTGGGACCGGGGCGGGCCGGTGACAGGGCCCAAGGCCCGCGTCTCGCCGCGCACCGCGCGGCGCATCCGCCTGGGGGCGGTGCTGGCCGTCCTCGGTCCGGGCCTCGTCTCAGGCTTCGCCGACAACGACGCCGGCGGGATCACCACGTACTCGCTCGCAGGAGCGAAGTTCGGGTACGACCTGCTGTGGGTCCTGCTCGCCAGCCAGATCGCCCTCTTCTTCACACAGGAGGCCGGCGCGCGACTTGGCCTCGCGACCGGCGAAGGCCTGGCCGGCCTCACGCGCGAGCGGTTCGGCGTGCGCTGGGCCACGTTCGTGGCGGTCACGATGCTGGTCGCCAACCTGGGCTCGACCGTGGCCGAGTTCGCGGGCACCGGGGCGGCCCTCGGCCTGTTCGGCGTTCCGCTGCCCTTCGCCACCCTCATCGCGGCCGTGGCCGTCGTGCTGCTCATCTCACAGGGAAGCTACGCGCGCGTCCAGTACCTGTTCGTGGTCGTCGGACTCGGCGTGTCGATCGCCTACATCGTCTCGGCATTCCAGGCCAGGCCGGACTGGGGCGCGGCGTTCCACGCCCTGGTCATCCCCAGCGGCACGTTCACGGGTGCGTACTGGCTGGCCGTGGTCGGCACGGTCGGGACCACGATCACGCCCTTGGGGCCAGGCCTTCATCCAGTCGTACGTCGCGGACAAGGGACTCCGGCCGGACGACGTGGTGGCGGAGCGGATCGACGTCGGCCTCGGCGCGCTCCTGACGAACTCGATCGCGTTCTTCATCGTGGTCGCCTGCGCGGCGACCCTCTGGGTGGCGGGCCAGCGGGATCTCCCGGATGCCGCGGCGGCAGCGACGGCCCTCCAGCCGCTGGTCGGGACCCTGGCCGAGTACGTGTTCGCGATCGGCCTGCTCGCCGCGTCGTTCCTGGGCCTCGGCGTCGTGCCCCTGACCAGTGCCTACACGGCCTGCGAAGCGTTCGGCTGGGAGATGGGCGTCGACTGGCGCTGGCGCGACGCTCCCGCCTTCTACGGCCTCCTGGTCTTCTTCGTCGGGTTCGCCGCCCTCTTCGTGCTCATCCCGGGCCTGCCCCTGATCGAGGTGATGTTCCTGGCCCAGGTCCTCAACGCGCTCCTGCTCCCGATCGTGCTGGTCTTCGTCATGCTCCTCTCGTGTGACCGGCGGATCATGGGCGACCTCGTCAGCGGCCGCTTCCTGCGCTGGGTGGGCTGGGCCGTGACCATCCTCCTGGTCGCCCTCTCGCTGATGCTGGTCTGGGCCTCCTTCGGATCAAGCTGACATGGCACCACGCTGACATGGCACCACGCTGACATGGCACCACGCTGACATGGCGGCCGAGCCGGAGCCGGCGACGATCGTGGTGACCGCGGTGGTCCCCGCGCGCAACGAGGAGCGTCGCATCGGCCAGACGGTCGCGGAGCTTCGCGCCTACGTGGACGAAGTCGTCGTCGTCGACGACAGGAGCACCGACGCGACGGCCGATCGAGCGCGGGCGTCCGGCGCCGTCGTCGTCGGGAACACGGGCCGGCCAGGATACGTCGGGGCAATCCGGCAGGGGTTCGCGGCCGCCGGGGGCCAGGTCATCGTCACGGTGGATGCCGACGGCGAGATGCCGGTGGAGATGATCCCGGCGCTGGTCCGGCCCATCCTCGATGGCCGCGCCGACATGGTCCAGGGCCGCCGCGCCCGGGCTCCCCGGCTTTCCGAGGGGATCATCAGCGGTGTCGCCCGGATCGGCGGCCGGGTCGGCGACTCGGGGACAGGGTTTCGCGCCCTGCGGTCCGAGCTGGCCGCCGGCCTGACCATCCCGGGCTCGTGCATCTGCGGGAGCCTGGCCCTGGAGGCCCTCGCCCTCGGCGCCCGGCTGGCCGAGGTCCCCATCACGCTGCGGTCGGCTCCGGGCCATCGTTCCGTGGCCTGGTATCACGGCCGGCAGCTGCTCCTGGTCCTGCGCATGGCCCTGGCGCTCCGGGCGGCGCGCCGGCGCCGCGGTTCGTCTCCAGGTTGACCCGGGGCCGGCGGTGACGGACCGCACATGACCCCATGGGACGAACGGGCCGTCGCACGATCCCGCGAAGGCGCCGATACTGGCCCTGCACTCATCCCGGCCCAGGAGCCCAAACCATGCGCCACGCTCGTCGTCGCTCGATCGCGATCCAGCTCGGGGTTGCGGCCTCCCTCGTCGTCGCGACGATGGCCGCAGCGCCATCGTCCACCGCGGCTGCCGTCTCGTACTCGACCGCCACCCAGATGATCCTCCAGGAGGTCCCGGTCGCCGACCTGCAGCACAACACCAACGGGGTGTGCACGTCCGGGGCGACGCTGGTCATCAAGAACGCCGCGGGCACGTTCAACGCCCCCTACTACGCCAACGCCGCGCTGGCCTGCGGCCTCCACGTCGTCTGGGCATTCCCGAACACGATCAACTACGCGACGGGCACGATCTATCCGACCCGGGTCGCAGGGTGGGTCCGCAAGGTGCGCTCGCTGCCGGCCACGTACGGCTACCTGTCCGTCAAGGAGCCGTCCTGGAGCCGCATCTCGGCGGCGGAGATCCGGTCGCTGTACAAGGCGTACAAGGCAGCGGATCCGCGCAAGCCGGTCGTCGCCCTGTTCGGCGACATCCCCCACTTCGGGACGAGGGCCAATCCATATACGAACGGAATGGCCAACATCGTGATGTTCGACTGGTACCCGGTGGAGACGACCAACGGCACGAACTCCACCTACCTGACCGGCGCATCGAAGTGGTTCCCGCGGGCCCGCACGATCGTCAACCGGATCACGCCGGGCCGTCCGATCTGGCTCATGGTCCAGACGCACAAGTACCTCCGTCCCGCCACCCATAAGAAGCAGCGGCCCACCCAGGCCCAGCTGTCGCGCGAGGTCCGCGAGGGGTTCGCCTACCTGCATGCGAGCGGCATCGCCTTCCACGTCTGGCGCAACACCAACTACACGCGCGACCAGTTCCGCGACCCGCAGATGGTGTCCTGGATGACCGCCCTGATCGCAAGCGTCAAGGCCGGCACGTTCCGGTAGGCCGCACGTTCCGGTAGGCCGCACGTTCCAGCAGGCCGGCCCTTCCAGCGGGCCGGCACCTTCCGGTAGGCCGCCCGTTCCAGCAGGCCGGTGCAGGGTCCCGCGGTCTCCGCCGGGCCCTGAACGTCCGGGCCGTTCCGCCGTCCCCTTCGCCCTCGGACCACCCGCTGCCAGGCAGCCCGGCTCCGGCCGCGCCGCCGATCCCCGGTGCTAGACTCCCCTCCGAAAGATCAGGAGTCGCGCACCAGGGCACTCGCGCGACGTGCTGGAGCGAGGTCCGAATGGCGCAGCGAATTCTCGTGCTCGGTGGCGATGGGTATCTCGGCTGGCCGACGGCCATGGCCTTCTCGGCCCGCGGGGACCGGGTGGCGGTGGTCGACAACTTCGCCAAGCGCCGCTGGGAGCTCGAGCTTGGCGTCCAGCCGCTCTTCCCCATCCCGACACTGCACGAGCGGGTGCGCGCCTGGCGCGAGGTCTCCGAGAACGACATCGAGCTGTTCGTCGGCGACCTGAACGATTACGACTTCGTCGCCTCCACGTTCGAGGCATTCCGGCCCGACACCGTCGTCCACTACGGGGAGCAGCCGTCGGCGCCGTTCTCGATGATCGACGTGCGCCATGCCACGTACACGCAGGCGAACAACGTCGTCGGAACCCTCAACGTCCTGTTCGCCATTCGCGACCACTCGCCCGAGACTCACCTCGTCAAGCTCGGGACGATGGGCGAGTACGGGACCCCGAACATCGACATCGAGGAGGGGTACCTGACCGTCAGCCACAACGGCCGGGAGCACACGTTCCTCTACCCCAAGACGGCCGGCTCGCTGTACCACCTGTCCAAGGTCCACGACAGCAACAATCTCGACTTCGCCTGCCGCATCTGGAACCTGCGCGCAACCGACCTCAACCAGGGCGTCGTCTACGGCGTGGAGACGGACGAAAGCGCGCTCGACCCGCGCCTGGCCACGAGCTTCCACTACGACGAGGTCTTTGGCACCGCCCTGAACCGCTTCTGCGTGCAGGCCGTCATCGGGCATCCACTGACGGTCTACGGGCAAGGCGGCCAGACGCGCGGCTACCTCAACATCCGGGACACCATGCAGTGCGTCGAGCTGGCTGCCGCGACGCCCGCCGAACCGGGCCAGCTGCGCGTCTTCAACCAGTTCACGGAGCTCTTCAGCGTCCTCGACCTGGCGGACCGGGTGAAGGCCGCGGCCGAACACCTCGGGATGACGACCTCCGTCGACCATGTCCCGAATCCGCGCAAGGAAGCCGAGACGCACTACTACAACGCCCGTCACACGAAGCTCTACGAGCTGGGGCTGGAGCCCCGCCTTCTCTCGGAGGAGCTGATCGACACGATGATCGCCAAGATCGCGGCGCACCGCGATCGGGTCAACACGTCGGTCATCGTCCAGGGCGTCCGCTGGGTGCCTGCCGGAAAGGCGGAGCTCAGCGACCGTCCGACCGCGCACTGACGCTCCAGTGGGGGCGCTGACCCTCGTCACCGGCGGCGCGGGGTTCGTCGGCTCCGCGCTCGTCCGCAGGCTCACCGAGTCGGGCATGACGGTGCGCGTCATCGACGACCTGTCGATCGGCAGCCGCGACTACCTCGCGGGCGTCGACTGCGACTTCAGGTTGGCCTCGCTCGACGACGCCGGGGCCGTCGCCGGCGCGGTCGCCGGAGCGGACGCGGTCGTGCACCTGGCCGCCCGGGCGGGGATCCCGGATTCCGTGGCCGATCCGCTGGGGACGTTCGCGGCCAACGTGACCCGGACGGTCCAGGTCCTCGAGGCGGCCCGGCAGGCGGGCGTGGCCCGGTTCGTGCTGGCCAGCTCGAACGCCGTGCTCGGACCGCACCAGCCCCCCTCGGACGAGACGACGCTGCCGCAGCCGGTCTCGCCGTACGGGGCGTCCAAGCTGGCCGGCGAGGCGTACGTGAGCGCCTACGCCAGCACCTACGGGATCGCCGGCTGCGCCCTCCGCTTCTCCAACGCGTACGGCCCGCGGTCGCTCCACAAGAAGAGCGTCCTGGCGAGCTGGTTGCGCGCTGCCATCGCCGGGGACCCCATCACGATTTACGGCGATGGCGAGCAGACGCGGGACTTCGTGCACGTCGACGACCTGGCGGCAGCCATCGAGGCCGCCCTCGGCGCGCCGGCGTCGTCGGTCGCCGGGCGCGTGTTCCAGGTCGGCACGGGCCGCGAGACGAGCGTGAACGAGCTCGCCCGCGCACTCGAGGGCGCCGTTGGCCGGAGCCTGCCGATCCGGCACGAGCCGTCCCGCGCCGGCGACGTCGAGCGCAACGTGAGTCGGGTCGACCGGGCGGCGACGGTGCTGCGCTGGCGGGCCGGGATCGCGCTCGCTGACGGGCTGGCGTCCACGGCGACCTGGTTCGCCGAGGCGCTGCAGAACCCGACCCTGGCCGCCATCACTCCTGACGCACGCTCCGGATCTGAATGACCGTGGCGGCGGAGGACGCATCCGAGTCCGTCCGGCGGGAAACCTCGCTGTTCCGCGACGCCGTCATCACGATCGGATCCAGGCTCGCGCTCGCGGTCCTGATCTTCGGCACGGACGTGGTCCTGGCGCGGCTCCTGGGACCGGACGCGAAGGGCCGCTTCTCGCTGGTGCTGCTCCTCTCGCAGCTCGTCGCGACCGTCGTGGGCTGGGGGATGGACACGGCCCTGGGCGTGGTGGCCGGCCGCAGCCGGGGCGATGCCCGGGCGGGGTTCGCGAATTCCGTCCTCTGGTCCATCGTCGTCGGGGGCATCACCGTCGTCGTCGTCTGCTGGCTCTACGGGCTGCCGACCGATGTGCGGCCGCGGGGACCGCTCGCTTCGGTCGTCCCGAACCTGTCGGCCGCCCAGTTCGTGTACTCGGCGGTTGCCATTCCGGGCGAGCTGTTCTTCGCGGTCGGGCTCGTGGCCCTGCTGGGCCGGCAGCGGATGACGGCCTTCAACCTGATCCGCGTCCTCCGGCGGACGACGCTGCTCGTCCTCGCCGTCGGCGTGGCCCTGGTGGCCCGCCTGTCGCTCGACGTCGCCCTCCTCTGCAACCTGGTCGCCCTCGCCATGACGGCGGTCGCGATCGCCTGGATGGCGTGGCGCGACGGCTCCTTCTCCCTGCAGCCGTCGCTGCCGCTTCTCGCCGAGGAACTCCGCTTCGGGAACCGCCAGATCCTCGGCACGGTGTCGGAGCGCCTGCAGTTCCGGGCCGACTCCTTCCTGCTCAACCTCTTCGTCGGGGTCGGCGCGACCGGCGTGTACTCGGTGACGTCGGGGCTCGCCGAGACGCTCTGGTACATACCGAATGCGCTGGGGACCGTGATGTTCAGTCGGGCGGTTGACCCGACGGTCGACGCGGAACGGACGGCGGCGCTGCTGAGCCGGATGACGGTCGCGGTGACGTTCTGCCTCGCCGTGCCATCGTTCCTGCTCGGGCCGTCGCTGGTCGGCCTGGTGTACGGGGACGCGTTCGCCGAAGCCGGGGTCGCCCTGCGCTGGATCCTGCCCGGGGTCGTCGCGTACAGCGTCGTCGCCATCCTCTCGCGCTACATCTCCGGGCGGGGCCGCCCCGGCATCGGCACCCTGGTCCTGGTGGTCGGACTGGCCACCAACGTCGCGGTGAACCTGGTGGTCATCCCGACCTACGGCATCGAGGGGGCGGCGGCGGCCTCCTCGATCAGCTACGGGCTGACGGCCGTCCTGACACTGGCGGTCTTCCATCGCCTGTCCGGCCGCGGGTACCTCGAGACGCTCGTCATCCGGCCGGCGGACGTCCGGGCCGCGATGCGCCAGGTCGGGCGAGCGCGAACGGCGAGGGCAATCCAGCCTGCGACCACCGGCTCCTCCGGCCGCTGGTCGATCGTCCCCGGACGCGAGCCGGACGACGAGCCGTGACGTCGCCGCTGCGGGTGGTCGTGCTCGACGATTCGCCGCACGTCCGCTGGGCCGGCAGCGTGCACGCGGTGAACGCGACGTTCCACCGCTTCCTGGCGGAGTTGCTCGACCTCCACCTGGCGGACGGCGCGCCCGTGGTCACCGCCCTCACCGTCTGCGTCCCCCTGCGCGACGCCGCCGAGCCGCCAGCGTCCCTGCCGCTCGATGAACGCCTCGACATCGTCGGCACGGCGCCGTTCGCGGGACTGGCGGGCTTCTACGTGCGCGCTCCTGTCCTGCTCGCCCGCAATGCGCCGCGCCTCCGGTCCGCGCTTCGTGGGGCGGACGTCGTCCTGCTCCGGCTCCCCGCGGCGAACGGCCTCCTGGCGGCGGCGCTGGCCCGCCTGCTGGGAGTGCCGCGGCTGGCCTATGTCGTGGGCACGACCAGCGAGGTCGTCGAGTCGCAGCGGCGCCCGTTCCCGCTGGCGCTCGCCGCGCAGGCCGTGGCCCGGCTCCACGACGGGGCCGCCCGGATCGCCGCGATCGGCGCGCGGCGGATCGTCGTCGGCGAGGACCTGGCCGGTGGCGGCATCGTGACGAGCCTGGTCCAGCCGGGCGAGATCGCCGAACGTGGCGGCGCGCCCTGGCCGGCGGCGCCCGACCGCATTCGTCTCGCGTGGGCGGGCCGCGTCGCGGATGGCAAGGGCCTCGCGACCGCGCTCGAAGCGGTCGCCGAGCTGGCCCACGGCCCGAACCCTGCCTCGTGCGAGCTGCTGCTCCTGGGCGACGGGCCGGCCCGCGCCGGCCTGGAATTGCTGGCAGCCCGGCTGGGCGTCGCCGAGCTGGTCACGTTCGCGGGCCACGTGGCGGACCGCACGGCGTATCTCGCGGCGCTCCGGAGCGCGGACCTCTTCGTGTTCCCATCGCCGGCGGAAGGGTTCCCCAAGGTGCTGCTCGATGCGATGGCCGTCGGCCTGCCCGTGATCGCCTGCCCGGCAGGGACCGTCGCCGGCATCGCCGCGGCGGCGCCCGACGACAGCCACCCGGTGCTGGCCGTGCCCGCCGGCGACCCGGGCGCACTCGTGACCGCCGTCAGGTCCCTCGTGTCCAACCCGGCGCGGGCGGTCCGGATGCGGCGCGCCGGCACTGCCTTCGCGCGCGCCCACACGGCGCCGGCCGAGGCCGCCCGCCTGGCCGCGGTGCTCGTGGACGTCGCGCGGCCGCGGCCGTAGGTCCGAGGCCGAGGCCGCGGCCGTAGTCCGGGCCGCGGCTCAGGAGACCTTGAAGCCGCCGAAGAGCACGTTCGCCAGCACGAGCGCGAGGGCCAGGTTGACCACGGTCGCGCCCGCGAAGACGCCGAGCGGACGCCAGCCCGCCTCGCGGATCGAGGACGCGCGCAGCTCCAGTCCGATGCTCACGAACGCCAGGATCAGGAACCACGTCCGCAGCGCGTTGACCACGTCGATCGCGGTCTTGCCCGTCGCGGTGGAGACGGTTCCCAGCCACCAGGTGGCAATCACCGAGGCGGCGATGAAGCCGAGCACGAACTTCGGGAAGCGGCGCCACAGCTCGCCGAGCCCCGGGCGCGGGGCGTCCGGCCGGCGCTCCACGCGGAGCACGAAGAACAGGGTCAGGAGCACCGCCACGACGCCCATCAGCGCGTTCTGGGTCACTTTGACGATCGTCGCCACCTTGAGGGCGTCGTCGCCGACGAGGGTGCCCGCGGCGGTCACCGCCGCTGTCGTATCGATGTTGCCGCCGATCCAGGCGCCTGCCACCGATTGGCTGAGGCCCATCACGCCGGCGAGCCAGGGCTGGATGAAGATCGAGGGGATCGCGAAGAGGATGACCAGGCTGGTGGCGTAGGCCAGGTGCTCCTTCTTGGCCTGGACCGCGCCCGCCGCCGCGATGGCCGCGCTCACGCCGCAGATGGAAACCGCGGCGGCCAGCAGGGCACGCAGGCGAAGATCGAGCCCGGCCACGCCGGCCAGCCACCAGGTGAACAGGAAGATCAGGGAGATCATGGCGATCGATTGCACGATCGCCGGACCCGCCGCCGAGACGAGCACGGAGAGATTGATCGAGGCGCCCAGCAGGACCAGGCCGGTCTTGATGAAGAACTCGGTCCGGAACGCCGGCGCCAGCCGGTCGCGGACGTGAAGGAGCCCGAGGACCAGGTTGCCGGTCAGGCCCAGGACGATGGCGTAGACCGGGTACTCGATCGCCTTGGTGACTCCCGACAGCGACGTGTTGGCGAAGGCGGGGGCCACGTTGAGGTCGAGGAAGCGCGTGGCGGCGGCGAGGAGGAACACCACGGCCAGGCCCAGCGCGGGCCAGCCCCAGCCGCCGAGGCGGTCCCCGGGGATGGCAACCGCTCGTTCGGCCGTCGCCATCAGGGCACCATGCCCTTGGTGATGACCCCGACCAGGACGAGGGCGAGGAGCACCAGGCCGAGGATCGTCGCCGCCCAGTCCTCGGTGAAGGCGCGCCGAACGGCGACCGCCGGCTCCTCGATGGCCTCCGAGGCGGCCTCGGCGGCATCGGGCGTTCCGGGTCCAGGCTGCATACGTCCCTCCGAGCGCATGTAAGGAGGGCGGGGCTGGCCGCCTTGCTGGTCGAGCCCGACTATACCCTCTCGCCGGGTGCCGCGAGCCGCCTCCGGACCCCGCGGCGGGAGCCGAGGCGTGGTCCAGCAGGCATCCCGATTGGACGCCCGGCCACCACCACGGCTACCCTCTCGGCGTGCCAGTTCTCGCGGCTCTGCTCGTCGCCGCGCTCGCGCTGCTCGTCTGGGTCTACCTCGGCTACCCGGCGGTCGTCGCGGTCGCCGCGCGAGTCCGGCCGCTGCGGCTGCGCGCCGACGATCCGTGGCCAACCGTGACCGTTGCGATCGCCGTGCACAACGAGGCGGGGGTCATCGCCGAGCGCGTGAGGAACGTCCTCGACCAGGCGACGCCCGAGCGGCCCATCGCCGAAGTCCTGGTGGGGAGCGATGGGTCCACGGACGGTACCGTCGAGGCCGCCCGCGCACTGGCCCGCGAGGATGCCCGGGTCCGGGTCCTGGACCTGCCCAGGGCCGGTCAGACCGCGGCCCAGCACGCGCTGTTCGAGGAGGCCCGCGGCGACGTCGTCGTGCTCACCGATGCCGAGACGTTGTTCGCGCCGGGCGCCGTGGCGGCCCTGGTGGCACCCTTTCGCGACGCACGCGTCGGCGCATCGACGGGCCACCTCGAGTGGCGCAACGAGCGGGCGACGGCGACGTCGCGGAACGAGGGCTTCTACTGGCGCTACGAACGGCGAGTGCGCACTCTCGAGAGCCGGGCAGGCTGGCTCACCGCGGTCACGGGAGCATTCCTGGCGGTGCGCCGGACCGCATACCGCCCGGTTCCGGCAACCGCCTCCATGGACCACCTCCTCCCGCTCTACGTTCGCGAGCAGGGGGGCTGCGTCGTCTATGTTCCAGAGGCCCTGGCGACGGACCGGCCGATCAGCGGCCTGCGCGAGCAGTTCCGCAACCGCAGTCGAACGGCGACCCGCGGCATCCACGCGAACCTGTCCATGGTCCGGCGGCTCACGCCCTGGCGGCAGCCGAGCGCGGCGCTCGCAATCTGGTCGCACAAGCTGCTGCGGTGGGCGACCCCCTTGCTCCTCGCGGTGGCGATCGCCGCCGCGTCGGCCATCGGCGCCTCCGGCCAGCCGCTGGCCCTCGCCCTGCCTGCCCTGACCGGGCTTGGCCTGGTCGCGGCGCTGGCGGCACACCTGCTGACGAGGGCGGGCCGGGCCGCGCCGCGCGCCCTCGCCTTCGCCCGGGCGTTCACGGTCGTCAACGCCGCGTTCCTGGTCGCGTGGTGGAACGTCGTCCGGGGCCGCGGCATCTCGACCTGGCGCAGCGTCGCCTGGGAGGCGGAGCGGCGATAGGCGTCCCGCCGAGCCGGCCGGGCCAGGCCCGCCCGCGCCGACCCGGCCGGGCACGCCGAGCCGGCCGGAACCCGCGCCGCGCGCGGTCCCCCACCCGGGCGTGTGTCAGGCGGTTCCGTGGCCCCGGACGGGCGCCGGCACTGGCGGGTTCGGCTCGGCGCTGGTCGCGGCGGCGAGCCGGGCACCGCGAGCCCAGGCAATGCCCGCGCCGGTGCCGGCGATCGTGAACACGCCGACGCCGATCTGCAGGTAGATCAGCGGGTTGTTGAACGTCGCGGCGATCGCCCAGCCCAGGGTCGCGGCGAGCACGCCCGCGCCGAGCCAGCCGGGGATCCTGGCCAGGACTCCGAGGGTGACCGCGATCCAGGCGACCGCGAGCACGCCGACGGCCAGCCCGCCCTCCGCCGCGAAGCGGAGCCATTCGTTGTGTGGCGAGAGCAGGACCGCGTCACCGTACCGCTTGGCCAGCAGGCCGTAGGTCCAGTACCCGTGACCGAGCACGGGCGCATCGAGGAGCATGCGCCAGGCCGCCCCCCAGGCGTCGAGGCGCTGGTGGTCGCTGGCCACGAGGAACCCGCTGGGATCGACGGCGCTGCCTGCGCCAACCGCCGCCGCGCGGCTCTCCAGGTACGTCGGCAGGATCGCCAGGCCGATGACGACGCCGGCCACCAGCAGGATCGCGCCCAGGCGCGGGCGCAGTCGCCAGGTAAGGATCACCGCGAGGGCGAAGAGGGCCAGGAGGGCGGCCCGGCTGTAGGTCAGGTAGAGGGCCACGACCAGCGGGACCAGGAGCACGCCGGCCAGCGCGCGGCGGCCGAGCGGGAGCGACTTCCCCAGGACGGCCGCGCTCGCCAGCAGGCCGGTGGGAGCCACGATCAGCGCGGCGACCGCGTTCGGCGACGGGATGATGCCGGTGAGGCGCAGGTCGAGGCGCCCGCGCCGCAGCAGCCAGTCCACGATGGAGCCGCGCACCAGCGTGCCGTCGGCGAAGTCCGCGAGGCTGACGACGCCGGCGATCGCGGCCGACGCCGCGGCCACGGCCAGCGGCCGCATCTCGCCGCGCCAGCCCAGCCACGCGGCGGCAACGAAGATCACCAGCGCCGTGCCGGGGCCGCTGATCCACATCTGGGCGGCGACGAGGGCGTCGTGGCGCCCGAACCCGGCGAACGTGACCGCGATGCCCGCGGCCGAGGCTGCGCCGAGGACGATCGCCAGGATCACCGGCAAGGAGATGCCGCGCGGGCGCCGCCCGGCAGGCGTCCGCACCATCTCGACGGCGATCCCGGCGGCAACGGCCAGCACGAGGAGGACGCGGGTACCCATGTGCGACGTCAGGTTCAGCGGCTCGGTGAACGGGGCGATCGCGGCCAGCACGACGAGGCCGGAGCTCGGGCGGACCAGGGCGAGCACCCCGGCCAGGACCAGCCAGGCGGCGATCGGCAGGCGGTGGGCGTCGGCGGTGCGGAGACCCACGTACGCCAGGAGCAGCGCTGCCTCGACCCAGATCCAGGCGCGCCCGGGGCCGCCCAGCCGATCCACGACCCGAGCGATCGATCCCGGCGCCGCCGGCGCCGCGGGCTCCCCCGCTGCCGGAGGCGCGCCCGCCCCCAGCGGCGCGGCCGACGCGGCGTTCGGCGCTGCCGACGCTGCGGATGCCGCTTCCGGATCGCGGGCGGCGGAGACGGTGACAGGGCCGGCCGCGGCCGGGTCCACCGTCATCGAAGCCAGGTCTTGAGCATGACCCGCAGGAAGCCCGCTCCGTAGCGAAGGGTGCCGCCCTTCTTCGTCGTCCCGCCGGCCCGCCGCCGGATCGTGACCGGCACCTCGACGACGCGCAGGCCGGCCCGGGCGACGCCCAGGAGCAGCTCCGGATTGTGGAACTGGTCCTCCGTGAACGCCAGGGTCGCCAGGCCGCTGGCCCGCACCGCGCGATAGCCGTTGGCGATGTCGGAGATGCTCGTGCCGCCGAGCAGGTTGATGAGGCGCGTGTAGATGGTGACGCCGGCGTTGCGGGCCCGCGACTCGGCCTCGTAGCCACCCAGGCGGCGCGATCCGACGACGAAGTCGGCGCGATCCTCGGCGATCGGCGCGACCAGCGATCCCAGCTCAGCCGGGTCGTGCTGGCCGTCGGCATCCATGGTGACCACGATGTCCGCCCCCACCCGTTCCGCCACCAGGTAGCCGGTCTGGAGGGCCGCGCCCTGGCCGCTGTTCACCGGATGGCTGACCACGTGGGCGCCGGCCTGCACCGCCACCGCAGCCGTCGCGTCACGGCTGCCATCGTCGATCACGAGCACGTGGACGGCAAGGGCGGCGACCCGCTCCGGAATCTCGGCCAGGACCGCGGGCAAGGTCTCCGCCTCGTTGTACGCGGGGATGCACACGAGGACCCCGCCCCATCGCTCGCCTGGCGGCGCAGCGAGCTGGGCGACGGCCAGCGAGCGGACGAGCCGGCCCAGGCGCTGGTTCGCCCGTTCCGCGCGCCCGAGCGCGTAGAGCAGCAGCAGGTAGGCCATCGCGACGGCCACGATGAGCACCGTCACCAGGCGGCCGAGCGGCGCCCCCTCCAGGCCCAGCACGTTCTGGAGCGGCCTGACCAGGTCCGGCACGACCGCCACGGCCAGCAGGGCGAGTCCCAGCAGGAGCCTGACGGCACCCGGGACCCGGCTCCCGGAGCCGGCCCGGGCCATCCGGCGGGCGCCCGACGCCATGAGCAGCAGCGCCAGCACGAAGCCGGCGACGCGGAGCAGGCTCACGTCGAGCGGCATCAGGTCGATCCTCCGCCTGCGGCGGACGGCACGTTGACCGCGTACAGCAGCAGCTTGCCGCCCTCGAACGACTCCACGAGAGTGTACCGGCCGCTCGCGGCGAGGGCGGACCGGTCGGTCTGGAACACTGCGTAGCCGCCGAGGTCGGCGCTGATCGCGCCCTCGCCGGCCACCAGGAGGTAGTCCACCCGGTTCCTGGCGAGGTACGCCCCGGCGCCGGCCCCGCCCGGGTCGAGGAAGAGCGACCGGGCGCCCAGGACGAGGCGCGTCGCATCGGCAAGGAAGGCCGGATCCTCCAGGTAGACGGCGCGCCCGTCGAGGATCCCGACGTCACCGGTCAGGGCGGCCAGCGACCCGTCCGTGTACGCGTTGGCCAGGATCCGCGACCCGGCCGGAACGTGCGCCCCGACCCACCGGTACGCGTCGTAGCCGGCGACCGTGAGGCCCGGGTCGCCCTGGTCGTCGCTCAGCACCAGGGGCGACGGCGCCAGCATCCCGGCCGTCACGACGGCAAGAAAGGCACCACTGACCGCCATGGCGGTCCGCCGGCGCGGGATCAGGGCGCGCCAGCCCGGGACCAGGACCCGATTGACGCCCCACAGGACGACCACCGCGGCGACCACCGGCACGAGCAGCTCGTACGGCACCAGGCGCCGCGGCCCCGTCCGCTGGGGAACGTAGGTGTGGGAGATCGCGAAGAGCAGGTAGGCACCCACGAGCAGGCCGGCGCCGAACACGGCCACCGCGACGAGGATGGCTCGCCGGCGGCGGTCGAGGAACGGCCAGGCGACGAACGGCGCCGCCACCAGTGCGCCGAGGACGAGCAGGAACGCCGGCACGCGACCGTCCAGCCCGGGCCATACGTGGGCCGTCGAGCGCGGCAGCAGGCGCCGATCCACGAACGATCGAGGAGGCTGGGCCCCGAGCTGTCCCGGGGCCACGGCGGCAACGTAGAAGTCCCACGTCGGGTCACGGGTGAACGTCCAGCCCGCAGGAACCTCGCCCGGGGGGATCTGCGCCGGGGCGGCCGCCGGCCGGCCGGCAGCGTAGCCCAGGACCCGGGCCTCGCCGGTCAGGGCGAGGGCAGCGCCGGATCCGAGGACCATGCCGCCGCCCAGGACGAGCGCCCCCGCCGCGACCGCCACCGTCACCGACCTCCGGTCCGGCCCGCGCAGGCCGAGGCGTCCGCCAGCGGCCACCAGTCGGGCGACCGCCAGGCCGGCCACGCCCGGACCGAGCAGCAGGAACACCTCCGCGTGAGCCAGGTACGTGACGGCGGCACTCGCGCTCGCCAGCAGCGCCAGCCGGCGCGACCGCTCGACGATCGCCCGGTCGGTCAGCCACAGCGTGAACAGCATCGGGACCAGCGCCCAGGCCTCCGGCCGGTAGGCCAGCAACCTGGAGTCCAGCCGAACCGTTCCGGCCAGCAGCAGCGCCCCCATGGCGGCGATCCAGCTCGAGACGAACCGCCGGAAGAGCATCGCCGCGACGAGGAGGAAGGAGACGAGCACCGACAGGCGATAGACCTCCAGCAGGAACCGGATGTCCAGGCCGGGCAGGAGCGCGAAGACGGCGGCGGTGTGCGCCGTGACCGGCAGGTAGTCCACCTGGAACGGTCGCTGCGTCCCCCACTCGGCCAGGCTCGCGGGGAACCCGCCGGATGCGGCCGTGGCCTGGGCCAGGTGGGCGTAGTACCAGACCGTGGAGCTGTACGGGAGGAGCGCGTCGCCGACGGCCGCCCGGCTGGGCCCGATCACGAGCAGCACCGCCACGCCGATCCCGGCCGTCGCGCCAAGCGCCCAGCCCAGCCTGCGGCGCCGACCGAATTGCGCGGCCCGGAGAGCCCGCCGCGCGGCCGCGCGCCTGGAAGGCAGCGCGTACGGCGCGGCCGTCAGGCCGGCGAGCAGGAGCAGGACCGCCGGCGGTGTCAGCAGCCCGAGCCGGGCCAGGATGGTGCACCCGGTCGCCGTCGTCAGTAGACTGACCGCGGCCGCCCGGCCGGCGGCGATCAGCGGGGAGCCGGCGCCGGGCGCGAGCACCGGACCCCAGGCGATCCCCGGCAGCACGAAGAGGAGGGCGACGACGACCGCCGTCGCGAGCGCGTCGGGGACCGCGAGGCTGGGCACCATCGGGGCGGTTGATGCTCCTGGAGGGCCGGTGCCCGACCGGATCGTCGGGGAACGGGCCGGCAGTGCGGGCGCGCCGCGGAGTGTACGACACGACAGCGGGGCCACGAACGGCCGCCCTCGGGCGTTCACCTCCCTCCTGGAGCACCTGCCGGGCAGCGGCCCCGCCTGGGCCGTCACGGGGCTCGTCGTTCTCGCGGCCGTCGTCCACGGCCTCCGCATGCTCGGGCCGGCGTACGTCGGCGGCGACCTGCTCTACCACCAGGCCCTGGCCCTCTCGATCGTCCGCGACGGCCTGCCGCCCGAAGGGGCGTACGCCGGGCTCCCGGCGTACTACCCATACGGCTTCCACCTCCTGATCGCCGGACTCGTCGGCCTGGCCGGCCTCGTTCCGCTGCGGGCCGACCAGGTGCTCTTCGTGGTCATGCTGCCGGTCCTGCCGGCCGGCACGTTCCTGCTGGCGCGACGGGCAACCGGCAGGCCGTGGGTCGCCGTCCTCGCCGTCGCCTTCACGCTCTTCGGCGGGGCCTACGACCTGAACGCCCTCCGACAGTGGGTCAACTCGCTCTTCCTGTCGGGCCAGGCCGCGTACCCGGAGTACCCGCGCGACATCGTCTTCGCGCTCCTGCCGTTCGCCGTGTGGTCATTCCTCCGCGCCCTCGATGCGGCCGGGGCATCCCGGGCGGCCGCCTGGGCCGCCATCTCGGGCGCGATCCTGGGCGCCGCGGCGACCGTGCAGATCCAATTGCTGCTGCCCCTTCCGTTCGCGCTCGCGGCAGCCGTCGCCGTCGTGGCCCGCGACCCCGCCCGCCGCAGGCGCGCCGTCGCCGCGCTGCTGCTCGCCGGGGCCATCGCCATCCTCATCGTCGCGCCGTGGCTGGTCGGCACGCTGGACCTTCTCCGTCGCGACGGCGGCGGCCTGGACCTCTCGGACGAGACGTCGCCGGCCAGCTTCGCGTTCTGGAGCTACGCGCGCGAATTCGGTCTCCTGCTGCCGCTCGGCATCCTCGGCGCGGGCGTCGCCCTGCTGCTGGTCCGACGCCCGGACGGACCCCGTCCCGTCGCGGGGACGGGACGGTGGGCGGCGCGGCCGGCGGAGGCCGGCGTGCTGCTCGCCGCCTGGTTCGCGCTCCCGTTCGTGCTCGGCATGCTCTACGAGCCCGGCTGGCCGCTGCAGGACGCCGTCCGCCCGCAGCGCCTCTGGCTCCTGGCCAGCCAGCCGATGGCCATCCTGGCCGCCGTGGGCCTCGCGACGGCGGCCGAGCACGTCCTGGCCCGTCGCCGGCCGGCCCTGGTGGTCCCGACCGTGATCGCCGTGCTCCTGGTGGCGGCCCTGCCCGCCACGATCGCCACGGCGTCGGTGGGGTGGTCAACCTGGCGCTCCGACTCGTATGCGATGCTCGACCGCCAGGCAGACCGCGTGCCGCACTTCGACACGCTGCTGGGGTTGCGCGGACCGCGCGTCGTCGTCCTCGCGCCGGAGGACTGGTCGGCCCTGGCCTGGTTCGAGACCGGGCTCCCCGTGGTCGCGCTCGACCCGCCCGGCTTCGCGAAGCTGGCCTTCGACCCGGCCGTGATGACCGGCCACGGCCAGGCCCAGCGCCGCGCCGACATGGTCACGGCGTGGTCGGGCGGCCCCGGGGCCATGGCCCGGATCGCCGACGAGTACGACGCGGCCACCATCGTCGTGCCGCGCGACGGCGACCTGTGGGCGCTCTTCGACACGGCAGTCGGGGCCCTGGCGCCGCCGGCCGGCGGCGGATCCTCGGCGGTCGCGCCGATCCCGGGGACGGCCCACGTCGACGGCAACGGCTGGGACGCCCTCGACCTGGCGCCCGGCGCGAACCTCCAGCTGCCATGGGACGCATCGGGTCGCACCCTCCGCGTGGACCTGCGTGTCGCCGGGACCATCAGCGGCGTGGCCCAGCCTGCCCGGACGCTGCAACTGCTCGGAGTCACCGGCGCCGGCGAGCGCCGCATGCTGGCGCAGGTGGTCTTCCCGGCCGCGAAGGCCGACTGGCAGCGAGCGGCGGTGACGGTGACCCTCCAGCCGGGCGAACGGCTCGGGCTCGGGGCGGTGGAGGCCATCCGCGTTCAGGCCGTTCGGGGATGGACGACACCGGCGGTGCCGGCAGGCTGGCACGTGGACCGCGAGACGCCGCTCGCGGTCATCCTGCGTCGAGGTCCGTGAGGCGACGATGGCTCGCTGGTTGCGTCGGCCGATCGTCTGGATGCCCGTGTGCGCCGCCCTCCTTCTGGTCCTCGCGTGGCGGTCCCGCCTCTGGGATGCAGCATCGCTGCTGCCGGCGCCGGACGCCGGCCTGCTGGCCCTTGCCGTTGCCCTCAACGGCGGCGTGCTGCTCCTGTGGGCGATCCGTTCGGCCGCCCTGCTCCGGGCCACCGGGGCACGGGTCGGCGTCGCGGAGATCGTCCCGCTCACGGCCCTCGCCAACACGCTCAACAACCTCACGCCGGGATCGAGCGGCGAGCTCGTCCGCCTCTGGATCCTGCGCGCCAGCCACGGCGTTCCCTACGTGAGCGGCGCGGCCGTGATCCTCATCGAGCGTTTCGTGGCGATCGCCTACCTCGGCGCCACGGCCGGGCTGGCGTGGGTCGGCTGGCTGCTGGGACTCCCGGTTGTCGTCGTCGCGGCGCTCATCGTGATCGTTGCGATCGCACCGGCGCTCGCCTACGGGGCCGGCGCGCGGCCACTCGCCGCTCCGGCGGCCCTGCCGCTCGGCCGGCTCGTGGGAGTCGCCCGCTGGCAGCGCATTGGTGGCGCCCTCCGCCGCGTGGACGGGACCATCGCCTCGATCCTTCGCGACGCGCGGTCCGCGGCCGTCCTGGCCGTGACGAGCGGCGGCATCTTCGCGACGTACGCAGCGCAGGTCTGGCTGGTCGCCCGAAGCCTTGGCGTGGCGCTCGACCCCGTCCTCGGCTGGGGCGCGCTGGGCATCTCCATCGTGGCCGGCGTGCTGTCCCTGCTGCCGTTCGGGCTCGGCGCCGCCGACGTCGTCTTTGCCGTCCTGCTCGGCGCGCTCGGCGTGCCGGGGACCTCCGCCGCCGCCATCGTCTTCGGCAACCGGCTCGTCTCGACCTTGCCCCTGGGCATCGCCGGGATCGCCGGCTACGCCTGGTGCTCGGCGATGCTCCCCGACCACAGCGCTCGACGGGCGATGGAGGAGGCCCGTCGGGACCTGGGCTCGGCCGGCCCGGACCCCAGGCCGTGACCCCGGAGCAGGCGCTCGCGGCGATCGTCGCGCCGGCGGGACTGGCCATCGCGCTCGTCCTCAGCTGGCCGGCCGTCCGGCGAACGGGCCTGGGCATCGTCCACCCGACGATCGTCTGGCTGGCGTTCCACGGCCTGTTCTTCGCCGCGGGCGCGGTCATCCTGACCGCGAGCGGCGAGATCCGGGCGGACGTCGACTGGTACGTGGCGGGGACCGCGGTCGCCGTCGGGCTGGCCACCTGGGCCTCGGATCGCGTCGCCGAGGTGCGGCGCGCACAGGCACGGCGCGCAGCGGCACGGCGGCTTGGGCAGGGCGCAGCTCCGGACGGCAGTGCCGTGGACGCCACGCCGGTCGGGGCGCCGGTAGGGCCGCCGGAGGTCCCGCCGGTCGGACTGCTGCCCGGCCCCGTGGACCCGGCGCCCGTGCGGCCGGTCGTCGTGGCCGCGCTCGTCGTCATCGCGGTGGCCGCGATCTCGCCGCAGATCGTGGGCCACGGCCTGCCGCTCCTCTCGCCCGACCCGACCGGGGCCCGGGTGGAGCTGACCGGGATCCCGGTCCAGATCGGCCGGATCGCCATCCCGGCCGCCGCCATCGCCCTGCTCGTCGCCGCGTTCCGCCGCCCCGACCGGCGGCGCGTCGCGGTGGCTGTCGCAGGGGTCGCGATCGCGGTCACGTTCACGATCCTGCTCGCCAGCCGGTACCTCGTGGCCGAGCTCGTGGCCGCCCTGGCGATCGCCTGGCTCCTTGCCGGGCGGCGCCTGGCGGTCCGGTGGATCGCGGCCGTGGCCCTCGCCGCCGCGGTCGTGTTCGGTGGCGTGCAGATCATCCGGGCACCCGTCCTGGCGCAGGGCCGGGAGTTCGCCTTCGCGGCAGAGCGGACGGTGTCGCGCGTCCTGCTCGTGCAGCCCCGCACCCTCAACGCGCTCATGGAGGTCATCCCGGCCGAGACGCCGTACTTCGGCGGGGCCACGTGGTTCCGGCGCGTGTCCGGCGACGCCCCCAACCTCGGCTACTGGATCTATCCGCGGGTCTTCCCGAACCAGCTGCCGGGCCCGCCGGGGTACGCCGCACCAGGGCTGATCGGCGAGGCGTGGGCGAACTTCGGGCCGGCCGGCCTCATCCTGTTCGCCCTGCTCGGCGTCCTCCTCGAGCGCCTCGGCGCGCTCGCGGCGATCCGGCGAAGCGGCACCGGCGACCTGGCCGCGCTGTCGATCGCGATCCTGGTGCTCGGGCGAACGCATGCCCTCGGGTTGAACGGGGCCGCGCTGCTCGCCGGACTCATCGTCGCCTGGCGCGTCCTCGCCGCGCGAGGACTGGGCGACCTGGCGGACGACGTGCGCCGGGCCCTCGCCTGGCGGCTGTAGGGCCCTGGCGGCTGCGCGCGTCGGCGGGCAGCTCGGTGGCCCGGCCGCGGGCGGCCCGGCCGCGGGCGCCGAGGGACGACATTGGCCGGAGACCGCAAAGCTCCCGCGGCCAGAGGGCCCGACTTCCGATCAGGGCGACGGGCTGGGAACCGTGCTGGGGCTGGGCGCCGGCGTCACCGGCCATGTCCCGTGCGGTCGGGCCGGCGGGAAGTTGGCGGCGATCCACTTCTTGCACGCCGAGATCGTCAGGGCAAACGAGGTCCCCCCGGCGCCCGTCGCGTACGATCGGGGCCCGAAGACCACGAGCTTCGCCGACGACACCTTGGCCGTGGAGACGAGCTGGTAGAGCTCGGTCGCGCGGGTGACGGGAAGGTCCGTCGTGGTCGTCGACTTGGCGATCGCGAGGAGGCGGGGCAGGATGCTGGCACCCGTCGCCGTGACCTTCACCACCGCCGCTCCGACCAGCTGCTGCTGGCGCCGCGCCCGGTTGAAGTCGTTGTCGCCCTTGCGGCTGCGGGCGAAGATCAGGGCCGTCTCACCGTCGAGCTGGTGGGTGCCGGCCGACAGACCCCAGCCCCGGTGCGTCGGGTTGACCCAGTACTCCGGGTCGTAATACGACTTCGCCAGCGTCACCTTGACGCCCCCGACCGCGTTGACCAGGTTCTTCACGCCCGCGAACCCGGTCAGCACGCCGTAGTCGATCTCGATCCCGAACGCGGCGCCGACGGCCTGCTTCATGGAGGCCATCCCCTTCCCGTTCCTGGTCTGGTACCACTGGTAGAGGGCGTTGACCTTCTGCGTGAAGCGCCCACCGCCGGGCAGCGGGAAGTTGACGGTGTCGCGGGGCACGCTGAACGCGGCGACCTTGCCCGTCACCGGGTCCAGCGAGACCACCATGATCGCGTCGGTCCGGTTGCCGGGATGTGCCGGGCGGTAATCCGAGCCGAGCAGGAGCACGGTGAACCGGCCGTCGGTGCCGAGGAGGTTCGCCCCGGCGGCTGGCGACGGCGACACCCCCGGAGAGGGAGACGCGGCGGGCGACGCGGACGCCAGTGCGCTCGCGCCCGGACTCCCGGACGCAAGCGCTGACGGGCTGGCCGACGGTCCAGCCGAGGCCGGCGGCGAGGATGGCGACGGGTTCGAACAGGCGGCGGCGAAGAAGGCGACGATGAACAGGAGGGCCGCTCGGCCCGAATCGGGCCGGTGGCGAGGCTGCGGCTTGGTGCGCATGCAGGGACCCTAGCACGTCAAGGGGCCCGGCGGGCCGGCGGGGCGGCCGCTGGCGAGGCGGCGGTGTGGCCGCGTGCGGGCGGGCACGCCCTGGCCGATCGGGCGGCCGCCGGGGCCGGTACGCCCCGGCCGGCGGCGGTGGGAGTACACTGCGACGCAACTCTGCGGCCGGGGAACCAGATCGAGGGGGCGATGCTCCGCCGTCACGGCACAGCCCTTCGCATGAGCCTGATGGCCGCCGACGCGGTCACGTTCGGGCTCGTCTTCCTGCTCGTGAACGCGGTCCGCTTCGGGCCGGGCTGGCGGGAGTCATGGTCGTCAGCCGGCATCGACCCCGTCGCGCTCGGGGCCACGTACGCCGTGGCGTGGACGCTGACCCTGTGGCTGATGGGCCTCTACCGCCTGCGAGCCCGCTGGTCGTGGAAACGCGAGTGGGTGGACATCCTGCGGGCGACGCTGCTCGTCGCGGTCGTCAGCCTGGCCGTCCTCTTCGTCGCCAAGCTCCCCAACGTGAGCCGCATCTTCCTGGGCCAGCTGTTCGTGGCCCAGGCCGCGGTGACGATCGCCTCGCGGGCGGTGGTACGGCGCCTGTACGCTCGGGTCCGGGCCCACGGCTACAACGCGTCCTTCGTCCTGGTGGTGGGCGACGGGCAGGCCGCGCGCGCGTTCGCCGCGCGCCTCGCCGCCCACGCCGCAGTTCGGGATCCGGGTGGCCGGCTACGTGCGCGATCCCGCCCCCGGGACTCCCACGCCTGGACTCGGCCCGGCCGAGCGGCCCCCTCGCGAGCTGGCGCTGCCCGCGGCGCACGACATCCTCGTCGAGCCGTCACCGCGCGTCCTCGGGGAGATCGAGGACCTTCCGGCGATCCTCCACGGGATGGTGGTCGACGAGGTCGCGATCTGCCTGCCGCCCGAGGCCCTGGCGTTCCTGGAGCCTGTGGCGCGTCTCTGCCAGGACGAGGGCAAGATCGTCCGAATTCCGCTGGACCAGGTGGGACTGAGCCTCCCGGGCGGCACGGTCGACGCGTTCGACGGCATTCCCGTCCTGTCGCTCGTCCACGGGCCCGACCGAGCGGTCGCCCTGATCGTCAAGCGGGCGGTGGACGTCGTCGGGTCACTCGCCGCGCTCATCGTCCTCTCGCCGCTCCTGGCCGTGACCGCGCTCGCGATTGCCATCGCCGACGGCAGGCCCATCCTCTACCGGCAGGAGCGGGTGGGCCTGCACGGCCGGCCGTTCCGGGTCGTCAAGTTCCGATCGATGGTCCGCGACGCGGAGGCGCGCCTCGCCGCCCTCGCCACCGACAACGAGATCAACGGCCACGCCTTCAAGCTGACGGTCGACCCGCGTGTCACCCGCCTGGGAGGCTTCCTCCGCCGCACGAGCATCGACGAGCTGCCCCAGCTGTGGAACGTGCTGCGCGGGCAGATGAGCCTGGTCGGACCCCGGCCGCCGCTGCCGGACGAGGTGGCCCGCTACGACATCTGGCACCGCCGCCGCCTGGCCATGAAGCCGGGGATCACCGGCCTGTGGCAGGTCTCGGCGCGGCGCGAAGCCGAATTCGATCGCTGGGTGCGCCTGGACCTCGACTACATCGACCGCTGGTCGCTCGCCCTCGACCTGCGCGATCATGCTGCGGACGGTGCCGGCGCTCCTCCAGGGACGGTAGGCGAGCGGGGCGGACGCAGCGCGGCGCAGGCGGCGCGCCCCGTGACCAGCGTCAGGGGCTCGGGCTGGGCGACGGCGACGCGCCCGTCGCGGTGGCGTAGGCGCTCTCGGACCCGAAGAGCTTGACCGACAGGGTCGCGAGCTTCGACATGTCCAGCGTCAGGCTGTACGTGCTCGGGTCGTTGGAGCGCACGGCGTACGGCGGGCCGAGCACCACTCTCGTGATGTTGCTCTCGTCCACGTTCTTCACGGCGTCCAGGATCTGGGCCAGGTTGTCGGCCGGGTAGTTGGTGCGGACCGTGTTGCCCATGGCCCGGATGATGCCCGGCAGCCGGGGCAGCATCGACGGGCTGGCGAGCTTCTGCTCGAGGGCCAGGATCAGCTGCTGCTGGCGACGGGCCCGGACGAAGTCGTTGTTGGCTGGCCCCATCCGCGACCGGGCGTAGGCGAGCGCGGACTGGCCGTCCAGGGTGTGGGTGCCAACGGAGAGGTGGAAGCCGACCGGGCGGGTGTCGGTCCAGCCACCGTAGGAGGGGTCGTTGATGGCGGTGTTGTTGTGGACGGTCACGCCGCCGGCGGCATCCACGAGCGCCGTGAAGCCCGGCAGGTTGACCGCCGCGTAGTAGTTGATGGGCACGCCCAGGAGGTAGGAGAGCTCCTTGACCAGCGTGTTGATCCCGCCGAGCTTGAACTGGCTGGGATTCGACTGCGCGTAGGACATGAGCGAGTTGATCTTGCCCGCATAGGTCCGCCCGTCCCAGAGCTTGAAGCCGGCCGTGTCCCGGGCGAAGCTGACCATGGCGACCTTGCCCGTGGTCGTGTCGAGGCTCACCACGATCATCGTGTCGTTGAGCGAGTGATCGCGGGTCGGCGACGAGTCGATCCCCGTGAGGAGGACCGTGATGCGGTGACTGCCAGGCTGCGGCGTCTCGTACGGCGTCGCGTCGGCGAAGCTCGGGTCAGAGCTCGCGACCGCGAGGCCGGACGCGCCGGGGTTCGCCGGCGTCGGCGTCGCCGAATCCGGGCCGTTGCCCACGAAGATGTGCTGGCCGGCGTCGTAGAACGCCCACGCGTTGTAGGCCGTGTAGCTCGACACGGTGGCGATCACCAGGACGAGGACCGCCGCCAGCGCCGTGGGGCCCGTGCGCCAGGGCCGGCGCCCGCCGGCCGCGTTGAACGCGTCCGCGAGGGCGACGAGCCACCAGAGCCCGAGCACGATCGCGATCCCGAGCACCGTGAGCGACAGGCTCGCGGAGAACATCTCGACGGCGACGACGTCCAGCCCATCGGTCACCAGGCGCAGCGCGAGCAGCAGCGCGATGCCGATCACCGGCAGCGCGTAGATCAGCGCGGGCCGGCGCCGGCCGAGGTAGAGGTGCCCGAGGCCCGGGAGCACGAACGAGAGGAGGGCGGCGACGGCGGGCGACCGCCGCCCGGCTGCTGGTTCGGTCATCAACTCACAATCATGATCGTCTGTCGAGCCACCCCCCGGCGGCTTGCGACGCTGGCGGGTAGGGTAGCGCACCGAGCCGTGACGCGCGGTCTGGGTCTGATTGGGAAATCGAATCGCTAGCCGGTCACGTACCGCGTTGGACAGCGGAGTCAGGAACCGATGCGGGACTCATCAGCCCCGGCTGAAGGCGCCGGGCTTTCCTGCAGGCGAACGGATGTCTCGTCCCTGATCTGGCGGAGTCGAGGTGCCACGCAAGCGAGACTGCCGGGCCGGGACGGGATCGGCGAGGCCCCCACCCACGAAGGGCAAGCCTTGCGAAGTCCGTCCTACATCGACCTCGGATCGACAGAACATGCCGGCGACTCGAATTCCGATCATCTCGGTGATCGTCCGACTGGCCCTGACGTGCCGGCCGATGGCCGACTCGGGCGGGGTCGAGCATCCGGACCTTGCGAGCGGCAACTCGCCCGTTGCGCCTGGCGCAGAGGGCCCATGCCCCGAAGGGCCACCGCGATGCTGTCAGCATGGACTCCGGCGGCAGAGGACAGCGTAGACGTTCACCGTGACATAGTCGCGCAGCGCTGGGACTCTGCGAAAGAAGCTGAGCAGCCGCATCCCGGGATGCCTGCTGACGTT
Organism: uncultured Chloroflexia bacterium; assembly: GCA_963821595.1. Lineage (GTDB taxonomy): Bacteria > Chloroflexota > Limnocylindria > Limnocylindrales > CSP1-4 > CTSoil-043. Next base: position 7,843 of record CAWGEL010000013.1, on the reverse strand, counting down.
CACGCGTATCGACTCGAACCGCAGCGGCGAGCGGTCGACGATCGCCTGGATTTCGTCGAGCGTAAGGCCGTTAAGCTCAACGTCAAGGAGCTCGATTCGCCGGCGACTTGGCCAGTTCCCGAACCGCGGCGCGTCCGGGAGCGGTGCGACGAGCAGGTGGGCCCAGGGAATGCGGAGGCCAAGAAGCCCATGGTCCCCGAACGGGCTGCGATAGAGTGGCCCGAAGCCAAGGTATAAACGGCCATCGGAACGAAGAAGACGCCCGACCTCCTCCAGTACCTCCGGCAGGTCGTGGATATGTTCGATCGTGTCGCGGCTGACGATGACATCGAAGACCCCGACGCCCTCGAGTTCCTGGATCCTCGCAGCCATGTACTCGACCCGATCAATGAGCTCAGGATGGAACAGCATGGCGGCGGTTCGGGCAATGCGGATCCGATCTGAGTCAGGGTCGATCCCGACCGCGCGTGCCGAACCGAGTCGAACGAGGTCGGTTGTCAGGGCACCCACACCACATCCGAGATCGAGACACGTGGCGCCGATCAGAGCCGCACTGGCCGGCATCCGCCGCCAGAATTTGCTGTTCCACGACTTGGTCAGGCGGTAGTAGCTCAGCTCGTTCGCGTCGAGGGCGGACTCTCCGAGCGTCGAGTGAGTCAGCGGCACCGTGCCGTCCCATTTCGCCGGATCGAGCTCGCCGCGCCGCCTTGGTAGGCGCTGTGTCCCGTCTCCCCGGACGCTGCGCTTGTCGTCGGTTCGGTCGGGGCACGATCAGGCCTGGCGTCGGTCAAAGCAGGACCAAGATAGCACGAAGGATCGGCCTGGACGAACGCCCTCCTGGCGACGTCCGTTACGATCACACGCGAGGCAGTCCATGGGAGTGGCGTTCGGCAGCACGTCACGACCACCATGATCTGTGGATCCCGGGTGACCTGGGGAGTCGACAACGTGCGTGCAATACGACTCGAGCGTTCGCCGTACGAGGCGAGAGACGCAAAGGTGCACCAAGGCCAATGGCCGGCCAGCCGCACCATCTGCGCGTCCCGATGAAGGGATCCGTACTGATCGATGTAGGCCCGGCGACTGGCCAGCACGGCGAACGTGGGATCGGCCGCTACGTCCGCAGCCTGATGGAGTGCATCGGGGCGATGCCTGACGCCGATCGATCGGGGATCTGGGCCTATGGGTTGCCCGGTCCCGGACTCGAGGGCTTCGGCCAGCGCGGGATCCCCATCGAGCAGTCACGGTTCGCAGTCGCTGGCTGGCTGTCGGGTCGGCTTGCTGCCGGGCGCGCCCTTCGCTTAAGCCATGCATCGGTGCTGCACGCGACGGACCCGCACCGTCCGTGGAGTCCGCGGTCGCATGCGACCATCGTGACTGCGTACGACTTGATACCTCTGCACGAGCCGGAGATGCTCCACTCGTGGCGACCCGATCATCGGGCGGTCTACCGCTGGTACCTCCAACAGTTGCGAAGGGCGCATCGGGTGGTCGCCATCTCCATGACGACGGCCGAGGACGTTGCCGAACGCCTAGGCATCCAGCCGGGGCAAATCGACGTCGTGTATCCGGCGGTGCAGGCGTCGCTCGACTTCATACGGGACCCTAGTGATTCGCCGACCTTCCTCTTCGTCGGAGCCCGTGATCCACACAAGCAGGCGGACTTGGCCCTTCGCGCGTTCGCCCTATTTCGCACAAAGTTGGGCATTGGGGCCATGCGCTTCATCGGGCCGGCATCGGGCGCCCAGATCGGGGCGCTGCGGCAGCTTGCCGACCACCTTGGCGTCGGCTCGTGGGTACAGATCGATGGCCGAGTCTCTGATGCCGAGCTGGATCGGGCGTACGCTCGGGCCAGCGCTCTCCTGTGGACCTCCCGACTCGAAGGGTTTGGCTTGCCGCCGATCGAAGCCGTGCTTCGTGGGGTCCCGGTGATCGCCGTCGATACGCCTGCCGCGCGCGAGACGCTGGGCCGCGCCGCGTCGTTGGTACCGTCCGACGCGGAAACGCTCGCGGCGGCCATGGAGGCTCCGCTGGCCGCGACACCCTCAACGGTCGCCGCTCTCCGCGAGAAGTACTCCTCTGCCGCCGGGACCCGAGCCCTCAGTGCGTGCTATGAGCGCGCTTCGGGCTGATTCGGCGCGGTGCCCCCATCCGGCGCTCGAGCGAGCGTCCCGCGAGGTGGGTCCGCGAGAATCCGTGCTTCGGCGAGGCCCCCGATTGCGACGACCAACCAAGGGATGTACGCCGCCTGTGGCTCGAGCATCGTGGGCAGCAGAGTGCCAACAACGGCGGCGAGGAAAGCGAGCCCGATAGCGATGACCCCTGCCGATGAACGCCGCCGCGCGCTCCATCCATCGACTGCCAGCATCGCAGTGAACACGATTGCCCACGCGGCCCCCAACCACCCCAGAAATCACGCCCAGAGCCAAATACCACGACTCGACCACAAGGGAGGGTCTTTCGTCTGTCCCGGGCGTCGCGCGTACTCCGACATTCCCTAACCCGACACCAAGCGGATGGGACACCGCTATTCGAGCGGCTTCGACAAGCGAGCTGGCGTGGCCGGTGGTCGACGGATCCTGGATCGGTGTCTCGCTCGGCGCAGTGGTTCCCGAACCGTCTCCAGGTGGAGCCTGCTGATCTGTGTCACCGGCGACGGTGGCAACCGTGCTGATGATCAGACCGAAGCCCCCTCTTGAGACGTAGGCGATCGTCGTGACCGCACCGGCGAGCAGTGTCGCGCCGAGGAGAAGAGCCAATGCATCACGGCGATACGCCCTCGCCCTGGAGAGCAGCAATGCGATGAGGATCGCCCCTGCGCCCGCGCCGACGATCGCGCTTCGCGAAAAGCTGAGGCCGAGTGCCACAATCAGCACGAAGACGGCACACGCGACCCCGATCGCGCCCTTTCGTGGAACGGTAGAAATCAGCCAAATCGAGCAAAGCAACCCCGCGCCGACGACGAACGCGAACTCGTTCGGGGATGCGAGTGTTCCCGTTGCTCGCGGTCCGGCGAGGCCGACAGCGGTGAATGTGTAGGGGATGGGCAGCGCGGGAGTCCCGAAGTACCGAGCGACCCAGTCCCACCCGAATGCCGAGCCCTGGATGATCCCGAAGGCAGCAACACCGACCACGACTACGACGAACCACGCCAGGAGGCGTGACGGCAGGGGACCGTTCCACCGTACTGCGAGATAGATGAGAACCGGGAAGAGGAGCAGGCGCCCCTGGTTCAGCCCTGCGAGCCGGCTCATCGGGACGACACCCGCGATCCCGAGCGCGAACGCGACGCCAACGAGCCCGACGAAGGCCAGCGCCATAAGGTCAGGCGCGCTAACCCTCCGATGGAAATCGAAGTGCGACGAACGGATCGCCGAGGGGGCGATTCGAACCGCGCAACTCGCGAGAACGCTCACGATCGCGATCTCCTTCCACGCCGATAGCAGCAACAGCGCACCACCATCAACGCGGAAATCGACTTGGGCGATACGCATCGCCAGTGGATGGACCGGGAATAGGAGGACGACGGCCGCGATCCCGGCAGTCGGAAAGACGAAGCTCCCGAGAGCGACTGCTATCGCCACCAGGGCGGCACCCGGAAGCGCATGGCCGAGCGGCAATGCGCTCGCGCCGACTGCGAGCAATGCGATCAAAGCGACCGGCAGCGCTCGCATCGGCATGGTCGAGGGACGCATCACGGTCGTCCCCACAGACGAGTCTTGAGCGCCCACCAGAGGATCCAGGGATCATCGACGAGGTATCGCCGGCCGAGCCGACGTGGTTCCTGGACCAGCCGGATCGCCCATTCGAAGCCGGTGCGCGTTGCCCACGCAGGAGCCTCCCGGAACCGTCCCGCCGTGATATCGATGCCCGCTCCGATTCCCAAGACGACCGTGCCGGGCATACGGTCCCGGTGCGTCGCGATCCATAGCTCCTGCTTTGGTGCTCCGAGGCCCACGAAGAGGACAGCTGGTGGATCCTTTGAGATCGCATCGACGAGTTCGAGATCTGGTTCTGACCCAATGAGGAGACCCATTGGCGGGGAAATGGCGTGGCGGACGTGTAGCGCCGGGAAGGCGGACTTGAGACGACGGGCGGCCTCTGCGGAAACCCCAGGACCAGCTCCGAAAAAGCCGATCGAGGCTCCTCGCTCGGCGCAGATCTCCGCCACAGCGGGGATCAAGAGTCGCCCGGTTACCGTCGCCCTGAGCGGGCGACCGGCGATCCGAGAAGCGTAGACGATCCACATCCCATCAGCGACTCGCAGGTCGGCGCCGTTGACAGCATCTCGGAATCCGGGGTCGCGACGCGCCTTGACAACATAGTCCACGTTCGGGGTGAGTACGGTCCTCGCACGGTCGCTTGGTTCGCTGAGCCACCCGGCGATGATGTCGAGGGCACGGCGACGACCGATGTTATCAATGCAGAGATCCCCGATGAGGACCTCGGCAGGTCGAGTCACCGGTCCCCCGCGGGGCGGCGATCAGTCGAGGCGCGATGGTGTGCGATGGCCCGCTCGACCGCCGGTGCGATCACCGCGTCCATGTCGGCCGGTCGGTGGTTCTCGGCGAGGTAAGCCCTTCCCCGGTCCGCGGTGCTCCGCCACGCGTTGTCGTCGGTGAGCAGTAGCGCCACGGCATCGGCGAATGTCTTCGGGTCATCTCGGCGCAGACAGCCGGCGCCGTCCTCGAACGTCAGACCTCGAGCCCCGATCGTCGTCGAGACTGCCGGGACGCCCCATGCCATCAGATCAAGAAGCTTCATTCGGATCCCGCCCGCAACCCGCAGCGGGATGATCGCCACTCTTGCTCGACTCAACACGGGCTCGATGTCGGCGACGTAGCCGCGGACGTTGATGCCTGGCTCACCCTCATATGCGCGGATATCCGCAGGCGCTCCAGGGCCGACCAGATCCCAGCGTGTTGCTGGCACTCGCTCGCGCACCGCCGGGAGAATCATGTCGTGGAACCAGCGCAACCCGTCGCCAACCCCGAACCAACTCATCGATCCGATCGACAGGACAACTGGTTCCGCGGCGGGACCGCGGGGCGGTCTGGCCTCGGGAGCAGGCATCGGTAGGACCGTCACCCGTTCAACACCCCGCGCCCTCAGGAGCCGTGCGTCAGGATCCGCGAGCACGAACACTTCGTCGAACTCCCCAAGGACCCTGGGCTCCCGACGCTCGAGCTTCCGAGTCTCCACTTTGGCCCAGACGCGGCTGATCCTTCCCCCGACATCCTGCGCCCGTCGGTACATGTCCGCCTCAATGTTCTGGGTCGTGATCGTCGCCGGCAGCCTCGGGTCGCGGTAGGTGGCGACTCCGAATTGCTCGTAATGGATCAAGTCATATTCGGCGGTAGCGGTCCATGCTCGCAGACGCGCGGCGAGATCCCTGCTCCGGAACTTGCGAAGGCGGTACGGCTCGGTTCCGATGAGGCTCCTGATCGCGGTGAGACTCTGACGAATGGGGTGCCGCCCGAACGTGAACGGATGGGGCACCACCGAGATGTGGCGGCAAAGATCAGCGAGAGGCCTCGTGTCGAGCGGGGAATTCGGATCCGCGAGGGCCAGCAGATCAATCTCGTAGTGCCGGGCAAAGGCCTCAAGAACGCGCAATGACGCGATCCGCCCTCCCCCGTCCGGTGGCCATGGCACGTCAGCCGAGACGATGAGGACCCTGCGCCGCGGGCTTCTATTACCGGACATCGGTGAGGACGCGACGAAGAGTCTCTTCCATCGCCTCAGCGGCACGCCGCCACGTGAAACCGGCAGCCCTCGCCCGACCGCGCGCCACCAGGTCGGCCCGAAGTTCGGGATCCTGCGTAACTCGTGTCACGAGCGCCAGAATCGCCTCCGCATCAGTCGGCTGATGGAACAACGCTGCGTCGCCCAGCACTTCGGGCAGCGATCCGCCGGTCGACGATATCACGGGCACGCCACGGGCCATGGCCTCGAGCGGCGGGTAGCCGAAACCTTCCGTAAGGGACGGGAAAACGAAGACGCTCGCGTTCCGGTACCAATCCTCCAATCGGTCGTCGTCGACGCTCCCCGCAACGATGACCCTGCGTCCCATGGCCGAGGCACGGCGGACTACATGCTCGTGGTCCCGGCCGGGCCGCCCGACGATGGCGAGATCGAGACCTCCGGGCGATCGGCCGTTCCATGCGTCCAAGAGCACGCCGACGTTCTTGTGGCGCTCGGTCGCACCCACATACAGTGCGTACGGCACGTCGTGCGGCGAACGGCGAGGCGAGAGCTCGGCTGGCATGCGCAGTCCGGGGTAGACGACGTCAAACTTCGATGGCGCGACATCGAAGAACCGTACGAGCTCATCGCGACTGTACTCGGAGATCGTCGTGATCCGATCGGATTCACGCATGGACCGACCCCAGGCCCACGTCGCATACCGTACGACCGCGCGCTCGTACGTCCCCGGAGCCGTGAGGAAGTTCGCATCAAGGATCGTCACGATCTGAGGTATCGGGCCGCGACGGGCGGACAGGTTCGCCGGCATGAGCAATGCGTCCGCGCCCTGCCGGGCGGCCGCGCGGCGGAAACCCGACTCGAACCACCACCGTTGCCGGAGGAGATTCGGCAACCGCGCTGGGCGCCCGCCGCCGTACCGACGTGGGCCGAGCAGGGCGGTTACTCGTAGGTCGGGTTGCCTAGCTAGCGCGTTGATGATGCCGTGGACCCATTGTTGCGTCCCTGCGGGGGTCCTCCGCAGACTCGAGGCGTCGACGACGACGTTCATGAGTCCGACCGACGCGAAGTCAGGTCGCGCTCGCGGAGCCTCACAGGACCATGGTCCGCGCTACCACCGCTACGATCGAGGTGACCAGCATGCGGTTCATTGGCGTCGGGCTCGCACCCAGACCTCGCTCACACCATAGTCGCGGCCGAAACGGATGCGACCCAGTGCCACTCTCAGGATGGCCCGACGACCTTGAGGCGTGCGGCCTCGACCAATGGCCTCCACCGTGAACCCATGCCGCTGCATCATCGCGGCGACGAGGCGTGGCGGGTAAGGTCGTCGATGCGTGACATCGAGCCAGAAGATCTCGGAAAGCGTCCGGTAGTCCGCGAGGTTCGGCGTGACAACCACAAAGGTGCCGCCAGACTGAAGCGCTCTTGCAGCGCCGGCCACCAGGCCTTCGGCCGCCTGGGGCTCGAGGTGTTCGATGAGGTGCGACGCGAAGATGCCTTGAAGATCTCGGGCCGAGGCTAGAAAATCGAGCACGTCGGCGCGCTGGCATTCAAATCCGAGGGTGCGCGCGGCCTCGATAGCCTCCTCGCTGTTGTCGACGCCGACGCCGGCGATGTCACGCTCCCTGAGGGCCTCAAGGAAGTATCCCCGCCCGCTACCAAGGTCGGCGACAAGTCCGCCCTCGAACATCGACGCGTACGTCCTCATCAGCCTTCGCGTGTACTCCGGATCGGCCGCGAATTCGAACGCACTGAGTTCGCTCCTCATCCGGCTTCCCCGCTCGAGCCGCCCGGCAAGTCGGGAAGAACCGGCACCTCCGTCGCGCCCATAGGACCCGCAGCCCAAAACACAACCCCGCCCGCGACGGCAGCGCAGACGGCAAGTACGACGGCACTGGGTAAGGGATCGCTTGCCCATCCAAAGAGAGAACCCGACGCCGCGAGCACAGTCCATCCCGTCGCTGCAAGTGTCGCCCGAGTCGCGCGGAGATCGAGGTGCTCGACGCGTTGGCTCATCCAGTACATCATGCCGTAGGCTGCGACATAGGCGCTCAAGGTCGCGATACCGGCCCCGAGATAACCGAGCCCCGGGATCAGCACGATGTTAGCGACTGTATTCAGGACGGCGGCCGCACCC
>CAWGEL010000012.1:0-9628 GCA_963821595.1 uncultured Chloroflexia bacterium | reverse complement strand
CTGAACACAACGTAGTGGTGGGTGGAGTCGCCCACGTCGGCATACCAGGGACCCGCGATCAGGGATCGCTCCAGCCACGCCACCAACGAGGAGCCGAAGCGGGCTGGTAGCGAGAGTGTCAGCAGTGTCCACGTGTCCGGCTGACCCGGAGCAGGGTCGGTGATGGCGACGCGCTGCACCCGCTCCAGGCGCGTGCCCTCCCCGAGCTGGATGTCAGCGTCCGCTCGGAGGGACTCGGCAATCACGAGACCGTGGTACGTCTCATCCTCAGGCGTCTGCATCGCCCTCTCCTCTCAGGTCTTCCAGCTCAGTTCGGTCATCATGCGTCGTCAGGAGTTTGACGAACCCCTTCGCGGACGTGTTGCCTTCGGGTTTCGTCAGATCCTCGCCTTCATGGGCCGCTGACATCGACGCCGGCGAGCTCGATCGCTCGACTCAGGACCGCGTCGATCATCGGCGCCGTCAACCGACGTGTAAACACGTTCTGTTGCGATGGGTGGTACGTCCCGAGGAGCGTCCATGGTCCGACGGCCGCCTCGGCGCCGTGGCCGAAACGCGGGAGCGGGCGCGGGGTCGTGCCGCCCACCGCCTCGACAGCTCGCAGCGCCGCGTCCCAGCCGAAGCCGCCCAGGGCGACGATGACCCGGAGCTCCCGGAGCAGAGCCAGCTCCCGGTGCAGGAACCGAGCGCACCGGTCGCGTTCGTCCGGCAGGGGCCGGTTCGCCGGCGGCGCGCAGCGCACCGCGGCCGTGATGTAGGCACCGGTCAGTTCCAGGCCGTCGTCGCGCCGGATGGAGGCCGCGTGGTTGGCCAGGCCGGCACGGTGGAGGGCGGCGAAGAGGAAGTCGCCGGACCGGTCGCCGGTGAACATCCTGCCGGTTCGGTTGCCGCCGTGCGCGGCGGGGGCCAGTCCGACCAGCGCGATCCGCGCGTCCGGGTCGCCGAAGCCGGGGAGCGGGCGGGCCCAGTACGACTCTCCGGCAAATCGACGAGGCGGGCTGCTCGCCGCCGCCTCCCGCCACTCCACGAGCCTGGGACAGGCGCGGCATGCCGTGATCTCCGCGGCGAGGCCCGCGAGCGCTGCAGCTCCCGGGCCCGGCGGCTCGACGTCAGCCCGTGGCAAAGGTGAGGACTCCCCAGATCCATGCCGGCCGCCACGCGGGGACCGGACCCAGGACCATGCGGAGGGGGCCGGACCGCTCTGCCCAGCCGTCCGCACGCAGCCTGGCGACGGCCTCCGCGTTGGCTTCGGGGAGCGCGACCTGGATGTCCTCGCCGGGGCCCGCGGTCGAGGCTCGAGTCCGGATGAGGGCCAACGCCGTCGCCGCGTCGCTCGCCACGATGGCCGGCCCGCCGAGCGGAGCGACGAGGAGGAAGCCGGCGAGCCGGCCATCCGGCGCGTCGACCGCCAGGCCGTCCGTCGCCGCGGCTTCAAGCAGGTGCAGGCGATCCTCACCGGTCGCCAGGCGGTCAAGGCTGCTCGCGGCGTCGAGGTCCCGCGGGTGGAAGGGACGGGCCCTCGTCCCGGCCGACGCCGCCACGGGAGACGACCACGCGTCGCTCGCCGCGCTCGCGAACCGGAGGTCCCGCCCGATCGGCTCGAATCCCAGCCGTTCGTAGATGGGCCGACCGGCGTCGCTCGCGTCGAGCAGGAGCGTCGGACATCCGCGCGCGGCGAGATCGTCGATCACCCGCTTGGTCATGGCCCGGCCGAGCCCTCGACCGCGATGCGCCGGGGCTGTCCAGATCATGCCGATCCAGCCGATCTGCCCGTTCGCGGTGCCAATGCCGGTCGCCACGATCTCGCCGGCGGCCTCGATGAGGAAGAGCGAGCACGCGGGCGTCCTGCTGGCGAATTCGAAGAAGGCGGTTCGGTCACCCCAACCGCCCAGCCGTACCGCATCGGCGGCACGGCCGGCCTCGGCGCGCTTCATCTCGCGGATCGTCAGCACGGGGGGCATGGTACGGCGGACCGTCGGACAGTCGCGCCCGCGGTGGCGAGGGCGACGCGGCCTCGCGCCAGGGACGCGGCCTCGCGCCAGGGTGGAGAATCGGGATCGCCGGATGGCGCGGCCCGGACGGAGGGTTGAGAAGCATGACCTGGCTCGATCGCGTCCGCGGCGACCCGCTGCCGTGGCTCCTGGACCCGGCGGATCCGGCCGTGCGGGCGGCCACGCTTCGGCGGCTGCTCGATCGGCCTCCGGACGATCCGGACGTCGCGCGGGCCCGGGCCGCGGCCATGACAGCGGGTCCCATCCGGGCCATCCTCGATGCCCAGCATCCCGGTGGCTGGTGGGACAAGCCGGGACCCGGCTACGCCACGAAGTACACGGGGACCGTGTGGCAGCTCATGTTCCTGGACCAGCTCGGCGCCGACGCCGGCGATCCAGGCGTGCGCAGGGCCTGCGAGTACGTCCTCGCCAGGTCACGGGCGGCAACGGGCGGGTTCGGCGCGTCGGGCTCGGTCACGGCGCTCGCCCCGCCGCCGTCCTACGTCATCCACTGCCTCAACGGCAACCTCCTGCGAGCGCTGATCGGCTTCGGCTTCCTCGACGATGAGCGCGTCCAGGGGGCCATCGCCTGGGCGGCGGGATCGATCACGGGGGAGGGTGGCTTCGTCTACCGGGGCGCGACCAGCGGGCCGAGCTTCGCCTGCACGGCGAACGAGCGGCGGCCGTGCGCGTGGGGCGCGATCAAGGAACTGCTGGCGCTCGCCGCCATCCCGCCCGACCGGCGCAGCGCTGCGGTGACGCACGCAATCGACGCCGGCGTCGGCTTGCTCCTCTCCGTCGACCCGGCCGGTGCCGACTACCCGCGGCCCGCCCGGACCACGGGGCCGTCGGGATCGTGGTTCCGCCTCGGCTTCCCGTCCGGGTACGTCGCGGACGTGCTGCAGACCCTGGAGGCGCTCGCGGCCCTGGGACTGGCCCGGGATCGGCGCGTCGCCCCGGCAGTCGCCTGGGTGGAGGCCCAGCAGGACGCGACCGGACGGTGGGCGAACCGCTACGCGTACAACGGCAAGACGACCGTGGACATCGAGCGTCAGGGCGCTCCCTCGAAGTGGGTGACGCTGCGCGCCTGTGCCGTCCTTCGCGCCGCCTGCGGGTAGACCGACCGGGCCCCGCGACCGCCCGCGGTGGGCCGAAGCTCAGTCCCGGGCGACCGTCGAGCTCGAGTCGGCCGAGACGGCGCTCGTGGTCGCACCACCAGCGACGTGGAGCGTCGAGCCGCCCGAACAGCTGCCGCTGACCGCGTCGCGCACGTTCACGAACGCGGTGGAGCCCAGCGAGACGTTGACCGATGCGGATGTCGCCTCGACGTTGCGGAGGTCGACGGTGGAGCCGGTGCTCGCGGTGACGTCGAGGGTGGCCGCCCTCCCGCCGGCGCGGACTGTCGAACCCGTGCCGGCCGCCGCCTGGAGGCCCTCCCCCTGGAGGTCCTCGGTGTCGAGGGTGGCCCCCGTGTCGGCCCGGATCGCGTCCACGGCCGGCGCGGCGACGTCGGCTCGCAGCTCGTGGTTCGTCTCGACGCTCCCGGCGATCGCGACGTAGAGGGTGCCGTCGTGGACCTCGGTCGTGACGTGGCCCAGGAGGTTGTCGTCGGCGGTGACCTTGACCGCGGTCGGGCCGCGAGTCAGGAAGACCGTGACACCCTGTGCCGCCGAGACGGCACGGAAGGGCGCGACCGTGCGGGCCTCGTTCGCCACCGTGCCGGAACCCTTGTCGTACGGCGCGGAGCCCACCCGATGGAGCGCGCCGCCGCCGCCGAGCGCCGAGCAGGCCCCGCCGGCGACGAGGACGGCCAACGCGAGCGTCACCAGGCGCCCTGGGCGTGGATTGGACATCGTTCGACTCCCTCCAGGCGGACGCGACCGGAGTGTGGGGCGGAGTCCTCGGGGCGGCCACGGCCGGACGGCACGGGCGCCGAGGGCCGGTGGGCAGGCGTTCGGGCCGACCTCCGGCCACCCGGCCAGGCGACTCCGGGCGCGCCGTCGAAGCGCGTGACGCAGCGCGCCTGCGCTGTCGTTCGCGCCGCCCGCGACGGCGGTTCGTGCGAGACGGCGGTTCGTGCGACTCGGCGGTTCGTGCGAGACGGCGGTTCGTGCGCCTCGGCGGTCGTGCCATCTATCGACCGTGTTCGTGCGCGGCGCGATCGGTACCGGCCTGGCCCGCCTGGACGCGACCTCCGGCGATGAATTCATCCCGGCCTGCGCTCGGCGCGGGAGGATCCCACGCCGACAGGCCAGCGCTCGACCGCCCGGCCTCGCCTCCTACGAACAACGCCGATATCTGACCGAATCTGGCGGCGCCGCCGCGGAATTCCAGCGGCCGCTCCCGCGCTCGCTGTCTGACGGTCCGCCCGGGCGTTCCCCGTCCGCCCCCGCGTCGTGGCTGGCCGGCCCACGCGTTCGGCCACAGCGTCTCCCTCTTGGGGCACTCTCGATTGGGGCGCCGGAGGGCCTTCGCTATAATCGGTTCACGTGCGCGGGCGACGGCGCGGCCACGTGTGGGGCATGACCCCCCGGCCCGACCGCTCCCGGAACCCGCCCGCTAGATCAGGAACCCGGACACCCATGACCACCGAGACCTCCACCTGGGCGACCAAGAAGGGCCTCGCCCAGATGCTCAAGGGCGGCGTCATCATGGACGTCGTCACGCCCGAGCACGCCCGGATCGCCGAGGACGCAGGCGCCGTGGCCGTCATGGCCCTCGAGCGCGTGCCGGCCGACATTCGCGCGTCCGGAGGCGTCGCCCGGATGAGCGACCCGGCGATGATCGAGGGGATCATGGCCGCGGTGTCGATCCCGGTCATGGCCAAGGCCCGCATCGGCCATTTCGTGGAGGCCCAGATCCTCGAGGCGCTCGGCGTCGACTACATCGACGAGTCCGAGGTCCTGACGCCGGCCGACGAGGCCAACCACATCGACAAGCACGCCTTCAAGGTGCCGTTCGTGTGCGGCTGCCGCGATCTCGGCGAGGCGCTGCGGCGGATCTCCGAGGGCGCGGCGATGATCCGCACGAAGGGCGAGGCGGGCACCGGCAACATCGTCGAGGCGGTCCGCCACATCCGGACCGTCAACGCCGAGATGCGCAAGCTCGGCTCGATGCGCGAGGACGAGCTGTACGTCGCGGCCAAGGAGCTGCGGGCGCCACTCGACCTGGTCAAGGAGGTCGCCGCGGCCGGCAAGCTGCCCGTCGTCAACTTCGTGGCCGGCGGCATCTCCACGCCCGCCGACGCGGCCCTGGCCATGCAGCTGGGGGCGGACGGCGTGTTCGTGGGATCGGGCATCTTCAAGAGCGAGAACCCGGCCCGCACCGCCAACGCGATCGTGCAGGCGACGACCCATTTCGACAACCCCAAGATCCTCGCCGAGGTCTCCAAGGGGCTGGGGGCGCCGATGCGAGGGATCGCCATGGAGGCGATCCCGGACGCGGAGCGCCTGGCGGTCCGGGGCTGGTAGGCGGCCCAGCGCGCCGCCGCGAGGATGTCGCGGTGCGGCCGTCCGACCCGCACCGCTGCTCGCTGCCCGGCACGCGCCGTCGCCTCACGATGATGCGAGGCTCCCGATGAGGATCGGCGTCCTGGCGGTGCAGGGCGCCTTCATCGAGCACGTCCGCACGCTGGCCGCGATCGGGGTGGAGGGCATCGAAGTGCGCCTGCCCTCCGACCTCGACGACATCAGCGGGTTGATCCTGCCCGGCGGCGAGAGCACGGCGATGCGCCGCCTCATCGGTCGGTGGGGCCTGCGCGAGCCCATCCTGGCGCTCGCCCAGGCCGGCGCGCCGGTCTTCGGCACGTGCGCCGGGATGATCATCGTGTCGCGCTCGATCGCGGGTGGCGAGGAGCCGGTCCTGCCGCTGCTCGACGCCGTCGTCGAGCGCAACGCGTTCGGGCGCCAGCTCGACTCCTTCGAGACGGACCTCGCCGTGCCGGTCCTCGGCGAGCGGCCGGTCCACGCGATCTTCATCCGCGCCCCGATCATCGAGGAGATCGGACCCGAGGTGGACGTGCTGGCCCGCCTCGACGACGGCCGGATCGTGGCCGTCCGCCAGGGCAACGTCATCGCGACGGCGTTCCACCCGGAGCTGGCCGGCGAGACGCGCTTCCATCGCCTGGTGGCCACCATGGCGGCCGAGTACGCCGATCCGGCCGAGGGCTCCGGGCGGCGGCCGCACCCGCTGCGGCGCGGAAGGCCGGAATCGTGATCGGCCGGCCCGGCTCGTCGCTGGCGCGCACCGGACGGGTTCGCCAGGCGCGACTCACCGACCTCGCCGCCCTCGGCGAGCTGTCCCGGCTGGCCCAGGTCGACGGCTCGGGCGCTCGCTCGCTCGGCCTGCCGCTGACGGGGCCGCCCATCGGCGTGTTCACCCTGTTCCGGCTGCCACTGGGCGCCTTCCGGCCGAACGACCTGCTCTACGTCCACGAGCGCGACGGCCGCCTCGACGGCCTGCTGCGGGTCGAGCGGGACAGCCACCGTGACGACTGGACGATCGTGGAGCTCGACGCGATCGGCGTTGCCGACGCCGGCGACATTCGCTACCGGCTGGTCCAGGCCTGCGTCCGGGACGGGTCGAAGCGCGGTGCGTCCCGCTTCCACGTCGCCTGCGCGGACGCCAACGGCAACGTCGAGCTGTTCATGCAGGCAGGCTTCGCCCGCTACGGCGATGAGCTGATCTGCCACCGGCCGGGCGAGCGGGCGTTGCCCATGTCGATGACAGAAGACGAGGCTGGGCGGCACGGCATCCGGCCCGTCGGCTCAACGGACGCCATCGCCCTGTTCCGGCTGTACAACGCGGTCACCCCTGCGCCCGTCCAGCGCGTCGAGATGAACCGGATCGCCGACTGGGAGCGGAGCGCGCCCGGCGCGATCTTCCCGCGCAGCAGCCTGACGCCGATCCTGCGCTTCGCCGACGTCGAGGCGTACCTCCAGGAGGCGCCCGAAGGCGCGAGCGACCCGACCGCCATCGTCGGCTTCCTGCAGGTCGGCGTGGCCAAGGAGGACCAGCCTCACTACCTGCGGGCCCTGGTGCGTCCGGGGCAGGATGCCGGGCCGCTCATCCGATTCGGCCTCGGCGTGATCCGTGCCAGGGCCGAGCGTCGCGATCATCGCCACGACCACGGCGTGATCGCTCCAGTCCGCACCTACGAATTACCGCTGGAGCACCAGCTCGAGGACGAAGGCTTTGCCTGCATCTCCACCGTCACCCTGCTCATGAAGGAGACGCTCGTGCGCGTCGCCGAACCGGCCATGGTGCCGGCCACTCGTTGAGGATCGATCGTGGCTGACCGTCACGCCCGCGAGACGACCGACGACCTGGCCGCCCTCCTGGCAACGCTGCCGACGGAGGTCGTGGCCGCCGTCGGCGCGCTGCCCGACAGCGCCTCGCTCATCGAGGTCGTGCTGGACCTGGGCCGCAGGCCGGAGGCGCGCTTCCCCGACAGCGAGGTCACCCTCCTCGATCGCGAGGTCGACGAGAGCGACATCGCCCACGTCGTCGAGAAGATCGGCTCCTTCGGCGACGACAACCGGGCCGGCATCGAGCGCACGCTCCACCGGATCAGCGCGATCCGGAACCGCACGGGGAAGATCGTCGGCCTGACCTGCCGCATCGGCCGGGCCGTCTACGGCACCATCGAGATCATCGACGACTTCGTGGAAAGCGGGAAGTCGATCCTCATCATGGGCCGGCCGGGCATCGGCAAGACGACGATGCTGCGCGAGGCCGCCCGCGTGCTCGCGGACGACGTCGGCAAGCGGGTGGTCGTGGTCGACACCAGCAACGAGATCGCGGGCGACGGCGACATCCCCCACCCGGCCATCGGCAAGGCCCGCCGCATGCAGGTCCGGACGCCCTCGCTCCAGCACGAGGTCATGATCGAGGCGGTCGAGAACCATATGCCCCAGGTCATCGTCATCGACGAGATCGGGACGGAGCAGGAGGCGTCGGCCGCACGGACCATCGCCGAGCGCGGCGTCCAGCTGATCGCCACCGCGCACGGCAACACGCTCGACAACCTGATGATCAACCCGACCCTGTCGGACCTGATCGGCGGAATCCAGACCGTCACCCTCGGCGACGAGGAGGCCCGCCGCCGGCGGACCCAGAAGAGCGTGCTGGAGCGCAAGGCGCCGCCGACCTTCGACGTCATCGTCGAGATCCAGGACCGGGAGCGCGTCATGGTCCACGGCGACGTGACCGAGACCGTCGACGCGATGCTCCGCGGCGACCCGGTCGCTCCCGAGCTGCGCTGGCGCGACGAGGGCGGCGTGCACCGAACCCAGGCCCGGCCGCGGCCGTCTCCGCGCGAGGAGCTGGGGCACGAGCGATTCGGCGGCCTGGTGGGACAGGGCTACGGCGGCTGGCGCCAGGAGCCCGGCTGGCGCGGCGCGTCCACGTACCGCAGCAGCTCATGGGAGAGCGATCGCGCCGCTCCGGGCGGCCGACCGAGCTACCGGCCCGGGGCGTCGGGGGGCTGGCGGGCCGAGCGCGGCGTCCGCGGCGCCGCGGGTGCGGCCGATGGTCCGGGCCGCGCGCCGCGCGACAGTCGGACGATGCCCGGCGAGCGGATGGCACGGTTCGACCCGCGCGCCGGGTCGCCGAGCGGCGAGGGCCGGGGCGCCGGAGAAGGCCGAGGCGCCGGCGATGGTCGTGGCGCCGGCGATGGTCGTGGCTCTGGTGACGGCCGTGGCTCTGGCGACGGCCGCGGTGCCGGCGCGGCCGTGGCGCCGGCGAAGGCCGCGCTGCCGGCGGGAGCCGCGGCGGTCCGGGCGGTCCCGGCGGCGCGGGCCCTCCAATGGCGCCGGGATCCGGCCGCGGGCGAGCGGCTCACCGGCCCTGGCCCCGGCGAAGCTCCGTTCGTCGCCGGCGAGATCGCCGACCGCGGGCCCATGGAGCGGCCCGCCACGGCCGTCCCGGTCGTCCACGAGGTCCCCTTGCGCGACGCCCGCGAGCTCGCCCGCCACCAGGAGTGGCGGGAGCAGGCGAACCGGGCCATGAACGCGTTCCGCGCGGCAGACGGCAGCGACGATGCGGCTCCGTCGATTCCGTCAGAGGATGCCGTCGACCGGGGTGACGCCGACGACGAGGCCCTTGCCGACGTCTCACGGCTGCAGTCGGAGGCCGACGAGGGCCCGGCGCTCCGCGTCGAGGGGTCGCTCCTGCCCACGCTTCGCGTCTACCCGTTCGGCATCAGCCGGAAGCGCCTCGAGCTCGCCATCCGCGAGTTGCAGCTGCCCGTCATCGTGGCCCGGGAGCTCGACGAAGCCGACGTGGTCATGACGCTGCGCAGCGAGTACCGCCAGAAGAGCCCCTCGATCCGCGAGGCGGAGGAGCGGGCGATGCCGATCTATGTCCTGAAGGCGAACACGGTCGTCCAGATGCAGGCGAGCCTGACTTCGATCTTCAGCCTCGAGGTGGACCCGCGAGAGGCCGCGCTGCGCGAGACCGAGGAGGCCATCGGCCTGGTCGTCCGGGCCTCGCAGCCGGTCGAGCTGTCGCCCCAGAACGCCTACATCCGCCGCCTCCAGCACCAGCTCGCCGAGCGCGCCAACCTCGTCTCGCGCTCGCGCGGCCGCGAACCGTACCGCCGTGTCCGCCTCTACCCGGACGAGGCGCGCGCCTGGCGG
>CAWGEL010000011.1:0-60169 GCA_963821595.1 uncultured Chloroflexia bacterium | reverse complement strand
CGGCGGGCGCCGCCGCGCTGCCTCCCCCGGCGCGAACTGCATCCGGGCCGCCGGTGCCGCCCGTGCCGCCCTCGAAGCGGGCGAGGTCCGCGGCCAGCCGCTCGGGAAGGCGAGCGGCTCCGGCTCCGAGCGACGCCGCGATGGCGCCCGGACCACCGGCCGGGGTCAGGAACTCGCTGGCCGGCAGCAACGGCACCTGGTCGGCGATCCCGACGGTGCGCTGGTCGGTGGGATCGAAGACCCTGACCGTGTCGATCTCGTCTCCGAACAGCTCGATCCGCACCGGGAGCTCGGCTCCGGCAGGAAAGACGTCGACGAGGCCACCGCGTCTCGCGAACTCGCCGCGGCCGGCGACCTCGAGCACCGGCTCGTAGCCGAGCCCCAGCAGCTCGGCCAGCAGGTCTCGCTGCGACACGCGGTCAGCGGGCCGCACCACCCGCGGCGCCACGGGCAGGTCGGCGACGGCGACCGTCGGCTGGAGGAGCGCCTGGACGGATGCGACCAGGACGCGGGCCCTGCCGCTTCGCCAGCGGGCCAGCGCGGCAACGCGTGCTGCGGACTCGTCCCGGACCAGCTCGCTCCGCTCGTAGGCGAGCGCCGTCCGTGGCTCCAGCACCGCCACCGCCGACGCGTCGCCAAGCCAGGCGATCAGCTCGTCCGCGACGCGGTCGCCGATCTCGGCATCCCGGGCGATCCAGCACAGGCGCTCCGAGCCGCCGGCGGCGAGCGCCGCAGCGAGGTACGTCTTGGCGCCGTGCGGAATCGCCGTGACGGCCGCGTGCCGGCCCGACGCGGGCACGCGATCGGGATCGCCGAGGGCGGCCTCGAGGACGCGGAAGGGGCCGGTCTGGCGCAGGAGGGTCGGGAGCACGGCGAGATCGGGGAAGCGGGCACGCTCGCCGCCAGCCGAGGGAAGGACGCCGCCGGTCGTGCTGCCGGCCCGGGCGCCGCCGGCCGAGGGCTGCTGCCCAGGTTCGGATTGCGGGCGGGCGCGCGCGCGCCGCAGGCCAGTCACGTGACGCCAGCCGCTGCGCTCACCGGGCCGTCTCGTCAGGCGGCGCCGGCCGGATCCTGCGCCAGCCGGTCCGGGTGCGCCTGACGCCGTCGGGCCCGGGCGGCCCGTCGACCTCGCCCGGCGGGGCCGTGCGGATTTCGTCGGCGGGTCGGAGCTGGAAGGAATTGAACCGATTGGCGGCCTTGGAGAGGCCCTCCCTCGCCCAGGCCTCGACCGCGTCCGCCGCGGCGTCGAGCAGCTCGTCGAGACGGAGCCGCTCCTCGGGTCGGAACACGGAAAGGACGTGGTCGATGGCTCCGCGATCCGGCTCGCCGATCCCGATCCGCAGCCGGGGGAACGCCTCCGTGCTCATCTCGGCGATGATGGATCGCAGCCCGTTGTGGCCGCCGGCGCTGCCGCCCTCCCGGAAGCGCATCTTGCCGAACGGCAGGCTGAAGTCGTCGGACACGACCAGCATCTCGTGCAGGGGCGCATGCTCCCGGGCCAGGAGCTTCCGGACCGCCAGGCCCGAGTCGTTCATGTACGTGAGCGGCTTCGCCAGGAGCAGATCGAGACCGTGGTAGCGGCCCTGGACGACGGCGCTCGCATCACGCGTGCGGCCGCGGCCGGACCAGCCCGCTCGATCCGCCAGCCGGTCGAGCACCATCCAGCCGATGTTGTGCCGCGTCCGGGCGTACTGCTCACCCGGGTTTCCGAGCCCGACGACGACCTTCACCTGACCTCGCACCTGCGCCTGCGGGCATGCCGACGGGCCGCCCGGCGGTCCTCCGGTCAGGGCGGCAGCGTCCCAGGCTGCCCCACGTGGCACCCCGCCCGGATCGTAGCCGACCTCGCGGCCGGCGTGGCGGGGCACCGTCGGGCGGCCCCGTCCAGACGGACTCGCGCAACGCAACCGCGTCGGGCCGCGTCGATCGCCCATGCGCCAGGTCGACCGCTCGTGAGAACCCCCGAGCCGTCACAACCGGGCGCGGCCGTCGTCCTATGGGCTGGCGACCCGCACACGGCAGGACCGCGGGGCCTGCGGGCCGCAGGGAGAGGTGGTCTGATGGGTGCGTGCGCCGGATCCGGGCGCGCCGCCGCGTGCCGCACGGGTCGTGCCGCTGCGTCGCTCCTCGTCGCGATCGCGCTGCTGGCCGCGTGCGCCAGCCCCGCACCGACCCCGGCCCGTGCCTCGGCCTCGCCGACGCCCGGCCCGTCGATCGGCGCCGCGGCGCCGACGCCGGTCGCGTCGCTCGGACCGCGCAGTTCGCTCGTACCGTCCGATGCTGCCTGGCAACCCATCGGCGAGGTCGCGGGCGCCTCCCCGACCGCCACGCTCGTCCCGATCACCTCGGCCGGACCGTACATCGCGCCCACCACGGCCTTCGCCCTTGCCAGCCTCTCGGGAGAGCCCGCCGCGGCGCTCGCCGCGCGCCTGGTGATCGAGCCCGCGTCGCCGTTGGTCGTCGAGGCGGGTGCCGACGCCGCCCACGTCACCGTCCGCCCGTCAACCGCGCCGCCGGCAGGGGCGGTGGTCCGAATCCGGCTCTCCGACACGCATGGCGCGCTCGCGGCCTCGTGGGCGTACCAGGTCGACCAGGCGCCGCGCGTGGTGGGCACGCTTCCTGACGACGGGGCGACCCAGGTCCCGGTCGACACCGGCATCGAGGCGACCTTCGACCAGGACGGCATCACCATCCCCGCGACCGCGTTCACGATCACGCCATCCGTCACGGGACGCATCGTCCCTCAACGGCCGCACGGCCGCCTTCGTGCCCGATGCGCTCGCCCCCGACACGCTCTACACCGTCACCCTGCGCCGTGGCGTGGGCCGCCCCGGCTCGGCGTACACGCTCGCCCAGGACGTGACCTGGCAGTTCCAGACGGCGCGGCGCCAGGGCGATACGGCTGTCCGCGTCCAGTTCGTGGGTCAGCTCTTCAACGCCGGCCCGCGAGACCCGGCCGTCCTGACCGTCAGCGTGGACAGCCCGGAGGAGACCGCCACGGTCCCGCAGGTCCAGGTGGTCGCGGCGCGCCTGCCGAACCGGGCCGCGGCCATCGCCGCGATGCGGACGCTCGCCGCTCGCCCGGAGTGGGCATCGGCCGGGCCCCAGGCGCTCCTGCCGGCCGATGGCCTGCCCGTCGTCATCCGGGCACGACGCTCCGTCGAGGCCCTGCGCGACTCGTGGGTCAGCGTCGTCCGCCTTCCGAAGGCGCTCCCGGCAGGCTGGTACCTGACGACCCTCACGGCCGACGGCGCGGTCTCGCAGGCCGTGCTCCAGGTCACCGACCTGGCGCCCTTCACCGTCATCACGGCGACGCGAACGCTCGTCTGGGTCAACAACACCACGACCCATCGGGCCGTACCCGGCTGCCGGGTCACCATGAGCCCGGGCGGGGTGCTCGGCCGCACGGCAGCCAACGGCATCCTCGACGCGGTCACCCCGGCGTCCGCGATCACCGGCGCCGGGACGACTGGGCCGAAGGGTGACCAGGGGCTGCTGCGAGGGACCGTCCTCCTCCTCGACGCCCGCGATGGCCGGACCGCCTTCACGGTCCCGGGCGGCGGGGTGCTGTCCGGCATGGCCGTCGACGTCAGCGGCTCGCCCGTCGGGCCCGACGACGAATGGTGGCACGCCCTCACGACCGACCGTGCCCAGTTCCGGTCGACCGACACCGTCAACGTATGGGGTTACGTCCGCGGCCGGACGCGCCTTGACGTGCCGGCATCGCTCGAGCTGACGGTCACGGCATCAGGGAGCAGCGCACCGATCGCAACCGCGACCGTCGCGCCGCGGTCGACGGGCGCCTTTGCCGCGGCCCTCCCCATCCGCGACCTGCCGGCTGGCGCGTACACCGTGGTGCTGCGGGTCGGCGGCGTGGAGGTCGACGAAGTCGGGTTCGGGGTTGCCGACATTCGCAAGCCGCTCTACCGCCTCGACGTCACGGCGGACCACGCCGCCGTCCTCGTCGGCCAGTCATTTGGCCTCAAGGTGGCTGCGTCGTTCTACGACGGGTCGCCCGCGGCCGGGATCACCGTCGATCCGGACGGCGAGGACAGCATGATCACCGCCCCGCTGACGACAGGCTCCGACGGGACCTCGCGGGCCACCATCACCGCGACGGGCGAGGCGACGCAGTCCGGCGCCTGGCCGAGCCAGCGCTCGCTCTCGGTCCGCGCGGCCGCTCCCGAGGACGGCCAGATCAGCGGCGGGAGCAGCATTCTCGTGTTCTCCTCGTCGCTCCTCGTGGACGCGACCGCGCTCCTGCGCGAGCGGACCATGACGGTGAACGGGGCGATCCACCGGGCGGACGTGGCTCGACTCAACTCCCTGGCGAGCCTGGACGCCGCCATCGCCGCCGATCCTCGAGGCGTGGCGGTCGCGAAGCAGACAGCGTCGATCACGGTGATCGAGCACTGGATGGTCTCCCGGCGGACCGGCACCGCCTACGACCCGATCACCAAGCGCACGTCGCCGATCGAGGATTGGACCGAACATACGGCAACGCTCGCCCCGGCCCGACTCACCACCGACGCGCGGGGGAGGTTCCGGACCACGATCACCGTGCCGCGCGCCGACCACTGGTACACCGTCACCGTGCGAACGGTCGACGCGGGCGGTCGCGCCGCCGTCGCCGAGGCGTCGACGTCATCCGCTCCCGAGGAGGAGGAGGCACGGCGCCCGACGCTCGGCTTCGCACCGGCTGCGGGCGATGCCTGCCCGGTCAGCTGCCGGATCGGCCAGTCGTACACCCTCCGGCTGGCGGGTGCGACGAGGCTGCCGCGCGGCGGGGCGAACCGCTACCTCTTCCTGGTCGAGCAGCGCGGCCTGAAGCGCTGGTCTCTGTCCTCGACGCCCACGCGAACCGAAACCTTCCTCGCTTCGGACGCGCCGGACATCTCGCTCGACGCGGTCTGGTTCACGGGGACGGCGTATGCGCTGGCCGGCGACGGGCCACGGGCGAGCCTCCTCCTCGACACGAGGACGCTGCACGTGTCCGTCACGCCGGACCGGACCCGGTATGAACCGGGAACCACGGCCTCGGTGCGCGTCTCCGTCACCGGCCCCGACGGGCAGCCCGCGGCCGGCGCGACCCTGGTGGCCGCCGTCGTGGACGAGAAGCTCTTCGACGCGTCCGGCGGGCCGCCGATCTCCGACCCCATGGCCATGCTCTACGGCTGGACGCCGACCGGCGTCCTTGGGCTCAGCGGGTTCCCATCGCTGGGCGAGGCTCACACCAGCTGCTGCGGCGGCGGCAAGGGTTCCACCACCGGCGGTGGCGGCGGCTCCGCCCGGTCGGACTTCCGTGACTCGCTCCTCTTCCAGGCGTTCACGGCCGACGCGGCCGGACGGGCGACGATCCCCATCCAGCTGTCCGACGACCTCACGAGCTGGCGGGTGGCCGTGGCGGCACTCGATGGCAGGATCCAGGGCGGCGTCGGGACCGCGAGCATGGCCGTCGGCCTCCCCTTCTTCGCCGACGTCACCATGGCCGCCGAGCTCCTCGCGAGCGACCGGCCGTCCGTCGTCGTCCGCGCCTTCGGGTCGAATCTCGCCCCCGCGACGAGCGTGAGCTTCACGGTCAGCTCGGACACGCTGCCGATGGCCCCGGTGACCGTCACCGCGCAGGCTTCCATCGGGGCAACCATCCCGCTCCCGGTGCTCACGGCCGGGACGCACCGGCTGACGATCACGGCCGCCGCCGGAACCGGGCGCGATTCACTGGTCCGGACCTTCGTCGTGATCGGCTCACGGCGATCCACGCCGGTCGTCCAGTCGTGGGCGCTCTCGACCGGGACGCTCCGGCCAGCGGGCGACGCCACTGGTCTCTCGACGTACGTCGTCAGCGACGCGAGCCGGGGCCAATGGCTGGCCCGTCTGCTCGAGCTCGCATCGGCCGACGGGACGCGGGCTGACGAGCAGGCGGCGGCGATCGGGGCAAGGGCTATCCTGGCCGATGTCTTCCACGTCGCCGACTCGGCCTTGCCGCCCAGGCGCGACGGCATGGACTCGTTCCGGACGCCGGGCGGAGGAATCGCGATCCTGCCGTACGGGTCGGACGACCTCGAGATGACGACGCGGACCCTGCTCGCGGCGCCAGGCACCGGTTCCTCGGCGACGTCTGCGTGGCTCCGGGCGATCACGACCGACCGGGGGGAGACGCCGGAGCGCCGGTCGGTGGCCCTCACCGGCCTGGCCGCCATGGGTGAGCCAGTCCTGGCATCGCTGCAGGCACGGGCCGCCGCTCCCGACGCGTCGCCGCGCGAGGCGCTGTGGCTCGGTCTGGGACTCGCCGCGCTCGGCGACGAATTGGGGGCCGCGGCGATCGCGAAGCGGGTCGCCTCCCAGGCCGGCCAGCGCCGCGGCATCGAGATGCGGATCGCCGTCGATGGCGGGGCCGACGCGATCGCCCAGGCTACTGCGCGCTTCGCGGAGCTTGCCGCCGCGGTCGGGGATCCGCTCGCCGAGCCTGCCTTCGCCTACGCGGTCGCTCATCCGAGCGCCACCGACCTTCACGTCGCCGAGGAGCTCGCGATGATCCGCTCGCTGGTGGCCCGCGAGCCGGCGACCGCGGCCAGCGTCGCGTGGACGGTCGATGGACATCGGACGGTGACCAGCCTCGCGGCGGCAACGTCAATGACGCTGGTCCTCACGCCTGCGCAGCGCTCGACGGCGGCATTCGAGGCGGTGTCCGGAACCGCCACGGTGGTTGGCCAGTGGCGGCGCGAAGGCCCGCCAGAGACGGCGCCGGTGACCACGCTCGGCGTGGAGCGGACGGTGACGCCGGCGAGCCCGATCGAACGATCGTCGGTGGTGCGGGTCGTGCTGACGCCCGCGGTCGACGCGCACGGCCCGACGGGAACCACTCGCATCGACGAGCTCGTCCCGTCCGGGCTCGTGCCGCTCGACGTGGCCAGAACGTGGGACGCGGTCGCGGCAGAACCCACGGGCGACGGCACCACGCGGTGCCAGGCGCCGGACACGGTCGAGGGTCAACTGGTGCAGTTCACGACGACGCGGGCCAGCGCGACCCGCGCCCTCTGCTACCTCGCCCGGGTGGCGATGCCGGGCACGTTCGCCTGGGAGCCGGCCACGATCTGGTCGGAGGAAGCGCCGGAGGACTGGGCCGCGACCCCCGCCTCCTCGATCACGATCCGCTGACGTCGTCGGCCGGATGGGCCGGCCGGACTCGGTGCGGTCGCCGGTCGCGGTCAGCGGGCGGCGTGTCGCCGGCCGCCCGCGCCGCCGCCCCGTGTGGCCGGGGCCCCGGACACGAGCGAGGCGACCGGGGCCGGGCGTCCGAGCAGGAAGCCCTGGCCCAGGTCGACGGCCAGGCTGCGCAGCGTCTCGACCTGGGCGGGCGTCTCCACCCCCTCGGCCAGGAGTCGCATCCCGGCGGCGCGTGCGAAGTGGCGCATCCCGGCCACGAGTGCCTGGCGCGCGGGATCGGAGGCGATGTCGCGGACGAGGTGGATGTCGAGCTTCACGACGCTTGGCCGGAGCTCCAGGATGTGGCGGAGGCTGGCGAATCCGGCACCTGCGTCGTCGACGGCCAGGCGAACGTCGTGGTCCAGGCTGGCGACAGCCTCGCGAACGGCGCGGTAGTCGGGGATCGGGACGTGCTCAGTGATCTCGAGCACGATCTCGCGGGCAAGCCCGGACAGCAGCCGGCCGAGTCGCTCTCGCTCGACGACGAGCGATGGTGAGACGTTGAGGCTCAGCCAGGCGGCGGGCGGCAGGCTGCCGGAGGCGGCGATCGCCGCGGCCAGCGTCGCGACCTCGAGGTCCATGCCGATGCCCGTGGCGGCTGCGTCGGCGAACCAGGCCGCCGGCGGCGTGCCGTCGGCGAACCGCGTGAGTGCCTCGTAGCCGACGGTGCAGCGACTCTCCAGGTCGACGATCGGCTGGAAGACGGGGTTGAAGCGACGCTCGTCGATGACGGCGCGCACGCGGCTCCGCGCCTCGAGGCTCCGCTGGTCGTCATCGAGGGCAGGCCCCAGGAGGGCGCCGGCCAGCGCTCCGAACTCCAGGGCGGCGGTCAGGATCCGGGTGTCGCCGACCTGTTCGGCAGTCTCGGCGGCCACGACCCCGAGCGCCCCGAACAGCCGACCGTCCCGGCGCAGTGGTACCCAGACCTGCGCCGTCGCCGGTTGGCCGGGCGCTGGCCCGGACGCCACGGCAGGCTCGGAGCCGTCCATGGTCGCCCGCGCGATCCAGGGCCCACGCGCGCAGCCGTCGCGCAACTCGGCGCCGGCGCTCCGTGTCATCGGGCAGCCCACGATGAGGTCGTCCCTTGCCCGGCCGATGGAGGCTGCCGGAGTCGCCTCCCCGGCCGCATCGAAGAGGACGATGCTGGCGCCTTGGACATGCGGCAGGCCGGCGACCTCCGCCACGATCGACGTTGCGGTCTCGGCCGGGCTCCCACCCGGACGCAATCGTTCGAGCCCGGCCAGCACGACCGCCCGCTCCCGGTGCTGGCGGGCGAGATCCTCCTCGAGCTCCCGCTCGCGCGTGACGTCCCGCCCGACGACGACGAATTCCTGGGCCACCTCGCCGTCGGCGTGGAACGGCGTGATGTTCGCCTGGATGGTGTAGCGGGTGCCATCGCGGCGGCGGCCGACGATGTCGCCCTCCCACGGCTCGGCCCGATCGTGCGACAGGAGGCCGGTGTGGTTGACGGGCCGTGCCGGCGAGTACTCGTAGAAGGCGGTCACGTGGCGGCCGACCACCTCTGCGGCGGCCCAGCCCGAGGTACGCTCGAAGGCCGGGTTGACGTAGCGGACCAGACCGGCGCGGTCGACGAAGATCATCGTCTCGACCATCTGCTCGACGGCCGCGCCGAGGCGGTTCCTCTCGCGGGCGACCCGCTTGGCTTCGGTCACGTCCTCGATGATCGCCATCTCCGCGCCCGCGTCGAGCCCCTCCAGGGCCGCCATCCACACCCGCAGGTCGAGGAGCGCGCCGTCGCGCCCCATGCCCGCGATCTCGGCGCCCGCGACGGGGAGCGCGGCAGATCGCTGCGTCGCGGGGCGGGCGCCCGCCGGCTCGTCGGCGGCCGTGGTGACCCTCGCTCGCCGAATGTCTCCTGCCCCCGGCCAGGCCCCCTCCGTGACGATCGGCACGGGACGGTCCAGGACGTCATCGGCATCCCAGCCGAACACGCGCTCGGCGGCAGGGTTCCACGAGTCGACGGTGCCGTCCGCCCGGATGCTCAGCATCGGCAGCGGGGCGGCCGCGACGATCGCCTCCAGGCGGCGCGTGGCGGAGCGCAGGGCATCCTCGGCGGCCTTCTGCTCGGTCACGATCGTGGCCACGCAGAGCATGCCGCCGGCCTGGTCGCCGCCCTCGCGCAGGGGTCCCCCGCGGACCAGGCACCACTCGCTCCCGATGCGGGCCGTCGTCGAACCGTCCCGGCCGGCCAGCGCCCCGGCAAGCACCTGGTGCAGGCCGGGCGCGTCGACCGCGATGTCGAAGATGGATCGACCCAGGACGCCTTCGGGGACGAGGTTGGCAGACGCGAGGCCGGCACCGGTCGCAAGCGTGACGTCGCCGGCATCATTGGTGGCGAAGAGCATGACCGGCGCTCCGTCGGCGACGGCGCGCACGCGGTCATCGAGGCGAAGGTGGAGCCGTCGCGTCTCGAGGAGGTTGGCGACGCGGAGCAGCACCTCGCCGTGGTCGAACGGCTTGACCACGAAGTCCGTCGCCCCGAGCTCGAGCGCCAGGGTGCGGGCCTCGCGCGTCACGTCTGCCGTGAGCACCAGGATCGGAAGGAAGGCGTCCGGCCCGACGATCCGGGGAATCTGGGCCAGGAGGTCCTAGCCCGAGACGTCGGGCATCAGCAGGTCGAGCAGGACGATGTCGGCACCATGCTCGGCCAGCTGCCGCGGGACGTCCCGGGCGTCCGTCGTCCCCGTCACGTCGGTGTAGCCGGCCCGCCGGAGCAGGAGCTCCAGCAACCGCACGTTGCCGGGCTCATCGTCGACGACGAGGATCCGGGCGGCCGGGAAGCTGGGGGGCGCGAATCGCGGCATCAGGCCACAGCCTCCGTCCCCAGCAACTCCGCGATCGACCGGACCAGGGCGGCAAGGTCGAACGGCTTGGTCAGGTAGGCGACCGCGCCGGCCGCCAGCAGCTCCGCCCGTCGTTCCATGGTGGCATCCGCCGACAGCACGGCGACCCGGACTGCGCGGGTCTCCGGGTCCGCCCGAAGGCGCCGCAGCAGCTCCTCGCCGGACATGTCAGGCAGGCCCAGGTCCAGGAGCACCAGGTCCGGGCACACGTCGCGGACCAGCCGGAGGGCGGCGGCCCCATCCTCCGCCTCGATCACGCGGAGGCCATCGATCCGGGCCAGGACACGGCCGGCCAGGGCCCGGTTGGAGGGGTTGTCCTCCACGACGAGGATCGTGCGGCCTGGCGCCCCGGTCGGCGCCGGGGTGGCCCCCTCCTCGGCGACGGCATGTCCCGAAATCGACGCGACTGCGGGCAGGTCCATCCAGAAGGTGGTCCCGACACCTGCTGCGCTCGCGACGCCCAGGCTCCCGCCCATCCCCTCCACGAGGCCCTTGCTGAGGGCCAGCCCGAGGCCGGTCCCCTCCTCCGCCCCTCGCTCCGCGCCCAGCCGATCGAACGGGACGAAGAGGCGGTCCTGGAGCTCGTCGGGAATGCCCGGTCCGGTGTCCTCGACCTCGATGCGGGTCCTGCCGGCGGGCCGCGGGAGCACTCGCACGACCACCGTGCCGTGGTCACGGTTGTACTTCACGGCATTCGTGAGGAGGTTGAGGAGCACCTGGACCAGCCGCTGGCGGTCGGCCCTGACGGCGGCGCCGTCCGCCGCGCGCAGGTCGCCGGTGAGCTCGATCCCGCGCGCGTCGGCGATCGGTCGGACGAGCTGGATGGCGTCGCCGATGAGCGGCGCGACGGCAACCTCGCCGAGTTGGAACACGGCACGATCCGTCTCGATCCGGGCGATGTCGAGGACCTCGTTGATCAGCTCCAGGAGGGTGGTGGCCGGCGCGGACGATGTAGTCCACGCACTCGCGATCGGCGGGGTCGAGATCGCCGAGCTGGAGCAGCTCGGAGAAGCCGAGGATGCTGTTCATCGGCGTGCGCAGCTCGTGGCTCATGCGCGACAGGAACTCGCTCTTCGCCCGGTTGGCGCGTTCTGCCTCGTCCTTGGCCTCGGCCAGGGCGGCCTCCGCGGCGCGCCAGGCGGTCATGTCCCGCAGCGTCCCGCGGGCGCCCGTGACCAGGCCCTCGGCGTCGCGGACCGCACGCGCATGGACCTCGAGCCAGCGCACCCCGCCGGCCCTGGTCGTGCACCGGACGATCTCCGGCAGGCCAGCGAGATCGTCCGACGCACCGGCCGACGCGGTTGGACGGGCCAGGCCGCTCATCGCGAGGAATGACTGGGCCGAGCGGCCCAGGCTCTCGTCCGCCGAGAAGCCGGTGACGGCCGTCCACGCCGGGCTCAGGAAGGACCAGCGGCCGGCCGCGTCGGTCTCGAACACGATCTCGCCGACGGCGTCGACGACGTCCCGGTAGCGCGCCTCGAGACGGGTGACGACACCAACGTGCTCGCTCACGTCGTGGCCGCTGACCACGAACCCGCCGACCGCGGCGTCGCCGCGCAGGTCGCGGATCGTCACCTCGTGGACCAGCACCGCGCCGGCCGACGTGAGGAAGCGCAGGCGCAACGAGGTCACGGCCGCGTCCTCGGCCGGGACGACGCTGCCGGCGGCAAGGACCAGGAGCGTCCTCTGGAGGGCCGTGGCGTCCTCCGGCATGACCAGCGACGTCAGGGGCCGGCCCAGGCAGGCCTCCGGGAGGCGCCCGAGCACCGTGCCGATCGACGGGCTGGCGTAGGTGATCTCGGAGTCGGGCCGGACGATGAGGATGAGGTCGCGCCCGCTCTGCACGAGCGCCCGGAACCGCGCCTCCAGGTGGCGCGCCACCAGCTCGGCGTCGACGCGCTCGCGAACGGACGCGTACTGCCGCAGGACGACCAGGCCGGTGATCGCGAGCGAGCCCAGGATCAGGCCGGGCAGCCCGATCGACCCCTCGAGCGGCGTCGCGCCCGCACGGGCATTGACCACTTCCACGACGATCAGCGCGTACGCGGCGGCCACGACCAGGTACGGCAGCAGGCTCCGACCGTGCTCGACGAAGCGGCTGGAGGCTCCGGCGGCGCCGTCGTTGTGGTACTCGAAGCGCTGGACCAGGGCGGCGGCGGCCAGCGTGGTGCTGGCCAGCGTCCATCCCACGTCGAGCAGCCCGCCGGACACGTATGCGCCCTGCAGTTCCTGGCTCGAGTAGATCAGGTCGACGACCAGGTACGTGCACATGCTCGCGGTCAGGAGCGTGATGGACCGGCGGCTGCGGTCCATGCCGGACAGGAGCGTGAGGCGGACCACGACGAAGAGCAGGACGATGTCCGCGACCGGGTAGCCGATGCCGACGACGGTCGCGGCCAGGTCTCCGCTGCTGGCCGCCGCCAACGGTCCGAGGACCAGGTCCCAGAGGATCATCGTGCCGGCGACCAGCGTCACCAGCATGTCGAGCAGGACCTTCCAGCGCTCCGCCAGCGGGCGGCGGACGAACGGGAAGCTGAGCGCGGCGAGGAGCTGGAGCGGGTAGCTGGCGAGGTAGGCGGCGTCCGCCAGCGATGGGTACGGCTCCGACCGCGCGACCAGCTCGAGCCACGACCACGTGAGATCGCCGGCCAGCGTGGCCGCCATGCTCGCCCCGAACAGCAGCCAGACGCGCCGCGTGGCGCGATCCATGCCCGGCGTCTGCGCCGCCCGCACGCAGGCCCAGAGCCCGATCAGGTCCACGGCGACGTACAGGGCGTCGGAGAATGCCGCCTGCAGGAGGTCGTCGCCGTGCGGGAGGCCGGCGACGGCGGCGTGGACGGCGACGAGCGCGGCGAGGCCCGCGAGCTGCAGGCGACCCCCGCCGGAGAGCGGGCGTCCTCGTGCGGCGGCGCGGTCCGGGCCAGTGCGAGTGTCGGCCATGGTCCCCATTGCGATGGGCCGGCTCCACAGGTCGCTGTGGCGCCGCGCGCGGACTCGGCGGTCCCCCATCGCGGTCATCGTCGCCGCGCGGCAGCGCGGCCGCCAGTACCCGAATGGGGGCCTCGGCTGGCGGCGCGCTCGCCGGCGGCGTCAGCCGCGCCAGCCCGGGCGGGTGGACGCAGGGTCCGCGACGCCGCTCAGCGATCCCGACCGGCCAGGACCTCACGCTCCAGGGCCCGCATCGCGCGTTCCTCCGCCGGTGCCGCGTGATCCCAGCCGCACAGGTGCAGCGCACCGTGGACGGCGAGCAGGCGCAGCTCGTCGGCTGGCGCCGACCGGACGTCGCCCGTCTGCCCGCCGCGGCCGGCCTCGGCCTGGGCGATCGCGCGCTCCACGGAGATCACGACGTCGCCCAGGTGGAGGCGAGTTCCGGGCGGCAGGAGGAATGCGACACCGCCACCGCCGCGCGACCGCGCCTGTCCGTCCCGCGCCGTCGGCGACCCGCCCGCATGGTGCGGGAACGCAGCCGGCGGGAGCAGCGGGAAGGAGAGCACGTCGGTCGGGCCGCGATGGCCCAGGTGGGCGGCGTTGAGGCGAGCAAGCTCGTCGTCGCCGGCCAGGATCAGGCCGACGGCGGCCGGTTCAGGCGCGCCGCCCGCGAGCAACCCCGCTCGTAGCTCCCGGGCCAGGGTCACGCCGGCGACGGGCGAGCGGACGCCGGGCCGGATCTCCAGGTCGATCCGGAACGGCGGGAGATAGAGGCGGCGCAGTCCGGCCACGGCCCGTGGCCCGCTCAGGTGCGCCGCGCCGCCGCCGGCGCCCGTCGCCCCTCCGGCCCCGCGCCGCGCCTCCAGCTCCACCACCTTGTTCTGGGGGTACGCGATCCGCTGGTGGTAGACGCCGAGCAGCTGGGCGACGAAGGAGCGGCGCACCTTCTCGATGTCGCCGAGCGTGATCGCGCACTCGTCGAACTGGCCGTCCTCGAGGCGCTCGGCGACGATCCGGTTGACCATCGCCGAGATGGACGGCTCGTCATGGCTGGCGAGCGAGCGCACCGACGCCTCCACGCCGTCGGCCAGCATGAGGATGGCCGCCTCCTTCGACTGCGGCTTCGGCCCGTTGTGGCGGAACCGGCGCTCGTCGAGCTGCTCGAGCGCCTGGCGGCCGGCAACGGTGTCCGGGCCGCCGTAGCGGGCGGCGATCTCATCGCGCGCCTTGGCCCAGAAGTAGCTCATCCGGGCGGTGCCGTGATGCTGGGGGATGAACGCGATGAGCGGCCTCGGCAGCCGGCTCTTGTAGGCGATCTCGATGCCGTCGGCCACGTGCGCCTTGAGCATCTCCGCGCTCACCTCGGGCGGCAGCTCGTCGTGGACGTTCTCCACGCCGGCCTGGTTCTCGATGAAGGCGAGCGGATTGGCGAGCTTGCCGACGTCGTGGTAGTAGGAAGCCACGCGCGCCAGCAGCGGGTCGGCGCCGATCCGTTCGGCGGCCCGCTCGGCGAGATTGCCGACCATCAGCGAGTGGTGGTAGGTGCCCGGGGTCTCGAGGAGCAGGCGGCGCAGCAGCGGCTGGGACGGGCTGGCCAGCTCGAGGAGCTGGAAGACGGTGAGGATGCCGAACAGGTTGCCGACCACGGCGAACGTGCCGACGGTGGCCACCGCGGAGCCGGCGGCGGCCACCAGGCTCGCGCCCCACAGCTGCAGGGCCCCGGTGACGTCGTGCTGGCCGAGCAGCGCAAAGACGGAGACGACCGCGACATTGGCCAGGGCGATCGCGAGGCCCGCCTGGACGAACACCTGGAAGCGATCGCCGCGGCGGACCGCGACGATCCCGGTCAGCCCCCCCACCAGCACGTACGTGGCAAGCTCCAGCGACAGGTCGTTCCCGGAGCCCGCCAGGATCGCCACGAACATCACCAGGACCGTGGCCGGCCCGCCTCCCAGCAGCAGCGCCACCAGCATGCCGGCGCCCGCCCCAGGCATGAAGAAGGGCAGGATCGAGCGGCCGCCCGTCAGCTTGTAGGCAAGCGCCGTCACGAGCAGCACGAGGCCCAGCAGGGCGAGCGTCCGGCCGCGATGCCAGAGATCCTGCCGGAACCTCCACAACCAGACCAGGAACAGGCCGACGACGATGGCCGCCAGCAGCGCCCAGCCGGCCAGGCGGCCGAGATCGAGGCTCGCCTTGGTGAGGCCCAGTTGGGCCAGGGCCTCGACGTCGACGGCCGTGGCCTGGTGGCCGGCGTCAATGACGACGTCGCCCTGGTTGAACGTCCGCGTCACCGGCGCGACCGCGGCGGCGGCGGCGAGGCGGGCCTGGTCGGTCGCCGACTGGCTGAACGTCGAGTTCGGGGTCAGCAGCGGGCTCACGATCTCGACCGCGAGGGCGCGCTCCCCGTCCGTCAGCAGGGGGTTGAAGCTCGCCCCGAGGTTGGCACGCACAACGTCCACCTGTGAATCGCGCAGCTCCGTGCGCTGGACGAGGCCCAGGACGCGCGTGACCTCGGCGGCCACCATGCCCCAGCGCTCGGTGGCCAGCGCTTCGAGCGTCTTGCGCGAGTCCGGCGTGAGCCCGGGCAGGACCTTGTCCAGCGCGGCTTTTCGCTCCTCGGCCGTCACGTTGGGGGCGAACGCGGCGTCCACCGGATCGAGCTCCGTGGCCAGGGAGTCGAGGAGGCGCGTGGCGAGGGCGGCGGCCGCGTCGGGCTCGTAGTTGTACTGGGGCAGCACGGCGGTGCTGGCGGCCTGGCGCGCGGCGTCGGTCAGGACCTGGCTCACGTAGGTCGTGGTCCGCGGAGCGCGAATCGGCTGGACCGCGGTGTCTCCAACCTTGAGGTTGTAGGCGCGGGGCAGGTCGTCGATCGACAGGATCGTCGTCAGGCCGGTCACGAGGAGCACCGCCGCCACGAGCAGGCGAACGGCATCGCGACGCGTGAACGCGGCGGCTCGGTCGAGGCGTCGGGTGAGCATGCGTCCGGGAGCCGGACGGCGGCAGGCCGAAGCCTGGCGCCTAGCCGGCCGCTCCCTTCGCGGAACCCCTGGACGCGGGGGTGCCGGCAACGGCTGGACCGGGGGCGGCTGAGTCTGCCAGCGCCCGGGTGACGAGCTCGCTCGCATGGCGGCCGTCCGCGCGACCACGGATGCGCGGGCTCAGCCAGGCCATCGCCTTGCCCATCTCACGGGGCGACGTCGCTCCGCTCGCGGCGATCGCCTCGGCCACGAGCGCGGCCAGCTCGTCCTCGGAGAGCGGCCTCGGCAGGAATTCCTCGATGACCGCGATCGCGGCCTCCTCTGGAGCGGCGAGGTCCCGGCGACCCCCGGCGGTGAACGCCTCGAGCGACTCGCGCCTCGTCTTCAGCTCGCGGGCGAGGACCGCGATGGCGGCCTCGTCGGTCAGCGTCGCTCGATCGCGCTTCTCGGCACCGGTGATCGCGTTCCAGGCCATGCGCAGGGCGTCGCGGCGCGCATGGTCACCCGACCGCATGGCGGCGGTCATCGCCTCGTGGACGTCGTCTCGAATGGACACCGGTGCGGCTCCGTTGGCTCCGGACAGCGGCGTGTGCGCGGCTGTCCGGTTGCGGTTGGGAGGCCTCCGGGGCCCGGTTGGGCCGGGGAAGCGGTGGGAGACCAGCGGCGGGGGCGGCGGATCGAGGATCGTCCCGTCCGTGGCGCGAGACTCGCGCGCTGGTCCCGGCGGCTAACCCTGCTGGCGGGAGGCCTTCTTGCGCTTTGCTTCCTTCCGCTTGCGCTTCACGCTCGGCTTCTCGTAGTGCTCGCGACGGCGGGCCTCGGCGAGGATGCCGGACTGCTGAATCTTCTTGTTGAAGCGGCGAAGCGCGCTCTCGAAGGTCTCGTTCTCACCAACGCGGATTTCTGCCAATGCCGGGATCACCTCCTCCGCCCTGGATTCGTCGAGCTCCGGCGCGCCGGGGGGCGGGATCGGCGCGGAGGTGACCAGGGCGCGTTGGACGTGCCGATGGCGCGGCGGAGCATAGCCGTGCACGCGCGGCGGGTCAAACGGGGACCCGGTCGCGCGAGGTGCCGTGCCTCGCTCCCCTCGCCGGCGCGAGGCGAGGAACACGTCCCGGTTCCGTTCCACCGACCGATCGCCGCCTCGCCCGCGCGTCCGGTGGAGGCGGTTGCCTTCACGTGGCGCGCCGATCGCCGGTCGAACGTTGCGGGAAGGCCCGGCGTCGTCCACGATTGCGGCCATGGGACAGGAGCACCGAACGCTCGTCGACCTCCTGGAGGGAGCGTCCGCGCGCCATGGCGAGCGGACCGCGCTTGGCCTGCGCCGCGACGATGGCACGGTCCGGACGTGGAGCTACCGCGAGCTCGATCGGCGCAGCCGCCTCGTCGCATGGCGCCTGCGGTCCCGCGGGCTTCGCCCCGGCGAGCGCCTGCTGACATGGTCCGCTTCGTGTCCGGAGCTTGCCGCCGTCTACTTCGGGGCCATGCGCGCCGGGCTCATCCTCGTGCCGCTCGACCTGCGGATGGGCCAGGGCACGATCCAGCGGATCGTCGAGCGCTCCGGCGCCGTGCAACTCGTCATCGGCACGGGCCGCGAAGCTCCCGACCCGGCCGACGCCGATCTCGACCGCATGCCGCGGGCCACGGTCGACGATCTGTGCGACGAGCCGGGCGCCGGCATCCCCGCCGACTGGGAGGCGCAGGTCGGCTCCTGGCCGCGCCCGGATCCGGCCGATCCGTACCTCCTGGTGTTCACCTCCGGGACGACCGCCGCGCCCAAGGGCGTCGTGCTGGCCCACGAGAACACGATCGCCGGCGTCGACGGCTTCCACCAGCTGGTCCCCGCGATCGACTACCGCATCGTCTCCATCCTGCCGCTCGCCCACCTCTTCGAGCAGGCGATCGGGCTCTACCTGACGCTCGACTCTGGGGGCCGAGATCGTCTACGTCAGGACGCGCAACCCGCGCGTCGTCTTCGAGGCGATCCGCGACCACCGCACGACCGCGATGATCGTCGTGCCGCAGGTCCTGGAGCTCTTCTGGGCCGCCCTCGAGCGGGAGGTGGAGCGCCAGGGCCGGCAGGCCTCCTTCCGCCGGGCTCGCGCGATCGCGCGTCGCCTGCCGTACGCCGCGCGGCGGTGGATCTTCAGGTCGATCCACGGACAGCTCGGCGGCGGGCTTCGGCTGTTCGTGTCCGCGGGCGCCTTCCTCCCACCGGCAGTCCAGCAGGCGTGGGAGGACCTGGGCGTCGTGATCATGCAGGGATACGGAGCCACCGAGACGGGATCCGGCGCCTGCACGACCTGGCGGGACCATCCGCTGGGGACCGTCGGCCGGCCGGTCCCGGGCGTCGAGATGCGGATCGCCGACGACGGCGAGATCCTCTTCCGCGGCCCGACGGTGACCCGCGGCTACTGGCAGAACCCGGAGGCGACGGCCGCGGCGTTCACGACCGACGGCTTCTACCGGTCCGGGGACCTCGGCCGGCTCGACGGTCGCGGGCGCCTGGTGCTCCACGGCCGCAAGCAGGACATCATCGTCCTGCCGAACGGCTTCAACGTCTTCCCGGAGGACGTGGAGAACGCGCTGCGCGTGGCAGGGATCCGTGACTCGGTCGTGCTCGAGACGGAGCCGGGACGCATCGAAGCGGTCGTCCTCGCCCCGGCTCCGACGCCGTGGGTCCCCGACGCTGGCCCGGCCGAGGGACCCGAGGGGGAGTTCGGTGGAGCGGCCAACCTCGAGCGCGCCCGGCAGGAGGTCGACGCGGCCGTCCGCGCCGCCAACGCGACGCTGGCCGTCCACGCGCGCGTGAGTGCCTGGCGATTCTGGCCGGACGTCGATTTCCCGCGCACCCTGTCCCTCAAGGTGAAGCGCAACCAGGTCCGCGTCTGGGCTGCCGCGGACGTGCCGCTCGCCGTGCGCGAGGACGGCCCGCGGGTGCGCCCCCACGAGGTGTGACGGCCCGCGCGTCGAGCCCTGGCGGCCGGCGCTGGACGCGGCCCGGGCCGAGCGCCGCGACGCCGGCCCTGCCCCTCAGCCGCGGGGGATCACCACCGCCGTGCCGACGCTGTCGAGCGCCGCGGCGATCGCCGCGAGCTTCGGGTCCGTCGCGCTCGACGAGAACGAGAACAGCACCAGCGTGGAGCCGACCTGCCGCAGCAGGACCTGGACGTCGGCCGAGCGCTGGACGCGGCCGGGCCCGCTGCCGAGGTACGCGGCCATCTCCTGCCCGGCCTCCGTCGCGCCCTGGACCGACGGAAGCTCATAGACGACGATCAGGCCCGCCGTCGGATCCGCGGCCAGGGGCACCAGGAACGGCCAGCGGGCGACGCCGGCGAACGACGGGGGCTCGGCCGGGCGTGCCACGAGGGTGCCGTCGATCAGGCCCAGGCCGCGCGCCTCGAGAGCCGCCTGGAGGACGGCCCGCGTGGCGATCACGGCCGGCGACAGCGATGCGGGAGGGGTCGCCGCGGCGGCCGTCGAGGGAAGCGGCGCCGACGACCCACCACAGGCCGAAAGGCCGGAGGCGAGCGCGAGGACGACGGCCGCCAGCGGGACGGGGCGCGCCGGCCGACGGGCCCATGCGAACCTCGCGGGCTGCCACCGAAGCGCTCGTCGGGCGGCGGCCAGCCGGGCCCGCACGGCGCTCGGTCGCGCCACCATCCTCGGCGCCGGGGTCCGATCGATCACCCCGGGGGCCACGTCATCGGCCGGCCCCCGAGCAGGTGGAGATGAAGATGGGGCACGGTCTGGCCACCGTCGCGCCCGATGTTCGCCACGATGCGGTAGCCGGCCGGGTCCAGTCCTTCGGTTCTGGCGATCCCGGTGGCGACCGCGACGAGGCGGCCGACCATGGGTGCGTCGTCATCGGTGAGATCCGCCAGGGAACGCACGTGCCGGCGCGGCAGGACGAGGACGTGGGTGGGGGCCTGCGGCGCGACGTCCCGGATGGCGATCACCTCTTCGTCATCGTGCAGGCGCGTCGCGGGAATCTCGCCGGCCACGATCCGGCAGAAGAGGCACTCGCTGCTCATCGGTTGGCTCCTGACGCTGGCTCCGACCCGGCTTCGCCGGGCGGTGGATCGAGCCGGTCCGTGAATCGTACGGGCGGCGCGGCCGGTCGGGTCGGCGGCCGCAGAGCGCCCCCGGGACGCTCGAGGAGATCGAGCAGGCGTCCGGCCGCCCGCTCCGGATCGAGCGGGTCGGGGCCGTCCGCGAGGACGATGCCGATCTCGCCCTGGAGGTCCTGCCCGGCAGCGGCTGCGACGCGCACGGGAACGTAATCCTGGGCGTGACCCACCCAGCCGCCGCCCCCGGCGGGCTCCTCGAACAGGACTCGGCGGGCCCGGCCGGCTGCCCGCTGGGCCCCCCGGCGGCGGGCCGCCGCGGCGATCCCGAGGAGCGCCGCCGATCGACCCCGGCGGTCGGCCTCGTCGACCTGTCCGACCATCCTCGTGGCCGCCGTGCCCGGCCGGGCGGAATACCGGAAGACGTGGAGCCCGGCGAGATCGAGCTCGCCGACCAGCTCGACCGTGCGCCGGAATGCTGCCTCGTCCTCGCCCGGGAAGCCGGCGATGACGTCGGCGTGGATCGCGGCGTCCGGCACCGCGGCGCGGATCGACGCCACGACCCGCGCGTAGCCGGCGGCGTCGTACCGGCGGCCCATGCGCCGCAGGACCCCGTCATCGCCGGACTGGAGGGGCACGTGGAAATGGGGCAGGCAGCGGCCCGCTCCGGCGACGGCCCAGGCGTCCAGCAACTCGTCGTCGATGTGCTGCGGCTCGATCGACGAGAGGCGGATCCGTTCGATCGGGGTGTCGGCGAGGATGCGCCGGACGAGATCGGCGAGGGTCATCGCCGATCGCGTGTGGCGGCCCCGGAATCCGCGCTCCGACCAGCCGCCGTCATAGGTCCCGATGTTGATCCCGGTGAGGACGATCTCGCGATGGCCGGCGCCGAGGGCGCGGCGAACGTCGGCGAGGATCGCCGCCGGCGGCAGCGAGCGTTCGGCGCCGCGGGCCTGCGGGATGATGCAGTACGTGCAGTGGAACGAGCAGCCGTCCTGCACCTTGACGAAGGCCCGGGTCCGGTCGATCGTCGCACGGCTGTCCGCCACGCCGTCGATCTCGACGCCGGTGAGTGTCGGCAGGGCAGCGTCGAGCACCCGGTGCGAGCGCCGGTCACCGCCCGCCCGCCGGAGCCGCGGTCCGAGCATCCGTTCGATCTCGGCCAGCAGGCCGTCCTTGGCCTCGTTGCCGACCAGGATCGCCGAAGGGTCCGCGGCCGCCAGGGCGGCTCGACCCACCTGCACGGAGCAGCCGGTGATGACGATGCGCGCGCCGGGACTCGCGCGTCGGGCGCGCCGGACGGCCTTGCGCGACTTCTCGTCGGCGATGGCCGTGACCGTGCAGGTGTTGACGACGTGGAGATCGGCCGCCTGGCCGCCGGGCACGATCGAGACGCCGCGCTCGCGCAGGAGTCGCTCGACGGCATCCATCTCGGCCTGGTTGACCTTGCAGCCCAGGTTCGTGATCGCGGCCCGCCGGGTCGGACCTGCGAAGGGGTCGCCGAAGGCGGCGCCGGTGGTGTTCACCTGGTCACCGGCGCGGACTCCGGGCGGGCCGTCGCCGGAGGGAGCGCCGGTCGGGTGGCTGCGCGAGCCGCGTTGCGGCGTGTCGCCGGGCGGCGCGTCGACGGACGGAGCGCCGGCCCGGTCGCTCCACCGATCGCGCGGCGGCACGCCATCGACGAACGTGACGGAACGGGTGCTGGGCATCGGACTCCAGGCTCGGTCGCGGCGACGGCTGATCACGCGGCGAAGCCTGATCGTAGCGCAGCCCCGCCCGCCTGCCGGCGGGCCCGACCCTCAGTGGCCGGCATCGGGCCCGGCGACGGATGCGCTCCACGACGTGTACCGCGGCGGCCACTCGTCGGCCGTCTCCCGGACGCCCAGCACGGCGCTCTCGATCGAGAACTCGAACAGCCGGTACGTCTCGTCGGCTTCGAAGTACCACTGCGCGGCCACGTCCGCGCGGACGCCGGCGTCCGTGACCAGGCCGGCGCGACCACGGACGGAGAACTCGCTGGGTGCCGCCGGATCCTGGTGCGTGTGGAGTGCGTACCGGCCGTCGCGCTCGAGGTCGGTGCACTTGGCTGAAGGCAGGATGAAGCCGTACAGCGACGGCCCGACGATCGCCACCCAGATCGGATGGATGCGCGGGGGCGCGTCGCCCCGGACGGTCGCCAGGAGGACCTCGCCGACCGTGCCGCGATAGACGAGCCGCCGGCCCGCCGCCGCAAGCTCGGGCGCGGCCGCGCCGAATTCGGACCACGTCACCATGTCGCCACCTCCTTGCCGGCCGGTCAGTCGGCCGGACGCTGCACGTCCAGGGCGACCCAGTCGCCCTCCGCGTCGCGGCCGACGACGTGCATGCCCGCGTCGGCGAAGGCCTCGCGTACGGCTGCCTCGCGGTCGACGAAGATACCCGAAGCGATCAGCCGGCCGGCCGGCGCCAGCTCGGCTCGCAGGTCCGCAGCCAGCGCGATCAGCACGGACGCGATCAGGTTCGCCGTGACGAGATCCCACGGCCCCCGCCCGCTGGGCAGCGTGCCGTGCCAGGCGCGGAGGCGGCGCAGGAGCCGGTTGCGCCGGGCGTTCGCGGTCGTGGCCTCGATCGCGATGGGGTCCGTGTCGACGG
Organism: uncultured Chloroflexia bacterium; assembly: GCA_963821595.1. Classification (GTDB taxonomy): domain Bacteria; phylum Chloroflexota; class Limnocylindria; order Limnocylindrales; family CSP1-4; genus CTSoil-043. The sequence continues at coordinate 37,495 of CAWGEL010000011.1, read as the reverse complement.
CGCCCAGCTCGCCCGCGCCGAGCAGCCCCGCCGCGATGGCCAGGATGCCCGACCCGCAGCCGACGTCGAGGAGCCGCGCCGTCCCGTCGCGGGCCCCGCCGTGGGCGAGCCACCCGTCGTCGGCCCAGCGTTCGATCCCGGCCAGGCAGAGGCGAGTCGTCGGATGGAGCCCCGTGCCGAACGCCATGCCCGGGTCCATCGCGATGACGATGTCGCCCTGCGTGCGGTGATGGCGCCGCCACGTGGGCCTGATGACGATCCGCCGCCCGATCCGAAGGACGCCGACGTGGCGCTTCCATGCGGCGGCCCAGTCGGACTCGTGGACGACCGTGGTGACGAGGTCGCCGATCTCGCGCAGCCCGAAGGCCTGGAGGTGGCCGAGGGCGGCCTCCACGCGGGCCGTCGCCGCCCGGACCGCGGCCGTGTCGCGAGCCGGGATGAACGCCCGGACGGTCGCGGGGCGGGTCGCGTCCACGACGGCGCCCAGCCCTTCATCCACGAGGGAGAATGCCGGCTCCACGCTCACGCCGCCGGGAGCTTCTCGCGCGAGGATCTCCGCGACGGGCTCGACCGCCTCCGCGTCGCAGGTCACCGCGAGCTCCAGCCAGGCGCCGTCCGCGACGAGCCCGTCGCCGGCGTCCGGTCCGGACCGGTCCGCCGCCCGGACGCCGCCGCCGCGGGCCGCATCGGTCAACCCAGGGCGTCCCGGAGCCGGTCGAGGACACCGCCGCGCTCGTTGTGGACGGCCTCGCCCGAGGCGGTCGCGAGCGCCTCCAGCGCTTCTCGCTGCTCGCGGGAGAGGCGCGTCGGGACGGTGACCCGGACCAGGACGTGGAGATCGCCCCGCTGGCCAGCCCGGCGCAGGTGCGGCGCTCCGCGGCCGCGGAGCCGGATCTCCGTGCCGGGCTGAGTCCCGGCCTTGATCTCGATCTCCTCCTCGCCATCGGCGGTCGGCACGCGGAAGGTGGCACCAAGCGCGGCCTGCGCGATGGAGACGTCCAGCTCGTGGTAGAGCTCGCTGCCCTCGCGCCGAAGGGCGGGATGGGGCGCGACGTGGATGGCGACGTACAGCGATCCCGGCGGACCGCCGCGCGGCCCGACCTCACCCTCGGCGGAAAGGCGGATCTGGTGGCCATCGTCGATGCCGGCCGGCACGCTCACGCGGACGCGCCGCGACCGCCGGATGCGGCCCTCGCCCTGGCAGTCGGCGCACGGCGATTCGACGATCCGGCCCTCGCCCCGGCAGCGCGGGCAGGTCACCACGTTGACCATCTGCCCCAGCATGGTCTGGCGGACGTGTCGGATCTCGCCGCGGCCCTGGCACTGCGGGCACGCGGCCGCGGTCGTGCCGGGTCGCGCGCCCGTGCCCGAGCAGGCCGGGCACCGGTCGAGGACCGGGAACTCGATCTCCTTCTCCGTGCCCCGGATCGCCTCTTCGAACGTGATCCGGAGGTCATAGCGAAGGTCCGAGCCGGACACGGTCCGCGACCGCCGTGCGGCGCCGCCGGCCGCGGTGCCACCGAAGAACGCGTCGAAGAGATCGGAGAAGGCGCCGAACCCCGCATTGCCGCCGAAGCCGGCTCCGCCGAAGCCGGGCTCGCCGCCGGCGCCCGCCACGCCGGCCATCCCGAACATGTCGTAGGCCTGGCGACGCTGGGGGTCGGAGAGGATCTGGTAGGCCTCGTTGACCTCCTTGAAGCGCTCGCCGGCGCTGGCATCCTGGTTGACGTCCGGGTGCCACTGCTGGGCGAGCTTCCGGAACGCGCGCTTGATCTCGGCGTCGTCCGCGGTCCGCGGCACGCCCAGGGTCGCGTAGAGATCGCGCTCGGCCGTCATCGTCGGCAAGAAGGATACGGGAGAGCGGCGCCCGGGCCGCCCGGCCGCCGCTCCGCGGCTGCCGGGCCAGGCGTCGGCCTCAGCCCGGCTCGCGCTCGGCGGCCAGCGTCGACCGAGCGGCCGTGCCGACTTCGGCCCCGGCAAGTGCCGCGCCGATGATCCCGGCGGTGTTGAGATACGTGGCCGTACGGATCGGTGCCCGGGAATGGAGGAGCTTCCCATAGCGGCCGAATTCCTTGCTCACGCCGCCGCCGAGCAGGATCATGTCCGGCCACAGGAGGCGCTCGAGCAGGGCGAGGTACTCGCTGAACTCCCGCGCCCAGCGCTTCCAGCCGACCTTGCGCCGCTCGCGGCTCGCCCCGGAGACCAGGGTTTCCGCGTCGTGGCCGTGGAACGGCATGTGGCCGAGCTCCAGGGAGTCCACGAGCTTGCCGTCGATCAGGAGCGCGCTGCCGATCCCGGTCCCGATCGTCAGCAGGAGGACGGTTCCCTCCACGCCCTTCGCGGCACCGAACTGGACCTCCGCGAGACCGGCCGCATCGGCGTCGTTCACGAGGCGGACGGAACGTCCGAGGCGGGCGGTCAGCAGCTCCTCGGCGGGAACGTCGAGCCAGCCCTTGTCGATGTTGGCGGCGGTCATGAGCCGCCCGGCCTTGACCACGCCGGGCAGGCCGCACCCGGCCGGGATGTCGGGCTTGAACGGGCTGCTCTCCATGAGGTCGTCGACGATGCCGCCGATGGCCTCGATCACCGCATGGGGCGTCGATGGCTGGGGGGTCCTGACGCGCAGCCGATCCGACGCCAGGGCCCCGGTCGCGAGGTCGACCACCGCGGCCTTGACGCCGGTGCCGCCGACATCGATGCCGATGGCGTGGGTGGGACGGGCGCGACGGCGAGGGGCGGTTCTCGGGCTCATGACCCGGGAGCATAGCCCTCCCGCGCGCCGGCATCACGCCCTGTTTCTCGCCCGGCTTCTCGCGCGGGTTGGACGGGCGCTCCCGACGCCCGTCCGCCCTGCTCCAAACGCCCGTCCGCCCTACTTCAGGAGGAGTCGCGCGAGCCGCCTCGACGTCACCGCCAGGCCAGCCAGGCCCATGAGCGCGAGGTATCCCACGTGGATCAGCATGGCCGGCTCCAGGATCCCCAGGGAGAGGTCGCGCAGCAGCGCGACCCCGTGGTAGAGCGGCGTCAGCTGGATGACCAGGCGGAGCCCGTCCGGGTAGACATCGAGCGGGTAGAACGTGGCGGAGAAGAGGAACAGCGGCAGGATCACGAGCTGGACGAGGTCGAAGTCCTGCCACGTGCGCATGAACAACGTGGCGGCCATCCCGACCGCGCCGAAGGCGAACCCGATGAGCAGCGCGGCGGGCAGCGTCAGGACGGCCAGGGGCGAGCGGACCATGCCCAGGGCCGTCATCACGATCAGGAAGCCTGTCGCGTAGATCGCGCCGCGCAGCAGCGCCCAGCCGATTTCCCCGAGGGCCACGTCGGCGACGCCGACCGGCGTGGCCAGGATCGCGTCGTACGTCTTCGCGTAGCGCAGCTTGAAGAACACGTTGAAGGTCGAGTCGTAGATCGCGCCGTTCATGGCCGAGCTCGCCATCAGCGCCGGGGCGACGAACGCCGAGTACGCCACGACCTGGTCGCCGACGTGGAGCGGGCCCACCAGTGCGCCCAGGCCCAGGCCGATCGAGAGCAGGTAGAAGAGCGGCTCGAAGAACCCGGACACGATCACCATCGGCGTGCGCCGGTAGACGAACAGGTTGCGCTCGATCAGGAGCAGCGCCCGGCGGCTGCCGAAGAGCTTCGATGGCCTGGCGTGGACGAGGGCGGCCATCGCTCAGACCCGAAGCCGTCGCCGGAAGGCGAGGTCGGCGATCACGAACCCCGCGATCGCGACGGCCAGGAGGTAGGTCACGTGGATCGCGACGCCGGCCGGTGTCGCGGTTCCGAGCGTCAGCGTCCGGCAGAGGTCCACGCCGTGCCAGAGCGGCGTGGCCCAGGCGATCGGCTGGAGGAAGACCGGCAGCTGGCTGATGGGGAAGAACGTGCCCGAGAACAGGAACATCGGGATCATGCCGAACCGGAACAGCGAGTTGAAGCCGTTGCTGTCCTTCTGCACGGCGCTGTAGGCCACGATGGGAGTGACGAAGGCGACGCCCGTCAGCACGGCTCCAGGCACGGCCAGCAGGGCGAGGGGGCTGGAGGCGACGCCGAAGGCCGACATGATCCCGAAGAAGACGGCGGTCACGAGAACCAGGCGCAGGCCGATGAAGAGGAGCTTGCCGAGCAGGACGTCGCGGACGCTCACCGGCGTGGCCAGCATGGCGTGGAAGGTCCGGTCCCACAGGATCCCGGCCATGATCGGGAAGGTCGACTCCCCGGCTCCGGTCTGCATCGCCACCGCCGCCAGCAATCCCGGCGCAAGGAACGCGAGATACGTGGCGCCGCCGAGCATGGCGGCCATCCCGGCTGCCCCGGCGCCGCCGCCGGCGGCGGCTGCGTTCGAGCCGACATAGCTCCCGAGACCCAGACCCATCGCCGCCAGGTACAGCACCGGGTTCAGGAACGAACTGACCAGCGTCCCTCGGAACGAGCGGCGGTAGGAGAGCAGCTCGTGCTCCAGGACCCGCACCGCCGCCGGGCTCGCCATCGAGCCGCCTCAGTCGACCAGGCTCCGCCCGGTGAGGCGGAGGAAGACGTCCTCGAGGGACGATCGCCGGACGAGCACAGACTCGGGGCGCAGTCCCCGTTCGTGGGCCCGCGCAGCCGCGGCGTCGCCGTCGTCCGCGTAGATGAGCGTCCGGTCGGGCAGGCGCTCGACCCGCTCGCCCAGCCCGTCGAGGCGTTCGCCCAGCGTCTCCTGCACGCCGACGGGGAAGCGCATCTCCAGCACCTCGCGCGACGCGAAGCGTTCGATCAGGGCGCGCGGCGATCCCTCGGCCACGATCTTGCCGCCGTTCATGACGACCAGCCGGTCACAGAGCTGCTCGGCCTCATCCATGTAGTGGGTCGTCAGCACCAGGGTGACGCCGCGCTGCTTGAGCCGGTACAGGCGATCCCAGAGCAGGTGGCGAGCCTGCGGGTCGAGACCGGTCGTCGGTTCGTCCAGGAGCAGCATGTCGGGTTCGTTGATCAGGCTGCGGGCGATCGTGAGGCGGCGCTTCATGCCCCCCGACAGCGGCTCGACCGGGTCTCGAGCTCGTTCCGTGAGCTGCACGAAATCGAGCAGCTCGGCCACGCGCTGCCGGATCACCGATCGCGGCAGGTCGAAGTAGCGCCCGTAGATCGACAGGTTCTCGGCGACGGTCAGCTCCTGGTCGAGCGTGTCCTGCTGGGGCACCACGCCCAGGCGGGCCCGGATGCGCGCCCCGTCGACGGCCGGGTCCCGACCCAGCACGCGAAGCATCCCGCTGGTCACCGGTGAGACGCAGGCGACCATCCGCATCGCGCTCGTCTTGCCCGCGCCGTTCGGGCCGAGGAAGCCGAACGATTCGCCCGCGTGGACCTCGAAGTCGATGGCATCGACGGCCGTCAGGCCCCCGAAGCGCTTCGTGAGGGCGCGGGCGACGACCGGCGCGTCGGGGGGCGGCTCGGCCGGCACGGGCGCGGCGGCGTGCTCTTCAGCTGGCACGCCTGAGGTGACGGGATCGATCCGGGCAGCCATGGGCTCGCCGATGCTACCTCGCCGGAAGGTCGAGCGGCGTCAGGAACGGTCCCGCGACCGTGCGAACGGGCGGGCGAGCGAGCGGGCCCGTGCGAACGGGCCTGGGCGCAGGGTCGGGCGCGCGAGCGGGCGGGGCCGGACGCGGGGTCGGGCGCGCGAGCGGGCGGGCGGGGGCCGGACGCGCGGGTGGGAGGGGCCGGGCGAGCGGGCCCGAGCGGGCGGGCGAACGGCCGGGCGAGCGGGCCCGTGCGAAACGGCCGGGGCGTGCGAGCCTTGTGACGGCTATGTCCTCGGTGGGAGGACGGAACCCGGCCGTCGAGCGCGCCGAATCCGCGCAGATGCGATCCGGCTGGATGTCCCGCGCTCAGCGGAGCGTCCTGCGTCCTCTCCGCGAGGACATTGCACACGCCAGCGTGCTCGCCGGCCCGGCGCGCGACCCGGCCGACCCGGACCGCGCCCGCGCCCTGCCCGCGTGTGTCGATTCGTCTCGTGACTGCGAAACACGGGACTCGTTTCCGGCACCCCACGGCCCGCGGGCCGTGGCCGGCGCCTGACTCAGAATCGCATAGCGGAGCACGGACCAACAGCGCCGCCGGGGCTGCGGGCGGGACCGGGCCGTCGGGCCACGTTCACCCGTTGCCAAGCGAGTCACAGCCTGCGTGAGCCCCGGGCCTGCCGCCGCGTGGCCTCAGGACGCGCCGCGGGGCATGACGCGCGGACGCAGAAGGGCCCGGGCGTGTCGCGCCCAGGCCCCCGGTGGCGTGCGGCCGCCCCGCGACCTACACCTCCTTGAACTCGCCCTCGACCGTCTCGTCCTCGGGCCCGTGCTCGCCGGGCTCCCGGGCGGGCTCGCCCGGTTCGCCCGGCTCGCCGGCCGCCCCCTCGGCAGGGGCCCCGGCGGCCTGGTAGGCAGCCACGCTGACGCGGCTGAGCACCTCGGACAGCTCGCCGGCCCGGGTCCGGACGACGTCGACGGGTTCGGTCTTGAGCGCGTTGCGCACGTCGGAGACCTTTCCCTCGACGGCTGCCCGGTCCTCCGGGCTCACCTTGTCACCAAGGTCCTTGAGCGTCCGCTCGGCCTGGTACGTCAGCTGCTCGGCCTGGTTGCGCGCCTCGACCTCGTCGCGCCGCTTGCGGTCCTCCGCGGCGTGCGAGGACGCCTCCTTGACCATCCGGTCGACGTCGTCCTTCGACAGCATCGACGAGGCCGTGATCCGGACCTGCTGCTCCTTGCTCGTCGCCCGGTCCTTGGCCTTCACGTCGAGGATCCCGTTGGCGTCGATGTCGAAGGTGACCTCGATCTGCGGCACCCCCCGCGGGGCGGGCGGGATCCCATCCAGGATGAAGCGTCCCAACGTCTTGTTGTCCGTCGCGAACTCGCGCTCGCCCTGGAGCACGTGGATCTCCACCTGCGGCTGGCTGTCCGACGCCGTCGAGAAGACCTGGCTCTTGCTGGTCGGGATCGTCGTGTTGCGGTCGATCAGGCGCGTCATGACGCCGCCCAGCGTCTCGATGCCGAGCGAGAGCGGCGTGACGTCGAGGAGAAGGACGTCCTTCACCTCGCCGCCCAGCACACCCGCCTGGATGGCCGCGCCGATCGCGACGACCTCGTCCGGGTTCACGCCCCGGTTCGGCTCCTTGCCGCCGAACATGCTCTTGACGGCCTCGATGACGGCCGGCATCCGGGTCATGCCGCCGACGAGGACGACCTCGTCGATGTCGGAGGCGGCCAGGCCGGAGTCCTTCAGGGCCTGCCCGACCGGCCCACGCGACTTGTCGATCAGGTCGCGGACCAGCTCCTCGAGCTTGGCCCGGGAAAGCGTCATCACGAGGTGCTTGGGGTTGCGGTCGGCGTCAGCCGTGATGTACGGCAGGTTGATCTCCGTCGACATCGCCGTCGACAGCTCGATCTTCGCCTTCTCGGCGGCTTCCTTGACCCGGGAGAGGGCCTGCGGGTCGGCCCGGAGGTCGAGGCCCTGGTCCTTCTTGAACTCGGCCAGCAGCCAGTCCATGACCCGGATGTCGAAGTCGTCGCCGCCGAGGTGCGTGTCGCCGTTCGTCGACTTGACTTCGAAGACCCCCTCGCCGAGCTCCAGGATGGAGATGTCGAAGGTGCCGCCGCCCAGGTCGTAGACGGCGATCTTCTCGTCCTTCTTCTTGTCCAGGCCGTAGGCGAGCGACGACGCGGTCGGCTCGTTGATGATCCGCTTGACATCGAGGCCGGCAATCCGGCCCGCGTCCTTCGTCGCCTGCCGCTGCGTATCGTCGAAATAGGCGGGCACGGTGATGACCGCGTCGGTGACCTTCTCGCCCAGGTACGCCTCGGCGTCCGCCTTGAGCTTCTGCAGGATCATCGCGCTGATCTCGGGGGGCGTATACGTGCGGCCATCGGCGAGCTTGACCCGCACGCCGTCGCTCTTCGCGTCCTCCTCGACCGTGTAGGGCACGAGGTCGCGGCTGTGCCGCACCTCCGGGTCGTCCCAGCGTCGGCCCATGAAGCGCTTGATCGAGTAGACGGTGTTGCCCGGGTTCGTGACCGCCTGGCGCTTGGCCAGCTGGCCGACGAGACGCTCGCCGGACTTGGTGAAGGCGACGACCGAGGGGACGGTCCGGCCGCCCTCCGCGGACGCGATGACGGTCGGCTCGCCGCCTTCCATGACGGCAACGACGGAGTTGGTCGTGCCGAGGTCGATGCCGATGATCTTGCTCATCTGGTTGCTCGTGCTCCTCGCTTGGTGGTGGTCAGTGGAACCGGGCCGCTCGGGCAGTCGCCGGGGGTGATATCAGTTGGGACGGGGCTCGGACGTTCCGTCGCTCACGGCTACGAGCGCGGCGCGGAGGACCCGGTCGCGCAGCCGGTAGCCGCGGCGCAGCTCGGCCACGACGTGGCCCTCCGGCGCCCCGCTTCCGGCAACGCGCTGGAGCGCCTCGTGCTCGCGCGGGTCGAAGGGATGGCCGAGGGCCTCGATCGCGGTGACGCCCTCGCTCTCGAGCAGCGCCCGCAGCTTGCGGTCGATCGCGGCGATCCCTTCCAGCCACGGGTCCTGGCGGGCCTCGCCCGGCACGTGCTCGAGGGCAAGGTCGAAGTCGTCGGCCAGGGCAACGACCTTGGCCAGCAGCGCCTCGCTGGCCAGGCCCAGGTCCCGCTCGCGCTCTTCGGCCGTCCGCCGCTTGAGGTTCGCGTAGTCGGCGGCCGCACGCTGGGCAAGGGCCAGGTGCTCGTCGGCCCTGGCCCGGGCATCCTCGAGCGAAGCCCGGAGGGCCTCGATGTCGGCCAGCAGCTTGGACGGGGACACGTCGAGCTCGGCGATGCGTTCGTCGGCGCGCGTGCGATGACGGCCACCGACGCGGTGGGCAGCCGGCTCCCCGGCATCCGGCCCGGCCGGGGCGCCGGCCGGCGGCGAGTTGCGTTCGTCGGTCATGCAGGCCTCTCCGATGGTCGCGTGGCAGGGGCTGGCCGGGCCGATTGGCCGGCGAGGTCATGCATGACGCGGTCATGCATGACGCGGTCATGCATAGAGATGTTCCACCAGGTCGCTCATGATCCCGGACACGAAGCGGACCGTCCCGATCGCCAGCGGATAGCGCATCCGCGTGGGGCCCATGACGCCGACCACGCCGACGGCCGCGCCACTCCGGCCGTAGGGCGCCAGCACGAGGGCCACGTCCGACATCTCCTCCGGGGGATTCTCGTGGCCGATGAAGACGCGCAGGTCGCCGGCCCGGACGACCGCGTCGAAGAGCTCGCCGAGATGGCTGCGGTTCTCGAGCGCGGCGAAGACGCGCCGGAGCTTCTCCGACGAGGCGAACTCCGGTGCGGCCATGACGTTGAGCAGGCCATCGCTGAACAGCTGGTCGAGGGCCGCGCCGTCGAATTCGCGGATCATCCGGAGGGCCCGCTCGCCGGCCCGCCGGACCAGCACGAAGACCGGGTCGTCGACCGGCGCCGACTCGAACCAGTGCAGGCGCTCGGCGACGTCGGCGGCGGAGAGTCCGGCACACGTCGCGTTGAGACGCCGAGTTGCCTCGGCCAGGTCCGCCTCCGTGGTGCCGGGGTCGACCGTCACGAAGGACTGCTTGATCGATCCTTCGTTGAGGAAGACGACGAGGCTGGCCGTCCGATCCACGATGCCCACCAGCTCGACCCGGCGGATCCTCGCCGCGCGCGGCTTGGCCCTCGTGGCGAGCCCGGCCGCCTGGTTCGTCGAAGCCAGGGTCGTCGCGGCCAGGCGGAACCACTGGTCGGCCGCGTCCTCGACCTGCCCGAACTGGTGGCGGATCATGATCTGCTCGAGCGGCGCCATCGGGGCTTCGCCCACGAGCGACTCGACATAGAAGCGGTAGCCGGCATCGGTGGGGACGCGACCGGCGGAGGTGTGCGGGTGATCGAGGAAGCCGTCGAGCTCCAGCTCGGCGAGCACGGCGCGGACGGTGGCCGTGCTCACGCCAAGGCGGTATCGCTCCACCAGGGTATGCGACCCGACCGGCGTCGCCGTGCTGACGTATTCCTCGATGACCGCCCTCAGGATCGCCTGCGCCCTGACGTCCAGCGGGCCGGCACTGCGGCGGATTCCTCGCGCCACGGCCGATCGCTCCTTCTGGCACTCTACTGATCGGAGTGCCAATCCTCGTTGGCACTCTCATAGGCAGAGTGCCAACGTCGCTGCCGCGATCGTAGCAACGGGCATCCCCCATGTCAACCGGCGTGCCACGGCCGTGTGCAACGGCGGGTCAGCGCCGGCGACGCTCGCGCAAGTGCTCGAGCTTCTCGCTGCCCCGAACCGGCGTCCTGGCCGGCGCCCTGGCCGCCGCGAGCGATGGGAACGCCAGCCGGGCCCTCTGGTGTCGCCGGTTCAGGCGCGGCCGGTGTGACCGGTGGCGCCGGGCCACCAAGGATGCCCCGGCCCGACGATGGGGCCGGGGCACCGAGGCGCGCAGCGTCAGCCGGCGACGGCCGGCGGGCGGTCAGACGGCCGGCGAGCCGGCGACGGGCGGCGAGACAACCCGCGAGCCCGCGAGACGTCAGCCGATCGGAGCGTGGCGCAGGGTCGCCGGGACGTCGGGCGCGGGCGGCGGGGCGACCTGGTGCTTTCGCTGGAAGAACTCCGGGTAGCGGAGCTGACACAGGAGCAGCAGGGCGACGCCGAGCACGGCAAAGACGACCGTGATCACGAACGGCGGGCCGAACCCGAACCACGAGTCGCCCGAGACCGAGTTCGCCGGGTTGGACAGGTCGATCGACGACTGCACGAATGCCCACGTCAGGCTGATCCCGCCGACCAGCGGCAGCACGCCCATCAGCATGAAGTTGCGGAAGCTGCGGAACACGTAGTGGCGGAAGTACAGCGGGCAGGCATAGCCGGTGAGCCCGTAGAAGAACGCGATCATGAGGCCCAGCGCCGCGATCGCGTCCCAGAACAGGTTCTCGGAGACGATCTTCATGCTCACGTACCAGGCCGCCGACAGGGTGCCCATCCAGAGCGTGGCCGCGGTCGGAGTCTGGAAGCGGGAGTGCACGCCCGCCCAGTACTTCGGGATCGCCCCCTTGGCGCCCATCGACAGGACGGTCCTGGCCGTCGGCAGGATCGTGGTCTGGGTCGACGCGGCGGCGGACGACAGGATCGCGAGCACGACGATGAGGTCGAGCGGCTTGCCGAGCACGTCCGCAGCCATGGCCCCCAGGACGTCCTCCTCGCCCTTCGCGGCGAGGTAGTCCGCGCCGTGGAAGGCCGTGGCCGCGAAGGACACGACGACGTACGTGGCGACCAGGATGATCGTCGAGACGACGGCCGCCCTGCCCGGGTTCTCCGTTGGGTTCTTGCTCTCCTCGTTGACCGACGCGGCGGTGTCCCAGCCCCAGTAGATGAAGAGGGCAACGATCACTGCCGCCGACAGGGCCGAGGCGCTTGGCACGGCGAACGGGTTGAGCCATTCGAGCGAGGGCTGCACGGCGCCCTCGATCCCGGTCTCCGTGTAGACGCGCCAGAGCGCGACCGCGGAGAAGATGGCGAGGGCGATGAGCTCGGCCGTGAGGAGGATCTGCTGGGTCCGGGCCGAGAGTTCGATGCCCACCCAGCAGATGTAGGTCAGGACCGCGATGAAGATGAGGCCCAGCGTGACGATGACGACCTGGCCCAGGTCGAGATCGGTGCCGAAGAAGCTCATGGTCCCGAAGGTCGCCGACGGGTCGTCGATGCCGACCAGGCGCAGCGTGTAGATCGCCGCGACCTCGGCCAGGCTGGCCATCACCACGATGTCCGCCACGATGATCGCCCAGCCGACCATCCAGCCGGTCCGCGGGCCGATCGCCCGCGTCACCCACGCGAAGCTCTGGCCGCAGTCGGGGTCGGCCCGGTTCAGGTAGTAGAAAGCCGATGCCACGCCGAGCATCGGCAGGAACGCGACCAGCATGATCGCCGGCGAGAGCACGCCGACGACGGCCGCGACCAGCCCCAGCGACACCGCCAGGCTATACGCGGGCGCCGTCGAGGCCACCCCGATGACGATGCTCGTCAGGAAACCCAGGACCCCTGGCCTCAGGCCCTTCGCGCCGGGGGCGCCCACCTCGCCCTGAAGCGACTGGTCGACCATCGCGACCCTCCAGATGTCCCCGGGACGCGATGCGCGACGGCCGACCGGCCCGGCCCTGCCGGGGACGCAAGCTTCGTGTAGCACCCGGACCGCATCGCCGCCCAGTGCCGAATGGCGTGAGCGACGCTCGCGGGTCGCTGTCGTTGCGTCGCCTGCATCAGCTCCGGCGCTGAGGCGGGCGCCATCAGTCAGACCAGGCGGGCCAGCACCTCGTTCGAGAGGAGCCGGCCCCGAAGGGTGAGGCGGACACGCCCTCCGGGCGCATCCTCGACGAGGCCGGCGTCCGCGGACCACGTGAAGACGTCGGGTCGCCGAAGGGCGTCGTCGCGCGAGATCCCGGTCGCGGTGCGAAGGCCGAGGATCAGGGCCTCGACGGCGGCCGTGCGCTCGTCGAGGTGCTCACGCCGCCAGGTGGCAGGCGCGGAGCGCCGACGGGCGGGTCCAACGCTCCAAGCCAGCCATCGAGGCGGGCGGCGTTCCAGCGCCGATCCTCACCGTCGAATGCGTGGGCGCCGGGCCCGACCGCCTCGTAGGGCAGACGCCACCAGTAGGCCAGGTTGTGGCGACTCGCCGCCCCCGGCCGCGCCCAGTTCGACAGCTCGTACCAGGGCAGCCCGGCCGCATCGAGCATGGCGTCCGCAAGAGCATAGGCGCCCGCGGCGCGATCCTCATCCTGGGCGGCGCCGGCCCGCTTCCTCCATGCACGAGCGCCCGGCGTGGTCGGCAGGTGGTCGCCGAGCGGCCCCGTCAGGCCCTCGGCGTCGGGGTCGTCGAGCGTGAGCGCGTAGGCGCTGACGTGATCCGGCACGAGCGCCAGGGCAGCCTCCAGGCTGGCCGTCCAGGTCGCCAGGGTCTGGCCCGGTACGTCGTACAACAAGTCCAGGCTGACGTTGCGGATCCGGGCCGCCCGCGCACGGCCCACGGTCTCGACGACATCCTCCGGCCGGTGGCGCCGGCCGAGCCTTCGGAGCTCGGCCGCATCCATGCTCTGGGCGCCGATCGAGAGGCGAGTGACGCCGGCGGCGGCGAAGCCGGCGACGTCGCCGCGGTCATCGGGGCCGGGGTTGGCCTCCAGGGTGACCTCGGCGTCCGGCGCCAGCCCGAACCGGACCCGGACTCGCTCGATGATGGCCGCGATCGCCTCCGACGGCAGGAGCGACGGCGTGCCGCCCCCCAGGTAGAGCGAGGCCAGCGGCGGCCGCAGGTCCGTGCCGGCCGGCCCGAACGCCACATCGAGCGCGTCGGCGCGCAGGGCAAGCTCGGCATCCAGGGCCCGCAGGTACGTCGGGATCATGCTCCGCGGACCCCTGGCGGCGGAACCCGCATAGACGACGAAGTCGCAGTAGGGACAGAGGGAGCGGCAGAACGGACTGTGGACGTAGAGCGCGGCGGGCGGGCTGACCCAGCTCACCGCTCGCGGCCAGGACCGCCCGCGCCGTCGCCGCCGTCCGCGGATCGCCAGCCCGGCGGCGGCCGGCGGAATTCCCAGGAATCCTCGATCTCCTGGCCGGGCAGCGCCGGCTGGCCCGGGTGGCCCGTGGCGATGAAGAAGGCGATCCTGGTGATGGCGTGGCCAAGGAATGCCGCCCCGATCGCGCCGGTCGTGATGGTGAGCCAGCCGGAGGCGAGGGCGAGCACGAGCGTCATGACGAACAGGTAGCGGTCGCGCCCGGGCGCGCCGGTCCGCGTCGCGAGCCCGTACAGGAGCGTCTGGATGACGTTTGCGACCGTGGCCGGCAGGCCCACGAGGAGGAGGCATCCCAGGATCACGCCGCGGAAGGTCGCCTCGTCCAGGAACGCCGTCACGACGCCGTTGACGACAGCCCCCGGGTAGGTCCAGGCAGGCGGGAAGCGCAGGCGCCCGTATCGCAGGCCGGCGAACGCCAGGGCCTGGCCCGCGCCGAGCAGGCCGTAGACCAGGCCGTCGACAAGGGCGGTCGATCGATCGCCCAGCGCCAGGTTGAGGTCGTCGGCGGCTGCCGGGTGGATGAGGAGCACGCCGAACACGAGGGCGAGGCCGGTCACGTACCAGCCCATGCGCCTGAGGAACGACGATTGTCGCCCGTCGGGCGTCGGCTCATCGTATTCGGCCGCGCCGAACTTCTCCGCCTCCAGGCGGTGCATGAACAGGAGGAGCGCGAGCGCCAGCGCGACGAGGACGCGCAGCGTGGTCAGGTCGAACACGGATCCCGATCCGCCTCAGTCCGCCTCGCCCATCCGGAGCACGGCGAGGAAGGCTTCCTGGGGGATCTCGACCGACCCGACCCGCTTCATGCGCTGCTTGCCCTCCTTCTGCTTCTCGAGCAGCTTCCGTTTCCGGGTGATGTCGCCACCGTAGCACTTGGCGAGGACGTTCTTGCGGAGCGCGCGGATGGTCTCGCGAGCCACGACGGTCGCTCCGATCGTCGCCTGGACCGGGACCTCGAACATCTGGCGCGGGATCAGGGCCTTCAGCCGCTCCGTCAGCTGCCGACCGATGGTCTGTGCCTTGTCACGATGGACGATCAGCGACAGGGCATCGACCGGCTCTCCGTTGACCATGATGTCGAGGCGGACCAGGCGCGCCGGCCGATAGCCGATCTCCTCGTAGTCCATCGACGCGTAGCCCTGGCTGCGGCTCTTGAGCTGGTCGAAGTAGTCGACGATCAGCTCGGCCAGCGGCATCTCGAAGGTCAGCAGCACGCGCTGGGGATCGAGGTACTCCATCGTCACGAACGTGCCCCGGCGCTGGGTGGAGAGCTCCATGAGCGGCCCGATGTAGGCACTGGGGGTGATCACGGACAGCTTGACCCACGGCTCCTCGATCGCCTCGATGTCGCCGGCCGGGGGCATGAGTGCCGGATTGTCGACCGGCAGGGGGTCGCCGCCGCGGTTGAGCAGGCGGACGCGGTACTCGACCGACGGCGCGGAGGCGATCAGTTCCAGCGAGAACTCGCGCTCGAGGCGCTCCTGCACGATCTCCATGTGCAGGAGCCCGAGGAACCCGCACCGGAAGCCGAAACCCAGGGCGATCGAGCTCTCCGGTTCGAACGTGAAGCTCGCGTCGTTGAGGTGCAGCTTCTCCATTGCGTCGCGAAGCAGCGGGTAGTCCTCGCCGGAAATCGGGTAGATGCCGGCGAAGACCAGGCTCTTGGCGGGCTGGTAGCCGGGAAGCGCCTCGGCGGCGGGGGCGGCGGCGTCCGTGATCGTGTCGCCGACCTGCGCGTCCCGGACGCTCTTGAGGCCGGTGGCGACGTACCCCACCTCTCCCGCGGCCAGCTCCTGGACGGGCACCAGCTGGGGGCGGAAGACGCCGAGCTCGAGGATGTCCGCCTCGGCCGACGAGCCCATCAGGTGGATCCGGGTGTGCTCGTGGAGCGTGCCTTCGGCGAGACGCACGTAGGTGACGACGCCCTTGTACTGGTCGTAGTGCGAGTCGAAGATGAGCGCGCGCAACGGGCGCCGTTCGCGAGCCGCGGGGTGCCGGGATGCGATCGACGATCGCCTGGAGGATCGCGGGCACGCCGGTCCCCTCCTTGGCCGAGGCCAGGATCACCTCCTCGCGCGGGATCGCGAGGACACTCTCCAGCTCCTCGATCACCAGGTCCGGCTGCGCCGACGGCAGGTCGATCTTGTTGATCACGGGCATGATCACGAGCTTCTGGCGCATGGCCAGGTGGACGTTTGCGAGGGTCTGTGCCTCGATCCCCTGCGAGGCGTCGATCACGAGGACGGCGCCGTCGCATGCCTGGAGGCTGTGGCTCACTTCGTAGCTGAAGTCGACGTGGCCCGGCGTGTCGATGAGGTTGAGGCCGTACAGGAGGCCGTCGGCCGCCGTGTGCTCCAGTCGCACGGCGCGCGCCTTGATCGTGATCCCCTTCTCCCGCTCGAGGTCCATGGAGTCCAGGACCTGGCTCGTCATCTGCCGCGGATCGATCGTATGTGTCAGCTCCAGGAGCCGATCCGCGAGCGTCGACTTCCCGTGATCGATGTGGGCGATGATCGAGAAGTTGCGGATTCGTTCCTGGGGGATCGTCACGAGGCCGGAGTGTAGCGGACCGTGGGCCTCCGTTCGGCCGGCGTCCGTTCGGCCGGCAACGACGGTTCGGCCGCTCCCCGCCGGGTCTGGTACCATTCGCGGTCGCGCCGTCGCGGTGTCCTCTCCCGCTGCGTGCCACCCACGGCAACCACCCGACCCGCACCGAGGAACTTTCGAACGTGGCCCACTCCCCTCGCGGCTGGACCGGCGCACGGACGCCGTCCGGGAAGAAGCGCGTCCGCCAGGCCGAACGCCGGGAGGCGATCAACGCCCCTCGCCGCAGCAAGGCCAAGACGGTTGCGACGCGCGCCCTGAGGGTCGCCACCGGCGCCATCGAGGGCGATCCGGGCGCGGCCCTGTCCGAGGCCTACGCCGCCATCGACAAGGCCGCCAAGGTCGGCGCCATCCATCCGAACGCCGCCGCCCGGCGCAAGAGCCGGCTCGCGGTGAAGGTCGCGGCCGCACTCGGCGGCGACCAGGTCCGGACGACCGCCAAGGTCACGAAGACGACCGGCGCCCTGGCCGCCGCCAAGGCTGCCAAGGCCCGCATCGCCGCCGGCAAGGCCGAGAAGGCGAAGGGTGCGCAGACGGCCGCCGGGAAGGCGCGTGCCGCGCTTGCCCGGGCCGGCCGCGCCGACGCGCCAGCGACGGAGGCAGCCACCGCTCCCACCGAGAAGCCGGCGAGGTCGCGGGCCGCGGCCCCGGCCGCCGAGAAGCCGGCGACCAGGTCGCGCCGCACGGCCGCCGAGAAGCCGGCCGCCCCGGCCAGGACGAAGACGACCGCTGCGCCCAAGGCAGCGGCAGCGTCGGCCACCACGTCGGCCGCGAAGGTCGGAGCCGCGGCCAAGGCCGCCGCCAAACCGGCCGGAAAGGCCGCGGCCGCGAGCTCCGCCAAGACGGCCAAGGCGGCCAAGCCGGCGGCGAAGAAGACGCCGGCAAAGAAGGCCGATTAGTCGCCTCCGGACGCTTCGGAGGCTCGCGCGCTGCGCGCGCTCCACGCGACCGCCTGACCCCGGGCCCTGGCCCGGGGTCTTCGATTCCCGGGCCGGGCGGGCGCCGGTTTCGCGCTGCGGCGCGCGGCGGCCGGCCGATAGACTCGCGTGCGTGTCATGCTCCTCTGCGTCTGACGGCCCGGCTCCTGGACTCCGTGGCTGATGCCGGTCGCCGCTACGGCCATGGTCCTGGTGGCCGCGCTGCTGCATGTCGCCTGGAACGCCATCGTCAAGACGTCCGGCGACCCCCTGCAGACCACCTCCCGAGCGGTCTGGCTGGGTACGGCCGCCGCCACGCCACTCGTCGTGGTGGGCTGGCTGGTCACCGGACGGCCCACCCTGACTCCGGACGGGTGGATCCTCGCCACCGTGTCCAGTGCCCTCGAGGTCGTCTACTGGCTCCTCCTCGGCATCGCCTACCGCCGTGGTGGGCTGTCGGCCGTCTATCCGGTAGCCCGGGGCAGCGCCGCCGTTCTGGGGGCCGCGATCGGCCTGGGTCTGCTCGGCGAACGGCTGAGCGGGCCGGACCTGGCCGCCGTCGGCCTGCTGGTGGCCGGAACCCTGTCGGTCGCATCCGCAAGCGCCTCGCTGCGGGTGATGGGACCCGCGCTCGCCCTGGGCGGCTCGATCGCCGCATACACGCTGGTCGACCGCTTCGGGGTGCGGACCGGCCCAACCTGGCTCTACGGCTGGACGCTGTTCGCACTGGGCGGCGCCATGTTGGCGGTCGTGCTGCGGGTCGCGCCGGCCCGCCTCACCGGCCGCCGACCGCCGGTGGCGAGCCGACCGGCACCTGGATCCCGCATGGCTCCGGCGCCGCTGGCCGTGACCGCGCCCGACGAGGCGCCGCCGTTGCGACAGGCGATGGTCGCGGGACTCCTCATGGTCGGCGTCTACGCGCTCGTCCTGACGGCCCTGGCGATCGCGCCGCTCGCGGGCGTGGCGCCCCTCCGCGAATTGGCCACCGTCCTGGCCGCCGCATGGGGCGTGATCCGGCTGGGTGAACGCCACGGCGCGGCGCGGCGACTCGCGGGCGCGGCGCTGATCGCCCTGGGCGCGATCGTGCTGGCGATCTCCCCCTGACCGCTGCACCGACGGGCCGGCGGGAGGGCAACGGGGTTCGTGGGCGGGGCCGGCCGCCTGTCGCGTCCTCCGCCCGTACACTTGCGTGGTGATCGAGAGCCGGGGAATCCGCGTCCCCGCCGCCCTGGATTCCCGGCGACCGCCGCGGCGGCGGGCCGGGGCTGCCCTCCGGGCGCGGCTCGCGCTACTCGGCCTTGTCGCCATCCTGGCCGGCTGTGGCGTCGACACGCCCAGCCGGAGCCCGTCGCCGGTGTCCACGGCGACCGCGGCCGCTTCCGGTGCGGCCGGCGGTCCCCCGGCGGGGCCGTCCGCGGCCCCGTCCGCGCGGCCTTCCGTATCCACCCTGCCGTCCGCCTCGCCGGCGCCGACCGCAACGGCGGTCGCGACCAGGTGCACGGCCAAGCACGGCACGGTCGTGGACCGCTCCTACGCCAGCAAGGTCGCCGGACTCACGGTCCGCTATCGCGTCTACCTGCCGCCGTGCTATGCCACGTCCGGCCGTCGCTACCCGTACGTGATCCTGCTCCACGGTTCGCTGGACAACCAGACCGAGTGGACGGACATCCTCCATGTCAACACGGTCCTCGACGCCGGCATCACGGCAGGCCAGCTGGCGCCGATGATCCTGGTCATGCCGGGCGGCGGCGACCTCGCCAACACGGCCACCTTCACGGCAGGCAAGTCCTATGAGAGTGTCATCCTCAGCGAGATCGTCCCGCGCGTCGAGAAGGAGTTCGCCACCTTCGGCACGCGGGCGGGCCGGGAGATCGGCGGGATCTCGAGAGGCGGCTTCTGGGCGTTCAGCATCGCCTTCCGCCATCCCGACCTGTTCGCGGCCGTGGGCGGCCACAGCCCGTTCTTCTGGCCCACGAACGCCCCGCCCTCGGCCAACCCGCTGAACCTCGCGAAGTCCGTGCACTTCGAAGCCGGCGAGCGGCCGCGAATCTGGGTCGATGCAGGAGCGCAGGACTACGCGATGCCGAACATCACGCCGTTCGTCGAGTCCCTGGAGGAGCGCCACATCGCCCACCAGTTCGTCCTCTACCCGACCGGCCGCCACGAGGTCGCGTACTGGCGGTCACACGTGAAGACGTACCTGGCGTTCTACGGCAAGGCGTGGCCGAAGGACGCCGACGACCTGCCGCTGCGAAACCCGTAGCCTGCGACCCGGGCCGTGCAGTTGGCGGCCAGGGGCGCGCCACAGATCGGAGCGGACGTCCGTCGCGGCCGGCCCTGATCCGGGAGCCGCCGCCGGCAGCCTCAGGTGGAGGCCGCCGAGAGCCCTCCCTTGGGGCGGACGACGCCGTACGCGGCCGCGC
This sequence comes from uncultured Chloroflexia bacterium, assembly GCA_963821595.1. Taxonomy (GTDB): domain Bacteria; phylum Chloroflexota; class Limnocylindria; order Limnocylindrales; family CSP1-4; genus CTSoil-043. The sequence continues at coordinate 17,989 of CAWGEL010000011.1, read as the reverse complement.
CGGCAACGCCTCCGGCGGCGCAGAGGAGGAGCACGATGCCGGCCGTGCTGAGCTGCTCGCGCCAGTAGAACGATTCGAACGAGCTCGCGTCGGTCACGCCGGCCCGCACGAACTCGGGGCCGCGGCCCGCCTGCAGGTACCGCTGGTAGACGCAATCCGCCCCGACGTGGCAACCGGCGATCGGGCCGCCGCCGCTCGCGTCGCGATAGCCGTCGTCGGCGGCGAAGAAGATCGCCTTCGTGCCGAGCATGAGCCCGGCCATGGCCACGGCCGTCACGACCCCGGCCCACGTGCCGTTCGCCAGGATCCGCGACCACGGCCCATTCCGGCGGTCGGCTCGTGAGTTTGCGTAGTAGCCGATGATCAGGCCGGCCAGCGGTGCCAGCAGCCAGACGACAGGCTCGATCGGGATCACCAGCAGGAAGCTGACGTCGATCGTCACGGCCATGCCGACACCGATCCAGCCGGCCACGACCGCCGCGCGGTCCACGAACCTGCTCACCGGTTGAGGCCGGGCGCCGGACGGCGTTGGAGAGCACGCCGGCGTGCGCGTCCGCCGCGCGACGCCGCGACGCGCACGGTGTGCGCCGGAGAGGCGACCGGCGCCCCTGTGTCGAGCCTCACGGGCGCGCTGGAGCGGCCCCGGCAAGCGCGGCACGCCCGAGGTAGCGAGCGCCGCTCCCGACTTCCTCCTCGATGCGGAGGAGCCGGTTGTACTTGGCGACCCGCTCCGAACGCGACGGGGCGCCCGTCTTGATCTGGCCGGCGCCCATGGCGACGACGAAATCGGCGATCGTCGTGTCCTCGGTCTCGCCGGAGCGATGGCTGACCATGGCCGTCCAGCCGGCCCGGCGGGCCATCTCGATGGCGGCCATCGTCTCGGTCACCGTGCCGATCTGGTTCAGCTTGATGAGGACCGAGTTCATCGCCTTCTCGGTGATGCCGCGGGCGATGAACGCGGGGTTCGTGACGAAGATGTCGTCGCCGACGAGCTGCACCTTCGAGCCGAGCCGGGCGGTGAGCTCCTCCCAGCCGGCCCAGTCGTCCTCGGCCAGGCCGTCCTCGAGCGAGATGATCGGGTACTTCGCGGTCCATTGCTCCCAGAGGTCGACCATGCTGCCCGAGTCGAGCGTCCGGCCCTCGCGCTCCAGGCGGTACTGGCCGGTCACGCCCTCGACGCCCGTGCCCTCGACGAGGATCGAGCTCGCGGCCGGGTCGAGCGCGATCGCGACCTCCTCGCCGGGCTTGTAGCCCGCCTTCTCGATGGCCCGCAGGATCACCTCGACGGCCGCCTCGTTCGACGGCAGCGACGGGGCGAAGCCGCCCTCGTCGCCCTGGCCGACGGAGAACCCGCCGTCGTGCAGGATCGACCGCAGGGCGTGGAACACCTCGGCGCCGGCGCGCAGGGCCTCGGCGAAGTCGGCCGGCCGACCGGGGCCACCATGTACTCCTGGAAGTCGGTCGAGTTCACGGCGTGCTTGCCGCCGTTGAGGATGTTGAAGAACGGGACCGGCAGGATGCGGGCGCCGGCACCGCCGAGGTAGCGGTACAGCGGCAGGTCGTAGGCGGACGGCGGCGGCGTGGGCGCAGGCGAGGCAGACGCCGAGGATCGCGTTGGCACCGAGCTTGCCCTTGTTGGGCGTGCCGTCGAGGTCGATGAGCGCGTCGTCGATGCCGGGCTGGTCGGCGGCGTCCGAGCCCAGGAGGGCCGGCGCGATCGTCTCGCGGACGTTGGCGACGGCCCGCAGCACGCCCTTGCCGCCGAAGCGGCCCTTGTCGCCGTCGCGCAGCTCGACCGCCTCGTGGACGCCGGTGGAGGCGCCGGACGGCACGGCCGCGCGGCCCACGGAGCCGTCGGCGAGGATGACGTCGACCTCGATGGTCGGGTTGCCCCGCGAGTCCAGGATCTCGCGGGCGTCGATGAGCTCGATCTGGGTGTTCACGCGGCGCTCCCTGCGCTGGCGCGGGCTCCCGGTCCGGGATGATGGCGATGCCGGGCAGGGTCCGGCCTTCGATGAGCTCGAGCGAGGCGCCGCCGCCGGTGCTGATATGGGTCATCTTCGACGCCAGGCCCTGCTGCGTGACCGCGGCCACCGAGTCGCCGCCGCCGACGACGACGATCGCGCCGTGGTCGGCCTTGTCGGCCAGGAGCTTGGCCATCGCCCGCGTGCCGGCCGCGAAGCTGGGGATCTCGAAGACGCCGAGCGGCCCGTTCCAGAAGATCGTCCGGGCGTCGGCGAGCGCCTCCGACATCGGCGCCAGCGACTGCCTGCCAATGTCGACGATGTGCCAGGAGGCGGGCAGCGTTCGGTGGAGAGCGTCTTGTACTCGGCGCCCTGGGTGACCTCCTTGGCCACGACGACGTCCATCGGCAGGACGAGGCGCACGCCCCGCTCCGCGGCGGCGGCCATGATCCGGCGGGCGTCCTCGACCCGGTCGGGCTCGGCCAGGCTCTTGCCGACGCTCTTGCCCTGGGCCAGCAGGAAGGTGTTGGCCATGCCGCCGCCGACGACGAGGACGTCGACCTTGCCCGTGAGGTTCTCGAGGACCTTGATCTTGTCGGAGACCTTGGCCCCGCCGATGATCGCGGCGTACGGCCGGGCGGGCTCCTCGACGAGCGGCGCGAGGTACTTGATCTCGCGCTCCATGAGGAAGCCGGCGTAGGCGGGCAGCAGCTCGGCCACGCCGACCGTGGAGGCGTGGGCGCGGTGGGCGGTGCCGAACGCGTCGTTGACGTAGACGTCGGCATACGCGGCCAGCGCCTTCGCGAAGCCCGGGTCGTTCTTCTCCTCCTCCGGGTGGAAGCGGAGGTTCTCGAGCAGGATCACCTCGCCGGGCCGGAGCCGGCGAACGGCGTCCTCGGTGCCCTGGCCGAGCGCGTCGCCGGTGCACGGCACGGGAAGCCGCAGCAGCGCCGACAGGCGCTCGGCGACCGGCCGCAGGCGGAACCCGTCCTGGACCTTGCCGTTGGGCCGGCCCAGGTGGCTGGCCAGGATGACCCGGGCCCCCTGGTCGAGGAGGTACCTGATCGTCGGGATGGCGGCCCGGATGCGCGTGTCGTCGGTGACCTGGCCGTCCTCGAGCGGCACGTTGAAGTCGACCCGGACGAAGACGCGCTTGCCGGACGCGTCGAGGTCGCGGATGGAGCGCTTGTCCATGATGGTCCCCGTTTCGCAGTGCTGGCTTGGATGCCGCCGCCGGCTGGGGCCGGTGGCCCGGCGACGGGTCCGTCGGCCGGGACCCGCGGGCCCCGGCCAGCCGGGCGACGGATCAGAGCCGCTCGGCGATGAACCTGACGAGGTCGGCAACGCGGCAGCTGTAGCCCCACTCGTTGTCGTACCAGGCGATGACCTTCACGAAGTTGCCGCCCAGGACATGGTGCAGGCGCTGTCGATGATCGACGAGCGCGGATCGCCGCGGAAGTCGGTCGAGACGAGCGGCTCGTCGCTGACGCCCAGGATCCCCTGCATCGGCCCGGCGGCGGCGGCCCGGAAGGCCGCGTTGAGCTCATCGACGGTCGTCGGCCGCTCCAGCTCGGCGGTGAAGTCGACGACCGACACGGTGGGCGTCGGCACGCGCAGGCTGAAGCCGTCGAACTTGCCCTTGAGGTCGGGGATGACGAGCGCCAGGGCCCTGGCCGCGCCGGTCGTGGTCGGGATGATGTTCAGGCCGGCCGCGCGCGCCCGGCGCGGGTCCTTGTGGGCCACGTCGAGGATGCGCTGGTCGTTGGTGTAGGAGTGGATCGTGTTCATCAGGCCGCGCCTGATCGTCCAGCCGTCGTGGACGACCTTGGCCGCCGGCGCCAGGCAGTTGGTGGTGCAGCTGGCGTTGCTGATGATGTGGTGCTTGGCCGGGTCGTAGGCCGCGTCGTTGACGCCGAGGACGATCGTCACGTCCTCCTTCTTGGCCGGGGCGCTGATGAGCACCTTGCGGGCGCCGGCGTCGAGGTGGGCCCGGGCCTTGTCGGCGTCGGTGAAGCGGCCGGTCGACTCGATGACGATGTCGACGCCGAGGTCCTTCCACGGCAGCTGGGCCGGGTCCGTGACCTGGAGGACCTTGATGGTGCGGCCGTCGACGACGATCGCGTCGTCGGTGTGCGTGACCGTGCCCGGGATAGGCGCCGTAGGTCGAGTCGTGCTTGAAGAGCAGCGCGTTCGTGGGCACGTCGACGATGTCGTTGACGGCCACGACCTCGAGGTCGGGCGCGCGCTCGATGATCGCCTTGAGCGACTGCCTGCCGATCCGGCCGAAGCCGTTGATGCCGACGCGAACGGACATGAATGAAGCCTCCGCTGTGCGGTTGGGGGTCAGGGAGAGACGGATGCCGCCGCCGGCCAGTCCGGATCGAAGGCCAGCCAGCTCACCGCCCGGGTCGCGACGGCGGGTGGAACCACGACTGCCGGGGCGAGATCGGCGCGTCCCCGCCGATCGTTGCCTCGGGTCGCGGCGCGAAGGGACGCGCTGGCGAGATCAACCGGATGTCTGGGTCGTGAGGACACTGAACCTCGTCGGTGTTGCGGCAATCAGGACGAATTCTAGCAAGGCCCATCCCCGCACCCGGCGTGCCGTGTCGCCCCGCGTCGCGGTCCGAACGGCAGCGCGCCTCGGCCGCGATCGACCGCCCCAGGCCGAGCTCTCCGGGCACGGGCGTCGCTCGCGAGCGCCCAGTGAAACGTCGATGGGCCCCCGCCGTCGCCGGCGGGGGCCCATCTGGTGGTTCGCGGGTACGGTTGCGTCAGCCGCCGATCTTGAACATCTTGGTGCCGCAGACCGGGCACGTGCCCGAGACTGCCGGCTTGCCGTTCTTCATCGTGATCGCCTGCGCGCTCTTCATTTCGCGCTTGGCCTTGCACTTGACGCAGTACGCCTCGGCCACTCCTGATGCCTCCCTTCACACCGCGGGCAACGCCGGGTAGGTCCCCGACGTTCGCCCATAGCGAGCAAGAGCCGGTCCAGCGTGGCCGTCGGAGCCCGGGAAAGCGCTCCCGGGCCACGCTCGGCGACGCGAACTCGCGCAAAGGTAGTCTCGGGCCCTTGCGAGCGTCAAGCGGGTGGGCTCACGTGGGACGTCGATTGGGCCGGCGGGGAGACGGCGGCCAGCCGCTCGGCGATGCGAGAAGCGAGCCGACGGGCCGCCAGCCGCCGCCGCACGAGCCTCCCAACCACGGCCAGGGCGGCCGCGGCGAGTGTCGCGGCGGTGAGTCCGCCGGCGATCCCCGTCGCAGCCCCGGCGCCCGAACCAGCGACGGGGCCCAGGGCCCCGCCGTCGTCGGCTGAGCCATTCCGGAACATGCCTCCGACGAGCCCGGCCGCCGTGGACGCCTCCGCCGTCGCCGGTTCCAGGGGCACGGGCTCGCCGAGGTCGCCCAGCCGCACGAGGTCTCCGGCATCCTCGACGACCAGGACCGCTCCTGCCGTGCCTTCCTCGAGCCGCCCGGTCGCCCCGACCGCGTCGCCGATCGTGAGCAGCGCGAGAGCCGTGAGCGCGTCGCCCTCCAGGCGGACGGTGCCCGTCCCGGTCCCGTCATCGAGCGTGAACCGGTCCGCCGACAGGGCAACCACCAGGCCGCCGGTGCGAGCGAGCTCGCCGACGTGGGCGGCCGCAACGGTCCAGTCGAGGTCGACCGGCTCGCCGGGCGCGGCCGAGGTCGAGGCGCCGCCGACGCCCGTGCCGGGATGGCCAGGGCGGAGCGACGCGGCCGTCGCCGCGGGCCCCGCCGACCCAGCCTTGGCGACGGTCACGTCGCCCGGGCCGCGCGGGACGACCGCCCAGCGCCGATCGGTGGCGGCCGGATTCGGTCGCCTGACCACGCCAACCACCGTGACGTTCGCTCCGACGGGCAGGGCTGCGGCCGCGATCCGGGCCCCCGCGAGGCCGCTGACCACGACGCCGGTGCCCGCGACGGTCACCTCGGCGCGCCAGCGGTCCCCCAGGCGGTGGAGCACGGCCACCGGCCCGTGGATCCGGACCAGGCGGCCTTCCTGCGCCTCACCTGGTGCGCTCGCGACATCGATCGGTGCCGGAAGGCCCGGGTGGCCGAGGACGACCGCCGAGGAGGCCGCGATCCGTGGCGCGCCGTACGCTCGCCCGGCCGGGCCCGATGCCGACAGGCGATCGCCGGGGCGCGGACGGGCCGCCGACGCCGGCAGGAGGACTTCGATGGCCGCGGTGCCATCGTCGATGATGGTGCGGCGTCCAGTCGCGTCGAGCAGCGTCGTCTCGACAAGGACGACGCCTTCGACGGTCACCTGGCGGCCGATGGGCAGGCCGATCGCCGCGGCGATCGAGATGACGTCGGCCGGCGAGCGTGTCGGCGAGGCCTTCGGCGATGGCGACGGGTGCGGCGTCCGGGTCGGCGACGGCGACGGCGACGCAGGGAGCTCCACGACCTCGATGTCGGCCGCGCTGCGCGGCCACACGCGATAGCCGTCGAGCGCGCCCGATCGGGTCGCGCGCTGGCCCACGACGCCGGTCACCCCGAGCCGCTCGCCCACCACCAGCTGCGTCCTGTCGATTCCGGCACCCGCCGCGATGCGGACGGTGAATGCGCGGCCCGTCGCGTCCCGCATCGGCACGGAAACCTCGTTGGCGGTCGCCGCAGTCGGGCGACCGGTGATCGTGCCGTCGATCGTCACGAGGCGCGCTTCGACCGTCTCGCCGATCTGCGCCGCCGTCACGGGCACCGGGTCGGGCGGATCTGCGCTGGCAACGACCGCGACACCGCCCGCGGCTGGACGCAGCTCTCGCTGGCCGTACGGCTCGGCGACCCGGCCCGTCACCTGCAGCACCGTGGAGCGGCTCGGGCGCACGTCGTCCGGGAGACGAATGAAGACCGCGCCCGTCTCGTCGGCGATGACGGCCATCGGCCCGACGCCGACGGTGCCCACTTCGGCCGTGACGACGCCGCGAACCGAGACGACGCGACCGACCGCGGCGAGGCGCGCACTGCCGATCGGGATGACCGGCCCAGGGCTCGCCGAAGGACCAGGGCTCGCCGAGGGACCGGGGTTCGGCGTCGGCGAGGCGCTGGGTGGTGGTGTCGGCGTGGGACTGGGACCGGTGCTCGGCGACGGGCCCGTCGATGGGCTGGGCGACGGCGACGGGCTCGGCGCCACGCTCGCCGAGGCGCTGGGCGACGGGCTCGGTGACGGCGGTGGCGCGACGGTCACGTCGGGGCCGGTGACCACGTCGACGCGGTAGCCGCTGATGCCGGTGCCGGTCGAGTCGCGCTGTCCAAGTGGACCGATCGCCGAGATCACATCGCCGCGGGCGACGCCCACCTGGCCAGCCGATGGCGCGACCACGACCCGGACCGGGCCGGTTCCGTCGTCGACCGTCACGGCGGTCCCGCTCGTCAGGGCCGTCGGGCTGTCGACCACGGTGCCCCGCACCCGGACCAGCCAGCCCTCCGTGGACTCGTTGGCCGCGCCCGTCGCAACCTCCATCGGTGCGGGTCGCGGGCCCGCCCCCGTCATTGCCGGCTCCGCCGCGACCCGGATCGTGCGCTGGCCGTAGCGGTCGTCGATCGTCCCCGTCACCCTGACGAGTGTCCCGCTCGGCTGTGCGACGACGGGTGCGACGTCGAGGAGCACCGCGATTCCACCGGTTCCATCCTGGATGAAGGAGCCGCGCCCGTCCTCGAGGGCACCAAGCGGCGTCGTGAGGAAGCCTTCGATCGTCGCTGCCGCGCCGTCGGGGAGCGCTCGCGCCGACCGGATCGGGATCGTCGGAACCGACGACGGGGCGGGGCTGGCCGATGGCGACGGCTCGGCCGACGGCTCGGCCGACGGCGAAGGTTCCGGCGATGGCGACGGCGACGGTTCAGCCGACGGGGACGGTGACGGCGACGGGCGACGGGCGTCGGCGACGGGGACGGGGACGGGGACGGGGACGGGGACGGGGAGATCGAAGGCGAGATCGACGGCGACGGCTCGGGCGACGGTTCGGCCGACGGCTCGGGCGACGGCTCGGGCGAGGGCGAAGACGAGGGCTCGGGCGACGGTGATGGTTCCCGCGACGGTGATGGCGCGGCGGACGACGAGGGGTCCGGCGACGGCGACGTCCCCAGGCCCTCGGGCACCGGGCTCGGGTCGACGACGAAGTCCAAGCGGTTGTCGTTCGTGTCCGGCCCGATCAGCCGGCGCAGGGATTGCCCTGCCAGGGCCGCCGGCGCGGCGGTTCCTTCCACGAAGGCGTTCGTCGCATCACCCCACCCGATGGCATCGATCGGCGACCCACCCACCGGCCGGAGGACCAAGCTTCCTCCAGTCGCGGCGATGCCGGTCGAGTAGGTCGCGTCAGCCTGGACCGCGAACAGGCCCGCGGCGTTGGCCACGAGGAGCCGCCGGCCCGCCGGCAACCAGAGCGACGCCGCCCAGGTGACCTTGCGGGTGACGGTCAGGCCCGAGCTCGTGGCATAGGCAAGCTCCAGCCCCGCCAGGTCTGCGGCCTGGAGGCCACGGTTCTCGATCTCCACGTACTCGTCCGAGGCACTCGCGCCACCGGTCACGACCTCTTCGATCACGAGGCCGTCCGAAGTGGGCCACGACACCGCCGCAGCCGGCGCCGGATCGAGGGCGGCAGGTTGCGACAGCGTCCCGGCGAGGGTCGAAGGCCGCGACGGCCGCGCGACGGCCACCACGGACATCGCGAAGAGGACGACAAACGACGTGACGAGCGCGCCGCGGGCGGCGCTCCTCCTGGCGCGCATGGAAGGACCTCCAGGGCGAACGCGAGGGGGCGGGCGGCGGCTGCCCCGGTGTACCAGACCGGGCTCACCGCTCGCTTACGGCGCCCACGATTCGCGAGGGCGGTACGGCCCGGCGGCCGGCGCGATACGATGCCCGCCGACGATCGAGCGTCGTTCCCCGTGGATTGGAGGTCCTGTGGCCCGCGCCAAGCGCACGCAGCGCGCCGAAGCCCGCCGTCGCTACCGGGCGTCGAACCTCCCCGTCGAGCCGATGGTGGACGGCGAGGACGAAGCGCCCGAGGAGGCCGCGCCCGCGCCCGGCCCGCGCCGCGGCCTGTTCGGGTTCGGGGCTTCCCCGGCGCCGCGAACCACCGCCACCGCGCGGCCCGCGGCCTCCGGCCGACCGGCCTCCGCGCGATCGGCAGGGTCGGCGCGATTGGCCCCGACGACGGCGCGCCCCGGCATCTTCGCTGCCCTGCGCCAGGCAGCCGGCCCGGCGAACATCCCGGGGGACATCCGGGCACTTCCCACGATCGCCCTCCACTCCAAGGCCCTGGTCATACCGCTTGCGGTGACGGCCGTGGCCGGAATCCTCCTGGCCATCCCGTCGATGCGCGCGAACGCGATCGTGGCCACCATCGTCCAGATCGCGATCCAGCCGCCCCCGATGATCATCGGTTTCCTCGCCGGGATGCTGGCGCCGCGCGCGGCCTGGCTCGTGGGCGGCATCACCACGACGATCGCCTCCACCGTGTACGCCGTCATCTACGCCGGTGCCCTCGACGCGTCGGTGACGCCGCTCGGCTGGACAAGGGCGATCACGGCCGGCGAGAAGTTCGGCTTGGGAGCGAATCTCGTCATCACGTCGCTCGTGTTCGGTGTCGGCGTTGGCGCCTTCGCTGGCTTCTACCGGCGATTCCTCGCCATGTCGTCGCCGCCACGCCCGCAGGCCCGGGCAGGCACCTCCCGCCAGGCTCCACGGCGCCGCTGACGGCGCAAGCCGGACCGGCCCGCGACCTCGGCAGGCGGTCGTCGGTGCGGGGTCAATCCGGATCGTCACGGTCCGCGTATGCATCGCTGCACGGCCCCTTGCGAGGGCAGGAGGTCCGTCGGGGCTGAGAGAGCTCGGGTCGATGCCTCGGCGGCGTCTCGTCCCGCCTGGGGTCGTTGCCTGTCCGGCTCAGCCCAGTCGCCGCATGCCGGCGTAGCCGAGCTGCCGAACGCCGTCGGGCCGGCCCGGCCCACCGGCCCTGCTGGCCTCGTCAACGAGCGGACGGACGTCGCGGGCGATCACGTTCACCACGCTCGACTCGCGCTGGAGGTCGCCGTCCACCACGAGCAGGGCGTTGCGCCGGACGATGCCGCGGAGGCGCGACCATGCATCCGGCCACAGGGTGACGTTGACCATCCCCGTCTCGTCCTCCATGGCCAGGAACACCGTTCCGCGGGCGGTCATCGGATGCTGGCGGGTGACGACCAGGCCGCCGATCCGCACCGGTCCCGGGGGCAGCTCCGCCAGGGCCGCACTCGTCGCCGCGCCCAGGCGGTCCAGCGCCGGCCGGAAGATCTCCACGACGTGGCGCCGGGCGTCGAGCGACAGGATCGCGTAGGCGTCGCCGAGGCGTTCGAGCTCGCTCAGCGACGGCAGGTCGGGGGCGGGCGTGGCCGGGAGGCGAAGGTCCAGCGGCCGGCCGGCGGCACGGCCGCCGCCCTTCGGGGCTCCCTTCACCGGTCGGGCGACCTCGCGGAGCTGCCAGAGCAGCTCGCGGCGGGGCCGTCCCAGCGAGTCGAGGGCGCCAGCCCGGATGAGCCGCTCCACGACCTCCTCGGGAAGGCCGGTGCGTTCGACGACGTCCGCGAGCGACCGGTACGGCCCGCGGGCCAGCTCCGCGTCGAGGTGGGCCGTGTGCTCCTCCCCGATCCCCTTCACGAGGTGCAGGCCCAGCCGGATCGCCCACCCCGTCGCCGACTCCGCGGCCCAGCGCTCGCGGGCGGCGGCACCCGGGATCACGCAGGCCGGTGAGCGCACCGGCGTGACCCGTGCCCGGATCCCCGCGCCTGCGGGCAGCGGCTCCCCGGGATCGCGGTCGTGGCCGCCGTCGTCGCCGTCCGTCCCGGCCAGGGCCCAGCCCGGGCGGCCGACCCACTCGGTGGTGGTCCGGTACGAGGAGGCGTTGATGTCGACCGGCAGGACGTCCACCCCATGGCGCTTCGCGTCGTTCACCAGCACCTCCACCGGGTAGAAGCCCATCGGCTGGGCGTTGATGAGCCCGACGACGAACTGGGCAGGGTAGAAGAGCTTGAGGAAGGCCGACTCGTAGGCGGTCCGCGCGAACGCGGCCGCATGGCTCTTGGCGAAGCCGAAGCTGGCGAAGGCGGCAACCCGGCGGAACAGCTCCTCGGCATCGTCGAGCGGCATCCCCTGGATCCGGATGCAGCCGTCCACGAACCTCGCGTGGAGCTTCTCCATCTCGGCCGTCGACCGCCACGTCCCCATCGCCCGCCGGAACCCGTCCGACTCGCCCGGGCTGAAGCCGGCGACGTCGATCGCGATCCGCATGACCTGCTCCTGGTAGAGGATCACGCCGAGGGAATCGCCCAGGATCGGCGCCAGGGAGGGGTGGAGGTAGGTCACCGGCTCCAGGCCCTGCCGCCGGCGGAGGTACGGGTGGACGGCGTTGCCCTGGATCGGGCCGGGCCGGATGATCGCGACCTCCACCACCAGGTCATCGAGGCACGCCGGCCGCGACTTGGGCAGGGTCTGCATCTGGGCCCGGCTCTCGACCTGGAAGACGCCGACCGTGTCCGCCGCACAGAGCATGGCGAACACCTCGGGCACGTCCTCGGGAAGGCGGTCGAGGTCGACGCACGCCGCGCAGTCGTGCTCGATGAGCTGGATCGTCTCGTCGATCGCGGCCAGCATGCCCAGGCCGAGCAGGTCCAGCTTGATGAGCTTGAGGGCCTCCACGTCCCGCTTGTCGAACTGCACGACGACACGGCCGGGCATCGTCGCCCGCTCGAGCGGCGCGATGTCGATCAGGGGGGCGGCCGTGACGAGCATGCCGCCGGAGTGGATCGAGAGGTGGCGCGGGAACCCGTCGATCCTGGCGCACAGCTCCAGCCAGCGCTCCCACGGCGAGAGGCCCGCCACGCTCCCGCCGTGCGGCGGCCCGGCCGGTGGCTCCGGGTCGAGGCGGGCGACAGACGAGACCGGCTGGCGCACGTCGCGCCCGGTCCCGGCGAGGCGCGCCGGCGGCTCCGGCGGATCCCAGTGGCGGGGCCGGCCCAGGCGATCGACGGATCGCGACGGCGGGGCGAGCACGCCCGACTCCGGGTCGATGGGCCGGCCGGCCACCGTCCCGGGGGCCGTCGGGCACTCGCGGCCGGCCCGCCCCCGGCCCGAACGTCGTGCCGGGCGGCCCGCCGCGGGCGAGCCAGGCCACGCTGGCCGGCGAATCGCCCGGGCCGCCTTCGTCGTCCGACGTGCCGCCCGCCCGGATCGCCGGGGCAGAGCCGGTCCCGGCGAGTGTCCCGGCGCGCACTGCCGCCTCCTCCGGCCGGGCCAGCCAGCCCGTGGCCGGGATGCCCGGCGGACCTGGCCGGAGTCGCCCGCCGCGGCCATGGTTGAGCTGTCCCATGCCGTCCGTCAGGCCGCGTCCACCGGCCGTGGCAGCCCCGACGGCGGTCGCCGACGCGGGATCCGCGGCCGGCTCGCCGTCCGGTCGCCGGAAGAACTCGGCGAAGCCTCCGTCCGCCTCGAGGTCGCGGCGGACCATCACCGAGTCGTAGGTTTCGAGCGCCTTCGCCACCCGGTCCACGAGCGGCCGGGGAAAGCCGAGCGCGGTGCCCACCTCGCGGACCGCGCTGCGGGCGCGGTACGTCACGAGGTTGCAGACCATCCCGGTGTGCTCCTCGCCGTAGCGCTCGTACACGTACTGGATGACCTCCTCGCGACGCTCGGAGCTGAAGTCGATGTCCACGTCCGGGTAGGTGGTCCGGCCCTCGTTGATGAACCGCTCGAACAGGAGGTTGTGGCGGATCGGGTCGACGCGGGTGATGCCCAGCACGTAGGCCACGATCGAGTCGGCTGCGCTCCCCCGCCCCTGGGCCGGGATCCGGCGCTCCTTCGCGAAGCGCATGAGGTCCCAGCAGATCAGGAAGAACTCGGCCAGTCCCGTTCGCTCGACGACGTCGAGCTCATGGGCGAGCTGGCGGACGACTCCCGGCGTCACCGGGTGGTAGCGGCGCCGGATCCCCTGGTGGCAGAGCTCCGCCAGGTAGGAGAAGGGTGTCTCGCCGGCCGGCACCGGGAAGCCCGGGAAGCGGTACTGCTCGAACCCGAGATCGACGGAGCAGGCCGCGGCCAGCTCACCGGCGTTGGCCAGTCCCTCGGCCCACGCCCGGGCCGTCGCGGCGCCCGCGACCGCCGTGTCGCCGGGGGGCAGCGCCGCCAGCTCGACCGCCGACTTGAGGTAGTGCTCACCGCTCGGCGTCCGCAGGTCGGCCAGCCCCTCGAGTGACCGGCCGTGGCGGATCGCGGTGAGGACGTCGTGGAGCTCGCGGTCCTCCGGGCGGGCGTAGTGGACGTCGTTGGTGACGACGACCGGCAGGCCGAGCTCGTCGGCCAGGCTGACGGTCTCACCCACCAGCCAGTCGTCGTCCGGCTGGAGGTGATGCGACAGCTCGATGAAGAACCCGGCGTGAGCGTCGCCGGGCACCCCCGACCCGAACGCGCGCGCATACGCTCGCGCCACGTCCCTGGCGCCCGCTCGATCGCCCGCGAGCAGGCGCCGGGCGAGCTCGCCGTGACGACACCCTGACAGGGCGACCAGCCCTTCCACGTCGGCCGCCAGGAGCGCCTGGGTGACCCGGGGGACCCCTTGGTGCCGCCCAGGTTGGCCCGGGAGATGAGCCGGCACAGGCTCCGGTAGCCGGTGTCGTCACGGGCGAGCAGCACGAGGTGGGGACCACGCTGGGGCGTACCGATGCCGCGCAGGTCTTCCTTCACGGTCTGACGATGGCCTGGCAGCCGGGCCCGATCCGGGCGCGGTCGGGCCGGCAGCCCGCCGACCGGCGTCTCCGGCGCGGACCATGGCCCAACCATGTCGCGGCGGCTACGGCGCCGGGCCGGCACCACCAGGCCGTGCGGGTCTGGCACGAGCGCATCCGCCAGCTCCACCTCCGCGCCGATCACGGCATGGAGGCCGACCTCTGCAGCAGCGGCGGCGAACCGGACGACGCCGTAGAGGCCGCGGCTGTCCGTGACGGCGAGACCTGCCAGTCCGAGCTCCGCCGCCCGTTGGACCAGGTCGGCCGGGGCGGACGCGCCGTCCAGGAACGAGAAGCTCGTGTGGACGTGAAGCTCGGCGAAGGCCGGCGCAGGCATGGTCCGACCCTCGTGGTCGCCAGGGGGACGGCGCGGCCGCCACGGTCGGCGGTGTCCTCCGATGATAGAACATCCGTTCTATCAGTTCAATGCACGACCCGGCGGCCCGTCCCGGTGAGGCGGCGTGGGGCGGGCGGTCGCGCCGAGGCGGCACGGGGCGGGCGGCGCCGACCGTGACGTGGCCCGCCGTTGCCACGGCGCCTCTCCGGACGCGCTCCGCGCGACGTCACGGGCACCTGCGCGTTGCATGCAACAAATCAGGGCATTCCCCCGTCTCAGGGAACGCGATGAGCACGTTCCGCTCCGGCAGCCGGATCCTCCTCCCCGCGGTCATCCTGGTCCTCGTCGCGGCCGTGCTCGTCTTCAACGTCCTCCCGGCGGTCCTTGCGGCCGCCGCGAGGACGGCCAGCTAGCAGATCTCCCGCCGCCGACCCGGCACCTGGGGACCGGGTGGCGCTCCCTCCGGGCCCCGTCGCCCCGCCGCGACGGGGCCCGCGAGTTTTGACAACCACCGCGTTTCGGTCAGGATGAGTCAATGCACGCATCGCGCTCCGCGGCGTCGGCCCTGACCCTGATCCTCGGCCTCGCCGTGGGCCTCGCCGCCTGCACGGTAGGAGCCACGCCGGCGACGAGCGTCCCGCCATCGTCCGCCGCTGCACGTGCGCCACAAGAAGCGTCACCGTCCGCCCCGGCCGAGGCCAGCGCGCCGCCTTCGTCAGCCGCCCGGATCGTGACGGTTGCCTGGGGTCCCATCTGGGACACGGTGCCGGCGAGCCTCCCCCTCCCTTCCGGGACGAAGCCGGCAACGCCGGCCGACCCGTCGATCGGCGGGGCCAGCGGCATCTACACGACGCCGCTCGATCCGGCGGCCGCGGTCGACACGCTGAAGGCCGCGCTCACGAAGGCGGGCTACTCGATCGAAGGGATCTCCAGCGGCGAGGATGGCAGCGTCGCCCTCAGCCTCGACGGCCCCGGCACCTGCCGGGTCATGGTCACGGTCAAGCCGCTGGGCAGCGTCCGCTTCCTGAGCGTCTACTATGGCGCCGATTGCGCCAAGCCCTGACCTCGGAGGAGCGCCCGTCATGCGACCCACGACCCGCGACTGGCTCGGGGCAGCCCTGCTGACGGTTGTCCTCGTGGCGCTGGTGCTCATCCTCATCGCCGCGGGGGCGGGAGCCCCGAAGCCCGCCTGACGGCGGGACCGGCCGCCGGCCCGACCGGACCGGGTCCCGGGCATGATCAGTCGTAGATGCGCTCCAGGTGCCAGGTCCGGTCGATCCTGTCGAGATACACGAGGGCGAGCCAGCGCGGCCCCACCACCTTGAAGTAATCGCGGGCGATGGGCTGGCCCCACCAGGCTTCCTCGACTCGCCATTGCGCGCACACCTCCACCGATTCCCGCCGGCCGGCCCAGGCAATCGCCACCAGGCGGCCGTCGCGGTCGACCTCGGCCCCGATCTCGGGGTGCTCGCGCATCAGCCGGGTCATCGTGGCCGGGTCGTCACGGGCATGCGGGCGCCGTGCGAGCGGGCACCGCTCACGTGCCCCGGATGCGTGCCCGCATACCCCGAGCGCGCGGAGCGCCCCGTCGCGACCGCTGCGCGGGCTTCGCCCGCCGGCGTCCCGTCGGCCGCGAGCGGGTGCCAGGTCCAGCGCGACTCCGCAAGCGGCGCCTCCGGATCGGCGAGCGCGACGCTCCCCACCCGCTCCTCACCGTACCGGACGGCGAGTCGGGCCAGCTGCCAGGCGAGCCGGGCCGACGCGTTCGCCTGCGGGGCGAAGAGGGCGAGCTGGTGGCCGGCCGCGGGCGTGGCGTCGAGGAGCTCGAGCTCCACCCGCACGACGGGCGAATTGGGCGGCGTCCGTTCCAGGCGGGCAACGAGGAGTCGCTCCAGCGCCTCCGCGTCGGCGCTCGGCTCCGGCAGGCGCTGCTCCACGACGAGCGCGGGCAGGTCGGCGCCGGGAAGCGGCAGGTGGCCCGGCCGGAACGTGGGGTCCAGCCGAAGCGCCAGGCGGGCCCGTCCTGCCGCCAGACCGCGGGCGTCGAGCTGGGCGGCAAGCGCGCCGGCGAGGCGGCGAACGACGAAGCGCACGGCCTCCAGGCCGTCGACCGGGTCTGGAAGCGAAAGCGCGAGGCAGAGTCGCTCCGGCGTTCGCCGGGGCACGAACGGGTCTGTCTCCAGGCCGTTGGCCCGGGCGTGGAGCCGGCTCCCCGCCTCCGATCCGAACCGCGCCGCCAGCGCCGAGCGCGGCAGGGCGGCCACCTGCCCGATCGTCGCCAGCCCGAAGCGGGCGAGGCGTCCGCGAACCTCCGGATCGTGGGTCAGCGTCGCCGCCGGGTACGGGGCGAGGAACGGCCGCTCCCCGCCCGGTGGCACGATCACCAGCGGGACGGCCGCGGGACCGGGACCCGTGGCCGCCGCAAGACCGGCAACGAAGCGCGTGCCGGCGATCCCGGCCCGTGGCATGCCCGGCAGGAGCGGCTCGAGCGCGGCCCGGATCCGCCCGGTCAGGACCGGCTCCGGCCCCCACAGCACCTCCAGGCCGTCCAGCTGCACCTCGAGCGTGCCGAACGCCGCGTCCGCGGCATCCGACGGGCCGGAGACGCCCGGGCTGAAGGTGGCGAGCGCGTCGAGGGCGGCCTCGATCGCAGCGGCATCGGCGGCCGGGTCCGGCGGGACGAAGACGGCCTCCGGTGCGAGCCGGTGAGCCTGGCCGAGCGCAATCCCTCGACGGACCCCGAGCGCTCGCGCCGGCTCGTTCGCGTCGAGGACGAGCCCGTCATCCCACGGCCGCCCGCCGAGAATCACGGGCCCGGTCGCGGGCACGCCGAGCGACCGCGCCCGGGCGAGCCGGATGGCGAGGTGCGGCCAGGAGAGATGGAGCAGGCGCATGGGACGATCGATGGGACCCTTGAGCGATCACCGCGGAATCCGGGAAGGAGCCGGCCCGGCGGGACGTCGCCGGGACGGCCACGCGGCCGGTGGTCATGGGCTCCCCCGGCGGCGCGTGCGCGGCCTGTGACGGGACGGCCTCCTCGACGAGCAAGCCCGGCGCGCGCAGGCAGCGGTCGCGCGGGCCGCCTTCCGCGTACAGGATCCTGAGGTCCGTTCGACGGTCGGGCGCGCCGTGGCGATCACGGGCGACCCGCGCCTCCGCCAGCTGGCCCACCACCTCCCGGCCGAGCCGGATCCAGCCGCGGCGGCGAAGCTCCAGCCGGAGCCCGGCGGCCTCCTCGACGGCCGCCCGAAGTGCGGCCGGTGCCCCGGCCGGCAGGAGGACGATCAGGAGGGCGCCTGTCCGTCGGGCGAACGCGGCCAGCCGGGCCAGCTGATCGGCCGGGCGAGGCGTCGCGGTCGAGGTCCGGGGCCCCGCTCTCCGCGCAGCGGTCGTGGCCAGGTCCAGGACGACCACGTCCACCGCCCGGGCCTGGAGGAGCGAGCCGGCCATCGCGAGCGCCTCGCCGGTCCCATCCGGGACGAGGACGGCCAGCCATTCGAGTCGCACCCCGCGGGCGACGGCCTCCACCGGGTCCAGGCTCAGCGAAAGGTCGATCCAGGCAGCCAGGCACCCACGCCCTGGGCTCCCGCCACGGCCCGAAGCGCGATGGTGGTCGCCCCGCTGGAACCCATCCCGGTGAGCGCCACCGTCCCTGCCCGGGGCAGGCCGCCGGTGGCGAGCAACGCGTCCAGCTCCGGGAATCCCGTCGGCAGGGCCCGGTCCGGGTCGACCGATCGCGGCCGAGCCGCCGGCGCCGGTCCGAAGCCGGGCAACGGTACGAGAGCGGGCCGGCCCGGCACGGAGATCGGACGCCGGGGCGCCAGGGTCGGACCGTCGGGCGCGGGCATGGCGCCGCCACCCCGCCCTGGGACCGGCAGCGGGGCCGCGGCGAGCGCGCCGAAGACTTCCGTCG
>CAWGEL010000010.1:0-133390 GCA_963821595.1 uncultured Chloroflexia bacterium | reverse complement strand
CAGGAAGACCGTGCCGCGGGCGGTCATCGGGTGCTGGCGGGTGACGACCAGGCCGCCGATCCGCACCGGTCCCGGGGGCGCGATCCGCCAGCGCCGCGTTCGTCACCGCGCCGAGCGATCGAGCGCCGGGCGGAACAGCTCGACCACCTGGCGCCGGGCGTCGAGCGACAGGATCGCGTAGGCGTCGCCCAGCCGCTCGAGCTCGGTCAGCGGGGGCAGGCGGGGCGCGGGCGTCGGCGGCAGGCGCAGGTCGAGCGGCCGGCCGGCCCTTCGGCCCGGCCGCCGGCCGCTCGGGGGCCGCCCGGTCGCCGGTCGCGCCAACCTCGCGGAGCTGCCAGAGCAGCTCGCGGCGCGGGCCGGCCGAGCGAGTCGAGCGCGCCGGCCCGGATGAGCCGCTCGACGACCTCCTCGGGCAGGCCGTGCGCTCGACCACGTCCGCCAGCGAGGGTACGGGCCGCGGGCCAGCTCCGCGTCGAGGCGCGCCGCGTGCTCCTCGCCGATGCCCTTGACCAGGTGCAGGCCCAGCCGGATGCCGTAGCCCGTGCCGGCCGCGGCCCAGCGGTCGCGGCGGCCGCGTCGGGATCACGCAGGCCGACGAGCGAACCGGCGCGACCCGTGCCCGGATCCCCGCGTCCGCGGGGAGCGGCTCGCCGGGCATCGCGGTCGTGGCCGCCGTCGTCGCCGTCCGGCCCGGCCAGGGCCCAGCCCGGGCGGCCGACCCACTCGGTCGTGGTCCGGTAGAGGCTGCGTTGATGTCGACCGGCAGGACCGCCACGCCGTGGCGCTTGGCGTCGTTGATGAGCACCTCGACCGGGTAGAAGCCCATCGGCTGGGCGTTGATCAGCCCGGCGACGAACTGGGCCGGGTAGAACAGCTTGAGGAACGCCGACTCGTAGGCGGTCCGGGCGAAGGCCGCGGCGTGGCTCTTGGCGAAGCCGAAGCTGGCGAACGCGGCGACCCGGCGGAACAGCTCCTCGGCGTCGTCGGCGGCAGGCCCTGGATCGCGGATGCAGCCGTCGACGAACCGCGCGATGGAGCTTCTCCATCTCGGCCGTCGAGCGCCACGTGCCCATCGCCCGCCGGAAGCCGTCCGACTCGCCCGGCGCTGAAGCCGGCGACGTCGATCGCGATCCGCATGACCTGCTCCTGGTAGAGGATCACGCCCAGCGTCTCGCCCAGGACCGGCTCCAGGCTGGGATGGAGGTAGGTCACCGGCTCCAGGCCCTGCCGCCGGCGCAGGTACGGGTGGACGGCGTTGCCCTGGATCGGGCCGGGCCGGATGATCGCCACCTCGACGACGAGGTCGTCGAGGCTTGCCGGCCGCGACGGGCAGCGTCTGCATCTGGGCCCGCGACTCGATCTGGAAGACGCCGACGGTGTCCGCCGCCTGGATCATCCCGAAGACCTCGGGGATGTCCTCCGGCAGCCGGTCGAGGTCGACGCACGCCGCGCAGTCGTGCTCGATGAGCTGGACGTCTCGTCGATCGCGGCGAGCATGCGCAGGCCGAGCAGGTCGAGCTTGATCAGCTTGAGCGTCTCGACGTCGCGCTTGTCGTACTGGACGACGACGCGGCCGGGCATCGTGGCCCGCTCGAGCGGCGCGATGTCGATCAGCGGCGCGGCCGTGACGAGCATGCCGCCGGTGTGGATCGACAGGTGGCGCGGGAAGCCGTCCATCCTGGCGCACAGCTCCAGCCAGCGCTCCCACGGCGAGAGGCCCGCCATGGTCCCGCCGTGCGGCGGCCCGCCGGCGGCTCCGGTCGAGGCGGGCGACCGCGAGGCCGGCTGGCGGACGTCGCGCCCGGTCCCGGCGAGGCGGGCCGGCGGCACCGGCGGATCCCAGTGGCGGGGCCGGCCCAGGCGATCGACGGATCGCGACGGCGGGGCGAGCACGCCCGACTCCGGGTCGATCGGCCGGCCGGCCACCGTGCCCTGGCGGGCCGTCGGGCACTCGCGGCCGGCCCGCCCGGGCCCGAACGTCGTGCCGGGCGGCCCGCCGCGGGCGAGCCAGGCCACGCTGGCCGGCGGGTCGCCCGGGCCGCCTTCGTCGTCCGAGTGCCGCCCGCCCGGATCGCCGGGGCCGAGCCGGTGCCGGCGAGCGTCCCGGCGCGCACTGCCGCCTCTCCGGCCGGGCCAGCCGGCCCGTGGCCGGGATGCCCGGCGGACCGGCCGGAGCCGCCCGCCGCGGCCGTCGTTGAGCTGGCCCATGCCGTCGGTCAAGCCGCGACCTCCGGCCGTGGCCGCCCCGACGGCGGTCGCCGACGCGGGATCCGCGGCCGCCCCGCCGCCGGTCGACGGAAGAACTCGGCGAAGCCGCCCTCCGCCTCCAGGTCACGCCGGACCATCACCGAGTCGTAGGTTTCGAGCGCCTTGGCCACCCGATCGACGAGCGGCCGCGGAAAGCCGAGCGCATAGCCCACCTCGCGGACCGCGGAGCGCGCCCGATACGTGACGAGGTTGCAGACCATCCCCGTGTGCTCCGCGCCGTAGCGCTCGTAGACGTACTGGATGACCTCCTCGCGGCGCGACGAGGCGAAGTCGATGTCCACGTCCGGGTAGGTGGTGCGGCCCTCGTTGATGAACCGCTCGAAGAGCAGGTTGTGGCGGATCGGGTCGACGCGGGTGATGCCCAGCACGTAGGCCACGATCGAGTCGGCCGCGCTCCCCCGGCCCTGGGCCGGGATCCGGCGCTCTGGCGAACCGCATGAGGTCCCAGCAGATCAGGAAGAACTCGGCCAGGCCGGTCCGCTCGATGACGTCCAGCTCGTGGGCCAGCTGGCGGACGACGGCCGGCGTCACCGGGTGGTAGCGGCGCCGGACCCCCTCGTGGCAGAGCTCCGCGAGGTAGGAGAAGGCCGTCTCGCCGGCCGGCACCGGGAAGCCCGGGAAGCGGTACCGCTCGAAGCCCAGGTCGACCGAGCAGGCCGCGGCCAGCTCGCCGGCGTTGGCCAGTCCCTCGGCCCACGCCCGGGCCGCGCGGCGCCCGCGACCGCCGTGTCGCCGGGGGCAGCGCCGCCAGCTCGGCCGCCGCTTCAGGTAGTACTCGCCGCTCGGCGCCGCAGGTCGGCCAGCCCCTCGAGCGTCCGGCCGTGGCGGATCGCCGTCAGCACGTCCTGCAGCTCGCGGTCCTCCGGGCGCGCGTAGTGGACGTCGTTGGTCACGACGAGCGGCAGGCCGAGCTCGTCGGCCAGGCCGACGTCTCGGCCACGAGCCAGTCGTCGTCGGGCAGCAGGTGGTGCTGGAGCTCCAGGAAGAACCCGGCGTGACCGTCGCCGGGCACCCCCGCGCGAACGCGCGCGCTACGCTCGCGCCACGTCCCTCGCGCCCGCCCGATCCCCCGCCAGCAGCCGCCGCGCGATCTCGCCGTGGCGGCACCCGGACAGCGCGACCAGCCCTTCCGTGGCCGCCAGCAGCGCCTGGTTGAAGCGCGGCACGCCCTTCGTGCCGGCCAGGTGGGCCCGGCAGACGAGCCGGCACAGGCTCCGGTAGCCGGTCACGTCGCGGGCGAGCAGGACGAGATGCGGACCCCGCTCGCCGCGCCGACGCCGCGCAGGTCCTCCTTCACGGCCTGGCGATGGCCCGGCAGCCGGGCCCGTCCGGGCGCGGCCGGGCCGGCAGCCCGCCGACCGGCGGCTCGGGCGCGGACCATGGCGCCGACCGCGCGCGCCGGCCTGGCGCCGGGCCGGCGATGACCAGGCCGTGCGGGTCGGGCACGAGCGCGTCGAGCAGCTCCACCTCCATGCCGATGACCGCGTGGAGCCCGGCCTCTGCGGCCGCGGTGGCGAAGCGGACCACGCCGTAGAGGCCCTGGTGTCCGTGAGCGCGAGGCCGCCAGTCCAGCTCGCCGCCCGCTCGACCAGGTCGCCGGGGCGGACGCGCCGTCGAGGAACGAGAAGCTGGTGTGGCAGTGCAGCTCGGCGTAGGCCGGCGCAGGCATGGTCCGACCCTCGTGGTCGACAGGGGGACGGCGCCGCCGCCACGGTCGGCGGTGTCCCTCCGATGATGGAACGGATCCGTTCTATTAGTTCAATGGCGACCGCGGCCCGGCGGTGAGGCGGCGCGGGGAGGGCGGTCGCGCCGGGCGGTCGCGGCGCGGAGGCGCCGGCCGCCCGCCGGTGCCTCCGCAGTGGCCGCATCCCCCGGTCGCGGCTTCCCGAAACCGGCCCCGCGCACTCGCCACAGATGCGTCCATGGGCGTGCAACAAATCAGGACCGTCCGCCGTCTCAGGGGACGCGATGAGCACGTTCCGCTCCGGCAGCCGGATCCTCCTCCCCGCGGTCATCCTGGTCCTCGTCGCGGCCGTGCTCGTCTTCTACGTCCTCCCGGCGGTCCTTGCGGCCGCCGCGAGGACGGCCAGCTAGCAGATCTCCCGCCGCCGACCCGGCACCTGGGGACCGGGTGGCGCTCCCTCCGGGCCCCGTCGCCCCGCCGCGACGGGGCCCGCGAGTTTTGACAACCGCCGGGTTTCGGTCAGGATGGGCCCATGCACGCATCGCGCTCCGCGACGTCGGCGCTTGCCCTGGTCCTCGGCCTCCTCGTCGGCCTCGCTGCCTGCACGGCCGCGGCCACCCCGCCACCGAGCGTCCCGCCGTCGTCCGCCGCGGCCTGCGCGCCTCTGGAAGCGTCACCGTCCGTCCCGGCCCAGGCCAGCGCCCGGCCTTCGTCAACCGCCCGGATCGTGACCGTTCCGTGGGGTCCATCTGGGACGCGGTGCCGGCGAGCCTCCCGCTCCCTGCCGGGACGAAGCCGGCAACGCCGGCCGACCCGTCGATCGGCGTGGCCAGCGGCATCTACACGACGCCGCTCGATCCGGCGGCGGCCGTCGACACGCTGAAGGCCGCGGTCATCGACGGCGGGCTACTCGATCGAAGGGATCTCCAGCGGCGAGGACGGCAGCGTCGCCCTCAGCCTCAACGGCCCCGGCGCGTGCCGGGTCATGGTGGCGGTCAAGCCGCTCGGCAGCGTCCGCTTCCTGAGCGTCTACTATGGCGCCGATTGCCCAAAGCCCTGACCTCGGAGGGAGCGCCCGCCATGCGACCCACGACTCGCGACTGGCTCGGGGCAGCCCTGCTGACGGTTGTCCTCGTCGCGCTCGTGCTCATCCTCATCGCCGCCGGCGCCGGAGCCCCGAAGCCCGCCTGATCGCGGAACCGGCGGGCTGCCGGGATCAGTCGTAGATGCGCTCCAGGTGCCAGGTCAGGTCGACCCTGTCGAGATAGACGAGGGCGAGCCAGCGCGGCCCCACCACCTTGAAGTAGTCGCGGGCGATGGGCTGGCCCCACCAGGCTTCCTCGACTCGCCACTGCGCGCACACCTCCACCGATTCGCGCCGGCCCGCCCAGGCAATCGCCACCAGGCGGCCGTCGCGGTCGAGCTCGGCCCCGATCTCGGGGTGCTCGCGCATCAGCCGGGTCATCGTGGCCGGGTCGTCACGGGCATGCGGGCGCCATGCGGGCGGGCACCGCTCACGTGCCCCGGACGTGCGCCCGCCGCGTGCCCCGGGCGCGCGGGGCGCCCCGTCACGACCGGTGCGCGGGCCTCGCCCGCCGGCGTCCCATCGGCCGCGAGCGGGTGCCAGGTCCAGCGCGACTCGGCAAGCGGCGCCTCCGGATCGGCGAGCGCGACGCCCCCCACCCGCTCCTCGCCGTACCGGACGGCGAGGCGGGCCAGCTGCCAGGCGAGCCGGGCCGATGCGTTCGCCTGCGGGGCGAAGAGGGCGAGCTGGTGGCCGGCCGCGGGCGTGGCGTCGAGGAGCTCGAGCTCCACCCGCACGACGGGCGAATCGGGCGGCGTCCGCTCCAGGCGGGCAACGAGGAGCCGCTCCAGCGCCTCCGCGTCGGCGCTCGGCTCCGGCAGGCGCTGCTCCACGACGAGCGCGGGCAGGCTGGCGCCGGGAAGCGGCAGGTGGCCCGGCCGGAACGTGGGGTCCAGCCGAAGCGCCAGGCGGGCCCGTCCTGCCGCCAGACCGCGGGCGTCGAGCTGGGCGGCGAGCGCGCCGGCGAGGCGGCGAACGACGAAGCGCACGGCCTCCAGGCCGTCGACCGGGTCCGGAAGCGAAAGCGCGAGGCAGAGTCGCTCGGGCGCTCGCCGGGGCACGAACGGATCCGTCTCCAGGCCGTTGGCCCGGGCGTGGAGCCGGCTCCCCGCCTCCGACCCGAACCGCGCCGCCAGCGCCGAGCGCGGCAGGGCGGCCACCTGCCCGATCGTCGCCAGCCCGAAGCGGGCGAGGCGTCCGCGAACCTCCGGATCGTGGGTCAGCGTCGCCGCCGGGTACGGGGCGAGGAACGGCCGCTCCCCGCCCGGTGGCACGATCACCAGCGGGACGGCCGCGGGACCGGGACCCGTGGCCGCCGCAAGACCGGCAACGAAGCGCGTGCCGGCGATCCCGGCCCGTGGCATGCCCGGCAGGAGCGGCTCGAGCGCGGCCCGGATCCGCCCGGTCAGGACCGGCTCCGGCCCCCACAGCACCTCCAGGCCGTCCAGCTGCACCTCGAGCGTGCCGAACGCCGCGTCCGCGGCATCCGACGGGCCGGAGACGCCCGGGCTGAAGGTGGCGAGCGCGTCGAGGGCGGCCTCGATCGCAGCGGCATCGGCGGCCGGGTCCGGCGGGACGAAGACGGCCTCCGGTGCGAGCCGGTGAGCCTGGCCGAGCGCGATCCCTCGACGGACCCCGAGCGCTCGCGCCGGCTCGTTCGCGTCGAGGACGAGCCCGTCATCCCACGGCCGCCCGCCGAGGATCACGGGCCCGGTCGCGGGCACGCCGAGCGACCGCGCCCGGGCGAGCCGGATGGCGAGGTGCGGCCAGGAGAGATGGAGCAGGCGCATGGGACGATCGATGGGACCCTTGAGCGATCACCGCGGAATCCGGGGAAGAGCCGGCCCGGCGGGACGTCGCCGGGACGGCCACGCGGCCGGTGGCCATGAGCTCCCCCGGCG
The DNA here is from genome assembly GCA_963821595.1 of uncultured Chloroflexia bacterium. GTDB lineage: Bacteria > Chloroflexota > Limnocylindria > Limnocylindrales > CSP1-4 > CTSoil-043. Next base: position 126,453 of record CAWGEL010000010.1, on the reverse strand, counting down.
GCGCGTGCGCGGCCTGTGACGGGGACGGCCTCCTCGACGAGCAAGCCCGGCACGCGCAGGCAGCGGTCGCGCGGGCCGCCTTCCGCGTACAGGATCCTGAGCTCCGTTCGACGGTCGGGCGCGCCGTGGCGATCACGGGCGACCCGCGCCTCCGCCAGCTGGCCCACCACCTCCCGGCCGAGCCGGATCCAGCCACGGCGGCGAAGCTCCAGCCGGAGCCCGGCAGCCTCCTCGACGGCCGCCCGAAGTGTGGCCGGTGCCCCGGCCGGCAGGAGGACGATCAGGAGGGCGCCTGTCCGTCGGGCGAACGCGGCCAGCCGGGCCAGCTGATCGGCCGGGCGGGGCATCGCGGTCGAGGTCCGGGGCGCCGCTCTCCGCGCAGCGGTCGTCGCCAGGTCCAGGACGACCACGTCCACCGCCCGGGCCTGGAGGAGCGAGCCGGCCATCGCGAGCGCCTCGCCGGTCCCATCCGGGACGAGGACGGCCAGCCATTCGAGTCGCACCCCGCGGGCGACGGCCTCCACCGGGTCCAGGCTCAGCGAAAGGTCGATCCAGGCAGCCAGGCACCCCGCGCCCTGGGCCCCCGCCACGGCCCGAAGCGCGATGGTGGTCGCCCCGCTGGAACCCATCCCGGCGAGCGCCACCGTCCCTGCCCGGGGCAGGCCGCCCGTGGCGAGCAACGCGTCCAGCTCCGGGAATCCCGTCGGCAGGACCCGGTCCGGGTCGACCGATCGCGGCCGAGCCGCCGGCGCCGGTCCGAAGCCCGGCAACGGCACGAGAGCGGGCCGGCCCGGCACGGAGATCGGACGCCGGGGCGCCAGGGTCGGACCGTCGGGCGCGGGCATGGCGCCGCCACCCCGCCCTGGGACCGGCAGCGGGGCCGCGGCGAGCGCGCCGAAGACTTCCGTCGCCGGTCGCGGAGCTGCCGAACCACAGCGCTCCCGGAGGGAGGCGAGAGCGGCCGCGCGATCGAGCTGGCGGTCCATCGGATTGCCAATGATAGAACATCTGTTCGATCATGAGAAGAGCCGACCGAACGCGAACCTCCCCCACCGAGCCCCTCGTGCCGCTCCCCTCGTGCCGCTCCCCCGTGCCGCTCCCCCGTGCCGCTCCCTCGTGCCGCTCCCTCGTGCCGCTCCCCCGTGCCGCTCCCTCGTGCCGCTCCGGTGCATCTTCGGTGCGTTCGGTCGGGACGGAGCGATCCACCACGCAAAGCTGTGCCGGAACGGACGCACGTTCGTGCGTTCATGCCGGTGACGAGCGCCCCGGCACGTCGGCGAGACGGCCATGGCCTCGCGAGCGCAGGAATTATTGCCGCTGCGGCTAGCGGCGCCTGGCGCTTCGCATCCCGCCCACCCGCCCGCGCGGGCAGGCGGCCGGGTCCGCGCCGATCCGCTGCGCGACCCGCTCCCGTCGCACTACGCTGGACGAGCGTGGAGAGGAGTCGCCGATGCCCGCCCCGAAGATGAAGCCGTTCGTGCCCCAGATCGTGGAGCTCCCGCCGAGGACGATGGCCGTGGTTCGGACCACGGGCGATCCCAACGAGCTGGGACCAAGGGTGTTCCCGGCCCTCTACGGCGCCGTCTACCCCCTCAAGTTCGCCCGCAAGAAGGATGGCCGGGACTTCCGCATCGAGCCGCCCCGGGCGCGCTGGTTCGCGGGACCCAACTGGCGGGCCGTGCCCCGGGACGCCTGGACCGCGGCCTGGGCTCTGCCCGTCCCCGACGACACCGCCGACCTGGTCCAGAAGGATCCGTCGATCCCTGTGGCCGTGGAGACCTGGGACTACGGAACCGTCGCCCAGATCCTCCACCTCGGCGAATACTCGGAGGAGGAGGAGCCCACGATCGCCATGCTGACGGCCTACATCGAGGACCAGGGCTTCGAGATCGCCGGGCCCCACGAGGAGGAGTACCAGTCCCGACCCGGCGCGGAGACCCAGAAGACCGTCATCCGGTACCAGGTGCGACCCAGGCGCTGACCCGGCGGCACGTCCTGCGCCGGCCAGAGGGGCCCCGGCCACGGCGGGCCTCCGCCGGGGCGGTGCGCCGGATCTCGAGCAGCCGGAACGTGCGATCGGCGGGCAGGTCCCCGCCCCGGAGGCGGCAGATCGAGGTGCTACACTCTCGGCCGGCGATCCCGCCCCAGCGCGCGGGTCCCGCTTCGCGTGGGGATGTAGCTCAGCTGGGAGAGCACCGCGTTCGCATCGCGGGGGTCAGGGGTTCGAGTCCCCTCATCTCCACCATTTTCTCGCTCCACGGCCGTACACGGGAGATGGGTGTCGAGCGCGCACCCCGGACGGTTCGCGGGAACGCATCGGTTTCTCTACGATGCCATCCATGGTCAGGCATGCCGATCCTCCGTCGCCGTCGGCGTCGCCGACCGTTGACGGTTCGGCCGACGTCGCGGCCACGCAGCCGTCGACCGACGCGATCGACGTCAGCCAGCTGCTCGTCGAGCTGATCCACGTCGTGTATGCCACGCGCGACGTCGACGCGAGCGAGGTGCTGACGGCGCACGGCGACGAGGCCAGGCAGCGGACGCCCGTGTCTCCGCACGCCATCCGTGCGGCGATGCACCTGGGGCGGAGTGGCACGCGCACGATCGGTGAGCTCGCCGGGGGGCTCGGCATCTCGCTGGGCTGGGCGAGCCGGGTCGTCTCGGAGCTGGAGGCGTCCGGGATGGCGGTTCGCACGCCAGACAGGACGGACCGCCGCATCGTCCACGTCGCCCTCACCGCGAGCGCGACCGAGATTGTTGAACGCGCGTACCTCTGGCGCACCGAGGCCATCGACCGCGCGCTCGCCTCGCTCGACGGTGCCGGCCGAGCCGCGGTGCGGACCTTCCTCATGCATGCGGTCGACGAACTGCCGCGCGCCAGTCGTCCGCGGCCGGGCTCCGCCGCCGAGGACCTTCCAGCGGCGCAACCGCAGCCGACCAAGGCGAACCTGCCGGGGTAGGCGTCCCGCGCCACGCGCGACCGGGCGATTGTTCCTGCACGACCAGGCTACCGGACTGCCGGATGGGCCGGGATGGCGCGGTGCGCCGATACCGCCCCCTGTGACGCCGTCGTCATCGCCGGCCGGGCCCGGGAGGGTCCGCACGCAGCGTCGCGTCGCGCCATGTATGATCCGAGCGAAACCATTGTGTGGAGAAAGTATCCAGCTCGCACGGCACGATGATCCCCGGTGCCGAATCGACCGGATGCGCAGGAACAAGGAGAGCGATGACGAGCCAGGACCTCGAGTCGGTTTCGATGCACACGGCGGGCCGGGGGCGATGGCTGGGGCTGGCGATGCTGAGCCTCGGCGTCGCGATGATCATCGTCGACGCGACGATCGTGAACGTCGCGGTCCCGTCGATCATCCGCGATCTGAAGCTCGACTCGACCGCGGCGGAGTGGATCAACACCATCTACACCCTCGTCTTTGCCGCGCTCCTCGTCACGCTGGGCCGGATGGGCGACGTCCTCGGCCGCCGCGCCATGTACCTCGCGGGCCTCGCCCTGTTCGTGCTGGCCTCGATGGTCGCGGGCGTGGCGAGCAGTGGCGAGATGCTCATCGGGGCCCGGCTTGGCCAGGGCCTTGGCGGGGCGATGATCCTCCCGGCCACACAGTCGATCCTGAACGCCAACTTCCGGGGGCGGGATCGCGCGATCGCCTTCGGCGTCTGGGGCGCCGTGATCGGCGGCATGGCCGCGATCGGCCCGCTCCTCGGCGGCTGGCTCACGACGAACCTGTCCTGGCGCTGGGCGTTCTTCCTCAACCTGCCGGTCGGGCTCCTTGCGGTCATCGGCACGCTCGTCTACATCGGCGAGTCACGCGACGAGGACTCGCGGCTGGGATTCGACCTGCCCGGCTTCGTGCTCGTCACGGTCGGCCTCGGAGGCGTGGTCTTCGGCCTCATCGAGGGGCGAACCTATGGTTGGCTGGCGCCCGTCGCGAGCCATCCCTTTGCCGTCCTGGGCTGGACATGGCCGTCGGCGTCGATCTCCATCGTCGCCATCGCCATCGGCACCGGCGTCGTCGCCCTGCTCCTGTTCGGCGTCGTCGAGATCCGGAGGCAACGCGCAGGGAGGTTCTTCCTGTTCGACTTCTCCCTGTGGGTCTTTCCGGCGTTCCGCTACGGCAACCTCGCGGGCACGATCGTGAGCCTTGGCGAGTTCGGCCTGCTGTTCGCGCTCCCGTTGTTCCTCCAGGGCGTCATCGGGTACACGGCCTTCGAGACGGGCCTCGCCTTCCTGGCGCTGGCGATGGGTTCGTTCGTCGCGGCGCCGCTCGCGGTGAGCGTCGCGGGGCGCTCGGGCCCGCGACGGGCCGTGACCCTGGGGATGGCGCTCGAGGCCGTCGGCATCCTCGCGACGACATTCCTGATCGGCAAGGACACGAGCGGGCTCCTCCTCGCGGGGCCGCTGTTCGTCTATGGCATCGGCGTCGGCCTCGCCACGGCCCAGCTGACCAGCATCGTCCTCTCGGACATCCCGGGGAGTCGCTCCGGCCTCGCCTCGGGCACGAACTCCACGATGCGCCAGGTCGGCTCGGCGTTGGGCGTGGCGATCATCGGCACGGTGCTGTTCGCCACGCTCGCGAGCAGCAGCCGGGACAACCTCGCGACGGCCCTCCCGGATGTTTCCCCGCAATGCCGCGAGCTGGTCGTGACGCTCGTCGACGAGTCGGCCGGCCAGATCCTGCCGGCCCTGAAGCACCCGACGGCCGCGGAGGGTACGGCGTTCGCCGGCCTCGGAACGCTCCCGCCCGACGAGGCAGGCTGCTTCGCGGATCCGGCGTTCCTCGCGGCCCTGCCGCGGACGGTCCCGGCGGTCGAAGATGCGTTCGTGTCGGCGACCCACCTGGCCGGGTACACGGCGCTCGCGTTCGTCGTCCTGGGCGCCTTCTTCAGCCTGCTTCTCCCGGAGACGCGCCGCGACCACGAGCCGTCCAGCGTTCCGGATCAGCCGCTCGAGGTCGCGCCCCGGTAGCGGAGCACGGCCGGACCGCCGGGCGTGCTGCGGGACGACGTCGCGACGCCTGCGCACGAGCCGGCCATGGCCGATGGAGAGAGGCGCCATCGATCTCCGGGCCCCCGCCTTCGGGGCTTCCGACTCTTGCCGCCGCCCGCCGGGCCACCCATCGTGACGAGACGCGCGGCCGTGCCCGCGGGAGGTGTCGGATGCTCTTCGCTACGTGGCGTCCCACCAGCTGTCACCCGGGCATCTCGCTCGCCTTCGCGGCCCACCTCCACGGCCGCGACCTGCTGGTCGAGCAGCCGGCGGCGCCGGATGGGGTCACCCCGCCGGACGGGGTCACCCCGCCGGACGGATCGCCCGCCCGCGACGCCGCCGTGCCCGTCCAGGGATCCTGCGCCCGCGGCATGGCCGGCCCGGACGGGCCGGCGACTCCGCGCTGGCACTGGCAGGTCGTCGCACCGTGCGGCAGAGTCCTGGCCGAAGGCGATGCCCCGGACCGTCGCACCGCCGAAGAGGCGGCGGAGGACGAGGTCGAGGCGATTCACCCGCCGTCCGACGACCTGATCGACACGTTGCTCCGATAGCCAGGAGGACGCGGAGCCGGTCGCCGGTACGCGTGCGTTCGGCCCGCGCGACCTCAGGTCGCAGCGCCATCGTCGGCCCGAGCTATGCCGCCGGGCCCGGTTCGAGCGTCAGCAGCCGGCTGTGGCGGCGCCGGCTCCGCTGCTGGATCCGTGCAGTTCGAGCGTCAGCTCAAGCGCCGGCCCCGGCGCTCGGCGCGGGCGTCGCCGCCGGTCCGAAGCCCCCGCCCGGATGCATCCCGGAGCCCCAACTGCCGCCGCCGCGGCCGCCCATGCCGCCCCGGAAGCCGGGGACGATGCCGGGAGTGCCCGCAGGCAGGGACCAGACCGCGGTGGCCTGGAAGGTCGTGTTCGACGAGCGCCGCCCGGTTGCGACCACGACGGCGCCGGTGGCGACGTTCTTGATCGTGGGACTCGTCACGCCGTTGACGCGGTAGGTGGTCTTCGCGTCGACGTTGACCGTGACCGACGTTCCGTCCGAAGTCTTGACCGTGATCGTGCTCGAGGTCGTCGCCGTCACCGTTCCGACCAGGCGGTTCGGCTGCACGTTGATGGCCAGGGCGGTGAACGTCCCGTTCGACGCCTTCGTGCCCTGGGCGGAGACCTGCGCACCAACCGTGACGGCCGACTTGTCGGCCGCCTGTCCGCCGAGGGTGTAGGTGGTCGAGCCGGTGACGGTGATGTCCTGGGTCGAACCGTCGCGAAGGGTGATCGTCACGGTGCTGCCGCTCACGGCCTTCACGGTTCCGGCGACCTGGGGCACGACGACGGTGATGGCCGTGATCGTGAACGAGCCGTTGGACTGGCGCGCCTCGCGGAAGGCGATCTGGTCACCGACGGCGAGGTCCGTCACCGCGATCGTCTTGCCCGCCCTGGTGATCGTGGCGCCCGTCGCGTCGATCGTGCGCGTCCAGCCGTCAGCGGTGGCCAGCGACAGCTTGGATCCGTCGATCTTCGTGATCGAGATGGCGCCGCCGAGCATTCCGCCGCGCCCGAATCCGAGGCCCGGCCCGCCGGCGCCCATCATCGGCGTCCCGCGCCCACCGAGGAACCCGCCGTTGGGGCCGACAGCCCCGGCAGGGGCCTGCCAGGCACCGTCCCCCGGACTGGCATCGACCGCGGCCTGGTCGAGCGCGGCGTTCGCCGCGGCACCGGCCACGGGCGCGGGCGCGTTCGACGGCCCGACGGTCGCGGCGATGGCGAACGCGCCGACGCCGATGAGCATGCCGATGACGGCAAGCGCCACCGGCAGCCTCGTCCGGCCGCTGGGTCGGACGGGAGCGGGTTCGATGAGCATCGTGTGCACCTGTGCCTCTTGGGATCACGTAAAGGCGCCAGGCTGCGACCGTCCGGCGCTGTCCGTACCATGCCACGCCCGGCTGATGGCGTCCTGACAGGATGGCACGGCTGGTGTCACGGAACAACGGTTGCTTGTCCGGCGGGTGGCCGGGCGGCGGGCGATCCGGCCAGGGTGGCGTGCAGCGCCGCGGCGTGGTCCCGGAGCCACCGACGATGCCTCGCCTGGTCGGGGATCCGGCTGGAGACGAGATCCCAGAAGCCCGGCCCGTGGCCGAAGACGCGCAGGTGGCAGAGCTCGTGGACGACGACCGTCTCGAGGACCGCCGGCGGTGCCAGCACGAGCCGCCAGGCCAGCATCAGCCGGCCGCCACGCGAAGCGCTGCCCCATCGCGTGCGCGGGTCGCGGACCGTCACGGCTGTCGGGTTGACGCCGAGGGCGGGCGCATGGTGGGCGATCGCCGCCTCGACGGCCGCCCGGGCCCGGACCCGGAACCAGGCCTCCAGGATGACCCCGAGATCACGTCGCTCCGAAACGGCCAGCGTCACGAGAAGCTCGTCCCGGGCTTCGGCGCCGACCCGCTCGATGCGCGTGCGCGAGTGCGCTGCGCCCCGCACGACCCGGAGCCGGTGTGGCTCGCCAAGGAACGGGACCAGCGATCCGTCCGCGACATCTCCGTCGCCGAAGGCGGCCATCGCGGCCTCGTGGCGCGCGAGGTGGCGGCGCAGCCAGGGCTCACGATCCGCCAGGAACGGCTCGACGAGCGACCGGGCCCGCGCCTCGGCCGTGCGGATCGGCATCGTGGCGATGACGCCGCGGATGGGATCGACGGTGACCCGCAGGCGCCGCGCTCGAACCGACCGGCGCAGGACGTACGGCAGGTCGCCGCCCGGCAGCGTCGCGACGAACGACTGTTCGACGATCCTGGCGGAGCCGGAGCGCGATCGCGAGGCAGGCTGCCGTACCACGCCGGCGATCGTGCCACACGCCGCCGCGGCCCAGTCGATCGACTTGCGGCGCGCAGTCACCCGAATCGGTGACGCCGTGCGTCTATTGTTCGAGCGCGGGCACCGGATGACGCCCCGGCCCAACGGGCGTCCCGGCAACGGCGCTGGAGGTTCGGGGTGGAGTCGACGATCGTGGACGACCTGCGGCAGCGCAGGCCACAGGCCCTCGATCGGCTCCTCGCCGAGCACGGACGGGAGATCCAGGCCGTGGCCTACCTCATCCTGCGAGACCGTGACGACGCGTCGGATGTGCTGGCCGAGACGCTGGAGACGGCATGGGAGCGAGCGTCCTCGATCCGCAACCCCGGCGCCCTGCGGCCATGGCTCCTTCGCGTGGCGACCAACCGGGCGCTGTCGCGACGCCGGTCCCAGGGCCGTGTCGTGACCCTGGAATCCGTGCCCGAACCCTCCGCTGACGACCTGGCGCGTGATGTCTCGATCCGGCTGAGCCTGTCGGCCGCGGTCGCGACCCTGCCGCCCCGGACCCGCGCGGCCGTTGCCCTGCGCTATTACGCGGACCTGTCGGTGGAGGACGTGGCCGCGGCGATGGGGACCCGCCCGAACACGGTCAAGACGCAGCTCCGCGAGGCCCTGACACGCCTGCGGGCCGCCCTCGACGAGCGCCAGGGCGCGCCACTCGAACGGGAGGCCCTCCGTGGCTGACCGGTGGTCGGACGGCGATCTCGCGCGCGTCGAGGCGGCGCTCGCGGACGCCCTGCGCGTCGAGGTCGCGACGCTGCACCTCTCGATCACCGGCGCGGACGTGCGGGCCAGGGTCGCGGCGCGGGAGCGGGAGCGACGGTACGGGTGGATGCTGCTGGCCGGACTGGCGGCCGTGCTGATCGTCGCGATCGGCGTCACGGCGGTGCCGCTCGTGATCGACCGCATCATCGGACCGGCGGCCTCGCCCGCCGCGCGGGCCGAGGCCGTCGCCGTGCGGTTCGACGATTTGGGGGGTGGGCCACGTGCCCTCGTCGTGGAGGCGGTCTCGATGAGCGGGCCCCCGCGCCTGATCGCGAGGGTGCCGGACGCGCTGGCGTCGCTCGGCGCCGGCATCGATCCCGCGCACGTCGCGCTGGGCTCCGCGAGCGCGTCCGCCGCCTACGACCCGGAGGGCTACCTCGCGCTCGGCGTGATGCCGTCCGGCGCTGGGACGGCCACGGGCATCGTGCTCGTCTACGACCTGGCCCACCCCGATCGCGCGCCGATCCGCGTCCAGGGTGCCGAGAGCGGGCCGCTCGGTCGAGGAGTCGACATGAGCTGGGGGCCCGCCGCGCGACTGTTCGTGGCCCCGTCCTGGCTTGTCGAGGCGAGAACCGCCGAGGTCCGGTCACTGGACCTTGGCACCGCCACCTATCCGGCAACCCGCCTCGGTGAGGACGTGACGTGGAGCGCCGACGGCCGGCTCATCGTCGTGCGCAGCGACCCCAGCCAGTTCACGGTGACGCCCGGCCAGCTCGACGTTGCCGGGGGCGGCGGCAGCGCCGCGTTCGTCCCGGGGCAACCGGCGGCGCTCTTCTCCACGACCGGCCTGGCGCGGCGCAACGCGCTGAACGGGCGGTCGGCCACGATCGTCAGCGACGCGAGCGGCCTCCAGGTCCAGGGTGTCGGCACCTACATGCAGCTGACCGCCAACTCCGACGAGGTCGCCTGGTGGATCATCGGCCCCGACGAGCAGGTGGTCGGGCGGCCGGCGTGGGACGCGGCGGGCCTCGGGATGTGGGCGCTCATCTCGGTCGACCGACGGCTGGATCTGCTCCACCTCGACGGCCCGGGCCGCGGCTCCCGTCCTGGAAGCGTGCCATGGGATGGCGACAGCGCCGCAGCGGCCATCGCCGGCGTCGGAGCGGACGGTCGCACCCTGGCGCTCCATGACGGCTCCAGCGATCTCCTCGTCGACGGGTCGACCGGCGCCTACCGGACCCTGCCGGACGGCGATCGGTTCGCCGGGTGGGCACAGGCAGCGTCGATCCCGGTGGTGAGCGCCCAGCCCGCCGCATGCGACGGGCAGTCCCGTACGATGACTGCGGCCGTCCTGTCCGCCTACCCGGACGGCGCCCCGAGGGCCGGGCTCATCGCCCCCGGGAGCGGCTGGCGGCCCGCCGACGTCGGCGCCATGCCGGCGGCCAACGCCACGACGTCGGCAGGGCTGCGACTCACGCTGCCGGCGGCCGGCTGCGCGGCTTGGGTCACGACTGACGCGGTCCAGGTCGGTGACCCATCGGCGAGCCCCCTCGCACTTGCTGGAGCGGAGACGGGCATGGGTGAAGGCGTGCACGCGATCGCGGCGCCGCCGGCCGGCGACTGGATCGTGAGAGTCCGCCTCGTTCCGGCCGCGGCCGGCCCGATGGCCAGCCCCAGCCCGGCGCCGGTCGAGATCCCGAGCTCGGGGGATCTCGCAACGCCGCCCGCGAGCGAACCGCCGACGGGCGAGGCCGTGACGCTCCTCTTCCATGTCACGGTCGCCGGGCCCGGCCCGAGCCCTTTCCCCGGGCCGTCGGCTCCGCTCGCGTCGCAGCTCATCCTCGGGGGTGCGCCGGATCCGAGCGACCTGCTCGGGCACACGATCGTCGTGCCGTGGATGGCCCGGGCGGGCAGCGCCACCGCGCCAGCGGACAGCGTGTTCCACTTCGGCGATCAGAGCTCGCCGCCGCTTCGACCCGGAGCGGTCATGGCGGCTGTCGCCTGCACGGGCCGCGGGTCGCTGCGCATGGCCGCCGCTCAGGCATCGGCCGCGGGAGGCGCGCCGCCGATCGCCGCCGATCGCTGGGTCAGCGTGGCCTGCGCGGACGGGCCTGTCGCGAGGACGAGTTCGCTCGTCGACCTTCCCCCGGCCGTCGGCGGCGAGACGCTCCTCGTCGTCGAGCGCCAGCCGGTGGACCCGCGCGAGCAGCTCGCCTACGCCGTGCTCGTCGGCCAGCCGACCGCCGTGGCCTGCATCGGCCCGACCATCGACATGGTCCGCCAGATCGGCCTCGTCAGCGCTCCCGGCCAGACGCCAACGCCCGGCGTGATCGACGCGGCCACGCTACCGGCAGGAACCTTCGACGGCAAACCGGCCCCGGGATCCATCGCCGCCGCCCAGCCGCCGCTGGCCGGGCCGCAGGGCGTTGGGGGCAGCGAGGATTCGACCTGGCGCCTGGTGCTCCCCGACGGTCTGTGCGAGTCCGAGTACTCCGTCGCGAGAGTCGGTTCCTCGAGTTCATCGAGTTCGGGCGCCGATCGACCGCAGGTCGGCACCGTCGGGATCGGCCCGCTGGAGGCCGGCGACCAGGTGGTGCGGATCGAAGTGACGCTCGTCGACCCGGACCGCCGCGGCTGGCCCGCCAGCTTCTTCTTCCACATCAACGTGGGAGCGGCCGAGGCTTCTCCTTCGTCCGGTCCGTGAGGCGCCGGCGCCGCGCCTAGGCGCGGCGCCAGGTGACCTTGAAGGTGTGGCCGTCCCTGGAGGTCGAGGTGACCTCGGCTCGGGTCGAGCCGCCGGCGGTGACCATCCTGATGCGCTGGTGGGTGAAGCTGGAGCCATCGAGCGGCTGGAGCACGCCGCGCCACGTGGTCGCGACCCTGGAGAAGGTGACCGTCGAGAAGCGCGGCATTGACAGGATCTGGCAGTTCACCGGGCAGCCGACGGCGGGTGCCTCGACCACCCATTCGGTCGACGTCCGCCGAAGCGACCGGTTCGCGACCACCTTCGAGAACGCCTGGCCGTTGCTCAGGTTGACCATGGAGAGCTGGTAGCGGGACCCGCCCAGCCAGAGCACCTGGGCGTGGATCCGGTCACCAGACCGCACCTGGAGGTCGGTCGGGACCACCGACTTTTCCTGGGGCAGCGACTCCCGCCACGACACGCGGACCAGCACGCCATTGCGGCACGAGGCCTCGGTCCCGAGTTGCACGAGCGCGGCCTCGCTGAAGCCACCGATGCCGACCCAGATCGCGACCGCCCGCGTCCCCTTCGACGGGCAGCTGATCGACGGCTCGACCCACGTCGCCTCGACGCAGCTGGCGCCTGCGGCCGGCGACGTCGCCACGTAGCCGGCCCAGTTGCGGGAGATCGACAGCCTGGACGCCCCGACCGGGTGGCCGGACCGCGTCTTCCCGGGGCAACCGGCGATGTCCCGGGCGGCGGGTGTGGCCGTCGGCGTTGGGGAGGGCGTGGCCGTCGGCGTGGAAGTGGGGGTTGCCGTCGGCGTGGAAGTGGGCGTGGGCGCGGGCGTGGGTGTCGGGGTGGCGGCCGGGTTCGCCGAGACCTGGGCCGACGCCGAGGCGGGCACATCTGCCGAACCTTGCGTCGGGGTCGGGGCCGGCGAGCAGGCCGCCGCGACGATCGGGACCAGGAGCGCCAGGACGATGGCGCGCGAATAGGCGGCGCGGAAATGACGTCGAGGGGCGATGGGCTGCACGCCGTGACTCTATCCCGGCCGGCACGGCGTCGCGAGCCGGCCGATGGTCCGGGACCGCGTGGCACCGGCGAGGCGACGTCGAGCCACTCACCAACTCCAGTACCCACCCGATAGCATCTCCAGTACCCGACGCGTGCTATCCTCCCCCGCGGACCTGTGGGGCTATAGCTCAGCTGGAAGAGCGTCTGAATGGCATTCAGAAGGTCCGGGGTTCGAATCCCCGTAGCTCCACCAGCCCCTGACGTTCGCCGCAGACCCGACCCCTCGCCTCGGCGGCGAGGGGTCGTCGCGTATATGAGGCAGCCCGCGTGACCACGGAACGGACCAGGATCGAGCGCTACGACCCGGCTTCCATCGAGCCGCGCTGGCAGGCGCGCTGGGACGAGCTCGGGCTGCACCTGGCGGACCTCACCGACGGGTTGCGGCCCAGGTTCTACCTCCTCACGATGTACCCGTACCCATCGGGTGACCTGCACATCGGGCACTGGTACATCGTCACGCCGACCGACGCCCTGGCCCGCTTCCATCGGATGCACGGCAAGAACGTCTTCCTGCCCATCGGCTTCGATGCGTTCGGGCTGCCCGCCGAGAACGCGGCGATCAGGAACGGCGTCCATCCATATGAATGGACGATGCGCAACATCGACAACATGCGGCGCCAGTTCCGGACCATGGGCGCCACGTTCTCCTGGGAGCACGAGGTCGTCACCTGCGACCCCGCCTACTACCGCTGGAACCAGTGGATGTTCCTGCGCTTTCTGGAAGCCGGGCTCGCCTACCGGGCGAAGTCACCCGTGGACTGGTGCCCGAACGACGGAACGCTCGCGCGAGAGCAGGTCGAGGGCGCCGAGCGCCGCTGCTGGCGCTGCGGGGCGAAGGTCGAGAAGCGCGACCTCGACCAGTGGTTCCTGAGGATCACGAAGTACGCCGACGAGCTGCTCGACTTCACCGGCATCGACTGGCCGGATCCCGTCCGCATCATGCAGACGAACTGGATCGGGCGGAGCGAGGGTGCCGAAGTCGTCTTCCGCAGCGCGCCCGATACGCACATCCCGGGCGGTGACGAGATCCGCGTGTTCACGACCCGGCCGGACACGCTGTTCGGGGCGACGTTCATGGTCCTGGCCCCGGAGCACCCCCTGGTGGAGCACCTAACCTCGCCGGGCCAGCGCGAGGTTGTTCACGCCTACGTCGAGCAGGCGCGGCGCGAGACCGAGATCGAGCGCCTCTCCACCGAGCGCGACAAGACCGGGGTCCCGCTCGGGGCCGACGCGATCAACCCCGTCAACGGCGAGCGGATCCCGCTCTGGATCGCCGACTACGTGCTGGCCGGCTACGGCACGGGCGCCATCATGGCCGTGCCCGCCCACGACGAGCGCGACTTCGCTTTCGCCCGGCAGTTCGGGCTGGAGATCCAGGAAGTCATCCGTCCGGCGGCGGAAGTCGGGGTCGAGCACGAGTTCGCGGCGGCGTACGTCTCGAAGACCGGCGACGACGTTCTCGTCAACTCCGGCCGCTACAACGGTATGGACGCGCCGACGGCGATCCGCGCGATCACCGCCGACCTCGGGGCCAGCGGCGAAGGCACGGCCGCCGTGACGTACCGGATCCGCGACTGGCTGATCAGCCGGCAACGGTACTGGGGCACACCGATCCCGGTGATCTACTGCGCCACCGATGGCATCGTGCCGGTGCCGGACGACCAGCTTCCCGTGCGGCTGCCGGAGACGGTCGACTACCAGGGCTCCGGCGACAACCCACTGCGCCACGACCCGGCCTTCCTGGACGTTGCCTGCCCCCGCTGCGGCGGGCCGGCCCACCGCGAGACAGACACCATGGACACCTTCGTGGACTCGTCCTGGTACTGGTTCCGGTACCTCGCGCCGGGCTTCGAGGAAGGTCCGGTCGATCGCGCGCTCGTCGATCGCTGGACGCCCGTCGACCAGTACACCGGCGGCGCCGAGCACGCCGTCATGCACCTGCTCTACAGCCGTTTCTTCACCAAGGCGATGGCGGACTGCGGCCTCGTCGGCGAGCGGGAGCCGTTCCGCCGCCTGTTCAACCAGGGCCAGATCCTGGGCGCGGATGGCGAGCGCATGAGCAAGAGCCGGGGCAACGTCCAGGACCCGGACGAGCTGGTCCGCCAGTACGGCGCCGACACGGTTCGCCTCTTCCTGATGTTCATGGGACCGTGGGACCAGGGCGGCCCGTGGAGCCCGACCGGGATCGGCGGCGTCGCCCGCTTCCTGAACCGCGTCTGGACACTGGCCCTGGATCCGCACGGCACCGAGCCGGGTGATCCGGAGGGCGGGCGGCTGCCGAAGGGCGAGGATGCGGCGGCTGCCGGGCGGACGCTGCGCGGCGCCGCCCACCGGACGCTCGCGGCGGTCACGGCGGACTACGAAGCGTTCCACTTCAACACGATGGTCGCCAAGCTCATGGAGATGGCCAACCTGCTGTACCGCTACCGGGGAACGGAGGCCGCGGGAAGCGAGGCCTGGGACGAGGCCGTACGACTGCTCCTGCTCATGCTTGCTCCGGCCGCGCCTCACCTCACCGAGGAGCTGTGGTCGCGCCGGCTGGCGGCGCGTGGGGACGCCTGGCGATCGATCCACCGGGAGGCCTGGCCGACCGTGGACGCCGCGGTGGCGGCCGTCGCGACGCGCGAAGTCCCCATCCAGGTCAACGGCAAGATCCGCGACAAGGTGGAGGTTGCGGTCGGCCTCGCCGATGCCGAGATCGAAGCCCTGGTCCTGGCCCGGCCGCGCATCGCCGCCCTGCTCGCGGGCCGGCCCCCGGAGCGGGTCATCCATGCCGGCGGCGGTCGCCTCGTCAACATCGTCGTCCGCGACTGACGCGCTGCGCCAAGGAGCGGTCCCGCCCGCACGCGCGGGGACCGGTGCGAGGGCCAGATACCTTGATCAGGGGCCGAGACGCGGGCCGTCAGGCTCCAGGCGATGTCAGCACCGGCCGGGGCCGGGCGGGAAGGCGCAGGGTGACCGCACCCGGTCCACCGTCCGCCTCGAGCCAGAGCTCACCGCCGTTCGCCTCCACGATCCACCGGCACAGGGCGAGCTCGTCGTCCTCGTCCGCGGAACTGCTCACCGCAGGACGCGCTTCCTCGGGGGCGGGCGTGCCCGCCTGCCGGCGGTCATCCGGTCCCTCGGTCCGGATGCCAAGGATGACGGTGGTGCCGGCGTCGCGGGCATGGATCTCGACCACGGAGCCCGGGCCCGCCCGCCGGCGCACGCGAGCGACGAGCAGGCGGAGCGCGTGGCCGATCCACAGCGGATCGACGTCGACGAACGAGAGCCCCGTCGTGGCCAGATAGCGGACGCTCCCGGCCTCGCCGGTCCCTGCCGCGGGTCGCTCGAGACGGCCGGCGAGCCAGTCCACGGCGACGGGGTGGCGGCGGAGCTGGGGCGACCCATCGCGGCTCAGCGCCAGCTCGAGGATGCGATCGGTGAGCTCGGCAAGGGAGTCGGCGGCGGCCAGCAGTCCCTCCGAACAGCGCCGGCGCGTGTCGTCATCGAGCGCGAGGTGGAGCAGGCTCTGGCCGTAGCCACCGATCAGCGCCAGCGTGGTCCGCAGGCCCTCTCCGGCGGCCCCGGCGAGGGCCAGCCGCTGCGGATCCGACCAGCCCGCCCGGTCGCGCCACTCCTGGCCGGGCATCGACGGTTCGATCGACCGTTCACGGGTCGAGGCACGCGCCGGAATGCTCGGGCGGCGGTAGGCCATCCGGGCGTCGGAAGCCATCGGCGATGACCCTCCTGGGTCCGGCCTCGCTCTCGGCAAACAAAAACCCGCTCCGGCACGATGCCAGAAGCGGGGACTTGTCCGAATCCTAGTCCCGGTGACTGAGGCTGTGCATGTTCTAGGCGACGGCGACCCCTGCTGTCAAGTGGCCTGCAGCCTGTCGTGCCGGCTGGCGGCCCGCGCGGAGCCTGTCGCGGCGCGTTTCCGGCCCGGCCCGGTGGTCACGGTCGCTCGGCCGGACCTTCCTCCGCCAGCAGCAACGCCGCGATGTCGGGCCGAACCACCACCGTATCGGCGATCGCGAGCAGTGCGCGGGCGCGCGCCGGCGTGCCGATGAGGCCGTACGCCACGAGTGGTCGGGGCAGCCGCGCCAGCTCGTCCGCGCCGAGATGCGACAGCACCAGTCCCGGCGAGACCAGCGTGCCGACCCGCGGCCCGCCGGGATGCGCCTCGAGCGTGCGGCGCAACCCCGTCGAGTCGAACGCGAAGACATGCAGGAGGCCGAGTCCACCGACTTCCGCCGCTCGCGCGGCGACGGCCGGCCGGCGGGTCGCGATCGTCCCGATGCCCAGATCTTCGATCACGTAGCGAACGGCTGCCGCGTCCGGGTTCAGGCCGTCCACCGAATCGAGATCGAGGGCGCACGGTGGGCGCGCCGATCCCATGCCGGCAAGCGTGGTGAGGTCCAGGTCCCGCAGCAGGATGGGCGCGACCGGCCCGGGCAGGTCCAGCGCCGCGCGGCCGTCGCAGGCGGCCAGGACGCGCGGCACGAGCTCGCCGATCCGGCTAGCCAAGGTCGGCCCGCCAGAGGGCGAGGGTGCTGGTGGTCACGCCGGCGGCACCCGCCGCCAGCGCCGCCCTCGCCTCTGCCTCGGTCCTGATGAAGCCACCAGCCAGGAGGGGAGCGCGGATCTGAGCGAGGAGGTCGGCCACCTCGGGCAGGATCACGCCGGGCAGGACCTCCACGAAATCGGCGCCCGACGTCGAGACGGCGCGCACCGCCGTGTCGACGAGGCTCTGCCGGATCAGCAGCAGCCGGTGGATGGCGACGAGGCCGGCGCGGCGGATCGCCGGCATGAGCTGGCCCTTCGAGCTGATCACGGCGTCGACCGACGCCCGGCCCAGCCACCCGATGCCGGCCGCGTCCGGCCGGATCCCGTCGACCAGGTCGAGGTGGACCGCGACGAGCTTGCCGGCGTCATGGATCCGGCGAACCACGGGGCGGAGGGCCAGGCCATCGGCGCGCAGCACGAACACGATCGGTACGCCACTCTCCAGGGCCTCGTCGAGTCGCGAGGGGGCCGTGATCGCCGCGCAGCACGGCGACGCGGCGAGTCGCTCCGAGAATGCACGGACTTTCGCGTCGTGCGCCTGCATCGGCCTCCCATGGGGGTTCGCTCGGACGCCGGCGATGGCGACTGGCGCCTCTCAATTCGCGCGGACCGGGCCCCTGGCCCCTCCGTCCTCGTGCCAGTCGACTTCCGAGCCCCGGGCATCATATGTCCCCTCGCGGCACAGTCCGCGCGGTTTGACACCATGGGCGCAGCTGCCCCGGGCGGCGGGCGCTCAGTCCGCGGCGGCTCTCCGACCCGCGGGCGGCGGCGCCGTGACGCCGGTATCGGCCGCCAGGCCCGCCAGGTCCGGCACGTCCGGCACGGCCGCCTCGTCGGCCACGCCGGCCTGGGCGATCACCCCGATCGAGACTCGGAAACCCGCCCTGCGCAGCAGGGGCGGCATGAGGGTCCCCTGACCGATCGGCGCGTCACCCGGGAATGCGCGCACCCATTCCTCGTTGAAGACGTCGAACTCCGACGGGTCCCGCAGCGACCAGTTCGCCCAGACGACCCGGTCCAGCGAGCTGCCCGCCGCCTCCAACCTCGCCTTCAGGTTGCGCAGGCACTGGCGCGTCTGCTCCTTGATCGCGAGGCCGACGACCAGGCCGGTCTCGGGATCGACGGGCCCGATCGCCGTGACGTAGACCATGCCGCCGGCCGTGACGACGCGGCCCGAGCCGACGAGGGGGCGCGAAGGGTCCGGCTTCTCGGCGGCCCCACCAACGGCCCATCGCCCCTTCGGCTGGTGGGTCGGGTGCGTGGGATCCTCGGGCGGGATGCCGTACTCCCCTGGCGGCAGCGGGATGCCGCTGGCCTTGAGCTTCGCCATGAACGTCGGCCGAACGCCGGTCGGCTTCAGGCGGCCCTCGATCTTGCCCTCGACGACGCCCGTCTGCTCAAAGACGAAGATGTCCTGGAGGAGGATGTCGTCGTCCTCGATCCCGTAGATCTCGGTGATGTTGACGATCTTGCGAGTGCCGTCCTTGAGGCGGGCGGTATGGACGATCACGTCGACGGCCGAGGCGATCTGCTCGCGGATGGCCCGCAGCGGCAGCTCGAAGCCGGTCATGAGGACCATCGTCTCGAGTCGCCGGAGCATGTCCCCCGGGCTGTTCGCATGGCCGGTCGACAGCGAGCCTTCCTGGCCGCTGTTCATCGCGTTGAGCATGTCCAACGCCTCGCCGGCACGGCACTCCCCGACGATGACCCGGTCAGGCCGCATGTGGAGGGCGTTGCGCATCAGGTCGCGGATCGTGATCTCGCCCGACCCCTCGATGTTGGCGGGGCGGGCCTCCAGGGTCACGACGTGCTCCTGGCGGAGCTGAAGCTCGGCGGCGTCCTCGATCGTGATGATCCGCTCGTCGTTCGGGATGAACGAGGACAGGACGTTCAGGGTCGTCGTCTTGCCGGACCCGGTGCCGCCGGAAACGAAGATGTTCAGGCGCGCCTCGATGCAGACCCGGATGAAGTCGAACATGTCCTGCGTCGCCGTGCCGAAACGGATCAGGTCGTCGACCGTGAATGGCTTGGCCGCGAACTTGCGGATCGTGATGACCGGGCCAACCAGAGAAAGGGGCGGGATGATTGCGTTGACGCGCGAGCCGTCGGGAAGGCGGGCGTCGACCCGCGGGCTCGACTCGTCGATGCGCCGCCCGAGGGGGGCAGTGATCCGGTCGATGATCTTCATGACGTGCTCGTCGTTCACGAAGACCGCATCCGTGAGCACGATCTTGCCCCTGCGCTCGATGTAGATCTGCTTGGGGCCGTTCACCATGACCTCGGTGATGGACTCATCGAGGAGGAACGGCTCCAGCGGTCCAAGGCCCGTCAGCTCGTTGACGGTCTCCTCGACCAGGCGCAGGCGCTCGTCACGCGTCACCGCGAATTCGTGCTGGGCGATGACCCGGTCCACGATCTCGGCGATCTTGCCGCGGATCTCCGCCGATCCCGAAGCCGAAAGCACGCCATCGAAGGCGCCGATGACCTCGCCCTGCAGGCGAAGCCGGAGGTTGCGGAGCAACTCCTCCCGGCCCGGAGCCCGAGGCAGGGTCCGCGTGGGCGGTGCAGGAGCGGCTGGCGGCACCGACGCGGCGGGTGGCACGGGCGGAACCGGCTGGCCCGGCGCAGCCGCCGGGGGCGGCGCTCCGGGGGCGCCCGGCGCCTCCGGCTTCTCAGTGGCGTTGCCGGCCTGCTGTCCCGCTCGCGCAACGCGTTGAAGCAGCGACATTCGGTGCCTTCCCCTCGGGCCCCGGGTGATGATTGGAATGAAGGAACGATCAGGGCCCGCGAGCGAGCGAACGACGCTCGATCGCCGAGAGCATACCCCCTGCCCGCCGCTTCCTCCACCTGCGTTCAAGCCTGCCGCACGCGCACGACAGGCGGCGGTGGTGCACGCGTGCGCCCGTCCCTCACGCCTGGCCGGCCGCCCCTTCGAGCTTCGCGAGCTTCTCGAGCAGCAGGTTGATCGCGTCGTCCTGGGCTTTGAGATGGGCCTGGATCTGCTGTGCCTCGTGCAGCGTCGCATCGGCATCCTGGTACGTCTCGTCGGCTCGCTTGTCCGAGACGCGGCCGAGGATGTTCTGGCCCACCATGATCACCGAGAGCATGACCAGCTGGATGAAGGTCTGGCTGACCCACTGGATGAACAGGAGCAAGCCGCCCGTGACCGCCTGCGGCAGGACGACGAGGGCGAGCAGGGCGAACGCGTAGGCGCACCACATCGTCCCCACCGCCGTGGTGAGCGCGAGCGCGACCTTGCCGTTGAAGCCGACGTGCTCGTCTCGCGTCTTGGCCGGGCCTTGTTTCTTGCGGGCGGCAATGCGCGGATGAGGAACGTGCTCGAACGTCACCGCCATGCTCGATCTCCTTCCGTTGCTGCGCCGACATGCGGGTTGACGACGCCCGCGGGCGAACAACGCCTGCGGCCGCCCGGCCCCGCATCGCGGGGCCACTTCCCTGCCAATCATGCCGCGCCGCGCGCGTCTTTCCTTACAGCGTCCGGCTGGCCTTCGCTGGATCCCTCGTCAGCCAACGCGCGAGGTCGTCGATCACGGCGGGATCCACGTGCTGGCCGCCCTTCATCGCGTCCTGCGGCGTGGAAGACCCGGTGCCCGCGAAGAAGAAGTGATCGTCGGCGGGGTAGACGTTGATCGTCACGCCGGGGCGATCGGCCAGCGCCGCCTGCCAGCGGGGCAGGTCGTCGTCCACGGTGGCCTGGTAGTCGCGCCCCCCCTGCAGGACCAGCACCGGCTTCCCGAGCGCGCCCGCGGCCGCGGGCGCGTCGTAGCCGCGGAGGTCCAGCCAGTACGGAGCGGGGGTGCCAAGAGGCAGCTCGGTCGCGGGCGTCGCGGGCGAGAGGTCGGGGGAGTCGACCAGCTGCGCCTGCCGGGTCAGCGCCTCGACCGCGGATGGCGAGGGTGCCGACGGATCGAGCGAGGAGAGATACCGGACCTGCCGGACGATCACCCAGTGCAGGGGCGCCGCTCCCCCGGCCAGGATGGCGAGCCCGGCGACGCTGGGCTCGGCCGCGGCGACCCGCGGAGCGACCGTGCCGCCCAGACTGTGGCCGGCCACGAAGACGCGCCCGGGATCGACCGCCGGATGCCGTCGCAGCACCTCGACGGCACCGCTGGCCTGGGGCACGTACTCGTCGGACAGGGTGAAGTCGGCCATGGCCCGGGCCTCCGCGGGATGGGCATGGGTCACCTTGTCGAAGCGCAGCACGACGATCCCCCGCGTGGCGAGGCCCCAGGCGAGATCCTTGAACATCTTGTTCGGCCCGACGGTTTCGTCGCGGTCCATCGGGCCGGACCCGGGCAGCAGGACCACGGCGGGCAGCGGCCCAGCCCTGCGCGGGAGGCTGAGCGTGGCAGGCACCGCCATGTCGTCGGAGCCCAGCACGATGTCCCGCTCCTCGAAGGACGAGGAGTCCGCGTACGCGGGGGGTTCCCATGGCCTGACGGGCTCGATCGCCTCGGGCGGGGCCACCTGCACCCCGGCGAGCTGCCCCGTGGCCGTCACCGCGACCACGAGCGTCAGGGCACCCCGTTCGCAGGCCACCGGGACCTTGACCAGGGTCACCCCGGGGGCGGGTTCGCTGGCAGGGTCGCCGACGGAGGTGACCGGACCGAGCCGCTCGATGGCAGCCGTCCAGGCAAGACGCAGGTCGTCGGCGCTGACCATCGGGCGCAGCGGCGGCGCAAACCGCTCGCGGAGCTCATCGAACCGCCCGTCCTGCGCGAGTTCGAGGACGGTCAGGCTCAATTCGGCAGGGGTCGGCAGCATGTGGGCGGTCCTTTCGGCTAGGTCATGATTCCGGGAAACCGTGCCCGCCCCCGATCTCGGCCCCGGGCGCGGGGAGCACCACCGTGTAGAGCAGCCGCCGGCGACGACCGGGGCCGGGCGGGTTGACGAGCCGCGGGGCAGCAAGCGCGGCGATGGCGCCGGCGAACTCAGCGAACTCGGCGTCGGTGAGCCACAGCCCGGCCACCTGGTAGGACGCGCCATCTCGTCCTGGGTCGGGCGTACCGGCGAGGTAGCGGTCGAAGTCTGCGAGGAGCCCTGCCACGTAGGCGAGGAACGCCTGCGCATGCTCGTCGGGCGTCATCGTGGCGGCCTCCTCGGGCCCGATCCGCGCCGCCGCCGGCCGCAGCGCATAGGTGCGCTCCACCGCCCCGCGAACGCGGTTCTCCGCCACTACCTCGAGGACGCTGGCCTGGGCGAGCCGCGCGACGTGCCGGTAGACGCTGGCCTCCGGTACGTCGGGAAGCTCGGCCGCGAGCTGCCTCGTGGTGAGCTGCCGATCCCCCATGAAGGCCTTCACGATGCGGAGGCGCGCCGGGTGCAGGAGGAGCTTCGCGCTTGCCATCGGCCTCGATGGTAGCAGACCGATCGCAGAATTGCTAACGTACTCGAGAGTGAGAACACTCACCGAGCGTTGCGCAGGTCAATCCCGGTGTGGAGGATCGAGGCTGCCGCAGACGGTGGTGAAGACGTACGGCGGCGATAGCCTGTTCGGACTCCTGAACCCGCTCCTGGCGCTCATGGCGCAGACGTTCGGATTCCAGCTCCGACCGAAATCCGAGGACCAGGTTGCGCTCGAGATGGAACGCGACCTCGTCGGGCGGCGGCAGATCGGCTTCTCACCGCGGCCCGCTAGACTGCCGCTCACGATCGAGATCAGGCTCGGCGCACGGTGCTGGCCTCGGCGCACGATGCTGGACCAATACGCGGATCGGCGTGCGCTCCTTGAGGCCGCCGTACGCGCCGACCGGCTGGGCTTCGACAGCCTGTGGACGTGACGGCGGTCACGACGTCTGGCCGGCCTGGAGGGCCGCCCGATCCTGGATCGAGCTGGACGTGGAAGGAGGAGCGCCGGATGAGCAATGAACAGGTGGCACCTGCGACGACTGGTGTCGTGGTTGAGGAACTTGCAGCCGTCGACCTTGCAGGCGAGATCGAGGGCATGGCTGGGCGCCAACTTCGAATGCGCATGGTGACCATCGCGCCCGGAGGCGTCTTCGGCCCGATTCACGACCACAGCGGCAGACCAGGCACCGTGTACATCCTGCAGGGAACGATCACTGACCATCGAAACGGCGTCGCCAGGGACTACGGGCCGGGAGTGGGCTGGCCCGAGGATCGGAACACGACCCACTGGCTCGAGAACACGGGAACGATTCCGGCGGTGGAGATCTCGGTCGATATCGTCAGGCAGGAGTAATCGAGGCATCGTTGCCGAGAGTGCCACGGTCGCGCGCCAGATCGGGATCACGCGTCCCGGGCTGGCGTCTGCGGCAGGGGATCGACTCGACCTCGGCGGTCATGCGCGTGAGCCACACTGGGTGGGGATCGGCCTCGACAGCCCACGCGTGGCCACCCTGCCTCTCCATCATGGTCGACCTTCCTGAGCAAACGGAGCGATGAGTTGAGCGAAGTCAAGATCGGCGCCCTGTGCTGGAACCAGTACACCGACTGGCCGTCCCTGTTGGAGGCCGGGATCCGGGCCGACCGCCTGGGCTTCGACAGCCTGTGGACGTGGGACCACCTGTACCCGATCGTCGGTGACTCGCATGGCCCCAACTACGAGGGCTGGCTGACGCTGGCCGCCTGGGCCCAGGCCACGAAACGGATCCGGATCGGGCTCATGGTCGGGGCGAACACGTTCCGCAGCCCGGCGCTCGTCGCCAAGATGGCCACCACGCTCGACCACATCAGCGGCGGCCGGGCGATCCTGGGCATCGGCGCGGCGTGGTTCGAGGAGGAGCACGCCGACTTCGGATTCGAGTTCGGGTCCGGTCCTCCGGAGCGCCTGCGCTGGCTCGGGGAGGCGCTGCTGGTCATGCGCGGGATGCTCCACGGCGAGGAGCCGACCGCAGCCGGCCCGCGCTACCGCTCGCAGCACACGCGCAACCTGCCGGCGCCCATCCAGCCTCGGCTGCCGATCTGCGTCGGTGGCAGCGGCGAGAAGGTGACGCTGCGCCTCGTCGCCCGCTACGCGGACATGTGCAACATCGGCGGTGGAATCGAGACCGTCCGCCAGCGCGAGCAGGTCCTGCTGGAGCATTGCGCGGCGGTGGGCCGTGATCCGGTCGAGATCGAGCGAACCACGGGCGTCGGCGTCGTCGTCATCCGCGACGATCGCGCCGAGGCCGAGCGGGTCTTTCGCGAAGCATTCGACCGCAACCGGGTCGCCCGGCCGTGGCAGGACCAGCCCGTCGGCACGCCCGAGGACGTCGCCGCGAAGCTGGCACCGTACCTCGAGATCGGCTACCGGCACCTGGTTGCGGGCATCCCGGCGGTCTACGACGAGGAGTCGATGACGCGCCTGGCGACCGAGGTGCGGCCGCTCCTGGCCAGGCTGGGCTGACGCCCGGGGGCACGGCGCCCGGCGGAAGAGTCCCCAGCGGCGCGAGACCCCTCAGCGCCGCGAGACGTCCTCAGCGGCGCGAGACGCCCTCAGCGCCGCGGCGACCGGCGGAGGAGTCCTCAGCGGCGCGAGACGTCCTCAGCGCCGCAATCCCCCGCCGCTCGAACTGAACCCGCCGGTCGAGTCGATCCGCAGGATCCACGTGGTGGTCGCGGCATCGTGCAGCAGCGGCACGAGGAGCACCGGGCCGGCGAGTGAGGGCGCCTCGACCTCGAGGGCAGCGAAGGATCGGGCCGGAACGTCGCCTCCGCTGTGGAAGACGATCTCGCCGGGCGGGAGCGCGCCCCGGCCCGGCTCGAGCCGCGTGGCGTCGGTCGCAATGAGGCGGGTCAGGGGCACGTCCAGGTCGAGGGCGAGCCGCGGGCGGAGGTTGCCGGGCACCGCGAAGATGTCCGATCGCGACCGGTCGTTGAGCGGCGCGGTGCCCGGCCAGACTCGCGCCGTCCTGAAGTCCGCGAGCTCCTCCGCGAGCACGGGCTCCGCAACGTCCGCCGAGTGAGCCAGCGTGCGGAAGCGGTCGAGTGTGGCCCGGGTCGACGCATCGAGCGGCCCGATCGTCGGCGACGCGACGAGTGCCACGACCACGCCGACGACGACGAGGGCACCCGCGGCGATGCCGCGGCCAACGCCAACCGCCCGTCGTGGCGGCACGATGCCGCGCGCCCGCCGCCCTTGGGCTCCACCGAGGCGCTCGGCCGCGAGCGAGGCAAGGGCGCCGATCCCGATCGCGGCCGCGACGAGGATGACGGCCTGGATCGGGATGAGGTAGCGGGGATCCACGAATCGCCCGCTCGCGGCCAGCACCGCCAGGAAGACCCCCATGCCCGGGCCGAGCGCGAGGAGTGCCAGCAGGATCGGCCAGGCCCGCCGGGTCACGAGGGTGAGCGCGCCGACGAGGGCCAGGACCGACAGGATCGGCATGCCCAGGGGCACGTCCACCGCCTGCCGCACGGCGCTCCAGGCGTCGGGGAGCGCGCCGATGCTGGCCAGTGCCTCGCCGTAGACGGCCGAGACCCGCGACCAGTAGAACGGGTCCCCGGTCAGCAGCGCGTCGTGGATGAGCATCACCGGCAGCGCCCACAGCGCGATCCCGATCCTCCACGGCCCCGGTGGCATCGCGGCGTGCAGCCGGAGCCGCGCTGCGGGCAGGCGCCATTGCCGGGGCCGCCAGCCGCCGCGCGTGAGGCTGCGGAGGAGGAGCACGCCAAGGGCGAGTCCGACGATCAGGAGCGTCTCGAGCCGGGCAAGGGTGGCAAGGCCGAGCAGGATCCCGGCCAGGCCCCAGCGCGGCCGCGGCGCGAGAACGGCCAGGCCGGCCGCGAACCACAGGCCGAGCGCCCAGGGGCTGGCGAGGCCCCAGCCGACCTCGAGGAGGAAGGCCGGCGAGGCGACGAGCAGCGCCCCAAGGGCGGCCCCTCCCACCGCCCCCGCGAGGCGGACGCCGAGCGCGGTGCCAAGTCCGACAGCCGCCGCCCACACGGCGATCGAGACGATGGAGACGAGGACCCACCCGCCGACGGCGTGCGCGAGGCCGAGGGCGACGGTGAGGAGCGGCTTCGGCGTCGTGCCCAGCCCCGCCTCAAGCTGATGGCCGCTCACGATGCGCTCGAAATGGAGCACGGACGAGAACGTGTCGTAGGCGAGCGGGGGGCCGGAAGTGGGGCGAATCGCGACGAGCGCGACCACGACGGCCGCGAGAGCCGCGCCGAGCGCGAGCACCACGGCCTGGCGCACGACGGCCGGAGCGGCGATCTCGACGTCGGAGCTGGGTTGAGCAAGGCGGTGCGCAAGGCTCGTCACGAGGCGGTCCTGTGCTGAGATTGGACGATCGATGCCCGGTATCTGCCCGGGTCGGTGGCCGGCATCTGGCCCGGGCACGCGGCCGCCATCGCGCTGGTCGACGTCGGCCCGGGCCCGGCGCCTCGGACGAACTGAGGCTCACCTCATCGCTCGCCGCGTCGGGCGGATTCTCCACCGCGGAGAACACTACACGCCAGGCGCTCCGGTGGCCGCCTGGTCATGCCGCTCGGTGGCTCCGAAGCGACGGACAGCCGGCCCGCATCACGGTTGACACGTGTGCCACGCCTCGGATCACCACTCGCCGCTGCTCGAGCCCGGTATCATGCCGTCGAGCCAGCGGTTTCTCGTGCTCAGAGGCAGGTATGGCGCGTCGCGATCCCACGTTGCTGTACGTCCACGGCGCCGGCGCGCAGCCGCCCGAGGCTGATTGGATCCGGATCCACAACCAGGTCCTCTTCTCGGACCGCCCAGCGCCACCGACGGACCTGGCCTACTACGCCGACCTGATCGAGCATTTCGACGACGCGGGCCGCGCCAGGAGCGTCCCGGGACACGCCGGACCCGACTCGGAGTGCCGCCGCAGCAGTGGTTCGAGACGAACCCGAAGTCGAGTTCGGCGGCGCCAGACGCTGACGAGCACGTCCTTCACGACTCGATCCACGGCTCGGTTGCCGGAGCGGGCCGCACCCACGAAGCCCACGTGTTCCTGCTCCGACTCGCCGGCGCGATGGGCGCCACAGATCACCGTTCGCGCTTCGCGCTGCCTGGCCACACCATTCCGGGGGCGGTGCGCAACTTCTACCGGGAGGTGTCCGGCTACCTTCATGGCACGCCGGGCATGGCGGACCTCATGCGTGATCGAGTTCGCGCGGCAATCCTCCGTCATGACGGGCCGGTGGTGATGCTGGCCCACAGTCTCGGATCGATCATCGCCTTCGACGTCCTCGCCGAGCCAGAGCTGGCTGGCCGCGAGGTGAGCTTCCTGACCGTCGGTTCGCCGCTCGGCCTTGGTCCGACCCAGGATCACCTCCGCGCGTGGCGTGGAAGCCGGCCGATCGAGATCCCCGCGGCCGTCCGCACTTGGCGCAACTTCCACGCCGGCGGCGACCCGGTGGCCGTCGGCAGCCGTCTCGAGGACCTGCGGAGCGACTACGCGCCGTCACTCCGTGTCCATGCCACCGAGGTCCGCAACGAAGCTGAGTGGCATCACGCCTTCAACGGCTATCTGGAGGCCCCCGAGGTCCGCGACGCGATCTATGCGCGCCTCTCGGAACGGCCTCGCAGGCAGAAGACCTGACCTCCGCTCCGCCTGTGTCGCCCTCTCCGAACCGGCGGCTTCCAGGCGCCTGCGACGCTACGGCTCTACCGATCGCGCGACGGGCAGCCGCCGGAAGCGGAAGTACGCCCAGAAGCCGACCGAGAAGACCGCGGCGCCGAGCAGGAGCACGACGATGGTCACCATCGGCGTTCGGGTCGTGTCGGCCAGGTAGCCACTCCTCGGGTTCATGAGCACGTGCACGAATCCGAACAGCCCGGCGCCGAACAGGGCGGCCCACGCACGACGGCTCCACCGGAAGACCTTCTCGCCCGGCAGGAATCGCAGCGGCAGCATCCCGAAGACGGTGAGCTCAATCCCGGCCACCAGGGCCATCACCAGGGCGTTCTGGAGCGCGATGAGCGCGGGCCCCGGGTCCGACTGGACCGGAACAAGAACGTCGACGAGCCACAGGCCGAGCCACGACACGACGGCGATGGCAAGTGTGCTGGCGGCGGCTCGCATCATCGCCCGGCCCTCGGCGGCGATGCCCAGGTCGCGGGCCACGACGAACGTGAGCACCAGCCCGTAGAGGTAGCCAGGGTGGAAATCGGTCAATCGAGTAATCAGCACGCATGCGAGGCCGACGACCAGCGTCCCCGGCAGCGCCCGCAGGGAGTGCCCGATCGCGCTCCGCCGGTACGCGAGTTCGATCGGGACGCAGAAGGCCGACAGCGTCACGACGAGCCCGAGGACGAGGCCGGCAAACGCGGCCAGCGATTGGAGGTCAGGTCCGAACGTGGGGTCCAGGAAGCCGTACAAGAGCGCGCTCAGCAGCACGAACAACGCGATGCCGAGCGGCGTTCCCCAGAACCGGCTTCCGATGGGCTGCTCCGACGGTGGATCGGTCCGAACCGCCTCTGGGATACGCTCGATCCCGGGCGACGGCGGCGCCCCCGCAGGAGCTGCTGATGGGGTTTGCGGCCCGCGATTCGCCGCGAGGGGCAGCAGGCCGAACAGTGCCGCGAGCGCGCGCCGGGTCGTGAGCCGGCGCCTGGCTCGCCGAACCCGTCCGACGATCTCCGCGTAGTTCTCCTCGAGCGTCCGATTGAACAGGATCGCCGGGAACGGGACCAGGATGATGATCCCCACCACGATCGCCAGGCTCTGGGCCACGATGACCGGATCGAACGTGATCTGGGCCGGCGTCGGCACGGACTCGCGAAACGGCAGCGGCGGAAGATTCCCGATCCTCGTGAACACGAAGTGCTCTCCGTCGCCAAGGACCTCGGTCAACGTCATGCCAGCCAGGGTGACCGTGACCGGGGTCCAGTGTGCAAACGCGCAGTTGGAACTGAACCAGAGTCCGTGCTGGCCCGTGAAGGCGCGCCCGGATCCAGAGAACGTCGCGGTCGTCGTGCCTGGTGGCAGGAAGCAGGAACTTCCCTGGACCTGGATGGGGCTCTTCGCGACCTGGGTGTACGAGCCATCCGAACCGGAGATCGTGACCACCGAGGGCGAGCCGTACGTCACGCGCCACTCGCCCGAGATCGGCGCGTCCGCGCCTCCGTCGGGCGGGAGCGACCCGCTGCCGGCCGAGGCCGTCGGGGAAGGAGTTGCGCGCGGCGTTGCAGCCGGAGCCGGCGAGGCGATTGGAGCCCGCGTGGCAGCTGGGACTGTGACCGCCAGGCCTGGCGCGGCGCCGGGTACCGGCCCGGCGGCCGAAGCCGTCGCCACGATGACGGCTATGAGTGCGAGGACGCCCAGCGCAATCGTCAGTCCCAGTCTGCCGATCTTCGCTGCTGTTCGGGAGTCACCATTCATCTACGAGAGACTCCCACCTTCCTGCCGCCCGGAGATTCAAGTGGCGTGCTCGATCGATGACAGGTGCCAGGGCCGATAACGCGGGACCACCGGTCCCAGATGGGGACGGTCAATCTACTCTGCCGCGCCGAAGCCCAGACGGGTCGCGCCGATCGCGCTCGAGGCGGTCCGTGCCGGGACGGCATCCCGCCATGAGCGCGAGCTCAAAGCGACTCCCGGAGGGGGAATACGGAGGCCGCTTGTGCCAGCCCTTCCGAGCTGGCCGCCGGAGGTTGCGTCGCGGGATGCACGACCGCATCGGGCGATTGCATGACCAGTGCCCGCTAGCGGCGAGAACGCACGATTCTCGGGGTGCGACGCCTGCGAGGCGTCATGAAGAACAGGCTGGGGCCCTCGTGCTGACCCCGTCTTGAGCTCACTTCACGACCGTGTAAGAACCCTCCGCCAACACTTTGTTGTTCCCGTCGAGGGCCTGTTCCGTGTGCGTCCCGAGAGCCATCGAACTGCCAGCCTGGCCAGAGGCCGCCTGGGCACAAACCTGCTGTATAGCGGTCACGGTGGTCTGGTCGACGGCCTTCCAGCTACCGTCCGACTGCTGCGTTGCGCCCATCTCGGTCACCGTTCCATTCGAGGCCAAGATGCCGTCCACCTTGAAGAAGACCGGCGTCCCGGCGTTCAACGACGATGGCAACGTGATCGTCTCCGTGAAGGCCGCTGGGTTCGAGCAGCTCTCGGTCGATGGGCTGAAGGTGATGCCCGCACCACCTCCCGAACCGCCGCCGCCACAGGCTGCGAGGGCAAGGACGATGATGATGCCAGGGACGAGCTTCTTCATGGCGTCCTCCAGAGGCGTCAGCGGTCCGTGGGCACCGGCCCAACGTTGAACGACGGCTTGGCGAGGTCCTGGAGCCCCGAACCTCTTGGCGAGCGGACTCGACTCTCGGATCGCCCTTTCGGACCGACGACCCCATGCAGAGCCAAGTCTCGGCTCGGGTTACCGACGGGCCAGGGGGGATTGTCGGATCTTCGCGAGGTACCTGGTCTTGATCTCAGTGCGTGACCGTATAGGAGCCCTGAGCCAATACCTTCCCGCTCGCGTCAAGGACCTGCTCCGTGTGGGTCCCTGACGTGAACCCGTTGCCCGCAATGAGACAGAACGAGTCCATATCAGCCGCATTGGTCTGGAGAGTCTCCGACCAGCTTCCATCCGGCTTTGGGACTGCGTCTGACGCCAGAGGTCCAGTCTGGAGCGTCTTGCCGTCCAGATTCTCGGTGAGTACATCTCCGGTGTGCACCGAGGACGGCAGTAGAATCGTCACCGTCTCGGCTCCGACACTCCCAGGGTTTGCGCAGTTGACGGTCGCCGGGCTGAAGGTGATGCCGCCGCCCCCGCCCGAGGAGCCGCACGCTGCGAGAGCGAGGATGACGATGATTCCGGTGACGGGCTTCTTGATGCGAGCGCGAACCATCGAGAGTCGAACCACTCGGGTTCCTCCTCCACCTTGAGGCGGGCATCGCCTCACCGTGGACGGGTCGGGCTCACCAGTGGCTCGGCGCGGTCCAGGTGGCCGGCGCAGGGACGCGCGCTTCAATGCCTCCCGTCAGTGGGCGTGAGTCTGGGCGCGATCAGCACGCTGTCAATGTGCCGTCTCACGAATCGTGGTCTGTGAGGGTGCGATTGGCGGCGAACGAGGAACGAGCTGCCTCCGGTCGCCCGGCCTCGACGACTGGCCGGCCCCCGTGACGCGAACCGTCGCGGTTGGCGCCGAACGTCATCCGGGCCAGACGGCCCCATAACTCGCAGCTAAGCGATCGGCCGTAGAGTCCGCCTCGACGCCCGCCGCGTAGGAAGTGCCCCCAACGCGGCGGGCGTTCTGCTGTCCCGGCCGGGAGGCAAACCGCCCGCCCCTGACCCGCCGCGGAGCCGTGCCGTGCAACCCGACCTGCCCTGGCGCGCCCTCGAGGCGTCGGATGAGCCGAGCACCGACGACGGTGTCGCGAAACCGCCGGCGGGGCGGGATCGACGAGCGACGCTCCTGCTCGGCGCCGGTGTGCTCGGCCTGGCGCTCGTCGTCCTCGCCGCCGTGGCGATGCTCGCGGTCGGCGCACCCGGACAGGCAACTCCACCGCTGGTCGTCGATGCGCGAGCGGACGGCGCGGCCGCCGGATCGCCCGCCGCCCGCCCAACCGCATCGGGCTCGCCGACGGCTCGCGAGCTGGTCGTCGACGTCGGCGGGGCGGTCCTGCGCCCCGGCGTCTACCGCCTCCCTGCGGGATCCAGGGTCGCCGACGCGATCGCGGCGGCCGGCGGGTACGGCCCGCGGGTCGACGCTGCGGCGGCCGGGCGCCTGAACCTGGCCGCACCGGTTGCCGACGGCGCCCAGGTGTGGGTGCCATCCCGCGACGATGCGGCCGGCACGCCCGGAGGCAGCGGGGCTCCGGCTCCGGGGGGGACGCAGGCCGGCGGTGGCGCGTCGGTTCCCATCAACGTCAACACCGCGTCCGCCGACGAACTCGACACGCTGCCGGGCGTCGGGCCGGCGACGGCGGCCAAGATCATCGCTGCCCGAGCCGAACGCCCGTTCGCGTCGGTGGAGGAGCTTCGCGACCGGAAGATCGTCTCGGCCACCACGTTCTC
This sequence comes from uncultured Chloroflexia bacterium, assembly GCA_963821595.1. Classification (GTDB taxonomy): domain Bacteria; phylum Chloroflexota; class Limnocylindria; order Limnocylindrales; family CSP1-4; genus CTSoil-043. The sequence goes on along the minus strand of CAWGEL010000010.1, from coordinate 94,664 downwards.
GAAGCTCGCCGGGCTGGTCACGGTCGGCAAGTGAGGCCGCCGCGCAGCGCATTCCTCGCCGCCGGCGGGCTGGCGGCCGCGGGTGCCGTGACGGCGTCGACGGCGTCGCCGGCGGGATCGTCCGCGGGGCCGCTGGGGCCATGCATGGCGTGTGCGCTCGCGATCGCGGCAGCGGTGGCGTGCGCGTCGATTGCCGGTTGCCGTCCGGCGACGCGAGGCGGCGATCCGCCTGGTGGCAGTCGCGCTGGGAGCGGCCGCCGTGCTCGGGCGCGTCGTCCTTGCCGGGAGCGGCGCGCCGGGACCGCCGGCCGCCGACCTGCCGAGCGGCGAGGGACCGTGGCGAGGTGTTGTCAGCGCGCTGGCGACACCCCGGGATGGCACCCACGCCCTGACAGTGGTCCTGGACGATGGGACGCGCGTCCGCGTCACGGCCCCACTCTATCCATCGACCGTTGCGGGCGATCGGGTCGAAGTCCGTGGCGCGCTCCAGGAGCCACCTCAGAGCGACTTCGGGACGTGGCTACGGTCGACGGGCGTCGCGGCAACGCTCCGGACCCGCGAGCTGGTCGTGCTGGAGATGTCGTGGACGCCGGCGAGGGCGGTCGAGGCGGTCCGGTCGGCGGCCGGAGACGCGCTGGCGCGGGCACTGCCGGAGCCTTCGGCGGGTCTTGCCGCCGGCATCCTGGTCGGACTCCGCGAGCGAGTCGACCCTGACCTCGCGGCCGCCTTCACGGCGACCGGGCTCTCCCACGTGGTCGCGATCTCCGGCTGGAACATCGCCCTGGTGGCCGGGCTCGTGGGCGGGCTCCTGGCCGGGCGACCGCGGCGCGCCCGGGCCGTCGTCATGCTCCTGGCGATCGGCGCCTACACGATCCTGGCGGGCGCGTCGCCATCGGTCCTCCGGGCGGCCGTGATGGCGGCCGTGGCCCTCGTCGCCCGCGAGATCGGGCGGCCCGGCACTGCCGCGCGGGCGCTCGGCTGGGCCGTCCTGCTCCTGCTCGTCGCCGCGCCGTCCAGCGTGGCCGACGCCGGGTTCCAGCTGTCGGCGGCCGCCACCGCCGGCCTCCTGGCGTGGGCGAGCCCACTGGGCGATCGCATCCGGAGGTGGGCGCCATGGCTGCCAGCCTTTGCCGTCGAAGGCCTCGCGGTGTCGCTGGCGGCGCAGGCTGCGACGCTGCCGATCGTGCTCGCCGCGTTCGGGCGCCTGGCGCTCCTCTCGCCACTCCTGAACCTGGTGGTCGTGCCGCTGGTGCCCGCCGCGATGGCGGCAGGGGTGATCGCCCTGGGCGCGGGGCTGCTCGCAATGGCCGGCGGGCCCGGCATCGTCGTGGCGCTCGCGGGCGTCCCCGGAGCTGTCGTGCTCGGGATCATGGTCCAGGTGGTCCGGTTCGCAGCGACGCTGCCGCTTGCCGGACTGACCCTGCCCGACGGGACCGGCCCGATCCTCGCCGGCGTCTCCGCGGCGGGACTGGGCCTGTTCCTGATGCGCGAACGCCTGGGCCGCCTCGTCATCCGGCGCCCGACCGCGCGGCGTGGCGGCGTGGCTGGCCGGCGCGGGGCCGGGATCCCCGGGGCCGCCTCCGGCTCGCGTCCGGCAGGTCGGACCGGTCAGTCGCGCCGCGTGAAGTGGCTGGCTGCCGGTCTCGCGTTCGGCCTCGCGGTGGTGGTCGCGGCGGCGTCCACGCGTCCCGACGGACGGCTTCACGTCGTCGTGCTCGACGTGGGCCAGGGCGACGCGATCCTGATCCGAACCGCCCACGATGCCCGGATCCTCGTCGATGGCGGGCCTGATCCAGGCCGCCTGGGTGCCGTCCTCGACGCCCGGTTGCCGCCGTGGGACCGCCGCCTCGACCTCGTCATCCTCACGCACCCGCACGACGACCACGCGGCCGGCCTCGCCGCCGTTCTCGCCCGCTATCGGGTGGGGCGGGTCGCCGAGCCGGGCATGCGGGGAGATGGGCCAGGCTACGCGGCCTACGCTGCGGCGTTGCGCTCGGCCGGGCTGCGGGGCGAACAGGTTGCGACGGGTGACCGGATCAGCGTCGACGGGCTGGCGTTGCGTGTGCTCTGGCCTGACCCGGGGACGGTGCCCGTGGAGCCCGCGGCCACCGGCAGCGGCATCAACGACACGTCGATCGTGCTGCTCGGCGAAGCCGATGGGAGGAGCTTCCTGCTCACCGGGGACGCCGAAGAGGACGTGGACCCGGTGCTCGTGGCGCGGGGCCTGCCGCACGTCGACCTGCTGAAGGTCGCTCACCACGGCAGCCGGACGGCCACGACCGACGCCCTGCTGGCCGCGACGACGCCGGCCGTCGCCGTCGTCTCGGTCGGGGCACGCAACGACTATGGCCATCCCGCACCGGCGACGCTCGACCGCCTCCGTGCCCATGGAGCGGAGGTACATCGGACCGACGTGGAGGGGACCGTGGACGTCGTGTTCGGCCCGGAGGAGGTGGCCGTCCGGGTCGATCGGCCGGCCGCTCCGGGCAGCGTGGGCGCCACGAGCGGCACCAGCGACAGGATGGGCGTCGCATCCATCCCCGGCGCGGCCGGCCGGGGGCGACGACGCTCCCCTATCATCGGCGTCGATGTCCGTACCAAGCCGCGTCGAGGCCGCCGTCCTCCTCCTGTCGCTCGCTCCGCCCCCGTGGCACCTCCGCCACTCCCGGGCCGTCGCCGAGGTTGCCGGATGGCTCGCCGCGCGCGCCCAGCTCCGGGGAGTGCCGGTCGATCGAGGTCTCGTCGAGGCGGCCGCGCTCCTCCACGACGTCGACAAGATCCTCCCGGCTGGCGACGCCGCGCGCCTGCTGCCGCACGGCGCCGGATCGGCCGCCTGGCTGGCGGCCCGCGGGCACCGGGAGCTCGCCGATGCCGTCGTCGGGCATCCAGTGACGCGGCTGGCGGACGGCATCATCGCGGAGCCGTGGCTCGAGGACGCCAGCATCGAGGCCCGCCTCGTCGCGTACGCCGACAAGCGGGCGGGACAACGCCTCGAGTCGATGGCCTCGCGGTTCGACGAGTGGGGCCGACGTCATCCGGTGGAGGTCGAGGCACGGATGGGGCGAGCGGGATGGGACGCGGCAACGGTCGCGGCCGTCCGCGCCAGGGCCGATCGGCTCGAGCGCGACGCGTGCCTGATCACCGGCGTCCTCCCTGCAGCCGTGGGTCGGTTGCGATGGACGGGACCGGCGCTTGCCCTGGCCCGCCGGCGTCTTCGGGCCATCGCGGCCGAGACGAGGAACGATCGGCCGCTCGGCATCGACGCCGGCGGCACGGCTGCCGGCAGCTCTGCATCCGAAGCCACGGACGGGGCCGCGGGGCCGCGGACGCGCCGGTGACCGCGGGGAGAGACACGGGAGCGCCGACGTTCCCGCTCGGCTACTACTGGGGCGACGACGCGTACGGCCTGGACGCAGCCGCGGCCGCGCTCGGCCGACGCGTGAGCGGCCCGGACGGCCCGCCGCTCACGCGCTGGCGCGTGGCTGGGGGGGCGGTGCGGCCGGCGGACATCATGGAGCGGGTGGCCACGGCCACCATGTTCGGCGGCGGGACACTCGCCATCGTCGACGATCCCGCGCCGCTTCTCCGCGCGAAGGTCGAGCGCGACGCGCTGACGGAATGCCTGGACGCCGTCGCGCCCGGCAACGCCCTGGCGTTCCTCGAGCCCGACGAGGGCGGCGGGCGCCGGGCCCGAGCGTCGGAGGACTTCGCTGCGGCGGTCGCCGCCGCCGGCGGGGAGGTCCGCCAGCTGGTCGCGCCGCGCGAAGGCGCGATGGCGCGGTGGATCGCGGAGCGGGCGGCCGAGCGCGGGATGCAGATCGAGGCCCCGGCGGCGGAGCTGCTCGCCCGCAAGGTCGGTGCGTTCGTCCGCGAGGGTGACGTGGATCGCCGGCGCCAGGGCCAGCTCGCGGTGGCGGAGCTCGAGAAGCTGGCCGTCGCCCGACTCGACGGGCCGATCCGCCGGGAGGACGTGGAGGCGCTCGTCGCCGACGCTGTGCCGGGCTCGACGTGGGCCCTCCTCGATGCCGTAGGCGGCCGGCGCGTGCGCGACGCGGCGACGTTGATGGAACGCGTCCTCGAGGCGAGCCCGGAGCCGGTCGTGCTGGCGGTGCTCCATCGCCGGATCCGCGAGCTCATCCAGGTCGCGGATCACCGCGCCCGGGGCATCTCCGTCCAGGAGACTGCCCGATCGCTCCACCTCAAGGAATACCCGGCCCGCAAGCTGTGGGAGCAGGCCGGGGCGTGGAGCACGGACGAGCTGGACGCGGCGCTTGAAGGCCTCCTCGACCTCGACGCCGCGTTGAAGGGAGAGGCCGGGACGGACGCGCGTCGCCGGCGCCTTGCGTTCACCCTCTGGCTGGCGACGCACGCCGGGCGCGCCTGAGGCCTGAGCAACGCTCCGCGCCGGGGTGTGCCCGATCGGGCGGGCCGGCCTGCCCCAGCGCTTCCGTTCGACTCGGGCACAATGGCCGGGATGGAGCGACTCCGGATCGCGCGACCAGGAAGCGGCCACGCGGCCGGCCTGGCCGCCCGCGACGGCGGCCGGGCCACGAGCCCGACGCTCGTTCCCGGCCTGCGCGATCCCGCCGGTCAGGCCGCCCCGGACGCGGCGAGCCCGGCCTGGCTCACCGCGCTGTCCCCGGCTGGAAACCGTGCGATCGCCGCTTCGTTCGCACTCCAGCGTCAGGGCCCGGACGACGCCGGGCCGGGCGACGCCCCGGCCGAGGGTCCGCTGACCGCGGCCCAGGCTGCCGACGCCATCCGCTACTACACGTCACAGCCGTGGCTGTACACGAAGGCCATCGTCGAGGAGCTGCGCACCGCACTCGGCCTGGACGCGGCGGGGGGCGTCGACGAGGCGCTCGTGCAGGCGGTGGCAACGTGGCAGGGGACCAACGGATCGAACGATCCGGAGCTTGCCGTCGACGGCAAGGCCGGCCCACGGACGCTGCCGCGGATCTTCCAGCACGGCCTCAACGAGGAGGGAGAAGGCCAGACGTTCGGGGAGGCGGTCCAGTCGGACGTGATCGACGACTGGGCCAAGCTCGCGACTCCGGAGGCGCGCCTGCACAAGCTCGTGGAGCTCGTCAACGTACGGCTCGCTGCGGCCGGAGTCCCGGCGGTCGGCGAGGCGTTCGACGCTGACCCGGTCAACGATGGCAGCTTCGACTTCCCGACCTGGAACATGAACGTGGGGCGGACGGCCCTGTCCGCGGCCGGCCTTGACCTCGCCAAGGCCAAGGACCTCGCCGACACGATCTACCACGAGGCCCGTCACTCGGAGCAATGGTTCCGGATGGCCCAGCTGCGGGCCGGCCAGGGCCTGTCCGCGGCCGGCATCACCACCGAGCTCGGCATTCCGGCCCGCATCGCCCGCCTGGCCAAGGCGGACCCGCTCGCGCCGGGATCGATGCAGGGCGTGATCGCCCAGGGCTGGTGGGACAGCGTGTACGGTGCGGGTTCCGCACATCGCGAGGCGACCCTCACGGAGATCGACAACGCGGGCAAGGCTCGCATTGCCGCGCGCAAGCGCTTCAATGACAACCCCACGCCCGCCAACCAGGCAGCACTCGACAGGGCCCAGGCTCGCTTCGATCGCGCCTTCGCCGCCTACCGCAACCTGCCCGAGGAGAACGACGCGTGGGCGACCGGCCCGCAGGCGGCGGCAGGCGTCACGAGCGGCACGGATGCCGAGGCTGGTGCCGACGCGGCCGCGGCCGAAGCCGGCGAGGCGGGCGAGGAGGCGGCGGAGCCGACGGTGGGCGGGGAAGAACCCGCCGGTTCGCCGCCGGCGGCGGGCCGGCCCTCGCACGAGATTCTGCCCGAGGAGAACCTGCCGTGAGTTCCGCCGACATGCTGCTGCACGCGATCGCCGCCCTCCGCGATGCCGTCGTCAGCGGCGTCCCGGACCTGCCCGCTGGCGTGCGTCACGACCTCTCGTCGGCGGCCGTTGCGGCACCATCGCTCGCCCGCGACGAGGCCGGCCGCGTGAGCCTGGTCACCGTGGACGTCGCCGACCCGCTGGCGCTCGCCGACCTGGAGGCTGCGTACGGATCGGCGTCGCGGCTTCCGCGCCGGCCGTCAGGTGGTCGACGGACCGTCCAGTTCCCGGCGACGATCCCGGCCGAAGGCGAGACCGGCGCGACGGTGCTCGCCCAGCTCGACGAGTCGGGCCGGGCCGTACGAATCCTCGTCCGGCGCGACGAGCTCTAGGAACCCGCCGAGGCGGCCGAACGGCGGCGGACTCCGCGAAGGGCCGCGCTTGAGCGCGGCGACGGGCTCCGGGGCGTGGCCCGTATCGTCGCCGAGGCGACCGACGCGACCGCGCGGGCGTCCCGTTCAGTCGGTGCTGGACCAGGCCTGTTCCTGGAGGACCAGGTCGCTCTCGATCGCGAAGATGCATCGGCCTCGAGCGAGGTCCAGCAGGTCGATCAGCTCCGGGTCGATGTAGAGCTGGTGGCAGTCCTCGCACAGCCCCCCGGGGATGCTGAAGCAGAGGCGCTCGCTTCGGTCCTGCATCCGGAACGTGGTGTCGAACCGGCTGTTGACCAGGCGGCGGCCGCACTCGGGGCATTGTTCGCGCAGGCGGGCCATGGTCTGGTTCCTTCGGGACTGCGGGTCGCTCACGTCGGCGCCCTGACGCGAATTCTCGCCACGCCGTGTCGGCGCGGGCATGGCCCGCAGGTACCGCCCGGCGGGGTACCTCCCTGCACCGGGGTCGGTGGGGACCGCTCATGCATCCGCAGGATTGTTGGCGCGTTCGCGCGGCCGCGTCGACGCCGTCCGCCCGGGCCCGGCCGGCGCCGGCGTCGCGTACGGAGGCGCCGGTGCGACCGCCGCTACTGAAGTCGGAGGATCGTCCTGGCCTCCGGCCAGAGCTTCTCCAGCATGTAGAAGTCCCGCTCCGGCGGGGCGAAGACATGCACGATCACCGAACCGACGTCGAGCAGGATCCAGTGCGATATCGGCTCACCCTCGCGACTGAGGATGCTGGTGTCCGTGGCCTTGAGACCCGCAGTGATCCCGTCTGCGATCGCCCCGAGCTGGCGCTCCGAGCCGCCCGAGCAGATGACCAGGTAGTCGGCGACGGTCGTGAGGTGCCCGATCTCCAGGAGCACGATGTCGGCTGCCTTCTTGTCCTCGGCCAGCTCGACGATGTGACGGGCGGTCTCGATCGGCGGGCGATCCGTGGCGGGCGGGGGTCCGGTCCGTGCCGGCAGCCCGGCTCGACGGATCTGCGTCCGGCCGCCTTCGGGCCGGTCTTCGGCTTCCTGGTCCAGTTCGACGATGGCGGGGGCGGCGTCTCCAGCAGCCCTGGCGGGTTCGGCGGGCATCGGCCTCCTACTCGATGGCCGGCACCGTGGTCGGTGCCGGGTGGGGTCGGTACAGAGCGTACTCCCGGATGAGGTTGGCGACCCGATCCGGGACGAGGTAGCGGATGGAGCGTCCTGCGCGCACGCGGGCGCGAATGGCGGTCGAGGAGATGCCGAGACGCGGGCCGTCCAGGAAGAGGGCCCGACCCTCACGGCCCGGGAACTCGGCCGCGAAACGCTCGGCCGATGCGTCACCGGACGCGGGAGCTGCGAGGGGGGCCGATCGATCCGCCGCCGGCGCATCGGAGACACGCGGTGCCACCGCGATGCGGGCAACCTCCAGGATCCGGTCCGGGTCTCGCCACGTACGCAGGCCCGCCAGGGCATCGGCCGACATCAGGAACCACAGGTCGGGCAGGACGCCACGGGCGCGCGCGTCCGCGTCGAGGACATCGAGCGTGTCGACCGTGTAGGTCGGGCCGGTCCGGTCCAGCTCCAGACGGCTCGCCTGGAAGGTCGGGTTGTCACGGATGGCCGCCTCGACCATCGCCAGCCTGATCTCGGCGGGTGCCAGGCTGCGGCCGGCTTTCTGCCACGGGTCGCCGGCGACCACGAAGAGGACGCGTTCGAGCGCGAGCGCGTCGCGCGCCTCCTCGGCCAGGGCAAGGTGGCCGAGGTGGACGGGATCGAACGTGCCCCCGAGGATGCCCAGCCGGCCGGGGACCGGCGAGGCCGGGCCCGCCGGCACGTCGACAGGCGCGTCGACGCTCACCCCTCGTCGCCGTCCCACGCGTCCGGACCCCACTCGTACTCGGTCTCGCCGATGCGGACGGTGTCCCCGGGCGCGACACCGGCCCGGCGCAGGGCGTCGTCGATCCCGAACCGGACCAGGTCCCGCTGGAAGCGCTCGGCCGACTCCTCGACGTCGAAGTTCGTCTGGGCGGCCACCCGCTCCACGCGCCGGCCGCGAACGCGGAAGCCGTCCGCTTCGCGCTCGAGCGTGAACGCGTCACCCGCACCGTCGAGGCGATGGACGACCTCGCCGGACGGCTCGGGCGAAGCGGCCAGCGTGGCTGCGTCGGGCAGGAGCCGACCAAGCGCGGCCCGCGCGCGCTCGACCCCGTCCCCGGTCTCGGCGGAGATCGCGAGGACCTGGGCTCCGTCCCGGGCGCGTGCGGCCGCGAAGGCCGGCCACGCCTCGCGCCCCTCGGCCAGGTCCATCTTGTTGAACGCGACGAGGAGCGGCTTCTCGAGCAGCTCCGGGTCATGGAGGCCGAGCTCGTCGCGGATGGTCGCGTAGTCCCGCTCCGGGTCGCGGGCCGAACCGTCGACGACGTGGACCAGGATCCGCGTGCGCTCCACGTGGCGGAGGAAGGCATGACCCAGCCCGGCGCCGCTCGACGCACCCTCGATGAGCCCGGGAACGTCGGCGATGGTTGGCCGCCGTTCGTCGCCGTCGGCCAGCTCCATGACGCCGAGGTTCGGCTCCAGCGTCGTGAACGGATAGGCGGCGATCCTGGGCCGGGCCGCCGTGAGGGCGGCGAGCAACGTCGACTTGCCCGCGTTCGGCAACCCGACCAGGCCGATGTCGGCGATGAGCCGGAGCTCCAGGCGGAGCGAGCGCTCTTCGCCGGGCTCCCCCTTCTGGGCGTGATGGGGGCTCTGGTGGGTCGATGTTGCGAAGTGGGTATTGCCGAGGCCGCCGCGCCCGCCCCGGGCCACGACGACCTCCTGGCCCGTCGCGACGAGGTCGGCGACGAGATCGCCGGCGTCGTCCAGGACCCCCGTACCGGGCGGCACGTCGACGGCCAGGTCTCCGCCGGACTTGCCGTGGCGCCGCGCGCCGGTCCCCCGGCCGCCCGGCTCGGCCTTGAACCGGTGGCGATAGCGGAAGTCTCGCAGGGTCGTCTGACCTGGATCGACGCGGAAGATCACGGAGCCACCGCGGCCACCGTCGCCGCCGTCGGGACCGCCACGGGGCACGTGCGCCTCGCGCCGGAACGTCGCTGCGCCGTCGCCCCCGTCGCCGGCGCGAACCCAGATGCGGACGGAATCGAGGAACATCAGGTCGATTGTCGCATGCGCACTGCCGCGGATCGCCCGGCCGGGAGGCGCGGGCGGACCGGCGGAGGCTGGGCCTAGAGGTAGCCGAGCGGGTTGACGCGAACGCCGCCGTCCCAGATCGGGCCGATCCAGACCTCGAAGTGGCAGTGCGGGCCGGTCGCGTTGCCGGTCATCCCCACGCGGCCGATGAAGGTGCCAGCGCCGACGTGCTGGCCCACGGACACCGCCACCGACGACATGTGGTTGTAGGTCGTGTACAGGTTGCTGCCGTGGGCGATCCACACCTGGTAGCCGCCGCCGTTGCTCTTCCACCCGGCATACGTCACGACGCCGGAGCCGGCCGCGCGGATGGCGGTCCCCATCGGGGCGGCGATGTCGATGGCCGGATGCCCGTAGTGGAAGTACTGGCTGATGTAGCCGCCGGGCACCGGCCACAGCAGGCGTCCCCCGCTGTACCTGGCCGGCGGAGTGGCGGTGCGCGTGCCGCCTCCGCTCGAGGACGTGCGGCGGACCACCTTCGCGACCGGTGCAGGCGTCGCCGTGGGCTTCGGCGTGGGGACGGCCGCCAGCTTGGCGCCGGGCAGGATGAGCACCTGGCCGATGATCAGCGTCGGGTCGGTGAGGTTGTTGAAGCTCAGGATGGCCTGCGAGTCGACGCGATTGGCTGCGGCCACGCTTTCGAGCGTGTCGCCAGCCTGGACCGTGATGACCTTGCCGTTGACCGGCGGGATCATCAACTCCTGGCCGACGTGGAGGCTGGTGATGCCGCCGATGCGGTTGGCGTTCCAGATCGTGGTCACCGAGATGTTGTAGCGGGCCGCGATCGCGCCGAGCGTGTCCCCGCTCTTGACGGTGTAGTAGCGCAGCTGATCGCGGCCGTCCGCGACCGTCGGGTCGACGACGACCGGCTTGAGGAGCGTGCCGTCGGTCGTGAACTGCCCGTCGACCTGGACCGCCTGGGCGGCCGTGGCGGCCGCATCCTGGGGGCTCGCCCCATCGGTCCCGCCCGACGGGTCCGGGCTTGCCGAGGCCGCGGCGACACCGGGGTCAACGACAGACGAGGGCGCCTCGCCGTTGGGGCCGGCTGGACCGCCGACGATGATGCGCATGGTCGAGGCTGAGTTGCTGGTGGCCCCCGTTGCCTGGCTGACCAGGCCGGGCGCCGCGGTGATGGCGGCGACCAGCAGGAAGACGGCGACCAGGAGGGGTACGAGGCGCTCGGCGCGCTCGGGCCGGCCGATCGTCCAGCGGTTGTGGAATGCGCGCACGCCCAGTCGGCGCACGCGACGGGCGGCCGGGCTGAAGACGGCCACGGGGCCGTCGTCGACGAGGCGGGACGGAAGCTCGGCCGGGCGCCAGCCCGGTCTCAGCGTGACGCGGTTTACCCGGGCGCCTCGATCGCCTGCGGCAACGTCGGTGTCTGCCGGCAGGGCCCGTTCGGCGTGCAGGTGGGGTGGATGGACCGTGGCGCTCGCGTGGCGGGCCGCGGATGGGCGCCTTGTCGTGACCGGGTTCACCGGGTCGGTGCCGTCACCGTGAGTTCGCGACAGAACGCGGCGCACGGTGACCGTCGCCTTCAGCAATACGGTCTCCTGGCGGATGGACGGCGGCAGGCGCGGTTGGTCAGCGGTTCGAGAAGATCGCTGCCGTCCGTTGACGCGGTATGGAGCTGGGGTCTCCCATACGGCGCGGGGCCTGGCCCGTCTCCCCTGCCCGGGCCCCGGGGTCGTGTTTCGGCGAAACCGTAGCAGACGAGCGACGCGGATGCAATGTTACGGAGCGAACCGCAGCCCCCATGCGACCGGCTGCGCCCGCGCCGACGGCCCGCAACGACGGCCGGGGGACCTCACCGTCCAGGTCCCACCGCGCCAACCGGCGGGTCGACCGCCGCGCCGACCGGCGGGTCGATGCTCAGGCCGACGGGCGGGTCGACCGGCGGGCCGACCGGCGGGTCGATGCTCAGGCCGACGGGCGGGTCGACCGGCGGGCCGACCGGCGGGTCGATGCTCAGGCCGACGCTTCGGCGCTCCGCTGGAGCTGGGCGAGGAACTGGGCGTTCGTGTCCGACTTCGCGAGCCGGTTCAGGAGCAGCTCGATCCCTTCGTTCGTGCCGACGGCGGACAGCATCCGGCGCATGGTCCAGACCATCTTGAGGGTGGGCTCCTCGAGCAGCAGCTCCTCGCGGCGGGTGCCGGACCGCTGGACGTCGATGGACGGGTAGATGCGCTTCTCGGACAGCTTGCGGTCGAGGATGAGCTCGCTGTTGCCGGTGCCCTTGAACTCCTCGTAGATCACGTCGTCCATTCGCGACCCGGTGTCGACGAGGCACGTGCCGATGATCGTGAGCGAGCCGCCTTCCTCGATCTTGCGGGCGGCCCCGAAGAACCGCTTGGGCGGGTAGAGGGCGATCGGGTCGATGCCGCCCGACAGGGTGCGGCCGGACGGCGGCAGGGCGAGGTTGTAGGCGCGCGCGAGGCGGGTGATGGAGTCGAGCAGGATCACGACGTCCCGTCCCGTCTCGACCTGGCGCTTCGCGATCTCCAGGGCCATCTCGGCGACGTGGGTGTGGTTCTCGGTCGGCTCGTCGAACGTCGAGCTGATCACCTCGCCCTGGACCGACCGCCGCATGTCGGTGACCTCCTCCGGCCGCTCTCCGATGAGGGCGACCATGAGGAGGATCTCGGGGTAGTTCGCGGTGATCCCGTTGGCGATGTTCTTGAGGAGCATCGTCTTGCCGGCCTTCGGCGGGCTCACGATCAGCGCTCGCTGGCCCTTGCCGATCGGGTTGACGAGGTTGACCAGCCGCTGGCTGAGGTTCTTCGGATCCGACTCGAGGTTGATCAGCTGGTTGGGGTGGACCGGCGTGAGGTCGCCGAAGTGCGGCCGGCGACGGGCGGTGTCGGCGTCGACGCCGTTGACGCCGTCAACCCGGAGGAGCCCCCAGTACTTCTCGCCCTCGCGCGGAGCTCTTACCGTGCCTGACACGCGGTCGCCGATGCGGAGGCCGCTGCGGCGCACCTGGCTGGAGCTGACGTAGACGTCCTCCGGCCCCGGCATCAGGCCGTGCCGGCGGAGGAATCCGTACCCCTCCTCGACGATGTCGAGGATCCCGGTCGCGTAGGCCTGGCCAAGCCGCTCCGACTGGCGCTGCAGAATCCGGTCGACCAGCTCGTCAGGACGGTCGGCCGCGGCCGGCTCGATCTCGAGCTCGACGGCCGTTGCGCGCAACTCGGCCGTGCTCATGCCGCGGAGCTCGGCGGCCCCGATCTCGGGGCCTTCTTCCTGGCCGTTCGTCTCGTCGTACTCCGGGAAGCCGCCGGGTCGCTGGCCCTGCGGGCGTCGTCGTGGGCGCCGGTTACGGATGCGCTGCTGTTCGGGGCCGTTCGGCATGGAGATGCTGGTCACCTGCGGGAGGGGTCGACCGGAAGCGCCGGTCGCGGGGTGGCCGCACTCGCGCGGACGCGTTGGCGCGCAGCGAGGCGGTTGGGGTGCTTGGAGGATACGCGGCCCGCAGGGGGCCGTCAACGGGTGTCAACGGGAGTGTGTCAACGGCCAGCGATTCTGTCCCGCGAAGAGGACAGCGACTTTGTCACCCTCGGGTCCATGGCACCCAGGGAGACGATCATGTTGGACGCCCATGCACAACAGCGCCTCACCGTCCTGACCCACGTGCTCGCGGGCGAGCTCGCGATCAACGACGCGGCAGCGGCGAGGCGGGTTGAGGTGGCCGGGCGGGTCGAGGCGCGGCGCCCCTCGAGGGGCCGTCCGCCCACCGAGGACGAATGCGGCGATTCGCGCGCAGAGGATCCGCGCCCATCGCGTCAGAGCGGATCACCCAGGCGTGACACCCGGATTCCGTCCGCCCATGGAGGACGGGCTCGGGATGCTGGCGACGAAGGCGGGCGCCCGACCGCCCGGGTGCCCGACCGCGGACTCGACCCTCCGCACGCCTACTTCCGCGTCGCGGCCTCCGCCGTGGCCTTGGCCCAGTCGGCCTTGAACTGGACGATGCCCGAGTCCGTCAGCGGATGATGGATCATCTGCTTGAGGACCTTGAACGGGATCGTCGCCACGTGGGCGCCGGCAAGGGCGGCATCGGTCACATGGCGAGGATGGCGGACCGAAGCCATCAGGACTTCGCTCTCGAACTCGTGGAGGTTGATGATGTCCGCGAGCTCGCGGATCACCGTCATGCCTTCCTCGTTGATGTCGTCGAGGCGGCCGACGAACGGTGACAGGAGGCTGGCCCCGGCCTTCGCCGCGAGCAGGCCCTGGTTGGCCGAGAAGATGAGGGTGCAGTTGGTCTTGATGCCCTCTTCGGCCAGCCGGCTGATCGCCTCCAGGCCGTTCTCGCACATCGGGATCTTCACCACGATGTTCGGAGCGAGCTTCGCGAAGTGGCGGCCCTGGCTGAGCATGCCCTCGACGTCGTCGGCGATGACCTCGGCGGAGACCGGGCCCGGCGTGATCTTGCAGATCTCCTTGAGAACCTCGTCGTACGAGCCGCCGACCTTCGCGAAGAGCGTGGGATTGGTGGTGACCCCGTCGATCACGCCCCAGCGGACGCCGGTGCGGATGTCGTCGATCTCGGCGGTGTCGAGGAAGAGCTTCATGGTGGGGAGTGCCTCCGGGATGGCGGCGCGCGGCGCGCAACGAGCAGGGTCACCCGAATTGTAGGCGCCCGCGATCGAAGCGACGGGTGGCCGCGGGTCGGCGCCCGCGGCCCAGGCGCCGGGGCCGTCGGCTCCGGTCGAATGGCGCCGTGCCGCCCTGCAGGCGTCAGGCCGGGTCGGACTCCGCGGGCGCCTCGAGCGCGAGGACGCGGACGATCCCCGTGTCAATGGCCTCGGGCATCGCCCTCCGTCGCAGCCCGAGCTCCGGCACCCGGCCATCACGGAGCGCCGCGGCCGTCGCGATCAGGCCGTCGAAGAGCGGGTGCGGCCGGTCTGGCCGGCTGCGGAATTCCGGGTGGAACTGGCTGGCCACGAACCAGGGGTGGTCGCGCAGCTCGACGATCTCCACCAGCCGCCCGTCGGGGGACTGGCCCGAGAGCAGCATGCCCGCCCCTTCGAGCAGCGACCGGTAGCGGTTGTTGACCTCGAAGCGATGACGATGGCGCTCGTAGACGACCTCGTCGCCGTAGACCGCGTGGGCCTTGGAGCCCGGCGTCAGGCGCGCGGGATAGAGGCCCAGGCGCATCGTGCCGCCCTTCTCCTCGATCTCCCGCTGGTCGGGCATGAAGTCGATGACCGGGTGCTCGGTGAACATGTCGAACTCGGTCGAGTTGACGTCGTGCGAGCCGGTGGCCCAGCGCGCCAGCTCGATGACCGCGCACTGCAGGCCCAGGCACAGGCCGAGGTACGGGATCCGCCGCTCCCGGGCGTACTGGGCGGCGAGCACCTTGCCCTCGATGCCGCGGTGACCGAAGCCGCCGGGGACCACGACGGCGGCCGCGCCGGCAAGCACGTCGTCGATCCCTTCGGCCGTCAGCGTCTCGGAGTTGACCCAGCGGATCCGGACGTCGACGCCGTTCGCCCAGCCCGCGTGCTTGAGGGCTTCGGTGACAGACAGGTACGCGTCGGGCAGCTCGATGTATTTGCCGACCAGCGCGACCTCGAGCTCCGGCTTCGGCTGCTTGATCCGGTCGACCAGCGCTCGCCAGCCCGCGAGATCGGGCTCGGCGGCCGCGTCCGCCAGGCCCAGCTCGCGTACCAGCAGGTCGCCCAGCCCCGACTCCTCGAACAGCAGCGGGACTTCGTAGATGGTCTCGGCGGTGATCGCCGGGATGACGGCCTCGCTGGCGACGTCGGTGAACAGGGCGATCTTGTCGCGGATGTCGTCGGAGACCGGCCGGTCGGAGCGCAGGATGATGACGTCGGGCTGGATGCCGATGCCGCGCAGCTCCTTGACGCTGTGCTGCGTCGGCTTCGTCTTCAGCTCGCCGGTCGCGGCCAGCTCGGGCAGCAGCGTGACGTGGACGTAGAGCACGTTGTGGCGGCCGATGTCCTTCCGCATCTGGCGGATCGCCTCGAGGAACGGGAGGCTCTCGATGTCGCCGACGGTCCCACCCACTTCCACCACGACCACGTCGGCACCGCCGCGGGAGACCCGGACGATGCGCTCCTTGATCTCGTTGGTGATGTGGGGAATGACCTGGACGGTGCCGCCCAGGTAATCGCCGCGACGCTCCTTGGCGATGACGGCCTGGTAGATGCGGCCGGTCGTGACGTTGGAGAGCTGCGAGAGGTTCTCGTCGATGAACCGCTCGTAGTGACCAAGGTCGAGGTCCGTCTCGGCCCCGTCGTCGGTGACGAAGACTTCGCCGTGCTGGTACGGCGACATGGTCCCGGGGTCGACGTTGATGTACGGGTCCAGCTTGAGGACGGAGACGGAGATCCCGCGCGCCTTCAGCAGGCGACCGACGCTGGCGGCGGTGATGCCCTTCCCGAGGGAGGAGGTGACCCCTCCGGTCACAAAGACATACTTCGCCATGGGCCGCTCCTCCGGGGTTTTTCCCATGCTACCGGATCGGTGATCCTGCCGCCAGCGGCGGCGGCCTGCCGCGGGTTACGGTTCGGGTACGACGGCTGGCTGGCAGCACACCGGGACGCCAGGGCCCGGGTTTGCCGGGCGTCCGCCCCCATGGCCGGCCGCCCGGGCGCCGGGGAAGGGGCGACGCGTTCGAACGATCCGCCGGGCCGGGAATTGGACGGCGCATGAACCTCGAGGAGGCAGCGATGGAGTTCTCGGAAGCGGTCCGGCGCCGGCGTGCGGTGCGCCGGTTCGAAGAGGGGGCCGTCGATCCGGCGGTCATCGAGGGGATCGCTCGCCTGGCCCAGCGCACGCCGTCGGCCGGCTTCTCGCAGGGCCAGCGCCTGGTCGTCGTGACCGACCCGGTCCTGCGCCGGCACGTGGCCGCCGCCTGCGGCGAGGAGGACGACGCCGACGAGTACGATCGATGGGTGTCGAGCTGCGCGGCGCAGTTCGTCCCCTGTGTCTCGGAGGAGGTTTATCACCGGCGCTACCGCGAACCCGACAAGGTCCAGGACGACGGCACGGAGATCGTCTGGCCGATCCCCTACTGGTGGGTCGACGTGGGCGCGACGATGATGGTCATCATGCTGGCGGCGGTGGACGCCGGGCTGGCCTCGGGGTTCACCGGCTTCGACGATCCGGCCGCGGTCCAGGCAATCCTCGGCATCCCCGCCGAGTTCGTGCCGATCGGCGTGATGCCGGTCGGGCGCCCGCTGCCCGACGTGCGCTCGCCCTCGCTCAGGCGCGGCTGGCTCCCGTTCGAGGAGTTCGCCCGCTTCGACGGCTGGGGGCCGGCCCGCTGACGTCCGGGCCGGGTGGGACGAGACGGCCCGGACCCCAGACCTCCGGCCCGCAGATGAACCCGGGTGCGGGCCGCTCGCGACGGAGCGCGGCGACCCCTTCGGCTGTGCGAGGCAGCCGCCCGTCCCCGGCCGCAGCCCGGAACCAGGCCTGCAGCTCGAGAAACCCGTGCCACGGTTGGACGGGTCGCCCGGTCGCCCGCATCCAGGCGAGCAGCTTGTCCTTGGCGAACACGAGATCCGCGTGGTGCGCCGCGTACCGGTCGCTGGTCCCGTCCCCGACGAAGACGACGAAGCGGCCACTCGCCTGGTGCGCGCGGACGCGCTCCCGCTTGCAGGTGCCGCAGACGGCGCAGTCGGGATGCCCGTACGGGAAGGTCACGCCCGCCCGGCCGTCGCGGACCTCGTTCCTGGTGGTCGCGATCGGGAGGTCGGCAAGGCCAGGGTCCAGCGCCTCGAGGTTCGAGGCGACGTAGAACCCCAGGCCGTCGCTCACGACCTCCACGAGCGCGCCGGCCCCTCGAGCCAGGACGACGAACGCGGGGAAGGCGCGATCCTGGGCGACGGCGGCCGCCTCCTCCCGCAGCATCCGGGCGTCAACCGGCAGCGTGTCCATGTTCCATTCGATCAGCTCGCGCGACCCGCGCCTGCCGGCGTCGTACTCGGCCTCCACCGCCGCCAGCACGGCCGCCGGCGGGCCATGACGCGCCAGCAGGTCGTCGCCGACATCGCGGAATGAGATCGTCCGGTCGTAGTCGACCAGGATGCTGACCGGGAGCTCCCCCGGCCCCACAGGCCGCACCGGCCCGGCGTCGGCCATCAGGGGATCTCCGGCAGCGGCCATTCGGGGGGCAGCGCAACGGGCTCGACGGAACCGGCCGGCACCCGCCGGCCGACCACGATCCCGGCCACGATCGCGATCCCTCCCGCCACCTGGACCGGCAGGACGATCTCGCCCTGGAAGGCGGCCGCCAGCGCCAGGGCCATTGCCGGCACCAGGAACTGGTAGTTGGCGATCCGCGACGCGCCCATGAGGGCGACCGCCCGGTAGAGCACCACGTTGCAGAGCGCCCCGGCAACCAGGCTCGAGTAGACGAGGGCGAGGAGCGCGTCCGGACGAACCCAGCCCATGCCGGCATCGCCGAGCTGGACGAGGCCCGGGATCGCGAGCACGGCCACGCCGGCGAGGATCGCCCAGGCCGACAGCCGAAGCGGGGACATCGTCCGCAGCAGGCCGGCCGACAGCGCCAGGTAGGTCCCCCAGCTTGCCGCCGCAGCCACCGTGAGCAGCTCGCCGATCCCGCTGCCCGTCTGCAGGCCACCGGCGCCCGCGACCATCGCCACGCCCGCCAGGGCGACCGCCGCGCCGATGAACCGGGCGGCATGCGCGCGTTCGAGTCCCGCCGCGACCGACACCAGGGCGGTGAAGACCGGGCCGGCCGCGATGAGCAGCGACGAAGTCCCTGCCGGCGTGACCTTCAAACCGGTGGCCCACAGGATCTGGTAGACGCCGAAGCCCAGCCCGCCCAGCAGGAACAGGGACCGCCCGGTACCGGCCGGCCAGCGCACGCTCCCTTCGCGATGGCGGGTGACCGCCAGCAGCACGGCACCCGCGAGGGCGAAGCGCAGGAGGGCGAAGGCGACCGGCGGGACGCTGGCGATGGCGGACTTCACGACGACGAAGTTCGCCGCCCAGGCGACCATCACGAGCAAAGCGCCCGCTTCCGCGACGCGGCGGGCGGCGGCGCGCGCCGCCGAACCATCGCCCGCCACGGAGGCGCTCGCCACGGAGGCGCTCGCCACGGAGGCGTCAGCGTCGCAGACGGCCGGAATCGCCGCGGCCCCGGTCGCCGCTTCGGGCGCCGGGGCCGCCATCGGCGCGGGGATCACGCCGGATCAGGCGCCTTCCTGCTCCAGCTCCAGCGCCTCTTCGTCACTCTCTTCGGTGAGCTTCAGCCAGACGAAGAGCCCGGCCAGGACGACGAGCGGGATCACGACCAGGGCGGCCAGTGTCACCCCGAGGGCCGTGGCCACGATCTTGAGGGCCTTCATGGGCCTGACCTCCTTCCCGTCCGGGCCTCCCCGGGCGGACTATGCCGTGCGCTTGGCGGGTCCTGCCGTGACCATTGCGGCAATGTCGTCGGCGGTGAACTCGGCGAGCGAGTGGTGGGCGCCGGCCGGCCCGGCCACGTGGAGCCGGACGACGAACGCGCCTCCCTGCTCCAGGAAGAAGATATCGTGCGGCTTCTGCTCGTCGATCCATCGCCCGAGCACGCGGAATGCCCGTTCATAGTAGCCCGCATGCTCCCAGTCGACGTCGGGTGCGCCTGAGCCGCGGCGGGCCAGCGCCTCGTCCATGAACCGGGCGATGTCGTCGTCGAGGAATGTGAGCGTCTCCTTGACCTGGCGACCAAGGGCATCCGACCAGGAGCCCTGGGTTCCACCCTCCATCACCAGGCCCTGGACGATGAAGCCGTCGGGAGCCTCGACGAGGAGGACCTCCCGCATGCCGCGCTGGTCGAGGAATGCCCCGATCGAGCGGAGCACCTCCTCGAAGTCCTGGCGCGGGCTGCCCTCGTAGATCCGCATCACGCCTCCCTGCTCACCGGCCGGCGCGGATTGCCTCCTCGATCAGCTTCCGGTCGTCTGGTCGAGGAGCCCGAGCTCCCGGGCCCGGTGGTCGCAGAACCGGAACACGCCTACGCGGCGAGTGTACGCACGGCCGTTGACGCGATCAAGGCGAGGACGAGCGCAGCGTTGTCGACGGACGCCAGGACGCCCGCGGTGGGACCCCAGGTCGATCGGCGCGGCGGGCCGCCCGGCCCGTCCGGCGGGGACCCTCGGCACTGGCCTCGCCGGGCCGGCGCTGCGGACACTCGGGCCACTGGACGACCGCCGGGCCCCCAGGCCGGGAACCGGCTCGTTCGCCGCACGTCGCCGCCGGGGCGTCCCCCACGGCGCGAACGGCAAGGGAGCGAACGAACCATGGACCGCACAAGAGTCGTGATCATGGGCGCGGCCGGCCGCGACTTCCACGACTTCAACGTCGCGTACCGGGACGACCCGACGACGGAGGTCGTCGCCTTCACCGCGACCCAGATCCCGGGCATCGCCGGCCGTCGCTATCCGGCGGAGCTGGCCGGACCCCTCTACCCCGACGGCATCGAGATCATCCCCGAAGACGACCTCGAGAAGCTGTTCGCGCGCGGGCTCATCGACCGCGTCGTCTTCGCCTACAGCGACGTCAGCCACGAGACCGTCATGCATGCGGCCTCGCGCGCGCTCGCGGGCGGCGCCGACTTCGTCCTGCTCGGCCCGGTCCACACGATGATCAGGAGCACGAAGCCGGTGGTCGCCACGGGCGCCACCCGCACCGGCGCCGGCAAGAGCCAGACCACCCGCTACCTGGCGGCGGTTCTCGAGGCCCAGGGCCTCCGCGTCGTGGTCGTCCGCCACCCGATGCCGTACGGCGACCTGGTCCGCCAGCGCGTGCAGCGCTTCGAGACCTACGCCGATCTCGACAGCCACCGGACGACGATCGAGGAGCGCGAAGAGTACGAGCCGCACCTCGATGCGGGCCGGGTCCTCTACGCGGGCGTGGACTACGAGGCGATCCTGCGGCAGGCCGAGCGGGAGGCCGACGTCATCCTGTGGGACGGCGGCAACAACGACTTCCCCTTCTATCGACCCGACCTCTTCGTCGTGGTCGCCGATCCGCTCCGCCCCGGCCATGAGCTCCACTACCACCCGGGCGAGACCAACATCCGCATGGCCGACGTGGTCGTCATCAACAAGGTCGATTCGGCCACGCCGGAGCAGGTCGCGACCGTCAAGTCGAGTCTCTGCGCGGTCAACCCGCGCGCCGAGGTCATCTGCGCGCGTTCCGCGCTGACCCTCCAGGGCGGCACGATCGCCGGACAGCGCGTCGCCGTCGTCGAGGACGGCCCGACGCTCACCCATGGCGGCATGACCTACGGCGCCGGCGTGGTCGCCGCCCGTCGTTTCGGGGCCGCCGAACTGGTGGACCCGCGCCCGTACGCGCGCGGCCAGCTGGCCCACACGCTTGACCGCTACCCTGCCCTCGAGCACCTCCTGCCGGCGATGGGCTACGACACGGAGCAGCTGCACGAGCTCGAGGAGACCCTCAACGCGATGCCCGCCGACCTCGTCCTGGCGGCGACGCCGATCGACCTGACCCGCGTCCTCCACCTGCAGAAGCCGGTCGTCCGCGTCCGGTACGAGCTCGAGGAGATCGAGGGCGAGGCCGACCAGCCGACGCTCCACTCGCTGCTGGCCCGCATCGTCATGATGGCGGGAGGCGCCCGCGCGACCGCCGCCGCCGCCGGCGCGACGGCGGCACCCTCCGCCCGCTAGGAGCGACCACCCGATGACCGAGCACCTGCTGACCCTCGATTCGCTCGGCCCGGACGGCACCCGCGACGTCCTCGACCTCGCCCGGCGCCTCAAGGCGACCCCGGCCGCGGGCCGGGGTGCGCTCGACG
Source organism: uncultured Chloroflexia bacterium (assembly GCA_963821595.1). Classification (GTDB taxonomy): domain Bacteria; phylum Chloroflexota; class Limnocylindria; order Limnocylindrales; family CSP1-4; genus CTSoil-043. The sequence goes on along the minus strand of CAWGEL010000010.1, from coordinate 73,451 downwards.
GCGGACGGATCGGCCTCATCTTCGACAAGCCGTCGACGCGCACGCGCGTGAGCTTCGAGGCGGCCGCCTGGAAGCTCGGCATGCTGCCCATCACACTGCGCCCGGACGAGCTCCAGCTGGGCCACGGCGAGACGATCGCCGACACGGCTCGCGTCCTGTCGCGCTACCTGTCGGCACTGGTCGTGCGGACGTTCGAGCAGGCGAGGATCGAGGACCTGGCCGCCAACTCGACGATCCCGGTCATCAACGCCCTCACCGACGACCACCACCCGTGCCAGGCCCTGGCCGATGCGATGACGCTCGAGGAGGCCTTCGGCGACCTGCGTCGCATCCGCGTCGCCTTCATCGGTGACGGGAACAACGTCTGCCACTCGCTGGTCCAGGTCGCCGCGCAGACCGGCTTCTCGCTGGCCATCGCCACGCCGGCCGGGTACGAGCCGGACGCGGCCATCATCGCCGGGGCCAGGCGCCAGGCCGCCGGTCACGGTGCCACCATCGAGCTTGGCCAGGATCCCCGGGAAGCCGTCCGCGGAGCCGACGCCGTGTACACGGACGTCTGGGCCTCCATGGGCAAGGAGCACGAGCGCGAGGAGCGGCGGCGCGTCTTCGCGGGCTACACGGTCGACGAGGCGCTCATGGAGCGGGCGGCCCCGCACGCCATCTTCCTCCACTGCCTGCCGGCCCACCGCGGCGACGAGGTGACCGACGAGGTCATCGACGGGCCGTTCTCGCGCGTCTGGGACCAGGCCGAGAACCGCATGCACACGGAACAGGCGCTCCTCTACGCCCTGGTCAGCGGCGACCACCGCGGCGAGCGCCTGGGATGACGCGGATCGCGGTCGCCCTTGGGGGCAACGCCCTGATCCGTCGGGGCGAGCCCGGGTCGACCGAGGTCCAGCGCCACAACCTGGAAGGCGCCGCGAGAGCGCTCGTCGACCTGGCCGAGCGCAGCGGCGCCGAGATCGTGCTGACCCACGGCAACGGCCCCCAGGTCGGGTTCCTCGCGATCGAGGCTGAGATGGCCGCCGAGGTCGTCCCTCCGCCGCCGCTCGACGTGCTGGGCGCCGAGTCCCAGGGCCAGATCGGGTACCTGCTCGGCCAGGCGCTCCGGGCCGCGTTCGCCGAGCGCGGCATCCGCCGCGACGTCGCGGTGATCGTCACGCAGACCGTGGTCCGGGGCGACGATCGAGCCTTCGCCCACCCCACCAAGCCGATCGGGCCGGTCTACGACCAGGTGACTGCCGGAGTCCTGGCCGCGGAGCGCGGCTGGACGATCGCCCCCGACGGGGACATGTGGCGACGCGTGGTGCCGTCGCCGGTGCCGCTGCGCATCGTCGAGGCCCAGGCCGTTCGCTCGCTCGTCGAGGCGGGCGTGCTGGTGGTGGCCTCCGGGGGCGGCGGCGTGCCCGTGGTGGAATTGCCCGACGGGCGGCTCGAGGGTTGCGAGGCGGTCGTCGACAAGGACCTGGCGGCGGTTGTCCTCGCCCGGGCCGTCGGAGCGGACGGGCTGCTCCTGCTGACGGACGTCTCGGCCGTCTACCGCGACTGGGGCATGCCAGGCGCAGCGCCGATCGACCACCTCGAGATCGAGGAGGCGCTCGACGGCGTGGCGTCGGGCTGGTGGCCGGCCGGGTCGATGGCGCCCAAGGTCCGGGCGTGTGCGGAGTTCGTCCGCTCGGGCGGGCGCTTCGCCGCCATCGGGGCGCTGGACGACGCGGCGGCCGTGGCCTGGGGCCGAGCCGGGACGCGCTTCGGCAGTGGCCGCCTGGACCTGCCGAGGCGGTCCGGCCAATCCGCCTGACGGCCCGCGGTCGCGGGTCCGCCGCGGCTCGGCGCCCGCCGTGGTCGGGCCACCGTTACCGCGTCATGGTCGACGGCACGCGGTGATGCCGCCCGCTGCCCGGGCTCCTCGAATCGCGACGCCCCCGGGAGATCCCGGGGGCGTCGCTCAGGCTGCGAGTGGTGGATGTCGGTCAGGCGACGCGCTTGACGACCACGGTCCCGGCCTGGACGTCGTGGAAGCCCTGCCGCTTGCTGCTCTGCGAGGTCGTGTACAGCAGGTAGATGCCGTAGGCGAGGGACAGCAGCGAGAGGAGCGGGGCGAGCGCACCGAAGAAGCCGAGCGTGAAGACGAACCAGCCCGCTCCGATCTGGAGTACCTCGACGAGCGCGTACGGCCCGTACAGGAAGAGCCATCGGCGGATCGCCTGCGGCTGGGTGAGCGTCGCGCCGTTGCCGGCGTTGACCGTCTCCAGGCCCAGCATCCGCTGGCCCGGCGAAGCCCGCATCGTGGTCCACGTGTAGATGAAGTACACGGCGGATCCGATGAGGTTCACGGCCGCCAGGACCACGAGGAGGATCAGCCCGAGCCCGAGCCCGAGGTCGAAGATCGACGCGACGAAGATGGCGCCGAAGATGAAGAAGATGATCCAGAACGCGACCGCCAGGATGATCGCGTCGATGACGAACGCGCCGATGCGGATGCCGAGGTCGGCATACGCGACGCCCGGCGCCGGTCCAGCCTCGACGGGCTTCAGCTGGAAGCCGCCTGCGGCCGCGGGACCGCCGGGCGATCCGGCCGGAGGCTGATTCCAGTTCCCTCCACCCGGTGCCTGGCCTGACGGCGGCGGAGTCGTGCCCGGACCTGCCATAGCGACCTCCCTGTGACAACGTGGCCCTCAGCCTGGCGCCCCCCTCGGCGAGCGGCAAGCGTACAGGGCCGGCGCGCTCTCGGGAAGCCATAAGTGTGATCGGGCCGGCAGCCGCGGTGCGCCCGCGCACGACCGGCCCCCTCCCGGCCCGCCCTGCGCGACGCGGGATGAGGGACGGGGCCCGCCCTCGCGCTCGACGAGACCGTCTACCGTGGCGGGCTTGACTGCGGCGATCGCGAGATCGACCATCGCGGTAGTCGGGATCGTGCGGCCTGGACTGACCGTGCGCCGTGGCCCGCAACCGTGCTGGGGGGATGATGCGGAGGCTGTCGGCGGTCCTCCTGGCTGCGGTGCTGACCGGGTGTGCCAGCCAGGTCGGTCCCGCGACGAACGCGTGGTGCGGCCAGCACCTCATCGATGTCGCCGCCGCCGGGACGGCCCAGGGAACGGCATTCGCGTTCCCGGGACGCGATCCGGTCACGTGGCCGGAGTACCTCGCGGACAGCCCGGCCGAGCAGGCGATCGTGGCGGCGGAGGCAACGGACGGGTCGGTGACCTGGGCCAGGGCCTGTCAGCAGGCCTACGTCCAGGCCCACCCGGGAACGTCTCCCGAGCCGACCGCGACTCCGTAGCCGTCGCGGGGCAGGAGCCAGCCGCAGTCGCCGGCGTCGCCAGCGGAGGTATCGCCGCGGGGCTTCCGCTCTCAATGCCCCCCGACGAACGCGCTCGCCGACGCCGACAGGTTGTTGACGAGGCTGCGGATCTCCTCGTCGCTCAGGCGCCGGCCGCGATGACGAGCCGCGATGCGCTCGGCGCAGAGGGAGCACAGGTACGTCCGCACCCCGTCCCCGGCGTCGATGGTCCGGCGGTCCGAGAAGAAGACGCTGCCGGCGGCGGTTTCCTCGCCGCACATCGCGCACGGCTGGGAGGCGGTCGATTCGCTCGTGGTGTCCTTCACCGCGTGGTACCCCCATCTCGCTCGCGTCCCTCGGGCACCTGCGACCGAGGTAGCGCTCCGGTCACGGTGCGGGATCACGAGCCCGGGGTCAAGGACAGTTAGTCCCAAACGCCTCTCGTTCGTCGCGGGTCGAAGTGGCCGTATCCCTGGTGCGCCGCCCCAGGACGACGCACCATGCCGCGCCGGTCTCAGCCGGCCTTGACCACCCGGAAGCAGTCGGAGCAGTAGACCGGCTTGTCCATGCGCGGCTTGAACGGGACCTGGGCGTTGTTGCCGCAGCGCGAGCAGGTGACCGCGAAGTACTCGCGCGACACGGAGTCGTCGCCACGCTCGTAGCCGCGCGGCCCGCCGATGCTGCGGGCGTCATAGCCGTCGGTTCGCGTGGCACGACGGCTCGCCCGGCAGCTGGGACATCGCTTCGGTTCGGACGTGAAGCCCTTGGTTGCGTAGTACTCCTGGTCAGCCGCGGTGTGGGTGAAGGCCATCCCGCAGTCGACGCAGGTGAGAGTGCGATCGGTGTACAACGTGCTCCTCCAGGTCGGTGCGCCGCGATCGGGAGCGCCGAGGGCTCGCCATACCGTCGGCGGGACGGCGGAGCTGCAGGAGCCTGGTACCGCGCGACCCGGGTGACGTGCTGGTGAACCCCTGGGGGCGCGCACCGGTAGCGTGGGCCAGAGAATAGCACCGCTTTCCGGAGCGGGCCGCCGACGGCCAAGCCGCCCGAATCGGCATGGGGATGGCCGCCGGGCCGGGCGTGCCATCCCCGATTTCCCGCCTGCCCGGCGTCAGCCGGGCCCTCGGTCCGACCGTGGCCGATCGATTTCGCCCGACGATCCCGTGTCCGCGCGGCGCCCCGGCTCTGTCACAATGCGGCCTGATGCTGCGCCTGCTTCACACCGCCGACGTCCACCTGGGTGCCCGACACGCCGACCTCGGCGAACAGGCGGCTGCGCTCCGCGAGCGGCAGTACGCGGCCTTCCGGGCCGCCGTCGATCTCGCCATCGAGGAGCGCGTCGACGTGTTCCTGGTGGCCGGCGACCTCTTCGATTCGAACGTCCAGCCTCGCCGGTCCGTGGACCGTGTCGTGGCGGAGCTGAAGCGCCTCGCCGGCGCGACCATCCGGACGGCCATCATCCCGGGCACGCATGACGTGTACGACAGAGCCTCCGTCTACCGCGCCTACGACCTTGCCGCCCTCGCCGGCGTGGCGGCGACCTCGGACCTCGTCACGGTCCTGACGCCGGAGCGACCCGACGCCGTCTACCCGACCCTGGACCTCGTGGTGCATGGGCGGGTCTTCGCGACCAAGCGGGCTCCGCGCAGCCCGCTCGCGGACTTCAGCGTGGCCGCCGACGAGCGGGCGACCTGGCACGTCGGCATGGTCCACGGATCGGTGGCCATCCCGGGCCGCACGGACGGCGACGAGGTCGTCGTCACCGCGGCCGAGATCGGCGCGTCGCACCTCGACTACCTGGCGCTCGGCCACTGGCACTCGTTCCAGCAGGGCCGGGCCGGGACCACGACCTGGGCCTACAGCGGCGCGCCGGAGCCGGTCGCCGTGGACCAGGATCGGGCGGGCAGCGTCCTGCTGGTGGAGCTGGAGGTGCGCGCCGGCTCGCACCACGTGGCGGTGGCCGAACGGCGAGTCGGGCGGACCACCTTCCAGCGTCACGACGTGGATGCCGCCACGCTCGACGGGCAGCCAGCACTGATCGCCCACCTCGGCGCGCTCGCCAGCCCGGACCTCGTCCTCGACGCGCGGATCACGGGCGTCCGGCCGGACGCCCTGGACCTTGACACCGACGAAGTGGAGCGAGAGCTGGCCGACCGCTTCTTCCGGGTCCGCGTCCGCGACGTGTCCGTCGCCGCCCTGCCGGACGGTCCGCTTCCATCGGCCGAGACGATCGCCGGCGCGCTTGCCCGGGATCTCGAAGCCCGGATCGCGATCGCCGAAGGAGCCGCGACCGCGACTGCCGAAGGGGCCGCGACCGCGCCCGCCGGGACGGCGACCGACGCCGGCTCGCCTGCCTACCCCACGGCTGATCCCGCCGAGCTCCGCGAGGCCCTCCGGCTGGCCCGCCTGCTCCTCGACGGCCACGAGGTGACGCTGTGAGGATCGGCCGCATTCGCGTCCGCGACTTCCGCGTCCACCGCGAGCTGGACCTGGAGTTCGCCCCGGGGCTGACCGTCGTCCGGGGGCCCAACGAGGCCGGCAAGTCCACCCTGCAGCGGGCGATCGAGCTGGCCCTGTTCCGGCGGGTGACGACCGCGGGGGCGGAGGTCGACACGCTGCGGTCCTGGGACGGTGGGCCCGAAGCGCGCCCATGGGTCGCGCTGGACTTCGTCCAGGACGACGAGGACGGCACCCGCAGCGGATCCCTCGAGAAGGACTTCCGCGGTGTCCGCGGGACCGTCCGGCTGGTCCTCGACGGCGAGACCATCGGCGATCCGGCGCGGGCGGACGAGATGCTCGCCGAGCTGACCGGCATCCCCGGCGAGAAGTTCTTCCGCTCGACCGCCTCGATCCGCCACCACGAGGTCGGCGACCTGGCCCGCGACGAGGGGGCGCTCCGCGACCGGCTCCAGGCGTCGATCAGCGGAGCGGACCGGGGCACGAGCGCCGCCCGCAGGAAGCTGGATCGGGCGCTCCACGATCTCCACGCCAAGGGGGACAAGAACCCCGGTCGCCTGCGCGTGGCGGAGGCGGCCGTGATACGGGCGGAGGCCGCCGTGGCCCAGGGCGAGCAGCACCTCGCGCATGCTCGAGCACGATCGCGACGCGCTGGTCCTGGCCCGCGAGGATCGCGGCCAGGTCGAGGCCGCCCTCGCCGAGCGCCGCTCGCTGCTGGAGAAGGCCCGCCAGGCCGAGCGGATCAACGCCGATCGCGAGGCCGCCCGCGAACGGTACGAGCGGTACCGGAAGGCGACGGAGCTCAGCGGCGAGCTCTCGGCATTGGAGGGAAAGCACCCGTCAGCGAACCCGCTGCCGGTCCTGCGCCAGATCACCGTCCGCCTGCGCCAGCTCGACAAGGAGATCGGCGAGCTCCAGGCCGCCCTCGGTGGCGACATCGGCGGCGTGGACTACAACGTGATCGTCCCCGAGCCGAGGTATCGCGCGCTCGCGGTGCTGGCCCTGCTCCTCGCCGTGGGCAGCGTTGCGGCCGTCGCCGCCGGCGTCCTCACCACGACGTTCGCTCTCACGGCCGGCGGCGCGGTGGCCGTCATCGTGGCCCTGCTGCTCTCCCTGGTCGCGCGCCACCGGCGCCGGGCGGCGTTCGACTTCCGCCGCCAGCGCGAGCTGCGCGACACGGAGATCGCCCGCCGCCTGCGCGGCCGCAGCCAGATGGAGGAGGATCTAAGAAGAAGACGCACGATCGCGATCAGCAGCTGGCCCTGCTCGGGCAACCGAACCTGGCCGCCGCCGAGGACCTCCTCGCTCGTGAGGACGCCCACGTCCAGGCGATCGACCGGACCCGCGCCCAGCTGGACGGGCTGGTGGGAAAGGCGCCCGCCGAGACGCTGCCGACGCTCCGGGACGCGGCAGCCCTCGAGATCGAGCAGAAGACGGCGGCTCTCGAGGCGCTGGGCCCGATCGCCCGCGAGCCGCGCGCACGCGAACGGCTCGAGGTCGAGGTCCACGACCAGGAACGATCACTGGATCGCTCCCGCGATGCCGAGGCGGGCGCCCGCGCCCGTGTCGAGCAGAACCCCGTGGACGCCGAGCAGGTGGCTGGCGAGGCCGAGCGCCTCGCGGCATGGCGCGAGCAGCTTGGTGCTCTCCAGCGCCGCGCCCGCATCTACCAGACCGCCCTTGACGCGATCGTCGGGGCGGAGCGGGCGACGATGCGCCGCGCGACGCGATTCCTGGAGTCGCGCATGCGGACCGACCTCGGGCGGCTCACCGCCGGCCGGTACCACCGGGTCCGGGTGGACGACACCACCCTCGACATCTCGATCTTCGCCCCCGAGCGCGGCGACTGGGTCCCGGTGGAGGAGCTGTCGCAGGGAACGCTCGACCTCGCCTACCTCGCCGCCCGGATCGGGCTGGTCCGGCTGGTCACCCAGGACCGCCGGCCGCCGCTCGTCATGGACGACCCGTTCGTCACGTTCGACGATGCCCGCGCGGCGCGCGCCATCACGTTCCTGCGCGACCTGGCCTCCGACTTCCAGGTCATCTACCTCACCACCTCGGAGCGCTACGACAGCGTCGCCGATCGCGTGGTCGTCCTGCCGGGGCCGACGGCAGTCGACACGGTCGCGGACGATGGGGCAGAGGCGCAGGCCGTCGCCACGGGACCCGCCTGAGCGAACGCCCGGGCCCGGCCAGTCGGTCACGGCGTGCCGGGCGGCCCGCGCGCGCTCGGGGTACCCTGCGCCGGGTGCGATCGTCGCTCGGCTCGAGTACCTGCCGGCCGACGGCGTGGCACCCCGGTATTGCCGATCCCGCGGGAGGATCCGAACCCGATCGGCGGACCTGCCTGACTGCTGGAGGTGCGTTCTTCCGTGGCAAACGACATCCCCGAAGGCATCGCGATCGAGCCCGTCTTCCTGATCGAGGCCACCTACGGGCCTGACGCGGCACAGCTGCGGCCGCGGTACCGGCCCGAGCACCTGACCCGGATCGCCCGCCTGCGGGCGGACGGGATCGTCATCGAGGCGGGTGGCATCAGCGACTTCTCCCGGGCGATCCTCATGGTCCGGGCCGCCGACGCCGAGGCGGCCCGGGAGATCGCCGTCCAGGACGTCTACCTCCACAGCGGCGTCTGGGTCGAGATCCAGGTCCACGGCTTCGGCCGCGTCTGCCGGCCCGACGAGATCGGGGCGGGCGGAGGCTGACGGTGATTTCGAACCCCTCCTCCGCGCACGGCGGCCGCTGTGGGCCCGGCCGGGGGGCGCATCGCCGGCCGGGCCGGCCGTGCCCACGCCGGCGGGCGTCGCGCCGCCGGCATCGTGACCGTACTCGCCGCACTCGTCGCGCTGGTCGCGGCCGCCTGTGGCTCGCCGCCCCCGGCGACGCCGGCCCCGCCCACTCCCCGACCTTCCCCCCTCGCTCCCGGGGCGTTCACCATCACCCTGCCCGCGGGGTGGCGCCACGTCGCCCTCACCGGCTCCACGGCCGCGGTGGTCAGTGCGGTCAGTGCCCAGAACCCGCTCGTCGGGCAATCGCTGGCCGCGCAGCTCGCCCACGTGAGCGCGCGAACGGTCTACTACGCGTTCGACGCATCGGCCGCGACCGTCGATTCCGGCGCCCTGGTCTCCCTGAACGTCGTGCGCGTCGCGCTGCCCGCGGGCGTTGATCTCACGGCCTTCAGCAAGGGGGTCCGCAGCCAGATCGAGGCGCTCGTCGAAGGAACGGTCCAGCCGTCCACCATCCTGACGACGTCCGGTCCAGCCGATCGGTACGTGTACAAGGCTCCGTTCACGGATGCGAATGGCCAGGATCGGGTGGCCCCGGTGACGCAGTTCCTGATCGTCGTGCCCGGCTTCGGGTACGAGCTGACGTTCGCCACCACGTCGGCGCGGAGCTCGGTCGACGCGCCCGTGTTCGACTCGATCGCCCAGTTGTTCACGGCCGCGATGCCATGACCCGGCATCTCCCGCGGATCGACCCAGCCGGGCATCGTGCGGGCCGGCCGATCACGCCACGCCGCCCGGGCGCGCCTCGTCGTGACGGCGAGCCGGCTACGGCCGGGTCGAACCCGCTACGGCCAGGTCAGCGACCCGGACGCAAGGAGTGAGGGGCTGGTCCCCTGCTGCGCTCCCAGCGTCACCTGCGCATGACCGGCGCCCGCAACGTCGCCGGACACCTGGACGGTGGCGCCGGTGTCGGTGAGGTCCTGCGGCGGAAAGGCCGCTCCGTCGAGGCTGACCATCCGGACCCGCCACGGCGCGTTGGTGGCCGGGGCTGATGTCGTGGTGTCGAGGAGCGCCGCCTGCAGCTCGATGCTGCCCGGGCCGCGGACGGTGGCGCGGGCGTCGAGCCCGGTCGGGCCGCGGGCCGGATCGATGCGGAGGCCCGTGAACTCGAGCTTGGGCGCCAGGGCGAAGAACGTGATGTCGATCGTGGCGGTCGGAGCGACGCCCTTGCTGGCCCCGATGGCGGTGATCGTGAAGCGGGTCTGGCCTTTCTTCGCGGTGGTGCCGGTGAGGGTGACGCCCGCGCCGTAATTGCCGCAGAACGCCTTGGCCGTGCCGGCCTGGAGGCAGAACTTCACCTTGCCCCCCGTCGCGGCGACCAGCTTGCCGGTCATGGAGCCGGGGCCGTCGGTGGTGACGACGAACATGCGGACGGTCGCATCGGTTGCGGCCGGGTCGTCAAGCTGCAGGTTGGCGATCCGAACGACGGCCTTCGGCACCGCCGGCGACGGGGACGGGGACGGCGACGCGGAGGGTCGCCGTGGACGCCGACGGCGCGATCGATGGCGAGAGCGAGACGATGGACGGCGCCGCCGACGCTCCCGGCGAGGCCGACGAGCCAGGCGACGCGCTGACCTGCCCGACGGCGGGCGAAGGCGTGGGCGACGGCCCGGGCTGGGAGGCGGGACCGCCGGCCAGGACGAGCGCTCCGGTGACGCCGAGCAGCGCGACGACAACGATGCCCAGCAAGAGCGCGACTCGTTTCCAGTCCTGCTCCGTCACCGCGACCTCCGAAGCGCCGCCGGCGTAGCCCACCGCCACTTGCCGGCGCACCCGTCGAGGATACCTGTCGCGGCGAATGGAGGCAGGCGGCGGAGGCAGAGGTCGCGACATGCCGGGACGACGCGCCGCCACGGGCCGGAAGCGGCTGGAGGACGGCCGTTCCCCCGCCGGCCGCCGACCGCGCGGCGCGATCGGCGTCAAGACTCGGGGCATTCCCTGATGGACCCGCGCCGCCAACGGTGCATCCTCGACGCATGGCCACCGATTCGTGGAGCAGGCTCGCCCGGCGCCCGCCGTCCGCGGATTCGGCAGGTCGCGAGACCCGCGTTGTCGCCACCGTGATCCGGGTCACGACGGGCCGCGATCGCGACGGGCGCACGGTGGCCGCCCTCTACCTCAAGAGCCCGGCGTTCGGGCTGGCCGTGGCCAGTTCGCCGCACGGCGAGCGAACCCCCTATCGCGCCGGGGAAGCCTGGGTGTTCGGCGTCTGCGAAGCGCTCGACGTCACGGCCCTCGAGGATCTCGACGGGCTCGACGATCACCGTCCTGCTTGGAAGCCGCCCCGATGGCGACATGGCGGCGGTCGGCGTCGCGGGCGTGAACGGGACGTACCGCTTCGCCTCCGCGCTCGAGCGGCGCTGAGGATCCGTCCGCCTCCTGCTGCAGGGCACGCAGCCGTCGAGCCACGCGCCGCCGCCGAGCCGCGCGCGCCGTCGAGCCACGCGCCGCCGCCGAGCCGCGCGCCGCCCGCCGACGCGACGCAGAGCTCGTCGTTCGGTCAGTCCAGGTCGAGCTGCAGCCAGTTCTCAGGGTCGCGGAACCCCAGCCGTTCGTAGACGGGCCGCCCCGCGTCGCTCGTCCGCAGGATCACCCGCCGGGCCCGCAGGGCACGAGCCTCGGCGATCACCGATTCCATCAGCGCCCGGGCGACGCCCAGGCCACGCCACGCGGGCGCGGTGAACACGTTGAAGACGAAGACCTCCGGCGCGCGCCGCGATCGCGGATGCGGCGGGCGGTCGACGACGATGCGGCCCGCCATCGCCACGAGCTCGTGGGCCGCCGCCTCGGCCACCCATACCCGGAAGTGTCCGCTGGGAATGCGGCTGGCAAGGTAGGCCTCGACCTGGGCTCGATGCTCCGTTTCGCGGTCCGGCGGCAACGGACCGCCGGCAAGCTCGGCGTCGAAGGCGAGGCGAAGCTCGACCAGGCGCGGCACGTCCGCGGCCGTGGCGTCGCGGATGACGAGGTCCTGGAGGCTGGCCATGTGCCGATCTTGACACGTCGCCGGGCAGCGAGCCGGCGGGCGCGCCGGAGTTGGTTCCGCGACCGGTGCCCGTCCAGCGTGGCCGCGAGCCGGCGCCGCCGGAGCGCCCGGCTCCTGCCGGCCAGCCCGGCGCCCGGTCAGCCGGCAGCGGCGCAGTCGGGGACAATGCCCCGGTGCACAGGATCCAGACAGGAGAGTCTCCGAGGGCGTCGCTGCGCGGGCGCGGGCGGGCGGCGGCGGCGGCGCTCGCCGTCGCGATCCTCGCGGCGGCCTGTGGAGGGACGTTCAACTGGGCCGCCCCCGTGGACGACGGGCGGGCGGCCGCCGAGGCGCACGACTTCGCCACGTATGGCATGGCCCCCGACTGGGCCGGCTACGGCAGCCAGTTCGCGGCGTTCTGCACGCAGCTCTTCGGCTTCGACTGCGAGGCGACCGGCGGCCGCCACTCGCTGGCGCCGGACATGTCGTCAGCGGAGGCGATCGCCGCCTTCGCCGCCGAGCAGGACCACCCACGCGCCGCGCTTGCCGACATTTCCATCCAGCTGGGCGCCGACGCCGACGCCCGGGGCGTGGCCGCGCCCTACCAGGTCGCCAACGCTGCCCACCTGCCCGCCGACATGTACGGAGCGGACGGCGGCTGGGTCGCGACGTACGCGGCAACGCCGGTCTTCCTCGTGGACGTCGACGCACTTGCCGGTCGCGGGCTGGCGCCCCCGGCGAGCTGGCAGGCCATCGCCGACCCGCGCTATCGCGGGCTGGTCGCGATGGCGCCGCCCGTCCTCTCCGGAACGGCCACCGACGCCGTGATCTCGCTGTTCGTCGCGACGGGCGGGACACTGGACCAGCCGGGCCCGGCCCTGGCCGTGTGCCGCGGCCTCCGGTCGAACCTGGTGGCGCCCGTCAGCCTCGCGGAGCCCGCCGTGGTGGCGGTCGCCCGACCGTCGAACCCCTCGCTGCCCGTCCTGGCGGCCGCGTCCGCGTCGCCGCGGCCCGTCCGCCTCGGCGCGACCGACGAAGACGCCGCGGCCGTCGGCCACGGCCCGGGCCTCGGCGGCCCCGGACGGCTCGGGTTCACCCGGCGCCTCGGCCGCTTCCGAGTGACCTTCCCACCACGTCGCCCGATCCGTTCGCGGCGGCAGGTGCGCCGATCCTCATCCTCCTCGACGTCCGCGCCGTGCAGCTCGCGGTCAGCCTGGGCTCGGGCAGGGCGCAGGTCGTGGTCCCGGCCGATGGCGGTGCCTGGGCCGTGGGCGGGCTTGCTCCTGAACCGCTACGCGGTGGACCAGGGCGACGTGGCGAAGGCCTTCGCCGAGTGGAGCCTGTCGCCGCAGGGCCAGGCCGTCATCGCGAGCTCCGGCCTCCACCCGATCCGGGACCTGGTCAGCGGCCCGTACGATCCCTCCCCGACGCCGTCCGCGTCGCGATCCACGACCGAACCGGCCGCCTATGCCAAGGTGAAGGTGGTCAACGTCGCCGCGTGGAGCGCCGCCCGCGTCGGCGAGCTGTGGGACGGCGCCTGCGCCGGCTCCGGCTGACCGTCGCGCTTCACGACGTCGGACGAACCGCCCGCATCGGCGCGGGCACGCTCGGGGCGCGCCGCCGGGCCGGGCTCGTGCGCCGGTAGACTGCCCGGGTGACGCTGGAGCCGGAGCTGCCCCCCGCCGCCGGCATGGCCCAGGCTGGCTCGCCGCCGGAGCTGCGCGCGGCCCAGGGCTGGGTCTCGCTGCTCGCCGTCTACGGCCTGACCGCCGCGATCGAGGGCCTCGGCGTCAGCCAGGTGTTCGCCTACCTGCCGCTGCGACTGGCCGAAGTCGGCCTCGCCGCGCGCGACATCCCGACGTTCACCGGGCTGTTCAGCAGCCTCATCTTCGTGTTCGGGATCTTCCTCGTCCCCCTCTGGGGCGTGTGGGCCGACAAGTACAGCCGGCGGGCGGTGATCGCCCGGAGCGCGATCGTCGAGGCGGTCGTCTTCGCGGGCATGGCCCTGGCCACGGCCCCGTGGCAGATCGCGGTGAGCATGCTCCTGGTCGGCCTCCAGCTCGGGAACACGGGCGTCATGCTGGCGGCGCTCCGCGATGTCACGCCGCTGGGCCGCGTCGGGACGGCCACCGCGACGTTCGGCGCGGCCAGCCCGCTCGGCTTCGCGGTGGGGCCGGTCCTGGGCGCGTTCCTCATCGACGGGCTGCACCGGCCCACGGCCGACGTCTTCTGGCTGGCCGCGGCGCTCTCGCTCGCGGTGGTGGCCCTGCTGTACCTGGGGTCGCGCGACATCCGGCCGACCACCGTGCCGACCGGTGGCGTGCTGGCGCTGGCCCGGCGCGCCATCGCGGTCGCCCTCGGCGATGCCGGCGTCCGCCGCCTCTTCCTCGTGTTCGGCGTCGCCATGCTCGCCAACCAGATGTCGCGACCGTTCATGCCCCTGCTCGTCGAGCGAACCAACGGCGGCACGGTCAATCTCGCGTCCGCGATCGGCCTGGTCACCGGCGCCGCCGTCCTCGTCGGGCGCCCTGATCTCGCCCATCGCGGGCGTCGCCGGCGATCGGCTCGGCTTCCGGCGGGTCCTGCTGCTCGGCCTCGTCATCGGCGGCGCAACGCTGGTGGCGATGCCGCTCGCGCCGGGCGTGATGGCCCTCGCCGGCGTCGCCATGGTGTACTCGGCGATGCAGGCCGCGACCCAGGCGATGGTGTTCGGGCTGCTCGCGGTGGAGGTGGCGTCGGAGCGTCGGTCGGCCACGCTCAACCTGGTCCTGCTGCCGCTCTACATCGCCGGAATCGTCGGCCCGACCATGGGCGCGGGCATCGCCCACGTCGCTGACGTGCCGGGGGTCTTCGTGGCCGGCGGCGTCGTGTCGATCGTCGGCGCCGGCGTCGTGTGGGCCGCCGGCCGCCGGCGGCCAGTCTGACTCGATCGGGAAGCCGATCCCGAGTGCCCGGGCGCCCCTGCCGGGACCGGGGCGACCTCAGCCCGCGGCGCCGTGGCGACCTCAGCCCGCGGCGAGCCCCCGCCGCTCGATGGCCTCGCGCCAGTAGGCGACCGAGACGACGAGGTCCTCGAGCATGGCCTCGTCGGCCTGCTCAAAGGGAGGCACCATCTGGAGCATCAGCGCCACGTCGGTCGCGCCGCCCTCGCCGAGCGCGTCGAGGACGGCATCCGCGTCGACGCGGCCGGCGGCGTTGCGCTCGAACGTGAAGGGCCAGTGACGATCCCCATCCGCGTCCGACTGCTGGAGCTGAACGACGGGTGCGACCGTGGCGAACGCACGCAGCCAGGCGTACGGATCCCGGTCGTCGCCGGACGCGCCCGGCGCGCACATGTGGCCGACGTTGAGGGAGAGGCGGACCGGCACGCGGATGGCGTCGCCGTCGTCGAGCAGGTCGCGCACCATTCCCATCGTCGAGGGCTCGCGATCCCCGGGCATGTTCTCGACGAGGAGGCACGTCAGGCCCGTCCGGCGCGCATCGAGGGCCAGTGAGCCGAGGGCAGCCCGGAGGTCACCCCAGCGAGCGGCGCGGCGGGCCGGGTCGGACCAGTCTGCCGCCGAGAACGCGCCGACGTGGCCGCCGGTGGCGATCGCGCTGAGGCGCGCGGTGTAGGCGATCGCGCGGTGGAACCAGCGGCGCGCCGAGATGCGCGCGTCCTCGTCCGGATGGAGGAGCAGGTTGGCCGCGGATGCGGCCCGTCCGGTCGCGGTCGAATGGACGCGGATCCCGTGCCTGGCCGCCGCGCCGCCGACATGGGCGGCCGACGCGACCACGCTGCCCTCGCCCAGCGGCGGCTCCAGGAGGTCCAGCGAGTGCTGGACGAGGCCCAGCCCGAGGCGCTCGTGGACGATGGCGGCCCAGGCGTCCGGCAGCGGCCAGCGCTTGAGGGCGAAGCAGGTGTTGATCCCGAGCTCAACGCGCATGGCCGTTCCTCGGCATGGCGACGGGACGAGGCGTCACGCGGGCAGGTCGCGCTCCGCCGGGCCCGTGTACCGGGCGTCGGGCCGGATGAGCCGGTTGTCAGCGGCCTGCTCGAGCACGTGCGCCGTCCAGCCAAGGTGGCGGGACAGCGCGAACGTGGCCGGGAACAGGTCCGGCGTCAGGCCAACGCCCTGGAGCACGGCCGCCGCGTAGTACTCGACGTTGGTCTTGAGTGGCCGGTCCGGGTACTTCTCCGCGAGCACGCGCAGCGCGACGTCCTCGACAACGATCGCCAGGTCCAGCCAATCCGGCCGATTCTCCATGGCCTCGGCGACGCGGCGCAGCGCAGCCGCCCTCGGGTCGTAGGCTCGGTACACGCGGTGCCCGAAGCCCATCAGCCGCTCCTTGCGGTCGATCGCGCCGCGGATCCACTCCTCGGCGTGCTCCGGCGTGCCCACCTTGTGGATCTGCTCGACGACCTCGGACGGGGCGCCACCGTGGAGCGGCCCCTTCATGGCACCGATCGCCCCGGTGACGGCCGATGCGATGTCGGACCGGGTCGACACGATCACGCGGGCGGCGAACGTCGAGGCGTTGAGGCCGTGCTCCGCGCCGACCATGAAGTAGGCGTCGAGCGCGCGCACCGTGCCGGCGTCGGCCCGGCGGCCCGTGAGCTGGTAGAGGAATCCCGCCACAAGGTCGAGCGCCGGGTCCGGCTCCAGCGGCTCCAGGCCCTGGCGGATCCGGACGAACGCGGCCAGGGCCGACGGGCTGAAGGCCGTCAGCGCGCGTGCCTGCTCGACCGTCGGCGGGAACGCCAGGTTCTGGCTCGCGCCCCAGGCCGAGACCGCGGTTCGCAGGGCGTCCATCGGCTTGGCCGTGGTCGGCAACGCCCGCAGCGAAGCCATGACCGCCGGCGGTACCGGGGCGGTCGGCATGTGCGTCCCGGGCCGCCAATCGCCGCCCCAGAGCAGCTCCGCGACGGCGGGATAGGTGCCGCGGTCGACGATGTCGCCGATGCGGTAACCCCGGTAGAGGAGCCGGCCGTTCGCGCCGTCCACGAAGCCGAGCGCCGTCTCCGCGGCGATCACGCCTTCAAGCCCCGGCGAGTAGGGACGCTCGCCGCTGGTCGGAACGGGGGTGCCAGGAACCGGGTCGGTCATCGTCTGGGTCCTTCGCTGGTTGAGGCGGAGACGGTCCCGGGACGGCCAGGCGGACGCGGGGACGACGGGCGGCCGGCAGGCTGGCGAGACGACGGCGCCCATCCTACTCCCGCCGTCACACCGCGGTTCACAGGTCGGAGCCCGCGGTGGCGGCCGCGGGAGAGGATCCCCGGCGTGCCGACGCGCGCGGTCCGCGTGGCGCGACGGAACGCGCGCGTGAGGCCGGTTCCCCCTACGACCTCGCCCGAAGCCGTGCCGCGGCGGGCTCGTCGAGGACCCAGATCGCGCCAGCGCGCCGGGCGACCTGGGCGGGCAGACGACGCTCGTCGCGCGGACCGTCGAGGATCTCGGCGAGCACGTCCGCCTTGCCGATCCCGAACGCGGCGACGACCACGATCCGTGCCTCCGTCACGAGGTCCGGGTGGAGCGTGACCCGGGGGAGATGGGGTTCGACGTGCGTCGGCGCCGGCACCGCCAGGACCAGGTCGGCCGGGTCGGCGTCGAAGACGGCCGAGCCGGGAAAGACGGACAGGCAATGGCCGTCGGGGCCCACGCCGAGCACGATCGCGTCGAACTCGGGCAGCCCGTGCGGCCCGCGCCGCAGGCGACGGCGGATCTCCCGGGCGTACGCCGCCGCTGCCACGCCCGGTCCGCCGCCGACGGCCCGGGCGTGGCTCACCGGGATCGGATGGACCGCTGAGGCGGGGAGGGGCGCGCCCGGCAGGCCCGCCGCCTGGTCCCCGCCGCGGAGGATCACCTCGAGGGGCGTGACGTTGGAGTCCGGATCACCGGGCGGCACGAAGCGATCGTCGCCGAACCAGATCTCGAGCCGGTCCCACGGGACTCGGCCCCGCAGGTCGGGAGCCAGCAGCGCCCGATAGAGGGCCGGCGCCGTGGAGCCGCCGGTCGTGGCCAGGTGCGTGACTCCCAACCGCTGGCCGGACGCCGCGAGGGCCACCGCGAGGATCCCGGCCACGGCACGTGCGCCGGCCGGCGGGTCCGCGACCACGCGGATCTCGGGCTCCCCGGGACCGGCCAGCGGCGCGCCACCCGCCTCCCCGTGGTGCGGCACGGCTCCGTCGTCGGGCGTCGAGCGGTCGCTGGTCATGTGCGTACGGACCCCTTCCCATCCTCGCCGAGATCGTCCGGCGGGCTGGCGCCGCCCGGATCCCGCGCCTCCCCTGCCCCGCCGGCCAGGTCTTCGGCAACGCGGATCGCGGCCGCGGCGATCGGGTCGGCCCGCCCGGCCTCGATCGCCTCCGCCAGGAGGTCGACGTCGGTTCGGCGGGGCGCCAGGAAGTTCCGGTCGAGCGCCTCCACGCCGTCCTCCCAGACGCGGACGTGGACGCTCTCCGCCTCGGCAGTCACCTCGGCGCGCAGCTCCGATCCTCGGCGCTCGGCCAGGATCTCGACGCGCATCGTGGTCCCCGGTGCCAGCGACGAGACCACCGGCCGCACCACGACCTCCACGTCGGAGCCCCGTCCCGCGGACAGGACCGCGCGGAGGCCGCGGCCCGGATCGGGACCCGCACCCGGCGCGGCCGGGCGGGACTGCGCCTTCGGCCGGTCGACGCGCACCAGCGGGCGGGTCACGGCCAGGTCGAGTCGCGACGCCATCCAGGCCACGTGATAGATCGGCTTGAGGATGTTCGTCCGCTCCTCCGCACCCGGGCCACCCGCGGTCGCATACGTGACCGCGACACGGCGCAACGCCCGCAGATACGGGCGGAACTGGGGCAGGTCGAAGACCGACGCGACGGCCTCGCGCCAGCGGCCCTGGCGCATCACCGCGAAGTCGGAGATGGCGAGGCCCCGCCCGGACACGGCCGCCACCTCCCGCAGCCGGGCGGTCCCGTCGCCCGCCCAGCGGGTCCCATCGACGACCAGGCGGTCGGCCATCGCCAGCAGGCGCCGCCCCATCCGGGATGTCAGCGGCGGATCGTCCGGCCACCACAGGTCCACCGGGAGGTCGTGGACGAGCAGCGGCGCAACGATCGCCGAGAGGTGGCGTCCGGCCTCCCCGCCGGCCGTGCACTCGATCTGTTCGGCCCACGTCTCCGTGGCGTCCGGACGGGGCGCCATGCCGTACGCCTTGACCTGGGCCCGCAGCCAGGCCGGGCCGTCCGGGTCGACGGGCACCAGGATGAGCGTCCGCGACGGGTGCCGGCCGGTGAGGCGCGAGATGGTGGTCGCGGCCCGCTCGCCGTCCTCGCGGGTGCGGCAGACCACGACGAGGTTCAGGACGCTGGTCCGCGCCGCGATCAGGCGTTCCGGGGCGCCGGCGGCGGCGGCCAGCGCCTGTGGCAGCGCCCACAGCCGCGACAGCTCTCTCTGGATGCCGTCGATCGAAGAGGCCGTCGACGCCCAGCGCAGCGTCGGGTCCCCGGCGGTGACTGCCGCGCCGCCGAAGGGGACCACTCGCCCGTTTCCGCTGGAAGCCAGGTCGGCCGATGCGCCGGCGCGACCCGCGTTCAGATCCGCCGCCACCGCCGGCCATCCCGCTCGATGAGGGCGTCGGCCTCGGCCGGACCCCAGCTGCCCGCCTCGTAGTTCGGGAAGTCCGGCGCCGGCATGTCCGCCCATGCCTCGATGATCGGGGTCACGATGCCCCATGCCTGCTCGACCTCGTCGGACCGCGTGAACAGCGAGGCGTCGCCGAGCAGGGCGTCGAGGATGAGCGTTTCGTAGGCATCGGGCGAATCGACGCTGAAGGCCGAGCCGTACGTGAAGTCCATGTTGACGCTCCGGACGTCGAGGCCGAGGCCCGGCACCTTCGCCGCGAAGCGCAGCAGGATCCCCTCGTCGGGCTGAATCCGCATCGCCAGCAGGTTCGCGTCCGGGTCAGCGTGCGCGTCCTTGAACAGGGCGTGCGGCACCTGGCGGAAGCGGATGGCGATCTCGGTCGCCCGCCGCGGCAGGCGCTTGCCCGCCCGAAGGTAGAAGGGCACGCCGGCCCAGCGCCAGTCGTCGATCTGGAGGCGCGCCGCCACGTAGGTCTCGGTCTCCGACTGCGGGTCGACCTCCGGTTCCTGGCGGTAGCCGCCGACCGGCGCGGCCGCCACCCAGCCCGGACCGTACTGTCCGCGGACGACGCGTGCGCCGACGTCCGCCGCGCTCATCGGCTCGACGGCCCGCAGCACCTTGACCTTCTCGTCGCGCAGGGCGTCGGCGCCGAACGTCGCCGGCGGCTCCATGGCCGTGATGGTGAGCAGCTGCATCAGGTGGTTCTGCAGGAAGTCGCGGGACGTGCCCGTCTCCTCGTAGAAGGCCCCCCGCTTCTCCACGCCGATCGATTCAGCGACGGTGATCTGCACGTGGTCGACGTAGCGGCGGTTCCAGATCGGCTCGAAGATCCCGTTGCCGAACCGGAAGACCATGATGTTGCGGACCGTCTCCTTGCCGAGGTAGTGGTCGATGCGGTAGACCTGCGACTCGCGGAAGACCTTGTTGACCTCGCGATTCAGGCGGATCGCCGAGGTCAGGTCGCGCCCGAACGGTTTCTCGACCACCAGGCGCCGCCAGCCTCCGCCGTGCTGCTCGTGGTCGAGCCCCACCCGGCCCAGGCCGGCGATCACCTCGGCGAACGCCGAGGGCTGCGTCGCCAGGTAGTAGAGGCGGTTGCCGGCCGTGCCCTTCGCGGTGTCCAGCGCGTCCAGGCGGGTCGCCAGGCGGTCGTACGTGTCCGGGTCCGCGAAGTCGCCGCGGTGGTACGAGATCCGTTCCGCGAAGGACTCCCACGCCGCGGTGTCCACGGGCTGGACACGGCCGAACTGGTCCAGCGACGCCCGGAGGTCGGCTCGAAACGCATCGTCGGCGACGTCGCGCCGGCCGACGCCCACGATCGCGAACTCGTGCGGCAGCAGGTTCGTGCGCCACAGCTGATAGAGGGCCGGCACGACCTTGCGGTGGGCGAGGTCGCCGGTGGCGCCGAACAGCACGAAGGCCGCCGGGTCCGGCATCCGCTCCAGGCGCAGGCCCGCGCGCAGCGGGTTCTCGGCCGGCCGGGCAGGCGGCCGCCGCTTCACGCCCCGCGAGATGCGAAGCTCCCTGGCCGTCCGCGGCCCGTCCCCCTCGACGCCGCGCACCGGCCTCACGGGCGCGCCGACGGCCGGCTGCTCCGACGGAACCGGCTCGTCCGATGGGACCGGCTCGGAGGTCGGGACAGGCGGCTCGGCGGTCGGGACAGCCGAACCCGTGGCAACGCCGGCGCGGTGGCGCCGGCCGTCCCCTCGACCGAGCTCCTCGCTCATCGCGATGGCGCTCCCTTCCAGGCGCGAGTGGTTGACCGTGCGTTCGTGCGAACCGTCTCCAACGGCTTACGTGAGCGCGTCCGCGACGGCCGCCTCGAGCGCGGCCAGGCCGGCGTCCGGGTCGGTTCCGAGGTGGACTCGCAGCACCGGGAGCTCGTGCGCCTCCAGCGCCTGGAAGTCGCCGCGCGCCTGGGCATCGATCAGCTGGCCGAACGTGAAAGGCCGGCCGGGGATCGCCAGGTCGGACGGGTGGTCGGCCGTGAGCTGGAGGAACCATCCGATCGGCGCGCCGCCCTTGTGGAGCTGGCCGGTCGAATGCAGGAAGCGAGGTCCGAATCCCACGGTCGTCGGTCGCCTGGTGCCGTCGCGGAGACGGGCGCGGATCCGATCCAGCGCAGCCGCCCGCTCCGGCGTCGGACCGATGAAGGCCTGGAGCGCAAGGAAGGCCGACGGCCCGACGCGGGCGAGGTGGCTGCGCAGCGCGTCGCCGATGGTGACGTCGCCGCCGCCGGCACGGAGCGCCGTGTCCCCGTAGAGCGCGAGACCCGCCTCGGCGGCGATCGGCAGGACCTTCGGGAACGAGCCCGTCCGCTCGAGGTCCGCCAGGACGCGCTTCGTGTTGTCCTTGCTCTCGGTGACATTCGGCTCGTCGAACGGGTTGATGCCGAGGACCGCACCGGCAAGGGCGGTCGCGACCTCCCAGCGGACGAACTCGCCAGCCAGGTCGATCGGGTCGGCCATCGCGATCTGGATGACCGGGTGGCCGGCACGGGCGAGACCGTCCATGAGGTCGTCGACGTGGAGACCGCCCGGCCCGACAGGCGGCGGCGATCCATCGAGGCGGAGCCGCACGAAGACGCGGTCGGAGCCGTACGCCCCCGGCTCGCCCAGCGGCTCCCCATCGATCGGCACGATGCCGACGCCGTGCTTGCCGGTGCTCTCGGCGATGAGCTGCTCCAGCCATGCGCCGAAGCGTGCGATGGCCGGGTCGGCCACCAGCGTGAGCTTGTCTCGACCCTGCCTGGCGAGCGTTCCGAGCGTGACGCCCAGGGCGGCGCCGGGATTGGCGGACGGATCGGCAGTCATGCAGCGGGCCAGCATCCCGACACCGGATGCGAGCAGGGCATCGAGGTCGAGGCCCATCAGCGACGCCGGCACGAGACCGACGTAGCTGAGCGCCGAATACCGACCGCCGATGTCCTGCGGGTTCAGGAAGACCTCGCGCAGGTCGTCGTGATGCGGAATCGCGTCGAGGCTGTGGCCCGGATCGGTGACCGCGACCATGAGCTCGCCGGGAGTCTGGCGGCGCTCGCCGGCTGCTCGCAGCGCCGCGTGGGATCGCTCCCAGGCTTCCGCCTGGAAGGCCAGCGACTCGGTCGTCGTGCCGGACTTCGTGGCCACGATGACCAGCGTCGAGAGCGGGTCGAGGTCGGCGTACGTCGACCGGACCGTGGCCGGGTCGGTCGAGTCGAGCACCCGCACCGGCACCCAGTCGGCGACGTCCGGGAAGGCGTGCACGAGCACGTCCGGGGCCAGGCTGCTGCCGCCCATGCCGGCCACGATCGCGGCCTGGAAACCCGCTTCGCGGATGGCCGTGCCGAATGCTTCGAGGGCGGCGGTCCGCTCGCCGAAGTCGCGCGGCGCGTCGAGCCAGCCCAACCGGTTGGCGATCTTCTCGGCGACGGCCGGGTCAGTGGTCCAGAGGCTGGCGTCACGCTCGTGGAGCCGATCGACCCAGCGCTCCTCGTCGGCGGCCTGCAGCGCGGCCGAGACGGCGGCCACGTGCCCCGCATCGGGAATGCGCGCGTCCAGGATGTCGGACGCGATCGTCGGGAGCGACTGTGCCATGGCTGCCCTCCTGCGCCTGAGAGTCTACGCACGAAGCGGCCACGGCGTCGCCGGGTGGACGGCCGCGAGCGTCACGCGGCGGGCGGAAACGCGCATCGGCCGGGCCGTGGCGGCCCGGCCGATGCCGGCGAGGGAGGTGGGCGGGTCGGGCCCGCCCCGGTGCGCTGCGAAGGTTCGCTAGGAGCTCGCGCCCTCGGGCACGATCGCCCGCTCTGGGACGAAGAGCTGGCCGGGCTGCCAGGGCGTGCCGACGAGCGGGAGGAGGAAGCGGTCGACGCCGATCCAGCCGGCGTTGCGCCAGGCCAGGACGAGGAAGATCGCGAAGAAGGCGAGGATCGGGTTCGTGCTGACTGCACCCGCCAGCAGGTAGTTGGCGTTCATGACGATGCCGAAGAAGGCGGCGACTCCGGTGAGGGCGCCGAAGATCAGGCCGACGCCGACGAGGAGCTCGCCGAAGGCGACGAGATAGGAGAAGACGGACGCGTGCGGGAGCACGACGTTCTGCAGGAAGGACGCGTACCAGTCCTGGACGGCCGGATGGGCCCCGGTCGACGCCTTGATGCCGTTCTGGACGAAGCCCGAGAGCGCGGTCCCCGCCTGGGCGCCGGTCCAGGCCGAGGCCGTGACCTTCTCCCAGCCGGCCGTGATCCACTCGTAGCCCACGTACAGGCGCACGATCAACCAGATCCAGGACGCGCGCGGGCTCGAGAACAGGAACCGCACGAAGCGCGGCTCCGCGAACTCGGCCGGGGTTCTGGTCGCTGTCATCAGTGATGACCTCCTTGATGCCTGTCGGGGGCTGTCGCACCCGACCTTCGTTTGCCGCTCATCGGGGCGTCGCGTTCACCGGGCGTCCCTCCGAGCGCGGCCGCAGCACCGGCGTGGCGGCCAGCACGGCGATGAGCGCCTCCCGAGCCCGCAGCCAGGCTGTGTGGAGGGCGCATTCCGTTCCGTCCGTCCGTCCGGCGCAGTGCGTCGCGCGGCGGAGCGCGCACCGGTCGCTCCGCGTCGGCCCTTCGATCGCCTCGATGACGTCGAGGAGGGTCGGCGCGGGCGCCGCCTCCAGGTGCCGGTAGCCGCCGGTCGGACCGAAGCCCGACTGCACCCAACCGGCACGCACGAGCGGAGAGAGCACCTGGGAGAGGAAGCCCGGCGTCGTCCCGATCGCGGCGGCGAGCTCGCCGGCCTTCCACGCGGTAGGCCTCGCGGCGAGCTGTCCCAGGGCCAGGACGGCCAGGTCGCTCTTCCGAGTGATCTCAAGTCTCATAGTCAGAGACTGACCGTTTGCGGGACGACGGGGCACGGCCGGGGGGCCCGAAGGGGACCTCCGAACGGCATGCCTGCGAAGGTAGGGATGGCCCCCGTGAGGGCCGCGTGGCGAGCGGGCTGGCCAGCCCGACCGGCCGGGCTGGCGAGACGGTGCCTCAGCCCTTCGCGGGCCCCATCGCCTCCGCTTCGATGGCCAGGACCTTGGCGACCCGGCGGACGTGGCGCTCCTCGCCACTGAAGCGGGCGGCCAGGAATGCCCGGGCGCATTCGACGGCGACCTCGACGCCGATGACCCGGCCCCCCAGGCAGAGGATGTTGAGGTCGTCGTGCTCCACGCCCTGGTGGGCCGAGTACGTGTCGTGGGCGATCGCCGCACGCACGCCGCGGATCTTGTTGGCGGCCACGCACGCGCCGACGCCGCTGCCGCAGACGAGGATGCCGCGATCGGCCCGGCCGTCGCGGATCGCCTCGCCCAGCGCCCGGCTGTAGTCGGGATAGTCGTCGAGCGGGTCGCTGCCGTCGCCGCCCAGGTCGATGAGCTCGTGGCCGGTGCCGGCGAGCCGGGCGAGGAGGTGGTCCTTCAGCTCGAAGCCGCCGTGGTCGGCGGCGAACGCCACCCGCATCACCCGTGCCCTCCACGCGGCCCCGCGGATCCCGCCGCGGCCGCCGGGAGGGGCACGCGCCCGTGCAGGCCGTCGCGCACGACCGCCAGGGCGACCTCGGTCACACGATCCACCGTGAAGCCGAAGGCATCGATGATCGCCGCGGCCGGCGCGGACGCGCCGAATCGGTCGAGGGCGACGATCGCGCCCTCATCGCCCGCCCAGCGCTCCCAGCCGAGCGAGACGCCCATCTCCACGGCGACGCGGCGCCGGACGTCCGGCGGCAGGACGGCGTCGCGGTAGGCGGCGTCCTGGGCGTCGAAGGCTTCCCAGCAGGGCAGGCTCACGACCCGGGCGGAGATCCCCTCCGCCTCGAGTCGTTCGGCCGCGCCGACGGCCAGGTGCACTTCGGAGCCGGTCGCAACGAGGATGCAGGCCGGCGTGCCGCCCGATGCCTCGCTGGACGCGGGTCGGAGCACGTAGCCGCCCCGCCGGACGCCTTCGCGGGCGAGCGCGGCCGTCGTGGCCAGGGTCGGCAGCTTCTGGCGGGTCAGGGCAAGCGCCGTGGGCCCGTCGTGGCGCTCCAGCGCGAGCGCCCACGCCGCCGACGTCTCGTTCGCATCGCCTGGCCGGACCAGCCACAACCTCGGGATCGCCCGCAGGGCCGCGTAGTGCTCGACCGGCTCGTGCGTGGGGCCGTCCTCGCCGACGCCGATCGAATCGTGCGTCCAGACGTAGACCACGTGGATCCCGGCCAGCGCGGCGAGGCGGACCGAGCCGCGCATGTAGTCGCTGAAGGTGAGGAACGTGGCGACGTACGGCACGAAGCCGCCGTGATACGCGATGCCGTTGGCGATTCCGCCCATCGCGTGCTCGCGGACCCCGAACCGGATGTTCCGGCCCGGCTCGCCCACCTCGAAGAGGAGCGCGCCCTTGACGTCGGTGAGGTTCGACTCCGACAGGTCGGCCGAACCGCCGAACAGCTCAGGGACGGTCACGGCCAGCGACTGGATCGCCGCCTGGCTGGCCTGCCGGGTGGCGAAGTCCTCGCCGACGGCGTACGTGGGCAGGCCGCCGTCCCAGCCCGGGGCAAGCTCGCCGGCCAGCCGGCGCTCCAGCTCGGCGGCGAGGTCCGGATGGTCGCGGCGGTAGGTTTCGAACGCCGCCCCCCAGCGGCCGACCAGTTCCTCGCCGTAGGGGATCGCCCGCGAGAACAGGGCCTCGGCCGCGTCGGGGACGTAGAACGTGCGGTCCGGGTCCCAGCCGTAGGCCTCCTTCGTGAGGCGCACCTCCTCGGCTCCGAGGGGCGCGCCATGTGCCTTGGAGGAGTCCTGCTTGTTCGGTGACCCGAAGCCGATGTGGGTGCGTACGGCGATGAGCGACGGGCGGTCGTCGGCATGGGCGGTCCGGATGGCGGTCTCGATCGCAGCGATGTCGTTGCCGTCGGCGACGCGCTGGATGTGCCAGCCGTACGCGGCGAAGCGGGCGGTCACGTCCTCGGAGAACGCCATCGCGGTCGGGCCGTCGAGTTGCACGTGGTTGTCGTCGTAGAGGACGAGGAGCTTGCCCAGGCGCAGGTGGCCGGCCAGGCTGGCCGCCTCGGATGCGATGCCCTCCTGCATGTCGCCGTCGGAGCAGATCACGTACGTCGCGTGGTCGATGACTTGGTGGCCGGGTCGGTTGAACTCGGCCGCCAGCCGGCGCTCGGCGATCGCCATGCCGACCCCGTTGGCGAAGCCCTGCCCAAGCGGACCGGTCGTCGCCTCGACACCGTCCGTGTGGCCGTATTCAGGGTGGCCCGGCGTCTGCGAGCCCCATTGCCGGAAGCGCTTCAGCTCGGCCATCGGCAGGTCGTAGCCGGTCAGGTGCAGGAGGGCGTAGAGCAGCATCGACGCGTGCCCGGCCGACAGCACGAAACGGTCACGGTTGGGCCAGTCGGGGTGGGTCGGTGCGTGGCGAAGGAAGCGCGTCCAGAGCGTGAACGCCATCGGGGCCATGCCCATGGGCGCACCCGGATGGCCCGAATTGGCCTGCTGGACGCCGTCGATGGCGAGGGTCCGGATGGTGTCGATGGCGAGCTGGTCGAGCTGCTCGGACGTCAGGGTGGTCATGCGCACGCTCCGCTGGGCACGGTCGGTGAAGTGGAGCCATTGTAGGCGGGCTCGAACGGCGGAGGTCGCGGTGGGAGTCGTGCGGCGGGCGAGCCGCGGGACTCCAGGACCGGCGAGGTGGCCTCCCATCCGTGATGCGCATCGACGCATCAGGGATCCCGGCGCCGGCCTGGCGAGACCATCTCCATGCGTGATGCGCATCGACGCATCATGGATCCCGGCGCTGGCCCGGCGAGGCCCGCCGGAAGCCTCGGCGAGGTGCTGATCCTCCGCCTATGTGGTCGCGGCTTCCCAGCCAATCCCACCTGGGGCGTCGCGCGCACCGCCGATGAAGTCGCAGGTGAGGGCGGTGTGCTTCGATTCTGGCATGAGGCACGACGATGCCGACACGGCCGCGCGGGAGGTGCTGAGGCACCTCGGCATCGAGGTGCGAGCGGCTCGGTACGCGCGCGGATGGTCCCAGCGACGCCTCGAGGAGACCGCCGGCATCGATCAGACCACCATCTGCCGCGCCGAGCTTGGCAAGGCGCCAGGTCTTCGGCTGGCCTCGTTTGCACGCATGCTCGCGGCGCTTGGCGCAAGCTTCCGGATCGACGGGCGGTAGGCCGGCGAGCCCCGCCGCCCTGCGGGCCGCTGCGCTGATGTGCGGAGGCGCATCACGGGAGAGAGAGTGTCACCCGACGGCGCACCTCCCGCACCGCGTTGGCCATGGGCGTGAGGCATGCACCTGCGGTTGATGTGCGGAGGCGCATCACAGGCGAGATGTCCGCGGACGGAGCACTCCTGCCACGGTCCGCCCGTGCCGGGCTCCACCGCGGGGATCACCTGGGAGACCGAGCGTATGCTCCCGGCGTGCCCCACCTCTCCGATCCGCAGCGGTCCGGACCAGCGACGGCCGGCCCGTCGGTCGTCGTGGTAGGCGACCTCGCTCTCGACGTGGTCCTCGCGCCCGGGCGTCTTCTGGAAGCTGGAACGGACGTGCCCGGGTCGGTCATGCTGCGGCAGGGAGGGTCCGCAGCAAACGTCGCTCGCGGCCTCGCGGGCCTGGGCGTCGGGGCCACGCTCGTCTGCGCCGTCGGACGCGACGGAGCAGGGCGGGCCCTCGTCGCGACCCTTCGCCGCGCCGGCGTCACGGTCCGCGCCGCCTGGCCGACGGGCGCCAGGACTGCCCGGATCGGAGCCATCATCGATCCGGCGAGCGGCGACCGGTCGTTCGTCGCCGACCGCGGCGCCGCCGACCGCCTAGAGCCCGGCCACCTCGATCCCCGCTGGTTCGTCGGGGCGATCGTCCTCCACGTCCCCGCGTACTCCCTGCTGGGGTCGCCGCTCGGCGACACGGCCCGGGCGGCGATCAGGATCGCCCGTGCCGCCGGCGGTGCGGTCAGCGTCGACCTTGCCTCGGCGGCCCCGTTGCTGGCGCGCGGGCGCTCCGCGGCACACGCCCTGATCGCCGACGTCGCGCCGGACGTCCTGCTCACGAACCTGCACGAGGCGACGGCGTTCCTCGGCGGGGAGGATCTGTTGGGCCTGCTGCGGTTCGCCCCCGTGGCGGTCGTCAAACGGGGCGCCGCGGGCGCCACCGCGCTCGCCGGAACCGGCCCGCGGTCGCGGTCGACAGGCCAGCCGGTCTGCCTGGACGTGGCGACCCGTCCCCTCGCTCCGACCGACACGACGGGTGCCGGCGATGCGTTCGACGCCGGCTTCCTGGCGGCATGGTCGAAGCTCGCGGACCGGCCCACCTGCGCCGCAGGCGCTCCGGCGGGCCGTGGCGGCCGGCAACCTGGAGGCCCGCCGGCACCTCTTGCGGGGCCATCGCGAGCTCAGGTTCTGACGTGGCCGCGACGCCAGGCAAGGCGCGAGGCGCGCCCCAGGCAACGGAGTCGCCGTGGCCTGGCGAGCCCCAGCGGGCGTCCGCACCGACGCCGCCCGAACCGGCCGATTTCGATGACGCCGAACCGGTGGCGCGCCCCTCGGCGTCCTCGCGATGGGCGGTCGGGCTGGTGGTCGGGGTGCTGCTGGGCTTCTACGTGGGCGGAAACGTCCCGGCTGTCGTCGGCCTGGCAGCGGTCGCCGCGGCCGTGGTGGCGCTGCGGGCGGCCGATGCAGCTCTTGCCGGCGCCGCGATCGGGTTCGGGTTCGTCACGATTCTCGTCGTCGCCCTGTTCCTCCAGAACGCTCCCGAAAGCCAACCGGTCGGGCTCGAGGTGGCCGGCGCGATCGGGGTCCTGGCGTTGATCGGCGGCGTCGCGGCCACGGCGGTCGCGGCCGGTGGTCGGCGAGCGCGGCAGCCGGGGCGGTAGGCGGGCGATGGACGAGGGATCCGTCCACGCGCCAGGTGCCATCGTCGTGCGGCCAGCCGGCCCGGCCGACGCCGACGCGGGAACGCACGGCGGCGGTCGCCCGACCGCGAGGTCAGGATCTCGCCGGCGCGTCTGTCCCATCCCGCAGCAGGTGGCGATCGAACCAGGCCAGCATCCGCTCGTTGCGGTCGATCCGGCGGTCGGGTCGGCCCGTGATGGCGTATGTGTGCCAGCTTTCCGGGTAGAGGATGTACTCGACCTCGCGCCCGAGGTGCCGCAGGGCGATGAACAGCTGCTCGTTGTCGGCCGCGGGACAACGCAGGTCGCTCTCCGCCTGGAGCATGAGCAGCGGCGTCCTGATGCGATCGACCAGGCGCAGCGGCGACTGCCGCCACAGCCGGGCCACGCCCTCCTCCGAGAAGGGCGCGCCGAGCCGCGCCATGCGGCAGTACTCGGGACCGGTGTCGGAGTTGGCCCAGTCGTTGACCTGGTTCGTCACGCCATTCTCGGAGACGGCCGCCCGGAACCGGTCGGGCGCCGCGCCGACGAGCCAGTTGACCATGAACCCGCCGTAGGAAAGGCCCAGGAGCCCCAGCCGGTCGGGATCCGCGAGACCCAGCGCAACGGCGTGGTCCACGGCCGCGAGGACGTCGGCGGCGTCGACGCCGCCCCAGTCTCCGAGCTGCGGCTCGATCCAGTCGCGCCCGTAGCCGGTCGAGCCGCGGATGTTCGGCAGGATGACCCGGTAGCCGCGGGCGCACAGCAGGACCGTCTCGAGTGACGGAGCGGGCGCCCAGCCTCCGAGCGGGCCCCCGTGGACGTCGACGATCGTCGGCAGCGGTCGATCGCCGGCGCCGGCCGGCGACGCGATCCAGGTGTCGACCCGACCGCCAGGTCCGGGAACGGCGACGCGCCGCATCTCCGGCCACGGGACGCCTCGCCGCCATCGGGAGCCGTCCCCGGTCCAGGTCCGGAGTCGGGCCCCGTGACGGCCGCCACGCTCGACGGTCATGAGCTCCATCGGCCGGTCATCGAGCGTACCCACGACCGAAACGACGGCGCCACGCGTTCCCATGGCTGGTGCGACGGCCAGCGTCCAGCAGGCCGCAGCCGCGTCGACCAGCCGGACCGGGTCACCGGCCGCCCTGCCCGTCGCCGCGTCGAACGGGAAACGCCAGGGCACCGCGCAGCCGCGCTCCGTGATCAGGGCCACCAGGCCATCCGGTCCGTCCCAGAACGGCCCCAGCCGGGATGCGGCCATCCAGCCGTTCATGTCCGTGTCCATGAGCGCGGCGATCGGGCGGTCGAGGCCGGGCGCGAGGGCGACCGGCCGAGCCGAGCCGTCGGCCGGGCCGACGATGCAGCCCGGCATCTCGCTGTCGAAGGGCTCCGCCACGTCGACCCCGGAGCAGGCAATCCAGCGGCCGTCGGGCGACCAGGCGGGGCTGTCCACGTAGCCCGCGACCGCCAGGACCTCGACGGGTTCGCCCCCACCCGCGCCCTCCGGACCCGGCCGCACCGCAGGCACGACCCAGATCGTCGGTCGGGGGTGGAGGTCCGCGTCAGGCCGAGGGTCCGCCGAGAAGGCGATCGACCGACCATCGGGCGACCAGGCGGGCGAGCGGACGTCGAAGTCGCCGTGGGTCAGCTGGTGCGCTCGCGCCGCATCCCGCACGTCGACGACCCAGAGATGGTCCCAGCGGTCCCGGTGGCCGATCTCGTCCAGGCGCCAGTCCGTTCGCAGGATCCGCCGGGCGACCGGAGTCCTGCCCTTCGGAGGCACCCGGACGAGATGGCGGGGTGGCGCGTCGGGGGCGACGAACGCCAGGCGTCGGCCGTCCGGCGACCACGACGGGTGGCTCACACCGTGCTCCGGGGCGACCAGCGACCACGGCTCTCCGCCCTCGAGATCCGCGATCATGATCGCGGTCGGACGGTCGGCTTCGTCGGGGAACGAACGCAGGAAGGCGACCCGGCGGCCGTCGGGACTCACCCGGGGGACGGAGTCGCGCACCGCACCGCGCGTGAGCTGGACGGGAGCAGGCATTCGGGGGCGCGGGTTGCCGGGGCCTCTTGCCCCGGCGACGGGAGCGAAGCGCACGAGCAGCAGGTGCGAGCGGTACGTCCACTCGTCGTGGACGACTCTCCGCACGACGACCGCGCCGGACCCGTCCGGGAACGTGTCGTGCTCCTCGAGGACCACCTGGCGCCGGATGATCTCTGGCGTCACCCGCGGCCGATCGGCAGTGCTCACGTGCGTACCTCCGTGCCGTTCCAGCGTAGCCGAAGCGAATGGCGCCGGACGGGCTCCCGCGGTCGGGCCGCGTCGCGTCGGTGAACGGTCGCGAACGCGCGACGGAACCGCGGCGAGGGCCGATGGCCCGGCGCGACGACCGCGGCGCACGCAACTCGGGCCGCGGCGACCGGGGCGCGCGGGCCGCGGCGCTCCACGACCGCCGACGTCCGCCGGCGGCGGAGGGGCTGCGCGTCGACCGCTCACCCGCGCCCCGGTACGTCCTCCGGACGGTCGACATCTCGCAGGCTTGCGCCTTCGGGATCAAGCTCCCGCCATCGATCCGGTGGCAACACGCCGGTGCGCAGGCGGTCGAATGCCGCCATGAGGCTCCGTCCGCCTGCCGCCTGCGCGGCTGCAACGGCGCCTCGCGCGGGGGCCACACGCAGCGCCGCCGGCAGCGGCCGCAGGCGACCGCCGTCCTCGAGCGCCACCGCCTCGAGTGCCCGCCCGGCTCCCGGAGCGACGAGCCGTGACAGCTCGCCGAGGAGCGCGGGGACGAGCCAGGGCTGATCGCCACCCGCCACGATCGCAAGCGGTTGGGCGGCAGCAGCCAGGCCGGCGGCCAGGCCGGCGAGCGGCCCGCCACCGGGAGCGGCGTCATGGGTCACGACGAGCGGAACCCCGGCGTCGACCGGCAGATCCGGAAGACCCGGGAGGTCGAGGTCGTCGCCCTCCGCCGGACCGACGACGATGACCTCCGCGGACACGGCGGCCACGGCCAGGATCGCCCGGTGCAGGAGCGGGCGCCCGTCGACGTCGGTCGCCAGCTTCGGGCCACCGAACCTTCGGCCGGCCCCGCCCGCGAGGACGATGCCGCTGACAGGCGGTGCGGTCACGGGCCGGGTGCCCGGGTTCCGTCGCCGGTTGCCGGGGCTCCGTCGCCGGTCGCCGGGCCACGGTCCCTCGTGGCCTGGGCTTCGTCGCCCGTCAGACCGGCTCCCATGGCTCGCGGCCCCCGCACATGCCCTTCGGGGGTCCGGCGAAGGACCGCGCGACGATCGAGGTCCTCGAGCAGCGCCATCACGTACTTCCGGCTCGTTCCCGTGGCATCGCGGAGCGCCGCCGGCGTCACGGGCTGCATCCCGGCGAGTCGGACGGCCACGCGGGCGAGCTCGCGGTACGCGGACGTGGCCCAGGCGAAGTCGGGTCCCACGGTCACGATCCGGCCTGCGGCCTCGAGTGCCCGCACCCCGTCCGGTGGGCAGTCGGCGGCGCGCGCGGCCGCCGAGAGCGGCGCTGGCGCGGGCACGTCGAGGGCGCGCTCCAGGCGGTCCATGGCGGCCACGATAGCCGGAGCCAGCCCGACGGCACGTCCTGGAAGGTGGACGAGGTCCCCGGTGCGGGCCAGGCGGCCCGCGGCGATCGTGGCCTCGACGAGCGCTGCCGCCGTCTCGGCCGCGGCGTCTCGCGTCAGAGAAGCGCCGCGAAGGATCAACCGGCCGAGGAGCGTGCGCAGCGTCGCGGCCGGCACGCCCGATCGCGCCGCGGCGGCCGCGGCGATCGCCCGGTCGACGACGGCCGTCGCGAGAGCCACGGCCAGCAGGACGCGCCCGGCCGACACCGCGGATCCCGCCGGCAGCTCCGCCGCGGCGGGATCGTCGCGGGCGATCGCGCCCCGGAGGACGAGGACTGCCGCCGCCCGTTCGGCGGCGGTGGATGCGGCGGCGAGAGCCGCGACCTGCTCGCGGGTCGCGCGCCGCCACGGCGCTCCCGTCGGCGGCGTCGGATCGAGGACCGTTCCGCCGGCGAGCGGCGTCGCGGGCGACGGCCGGCGAAGGACGAATCGGTCCCCTGGTGCCGCGGCCACGGGCTCCGCGAGCCTGAGGATCGCCGAGGCGACGCCGCGTGGCAGGTCATCGACGTCGCGACGGCCCCGGCGCACGATCCCATCCACGGCCGCCGTTCCCAGGTGCAACCGCACCGGCGTTCCGGAGACGATCGCCGGCCATGCGACACCCGTCCCCCCGGCCAGTCGCCGGGCAGGCCGCATGGCCACGAGCAGGCGCGAGGTCGCCACGACCCGCGGGTCCGACGTGAGGACCGCGCCGCGCGCCGGATCGATGCGATGGGCGGCGGCGACGTTGACCGCGACGCGCCCGCCGGGCCCGGCCGACGCCACGCGGACGCCGTGGACCTGGACCTCGCGCCCGCGGACCGGCACGTCGGCGGGAAGCAGCCGGAGCGTCGATCCCTCGGCAAGCGGGCCGCCACGAAGCGTGCCCGTGACCACGGTGCCTCGCCCCCGGACCACGAAGACCCGATCGACCGACAGCCGGATCGGGCCGGCCGCGGCGGAGCCAGCGGACTGCGCCCGGTCGCGCAGGTCGACGAGCCCGGCGCGCAGCTCGTCGAGCCCCATCCCGTTCACGGCCGACACGGCGACGATTCGGCTCGCCGCGAGGGAGGTTCCCGCAAGGAGCGCCGTCACGTCCGCGACGACCTCCGCGAGGCGTGCCTCCGGAACGAGGTCGCGCTTGGTGATCGCCACCACGCCGTGCTCGATCCCAAGCGCGTCCAGGAGCTCCAGGTGCTCCAGCGTCTGCGGCCTCGGGCCGTCATCCGCGGCAACCACGAGCAGCGCGGCATCGATCTCGCCGGCGCCGACCAGCATGTTGCCGACGAGCCGATCGTGGCCCGGCACGTCGACGAAGTCGAGCGCCTGGCCATCCGGCAGCGGCATCCACGCGTAGCCCACGTCGATGGTCATGCCACGCCGCCGCTCCTCGGGAAGCCGGTCCGCGTCGATGCCGGTGAGGGCCCGAAGGAGGGCCGTCTTGCCATGGTCGATGTGGCCCGCGGTCCCGACGACGACCGTCATGGCGCGGTGACGAACGCGCGACGGACCGCCTCCAGCATCCGCTCGTCATCGTCAGCCATGACCGTCCGTGCGTCGAGGACGACCAAACCGTCCACGATCCGTCCGATCACCGGGGGGTCGCCGGCTCGGAGCGCTGCGAGGAGGCGATCAGGCGAGCCGGCCGCCAGTGCGACTCCCCACGACGGCAGCGTGGCACCCGGGAGAGAGCCGCCGCCGGTCGCGCCGTCCACCGGGAGGGCGCGGGCCCGCTGGCCGAGGGCCGCGGCCAGCGCCTCGGACCTCACCCGGAGGCCGCCGATCGGCGCGGAGAGCATCCTCCACACGGGGATCTCCTTCGTCGCCAGGCCGGCCCGGAAGATCCCGAGCGTGGCTGCGAGCGCTGCCAGCGTCACCTTGTCCGGCCGCATCGCGCGAGCGAGCGGATCGCGTCGAAGGCGGGCGACGAGGTCGGCCCGCCCGGCGATGAGCCCGGCCTGCGGCCCGCCGAGCAGCTTGTCGCCCGAGAACGTGACCAGGTCGGCGCCTGCCGCGAGCCGCTCCGACGGGGTCGGTTCGTGGGGCAGGCCGAACTCCGCCGTATCGAGGAGCGCGCCACTGCCAAGGTCGTCGACGAGGATCGCTCCGTGCGCGTGCGCGCACGCAGCCAGCACCGATGGGGCCGGCGACTCCACGAATCCGGCCATCGCGAAGTTGGACGGATGGACGCGAAGGATCAAGGCGGGCCGCCCGTCGGCAAGGACCGCCTCGAAGTCGTCGACCCGCGTGCGGTTGGTCGTGCCGACCTCGACGAGGCGAGCGCCGCCGCGCCGCACGACCTCCGGAATGCGGACGCCGCCCCCGATCTCCACGAGTTCGCCCCGGCTCACGAGCACGCGCCCGCCGCGGCCGGCCAGCCCGACGGTCAGCGCGACTGCGGCGGCGTTGTTGTTGACGACGATGGCGTCCGCGGCACCCGTCAGGGCGATGAGATGCTCTTCGGCGATCCGGAAGCGCGGCCCGCGCCGGCCGGTGGCCCGGTCCATCTCGAGGATCGGGTAGCCCGACGCGGCCGCAGCCGCCGCGGCGATCGCCGCCGCCGCCCACGGTGCGCGGCCGAGGTTCGTGTGCAGGATGACGCCGGTCGCGTTGATGGCGAGCGGCGGCAGGGCGTGCAGGGGGTCGGCCAGCGCCTCCAGGCGGCCGTTGACCTCGTCCGCCAGCCGTTCGAGGGGAGCCGGGGGCATGCCCGCCACCAGCCGCCTCCGCTCCTCGGCGATCACCGTTCGGGCGGCGGTCGCGAGAGTCCCCGCGTCCCGGGCGCCGGCGGCCCTGCGAACGGCGACGAGCAGTCGCTCGACGCTGGGAGGTCGCGGCTGCCCTGGCACGGCGACAGCCTACACGGGCGCCCCCGTGGCCGGCACCCGACGACGAGACCGAACGGGAGCACCAGGTGCGCGCGCAGGCGCGGAGTGTGGCTGGCGGGAGCGCATGGGAGTCGAACCCACCAGCGAACGGCACGCGCCCGCTCACCCGTTTTGAAGACGGGGGAGCCCACCGGGACCCAACCGCTCCCGCGCCGCATGGTAGCGCCCGGCCGCCGAGGGGCCCGCCACGCGGTGGGCCAGCGCCCACGCCGGTGGGCCGGCGGCGCGCTGCCTCGCCAGTGTGCCGTGCCGGCGGCTGCGGTGGCCTCTGCGACTCCCGACTCGCCCGGGCACCGAACGCCTCCGATCAGCAACCCAGCCGCGACGTCGCTGCGGCAATCTCCGTATGGTCTGCCCGAACGCGCCGGTGTACCATCGCCCGCCCCGGGCTCGCGCTCCAGCCCACTCGCCGTCTCGACCCCCAGGACGAGTGACGCCGAGGTCGACCAGCCGCCGGGCCACGGCTGGCGCCTCAGGGGATGTCGAGTCCGCCGACGTGAAGGACTGCGTCATGGTCGTCGACTCGTCCCCGTTCCGACCGGCTTCGATCGGAGCCCCCCGCCGCATCCCCTCCGCCCTGCATCAGCGCGCGCTGGCGCTCTGGCCGCGCCTCGACCAGCGAGCCCTCAGCCGGTGCGGCTCCGACGTGCGCCGGATCGCCCGCTACGTCTCCCGCCGCACGAGCCTCTCCGTCGACGCCATCCAGGCGATCCTCGAACGGGGCGATACGCCGGACGACGACGACATCCGGCTCTGGTTCGGCTGAAGCGAGGGCGCGGGCGCCAGGTCCGCCCGCACGGACGGTGACAAGCCCGCGCACGGCGCAGTCGCCGGCGCCCCGTATCATCCGGCCATGCTCGACGCCGACCTCGCTCCGACGTCCGCGCCGCCGTCCGCGCTGCGCCTGACGGACCTCACCGATTGCGGCGGCTGTGCCGCCAAGCTCGGAGCCGACATCCTTGCCGACGTGCTCGCCGGTCTCCGCGGCCCGGCGGGACCGGCTCCGGCCGCTGACCCCGCCCTCATCGCCGGGCTCGAGCAGCCCGACGACGCCGCCGTCTACCAGGTGGCTCCGGACCTCGCCATCATCGGCACCGTCGACTTCTTCCCGCCGCTCGTCGCCGACCCGGCGACGTTCGGTGCGATCGCCGCGGCCAACGCCTGTTCGGACGTGTTCGCCATGGGCGGCCACGTGCTGTTCGCCCTGTCGATCGCGGCATTCCCGGAGGCGCTGCCGGCAACGGTGATGTCGGCCATCGTGGGCGCCGCGGCCGATGTCGTGCGCGAAGCGGGCGGGACGCTGGCCGGCGGCCACACGATCCGCGACCCGGAGCCGAAGTTCGGGCTCGCGGTGGTGGGCGCGGCCCACCCCGACCACCTCCTGCGCAAGGGAGGTGCCCGGCCCGGCGACGTCCTGCTGCTGACGAAACCGCTGGGCACCGGCCTGCTCGTGAGCGGCGACCGGCAGGGCCGGGCCGCACCAAGGGAGCTGGACGGCGCGATCGCCTCGATGCGCCTGCTGAACCGGGCCGCGTCGGAGGCGCTCGTCGCGCGCGGCGTCGTCGCGGCCACCGACGTGACCGGCTTCGGCCTGCTCGGCCACGGCCTGGAGATGGCCCGCGCGGCCGGCGTCCGGCTCGTGTTCGAGGCGGCCGCGCTGCCCGCCCTTGCCGGCGCGCTCGCGATCGCGGCGGCGGGCATCGAGACCGGCGGGGCCGGCCATAACCGGCGGTTCGTCGCACCCGCGCTCGACGTCGCAGCCGGCGTGACGCCCGAGCTCGTCGCCCTCGCCCATGACCCGCAGACATCGGGCGGACTCCTCGCCGCCGTCGGGCCAGGGATCGTCGACGCCGTCGAAACCGCGCTGGCAGCGGCCGGCGGCGAGTCCTGGCGGGTCGGTCGGGTCGAAGCGGGATCCGGCGTCAGCCTCGCCTGACCGTCGTCAGGCGCGCGCCGTCAGGAGCTGCCCGCCGCGGTCGTTGTGGATTCGGACCTCGTGCAGGCCAGCCCGCCGGGCGAGGTCGGCGAGCTCCTCGTCGGCGTAGAAGTGGCCGCGGCTGGCGACGGGTTCGGGCGCCGCGGGGGTGCCTCGCAGTTCGGGGGCGGTCGTGAACACTGCCACCGGCGACCCCGGCCGCAGCACGCGCAGGCATTCGCGCAGCACCGCAACCGGGTCGTCCAGGAAGAAGAACACCACCGACATCGCGAGGGCGGTGAAGATGCGGTCCGGGAAGGGCAGGTGATCGGCGCTGCCCAGGACGACGGTCGCAGCCGGCGCCCGATCGCGGGCCAGCGCCACCATCTCCTCGCTGTGGTCGAGGCCGGTGGCGCGGGCGCCGGCGGTCAACGCGTCCCGCAGGAGCAGCCCGCCGCCACACCCGATCTCGAGCAGCTCGTCGCCCGGGCCGAGGGCCAGCGCTTCGAGGATGGCGCGCCGCGCGAAGTCATGGACGTCCTCGGCACCGTAGACGGCGCGGGAACGCGGGCCGCTGGGGCGACGCGCGACGCGATCGACCAGCCAGTCATCGAACGCCTCGGCCGGCCGGCCGCTCACCAGCCAGGCGGCCTCGTCCTCGTCCCCGAGACCGAAGGCGGCGAGAGCGGCGGATCGCCTCGCGCGCTCGTCCATGGCCGCGAGCATACGCGGGAGCCGCCGGACGCGGGAGCCGCCGGACGCGGGAGCCAGCTCGCGGGCTGCAACCCCGCGGCAACCTTCCGGGAGCGGCAGTAGACTCGCACGCACCGCGGGAGGCCCGGCGGCGCCCGGGCTCGACTCGCGTACCGACGCGACGCGAGACCCGTCCCCCCGCGGCGACAGGAGGCATGCGGATGCCCAGAGACTACGTCCGCCTCACCACCCCGTACGTTCGTGACGGCGGTCGCCGTGACGGCCGCCTGCGGCCTGCGTCCTGGGACGAGGCCCTCGACCGGGCCGCGGCCGGCTTCCGGCGGACGCTTGCCGAGCAGGGCGGGACGGCGATCGGGATCTTCTCCTGCTCGAAGGCGACCAACGAGGCCAATTTCGCGGCCCAGAAGCTCGCTCGCCAGGTCTTCGGCAGCAACAACATCGACAGCTGCAACCGGACCTGACACGCCCCTTCGGTCGCCGGTCTGGCGACCGTGTTCGGTGCCGGCGGGGGGACCAGCTCATATCGCGAGATCGAAGAGACGGACGTTGTCCTCCTGTGGGGCTCGAACGCCCGGGAGACCCACCCGATCTTCTTTCATCACCTGCTGCGCGGAATCCGCCGCGGCGCGCGCCTCTACGCCGTGGACCCGCGCCGGACGAGCTCGGCGGCCTGGGCCGACAGGTGGCTCGGCCTCGACGTCGGCAGCGACATCGCCCTGGCCAACGCGATGGGCCGCGAGATCATCGGCGCGGGCCTCGTGAACCAGGACTTCGTGCGTCGGGCGACCGCCGGCTTCGACGCCTACCGTGAATCCGTCGACTCGTACACGCTCGCCTACGCGGAGCGGGAGACCGGCGTCCCGGCCGCCCTGATCCGCGAGACCGCCCACGCGTACGCGTCGGCGCCGCGCGCGATGCTGCTGTGGACGCTCGGGATCACGGAGCACCACAACGCGGTCGACAACGTCCTTGCCCTCATCAACCTGGCCCTCCTCACCGGGCACGTCGGGCGCTACGGCAGCGGCATCAACCCGCTGCGCGGGCAGAACAACGTCCAGGGCGGGGGCGACATGGGTGCCCTGCCGGACCGCCTCCCCGGCTTCCAGCATGTCGAGCAGGACCGGCTCCGGGCACCGTTCGATGCGGCCTGGGGCGTGGCGGTCCCCCCGAAGCGGGGCTGGCACCTGACGGCCATGTTCAACGCCATGGAACGGGGCGACCTTCGGTCGCTCCTCGTCGTGGGCGAGAACCCGGTCCAGTCCGAAGCGGACCAGCACCGCACCCGTCGGCTGCTCGAGGGCCTCGACCACATCGTCGTGCAGGACCTCTTCATGACGCCGACGGCCGAGATGGCCGACGTGGTCCTGCCGGCCGCGGCCGCCTGGGCCGAGACGGAGGGCACGGTGACCAGCTCCGAGCGGCGCGTGCAGCGGGTCCGCAAGGCGCTCGAGCCGCCCGGCCAGGCCCGCGACGACCTGGCCATCCTGTTCGACCTCGCGCGCCGGCTGGGCCGCGACTGGGGCGAGCCGAACGCCGAGGCCGTCTGGGACGAGCTCCGCTCGCTCTCGCCGGCCCACGCCGGGATGAGCTACGCGCGCCTGGAGGCACTGGGCGGGATCCAGTGGCCGTGCTACGACGAGCAGCACCCGGGCGAGCTGTTCCTGCACAGCCGGCTCTGGGAGGACCCGGTGCCCGGGTCGCCAGCGCCGTTCTCGGTCGTGGCCCACGAACCGCCCGTCGAGGCGCTGAGCGCCGACTACCCCATCCGCCTGACGACGGGCCGCCGCCTTGACAGCTACAACACCGGCGTGCAGTCGGGCGGCTTCCGCTCGCCGCTGCGGCGGGGCGAGACCCTGGACCTGTCGCCGGAGGACCTGGCCCGCTACGGCCTCTCGGACGGCGAGCGCGTGCGGGTGGTCTCGCGACGCGGGGAGGTCGTCGTGCCGGTCCGCCTCGAGGAGTCGATGCGGGCCGGCCTGGCGTTCATGACCCTGCACTTCCAGGACGACGTGGCAACGAACCTGCTCACGATCGACGCGACCGACCCGCGCT
Source organism: uncultured Chloroflexia bacterium (assembly GCA_963821595.1). Taxonomy (GTDB): domain Bacteria; phylum Chloroflexota; class Limnocylindria; order Limnocylindrales; family CSP1-4; genus CTSoil-043. The sequence continues at coordinate 33,295 of CAWGEL010000010.1, read as the reverse complement.
CCGGCACGGCCGAATTCAAGGCGGCCGCGGTCCGCATCGAGAAGCTGCCCGAGGCGGCGCCGCACGGCGGATCGGCGCGCTCTGGCGTGCCCGCCGGGGCCGGCGACGGACGCCTCCTGCGCGACCGCGACGGGTCGCGCGTCGCCGCCGGCCAGAACGCCGCACCGGAGGCATAGTCGAACGGTGGACCTCGTGACGCTCGCCCCGCGTGCCTCCGTCGCCGACCGCGAGGCCGTGGACGCGCTCCTCGGCCATCCGACGGGCCGCTGGGACGGCGGCGAGCGCGAGGACGTCGACGGCGGTCACGCCGCGCGGGGCGGGCATGAGCTACGGGAGCGGCGCCACCTCCTGCTGCCCGCGCTGCAGGCCGTCCAGCGGCGGAGCGGCTGGATCAGCCGGCCTGCCCTCGAGTACGTCTGCCGTCGCCTCGGTGTGCCCCCCGCCGACGCGTACGGCGTCGCCTCCTTCTACGCGCTCCTGGCGACGTCGCCACGACCACCGGTGGTGGCCCACGTCTGCGAGGACCTGGCCTGCCGGCTGGCGGGAGCGGAGGCGCTCTGCCGGGACCTCGCCGAGACGATCGGCCCGGAGGGCGCGCCTGCCCTCGACGGTCGCGTGGCGTGGCAGCGGAGCCCCTGCCTGGGCCGCTGCGACCAGGCGCCGAGCGTCCTCTACACGGTCGCCGGTGCCGAGCCCGGGATGCTGGCGACGAACGCGCCGTCCGCGCGCGCGGTCAGGGCCACGCTCGAGCTGGCGGCGGGCGGCGAGGCCCTCGTCCAGCCCGACCATCACCGCGTCACCGCGCCATCCAGCGCGCGCCTTACGTGGCTCCGCGGGCGCGCGCCGCAGGCGGGCCAGCCGGGACTCCGCCTCCTGAACCGCGTCGGCACCGCTGACCCGGGCAGCCTCAAGGCGTACCTCGACAGCGGCGGCTACGCGGGTCTGCGCCGCGCGCTGGCCATCGGGCCCGAGGCGACCGTCGCCGAGGTCACGGCGTCAGGGCTGCTCGGCCGTGGCGGCGCCGCGTTCCCGACAGGCCGCAAGTGGGCCGCCGTCGCGGCTGCCGCCGCCCGTCCCCATTACACGGTCTGCAACGCCGACGAGTCGGAGCCGGGCACGTTCAAGGACCGGGTCCTGATGGAGGAGGACCCGCTGCGGATCGTCGAGGCGATGACCATCGAGGGATTCGCCACCGGCTCACAGCGCGGCTACCTCTATGTACGCGGCGAGTACCCGCTCGCCGCGGAGCGGCTGGAGGTCGCCCTGGCGTCCGCGCGGGCGGCGGGCCTCCTGGGCCCCGGCATCCTTGGCTCGGGCTTCGGGTTCGACATCGAAGTCCGCGCGGGCGCCGGCGCCTACATCTGCGGCGAGGAGACGGCCCTGTTCAACTCGATCGAAGGGCTGCGCGGCGAGCCCCGCAACAAGCCGCCGTTCCCGGTCGAGGCCGGGCTCTTCGGCAAGCCGACGGCCGTCAACAACGTGGAGACGCTGGCGAACGTGCCGGCGATCGTGGCGGAAGGGGGCGCGGCGTTCGCGGCGACGGGCACGCCCGGATCGACCGGGCCCAAGCTCTTCTGCGTGTCGGGGGCGGTCGCCCGGCCCGGCGTCTACGAGGTCGTCTTCGGGGTCACGCTCGGCGAGCTGCTGGCCCTCGCCGGAGGGATGGCGGGCGGGCGTCGCCTGCAGGCAATCCTGCTCGGCGGCGCGGCCGGCGTCTTCGTGGGGCCGGATGCGCTCCACATGCCACTCACGTTCGAGGGGACGCGCGCCGCGGGGGCGACGCTCGGCTCGGGTGTCGTCATGGTCTTCGACGAGCGTGCCGACCTTGTCGACGCGCTCCACCGCGTGGCCGCCTTCTTCCGCGACGAATCCTGCGGCCAGTGCGTGCCCTGCCGGATCGGCACCGTGCGCCAGGAGGAGCTCCTCGCGCGGCTGGCCGCCGGCCGGCCTCGCGGCGGCGTGGCCACCGAGCTCGCCCTGCTGGGTGACCTGGGCCAGGGCATGCGCGACGCCAGCATCTGCGGCCTCGGCCAGACCGCGTCCACGGCCATCGAATCGGCCGTGCTGGCCGGCCTCGTCCGATTCCGGGAGCACGGGCTGGCGGGCGGCAACGGCGCCACGGCGCCGTCGGAGGGAGGTCGATGACGGCGCTCGATCGGATCTTCTTCGAGCCTCCGGCGCGCTCCCCACGCGTGCCCGGGCCGCCCGCCGTCGAGGCGCCGGGCCGGGTGGCCCTCACCATCGATGGCCACGCCCTGGACGCGCCGGAGGGCGCCACGATCCTCGACGCCTGCCGGGCCGCCGGCATCGACGTGCCGACGCTGTGCTACCTCGAATCGCTGACGCCGGTCAACGCCTGCCGGCTGTGCGTCGTCGAGGTTGCGGACGCTCGCGTCCTGGCGCCGGCCTGCTCGCGGCGGGTGGAGCCGGGCATAGCCGTCAGCACGGATTCGCCCCGTGTTCGGGCTGCGCGGAAGGTCGTCCTGGAGCTGCTCGGCTCGAGCGTCGACCTCGGCCTCGCCGGTGCGACCGAGCCGGACGGCTCGCTGCCGGAGCTGATGGCCCGGTACGGCGCGGATCCCGGCCGCTTCGGGCCGCCGTCCCCGGCCTCGCCGGAGGGAGCCCGGGACGCTGCCGAGCCGGGCCGTCACGTCGCCCCCGACGGGGCCTCGGCCGGGACCGTGGCCCAGCCGGTCACGGTCGACAACGACCTCTACGTCCGCGACTACTCGCGCTGCATCCTCTGCTACAAGTGCGTCGAGGCGTGCGGCGCGGACGCCCAGAACACGTTCGCGATCGCGGTCGCCGGGCGCGGGTTCGACGCCCGCATCTCCACCGAGTACGCGACGCCGCTGCCGTCCTCCGCCTGCGTGTACTGCGGCAACTGCATCGGCGTCTGCCCGACCGGCGCGCTGATGTTCCGCTCGGAGCACGAGATGCGCGAGGCGGGCACCTGGGATCCCGCGGCCCAGACGCGCACCGACACGATCTGCGCGTACTGCGGCGTCGGCTGCACGCTCACGCTCCACGTCCAGGACAACTCGATCGTGAAGGTGACCTCGCCGACCGACAACGGGGTCACGAACGGCAACCTGTGCGTCAAGGGCCGTTTCGGGTACGACTTCGTCCAGCGACGGCCGGACGGCGAGTAGCGTCGCGACTCGCGGGGTCCTGGTCGGTTTCGATGACGATCGACAAGTGGCCCCTCGCCCCGCGATCAGGCGCTGCCAGGCTTGCGGAAGAGGTAGATCGCCCAGCCCAGGGTGTCGCGGCCCCAGGCCAGGTACTCGTGGCGGCTGTGGTCGGCTCGCGCGATGAGGTCAGCGAGATCCGGGTCGTCGGGGTTGGCGGCGGTGTGGCGGGCCACCGCCCGCCACTGCAGCGTCTCGTAGCGATCCCACTCCTCGTCCGTGCTGGCGTAGGCGAGCATCGGCACGAGGCCGGCCTCGATGCCCGCTTCGACGTTCCCGGCGTGCGTGCCGAAGTCGTCGCGGTGCATGCCCGCCCACTCGAGGTACTCGGGGGCGGGCTCGCGGCGCCAGAACGGCTCTCCGACCAGGACCTGGCCGCCCGGTCGGACGGCGGCCGCCAGTGCCAGGAGCGTGCCGCGGTGACCGCCGAACGCCCAGCTCGCGCCCAGGCAGATGCCCAGGTCGAACGATCCTGGCGCGGCCGGGTAGTCGGCGCCGCCCTGCTCCCGGAGCTCGATCTCGGCCAGGGGAACGCGCCGGGCAGCCGCCTCGCGCAGCACGGCGACGAAGAACGGCGACGGGTCGACCGCCACGGCGTGGAAGCCGGCACCGCGCGGGCCGCCGTACCGCTCGGCAAGGCGCAGCAGCGGCTCGCCCTTGCCGCTGCCGATGTCCAGCGCGCGCGCGCCGGCCGGCAGGTCGAGCAGGCCGATCACCTCGTCGAGCCGGCCAAGGCTCGTCGGATTGCAGATGACGTGATCGCGATGGGTGATGTCGAAGAAGCGCCAGGGATCCACGACCGTCCTTCCTGCGCCGCCCCGCTCAGCCCAGGGCGACGCGCTCCTCGCCAGCGTAGACGTTGAACGTGTCGCCGCGCAGGAAACCGACGAGTGTCATTCCGACTCGCTCGGCGGCTACCACTGCGAGGTCGGACGGGGCGGAGACGGCGGCGAGGAAGGCGATGCCGGCCATGGCCGCCTTCTGGACGATCTCGAAGCTCGCCCGTCCGGACACGAGCAGGACGTGGTCGCGAAGCGGCAGCCGGCCGGCCAGGGCGGCCCATCCGACGAGCTTGTCGAGCGCGTTGTGGCGGCCGATGTCCTCGCGGACGGCGATCGGCGAGCCTCCACCCGCGTCGAACAGGCCGGCCGCATGGAGGCCGCCGGTCCGATCGAACACGTCCTGGCCCGCCCGAAGGGCCGCCGGCAGGCCGACCAGGACTCGAGGTTCCACGATCGGCCCGCCCGTCAGCCGGTCGCATCGGAGCGCGACGTCGTCCAGGGACGCCTTTCCGCAGATCCCGCAGCTGGCCGAGGCCACGAACGACCGGGCCGGGATGCGGGCCGGGTCGAGCTGCCGGCGAAGGTGGACGAGGACCTCGTTCTCGGGTATGGCAACGCGGGCGGGATCGCCGACCGTCACCCGCTCGATGTCCGACGGCGTGACGAGCCCCTCGCTGCACAGGAAACCGACCGCCAGCTCGTCGTCGTGCCCGCGCGTCCGCATCGTGACGGCCACGTCGACGGGTGCCTGCCCCGGGCCGGCGATCCGGATGGCCATCGGCTCCTCGCCCGCCAGCGTGTCGGGACGACGTTCGACCCGGCCGCGCCGCACCGTCACGATCGTGCGGACGCCACTGGCAGCATCATCGGCGGGGAGCGGCACGACCATCGTGGGAGTCTAGAGCAGCCGGGGCATGGGCTCCGCGGGCCGGCTGCGAGATGCGAACCACGGCGACCGGGCGGAGGCGAACCGCTCCGGCGCCTGCGCCACACGAATGCCACTGCACGCGGCGGCCCGGACATGGCAGGGCCCCGGGCGAACCCGGGGCCCGTGCGATGCGACCGGGGCGGGCGTTGGGCTCCCGCCGCCGATCAGGCTCGGCGCAGGGCGAAGCAGTCGGAGCAGTAGACCGGCTTGCCGCTCGTGGGCCGGAACGGCACCTGGGCCTCGCGCCCGCAGCTCGAGCAGGTCGCGGTGAACATCTCGCGGGGGCCGCGGGAGGCGCCGCCGTAGCCGCCTTCCCCGGCACCGGCTCCGTAGCCGCCACCGCCACCGTAGCTTCGGTTGCCGAAGCCGGACCCGCCGGAGTCGCCCCGCGCGGCCTTGCGGCTCGCCCGGCACGATCCGCAGCGACGCGGCTCCGAGAAGCCCCGGGCGGAGTAGAACTCCTGCTCACGCGCCGTGAAGACGAACTCCTGCCCGCAATCGGCGCAGGTGAGCACCTTGTCCGCGTACAAGAGAAGCGCTCCCTTTCCCTCGCCGGTGCCCGCGACCCGTACCTACCGTCTCGCGGAAACCGTGAGTGGGAGCGATCGTGCTGCCGAGCGTGCCGTCTGGACCCGCGTACGGCGGGATTGTGGGGCGAGGGTAGTCCATCACATGCAGGATGGGAAGAGGGAATCCACGATCGCGAGAGCCCGGTTCGCCGCGGCCGCTACGGCCCACCTTCGTCACTCATTCGATCAAATTCCCGCCCCCAGACAGCGATCCAGGTCGCGGAGGCGCAGACGGGCCGAACGGCGGCGTGAGCGCTCCCGCCGCCGTTCGCGACCAGAGGATCGCGCGCCCTGTCCCTGGCCAGGCCGCTGCAGATCCTGGATAACCGTCTCACGGCGGGAATCTGACGAGATGAGCCGCCTGAGGACAGGCGACGGCCACTCGCCGCCCAAGCCGCAGCCCCGGACCGCCGACCGCGGCCCGCCCGGGTTCCCCCGCGGGCTCGCCGTCCCACGATCGCGACCCGTCGCCGGCCGGGCCTCCTCTACGCCACTCGACCCGCCCATGCCGCCGCCGCGATGACCGCCGTCGCCTGCACGGCCACGTGGTAGAGCCCCGCGTACCAGATCGATCGGGTCCGCCAGTTGAGCCAGCCGAAGACCAGCCCGCCGCCGAGCGTCGAGAGCATCTCGATCTCTGGCTTGTCGAGATGCGTGAACGCGAACGGCACGACGGCGACGACGATCGCCAGCGGCCCGATCGCGCGGAGGAGCGAGAACATGACGAACCCGCGGAGCAGGAACTCCGTCGGGATCAGGTCGAGCGCGTTCGTGATGAGCACGTCGGGAGCGGTCGAGTACTCGGGAGCGTAGAAATCGCGGAATGTCGGGGCGGCGGCGACCAGCGCGATGGCGGGCACGGTGACCGCGACGAGCCCCGCGAGCAGGACCAGGCCGCGACGGGCGTCGCCCCGGCCCAGGCCATAGCGCCGGGGATCCTCGCGAAGGGCCAGGAGCACCAGCAGCGGCACGAGGCCGAAGAGGACGAACCGTTCGATCGCCTTGTCGCGCAGGCTGCGCGGGTCGGTGGGGCCGTAGGCCGGCAGGAAGTCGTTCGTCCGGCTGATGAGGAGCAGGGCCACCGCCCCCAGGAGCACGGCCGTCGAGTGGAGCGGGATCGCCAGGCCCAGGACGTTCACGGTGCGCGCCTCGGCGCGGCCCGGCGCGTACGTGGGTGGATCGCCGGCGAGGAAGTCCCGGATGCGGGTCCTCAGCGTCCGGTCGGCGGTCGTCACGAACCGCAGTGTAGGCGGACGATCCCCGCCGGCGGCGCCGAACCTGGCCCGAGCGGATCGGCGACTCGGTCTCAGGGCAGCCTCGTCCGGCGCCACGACCGGAGTCGGTTCCGGGGCGCCACGACCGGTCCCCTGACGGGTTGTCCTGGGGCCGCCCGCGACCAGGGAATCTGGTCAGCCCGAGCGTGGGCTCACGACGAATGGTGGGATCCGCGTGGCCGGCACGCTCACGGCGGCTGCCTTCCACCATCCCTGGTAGCACTGAAGGTGATCGCGGGCGGCAGGCCGCCGACGATCGCCACCCAACCGGCGGGTCTCCAGCGAGTCGCCACGCTCGGGGAAATCCCGAAGGACGACGGACCATTCGGCGCGGCCCGACAGGGCCACCCGGGGGATGCCGTGCAGATCGGCGAAGCCTAGACTGGGGCGGCCATGGAGGTCACCCGAATGATTCCGCAGGGCTCCCCAGCCTCCGCCCAGTCCGGTTCGCTCTCCATCGCCGATGCGGCCGCCCATCTCGCGCATCTCGGCTTCCTGCTCGCCAACGGATCGCATCCGGAGGAGCCCGGGGGAGCGCAGCTCCTGGTTGCCATGCGGGACCGGCCCACCCTGGAGCACTTCGACCCCGAGACGATCGAGCACTGGATGGCCGTCAGCGGGCGAGGCCGGCTCATCCAGCTGACGCGGGCCACGCTGGTGCCGCTCGAGCGTTCCTTTTCGTGGGGCACGATCCGGGCGATCGACCGCCTGGAAGTCTTCAACTCGTTCCTGACCTTCGGCGGTCGCGTCCGGCTGGCCGCCGTCGACCCGTCGACCACGATCGCCGTGTTCGACTCGCCGGCGCCGGTCGTCCGCTGGAGCGGACACTCGCAGAGCGTCGACGCACTCACCGGGGAGATCGGGGCGTTCTTCGCCCGGATGATGATCCCGATCGACTTCACGCCAGGAGCGGAGCAGCGGATCGCCGATGCCACGCCACTCGCGCTCTACGCGTCGATGCTGGCCGGCCTGCAGCACCGCTTTGCCACGTCGCCGACGCTGCGCGACGCCCACCGGACGATGGCGACGTGGTCTGCCCAGGAGGCGCGACGCCTCCAGGATGGCGCCGGTCACGATTGGGAGGCGGGGCTCGCCCTCGCCCGCGACCTGCGCCTCCAGGCGGCCTGACCTCCCGGCGGACGGCCCGTCCAGCCTCGCGGAGTCTGCCTCGGGTCCCGCGTCGGGGCGCCCGTCCGGCGCCGCACCGGCATTCACCCGACACCCGAGTGCCGCCCCGCTCGGGGCAAACCCTGGTTCAGCACCGCCGCCCGACGGCCGACACCACGGATGGAGCGTGACCGCCGTCGCGCCCCCGAACATCGGACGCGCCCGAGGGACCGGACGTGGGGGACGCAAGGAGGCTGGCACCGCGCATGCTCTGGACCCGCACGCTCGACGCCTCGCCGGTCGGCATCGTCGTCGTCGACGCGCGGCGGCCCGCCCGTCCCATCCTCCACGCCAACGCGGCCTTCGCCGCCCTCATGTCCGTGCCCGCTCCGGCGCTGAAGGGCAGGCCCGCCGCCGAGCTGGTCGGTCCGGCCGGTCCCTGCCCCGGGCTGGCCGACATCGTGGCGTCGCTGGAGGCCGGCGTTCCGGGCCAGGCGACGGTCCGGGCCGAGCGCCCCGACGGGACGGCGCACTGGCAGGACCTGCGCGGGGTGGTCGTGCCGGGATCCCGTGGCCAGCCCCAGCTGTGGCTCCTCATGGTCGACGACGCGACGGACCGCATGGAGCAGGCGGCGCGCGCGTCTGCCGCCGAGGCACGCCTCACTGCCCTGTTGCACGGGATCCCGGCGGTCGTGTACTGCGACCGGCTCGACGCCGTCAACGGGTCCCTCCACTGCGTCTACGTGAGCCCGCCGGTCGAGGAGCTCGCCGGCTACACGCCGGACGAGCTGGTGGCAGACCCCTCCCTCTGGCAGCGCCTGGTCCAGCCGGACGACCTGCAACGGGCGCAGGCCGGCAAGCGCGACGTGGCGGGCCGGACCTTCCGCCGCGAGTTCCGCATCCGGAACCGCGACGGACGCCGGATCTGGGTTCGCGACGAGGCCCGGGTGGTCGGCGACGAGGCCGGGCGTCCCACCCTCGTCCAGGGCGTCCTCACCGACATCACCCGCGAGCGCGAGATCGAGGAGGCCCTGAGCTTCCAGGCCAACCACGACGCCCTTACGGGCCTGCCCAACCGGGTCGCCCTGCGCCGGGCCCTGGCGGCGGCCGTCGAGCGGAGCCGCCTGGCGGATGCCCCGGCCGCCCTGCTGTTCATGGATCTCGACGCCTTCAAGGAGGTGAACGACACCCTCGGCCACGAAGTGGGCGACCGCCTCCTGGCGAAGGTGGCCCAGCGCCTCACCGAGGTGGTCCGCGGTTCCGACACGGTCGCCCGCCTGGGCGGCGACGAGTTCGCGATCGTCCTGCCCGACACGATGGGTGAAGAAGGTGCGCGGACGGTCGCGCGCCACGTCACCACCTGCCTGGAGCCACCATTCGTGCTCGACGGGCGGCACGTCACGATCGGAGCGTCGATCGGCATCGCCCTCACGGGGCCGGATGCGACGGACCCCGAGACGTTGATGCGCCTGGCCGACGTCGCCATGTACCGCGCCAAGCGGACGCGGACCGGCGTCGTGTGCTACGACCCTGAGGCCGGGGAGGAGATCGTCGGGACCAGCGGCTACAGCCGCCTGGGCGAATTGCGGACGGCGATCGACCAGCCCCAGCTCGAGCTCTACTACCAGCCCTGGCTGCAGCTCGACACGAACACGGTCCCGGTGGCCGAGGCCCTGGTGCGCTGGCACCATCCCACCCAGGGCCTCCTCATGCCGGCCGACTTCCTGCCCCTGGCGGAGCAGTCCGGGCTGATCCGAGCCCTCGACCTCACGGTCCTCAACCTTGCCTGCGACCAGGTCCAGCGGTGGCGGTCCACGGGACGCGGTCCGCTTCGCGTCGCGGTGAACGTCAGCCGGGCCAGCCTCCTGGACGAGGAGTTCCCGACGGCGCTGGCCGTGGCCCTCATCCGCCACCGCCTGGAAGGTCCGGAGCTCGAGCTCGAGATCACGGAGAACGGCGTGCTCGGCGACCCCGATCAGGCGGCCTGGCTGGCGGAGCGCCTGACCGCCCTGGGTGTCGGCCTCGCCATCGACGACTTCGGCACGGGGTACTCCTCGCTCGCCCAGTTCCGCCGGCTGCGCGCGTCCACGCTGAAGATCGACCGGAGCTTCGTCGCCACCGCGCGTGAGCGGGCCGACGACGCCACCATCTGCCAGTCGGTCATCGAGCTGGGCCACCGGTTCGGGCAGGCCGTCGTCGCCGAGGGCGTTGAGGACGGGGCGACGCTGGAGCTCATGCAGGCCCTCGGCGCGGACTTCGTCCAGGGCTACACGGTGGCCCGGCCGATGCCTGCGGCGGCGCTGGAGTCGTGGCTGGCGAGCCGCGGCTGGGACCGGCCGAAGGCGGCGCTTCGGCGTCCCGGCGGTCCTCCCGCAGACGGTGGCGGCATGAACGGCTTCGATGTGATCCGACCGGAGACGCCCGGCTACGTACCGGTCCCCTGGTCCTTCCTGGCCCGCCTGGACGAGGTCCCCTGCGACATCTTCCTTCGCGCCGGCCGGCGGGTCGTCCTCTATGCGACGACCGGCACGGACCCGGATTCGCTTCGCGATCGGGCTGCCCGCGGCGTCGACCTGGTCGTGCGGCAGGGCGACAGCTACCTGCTGCGCCGGATGCTGACGGTCAGCCTGGACCGCACCCTGACGGACCTCGGCACGCCACCGCCGCAGCGATCGAAGGAGGCCTACGAGATCACGGCCTCCATCGTGGCCCAGACGTTCAAGATGGGCCGCGACGGGTTCGACGGCGACGAGGCCTCCCTCGTCCAGGAGACCGTCGACCTGCTGACCCGCGTCATGGCCTCGGACGACGAGACGCTGTGGTCCATGGTCGCCTCGATGCAGCGGCAGATGACGACCCATACCCACGCCATCAACTCGGCCATCTACGGGCTTGCGCTGGCCAAGTCCGCCAGGATCGTCGACCTGGACCAGCTGCGCGACATCGGGCGCGGAGCCGTGCTCATGGACATCGGCCTCACCACGCTGCCCGCCAGGATCGTCGATCGGCCCAGCGTGCTCGACGCCCAGGAGGCCCGTGCGCTGCGTGGACATCCCGGCATCGGCTACTCCATCGTGACGCGGGCCCTGGGCGAGGCACCGTCCTATGCGCACATGATCCTCGAGCATCACGAGCGCCTCGACGGCTCGGGCTATCCGGCCGGGCGCAAGGGCAACCAGCTGGCGCTCGACTCGCAGCTGGTGGCGATCGTCGACAACTTCGACGCGCTCACCTCGGTCCGCGGCGACGCGGCGGCGATGTCCCCCTATGAAGCGCTCCAGCACCTCCGCTTCGCCATGCCCGGCCAGTTCAACGACGACCTCCTGAGGATCTTCATCGAGCTGCTGGGCGGCTGGCCCGGCCTGCGCGCGGCCGCCGTCGCCTAGCCACCGAAGGGATCGGGCCCGGCACCGGGTCCCGGCGACGACCGTGGCGGCGGCCGCTCGGCTCGGCCGGAGGAGCAAGCCCCGAGGGGCCGCCGCTCAAGTGCGGGGAGCCGGTTCGGCGAGGTAGTGGACTCGCGGGAGGCTCCGCAGGCGCTCGCCTGTCTCCTCCGGGCTGAAGTCCCGCTGGGTTTCGGCAAGCAGCTCGTAGCCGGCCACGAACTTGCGCACGCTCGCGGAACGAAGCAGCGGTGGAAGGAGGTGGGCGCGGAGTTGCCAGTGCCCGTTCGCGTCGGCGCCGTACGGGGCCTCGTGCCAGCCCATCGAGTACGGGATCGGATGCTCGAAGAGGTTTCTCCGTGACATGGCGGCTGCGGCCGCAGCCCCGTGCACGCGGTCAGCGGGGCAGGTCGAGCGATTCGAGCGGCACGTCCCAGTGCGCCGCCAGGATCTCGAAGCGACGGCGCTCCTCGGCGGCGAACGTCACCTGGTCCGGATAGAGGCGCGCCGCGATCGCCTTCTCCGAGTGCTCCTCCATGGCCGCCCAGTCGCGATAGGTGATGGTCACCAGGACGTCCCAGTCCGCCCGTCCGTCGCCGTGGAAACGAGGGGCCTCAAGGGTGACGTCCAGGAAACGTCCCGCGGCCAGCTGATCGCGCAGGATCGGCCAGTGGTTGCGAAGGAACAGCTCGACGAACTCGGCATGCGCACCCCATCGGGTCCGGTAGTAGTAGGCCACACGAACAGGCGTTCCGGCCATCGATCGCACCTCACGATGCTGCGGGTCTGTCGCGGCTATTGTCGCGCGCCAAGGGCCGGGAGCCGGCCCGCCGCTCGCCCGGGTGGCCACGCTGGAGTCTTGCGAACCGCGGACGGCCCCACGGTGATCACGGCGAATGCCGCATGGCGCAGGCCACGGGCCGGCCTCTCGCGGGCGCAGGGGAGATCCGGCGCGAGTTCTTGACGCGGGAGCACTCGAGTGCATACACTCGAGTGCGAGCATCCACATCATGCAGGCTCGGCCGGTGACGCGGCCCGGCGGCTCAACGAGCCGGCGGCTCGACGAGCCGGCGGCTCAACGAGCCAGGTGCAGGAGGACCCATGAAGGCGCTCGGCGACCGGGAGGTCTGGTTCGTCACCGGAAGCCAGCACCTCTACGGCCCGGACGCGCTCGAGGCCGTGACGGCGAACGCGCGGCAGATCGCCGGCGCGCTCGACGAGGCTCAGGCAATCGCCACCCGCGTGGTCCCCAAGCCGACCGTGACGACCGCCGAGGCCATCCACGAGCTGTGCCTGAGCGCGACAGCAACGCCGAACTGCGTCGGGGTCATCGCCTGGATGCACACGTTCTCGCCCGCGCGCATGTGGATCGCGGGCCTGACCGCGCTGCAGAAGCCCCTCCTCCACCTCCACACGCAGTTCAACCGCGATCTCCCGTGGGCGGAGATCGACATGGACTTCATGAACCTCAACCAGTCAGCGCACGGGGACCGGGAGTTCGGGTATCTCGAGACACGGCTCCGCCGCAATCGAGTCACCGTGGTGGGGCACTGGCAGGACCCGGACGTCCTCGAGCGCATCGGCGTGTGGGCCCGCGCCGCATGCGGCCTGCACGAGCTGCGCCGGCTTCGGCTCGTCCGGTTCGGCGACAACATGCGCCAGGTCGCCGTGACCGAAGGCGACAAGGTAGAGGCCCAGATCCAGTTCGGCACGCGCGTCGACGGGTACGGCGTGGGCGACCTCGTGGGCGCCGTCCAGGCCGCCTCCGAGGCCGCCGTCGACGCCGTGGTCGAGGCCTACGACTCGAGCTTCACGCTCGTGCCGTCCCTGCGCCCGGGTGGCGAGCGACGCGGTGCCCTCCGCGAGGCGGCGCGGATCGAGGTGGGCCTCAGGTCGTTCCTGGAAGACGCCCGGGCAATGGCGTTCACCGACACGTTCGAGGACCTGGGCGGCCTGGCGCAGCTCCCTGGGATCGCGGTCCAGCGCCTGATGGCCGACGGCTACGGCTTTGGCGCCGAGGGCGACTGGAAGACGGCCATGCTGGTGCGGGCGATGAAGGTCATGGCGACCGGCCTGCCCGGCGGCACCTCCTTCATGGAGGACTACACCTACCATCTCGTGCCCGATCGGCCGCAGGTGCTGGGTGCGCACATGCTGGAAGTCTGCCCGTCCATTGCCGGCGGGCAGCCGTCCTGCGAGATCCACCCCCTTTCGATCGGGGGCCGCTCGGACCCGGTCAGGCTCGTCTTCACCGCCATGCCCGGACCGGCCGTCGTCGTCGGCATGGTCGACCTGGGCGAGCGCTTCCGGCTCGTCCTCAACGAGGTCGACGTCGTCCCGCCGCCCGAGGACCTGCCGCGCCTGCCCGTGGCCCGTGCGCTCTGGGAGCCACGCCCCAGCCTGACGGTTTCGGCCGAATCGTGGCTGGTCGCCGGCGGCCCTCATCACACCAGCCTGAGCACGGCCCTTCGCCGCGCGCATCTCGAGGACCTGGCCGAGATGGCCGGGGTCGAGCTGCTGGCGATCGGTGACGGCTCGACGGTTTCGGACGTGAAGAAGGAGCTGCGCTGGAACCAGACCTATTACCAGCTCGCCCGCGGCCTCTAGGACCCGAGCGACAGCGGTCCGGCGGGTGCCGGACACGCCGTCAGGCGGGCGTCACAGCAGGCGGGGAGGAATGACGGGAGACGACAGAGCAACCGGCCCGGGACGGAGTGCCCGACCGGGCCGTGACGAGGGACGATCCGCGACCGTGGTGGAAGGGAGGTCTCTGCCGGGACGAGCGTTGATCGAGGTCGGACCCGGATGTGACCGGGCCGGAGTCGGTGGCACGAGGAGGATTCGGATGACTCTATCTGGAGCACACCAGCGGCGGTGGCTGCCGTTCCTGGTGGCAGCCGTGCTGGTGGTGGCCAGCGCATGCAACTCGTCGGCCAGCCCCTCGCCCTCGGCGAGCGCGGGCGCCGGTGCCTCGGCGGCGGCGGCCACCGGGCAGTTCTGTTCGGGGATGAACATCGTCTTCTTCCCGGGCGGCACGGCGGGCGGCGGCTTCGAGACCGTCGTCTACAACGGGGCCAAGGCCGCCCAGGCCGCGTTCGGGCCCAACGTGACCTACCAGTGGTCCGACTGGGACCCCAGCAAGATGATCACCCAGTTCCAGCAGGCGATGGCGACCAAGCCTGACGGCATCGCCATCATGGGTCATCCCGGCGACGACGCCTTCGACCCGCTAATCAAGCAGGCCGAGGACCAGGGCATCCTCGTCACCGTGATGAACACCGAGCTTCCCAAGGCCGAGGCGACCTACGCGACCGCCGGCCTCGGCTACGTCGGGGCCGTCCTCCACGACGCGGGTGCCGCGCTCGCCAACGAGGCGATCAAGCGCGACGGCCTCAAGTCCGGCGACCGGGCCTTCGTCTGGGGCCTCAAGTCCCAGCCCGGCCGCGGCGAGCGGACCCAGGGCATCCTCGACGCCCTCCAGGCCGCCGGTCTCACGGTCGACTACCTCGAGATCGACGACGCCACCAACAAGGACCCGGCCAACGGGACGGCCGTGTTCACGGGCTACGTCTCCGCGCATCCTGACGTCAAGGCCATGTTCATCGACCACGGCAACCTGACGTCCACCATCCCGACCTACATGAAGGCCGCCAACCTCGCCCCCGGGAAGGTGTACATGGCCGGCTTCGATGCCTCGGCCGCCACGGTCCAGGGGATCAAGGACGGCTACATCAGCCTGGTCATCGACCAGCAGCAGTACCTCCAGGGCTTCGAAGCGGTCGAGCAGCTGTGCCTCACCAAGAAGTACGGCTTCAGCGGCCTGTTCATCAACACCGGTGGCGGCTTCATCGACAAGTCCAACGTCGACGTGATCGCGCCGCTCGTGGAGCAGCAGATCAGGTAGATGACCGACGCTTCCGGCCCCATGCATGACGAGCCGGCCGGCGTGCGCGACAGCGCCCGCCGGCCCACGGATCCCGCGCCCTTCACCGGCGCGGGATCCGGACCCAGGCCTGCCCAGCGCGAGTCGGCGGCGCCCCGCCTGGAGCTGCGCCATGTTTCGAAATCCTTCGGGGGCGTCCGCGTCCTCGAGGACGTCGGTTTCCGCCTCGGCGTTGGTGAGGTCGTCGGGCTGCTCGGCGACAACGGCGCGGGCAAGTCCACGCTGATCAAGATCGTGACGGGGGTCCACCAGCCGGACCACGGCGAGCTGCGCTTCAACGACACGCGCGTCGACGGGCTCACCGTCCAGAAGGCCCGGGCCCTCGGCGTGGAGACCGTCTACCAGGAGCGAGCGCTGGCTGAGCAGCAGCCGCTCTGGCGCAACATCTTCATGGGCCGCCCCCTCTGCGGTCCGCTCGGCTTCCTCCGCGTGGGCGAGATGCGACGGACCACCGAGGCCCTGATGGGCGAGTCGATGGGCTTCACGTCCGCTTCGCTCACGCCGAACACGAGCGTGATCGGCCTGTCGGGCGGCGAGCGCCAGGGACTGGCGATCGTCCGGGCGCTCCACTTCCAGGCCGACATCATCATCCTGGACGAACCGACGATGGGCCTGTCCCTGAAGGAGACCGAGAAGCTCATCCACTTCGTCGAGGGGATCCGCGCGGCCGGCAAGTCGGCGATCTTCATCGACCACAACATCTTCCACGTCTACTCCGTGGCGGACCGGATCGTCGTCCTTGACCGGGGCCGCGTGGCCGGAGAGTTCCCCACCTCCCGCTACTCGCTCGAGGAGCTGATGGACATCATGCGCGAGGTCGCCTCCAGCGGTGCCTACACCGAGGCCGAGCGCTACCGTGCGCCCGCCGGGCGTCCGCCCGCGGAGCCAGCACCGCAGGCGGACCCGGCGGGGGGCGTCGCATGAGCGCCCAGGCAGCCACGGCCGAGTCGAGGCGGAGCAGCATCGGCACCCGGCTGTCCCCCTGGGCCTCGCAGATCGGCATCACGACGGCCTTCGGGCTGCTCTGGATCGCATTTGTCATCCTCGCCCCGCGGACGTTCCTGAACGCCCCGATCTACCTCTCGTTCGCCCAGACGACGCCGTTCTTCGCGATCATGGCGATGCCCCTGACGATGGTCATCGTGGCCGGCGACATGGACCTGTCGTTCGGCTCCATCATGTCGCTGGGCATGGTCGGCTTCGTCGCGGCCTGGAAGCTGACCGGCAGCGTCGAACTCGGGATCGCCGCGTCGCTCGCCGTGGGCGCCCTCTGCGGACTGTTCAACGGCGTGCTCGTGACCTACATCGGGATCCCGTCCCTGGTCGTGACGATCGGCACGCAGTTCCTCTACCGCGGGCTCGCCGTCGCCCTCGTGGCGGGCAAGCAGTTCCCGCTGGTCACCACCGAGTCCAGCGCCTCGTACGAGGTGATGGTGGGCAAGGTGTTCGGCCTGCCGATGGAGTTCGTCTGGTTCACGCTCATCGCGGTGGCCACGTGGGTGCTGCTCAATCGCCATCGGATGGGCCAGAACGCCTACGTCATCGGCGACAACGCCCAGGCGGCCGGCCTGATGGGAATCCCGATCCGTCGAACGCGGATCACCCTGTTCGTGCTGGTCGGTGTGGCGGCCGCGTTCGCCGGCCTCCTCAACAGCCTCCAGGTCGTCAACTACTACCCGTCGGTCGGCGACGGCTACCTGCTCCCGACCCTGGCCGCCGTCTTCGTCGGCGGCACGTCCGTGTTCGGCGGTCGCGGCAGCGTGTGGGGAACGGCCCTTGGCGCCTTCATGATCGGCGGCATCCAGGCCGGGCTCGTCGCCATCGGCCTGGGGGATTACTACCCCGCGGTCGTCTACGGCGCCGTCATCCTGATCTCGGTGTCCATTCACGCCATCCTGCGGCGGCGGTTCGAGTACTGATGGGGAGCGGACTCACGCAGGACCAGATGGGCGACGACGCGGGCGGCGAGTCCCGGCCGCGCGTCGCCGGCCGGTCGGCGACGCGCGGCCGGCCGGCGACGATGATGGACATCGCCTCGGCGACCGGAGTCTCCCGGAGCACGGTCTCGCGCATCCTCAACAACGCGACCCTGACCGTGCCCATCGCGCCCGAGACCAGGGAGCGGGTCACCGCGGTCGCCCGGGACCTTGGCTACCGGCCGAACCCCCTCGCCCGGGCGCTGCACGGGGCGCCGACCATGCTCCTGGGCGCGATCGTCCGCGATATCACCGACCCGTTCTTCGCCGGCGCGATCGAGGCGGTTTCCATCGCCGCGCGCGCCATCGGCTACAACATCGTCCTCGGGCACGCGCACGCAGAGGCGCAGGAGGCGCTGGCCCTTGCGGCCGTGCTCGAGGCCCGCCAGTGCGACGCGATTCTGCTGCTCGGTGACATGGGCGACCAGCCGCGCCTGCTGGCCGACCTCCGCGACGCGCACGAGCCGGTCGTGGCGCTGTGGCAGGGCTCTGACCTCGATCTCATCCCCGGCGTCCAGGTGGACAACCGCGGGGGCGTCGAGACAGCGATGCAGCATCTCGTCGCCCTCGGCCATCGCCGGATCGCGTTCATCGGCGGACGGTTGCTCGGCGACATTCGCGAGCGGCAGACTGCGTACAGCGACGCGATGTCGGCCCTCGGCAACGTGCCCGCTGGTTACGTCCAGCACGTCGCCAACAGCCCGGCGGGAGGCGAGACGGCCTTCAACGCGCTCATGCGCCTCACGCCTCGCCCGACGGCGATCGTCGCTTCGACGGACGTCCTCGCGATCGGGGTGCTCCGGCAGGCACTGGTCACGGGCATCCGGGTGCCGCAGCAGCTCTCCGTCGTCGGCTTCGACGACATCCCGATGGCCAGCTTCACGGTGCCCGCGCTCACGACCATGCGCATGCCGATGACAGCCATGGCGACAGCCGCCGTTGAGCTCGCGGTCGCGGCTCGCGATCGGGAGGCCGGCCGGGCGTCCGGCGTCGACCTCGACGGCGGCCGCCCGCGGGGCCTCAAGGCAGGCGTCGATGCCGGCATCAGCCACTCCGCGCCGCCACTCACGCCCGTCTTCAGGCCGACGCTCGTGACGCGGCAGTCGACCGGGCCCTGTCCGCCGGATGCGGGAACGGCCGCCGGGGCCGGGTCATGCGAGCGGGATCCGGCGTGACACGGGAGCATCGCTAGTCACGCTGCCCCGACGCCTCGGCGCGCCATCACGCGCCGTCCGGCCGAGCCGGAGTACGCTGACGCCACCCGCCGGAGGTCAGCCGATGCACGTGACGCTCGTCCACATCCGGGTGCTGCCCGAGCACCTCGACGCGTTCCTCGCCGAGACGCGGAAGAACCATGAGGGCTCGGTCCGGGAGCCGGGCAACCTCCGCTTCGACGTCCTGCGCGACCCGGACGATCCCGCCCGCTTCATCTTCTACGAGGCGTACGTCGACGCAGCGGCGGCGGCCGCCCACAAGGAGACGGCCCACTACCTGCGATGGCGGGAGGTCGCCGGCCCGATGATGGCGGAGCCTCGCCACGGCGAGCCGTGGGAAGGGCTCCTGCCGGAGACGCCGATCGCATGACCCGCCGGCCGGTGGCACCCGGACCGCGGCCGACCACTCCCGCCGGCGGTCCGCATGCCGCCTCCGCGGCTGCTCCGGCCGGCGAGGCATCCGACGGCTTCGGTGCCTTCGGCGGCTTCGGTGCCTTCACCGTCTCGCCGGTGCCGCGCATCGTGTTCGGCGCCGGTGGCGTGGCGGAGGTGCCGTCCATCGCGCGTGGGTTCGGAGGGCGAGCGCTGATCGTGACGGGCGCCCGGTCCTTCCGCGACTCCCATGCCTGGGGGCACTTGACCGCGGGCCTGGACGGAGAGGGCCTGGAGTGGGACGTGCTGGCAGTCTCGGGCGAGCCGTCGCCGGACCTGGTGGACGCGGCGGTCGCGGCCCGCCGCGACGGTCCGCCGGACGTCGTCGTGGGCATCGGCGGCGGCAGCGTGCTCGATGCGGCCAAGGCCATCGCCGCGCTGCTTCGATCCGGGACGTCGGCGTTCGACCACCTGGAGGGCATCGGACGGGGCATCCCCTACCCGGGCCCGGCCACGCCGTTCGTGGCAGTCCCCACGACGGCCGGTACGGGCAGCGAGGCGACCCGGAACGCCGTGCTCTCCGGCGGAGGCGGCCACGACGAGCCGCCGCCGTTCAAGAAGTCGTTCCGCGACGAGCGGCTGGTGGCCCGGGTTGCCGTGCTCGATCCGGATCTGCTCGCCGGCTGCCCGCCCCGTCTCATCGCCGGGGACGGCATGGACGCGGTGACCCAGCTCCTCGAGGCGTTCACGTCCACGGGCGCGAGCCCCTTCACGGACGCGGTCGCGCGAGCGGGCCTGGCGGCCGCGCGGGACAGCCTGCTGGCGTGGCACACAGGCGCCCGCGCGGACGCGCCGGCCGCGGCCACGGCCGAGGCCCGCGCCGGGATGGCGTTTGCGGCGCTCTGCTCCGGCATCGCCCTGGCCAACGCCGGCCTCGGGGCCGTCCACGGCATCGTCGCCGCGCTCGGCGCCCGCTTCCCGGTGCCACATGGGACGGGCTGCGGAATCCTGCTGGCCGCCACGACGCGTGCCAACCTCGAGGCCCTGGCCGCCCGGGCCCCGGATTCGCCGGGCCTTGCGCGCTACGCGGAGGCGGGCCGGATCCTCGCCCGCGACCCCGCGCTGGGCGATGCACCGGCGCGAGCGGCGCTCGCGGACGTGCTCGACGCCTGGACTGCCGCACTGGCGCTGCCACGGCTTGGCGACGTTGGGGTGCGTCCGACGGACGTGCCGGCCCTGGTGGCCGAGTCGCGCGGCAGCAGCATGCGCACGAACCCGCTCACGCTGACCGACGCCGAGATCGAGTCGATCCTGGCCGCCTGCATCTGATCGCTCCTTCCGCGCCCGATCGCGCCGTTCGGTGAACCTCTGGGTCCCGGCGGTGCTCGATTCGGGCAGGAGTCGGTGCGGAGGTGTGCCCTGGACGATGGGTTGGTGGAGCGGGCTCGCAACGGCGACGTCCGTGCGTTCGAGGCGCTCGTCGCCGCGCGCGTCGAGGCGATGGGGCGGACGGCGATGGCGATCCTCGGCGACGTGGACGAGGCGCGCGAAGCCACGCAGGATGCGCTGCTGACGATCTGGCGTGAGCTGCCCGCGCTGCGGGACGACGACCGCTTCGACGCCTGGGCGGGCCGCATCCTCGTGAATCGCTGCCGCCTGGCGCTCAAGCGGCGACGGCGGCGCCTGGCCCGGGAGCTGCCGCTGGACGTCGCGACCACGCCCGCCTCGGCCGCTGCCGTGTCCCTTGAGGCCGTCCATCGGCGCGCCGAGCTGGAGCGTGCGTTCGACCTTCTGGATCCGGATGGGCGCGCGCTGCTCGTACTCCACCATCTCGAGGGCATGCCGGTCGCGGAGATCGCCTCGCGGCTCGACATCCCTGTCGGCACCGCGAAATCCCGCCTGTTCACCGCGCGGCGCGCGCTGGAGCGTGCCCTGGAGGCCGAAGCATGACCAGCGACGACGAGATCCGGGGGATGCTGCGAGCACGGGCCGATCGCATGGACGTGTCCGGGATCGCCCGAACCGCGGTCGCGAGTGCGCACGCCACCCCGCAGCTGCGGCAGGTCGGTGAGAAGGCTGGTGGCGGCCGGGGCCCTCGCGGCCGGCTGTCGACGCCTGTCCGGCTGGCCGCAGCGGTCGGCACGCTCGCGGCGGCGCTGGCCGTGGTGGCGCTGCTGGCGTCGATCCGGACTCCACCGGGAAGTGGCGGCGGATCGTCGGTTGCGCCCGCGCCGTCCTCCGCCCCCGAGAGCGCCGTGCCAAGCCCCACCCAGGGTCCCAGCACCACGCCAACCGACATCCCGGTGACTCCTCCGCCGTACGTCGCGGGAAGCTGCCCGGTCACGCCGGTCACCGACCTCGCTGCTGGTGATGCGCCGGAGGTGGTGACGAGTGGGATCAGCTGGTGGCGGGGTCCCATCCAATGGCAGGCAGGCGTCGGCCAGAAAGTCGTCCTGCTGGGGACCACACCCGACCAGATCGTCGTGGCAGACGAGATCATCGCGGAACGCCTCGGCGAATGGTCGCCGACGATCCCAGCGAAGGCGGCCTATTTCCCCGAGGGTGGCGGCCCTGGGTTCGTCTTCGGCATCGGGCTCCCCTCGCCTGGCTGCTGGCTGCTCACGGCCGTCGGGCCGTTCGCCCGGAGCAGCGTCGTCGTCGAGGTCGGGCCGGCACCGGCCAACCCTCCCGATCCGGCATCCCAGAACGTGCCCGTCGCCACCGCGACCCTCAGGCCGCCCGATACGTGCTGGACGAGCCCGCTCGTGCCGGGCGCCAAGGTTCGAACCTGGCTGGACGGGGACACGCGCTGGGAGGACCCGGCAGACACGATCCCGTGGCACCCCGGTGACCAGCGGAAGCTCGTCGTCACGGGTGTCGTCAGCGCTGACGCGGCCGTGAACCGGGTCGTCGCAATGCCGGTCGGTTCGGTCGGTCCCCGCCTCAGCCAGCAAGCGATGCTGGTCGCCGACCAGCCGTTCGTCGGCCCTGGCGGCTCCGGGAGCGGCTCCAAGGCGTTCGACGTCGTCGTGCCGACGGCCGGCTGCTGGGCGATCGCCTACGTCACCCCGACCGCGACCTCGACGATCGTGGTGAGCGTGGGCCGCTGACGCGGCGGCCCGCGGTCGTCGATGACATGGCCGTGGCGCCGGGGCGAGATCGCCGCTTCTGCCAGATATGAGCCCTGTTCGTAGGGAGCCGGCGCGGGCGGGCGATGCGAGGATCCTGGCTCCATCCCGGCGGCCGTTCTCGCCCGTCCCGTGATCCCGGAGGGATGTCACCCGAGTGCGCACTCGGCTTCGGGGCTGCCGGTGCCCCGCCGGACTCGCCGCCTACGAATGCGGCCAATATCTGTCACGAACAGGCTGGCCCTGCGGCCCGGCCCTCCCCGCGCGCCGGCCCTCCGCGTGCCGCGCCGGCCGCCGCCGGGCCCCCTACCCCAACGTTGGCCGGGTCATCGCCTCGGGCTTCACCCAGGCGTCGAACTCGTCGCCGGTCAGGTGGCCGGAGGCGACCGCCGCCGCCCGCAGCGTCGTCCCCTCGTGATGGGCGGTCTTGGCGATCTGGGCGGCCCGGTCGTAGCCGATATGCGGCGAGAGCGCGGTGACGAGCATGAGCGAGTTCGCGACGTGGTCGGCGATCCGCCCTTCGTCCGCCTCGAGGCCCTCGATGCAGAACTCGCGGAACGAGCGGCAGCCGTCGGTCAGCAGCTCGATCCCGTGCATCAGGTCGTGGGCGATGACCGGCTTGAAGACGTTGAGCTCGAAGTTGCCCTGGCTGCCGGCGAAGCCGATGGCCACGTCGTACCCGGAGACCTGGACCGCGACCATCGTGATCATCTCGGCCTGGGTGGGATTCACCTTGCCGGGCATGATCGACGAGCCGGGCTCGTTCTCGGGCAGGCGCAGCTCGCCGAGGCCGGCCCGCGGCCCGGAGCCAAGCCAGCGCACGTCGTTGGCGATCTTCATCAGGCTGGTGGCGAGCGTCTTCAACGCGCCCGAGGCGAAGACCGTCGCCTCCTGGCCGGCGAGCGCGGCGAACTTGTTCGGCGCGGAGGTGAAGGCGAGGCCGGTCAGCTCGGCAATCCGGGCGGCCACGCGCTCCGCGAACTCGGGGTGCGCGTTGAGGCCGGTCCCCACGGCGGTGCCGCCGAGCGCCAGCTCGTGGAGTCCGGGCAGGGCGGCCCGCAGCCTGGCGAGGTCGCCGTCGAGCATGGCGACGTAGCCTGAGAACTCCTGGCCCAGCGTGAGCGGCACGGCGTCCTGGAGGTGCGTCCGGCCGATCTTGACGATGCCCATCCAGGCGTCGGCCTTGACGGCCAGCGCGTCGCGGAGCGCGGCCACGGACGGGATCAGTCGCTCCTCGATCTCCGTGGCCGCGGCCATGTGCAGCGCGGTCGGGAACGTGTCGTTCGACGACTGGCTCAGGTTCACGTGGTCGTTCGGGTGGACGGGCTTCTTCCCGCCCCTCGTCCCCGTGGCGAGCTCGTTGGCCCGGCCGGCGATGACCTCGTTGACGTTCATGTTCGACTGGGTGCCGGAGCCGGTCTGCCACACTCGAAGCGGGAACTCGGCCGCCAGCGCCCCGTCGGCGACCTCGATGGCCGCCTTGACGATCAGGTCGTGGCGCTGGCCGTCGAGCAGGCCCAGGTCGTGGTTCACGTCCGCGGCCGCGCGCTTGAGGATGCCGAACGAGCGGATCACCGGCAGTGGCATGGTGTCGCGGCTGATCGCGAAGTGGTGCAGGGAGCGCTGCGTCTGGGCGCCCCAGTAGTGATCGGCGGGTACCTCGATCGAGCCCATCGAGTCCACCTCGACACGGGTCGTGGACGGTGCGGCTGCGGTGTCGGTCACGAGTGGAACCTCCGGCGTGCGCGTCGAGCCCAGTATCCTCCGTCGGCCGCTCGCCGGGACTGCCGCCGGGCCGGTGCGCCCGTGCACGGTGCGCCGACGATGCCCCGCGCGGGCGCCGGGGCCCGGCCGGCCGGCGCGGGCCGCCGCGACTGCGAGGCCAACGGTCAGGAGAGGCTAACCGATCGCGAGGAGCGACACTGCTCCGGCCGCGACCGCGAGGCCGGCCAGCTGCACGCGGTGGAGCCGCTCGCCCAGCACGATCCGGGCCAGCAGCACCGTCCCGGCCGGGTACAGCGCCGTGATCACGGCGACGATCGAGAGATCGCCGGTTCGAACGGCCACCAGGAACGCGAGGTTCGCGAGCGCGCTGAGCGCGCCCGAGCCGACGGCAAGCCGCAGCCTGGGGCGGGCCGCGCCGAGCTGGCGCCGGCGCGCGGCGGCCAGGGTGACCAGGAGGGCCGAGGAGACCGCGCCGCCGGCAACGAGCGGGGCCAGGCCGCTGTCGGAGGGGGCCTGGTGGAGGCAGATGAGCTGGCCGGCCACGGCCACGCCGGCCCCGGTGGCCAGGACCAGGGCCCGCCGGCTCGCGCGGCCCGATGGGCCGGCGGGACCGCCGCTGACAAGGACGATGGCGACGAGCGCGGCGACGAGTCCCACCCAGGCGAGCCCGCCGAGCCGCTCGCCCTCGGCCAGCCCGACGAGCACGGGGATGATCCCCGAGATCACCGCCGTCAGCGGCGACAGGATGCTCATCGGGCCCAGCGCGAGCGTCCGGTAGAGGAGCGCGAACGCCGCGGCCGACGCGACGCCGGATCCACCGCCCCAGGCGACCGCGGACGGCGTCCAGATCGACCCACCCAGCGGCAGCATGGCCAGGCTGACCACGAGCCCGGCGGGCGCCGCGACGGCGACGACGCGCAGCACGTGGGCGCCGCGCGCCGCAAGGCCCCCGGCGAAGTCGGAGGCGCCGTAGCCGAGCGAGCTCGCCAGCGCCAGGAGGATCGCGGCCACCATCACCTCGCGTTCGTCACGCTCGCCCGCTCGGGCCCGCGTCCTGTCGCCGGGCCGCACCAAGATGGGGAGCTTCTCAGCCGCAGCATGCATCTTTCTCACGTCCGGCTGGCTCAATCGTGGTGACGGCGGATCGCCAGCCACCGTTTCCCGAGCCAGGAGCCCGAACCATGACCTACGTGATCGCCGCACCCTGCGTGGACAACATGGACCAGGCCTGCGTCCAGGCCTGCCCCGTCGACTGCATCTCGCACGTGCCCGGCGTGGACCGCAAGGCCTACATCGATCCCGAGGGCTGCATCGAATGTGGCGCCTGCGCGACCGCCTGCCCGCAGGGTGCCATCTTCCCCCACACCCAGCTGCCCCCGGAATGGATCGACTTCGCCGAGGTCGACCGAGGCTGGTGGATCGACCAGGACTGGGCCCGCGAGGCTGTCAACCTGCTCGTTGCCTGAGGCGACCGATGTCGGCCTCGCTCGAACCTTCGGCGGGGGACCCGGTCTCGCCACGCAGGATGCCGGCACCCTCAACTCCATCACGGCTCCCGCCACGACCGATCGGTTCGCCGATCGCCGGCGCGCCAGTCGGATCGCGCCTTCCGGGCACGCCGATCGGGACCCGCCCGAGGCCGGTGCTCGAGCCCAATGCGACGATCATCGCGCGGACCGACGTCAGCGCCTCGGTCGCCCGGTTCGTCGTTCTCCCGGATGCCAGCCCCGGACCGTTCGGCGCAGGCCAGTACCTGGCGCTCGGCGTGGTGATCGACGGCCGGCTCGTCCAGCGACCGTACTCGTCGGCCTCGGAGCCGGCCACGACCGGCATGCACGAGTTCCTGGTCCGGCTCGTGCCCGGCGGCATGCTGACGCCGACGCTGTGGCGGGCGATTCCTGGAACACGTGTCTGGCTTGGGCGCCCGAAGGGCGAGTTCATGCTCGATTCGGCCGACGACCGCACCCACCTGTTCGTGGCCAGCGGGACCGGCCTGGCGCCGTTCGTCTCGATGAGCCGGGCCCTCGCTCGGCGGCTCTCGCCGCCGAGCGTCGTCCTCCTGCACGGCGTCGCGACGTCGGCCGACCTCGCGTTCGGCGCGGAACTCGCCGCTCTCGCCGATCGCGGGCTCCCGCTGGCCATGGAGCCGACGGTGTCGCGGCCCGCGGATCCAGCCAGTGCAGGCTGGCGCGGCCGGACAGGTCGCGCGGAAGAGTCTCTGAATTCGGTGCTCGTCGATCACGGGCTACGACCCGGCGAGACGGTCGCCTACCTGTGCGGGAACCCCGGCATGGTCGAAGCCGCCTCGGCTGTCCTCGTCGAAGCGGGCTTCCCCCCGGCCGACGTTCGAGCGGAGCGGTACTGGGTGGACGCGGCCGGTTCCGCCGCTCCGGCGGGCGCGATCGCGGGCCCAATCCCGGGCGCTGGCGCCAGATCACGTGCAGGCGCCGCGGCCTGACCTGCGATCCGCGGGAACGCCCGAGTGGCTCGCCGGGCACGCGCGATGTGATGGGCATCGGCGCATCGGCGCAATCGGCGCAATCGGCGCAATCGGCGCAATCGTGAAGCCTCGCTCTCGGCTTCGGGCCGCCGGCGTCCGCGGCGAGTGCAAGATCGCTGGCCGAGACTCGGCGGAGACGTCTCCCTGTGATGCGCGTCGACGCATCAACACTGTCGCCGTGCTCCAGGACGGCAGCCTCCCTGGTGAACGGCGTCGGTGCCTGAGGCCACCAGGGCGTGCGACCGATCTCCCCGCGCCCCTGAACCCGATGTGCGGAGGCGCATCACGGCGGAGGCGCGCCGGCGAGACGCCAAGCCCCTCGCCCCAATGCGATGTGCGGAGGCGCATCACGCGGGCGGCCCCACTATGGCGCCCGCGCTCCTGCCCGCGATGTGCGGAGGCGCATCACGCGGGCGGCCCCACTATGGCGCCCGCGCCCCTGCCCCCGATGTGCGGAGGCGCATCACGCGGGAGGCCATGCTGAGGCGCCCGCGCAGCACGAACGCAGCTTGATGTGCGGAGGCGCATCACGGCGGAGGGTGACCATTCCGACGACGTGTGAACGGGGCGCCCGATCCCTGCGCCGAGGCGCCCGCCCGATTCGCTCAGGTCGCGCCGGCCCCCTGCTGCGGCCAGGACACCCAGCCCGGAACGGGCGGCTCTTCCTCGCCTGCCGGACCGATCGCGGCCACGATCTCCGGGGCGCCGGCACCGACCAGGTGACCAACGGCCCGCCGTGCGCCGGCCCCGACCGGCGGCAGGAACGCCGCGAGCCCGATCAGCATCGCCGTCGTCTTCGGGTCCAGCCAGGCCAGCGCGATCGTGCCCGCCACGATGACCGTCCACGGCCGGTCTGTCTTGGCGCCCCACACGACGAGTGCCGCCGCCGCGACCATCCGGGCGGCCATGATCGGGAAGTCCGGCCGTCCGCCGACCTCCGCCAGCGAGTTCGGCCAGGCGAGCCATGCCGATGGCGTGAAGACGAAGGACGCGCCGGCGATCGCCGCGGTCGCCGCCAGGGCGGTGCCAAGGGCGCGCCACTCACGCCGGACGACGAACCAGAGCAGGCCCACGCCGGGCGTGATCTTGGTCAGCAGCACGAACGACCACGCCGCCGGCCAGCGGAACCCGGCGAGGATCGCGGCCGCCAGCAGGATCTCGATGTTGCCGAGGTAGCCGTCCCAGACCACCGGCACGAAGGCGAGGATGGCGAGGCTCCATTCGCCGCCGATCCAGGCCACGGCCACGGCCAGCACGCCGACCCAGCAGGTGGCGAAGACCGGCCACGGCAGCAGGGAGAACAGGGCGGCGACCTGGGCGGCGGCCGGGCTGTAGCGGAAGGCACCGAACTGGTCCGGCGTGCCGTCGAAGTGGTACGGCGACAGCGGGTTCACGCCCCAGTAGGCGTGCGCGTCGTAGCCGAACCACCACGGGTACCAGCGGATGATGAACCAGGCGACCACGAAGATGCCGGCGATCGACAGCCCGTCACGCAACGCGCGAATGCGGCGCTCGCGTGGGTCCGCGGGCAGCCGTATCCGGATCGCGGGCACTCGTTGGGCTACGGCCGCCGCGGCGGTCCGCGCACTTGCGGCAGTCATCATGGATGCCCATGGTACCGCCGCCGGACAAGCAGCGCCCGTTCTGCAGCGCCCGTTTTGCAGCGCCCGCGCTCCGCGCCCGCGCCCCGCGCGCCCCGCCACGCACCCGAAGCGAGGCCCGGCGCACGCGGCCCCGTCGCTCGGCACCCGTGCGCGACGCGGGCGCGAGCCCCCTTCTGTCACACGACGGCGGCAGCCAGCAGCGGGGCGATGTGTCGCTCGTAGATGCGCGGCCAGGCGTAGTCGAAGCGGACGCGCCGGGCCAGCCGGGCGGCCGGATCCGCCTCCAGGCGGTCGAGCACGCGTGACGCAGCCGCGGCCGGCGCCTCATCCGACTCGAAGTAGAGGGCATCGTCGCCGGCCAGCGCGCGGAGCGCCGGGAGGTCGGAGCAGATCACGGGCAGCCGGGCCAGGCCCGCCTCCAGGATCGGCAGCCCGAAACCCTCGTCGTGGCTGGGCAGGACCATGGCATCGGCGATGTGGAACAGATCGGCCATCGCCGCCTCGGGAAGCGCCCGGGGCTGCAGCTCGGCGGCGAACCACACGGCGTCGCCGAGCCCCAGGGTGTCGCGGAGCGCCTGGAGGCGCCGGAGGTACCCTCGTTCGCCGGCGTCGTGCGGGTCGACCGGGCCCGTGACCAGGAGGCCCGCCGATCGACCCGCGTCACGCATCGCCGCCACCAGCCGGAGCGCCAGCTCGACGTTCTTGCGTGGCGTCAGCCGCGCCGGCAGGAGCAGGAGCGGCCACCGTTCGTCCAGGCGCGCCAGACGGAGCACGTCCGCGGTCCGCGGGTGGACACCGGCCGAGCCGCCCACCTCGACACCGTCGGGGATCACCCTGATCGCGGCCGGCGACAGGCTCATCAGCGACGCGAGGTCAGCCCGGCGACCCTCCGAGATCGTGACCTGCATCGCGCCCGGCCACGGCCGGCGGAGGAGGTCCCACGGCTCGCCGTCGTGGAGCGAGGCGCGATATCGCGGCAGCGTCCAGGCCAGGTCGTGGTGCCAGAGGATCAGGCGCGGTGCGCCGGGTCCCGCCCCGAGCTCGTGGAGCGCAGACGTCAGCGCGAGGTTCTTGTTCAGGGAGCACACGTTGTGGGCGATGACCACGTCCGCCCCGGCGAGCGCGCGGCCCAGTTCCCGGACCAGCCGCTCCACCTGGTGGCCGAAGGCGGCCGGCACGCGACCCGCGTCGAGCTCGATCGCCACGCGCCGCACGGCGGCGTGCTGCGAGTCGGCCAGCGGAACCCGTTCGAACCGGACGCGCCGGTCCGGCGCGGAGCCCCGGCCTGCCACGATCCGGACCGCGTGGCCAGCGTCGGCCATGAGCCGGGCATGCCGCCCAAGCACCCGCTCGACGCCCCCGACGACCGGCGGTGCGGTGTAGTGGACCAGCGCGATGTCCGTCATCTCTCCTCCCCCGCTGCACGCCGCCGATGGCCGACGGGCGTCAGCCGCCCAGCGTCGCCGTCACCCCTCCTCGGCGAAGCATTCCGAGAGCAGGGCTTCGAGCCGATGCTCCAGGACCGTGAACGAGAAGTGGCGCCGCGCCAGGGCGTAGTTGGTGTCGGCCCATTCCTCCGCCAGCCCGTGATCCTCGAGGAGGAGCCGCGCCTCCGCGACGGCGCGCGCGCTCACGTAATTGTCGAGCTCCACGACCCGGAACCCCTTCGGGCGGATATCGAGCTCATAGGTCGAGTAGCGATTCACGACGATCGGGCGCCGGTGGTAGATCGCCTCGAGGAACGCGTTGCCGAAGCCCTCGATGCTCGACGGGTACGTCACGAGGTCGGCGTGCGGGTAGATGTCGTCCAGCGCGTAGACGCGGCGGCCGTCCGCAGTGATGGCGCGCTCCGGTGCCACCAGCTCGGCCTCGAAGCGGACCGGCACCGCCAGCAGGTCGGCGAACTCGCGGACGCGCTCCTCGTAGTCGTTGCCCTCGTCGCCCCCGGCATGCGAGACCACGAGCCTGGCCGGGATGCCCAGCCGTTTGACCAGCTCGATCGCGTGCTCGATTCCCTTGCGCTGGATGATCCGCGTCGGCTGGAGGACGAACGCTTCGCCGGCGCCGACTCCGAGCGCCGCGCGTGCGTCGCTGGCGTAGTCGTCCGGCGGGGCCGGCGGGCGGTCGAAGTCCATGACGTTGGGGATCACGCGCGAGGCCAGGCCGACCCGCCAGGCCAGCTGCTGGGCCTGGGCCGAGTTGATCACCACGTGGCGGATGGACGGCAGCGTCGGCGGGAACGCCGCGGCGATGTAGTCGGCCACGCTGTTCACGGCGAACCGCTGCCGCTCCCACGGGAGGTCGTGGTGGTGGGCGATGACCGGGATGCCCGTCTCGGCCACGAGCTCCGTGATGGCCAGGGCGAGCGGGATGTTGAGCGGGATGGCGAGCGCGTTCTCGACGATGAGCAGGTCGAGGTCGAAGTCGCGGACGAAGCCGTAGAGCTCGCCCTTGAGGTGGGCCTTGAGATCGTCGACGCGATGGGTGACGGCGGCCGGTCGAACGTACGGCGAGGCGAATTCCCGGCGGCGGATGGCCGGATGCTCCGCGTCCGCACGAAGCGTGACCTCGCGACTGCCGGAGAACGCAGCCGTGGTGATCGAGACCACGGCCGGGTGGCGATAGAACGCTTCCGGCACCAGGCGACTGAGCTCCGCCGGTCGATCCAGCTGCCCGGCGAAGAAGGAGCACGACACGCCGAGCCGCTCGAGCACCGCCGTCCATTTCGCCGCCTCCAGGGAGACGCCGTCGGTCCCGGCCAGGCGAGTGGCGACGATGCCCGCTCGCCGGTCGTGGTACGCGGTCACGGTCGGCCCGGGGCGACGGCGCGCCCCGGGCTTGATGGCCGATCGGCGCCCCGGACCGGCGGTCGGCGGTGGGTTGGCGTCCTCATCGCGCGGCCACCATACCGCCGCCGCGGCGCCGGCGTCGACCCCGACGGCCGGTGGCGGCTCTGCCGCCTCGCCGCTGCGTAAGTCCCGAGCGACATGGTCGTATACTCCCGCCGCCGGTCCCCGGCGCGGTGGGCCCTCGACTGGATGTGACCGGGTGGAGCCAGGCGCAGGAGGCGGGCGCGGGTGGCTGATCATCACGAGTCGGCTCCGGGGCGGCGCGCCGAGGCTCGTCCGGTCGGCCGGCGTCCGGTCGGCCGGCTCCGTCGGCCGGCATGGGCGCGCGGACGGTCGGCGCGCCGCCATCGGCCGCCTGCCCATCCTCACCTCGCTCGCCGGCTACCGCCGCGCATGGCTCATCCCCGACCTGGTCGCCGGCCTCACGCTCGTCGCGATCGCCGTCCCGGAGCAGATGGCCACGGCCACGCTCGCCGGGGTCGCGCCGGTCGTCGGCCTCTACGTGTTTCTCGGCGCCGCCGTCGGGTTCGCGCTCGTGGGCGCGAGCCCGCAGCTGTCGGTCGGGGCTGATTCGACGATCGCGCCGGTCATGGCCGCCGGGCTTGCCGCGCTGGGCGCCGCGACCGCGGCGACGGCCGCGCCCGCGACAGCGTCCACGCTGCTCCCGCTCCTCGCCGTCATGGTTGGCCTGACCCTCGTCGCGGTGGGGCTCGCCCGCCTCGGGTGGATCGCCGACCTGCTGTCGCGACCGGTGACGGCCGGCTTCATCTCCGGCATCGCCGTGACGATCGTGATCGGCCAGCTGCCGCAGCTCCTTGGCGTCGCGAAGGGCGGCTCCTCGCCCATCGACAAGCTGACCCACGTCGCGGCCCAGCTCGACCACGTGAGCCTGCCGACGATCGCAGTGACCGCCCTGGTCCTCGTGATCGTGATCGGCGGCGAGCGCCTGGCGGAGCGCAGCGGACGGCACATCCCGGGAGCGCTCCTGGCCCTCGTCGCCTGTCTCGTCCTGTCGGCCGTCCTGGACCTCCAGCACCACGGCGTCTCCGTGGTGGGCGCGCTGAGCGCCGGGCTGCCGCCGGTCGCCCTGCCCACCGCGAGCCTCACGACAGTCCTGGACCTCGCCCCGCTCGCCGGGGCCGTCGCCCTCTTGTGCGTGACGCAGACCGCGGCCACCACACGCACGTTCGCAGAGCTCGGCGACTACGCGGCGAACGTCAACCGCGACCTCGTCGGCGTCGGCGTCGGCAGTGTCCTCGCCGGCGTGCTCGGCGGCTTCGCGGCCAATGCCAGCCCGCCGCGCACGGCCGTCGTTGTCCAGGCCGGCGGCCGGACCCAGCTCGGCGGGCTTGCCGCGAGCCTCCTTGTCCTGCTCCTGATCCTGTTCGCCACCGGTCTCCTCGCGGGCCTTCCTGAAGCAACGCTGGGCGGCGTCCTGCTGGCAGTCGCGGTGCGGATCTTCCAGGGCCGGGAGCTTGTCGAGGTCTGGCGGTTCAACCGCTGGGAATTCGCCCTGGCCATCGCCTGCCTCCTGACGGTGGCCCTGGTCGGCGTGCTCCAGGGGATCGGGCTCGCCGTGCTGCTCGCCGTGCTCGACCGGACCCGGATCTCGGCGCGCCCGCGAGACGCCATCCTTGGCCGCGTCCCGGGAACCACGATCTGGTGGGCCCCGAACGAGGATCCGTCGGCGCGACCGGTTCAGGGCCTGCTCGTGTACCGCTTCGACGCGCCCCTCTACTTCGCGAACGCGAGCTGGTTCCGCGGGCGGCTGCTGGCCGCCGTCGGCGACGCGCAGCGGCCGCACGGGCCGGCCGACGATAGCGCGGTCGGAGAAACGAGCGCGCGTCCGCGGGCGGCCGCTTCTGCCCCGGCGGGCGTCGCCGCAGCCGTCCCGGGACCGGGCGGAGAGAAAGCCTCCGTGCTCCGGCTGGTCGTGCTCGACGCCGGCGCCGTCACGGACGTCGACTACACCGGCGTGGAGACGCTGGGCAACGTGATCGACGAACTGAAGCGACGCGGCATCGGGTTCGCGCTGGCGCGCGCAACGGGCCGCCTACCCGAGCAGTTGGCCGCGTCGGGAGTCATGGCGCGGATCGGGCGCGACCACATCTTCGAATCCGTCGACCAGGCGGTCACGGCACTCCTGCCGTCCGCCTCTGGGTCGGCCTGAGCGACGCTGCTCGATGGTCGCCGATGCGGGCCCAGGACACCGGCCGGGCGTGATCCCGGCGCAGGCCGCGGCTACCGGCCGGGCCCTCCGCGATCGCCTGCCCCGCCGCGAGCTCGCGGCCTGGACGCCTCCTCCGGGCAGGCCCGATCCGGTCGCCCGGATACGTCGGCGCTGGGGGGCAGTTCGACGCGGCGATGGACAGTTCGCTGTCAGCTACGCCAACCAGGTCATGCGCGACCAGGATGCGGCTGACCGCGGCGATCCGCAGGGGCGGGTGCCGGTCGCACGCTGACATTGTTCACGGGAGACGCGCGGCCTGCGTCGTGCCCGTCGCGATCGGGATTCCCGATCGCCGAGGCCCGCGCGTGCGGGCAATGCTCGGGATGTGCGCCATCCGGCGAACATCGGAGCGTGATCGCGGCCCGCCTGATCGGCCTGTCCGATCAGGCGCGCGCAGCGCGCGAGGCGGGCGCTTCCTGGGGTGGGCCGCTGCAGGCTCGCGATGGCGCCGCTCGCCACGGGGGCAGGCCGCTTCCTGGGCGCGGGCCGCGAGCGGCGGGCGTGGGGGCCGCAAGCGGCA
>CAWGEL010000009.1:0-20797 GCA_963821595.1 uncultured Chloroflexia bacterium | reverse complement strand
GTCTCGAAGACGCCGGCGCGGATGCCCTCGAGCTCAACCTCTACCACATCGCGGCAAACCCGAAGGCGACCGCGGCCGACATGGAAGCCGCGGATCTCGCCCTCATCGGCGCGGTCCGCGAGGCGGTCTCCATCCCCCTCGCCGTCAAGCTCAGTCCGTATTACTCGGCGATGGCCAGCTTCGCGGCCCAGGTCGTCGCCCGAGGGGCGAACGGGCTGGTCCTCTTCAATCGCTTCTACCAGCCCGACCTGGACCTCGAGACGCTCGACGTCGTGACCAGGCTGGAGCTCAGCCAGTCCTGGAGCTGCGCCTGCCCCTCCGCTGGATCGCGATCCTGCGACCCCAGCTGGGAACGGGGGTGTCGGTCGCCGCGACGTCCGGCGTGCACACCGGACAGGACGCGATCAAGGCCCTCATGGTCGGGGCGGACGTCGCCATGACGACGTCGGCCGTCCTTCGCCACGGACCCGCCCGGCTGCGGGCGATCGAGGGCGAGATGCGGGCCTGGCTCGACGAGCACGAGTACGAGTCCGTCGCGCAGCTGCGGGGCAGCGCGAGCGCCGCCTCGGTGGAGGACCCGTCCACGTTCGAACGGGCCAACTACATGAAGACGCTCCGTTCCTGGACCCCGGCCGACCTCGCCCCCGGCTCGCGCTCCTGACGGCGTCTCGTCGGTAGCCCGCGAACGGAGATCGACGTCGCCCTCGTGCCCGCCGAAGCCCGCCTGCGCGGGACAGGACCGGCCATCGTCATCGACCAGATCCGTGCCAGCACCAGCCTCACGACACTCCTCGACCTCGGCGCCCGCGAGGTCCTCGTTGCGGGCGGCCTGGCAGCGGCACGCCGCCTCGCGCGCGAGCGGGGCAGCCTGCTCATGGGCGAGCGCCATGCCCGCAAGCCGCGCGGCTTCGACTTCGACAACTCGCCGAGCGAATTGACGGCGGCAGCGATCCGTGGTCGCAGCGTCGTGCTGAGCACGACGAATGGGACGGCGGTCCTGCGCCGGCTGCACCGCGTCGAGCACGTCCTGATCGGCTGCACTCGCAACGCCCGGGCCTGCGCGGACGCTGCCCTTGGGCTCGCCGAAGCGTGCGGCGAGGGTGTCCAGGTGGTCTGCGCCGGCCAGCAGGGCGGCTTCGTGCTCGACGACGCCGTCGCGGCGGGAGTGATCGTCGGCCGCCTCGACGAGGCCGCGCGGGCTCGCGGAAGCCGGCCTGTGCTCACCGACGGGGCCGCTGCCGCCGTGCGCCTGCGCGACAGCTTTCCGGACCTCATGGCGGCGATGGAAGCATCCGACGGTGGGCGCGTGCTGCGGGCGATCGGCCAGCAGGCCGACACCGCGTTCTGCGCCCAGGAGGATGCGACCGCGACCGTACCCGTCCGGCGCGCCGGAGCGCCGATGCGGATCGTCCGGCACCGGTCCTGACGAGGCGCCGTCGAGCGCTCCGCCTCCTGCCGGTCGTGTCCCGCCTCGCCCCACACGCGCGACCGCTCCCGACCTCCCGTCGGCTGGGGCTCAGCCGGTGCGGATCTCGCGGCGGAACGCCTCCGCGTCTTCGAGCGTGCGCCGGAGGGCGCCCAGGAACCGGGCCGCGGTCTCGCCGTCGATCATGCGGTGGTCGGCCGAGATGGTCAGCTTCATGACCTCGCGCACGACGATGGCGCCGCCGACGACCACCGGCGTCGGGACGGCGCTCCCCACCGCGAGGATGGCGGCCTCGCCGGGGTTGATGATGGCGGTGAACGCGTCGACCCCGAACATGCCGAGGTTGCTGACCGTGAAGGTGCTGCCGCTGAGCTGATCGGGAGCGAGGGTTCCTGCCCGCGCCGCCGCGGCGAGGTCGCGGGCCCGCGCGGCGATCTCGGCGAGGCCCAGGCGATCGGCGTCGCGGATGACCGGGACCACGAGGCCCCCGGGCAGCGCCACGGCGACGCCGAGGTGGACCCGGCGCCTGGTCCAGACCGCCACCCCGTCGGTGCGCGAGTTGACAGCCGGGAACTCGGCGAGCGTCCCGGCGACCGCGGCGAGCACGAAGTCGGTCACGGTGAGGTCCGTGCCGGCCGCCTTGAGCTCACCGCGGAGCGCGAGGAGCCAGGTGACGTCGACCGCGGTCGTGACCGTGAAGTGCGGCGTCGTCGTCCAGCTCCGGGTCAGCCGCTCGGCGATCACCCGGCGCATCCGGCCCAGGGGCTGCGCCTCGTCTTCGTCGCCGGAGCGCACGTCGGTGGCCGCGGCCGGGACCGGGGCAGGCGCCGGTGCGGTCACCGCGGCCAGGGCCGCCCGGACGTCACGCTCCACGATCCGGCCGCCGGGTCCGCTGCCCGCCACCCCCCGTGGGTCGAGCCCGCCGCCGGCCGCGAGGCGGGCCGCCCGCGGGCTGATCGCGAGGCGGGCCGTCACGCCGTCCGCCGTCCCGGAGGAGGGAAGGACGGCGGACGGCGTGACGGACGGGAGGGGCGGGGATGGCGGCGGGGGAGCCGTGGTCGGGGCCGCGGGCGCGACGGGCGCGGGCGCCACCGCCGGCGCATCCGGGACGGCCTCGCCGGGCTGCCCGATGTACCCGCAGATCGTGTTGACGGGGACCGTGGCGCCCGCCTCGACGAGGCGGCGCAGGAGCACGCCCTCGTCGAAGGCTTCGACCTCCATGGCGCTCTTGTCGGTCTCGATCTCGAAGAGCACGTCGCCGCGGCGGACCGGGTCGCCCTCCCCCTTGAACCAGGCCGTGAGGGTGCACTCCTCGGTCATCTGCCCGGGCTTGGGCATGCGGACCTCGTGGGCCATCGTCAGCGCTCCTCGTCCAACGCCGCGCGCCTCACCCGAGCGCCAGCACGGCCGCGACGATGTCGGCCGCGGTCGGCAGGAAGGCCCGCTCGAGGACCTCGGCCTGGGGGCTGATGCCCGCTGCCGCCCCCACCCGGCCGACCGGCGCGTCGAGCTCGTCGAACGCCTCGCCCACGATGCGGGCCACGACCTCGTTGACGAAGCTGCCGGTCAGGATGGCCTGCGCCGCGACCACCACGCGGCCGGTCTTGCGGACCGATGCCAGCACGGTCGCCATGTCGAGCGGCACGAGGCTGCGCAGGTCGATGACCTCGACCCCGAGGCCGTGCCCGGCGGCGAGCGTCTCGGCGGCCGCCAGGGCGTCGGGAACGGCCGGGCCCCAGGCCACGATCGTCGCGTCGGCGCCCGCGCGGGCGACCCGCGCCGCCCCGATCGGGACGAGCAGGTCGGGGTCGTCGGGCACGACCCCCTTGGCCGGATACAGGCCCTGGCTCTCGACGAACAGGACCGGGTTGTTGGTCCGGATCGCGCTCTTGAGGAGCCCCTTCGCGTCGGCGGGCGTGGCCGGGTAGACGACCTGCAGGCCCGGGATGTGGGCGAAGACGCTCTCGAGGCTCTGGCTGTGCTGGCCGCCGTAGCCCTTGCCGGCACCGACCGAGGCCCGGATCACGAGCGGCACCTCGACCTGGGCGCCGCTCATGTAGTGCCACTTGCCGGCCTGGTTGGCGATCTGGTCGGACGCCATGAGCGCGAAGTCCATGTACATGAGCTCGACCACCGGGCGCAACCCCGCGATCGCCGCGCCGACCGCGGTGCCGCAGATGGCGGCCTCCGAGATCGGGGTGTTGAAGACGCGCCGGCGCCCGAACGTCTCGAGAAGCCCCTTGGTGAGCTTGAACGCGCCGCCGTAGTCGGCGACGTCCTCGCCGTAGAGCAGGACGCGGGCGTCGCGGCCCATCTCCTCGACCAGGGCCTCGCGCAGCGCGTCGCGGTAGGTGATGGCACCGCCGGCATCGCGCGCCGCGACCGGTGCCGCGGCGAGCGTCGTGACCGCGCGCGCAGCCTGGGGGACGACGTCGGCGGCCGTGTCGGTGTACAGGTAGCGCAGGACGTCGGCGGGGTCGGGATCGGTGGCCGCGGCGGCGCGGACCGCGGCCCGGGCGTTGCGCGCGCGGGCACCCGCCTCGAGCGCGGCGATGGCCGCCAGATCGGCGGCCCCGGCGGCGACGAGGCCGCCCTTGAGGCGCTCGATCGGGTCGAGCTCGCGCCAGGCGGCCTCCTCCTCGCGCGTCCGGTACTCGTTGCGCGGATCGGACAGCGAGTGGCCGTAGTAGCGGTAGGTGGAGGCCTCGAGCAGGACGGGGCCCCCGCCGGCCCGGGCCCGGGCCGCCGCCCGGGCGAGCGCGTCGCGGACCGCGAGCACGTCCATGCCGTTGACGACCTCGGCCGCCATGTTGGCGTCGGCGAAGCCCGCCGCCCGCCGCGCGAGGTGGCCGACGCCCATGACCTCGTCGTCGGTGCGGTGGGTCATGCCGTAGTGGTTGTTGACCACGAGGTAGATGACCGGCAGCCCGTACGGCTCGTCGCCCGCGAGGTGGTTGGTCCACTGGGCCTGGGCCGCGAAGTTGAGCGACTCGAGCACGACCCCGTTGGCGTACGCGCCGTCGCCGGCGATGCAGCACACGACCCGGTCGGCCCGCTCGTAGCGGGCGGCCAGGGCCGCGCCGGTGGCGATCGGCACCGAGCCCCCGACGATCGCGTTGGCGCCGAGGTGCCCGGTCGAGAAGTCGCCGATGTGCATGCCGCCGCCGCGCCCGTGGCAGTAGCCCTCCTCCTTGCCGAACAGCTCCGCGATCGTGCGGAAGGCGTGCTCCTCGAGGGCCGCCTCGAGCAGCGCGGCGCGGCCGTCGGCCGCGGCGCCCGGGACGCGCGCCCGCAGCCCGTCGTCCGACATGGCCCGGACCGCGGCGAAGCCCTTGGCGATCGCGTCGCCGTGGCCGCGGTGGGAGCTCGTGATCTGGTCGGTCGGGCGCAAGCCGGCGGCGATCCCGACCGCGGTCCCCTCCTGGCCGATCGAGACGTGCGTCGGGCCGCGGTAGTCGTAGCCCGGCAGCGGGTCGTAGCCGCCCGAGCGCAGGCGGACGATCATCTCCTCGAGCTCGCGGATCGCGAGCATGTCGTCGAGCAGGGCGAGGGCGTCGGCCCCCGTGAGCGAGCCTGCCGCGATCTCGCTCGCGACGTCGCCGCCATAGGCGAAGCCGCCGATCGAGCCGCACGACTCCTCGAACGGCGCGACGTCGGGCCGCGTGTCGCTGCGATACGTTGCGTCCGTCGTCATCGTTGTCACCTCGGGTCCTCGTTCGTGCGGGGTGGCAGCAGCACGCGCCGAAGCGCGGTCGCCGGAACCGGCAGCCGCCACGTCGTGAACGGCGTCCGGGGCGGCTCGGGGCCAGGAAGAGTCCGACTCATCGGCGTCCCGCGCCGCCGGCGAGGAGCAGTCGGGCCGCCTCCTCGTTGGTCACGAGGCGGTGCACCAGGCCACTGCGCAGCGCCGCCCGGATGCCCGCCACCTTGGCGGCACCGCCCGCGATCGCCAGCACGTCCGGCACAGCTCGCAGTTGATCGGCGGTCACGGCGATGCATCGGTCGGGCAGGCCCGCCGTTCGGATCTCACGGCCCTCGGAGCCGAGGACGATCGCGCAGACGTCCGCCACCGCCCCGGCGGCGTCCGCGGCCCGGGCATCGTCGGCCGAGAGTGCCGCACGAACCGTCGATCCGCCGGGCGCCCACGCCCCGATGCCGACGACCGCGCGCGTCAGGCGACCGAACATCGACATGGTCTGCTCGACGTGCGGATCGAGGCGGAGCGCGGCCGCGGTTGCCGGGCTGTCGACGATCAACGGCACGTGCAGCGGGTAGACGGGCCCGCGCGCGCGCTCGGCCACCCGTCGCACGAGCTCCATCGAGTTGACGTCGAGTTCCAGCGTCGGCACGCTGCCGACCATCTGGACGACGGAGCAGGGCGGCAGGGCGGGCAGGTGGCCGACCATCGCATGAAGCGTGCGGCCCCACGAGATCCCGACCACATCCGTGGCTTCAAGGGTCTCTGCCAGGAGCATCGCCGAGGCGCGCCCCAGCTGCGCGCGCCGGAACTCCTCGGGACCGTCGATCGTGCGCACCACGACCGCGCTGCGGATCCCGTGGGCGACGGCCAGCTCCCGCGAGAGCACGTCGTCGACCTCAGGCACGGCATCGATCTCGATGCGGACGATGCCATCGCGGCGGGCCTCGTCCAGGAGGCGCGCCACCTTGAATCGCGAGATTCCGAGCTCGGCGGCGATGTCGCTCTTGCTGGCGCCGTCGAGGAAGTAACGTCGGGCCGCGAGGATGGTGTTGATCGCATGCATCCGCGGCGCGTCGTCGCTCGCCTGCGTCACGCGGTCCTCCGGACTGGCCCGACCGTCCGCGCCTCGTCTCACGGACGCGGCCCGCGGCAGCGCGCATGTTAGGTGTATCTCAGATGAGCGTCAAGTGCTCATTCGAGCCAGATCGGGAGCGTACCCGCCTGGGTGACCCGGAAGCACTTCATCACGTCGATGAAGATGCAGCCAAGGCCCATGACGGCAGTTCCTCGCCAGCCCGACCGATGGGGCCGAGTGGCCTTGACCGCCGAGGGCTCGCCGCGTACCATCGATCATCGATTATCTCTGTTATGCGCTCTGCCCGCTGCCGTTCGCGGCCAGAGCTCGCGAGGTGTGCCGCATGATCAAACGCGTCACCCGGTCCGAGGCGGACGTCGTCGCGCTGCCCGGCCGCGACTGGTACACGTACATCGGGCCCCACAACACCGCGACCGAGCGGGTCTCGATCGGCGTTTCGATCTTCCCGCCTGGATCGCGGCCGCCCGGCCACGTCCACGACACGCAGGAGGAGACGATCTACGTGGCAGCGGGCCAGGGCCGCCTTGTCACCCCAGCCGCAACGGCGGAGCTGGAGGCGGGCGTCGCCGTCCACGTGCCGGTCGGCACGTTTCATGCGACCGAGTCCGACGGTCCGGAGCCGCTCGAGCTCGTGTGCTTCTTCTCGCCGCCCGTCGTCCCCGGCTCCTATGAGAAGAAGAGCGCGTCGTGAGCGAGTTGCTGGAAGCGCCGCGCACGGCGGCCCTGGACGAGGCGGAGATCGCCGGGCTCACGGAAATGGCCCGGCGCATCCGGGTCGAAGTCGTGAAGGCCGTCGACCACGCAAAGGGCGGTCACCTCGGTGGCCCGCTGTCGGCCGCCGACATGCTGGCAGCCCTCTTCTTCCACGTCATGCGCATCCGGCCGGACGAGCCAGGCTGGCCCGATCGTGACCGATTCGTGCTCTCGAAGGGCCACTCGTCGATCGGCCTGTACGCCGCCATGGCGCTGCGCGGGTACTTCCCCGTGGAGGAGCTGGCGACATTCGACGCCGCCCATTCGCGCCTCCAGGGTCATCCGGACATGACCCGGCTGCCGGGGTTGGACATGTCCTCCGGATCGCTCGGCATGGGGATCTCGGCGGCGATGGGCATGGCCCTCGGAGCCCGCCTCACCGGGCGCGACGCGCGGGCCTTCGTGATGCTCGGCGACGGCGAGTGCCAGGAGGGCGAGGTCTGGGAGGCGGCCATGGCCGCCGCCCGCTACGGGCTCGACAACCTGGTGGCGATCGTCGACCACAACAAGCTCCAGCAGTTCGGCTGGCGGGGCGACGGCCCTGACGGCCGTCTGCCACCGGAGGTTCCCGGCGAGCTGGTGGCGAAGTGGACCGCCTTCGGCTGGCGAGTCCTCGAGGTCGACGGGCACGATATGGCGGCCGTGGTCGCGACGCTCGAGGCGGCGGTCCTGGGCACCGGCCGGCCCGTGGTCGTGATCGCCCACACGGTCAAGGGCAAGGGCGTGTCGTTCATGGAAGGCCACTACTTCTGGCACACCAGGATCATCAAGCCGGACGAGTTCGCGACGGCCATGGCGGACCTGGGTGAGCCGGCACCGACCGCGGACGGAGCACTGCGATGACCCTGCCCATGGGCCGCGCGATGCGCGAGATCTTCGGCGAGACCGTCGCCGACCTGGCCAGCCACGACCCCCGGGTCGTCATGCTCGACGGGGACGTCGGAAGCTCGACGAGGGGCGACATCTTCGAGAAGGCCCACCCCGACCGGTACCTCCAGATGGGGATCGCCGAGCAGAACATGATGGGCGTCGCGGCGGGCCTGGCAACGATGGGGCTGATTCCCTTCATCAGCACGTTCGTCTCGTTCGCCGTCGTCCGGCCGCTCGACCAGATCCGCGTCCTCATCGCCCAGACCGGGCTCAACGTGAAGATCACGCCAGGCTACGCCGGGCTGTTCACGGGCAAGACCGGCATGAGCCACATCATCGTGGACGACGTCGCGATCATGCGGGCGATGCCGGGCATGGTGACGGTCTCGCCGGCCGATGACGTCGAAGCGGACCAGGTCCTCCGTTGGGCCGCCGCCTATCACGGTCCGGTCTACGTCCGCCTCGTCCGGGACGCCACCCAGCGCCTGTTCGGCGACGACTACGCCTTCGAGTTCGGCAAGGCCGTCGAGGTCCGCGCGGGAGGTGACGCCACCCTCATCAGCACGGGCTCGCAGACGCCGCGGGTCGTCGATGCCGCGGAGCTGCTGGCGGCCGACGGGATCGACGCGCAGGTGCTGCACGTGCCGACGATCAAGCCCATCGACGTCGCCGCGATCGTCGCGGCGGCGGACCACACCGGCCACGTCATCACCGTCGAAGAGCACACCATCATCGGTGGCCTCGGAGGCGCCGTCGCCGAGACGCTCGGCGAGCACCGGCCGACGCGCGTCAACCGGATCGGACTGCGGGACTGCTACCCGGAATCCGGTCCGAACGACGAACTCCTCGACATCTATGGCCTCTCCGCCGGACGCGTCGCCGAGCAGGTGAGCGCGATCCTGGCGAACGGTCACTGAGCCGCGGAGCGGGCGCCGCGCGATCGCATGTGCGGCGCGGCGTGGCCCAGCCGGAACGGGGCCGCCTGCCGATCAGGCGGTCCGGGCCTGGCGCATCGCTGGGACTGGTTCCGGGTTGTCCTCGGTCGTCCATTCCGTGCCGAGCCGGGAGCTGATCTCGTCGAAGTGCTGCTGCAGCGCCGACACGACCATCTCCGGGTCCCGCAGGCGGAGGGCGGCCATGATGGGCAGGTGGAGGTCGGCCGTCCACTGGACGTTCGCCCCCGGCACCACGAGCGTGATGTAGGTCCGCGAGAATGGCTCGAGGGCCCGCCACACTCGAGCCAGGGTGACGTTCCCGGACGCTTCGATGAGACGGGCGTGGAAACCGGCGTCGGCGATCGCCAGCGAGTGGCGGTCGCCATCGCGGGCGGCCCGCTGCATCTCGTCGCCGAATGTGGCGAGCTC
The DNA here is from genome assembly GCA_963821595.1 of uncultured Chloroflexia bacterium. Taxonomy (GTDB): domain Bacteria; phylum Chloroflexota; class Limnocylindria; order Limnocylindrales; family CSP1-4; genus CTSoil-043. The sequence goes on along the minus strand of CAWGEL010000009.1, from coordinate 11,588 downwards.
GGCGAGGTCGTCGTCCGTCAGTCGCGGCACGGCCAGGCGCGCCCCCAGCGACTCGAGCTGGTAGCGCACCACGTAGGCCTCCAGAAGCTCCTCCGTGGACGGGTGCCGGATCCGCGCGCCGCGGAACGGAAGGATCTCCACCAGCCCCAGGGCCTCGAGGCTGCGAAGCGCCTCCCGGACGGGCGCCTGGCTCGTCCCGAGCTCGCGGGCAACAGCCGTCTCGACGATCCGGGAGTGGGGCGGGTAGCGTCCGGCAAGGATGGCCTCGAGCAACCGGTCCCGGACCTGGTCGGCCAGGACGGTTCGCGAGATGGTGCGGTCGGCGGACACGACGGCTCCTCGAAGCTCGATCGGGACAGGGCGTGCACACCCCAAACGGTCCACCGCGAGTCTACAGCGACGCCGGGGTGCTCTCGGGCCTTCGCGCGCGCAAGCGTGGCTGGCGTCCCCGCGCACCCGCAACGCGCGTCGGCATGGCCCTTGACGGCGCAATGCCCGGTGGTATGCTCCAACAATCGATTATCGACAATCGACGTGCTCCGCACGTCGAGCACGTCAGGAGGGCACGCGGGTCCGACGCCGGCATCGACAGGACGTCCGGCGTGCGTCTTCTTCCCAACCGGCCCGGTCACTGGGGGGCGTGGAGGTGACAAGGTGGTGCCTTCCGGCGCACCCGACGCCGCAGGCTGGATCACTGCCGCCCTTCCTGATGGCCACGGTGTCTGCGTCCCCGGCGCTCCGATCACGGAGCTCGTTCGAGCGGAGGTGGCGATCACCGAGCAGATGAGGCGTTTCCGGGAGGAATCCCGCCCGGCGGAACCGGCCAGCTAGGCCGCCCGCACGTCTCGGCAAACCCACGTCAGGCACAGGAGGACGCACGCGTGCCCCTCAAGGAAGAAGCCCTGGGCCAGTTCCTCGGCGACGAGAAGTTTCCGATCGAATGGGCCTCCGAGACCGAGAAGCTGCTCTTCTGGGTCTACGACGACCTGCATTGCCCCCACCCCCTGAGCCCGATGTACGAAGACATCGGCGGCTGGTGGATGAGCTGCGACCACATGTTCCGGCGCTTCGGCACGCCGTTCGCGACGGACTGGATCCTCAAGAACGTCAACGGCTGGTGCTACACGGCCGCCATCCCCGCCGAGGCCGGCCTGAGCACAACGGTCTTCTCGCAGGAGTACGGCTCGACGTACCACGCTCGCGTGCCCCTCGACCCCGCGTATGCGGACAAGATCGGTGCCTACCTCGGCGCCGTCCTCCCGACGTACGGCAACGAGTTCGCGACCTGGTGGAACGAGCGCCTTGTCCCGGAGATGAAGCGCAACTTCGCCTACATCGAGGGCAAGCTCGACCAGCAGGAGCAGATGAACCTCATGCAGGTGGCCTGCCTGCTCGAGGACATGATCGACATCCACGACCGCCACTGGAAGATCCACTGGATGCTGAACTTCGCGCAGCTGAGCGCGACCCTCAATCTCCGGGCGGTGATGGAGAAGACCCACGGCAAGATCGACGAGGTGCTCCTCGGCCGGCTCCAGAACTCGGCCAAGGACCGCAACTGGGACTCGATCGAGGCCCTCTGGAGGATGAAGGAGGAAGTCAAGGCCGACGCCGAGCTCGCCGCCATCTTCAGGGCCGAGACCGCGGACGAGATCCTCGCCGGCCTCAAGGCGAGCGAGCGCGGCAAGCGCTTCATTGCCGAGCGCGTCCACCCGTACCAGCGGGAGTACGGCTACCACGCCGTCTGGAGCCACGAGTTCATCTTCCCGAACGTCGTGGAGGTGATGGAGCCCGTCATCGAGCTCGTGCGCGGCTACGTCGAGACCAATTACGACTATCCCAAGACGATGGGCACCCTCGCCGCCGACATCAAAGCGGCCGCCGAGGAGATCCTCCAGGGCCTCGAGGGTGACGCGCTCGAGGAAATGCGGGCGGCCAACGACATCAACCTCAAGATGGCCCCGCTGACCCCGGACCATCACTTCTACATCGACCAGGGCGCCAACGCGCACATGCGCCAGGTGCTGCTGGCCATCGGGCGCAAGCTCGTCGCCCATGGGGTCCTCGACGAGCCGGGCGACGTCGTGTACTTCCGCTACAACGAGCTGCGTGTCTTCATGGGCGCCCCGGACGCGACCTCCGGCCGCGAGATCGTCGCCAGGGCCAAGGCTGCCCGCGAGAAGGCCTACACGTTCCGGCCGAAGGACTGGATCGGGACCGCGACGAAGACCCAGCTGGCCTTCCCGTACCTGAACCTGTGGGGCTTCCCCGAGAAGTTCTACCGGAAGGAATCCCTGGTCGCGGGCCAGATCACCGGCCTCGGCGGCTCGCCGGGCGTGGTCGAGGGCGTCGCGCGGGTGGTCCTCCGCGAGGACCAGTTCGATGACGTGCGCGCGGGCGACATCCTCGTCTGCCAGATGACCAACCCGGCGTGGGTGGTCCTGTTCACCAAGATCGTCGGGCTCGTGACCGACGCCGGCGGCACGGTCTCGCATCCGGCCGTCCTGTCGCGCGAGTTCGGCATCCCCGCGGTCGTCGGGACCTCCGTGGCCACCGAGCAGATCAAGAACGGGGATCGCATCCGCCTCAACGGGACCACCGGCGTGGTCGAGATCCTCGCCGCGGCCCCGGTCGTCGCCGCCGTCGGGATGAAGGACTGACGGCACGTCCATGTCCCGCAGCTCCACGGTCCAGCGCAGCGTCCTGAGCGACCAGGTCAAGGATCGCCTCCTCCAGGCGATCCTTGACGGCCGCTACCCGCCCGGCTCTCGCATCGTCGAGACCCGGGCGGCCCGGGAGTTCGGCACCAGCCAGGCGCCGGTCCGGGAAGCGCTGCGCGACCTGGAGGCGCTGGGGGTCGTGGAGATCTCTCCGTTCCGCGGGGCGCGAGTGCAGCGACTATCGACCGAGCAGCTCCTGGAGGCGCACGCCGTGCGCTCCGAGCTCGAGTCGCTGGGAGCTCGCCTCGCGCTCGCGCGGATCACGGACGAAGACCTGGAATCGCTCGCTCGCAGCGTCGATGACATGCGCCGGGCGGCGGCGGGCGGCGACTCCCATACGGAGGCGGCGGCGGACGCGGCGTTCCACCTGCGCCTGCTTCGCATCGGGCGCAACTCGACCCTCGAGCGCGTGTGGCAGCGCCTCGAGCCATTCTCCAGGACCTACATCACGATGGTCGTGCCGGGCGCCGACCGGGTCGCGATCGCCGAGCTGCACGTTCCGATCCTCGAAGCGCTCCGGGCACGGAGCGTGGATGATGCGGTCGCCGCGGTGCGCCGGCATTTCGCTCTGGCCGGCGCGATGCTGGGCCGGCTCTGGGACGACGAGACCGTGCCCGCCGGCGCGATCGGTCACGCCGCGGCACAGCCGATCGAAGGCAGGGTTCCGGGGGTGGACGGTCCGCCCGCTCGCCGGCCCGTCGGGCGGAGCCGACCCGACCAGGACGCCACCGGCGCGGCGATCACCAGCATGAACGGGTCCGGGAGCCGGCCGTGACCGGCGGCATCGCGCCGCGGGTCGTCCCCATCATCGCCACGCCTGAAGCAGGGAGCACATGAACGGACAGCTGCAACTGACGGAAGAGATGTCGGCCGGGACGGCCCGCCTGCGGGTGGACGTCCGTGGGAGCGAGCCGCGCGAGCACGTCCTCGAGGACCTCAACTTCCTGAACTACCGGCTCGCCGACGTCCGCATCTCCCCGGAGGTGTCGCTGCCCGAGGCGGATATCGTCTGGGACCAGGACGGCGACCGGGACATCGCCTATGACGGCCACACGATGGTCTTCACCGGACCCTGGCCGGCCGGCCCGATCCAGAAGGTCGTCGTGGCGATGCTGGCGCTGCGGATGGAGGCCGTCGGCCTGCATCCCTTCCACGCCTCGGCCGTGCGCTACCGCGACAGGACCGTGATGTTCCTGGGCGGCGAGTCCAACCACGGCAAGAGCATGGGTCAGATCGAGGCGTGCCGGCGCGGCGCGCTCCTCGTCTCGACGGAGACGACCGTGGTGGACGAGCAGGGACGGGCCGTGAAAGGTTCGCGGGAACCCTTCATCAAGAAGCGCACCGAGGGCACGGAGCGGGCCGACAAGGCCGCCCCCGAGCGCGGCGTGCAGAAGTTCTTCGGCGCCATGCCCAGCTGGCTGCACTACGAGGAGCCGTCGAACGTCGACGTCGTCGTCGTCCCGGCGATCGATGGCAACTTCGACCCCAGCCTGGCCGAGATGATCCCGTTCGAGCGCCAGTTCCAGACGCTGCACTCGCTGCAGAACTACTTCCTCCTCAACGAGCTCCTGGCGCCCGGCTTCCCCATGCCCATGGTCGACGCCGAGCCGCTGCGCCGCGCCCGAGCCGGCTTCGTCGCCCGCTTCACCGACCGCCCGTTCTACTTCGTCCGCGCCGCCACGCCGCAGGTGCTGATGGACGAGGTGGACCGGGTCCTCTGACGCGGAGGAGGGACGATGCACGCCTTCGCCTACGCTCGGCCGGCGACGATCGCCGAGGCGGTCGCGCTCCTGGAGGCGGGCGGGCCCGATGCGCGCATCCTCGCCGGCGGGACCGACCTCATCATCAGGCTGCGTGACGGCACGGCCCGGCCGTCCGTGGTCGTCGATCTCAAGCGGATCGCCGAGCTGCGGCCGGAGATCCGCGAAGTTGACGGACGCCTCTCCATCAGCGCCACCACGGCCATGACGGAAATCGCCGGCGACCCACGGATCCGCGAGCGGTTCACGGCCCTCGCCGAGGCCGCGGCGGTCGTCGGCTCGGTCCAGATCCGGAACCGGGCGACGCTGGCCGGGAACCTGTGCAACGCCTCGCCCGCGGCCGATACCGCCCCGTCGCTCCTGGTCTACGGGGCCGAGCTCGTGGCGGTCGGGCCGGCCGGGCCACGGCGCATCCTGCTCGACGACTTCTTCGTGCGATCCGGCCAGACGACGCTGCAGCGCGGCGAGCTGGTCACGGCCGTGGAGCTGCCGCTTCCCGCCGGCCGCACCGGCTCCGTCCACGTCCGCCGCACCCGGCGCCGCGGCCACGACCTCGCGTCGGTGACGCTGTCGGTCGCCGTCGACGAGGCGGGCGTCACGCGGCTCGCCTACGGCAGCGTGGGCCCGCGGCCCGTTCTCGTGATCGACACCAGCGGCGTCCTCGCTGACCCGGCCGCGCCAGCGCCGGCCAGGGACGCCATCTTCGAGCGGATGTTCGCCGACGCCAGCCCGTCGCCGCGATCGATGCGGGCGAGTCCCGACTATCGCCTGGCGATGCTCCGCGTCCTCGGGGCGCGGGCTCTCCGCACCGCGATCGAGCGGCTGGCCGAAGGATGAACGAGATGACCGACGCGATCCCGATCGAGATCACCGTCAACGGGCGTCCGCGTGCGCTCCAGGTGGCCCCGCACCACACCCTGCTCGACGTCCTCCGCGATGACCTGGAGCTCACGGGCTCCAAGGAATGCTGCCTCGTCGGCGAGTGCGGCGCCTGCACGGTCAGCCTGGACGGTCGGATCGTCGATTCGTGCCTCGTGCTCGCCGTCGAGGCCGACGGCGGCGAGGTCCTGACGGTCGAGGGCCTGGCCGACGGAGGGCACCTGAGCCCGCTCCAGCAGGCCTTCCTCGACGAGGGCGCAGTCCAGTGCGGCTTCTGCATCCCGGGCCAGCTCATCGCCGCGCACGACCTGCTGGGGCGCAACCCGCACCCCTCCGTCGCGGAGATCCAGGAGGGCCTGGCCGGCAACCTCTGCCGCTGCGCCTGCTACCAGCAGATCACCGAGGCGGTCCTCGCGACCGCGGCCGAGGCGAACCGATGAGCGCGACCGGCATCGGGACGTCCCCGAACCGCGTCGGCGGCCGGGCTCGCGTCACGGGCGAGAACCGCTACGTGGCCGACATCCACCTGCCCGACGAGTTGTACGCCAGCCTGGTGACCGTGCCGTGCGCGCGGGCCCGCATCGCGGCCATCGACACGTCTGCCGCGATGCGCGTGCCCGGCGTACGCCTGGTGCTGAGCGCGGACGACCTGCCCCAGCCGGTTCAGCGGTTCGGCCCCCAGTTCCGGGACCGGCCGATCCTGGCAGTCGGCGAGACGAAGTACCACGGCGAGCCGGTCGCGGCCGTCGCGGCCGCCACGAAGGACGCCGCGGATGAAGCGGCCGCGCTGGTGGCGGTCGAGTACGAGGAGCTGCCCGCGGTCTACACGATCGCCGGCGCGCTCGCGCCCGATGCGCCGCTCGTGCAGGACCCGGGCCTGCGGGCCGGTGATCCGCTGTCGGGGACGAACGTGCTCCACGAGCACCCCGTCGGCTGGGGCGACGTGGACGCGGCGACCGCGGAGGTCGTCGTCGAGCACCGGTACACCTTCCCGATGGTGACGCAGTTCGCCATCGAGCCGCACGCCGTGATCGCCGCGCCCGACGGGGACGGGATCATCGTCTGGAGCTCGATCCAGCATCCGAACTGGCTCCAGAAGGTCCTGGCCGAGATCCTCCACATGCCCCTGTCGAGGGTTCGCGTGATCGCTCCCGACCCCGGTGGCGGGTTCGGCGGCAAGCAGCATGCCAAGTTCGAGCCTCTCGTCGCCTTCCTTGCGCTGCGGGCAGGGCGGCCCGTTCGCCTGGTGCTGAGCCTGGAGGAGACGTTCCAGGCCGTGCGCCGGGCGGCCTGCGAGGTCAACGTCAGGACCGGCGTCAACCGGGACGGCGGCCTCGTCTTCGAGGAGGTCAGGGCCGATTACCTGATCGGCGCCTATGCCGACATCGCCGATCGCGTCGTCGGCAAGGGCAGCTACGTGGGGGCCGGGCCGTACACCGTGCCGGCCGTGCGGATCCGGGCTCGCAGCATCCTCTCGCACACCACGCCGTCGACGGCGTTTCGCGGGTTCGGCAATCCCCAGATCAACTGGGCCGTCGAGTCGAACCTGGACGAGGCGGCCCGCGCCATCGGCATGGACCGCCTGGCGATCCGCCTGCGCAACCTGGCCCGGAAGGGCGAGGCATTCATCCCCTTCGACACGCCGGCCGACGGCGACTGGGCGCAGGCCGTCAACCAGGCCGCCCGGCTGATCGGCTGGGAGGCGCCGCTCCCCGAGGGTCACGGCCGGGGCATCGCGCTCGGCATCAAGTCCGGCCCGACCACCGGCCTCTCGTACTCCACGGTCCGGCTGCTGGCGGACGGCAGCGTCGTCGTCTACGCGGGCACGTCCGACATGGGCCAGGGGGCCCGGACGGTCTTCGCCCAGATCGCGGCCGACGAGCTCGGCGCCCCGCTGGACTGGGTGACCGTGGTGATGGGGGACACCTCGGTCGTCCCGTACGACCAGCAGACGTCGGCCAGCCGCTCCACGGTGCTGATGGGCAATGCCGTGCTGGCGTCCTGCCGTGAGATCCAGGGCAAGCTGCAGGCCATGGCCGCCCGCCTGCACGGCGTCGACGAGGCCTCGATCACGGTGGAGCACGGCGTGGTCCGGCTGCCCGACCGCGAGGTCACGGTGCTCGAGATCCTGCGCCCGGGCCTGGGCCGGCTGGGTGGCGAGCTGGTCGGCAACGGCGAGGGCCGCAAGGAGGCCGAGCCCGGCCATCCCCTGGGTGGCGCCCCCGCGTTCTTCGAATTCAACTGCACGGCCGTGGAGGCCGTTGTCGACAGGGAGACGGGGGACATCACCCTGGTTCGCCACGTGACCGTCTCCGACGTCGGGAAGGCCCTGAACCCGCTCCAGGTCCGGATGCAGGACGAGGGGGCCGCGATCATGGGCCTCGGCCACACCCTGATGGAGCAGTACATCTACGACGACCGCGGCCGGATCCGGAACCTCGGCGCGATCGACTACCGGATCCCGACGAGCATGGACCTGCCGCTCGAGCTCGTGAGCCAGACGGTGGAGAACGCCGACGGGCCCGGACCCTACGGGGCGAAAGGCATGAGCGAAGGCGCCCTGCTGTGCACCGCGGCGGCCGTCGCCGGCGCCGTGCGGGAAGCGACCGGCGTCACCATCCGCGACCTCCCGCTGACGCCGGAACGCGTCTGGCGTGCGCTGCGGGACCAGCGACCGGCATGAGCGGAACGGAGGGAGCGCCATGAGCACGCCGCCCGACATCGGCCCGATCGGCAAGCTGCCGCCGGAGCAGGTCGTCCGCGCCGCGAGCCTGGTCCGGGAAGGCCGCCTCATCTCGCTGGGCGCGGTCCGGTATCCCGGGATGCCGCTCTTCCCGGGCCATCCGCCGTTCCAGGTCCTCAACTACCGGACGCCGCGCGGCATCCGCGTCACCGGCGCCAGGCCCTGGGGCCCGATCAACGACGCCGGCCTCGGCTACATGGCCGAGTACGTGATGGCGACATCGCACTCGGGCGCCCACATGGATGCCCTCGCCCACATGACCGTCGGCGACGACATGCACTGGTACGGTGGGGGCAGCGCGGACGAGCACCTGACCGACTTCGGGCCCGCCCACCTCGACGCGTCGACGATGCCCCCGTTCTTCACCCGCGGCGTGCTCATCGACGCGGCCGGGCACCGCGGCGTCGACTGCCTGGCGAAGGGCGAGCCGATCGATGCGACCGAGATGGCCGAGATCTGCCGGGCGGAGGGAGTGACCGTCCAACCCTGGGACGTCGTCGTCATCCGCACCGGCTACATGAGCCTGTGGCCGGACGCGGAGAAGCTCGCCGCCCACAAGACGCCCGGTCCGGACCTCTCGGCGGCGCGCTGGCTCCTGGAGCGCGGCATCGTCGCCACGGGCACCGACACCGAGACGTATGAGGTCCAGCCCGCCCCCGATCCGGGGCCGGAGGGCAATCCGCAGCCCGTTCACACGCTGCTGCTGATCCAGAACGCCGTCTACCTCATGGAGAGCCTGGACCTGGAGGCGCTCGCTCGCGCTCGCGCCTACGAGTTCCTGTTCGTGGCCCTGCCGGTCAAGATCCGCGGCGCGACCGGTTCCATGATCGATCCCGTCGCGGTCGTCTGAAGGAGTCCGCCGTGCCTCGAACCATGCAGGCCCTGGTCGTGCGCGAGCCCGGCCGGATGGAGATCCAGGAAGTCCCCGTCCCGGTGCCCGGCCCGAACGAGATCCTGGCCCGCGTCCGCGCGGTCTCCATCTGCGGCACCGACGCCCACCTGATCCGCGGCGACTACCCGGGCTTCTGGCCACCCTTGTTCCCGTTCATCCCGGGCCACGAGCGGGCCGGCGAGGTCGCCGCCCTCGGTCGGGGCGTGGACCTCTACGGCTGGAAGGTCGGCGACCGCGTCGCCGGGACCTCGCACGACGCCTGCGGCGTCTGCCAGAAGTGCGTGGAGGGTCGCTACAACCTCTGCGAGAACTACGGCAAGCGCGGCCTCCACAAGCAGTACGGCCACAACGTCCAGGGCGCCGACGCCGAGTACGTCGTGCAGGGCATCAAGACCGTCTTCCCGCTGCCCGATCGGCTCTTGTTCGACGAGGGCGCGGTCATCGACCCGGCCTCGATCGCGCTCCACGTCGCCAACCGCGGCAACATCTCCCCGGGCGACACGGTGGCCATCACCGGTGCCGGCGCGATCGGCCTGCTTGGCGGCGATGCCGCCATGATCCGCGGAGCGGCACGGGTCATCGTCATCGAGCCCAACCGCGCCCGCCTGGCAAAGGCCACAGCAATGGGCTTCGAGACGGTCGACCCGGCCGCGGTAGACCCCGTGGCCGCCGTCCGGGAGCTCACCGGCGGCTTCGGCGCCGACGTCGTCCTCGAATGCGCGGGCGTCCCGGTCACCGTCCAGTGGGCGCTCGGCATGCTGCGCCGCGGCGGCCGCTGCGCGGCCGTGGGCATTCCCACGGTCGGCGTGGAGATCGCCATGCAGCGGCTCGTCCTCGACGAGCTGGAGCTCGTGGGGTCGCGGGCCTCGGCCGGCGAGATGCGCCGCGTGATGCCCCTCGTCGAGCAGGGCCGGATGCGCGTCTGCGACGTCATGACCCACCACTTCGCCCTGGCCGACTACGCCGCCGCGCTGGCCACGTTCAGCGATCCGACCAGCGGAGCCATCAAGATCATCGTCGCGCCCTGAGCCCCGGCGCACTGGAGAGCCGCCCCGTGTCCTACGTCTTCGACTGCCACCAGCGCCTCGACCTCTCGTTCGCCGAGCTCAAGCGACTCCTCGGCGGCAAGGCCGCGAACCTCGCCGTGATGGCGCGTGATCTCGAGCTTCCCGTGCCGCCCGCGTTCACGATCTCCACGGTCGCCTGCAACGAGTACCTGGCTCGCGGTTGGCCGGCCGGCCTGGACGCGGAGCTCCACGAGCACATGGTGACGATGGAGGCGCAGGTGGGCCGACGCTTCGGCGACCCGGCCGATCCGCTGCTGGTGAGCGTGCGCTCCGGGGCGCCGGTCTCCATGCCGGGGATGATGGACACGATCCTCAACCTCGGCCTCAACGCGGCCACCACCGCCGGGCTGGCCGACCGTTCGAAGAGCCCAAAGTTCGCCGCCAACTGCCAGAAGCGCTTCGTGGCGATGTTCCGCGACATCGTCGGCGTGGACGCGGTGCCCGACGATCCGTGGCTGCAGCTCCGGGCCGCCGTCGAAGCGGTCTTCCGCTCGTGGAACGGGGATCGCGCGCGCACGTACCGCCAGCGGGAGGGCATCGCCGACGACCTGGGCACGGCGGTCACGGTCCAGGCGATGGTGTTCGGCAATCGCAGCGTGGACTCGGGGACGGGCGTGCTCTTCACGCGGAACCCGGCGACCGGCGAGCCGACGCTCTACGGCGACGTGATGTTCAACGCCCAGGGCGAGGACGTCGTCGCCGGCACCCACCGGACCGAGCCGATCGCGGTGCTCGACGAGCGGATGCCGCGCGTCGCCCGCGAGCTGCGCGATGCCGCCGCACGCCTGGAGCGCCACCACGCCGACCTGTGCGACATCGAGTTCACGATCGAGCACGGCACCCTGTGGATGCTCCAGTGCCGGGTCGGGAAGCGGAGTCCCCAGGCCGCCCTGCGCATCGCCGTCGACATGGCCGAGGACCCGGACTTCCCGCTGTCGCACGACGCGGCCGTCCGCCGCGTCGCCCCGATCCTGGCCAACCCACCCACCATCACCACAGGCCGGGACGGCGGCGGTCCCGCGCTGGCCCGCGGGCTCCCGGCATCGCCGGGCGTCGCGTGCGGTGAGGTCGCCACCTCTCCCGAGGCGGCGGTGGCGGCCGCCGAGGCGGGTCGGACGGTCATCCTCGTCCGTGCGGAGACGTCGCCAGACGACGTCCACGGCATGGCCCGGTCGGCCGGCATCCTGACCGCGACGGGTGGCCTTGCCAGTCACGCCGCGGTGGTCGCGCGCGGCTGGGGCATCCCGGCCGTTGTCGGGGCCACGGCGGTCTCGGTCGGCCCGCAGGCGATCAGCATCGCGGAGCGCCCGTTCGCCGCCGGCGACGTGATCACCATCGACGGCACGACCGGCGAGATCTTCGCAGGCGCGGTCGCGGGCACGGTCGAGGTCGTGCCCGACGCGGTCACCCTGCTGGCCTGGGCGCGGGAGCTCGGCGTATCGATCCCCGCCGGCGAGCCGCGCGCTCCGGCCGCGGCGGGCGTCCCAGGCCCGGCCGCGACGGTCCCAGCCGAGGCGGGCCCCGGAG
>CAWGEL010000008.1:0-156117 GCA_963821595.1 uncultured Chloroflexia bacterium | reverse complement strand
GTCAGGGCCCTGTCGCCGGTGCCCGCCCGCCCTGGCGGCATCGGGCGGCACCTGCCCCGAGAGTCGCGACGCTCAGGGAACCTTGAGGTGCACGGGGTTGCCGCGGATGTTGACTTCCCACGTCGTGAGGTCGGTGCTTGCCCCGCTACCGATCATCTGGTAGCTGATCCTCCACCAGCCCGCCTCACCCGACGCAGGATCGATCGGCGCCGAGTAGGCATCGTCCAGCTTGATGCAGATGCGCAGCCACTGGCCGTTGAAGATGCCGCCAGTGCCCGTGCTGGTCGTGATCGACGACACCAGGCTGCTGGTGCTGGGCCCGCAGTCGAAGCTTGTCGGCTTCACCGAGCCCGACGAATGGTTCCAGTAGAAGGGCGTCACCGTCCCACCAGCTCCATCTGGCGCGAGGAACCGGAGCACGGCCGACAGGGTGCCCGTATCTCCCGGATCCCAGAGGTCGATGTCCATCCACTTGCCCGCGTAGTGGGCGTCGATCTGGGCCAGGTAGAACGCCGACGTCTGGTTGCCAGGGAGCGGGAAATATGCTCCATCGCTCCTAGGCCGTGGACACGGGGCGCGACGGTCCCGGTGCTCGTCGTCCAGATAGCGAAGGCGTTGAGCCCGGTAGCATCGGTCTGATTGTCCGTGGCGTCCAGCACGGCGTCCTGCGGATGAGAGCCGATCGCGGCGTTGTAGATCCTCGAGGTCGTCTGTAGCCGGTAGGTGCCGGGACTCAGGTTCTGCGCTCCCGGCAGCGCCCACCAGTTGTTGTGCCACGCCAACCCTGAACAATCGGTCGGGTTGCTGTAGTCCGCGCCCGTGTCGCCGTCCAGGCTCAGGTCGGTGAGGTTCGATTGACGGAATGTGGAGCCGGACGTGGCCACGAGCGTGTCGTCGTCGGTGGTGTAGGGCGTGTCGTGGGTGTCGTAGAGGTTGTACTGGGCGCTGACCGGGCGGACCGGGAGCGCACCGTTGCTGCCAGTGTTGCTGCCGTTGCTAGACGGGGTCCAGGACTCGCCTGTGCCTTGGTTGATGTTGGCTTCAGGGTGGCCGCCTGGGTCCCCGAGGGTGTTGAACGGCGTCGTGTCGCAGAAGCCAGGATCGAAAATCCACACCTGCCCGCCGGATCCCTTGATGTCGATGCCGTAGTTGTAGTACTTCTGCGGGTCGTAGGCTCCATTGACGGGGCTCTTGCGCGTCGCGTAGCCCGTCATGTACGCGTCCCCCTGCACGCTTGGTGCGCCCTGGCTCTGCATCCCTCCCCAGAACTTCTGGGGCGTCAGCAGCGTGCCGTCCGGTGCATGGACGTCCACCGGTGCTGGCGCCCCGACAAGCGTGTAGTCGACTCGGACTTCGAGCGTGTCCACCGAGAGCTGCCGGTTCGTGTTGCACCCCGCTGTCGTGCCGCGGACGATCGTCAGTCTGACACGGAAATTCGTCGTGGTGAGCTGGGACCGGGTCCATGTTTCGCCCCAGGTCGCAGTCGGCGGAGTGGTCGGCGCGAATGTGAGGTACGTGTAGTCGGTAGGGCGGCTCGTTGGCAACGGAGTCGGAAGGATCACGGGATCGCTCCAGGTGCCGCTCCTGTAGAGCTCCGCCTGGAGTTGGCAAGTAGTCGAGCTCCCCGTGCCCGCGCTGATGAAGACGCGCGTCCGGACGCTGATGCTATCGATCGTGATGGATCCACCTGCCACAGGGTTCGGGATGGAGCCGACACCGGTGCCCGAGCTCGGGAAGAAGCTGGTCCACTGCTGCTGCCGTTGCGAGAGGCTCGCGTTGGCGGTCGGCGATACGGCGTACCTTGTGTTCTGAGTCGCGTCTGCATTCGTGGTGCCGGTCCACCCACTGGAGCCGGTCGGCGAGCCGTCCTGGAAGCCGGTATTGCCGTCCTGAGGGGTCGGGATGCTGAGGAGGCCGACGCCGTAGTAGTTCTGGGGGCTCCCCATCGGGACGGGCAGCACGTACTCGGCCTTGGCGGAGCGCGTGGCCGTGATCGAGGTCATCCCGAATACCCGCATGAAGAAGGTGGGCACGGGTGCCGAGATGGTGACGTTCATCTGGTTCGGATTCCCGCCGCCGCCGGTGCAGCCGGCCGGCTTGTTCGCATCGGAGCATGGCGTCACGGTCACGCCGCCGCCGGCGGTGTAGCCGTTCTTGGTGGCCTCCTCCCGGGCGAGGCGCTGTGCGTTCGCGACGTCGTCCGGCAGCAGGACGGCGCCCGCGAGGGCGGCGGCGTCCGCTGCGCGCTGCACGCGCAGGGAACTGGCCCAGTACCACGCCACGTCGATCACGACGGCGCACAGGCCCACGAACACGAAGATGCTCATGGCGAAGATGACCAGCACCTGGCCGCGCGACCGGCTCCTGCCCCGGACGCGGCCGCCACGACGGTCACGGTCCCTGGCGTCCACCGCCTGCTGGCTCACGAACTCCTGCTGCATCTCTCGTCCTCAGTCGGTTGGATTCAGGGCCATGACCGTCTTGTCAGACATCGGCAGCTGGGAGGCCGACGAGCCCCCGAAGAACCTCATGATGCCGGCGAGAGGCGTCTGGAAGCGATACGTGTAGGTCAGGCTGACGCCGATCGAATCGGTCCCGCCGGCGCCGCCGTTGTGGCGGGCGCAGGGGCTCCAGTTCTGCGTGTCCTGGATGAAGGCGATCCGCTGCCCGTCGACAGACGGGCCACTGTTCGGCCCTGCGTAGTGCCACGTATTCGTCGTCGTCGCGCCGGTGGGCGTGCCGCTCGCCGTCGACTTCCAGATCTTGACCTGCATCCCCACGACCGGCAGGGCGTCCTTCACGCGGGAGCCCGGCGACATCAGCACGCGCTGGACTGCCGCCAGGATCTGGGCATCCACCGTCGTGGTCGCCGAGTTGCAGGTCGCGCCCCCGTTGTTGGCGAGCGCAGCCCCGACGCGCGCCCCCTCGCGGGTGGCGTACTCCAGCGTGAGGTTCTGGTCGAAGGCGAACCCGAACTCGAGCATCCCGAGCAGCAGCATGAGGAAGACGGGAACCACCATCGCGAACTCGACCAGTCCCTGGCCGCGATCGCCTCGCCCGTGACCCCGGTGCGGGACCAGGGCGCGGACGACGTCGGCGCGCGCCACCACCGCCCGCCTCACAGGATCGGCTCCATCCGCATCGCGTTCGACTGCGTGAGGATCGGGCCCGCTCCGCCGAGGCCGAAGTTCTGCATCGGCGTGACCCAGTGATGCTGGTATCGGATCTCCACGCCGATCGTGTCGATCTGCGATCGACCAAGGCCAGGGCACCCTCCGAGGATGTTGCAGCGCTGATCGTTCGTGTACGTGCCGGTCGGCGCCGAGTACGGCACCGTCATCGAAACGCTTCCCTTACTGCACGTCGTGCTGCCGCCGCGCGTGTACGTCAACGTGGCCAGGCGCAGCGGATCCGCTCTGATCGGTCCGGTAGATCACGACCTGCAGGATGTTGCTCCGGTCCCCCGGTGAGCCGACGGAGCTCTCCACCTCATTGAGGATTGCGCAGTCCGCCAGCGGGTCGTCGCCGCCTTCGGCGGCGGCGAGCGCGGCGTTGCGGCTCGCGTAGTTGACGCCAAGCAGGGCACTGAAGACGAACGCGAACTCGATGATGAACAGCATCAGGAGCATGAAGATCGGGAGGACGAACGCGAACTCGACGAGGCTCTGCCCACGCATCCGCGCTCGTCGGTCCGGACATCTCCGCATGCGGGCGCGCATCGCCGCCATCCGTGGCCTGCGCGCCACGTCACCGCATGGCTCAGCGGCAGCGGCCAGCGAAGGGTGCGCGGACGACCTCACGGCGCAACGTGTGGTGGTGTTCCGACGCATGCAGCAACCCCTTTGTACCAGGGGCGCGCCGTGAGGCTGCGCTATTGACTTTGCAGCGCAACTTGCCGTGGTGCGCCGACGCACAATTGGCAGCCACTCGAAAGGGGAGGCGATCGCAGGCCGCGTCGGTGCTCCTACCTGCTCGCGGCCGCCGAGCCCGCCCTCAACACCGTGCGCCGCGCTTGACCAGGGCCGTACCCTCGGGCGCGTGACCACGACGCCCATCGCGGATCCGGAGCCTCCGACAGCGCCGCCAGGCGAGCAGCCGCTCGCGACTGGCCCCGCCGGCCTCACCGATGAGGAGGCGGCCGCCCGGCGCGCAGCGGGCCAGGGCAATACGGCCGCTCCTCCCACGACCCGGACCTACGGCCAGATCGTGCGCGAGAACGTCTTCACCTTCATCAACGACGTGATCTTCCTGCTGGGCCTGCTCCTCGTGATCGTCGGACGACCCGTGGATGCGGCGGTCTCGCTGGCCGTCATCGGCGTGAACATCGTGGTCAGCGTCACCCAGGAGATCAGGGCCAAGCGGATGCTCGACCGGATCGCGCTCCTGACGCGCCCGACGGCCACGGTGATCCGCGGCGGCACCGAGCGCCCCGCCGTACCGGAGGAGCTCGTCATCGGCGACCTGGTTCGCGTCGGCGCGGGCGACCAGGTGGTCCTGGACGGTCGGCTCGTCGACGGCTCGCTGGAGGCGGACGAGTCGCAGCTCACAGGCGAGTCCGACCTCATCCCCAAGCGCCCGTCCGAACCCGTCTACTCGGGCAGCTTCGTCGTGAACGGCGGCGGCACGTACGAGGTGACCGCGGTCGGCAGCGCCAGCCTGGCCAACCGGATCACGGCCGGGGCTCGGACGTTCCGCCGCGTGCTGACGCCCCTGCAGACCGAGATCCACCTCGTCATCCGGATCACGCTGGCGATCGTCGTCTACTTCGAGGTCCTCCTCCTCGCCAACAACCTGCTCAAGCTGGTCGGCGCCGGCGCGACCGTCGGTCAGGCCGCCCTGCTGGTCGGGCTGGTCCCAAACGGCCTGTTCGTCTCGATCGCGATCGCGTACGCCCTCGGCGCGGTCCGGATCATCCGGTTCGGGGCACTGGTGCAGCAATCGAACGCGATCGAGTCGCTGAGCAACGTCACCGTGCTGTGCGTCGACAAGACCGGCACGCTCACCGCAAACCGGCTCGTCGTGGAGGCCGTTGTCCCGTTTGCGGGATCGGAGGCCAGCCTGGCGGCGACGCTGGGGGCAGCCGTCGCGAGCTCCGCCGTTCGCAACAAGACGGCCGATGCCATCGCCACCGCGTACCCCGCGGCCCCATGTCGGCTCGTCGCCGACGTCCCGTTCTCCTCGGCCCGCAAGTGGAGCGCGGTCGCGTTTGCTCCCGAAGGATCCGGCGCTGCCGAAACACTCGCTCGACCCGAACGATCAGGCGACGCCGAAGGATCCGCGGTGACCGAAGGATCCGCGATGCCCGAAGGATCAGCGGTGCCCGAAGGATCCGCGGTGACCGAGGGATCGGGGGGCGCCGAACCGCGCGGCATCCTCGCGCTCGGCGCGGCGGAGTTCCTGCGCCCATCCCTGGCCCTGGCCACGGGCGTCGCGGGGAGGCGCCCGGACGTAGAAGGGAGCGGCGCGGACGGCGCGCCGGCCGACTGGGCCGCCCTGCGCGCCCGCATGGAGTCGTTCACCGCCCGTGGTCTCCGCGTGCTCGTAGTCGCGACGCACCCCGATCCGACGCAGCTGACCGGGGAGGGTGACGCCGCCCGCCTGCCCGGAGGTATGACGATCGCGGGGCTCGTGGTCCTCCGCGACGAGCTGCGGCCGGATGCCGCCGAGACCATGGCCCGCTTCATCGCCGCCGGCGTAACGCCAAAGGTCATCTCGGGCGACGATCCGGAGACGGTGGCCGCGCTCGCCCGCCAGGCCGGCCTCGGCACGGAGCTCCGGTACGTCTCCGGCCCGGACATCGAGGGGATGGACGACGCGACGCTCGCCGCCGTGGCGGCGGAGACCACCGTCTTCGGGCGGATCACTCCTGCCCTCAAGGAGCGGCTCGTGGACGCTCTCCGCTCCCGCGGCGCCTACGTGGCGATGGTCGGCGACGGCGTCAACGACGTCCTTTCGCTCAAGAAGGCGAACCTGGGGATCGCGATGCAGAGCGGCAGCCAGGCGGCTCGCGGCGTGGCCGACATCGTCCTGACCAACGATTTGTTCGCTTCGCTCGCACCGGCCGTCGAGGAGGGCCAGCGGATCATCAACGGGATGCAGGACATCCTGCGGCTCTTCCTGAGCCGGATCATGACCGTTGGCCTGCTGATCGTCACATCGCTGATCATCGGCCTCTTCCCGATCGACCTCCGCAACGGCTCTGCGCTGACCCTGTTCACGGTCGGCATCCCCACCGCCATGCTCGCGGTCTGGGCCCAGCCCGGGGCGCGGGACCACGATTCGCTCGCCAGGACGCTCGCTCGTTTCGTGATCCCGGCGGCCGTCCTCTCGAGCCTCGCCGGCCTCTTCGTGTTCTACGGCTCGCTGATCCTCCACCTCGGGACGGACGTCGCCATCGGCACGGCCAGCTCGACTGATCCAGTCGCCTTCGACGCCGCCCTGAAGGTTGCGCAGTCGGCCCTCACGTTGTTCCTGGTCTTCGCCGGGCTCGCGCTCGTCGTGTTCGTCGAGCCGCCGCTCGAAGGGCTCGCGGTCATCGAGCCGCGCTCGCGGGACTGGCGGCCGACGATCATGGCGATCGTCCTGGGGGCGTTCTACCTGGGCCTCATGGCGACGCACGCCGGCCGCGGGGTGTTCGCACTCCACCTGGTGAGTCGCGTCGAGGTCGCCCTGGTCCTCGGCGCGGTCGTCGGCTGGGCGATCCTGCTCGCGCTGACCTGGCGCTACCGCATCGTGGAGCGGTTCCTGGGCATCTGACGCCGGGCCGTCGAATTGCCTCCCGCAGCCGCTCGGCCGCCGCGCGGGGCGCCCGGCGGCGCCCTACGTGCCCAGGCGCAGCTCCGGCAGGACCTCCTTCCCGAAGACCTCGATGAACTCGGCCTGGTTGCGGCCCACGTTGTGGAGGTGCACCTCGTCGAAGCCCATGTCGACGTAGTGCTGGATGTGGGCGATGTGCGCGCGCAGGTCGGCGGTCATCAGGACCCGGTTCGTGAAGTCCTCGGGCTTGACCATCCTGGCCATGGCCGCGAAGTCCTCGGGGTTGCGGATGTCCTGCTTGGGGAACGGCATCCCCCCGTTCGGCCATTCGCGGACGGCCTGGTCGACGGCCTCGTCGTCCGTGCGGGCCCAGCTGATGTGGATCTGGAGCAGCTTGGGCGTGCCCAGCGGCCTGCCCGCCTCGCGGCAACCCTCGTCGCATTTCTCCCAGAGCATCTTGATCTTCTCGTCGGCCGCCCCGACCGTGATCATCCCGTCGGCGAACTTGCCCGTCCGCTTCGCGTTGACGGGGCCGGCCGTGGCGACGTAGATCGGGAACCGGCCGCTCGGGCCGCGTGTAGAGCTTCGCCGACTCCAGGGTGAAGTGCTCGCCGCGGTGGCGGACCACCGCGCCCGAGAAGAGCTTGGTGATGACCTCGATGGCCTCGAACATCATCGACGAGCGGACGCCGATCTCCGGCCAGGGCCCGCCCACGATGTGCTCGTTGAGCGCCTCGCCCGCGCCCAGGCCCAGCCAGAACCGGCCCGGGTACATGGCCCCGAGGGTCGCGGCGGCATGGGCGATGACCGCGGGGTGGTAGCGGAAGCCGGGGCACGTGACGGCCGTGCCGAACGGCAGCGAGGTGCGCTGGCCGAGCGCGCCAAGGAAGCTCCAGGCGAAGGCGGACTGGCCCTGCTGGGGCGTCCACGGCTGGAAGTGGTCGGACACCATGAACCCGGCCGCGAACCCGGCCGCCTCCGCCGATGCGCACCAGTCCAGCAGGTCGGTTGGATGGAACTGCTCGAGCATCGCCGCATAGCCGATCTTCGCCATCGCGCTCACGTCCTCCGTTGCGCCGTGGTCCGCTGACACGTGAAGACAAGTCTGCGCGAGGCGGCGCTGCGGCGCAGGCGGGGCCTGCCTGGCCCGGCCCGCGGCACACCCGGCCGGCCGGGCGCCTGGCGCAGCGCAGGGCGCCGCCGCCGGTGGCGGCACCTGCCCGCTGCCGCCGGCCGCTGCCGCGGTGCCCGGATGCTCCGGTCGCGGGGGAGGGGGTTGCACCGTGGCCACCACAATCGGGAGCGGCCCGCCGTCACATGGCCCGTGGACGAGGTTCAGCGCTCCATGATGCGGTCGCGGCCGGTTCGCGAGACCGGCGACTTCGATGCCGGCTTCCTGCTGTTCGTCGTCGCCATCCTCGTGGCGGCGGGCTGGCTGTGGCTGCAGGTGCAGCCCGCGCTCACCGACAACGGCCGGCCGACGCTGCCGCTGTCCTCGCCGGCGGCCCTGGTGGCCGGCACGCCGACACCCGTCCCCTCGGCGTCGCCTTCCTCGGCTTCGTCAGCCTCGCCATCACCCGCCACCTCGCCATCTCCCGCCGTCTCGCCGTCGCCGGTACGCGCCGCCGTCGACCTCAAGCTCGTGCCGAGCCCGGCCGCGTACTTCAGCTCCGAGGCCACGAAGGTGATGTGCGCCGACGCGGCCATCCAGATCGTCGTGAACCTCCTGGATCGACCGGCCAGGCCGAACCTGACGCGCGCCTTCCAGGACCAGATCGCGGCCATGGCGGTCGGATTGACGACCAAGGCGGACAGCCGGAACGGCGGCTGGGGTCCCGATGGGATGGCTGCCGCGATCACCCAGCTGAGCGGGGTCGAGTACGAGGTCCGCGTCTATGCGACCAGGGACCAGGCCGTTCGGGCTTCGGCGATCGCGGTCGACGCAACGAAGGAACCGGTCATCTGGCTCGCCTGGCGCGGCGCCCATGCCTGGGTCGTGGACGGCTTCCGGGCGACGGCCGACCCCCTGCAATTCCGCGACGCGAAGATCAGCGGCGTCTATGTCCTGGACCCCTGGTACCCGCGGGTCAGCAACATCTGGGGCCCGTCGGATCCGCCCGGGACGTTCCAGAACGCAGCCGAGATGACCCGCAACTTCCTGCCGTGGAAGCGCCCCGAGGGCACGTACCCCGGCCGCGACGGCCGCTTCCTCGTCATCGTGCCGGCCGCCGCCCCGAAGGGCTGACGGCGATCCGGGCCGGGGCCTCCGGATCGCGCCACGGCCTCGCGGGCTGCCCGCCTATGGTGCCGAGGGCGCGGCTGACGCCGACGGCGAAGGGGACGGCGCCACCGGCGGCGACGCCAGGCCGCTCGGGACGGGTCCGTACGTCGGTGTCGACAGGATCCCGACCGTGCCGAGCGGCCAGTAGCGGAGCCAGGCCCGGCCGATCACGCTCGAGATCGGGATCGGCCCGAAGGCACGCGAGTCCCGCGACACCGCCCGATGGTCGCCCATGACGAACAGGTCGCCGGCCGGGACCACCCAGTGGGTCTCCTGGTAGGCGATGGTCGGGGCACCGTCGTAGACGTACGGCTCCGCCAGCTTCATCCCATTGACCCAGACCGCACCGTCGCGGACCTCGACGGTGTCGCCGGGCAGGCCGATGACACGCTTGATGAACGGAATGTTCTGCCCATCCTCGCTCCAGCCCGGCGGCGGGTCGAAGACGACGATGTCGCCGCGGCTGTACTGGTCGAAGCGGGGCGTGAGCTTGTCGACCAGCACGTACTGATCCGGCTCCACCGTCCGCTCCATCGAGTCCTGCTGGACCTGGTAGGGCTGGGCGACGAACGTCTGGATGACGAAGAAGATGATGAGCGTCAGGACGACGGTCTCGACGATCTCGATGAGGCAGCCGAAGGCGCGCCGGTTCACAAGACCGGCAGTATGGCAGCGCAACCCGCGAAGGGCGCGCCACGCGCTCGGCGGCTCAGTCGATCCCGAGCGGATCCGTCGAGATGCCGAACTCGCGGCGAAGCGCCGAGCGCGCGGCCAGGTAGCCGCACATGCCATGGATCCCGCCGCCGGGCGGTGTCGACGCCGAGCAGAGGTAGAGCCCCGGCACGCCGGTCGCGTACGGGTCGCGGGCCAGCACCGGCCGGGCGAGCAACTGGCGGAGCGAGGAACGGCCGCCGCCGACGTCGCCGCCGACCAGGTTGGGGTCGTGACGCTCCAGGTCCGGCGCGGCGTGAACGCGCCTGGCGAGGATCCGGTCACGGAAGCCGGGCGCGGCCTCCTCGACGGCGGACTCGATGAGCCGCGAGGGGTCGAGCGGGTTCCCATTCGGGACGTGGATGTAGGCCCAGGCCGTCTGGTTCCCGCCCGGCGCCCGGCTCCCGTCCGCAGCGGCGGCCTGGACGACGATGGCGAACGGCCGGCGGAGGACGCGCCCGCGGGCCACCGCGCGCTCGGACGCGGCCAGGTTGCCGAGCGGACCGCCAAGGTGCACGGTGCCGGCCCGGGCGAGCTCCGCGGCCCGCCAGGGGATCGGCCCGCCGAGGGCCCAGTCGACCTTGGCGGCGCCCGGTCCCGGCCGGAACGAGGTCAGGGCGCGGCGACGCCGCGGCGGCAGCCGATCCCCGGCCAGGCCGACCAGCGCCCGCGGCGCCACGTCGAGCAGCACCGCCCGCGCGGGAGGCAGTTGCGCGAGCGCCTCGACCGGGGTTCCCGTCACGACTTCGCCGCCCAGGCTCGTCAGCTCCGCGGTCAGCGCGTCGGCAAGCCGCTGCGAGCCGCCTCGCACCACGGGCCAGCCCGACGCGTGGGCGGCGAGGGCGAGGACCAGGGCGAAGCCGGCAGTGCCGGCTGCCTCGAGGGGCATCGCGGCGTGAGCGGCCAGCCCACCGAGCAGCGCCCGCGCCGGCGCATCACGGAAGAGCAGCCGGGCGAGGGCCGCTGCGGGCAGGCCGGCCGGGGCCGCGAACCGGGCGACGGCCAGCGGGTGCCGCGGCGGCCGGAGCAGCGGCCCAAGGATCCACGGCAGGATGCGGTCCGCTTCCTCCACGAGCGGGTCGAAGAGCCGCCGCCATGCCGGCCCGTCGCGGCCGAGTCCGGCCGCGGTCGCGGCGATCGAGGAGTGGAGCAGCACGGCACGGTCCGGGCCCAGGACGTGGCCGAGCGCGACGGGCGCCCGCACCAGTTCCGCGGCGCCGACGATGCCGCCGGCGTTCCCCTGGCGGCCGGGGCCGAGGGCGCGGAAGAACGGCGAGAGCGGCGCCAGGGCCATGACCGACGCGCATGGGTCATGGACGAAGCCCGGGAGCGTCAGCGAGGCCGAGCGCAGGCCCCCGCCGATCTCCGGCGCGGCCTCGTAGACGCGCACGCCAAGGCCGGCGCGGGCCAGCGTGATGGCGGCCGCGAGGCCGTTGGGGCCGCTGCCGACGACGACGGCGTCGATGGACGAGCCGGGCACGCCCGGATCATGCGCCGGCCGCGCCGGCGGCGCCGGCGCCGCCGGCCGCGCTGACCGCGCGCGGCCGCGCCGACCGCCGCCGGCGCGCCTCAGCCCGTCGCCGTCGCTCCCGTGAAGCGCCAGGAAGCGATCCGCACGGCCGGCACCAGGACCGTGCCGAGGTTC
This sequence comes from uncultured Chloroflexia bacterium, assembly GCA_963821595.1. Lineage (GTDB taxonomy): Bacteria > Chloroflexota > Limnocylindria > Limnocylindrales > CSP1-4 > CTSoil-043. The sequence goes on along the minus strand of CAWGEL010000008.1, from coordinate 144,724 downwards.
ACGCCGAGCAGGCGCCGTTCCGCCCCCACCGCTTCCACGCCGGCCAGCGCGTCCAGGTACGACTGCGTGAAGCGCAGGTTGCGGACCGGCCCGACGATCTCGCCGTCCTCGACCAGGAACGTCCCGTCGCGGGTCATCCCGGTCACGACCGCCAGCTTGGGGTGGACGACGTTCGTGTAGTGGAAGCGGGTCACGAGCAGGCCCCGCCTGAGGCCGCCGAGCAGGTCCGCGCGCGACGCGGTGCCGGCCGCCATCTGCGAGTGGATCGGGAACGGTCCGTATGGGTTCGGGGCCGGCAGGCCGTGGCCGGTCGACCGGCGTCCGGCCCGCGCCGCAGTCTCGTGATCCCAGACCACCTCGCGGCAGACGCCGCGCTCGATGAGCATCACCGGCTCCGTCGGCAGCCCCTCGTAGTCGAACGATGCCGGCGTCGCGGAAGCGTCCGCGGCGTCGTCGCGGATCGTCACCAGGTCGCTGCCGACGCGGCGGCCGGGCTCGTGGAACGACCGGCCCTCCTCCACCGCGAGGCCGCTGAAGCCGACGTAGCCGAGCAGGTCGAGGATGTCCGAGACCGCATACGGCTCCAGCACGACCGGGTACTCGCCGGGCTCGATCGCGACCGGCCGGGCCGAGCGGCGCGCCCGGTCGCCGCACTCGCGGCCGATCGCCGCCGGGTCGAGGGAATCCACGTCGGTCGCGGCCGCTTCCGCGTATCCCGTACCGTCGCCGTCGCCCATCATCACGGAGATCAGCTGGCTCCGCGTGCGCGATTCGGCCGCCCGGATGCCGCGACTGCTGGCGACCGCGATCGTCTCGACGGCCGTCGCGAACGAGCCGTAGGCCGTCACGCCCGCCTCGTCGGCGGCCCCGATGACGGCGCGCGCGCCGGCGGCCCGCAGCTCCGGGGCCGCCGCGGCCGTGGCCGGCGCATAGCCGCCGGCGACCGGCGTGATCGGACGCGGATCGGGCAGGCCGGGCCAGTCGGCGGCCTCCTCGACCAGGCCTGCGGCGAGGCAGGCCTGGCTGGCCAGCCGGGCGATCCCCTCCTGGTCCGTGCGCCCGGTCGCGACGACCGCGACGCGGCGGCCCTTCGCGACGCGCAGGCTGACCTGGGCGTTGGTCTCGGCAACGTTCTGGTGGATCTGGGAGTTGGCGAAACGGGTCAGGGCGGCCTCCTCGGCCATGACCAGGGCCTCTGCCTCGTCGGCGCCGGCCGCCACGCGCCGCATGCACCGCCGCTTCGGCGAGCGCCAGCCGCGCCGTCGCCCGGCCGTCCGGCGCCTGGTCGATCGCGCCGTCGCCGCTCACTGCATCACTCCCACCTGGACGTTGCGGAACCGGGCCCCGGAGCACGCATGGCCCACGCGGCCGGTCTGCGTCGGTTCGCCCTTCCCGCAGTTCGGCGTGCCCAGCATGACGTAGCTGCGCTCGTCCCCGACCGCGTCGCAGCTGCCCCAGAACTCGGGCGTGATGCCCGTGTACGTGGCGTTGCGATAGAGCTGGCCGAGCTTGCCGCCCTTGATCTCCCAGCACATCTCCGTGGCGAACTGGAAGTTGAGGCGGCGGTCGTCGATCGACCAGCTCCGGTTGGTCGCCAGGTACAGGCCGTCGTCCGTGTCGGCGACGATCTCGGGGAGGCTCCGGCCCGGCTTCGGCAGCAGGTTGATGTTCGTCATCCGGATGAGCGGGATCCGGTTCCAGCCGTCCGCCCGCATCGCGCCGCCCGACGAGCGGCCGACCTGCGGGGCCGTCTCGCGCGACGAGAGGTAGCCGACGAACACGCCTTCCCTGACGAGCGGCACGGCCTGCGCCGCCACGCCCTCGTCGTCCCAGCCGAACGTGCCCATCCCGCGCGGCGCGGTCGCGTCGGCGACGATGTCGATCAGCTCGGAGCCGTAGCGGAAGCCGGCCGCGAGCTTGTCGGTGGTCAGGAAGCTGGTCCCGGCATAGCTCGCCTCGGTCCCGAACACGCGGTCGAGCTCGGTCGGGTGGCCGCAGCTCTCGTGGATCTGCATGTAGAGCTGGGACGGATCGAGCACGATCGTGCGGCGACCGGGTGGCAACTGGGGTGCCGACAGCAGCTGGACCGCCTCGCTGGCCACACGCTCGGCGTTGCCGGCCAGGTCCAGCGCCCGGACGTGCTCGTAGCCGGCGCCGTTCCAGCCCCCTCCGTCGTCCGGATAGGTGCGCCGCTGGTGCTCGTCGCCGTCGATGGCGTTGGCCTCGATGCCGGCCCCGGCGTAGCTGATGACCTGTTCGACGTAGCTGCCGTCCGTTGCCGCGAACGTGATCCGGTCGCGGACCGCGCCGTAGAGCGCCGCCGTGAACGTGACGCCATCGACCCGGCGCATGGCCGCGTCGGCCGCCATGAGGTCGGCGATCTTCGCCTCCAGGGTCACCGCGAAGGGGTCCTCCGCGACCGCCGTCTCCCAGTGCCCCGTGGCGGCCGGGCGGTCGTCGAGGATGACCGGATGGCGCAGCGCGGACGCCGACGCGCGGGCGATGCGGACCGCCAGCGCCGCGATGCGATCGGCCTCGGCGGCGGTCAGGACGTTGCTGCTCGCGAACCCCCACGCGCCGTCGGCAATCGCCCGGACGCCGAACCCCTCGGTCTCGCCGCTCGCCACTCCCGCCAGCCGGCCACTCTTGACGTCGATCGATTCCTCCAGGCGGCGGACGACGCGCACGTCGGCGTACGTCGCACCACGCTGCCGGGCCGTGTCCAGGGCCCGGTCTGTGATGTCGCGCATGGCCGCACGGTAGCAGGGCGTGCGGCCCGCCGTGAGCGGAACCGCAGCCGTGCGGCCGGGGAACGCGCACGGGATCGCCCATGCCAAACGGCCCTCGCGACCCCTGCCGGAGGACCCTGTCCAATCCGGGCCGTCGAGTTCGACAGTCCATCCGAGACAACCGTCGCCTTATGCGCAACCGTGCATCGATCACGGTGCGCGCGTCCCCGGCGACCGGCCAGTTGCTGGGTGGTGTGCGCGGGCGGCGCGCGCACGGAGGCATGAGGGCGGAGGACGCACGATGGGCCGTGGCTCGCTCGATCCCGGGATCATGGAGGAGGCCTCCGGCCCCGGCGGCCCGCTGGGTCCGGCCGGCGCCGCGACCTCGCAGGCCGGCTTGCAGGCCGGCGCGGGCGTCGACGGGCCGCCGGCCGGCGATGGCTGGCTGGTCAAGGCCCTGACTGCGCGCGGCGTCAGCCGGCGCCGCTTCCTCCAGTGGTGCTCGGCGATGACGGCGGCCCTGGCCCTGCCTCCCAGCTACCAGCCGAAGGTCGTCGCGGCCCTCTCCAGCCAGGCACGCCCGGTGATCGTGTGGCTCGAGTTCCAGGACTGCGCCGGCAACACGGAGTCGATGCTGCGCACCTCGCACCCTGACATCGCCTCGGTCGTCCTCGACCTGTTCTCGCTGGAGTACCACGAGACGATCATGGCCGGCGCCGGAGCCGCGGCCGAGGCTGTCCTCGACAAGGTCAAGAGCACGACCGGTTACATCGTGGTCATCGAGGGCGCGATCCCCACGAAGGACAACGGCGTCTACTGCATGATCAACGGCCGGACGGCCCTCCAGATCGCCCAGGACGTGACCGCAAACGCGGGCCTGGTGATCGCCGTCGGCGACTGTGCGTGGGACGGCGGCTTCGTGACCCAGGGCCCGACCGGCGCCCTGGGCGTCGGCGATGCGGTCCACCCGAAGGCGCCGCTGATCAACCTGAGCGGCTGCCCCCACAACTCGGCCAACACGGCGGCGACGCTCGTCCACTACCTGACGTTCGGCCAGGCGCCGGCGCTCGACCAGTACAACCGGCCGCTGTTCGCCTACGGCCACCTGATCCACGACCAGTGCGAGCGGCGCGCCAACTTCGATGCCGGCCGGTTCGTCGAGCAGTGGGGGGACGAGGGCCACCGCAACGGCTGGTGCCTGTACAAGATGGGCTGCAAGGGCCCGGGCACGCGCTACAACTGCCCGATCGTGCGCTGGAACGACGAGACGAACTGGCCGATCGGAGCGGGCCATGGCTGCATCGGCTGCGCGGCGCCGCGCTTCTGGGACACGATGAGCCCGTTCTACGGCCGCCTGCCGGACGTCAAGCTGCTCGGCGTCGACACGCAGGCCCAGACGATCGGCCTGGCCGCGATCGGGGCCGTCGCCGCGGCCACCGCCGTGCACGCCACCGGCGTCGTCATCAGCAGGCGTCGTGCCGCCCGGCGCGCCGCCGCGGGAGCCGGCCAGGGAGTGGCCGCTCCGCCTCCGGACGCAGGCCAGCCCACCGCGCCCGGCGCAGCGAGCTGAGGGAGCCGAGCCATGGCCAGCACGATCGTCATCGACCCGGTCACCCGCATCGAGGGCCACCTCCGCATCGAGGCAACGGTGGACGGCGGAGCGGTGACCCAGGCGTACTCCTCGGGCACGATGTTCCGGGGGATGGAGCTGATCCTGAAGGACAAGGACCCGCGCGAAGCGTGGATCTGGGCGCAGCGGATCTGCGGCGTGTGCACGACGGTCCATGCCCAGACGTCCGTCAACGCGGTCGAATCCGCGCTGGGCATCGAGATCCCCCCGAACGCACGGCTGATCCGCAACCTGATCGCCGGCGCCCAGCACATCCAGGACCACGTCATCCACTTCTACCACCTGCACGCCCTCGACTGGGTGGACGTGACCGGTGCGCTCAAGGCGGATCCGGCAGCCACGTCCACGCTCGCCCAGTCGATCTCCCCGTACGAGAAGTCGTCGACGGCGTACTTCGCAGCCGTCAAGGCGCGCGTCCAGAAGCTGGTGGACTCCGGCCAGCTCAGCCTGTTCGCCAGCGGCTACTGGGGCCATCCCGCCTACAAACTGCCGCCCGAGGCGGACCTCCTGGCGGTCGCCCACTATCTCGAGGCGCTGGAGTGGCAGCGCGACGTCATCCGCGTCCACGCCGTCCTGGGCGGCAAGAACCCGCATCCGCAGACGTACCTCGTGGGCGGCATGGCCGCCGCCGTCGATCCGTCCTCGCCGAACGTCGTCAACCCGGAGCGGATCGCATTCCTCGCCGAGCGCCTCGCGGCCATGCGGACGTTCGTGGAGCAGGTCTACGTCCCCGACGTCAAGGCCGTGGCGAGCTTCTATCCGGAGTGGTGGGGCTACGGGGCCGGGCAGAAGAACTACCTCGTCTACGGCGGCCTCCCCGAGGGCAACCGCGACGACGCCAGCAAGTTCGGCTTTCCCCGCGGGATCATCCTCGGCGGCGACCTCTCGGAGGTGGTCCCGCTCGACCAGACCAAGGTCACCGAGTCGATCGCCCACTCCTACTACGACTACGCCGGCGGCCCTTCGGAGCACCTGCACCCGTGGGACGGCGAGACGACGCCGAACTACACGGGGCCCCAGCCCGGCTACACGAGCCTCGACACCACCAACAAGTACAGCTGGCTGAAGTCGCCGCGCTACGACGGCAAGGCCATGGAGGTCGGCCCGCTGGCGCGGATGCTGGTCGCCTACGGCTCCGGCAACGCCGCCGTCAAGTCGCTCGTCGACGGCGCCCTGGCCGAGCTCAAGCTCCAGCCCACCGCGCTCTTCTCGACGCTCGGCCGGGTCGCCGCGCGAGCGCTCGAGACGGTCTACCTCCTCGACCTCATGGACGGCTGGCTCAAGACCCTCTACGCCAACATGCAGTCGGGCGACCTGCGCATCCACGACGGCACGAAGTGGGATCCGGCGACGTGGGGCTCCGCCGAGCTCCAGGGCTGGGGCTACCACGAGGCGCCGCGCGGCGCCCTCGGCCACTGGGTGAAGATCAAGGACGGGAAGATCGAGAACTACCAGGCCGTGGTCCCGTCCACCTGGAACGCCGGGCCGCGTGACGACGCCGGCGTGCCTGGACCGTATGAAGCCTCGCTCGTCGGCACGCCGGTCGCGAACCCGGACCAGCCGCTCGAGCTGCTGCGGACGATCCACTCGTTCGACCCGTGCCTCGCCTGCGCCGTCCACGTCGTGGACGCCACGGGCCGCGAGCGCGTCCGGGTGGAGGTCCGGTGAGATGGCCGACCTCCCGCCCCACGACGCGCCGCCGGCAGCCGGCGCCGGTCCGACCGGCACGGCCCCGGCTTCGGCCGACGACCCCGACGAGACGCCGACCCTCCACCTGACCGAGGCAGGCTTCCACGACGAGTTCCGCGAGATCGGGTCGGGGGCGATCTACGTCTGGGAGGTTCCCGTCCGGGTCACGCACTGGCTGATCGTGATCTCGATCGTCGTGCTGACCGTCACCGGCCTCTACATGCACGGCCCGTTCCTCCCGGCGCCGACGGTCGAGGACGGGGCCTCCACGATGGCGACGGTCCGCTTCATCCACGAGCTGTTCGCGATCGTGTTCACGTGCAGCTTCGCGGTCCGCTTCTACTGGGGCTTCGTCGGCAACAGCTTCGCCAGCTGGCGGGCGATCATCCCCCACAACCGGGAGCAGTTCCACTGGGGCCGCGAGATGGCCAAGTACTACCTGTTCCTGCGCCGCGAGCCGGTGCCGGTGACGGGCCACAACTTCCTGGCCGGTGCGATGTACACGATCGTCTCGATCGGCATGGCCGGCCAGATCCTGACCGGCCTCCTGCTGTTCGGGTGGGTCCTCGGGATCGCTCCCGTGACCACGATCTTCGGCTGGGGCAGCCTGGTGCCGGGGGGCATCCAGTCGGTCCGAATGCTCCACTACTTCCTCACGTTCCTCTTCGTCGCCTTCGCCATCCACCACGTCTACTCGGGCGTCATCGTCGACGTGGTGGAGCGCAACGGCACGATGTCGTCGATCTTCTCCGGCTACAAGAACATCAAGCCCGGCCGCACGCTCGAGTCGCTCGGCGTGGCCGGCAAGGGCGCGCCCGAAGAGGTGCGCCGGATGAACGGCGAATCTTCGTGAGGAGGGAGGCCGGCGCGCTCGGCGAGGCGACCGGCCGGGGCCCCCGCCCGGGCGGCGAACGGCACGCGACGCCCGGGCGGGTCGCCTTCGCATGGACGTGATGGCGCCCCCCGGCTCGGCCGCCGCCCGGGTCGACGCCGGGCCACCGGGTGGCCGCCCAGGCGGCGGGCCCGCCGGGCGACGTTCTCCCGAGCCGGCCATCGGCCGCTACGCGGTCCTCGGCCTCGGCAACCGGCTGCAGGCCGACGAGGCGCTCGGTGGCCTGGTCGTCGAGCGGTTCCGCACCGACGGTGCGCTGCTCGGCGGGCTGCCCGACGCGCTGTCGGTCGAGCTGCTCGACGGCGGCACGATCGGCCTGGGCCTGCTGCCGTACGTGGCGGGCCTCGACGGCCTGGTCGTCGTCGACATCATCGAGGCCGGCCGGACGCCCGGTTCGCTCGTCGACCTCGACGGCCGGGACGTGCTCGATCGGAGTGCCGCGATCAGCGTCCACGACCTCGGCGCGTCCGAGATCCTCGGCGCGCTGCTGTTCATGGACGCGCTCCCCCGACGCGTCCGGGTGGTCGGGATCCAGCCGCGCTCGATCGAGCTTGGCCTGGAGCTCTCGGCGGAGGTGGCGGCCGGCGTGCCCGCACTGGTGGAGGCGGTTCGCGGGCACCTGGACGCCTGGCAGGCGGAGGACGCGGCGCCGGCCTGACGTTCACGCTCGCGGGCCCGGCCGGGCTCCGCGGGCGTGCCGGCGCGTAGAGTTCCGGCGTGGCCACCACGTCAGCTCGCCCGTCGCGCCCGGCCCTGCCCAGCTGGCGTGGGCGCCTGACGCCCACCGCGCTCCTGGCCGCGGCCGCGGCGGCCATCGCCGTCGCGGGCGTCGTCGTGATCCTTGTGACGCACCCGCTCATGGTCGACCTGGAGATCCCTCTCCGCGCGGCGGACCGCTGGGCCCATGGCGGGCAGCCGTACCTGGCGTCGTCCTTCCAGGTGCCCGAGGGGAGCTACGACCTGCCGTTCCTCTACCCCCCGGCCGTCCTGCCGCTGCTCGCGCCGCTCGCGGCGCTCCCCCGGCTCGCGGTCCAGGTCGCCTGGGCCGCGGCGACGCTCGCCGCCGCCGTCTTCATGCTCCGCCGGCTCGGCTTCCCATGGTGGGCCGTGCCCTTCGCGTTGTGCTGGGTCCCGTTCGCGGAGGGGCTGGTCGGCGGCAACGCCCAGGTCCTGCTCGTGGCCGCCTTCGTGGCCGTCTTCTTCGACCCGCCGGCCGGCGACTGGCGCCCGACGCCGCGCGACCCACGAGTGGGCCGCCAACCGGGCCGAGACGGCGTCTTCGCCGCCCTGGCGCCGGCGCTCAAGATCAGTCAGCCGCACGGCCTTCTCGCCCTTGGGCGACGCCGGCCGGTCGCGGCCCTGTGGGGCCTGGCCGCCGCCGCGCTGGTGGCACTGGCCACGCTGCCCCTGGTGGGGATCGGTGCCTGGCAGGCCTGGCTCGACCAGCTGGCTCGCGCGGCCGATCCCGCGTGGGCCCTGCGCGGCTCGTCCCTGGTGCAGCTCGCACCCGGGCCGCTGTCCGTGGCGCTCACGGCGCTCTCGGCCCTGGCCGTCCTGGCCGCGCCGTCGCGCCGGCTCGGCGCGGCGGCAGGCCTCCTGCTCGTGCTTGGTGCGCCGTCCCTGCGGACCTACGGCGCCCTGTTCCTGCTGCCGGCCATGCTCGAGATCCGCCGCGAGGCGGCACTGGTCGCGGCCTGCCTCATCGGCCTGGGCACGGCGCCCACGCTCTGGGCCGGGATCGCGATCGTCGCCATCGCCTTCATCGCGAGGTCGCGCGTGCCCTGGCTGGCCGTGCCGGAGTTGGAGCGGGCCGCCGCCGGCTGATCGGGCGGCGGCCCTCGTCGAGCCGAACTGGCGGCTCGTCGAGCCAATCGGCCGCTCGTCGAGCCGAACTGGCGGCTCGTCGAGCCAATCGGCCGCTCGTCGAGGCCAACCGGCGGCCGCCAACTGCCCAGCCCGGGACCCGGCGAGGTCCAGCCGCCGCCCGGCCCGACCCCTACACTCGCGCCCATGGACCAGGGCGCGACGCGGCGGGGCACGTTCATCACCCTCGAGGGCCCCGAGGGCAGCGGCAAGACCGCGGTGGCGGACCGGCTCCGCGTCCTCACGGCGGCTGCCGGCGTCGACGCCGTGATGGTGCGCGAGCCGGGCGGCACGTCGGCCGGCGAAGGCATCCGTCGCATCCTCATGGACCGTGGAGAAGTGGCCATCCACCACAGCCAGCGCACCGACGCACTCCTGTTCATGGCCGCGCGGGCCCAGCTCGTGGACGAGGCCATCGCTCCGGCCCTCGAGCGTGGTGCCGTCGTCGTCTGCGACCGCTACCTCGACTCCACGCTGGCCTACCAGGGCGCCGGGGGCGGCCTGGATCTCGACGACATCCGGGCGGTCGGGCGCTTCGCGACCCTGGGCATCAGGCCCGATCGAACGATCCTCCTGGACCTGCCGGTGGCCGTGGGCCTGGCTCGCAAGAGCGAGGCCGAGACGACCCGCTTCGAGGAGCACTTCGACCGCGATTTCCACGAGCGGGTGCGGGCGGGGTACCTCGCCCTGGCGGCTGCCGAACCGGCGCGCTGGGTCGTCATCGACGCGACGGCGCCCCCGGCGGACGTGTTCGCGGCGGTGGTGGCGGCGCTGGCCGACCTCCCGGGCGTCGGCACACGCCTGGCGGCCGCCTTCGCCGAGGTTCGCTAGGACCGGCGGCGAGCGCGCCGCGCGCGGCGGCGCAGCGGACCGCGCGACGGATTACGGCGTGCCCTGCGCCTCGACGATCGTGCCGCTCCCTGCCTCGCGGGCGGTGGCGAGCGCGGCCAGTGCCGCACTGAGCAGTTCGTCCGCCGAGGCGCCGTCGTCCGGGAAGCGGGCCACGCCGGCCGATACCGTGACAGGCTCACCGGCCACGGGTGGCACGGCCGCGATCGCGGCGATGATCCGCGAAGCGACGGCCGGTCCACCGCTGCCGGGAGCGATGACCACGAACTCGTCGCCGCCGATGCGGGCCACCGTGTCAACCAGGCGGACCTGCTCGGACAGGACGGCCGCTACGGATCGGAGGACGTCGTCCCCGGCGCTGACCCCGACCGCCTCATTGCGGGCCCGGAAGGCGTCGACGTCGAAGACGGCGATCGAGATCTCGCCCTGCTGCCGCGCCGCGCGGGCGAGCTCGAGCTCGAGGACCCGGTCGAACGTTCGCCGGTTCGCAAGTCCCGTCAGCGGATCGAGGTGGGCGAGGCGCTCGAACCACTCGGATCGCTCCGCCATCGTCGAGGCGAGCCGCGTCCGGTCGACGGCCACGGCGACCAGGTCGGCCAGCGCCTCCAGCACGCCGGGCGTGCCGGGGGACGGCGCTGCGTCAGCGGTCCAGCCAAGCGCGAGGACCCCGATCGCCTGGTCCACGCCGCCCCGTCCGACGACCAGGGGCAGGGCCAGCACGCGGGCGACGCCAAGCGCCGCGCCAATGGCGCCGGGCGGATCTGCCTGGCCGTCGGCCGCCTCGACGGGACGGCGTTCCACGACGGCCGTGACCAGCGGATCGCCGAAATCGGACGTCGACAGCTCCAGGGCGGGACGCTGCGCCGCGTGGAGGCCCAGGCCGTGGACGATGTGAAGACGGCCCTGCTCCGCGTCGACGGCGGCGACCACGGCCACGCCGGCTCCCCGGTCGGCGATGGCCAGCCGCAGGAGGGGGTCCAGGGCGCCGTCGAGATCGGCGCTGCGGGCCAGGGCGTGCGCCGCCGCGATGAGCGGCGCCACGGGAAAAGCGGACACGGTCTCAGGGCCTCCGGACTGCGCGGTGGACGGGACCCGGACTGGGGTAGATCGTCAGCATCATACAGGCCGGTGAGACGCCGCCGACCGCGCGACGACGGGTCAGCCGAAGCGGTCGAGCGACGCGCCGACGTGCCTATACTCGCGCGGTGAAGCTCGTGGTCGCGATCGTGCACGGAGAGGACGCCGGCCCGCTGGTTGACGCGCTCCTCGACGCGGAGTTCCGCGCGACCCGCCTGCACAGCTCGGGTGGGTTCCTGAAGCAGTCGAACGCCACCGTCATCGTGGGCGTCGAGGACGATCAGGTTGAGCGCGTGCTGGGCATCATCAGCGACAGCTGCCACTCGCGCACGCAGCTCGTGAACCCGATGCCGCCCATCCTCGAGCCGGGCGAGTTCTTCCTGCCGTACCCACTCGAAGTGGAGGTCGGCGGCGCCACGGTCTTCGTGCTGCCCGTCGAGCGGTTCGAGCGGCTCTGACGTGGCGGCGTCCCCGAGAGTCGCGGCTTCGGCCAGTGGCGCCCCGCCCGCCTGGCTTGGCGCGCTCGCCGGGCGCGCGCCGGACTTCGTCGAGGCCTACGAGCGCCTGGAGGTCGGCGGCGCGACGATCGCGATGCGCCGGTTGATCCGGACCAGGGCCGGCCTGGGCACGGCGGCCGGGATCCTGGCCCAGCACGAGGCGGTCGCCGAAGCCTACGCCGCCCACCTGGAGCGGCTGCCGGAGGCGGCGTTCCGGGCTCCCGGCGGCGAAGAGCAGTGGAACGCCGCCCAGGCCCTCGGCCACGCCTTCGACGCCCGCGCCGGCCTGGCGCTGGCGTCCGCGTTGGCCGCCCGCGGTCGATTCCCGCCCGACGCGGCGGCCGTCGTGCCGGGCGTTCCAGGCCCACCGGACGCGACCCGCGAGGCGCTCCGCCACCGACTTGCCGCAAGCCAGCGGCTCGTCGCCCGGTCCGCGCGCGACGTCGCCGGTCACGAGGCGGAGCCGTGTCCGCTGGACCACCCGCTGGTCGGGCACCTCCGCTGCGGCGAGTGGCTCCTCTTCGCCGGAATCCACGACCTCATGCACCTCGCCCAGCTGGCGCGGCTGGCCGGCCGGTTGCGCGATCACGGCGTGGCGGACCACGGCGCGGAGGACCACGGCGTGGCGGACCACGGCGCGGAGGACTACGGCGTGGCGGACCGATGACGCTTCGGCCCGACCTCGTGGATTGCTGGATCTACCGCGCCGCGCCCGGCGGGACCCAGGTCCTGCTGCTTCGCCGCGCGCCCGACGACGAGATCCTGCCCGGCCTGTGGCAGTGCGTGTCGGGCATGCTCGAGGCCGGCGAGCGGGTCGCGCTCGGGGCGCTGCGCGAGCTGCTCGAGGAGACGGGCTTCGGGCCCGGGACGATCGAGGCCTTCTACGACCTGGACCTCGTCAACCAGTTCCACGAGCCGTCGATGGATGCCGTCGTCACGTCGGCCGTCTTCGCGGTCCGCGTCCCGCCCGGGTCGGAGCCGACGCTCTCCGGGGAGCACGACGGCGCCCGCTGGCTGGATCTCGCCGACGCGCATCGGGAGGTGGTCTGGCCCGGCTACCGGACGGCGCTCGAACGCGTGCGCGACGACCTCGCCGACCCGGATCGGGCTGCGTGGTTCGAGCTCACGCTGGACGGCCGGCGCCGCCCCCACCGGCCGCGACCGGGCTGACGCCTGCCCGGGGCCGCCGCGCCGGGACCGGGCAGGGCCGGGCAGGGCCGGCCAGGGCTGCCCGGCCCGGATGGTAGACTCGGGCGCAACCCGCGCCGGGTCCCCGCAGCACCCAGGAGGCCGGATTGCTCGATCAGCCCATCTCGCCGCCCGGCCCGAGCGCCGCGGCGAACCGGCGAGTCTTTCGCTCCAGGACCGATTCGCTTCGGGCCACCTACGGGTTCGAGGACGTCTCGCTCGCGCCGGGGACGGATACGCTCGAGCCCAACAACGTCGTCCTCGAGCAGGACTTCGCGGGCCTGCACCTGCGCATTCCGGTCCTGGCCGCCGCCATGGACGCGGTCGTCGATGGCCGTTCGGCCGGCGTCCTGGGCCGCCTGGGCGGGCTGGCCGTGCTCAACCTGGAAGGCGTGCAGGCGCGGTACGACGATCCCGATCCCGTCCTCGAGCGGATCGCCACGGCCTCCGCAGCCGATGTCCATGCGGTGCTCGCAGCCGCCTACGCGAGCCCCATCCGCGAGGACCTCGTCGCCCGGCGCATCGAGGGCATCCGGGCGACCGGCGCAACGGTCGCCGTGGCCGCCACGCCAGGCGCCGCCCGCCGGTTCGGGCCGTTCTGTGCCGAGCACGGCGCAGACCTGTTCCTGGTCCAGAGCCAGGTCAGCTCCGCCCGCCACCTGGCGACCGAGTACGAGCCGTTGAGCCTGGCCGAGTTCACCCGCTTCATGCCCATCCCGGTCGCCGTCGGCAACACCACGAACGCGGAGGCGGCGTTCGCACTGATGGAGCAGGGCGCGGCGGCCGTCTTCGTCGGCGTCGGGCCCGGCGCCGCGTGCACGACGCGCGAGGTCCTCGGCATCGGCGTGCCGCAGGTGACGGCAATCGCCGACGTGGCCGCCGCCCGCGACGCCTATCTCGCCGAGACCGGCCGCCGTGTCCCCATCGTCGCCGACGGCGGGATGAAGAAGGGCGGCGACATCGCCAAGGCAATCGCGGCCGGGGCCGATGCCGTCATGCTCGGCAGTCCGCTGGCACGCGCCGAGGAGGCGCCCGGCCGGGGCACCAACTGGGGCATGGCTGCGCCATCGCCGGTCCTGCCCCGCGGCACCCGCATCACCGTCGGCACGATCGGCAGCATGGAGCGGATTCTCTTCGGTCCGTCTCTGGTGACCGACGGGACCGAGAACCTCATGGGGGCGCTGCGCCAGTCGATGGCCGCGCTGGGAGCCAGGACGCTGCGCGAGATGCAGCACGTGGAGATCATCTATGCCCCGGCCGTCGTCACCGAAGGCAAGAGCTGGCAGCTCAGGGAACGGTAAGCATCGGCGGCCGGTACGCCGCCGCGCACCGTTCGTAGCCGATGGCGGATGACGACCCGGCCGTGCCCGAGTCCGCGGCGGACCGGATGGTCGCCGATGGCCGCGCGGTTCGCCTGGAGACCGTGGGCCGGATCACGGGCCGGCCGGCAGTCGCCGTCCTGGGGTTCGCCGAGGAGCCCGGCGGGAGCCTCCTGGTGGCGGCCGGCGACGCCGGCGCGGACTGGGCCGCGAACCTGGAAGCACAGCCGCGCTGCCGCGTCACCATCCGCGGCGCCACCGTCCCCTTCATCGCCGAGTCGCTGGGCCGGGCCGAGCATGCGCAGGCGGTCCGCGAGCTGATCCTTCGCTACGGCACGCCGTCGGAACGGCTGGGCGCCGGGCCATTGTTCCGGCTGCGGCCCGCTGCTGACGCGCTGCCGGCCGAGGCGCTCCGTGCCGGCTAGTAGAGGACCCCGTAGCTGACGACGAGCCGCACGCGGGAGATCGTGTAGCGGACCGGTCCGGTGAGATAGCCGCCGGTGTCGATGAACGCACGGACCGTGCGGCCGCTGGCGAAGCGGGTCATGTTGGTCTGCTTCTGCGAGTACCAGGTCGTCGCCGAGGTGCCCATGCTCGAGCGCGGACGGATGAAGTTGAATGCGCCTCCGCCGAAGGATCGCCCGTCGAAGGCGCCGCGAACCGTCCAGTCGTTGAGGCCGATCTTCGGCGCCGTCGACCCGCTCCACCTGCCCATCACCTGGAACAACAGCGAGCGGTAGGTGCTCGCTCTCGGCAGCGTGAACTGGTAGCCGACGCCGACCCAGTCATAGCGACTGAGCGACGGAAGCCAGGACGAGGCCATCGTGAGCGCGGAGGAGGTGGAGGAACTGGCGGCGCTGATCGTGGAGCCCGGGTAGCCCCAGGAGTACTGCCAGTGTCGCGGCCCGGGCGAGGCGTAGATCGTCGCGCTGCGCCAGTGCATCGTCCGGAGCGACACGGTCACGTACGAACGGACCAGCCGGGACGCGCCATACGCATCGGACAGTCGCTGGTCGACGCGGTACCTGCCGGCCGCCAGCAGGCTGCCGCTGGCCGTCCGCCCGTTCCACGCCCAGCTGTAGCCGCCGCCCGCCCGGGCGAGGCTGGCCGTGCGGACGAGCCTGCCCGAGGCGTTGTAGATCCGGATCGAGACGGAGATCGGCTCGTTGCGCATCCCGCGGATCGCGACCGTGTCCCGCCAGCCATCCCTGATCGGGTACACGGACGAGGACGAAAGGCCGACGCCTGTGGCGTTGACGGTGTTGGCGACGACCGTGAACAAGATCGTCGCCTGCGCAGAGTCGTAGTTCGCGTCGCCGGCAAACGTCGCGACCGCCGACTTCACGCCGGTCGTCGTGAACGTCCGAGCCACCGACGCTGCGCCGCCGGCCGAGAGCACGACGGCCTGGTCGGTGAAGCCCGTGACGGAGAACACCGCGGAGCCCGTTGGCGCGGCCCCGGATCCGGCCGCCGGAAGGCTCGCCGTCAGCGTGACCGGGACCTTGGTCTCGAACGTCGCGACCGACGCCGTGAGGTTCACGGTGGGTGTCGCCTTGTCGATCGTCAGCGCCCCGTCGACGTAGGTGAACGCGTAGTTGTTGTCCTGCCCGCCCGCGCACGCGATCGGGTAGGGGCTGCCGGCAACGTCGGCGTGCGCGCCCACGACGGAGCAGGTCGGTGGCGTGTCGATGACGGGGCTCGTGTCCGTGCCGGCGAACGTGCCATAGGCGAAGGTGAAGGAGGGGTCGGCCGACCCGTAGGTCCTGGTCTGGGAATCGGCCGTGACGGTCAGGTTTGCCTTGGCCACGGAGAAGGACCGGGCCACCGTGGCAGCCGCGGCGAACGTGGCGTCGCCGGCCTGGTCGGCATGGATCGTGCAGTCCCCCGCGCCGAGGATCGTCACCGTATCGCCGGCAACCGCGCATGTCCCCGTCGTCGCGGAACTGAACGTGACCGGATCGCCCGAAGCGCCTCCGGTGGCGCCGACGGTGAACGGCGAGTCGCCGTACGTCCTGGCGGGGAGGGCGCCGAAGGTGATCGTCTGGGCGACGTTGCCCGAGATCTCGAAGGGGCCGCTGTCCTCTGACGCGAGCGAGCCGTCGGATGCGGTCACGACGTAACCGGTGCCAGCCCTGTCGATGGACAGGCCGGTGAAGGCCGCGACGCCGCCGGAGGCGGTGATGGTCGTCGTGCCCCCGAGGGTGGCCCCGAGGCCGCCGGTTCCGCTCTTGATCGCGAGCGTGACGTTCGACGTGTCGCCGGCGACGAGGTTCCCGAACTGGTCGCGGATCTCGACGACCGGCTGAGTCGAGAGCGGGGCCCCGGCCTGGGCGCCGGCGGGCTCCGTCGTGAAGACGAGCTTCGCGGCGGCGGCCGGGTCGACCACGATTCCGGACTGCGTCCCGGTGATCGCTCCGTCGGCTGCGGTGACGCTCTGGTGACCGGCGGTGACGAGGGTGATGCCGCCGAAGGTGTGCGCACCGGCATCGCCGGCCGTGAACGTGTAGTCGGCCGGCAGGCTGACACCGGTGCCGCTGTCGGACGAGGAGACGTGCACGGTGCCGGCATAGCCAGTGTCGACGTTGCCCAGGCCGTCCTCGGCCGTGACGGTGACGTCGAACGGTGTGCCTGCCGTTTGGGGCGTCGCGGCCGTCACCACGAGCACCGTCGCGGCGCCGGACGTGATGGCGAACGCGCTGCTTTCGACCGACGTCAGGGTGCCGTCGGTCGCGGTCAGCCGGTAGCCGGTCCCGGCCTTGTCGATCGAGAGCCCGGCGAAGGTCGCCACGCCGCCGCTGGCGGCGACGGTCCCGGTCCCGGCGAGGGCCGCTCCCGCGGTGCCGGTGCCGCCCGTGATCTCCATCGCGACCGGCGAGGAGTCGCCGGCCACCAGGTTGTCGAACTGGTCCCGGACCTCGACGACGGGTTGAGTGCCGAACGCGGCGCCGGCCTGCGCGCCGGAAGGCTGGGTTGTGAAGGCGAGCTTGGCCGCCGCGGCAGGATCGACCGTGATACCGGACTGCGTGCCCGTGACGGTGGACTCGACCATGTCCGTCGCGGTGATCGACTGCGTTCCGGAGGTGCGCAGCTCGACGCCGGTGAACGTCTTCGTACCGGCATCGCCCGGGACGAAGACGTAGTCGGAGGGGAGGACGGCGGCGAGGTCGCTGGAGCTGATCCGGATCGTGCCCGTGTAATCGGTGATCGTGGCGTCGAGTTCGTCCTTGGCAGTCACCGTGACGTCGAAGGCGAGGCCCGCTGTGGTCGACGCGACCGCCGACACCACGAAATGCGTGGCCGTACCGGCGGCCCGGACCACCGCCGTGGGCGCCAGCAGTCCGAGCACGAGCAGCCCGACCGCCAGCATCGCCCGACCGCGGATGCGCCGCCATTGCCCGGGCTGACTCGACGTGGCCAGCCGGTCGTCGTCCATCACCATGCCTCCCACCGCGAACGGGAGCACCTGCACGTCTGCCGGCACGTCGCGGCGCCGGGAGTCTACCGCGCGCCAATGGTGTGGTGACCTCGCCAATGGTCCGCCCTCGACCCAGTCGAGCGTCACGGCCGCCCGCCAACACTCGGCGACGGCGAGCCGCCCCGGTCCGCCCGGCCGGTACACTTCCCGGAAGTCATGAGGAGGGCGGCGATTGGGCGACGGGACCGACGGGATCGAGGTGGGGGAGGCGTCCGCCGCGAGTGACGGCGCCGGGGAGGCCGGCCGCGAGGCCGCGCCACCTCGCGGCCCCGGCCACGGCCCCGGCGGCGGCCACGGCCGGCCCGACGACCACGAGGCGCCGGCCAGGAAGCGCGGCAAGACCGTCCACGGAGAGGCCGGCCAACGCCGGCCATCGCGTCCTTGCGCCCGACGACGCCGAGGTCGAGGCCTACCTCGAGACCGCGCTCAACGCGCCCGCTCCCGAGCGCACCGATCGGCGACCGCCCCGGCGGCGGCGTCGCCGCGCGGCGAGGCATCGGCCAGCGAGCCCGACACGGTCATCGTCCTCGACTTCGGCAGCCAGTTCGCCCAGCTGATCGCGCGGCGCGTGCGCGAGCTCCACGTCTACTCGGAGCTGCTCCCGCACGACACGCCGTGGGCCGAGCTGGAGCGGCGGCGGCCCCGCGCCTCATCCTGTCCGGCAGCCCGAACTCCGTCTACGACGAGGACGCGCCGCGCCCCGACCCGATGATCTGGAGCGGCCGGATCCCGGTCCTGGGCATCTGCTACGGCGCCCAGCTGATGGCCCACGAGCTGGGCGGCGACGTCCTGCCGGCGACCCGCCGCGAGTACGGACCGGCGACGGTGACGCTCACCGGCGCGATCCCGCTCTTCCGGCGGCATCGACCGCGACCAGCCGGTCTGGATGAGCCACGGCGACTCGATCGCCCGCCTGCCGCGACGGCTTCACGCGCCACCGCCCAGACCTCCTCCACCCCGTACGCCGGCCTGGCCGCGCCCGACCGCAACCTCTACGGCATCCAGTTCCACCCCGAGGTCGTCCACACCCCGTGCGGCCGGGACGTGCTGCGCAACTTCGTCCTCGACGTGGCCGGCGCGCGGCCGACGTGGACGCCGGCCAACTTCATCGAGTCGACGGTCGACGAGATCCGCTCGCGCGTGGACGCCCATGCGCGGGCCACCGATTCGGACGGCAAGGTCATCTGCGCGCTGTCGGGCGGCGTCGACTCGGCGGTGGCCGCGGCGCTCGTCCATCGGGCCGTGGGCGACCGCCTCACCTGCATCTACGTCGACCACGGCCTGATGCGCAAGAAGGAGTCCGAGCTGCTGCGGGTCACCTTCGAGCAGAACCTGGGCATGCGCCTGGTCATGGTCGACGCCCGCGAGCGGTTCCTGGCCCGCCTGGCCGGCGTGACCGATCCCGAGCAGAAGCGCCGGATCATCGGCGACGAGTTCATCCGCGTCTTCGAGGAGGAGGCCGCGCAGGCTCGGCCGGATCGACTTCCTCACCCAGGGCACGCTCTACCCGGACGTCATCGAGTCGACCGCTCCCGAGACCAAGGCCGCCCAGAAGATCAAGACGCACCACAACGTCGGCGGCCTGCCCGAGGACCTTCGCTTCCGCCTCATCGAACCGCTGCGCTACCTCTTCAAGGACGAGGTCCGGCTGGTCGGCGCCGAGCTCGGCCTGCCCGACGCGATGGTCCATCGCCAGCCGTTCCCGGGACCGGGCCTTGCCATCCGGATCATCGGCGAGGTGACCGCGGAGCGGCTCGACACGCTGCGCGAGGCCGACTGGATCGTCATCGACGAGATCAAGGCCGCCGGCCTCTACCGGCGCCTGTGGCAGAGCTTCGCGATCCTCACGCCCGGTCCGCAGCGTCGGCGTCATGGGCGACGGCCGGACGTACGCCAACGTCGTCGCGATCCGGGCCGTGACCAGCGAGGACGGCATGACCGCCGACTGGGCGAAGCTGCCGTACGACGTGCTCGGGCACGATCAGCAGCCGGATCGTCAACGAGGTCCCCGGCGTCAACCGCGTCGTGTACGACATCAGCAGCAAGCCGCCCGCCACGATCGAGTGGGAGTGAGGCCACGCCGTGGCCGACGGCGCCGGCCAGGCCCGCCGCGGGCGGCTCGCTCGAGGTCGCGCGGGCCGCCGCGTGGCGGCCCGGGGCGGCTGGCGCCGGCGCCCGTGTGCGCGCGGGCAACGCGCCGCTCGGCGCGCTGGGCCGGCCTGCGAGCCGGGCCTTCCGGCAGCGCGCGGTCCGCTAGCATCCCCGCCATGACTGAGACCGCCGCCCCGCGCTGCCCCTGGTGCTCCGCCGTCCTCGAGCACGCGGACGCCGCCACCTGCCCTTCATGCGGCGCCCACCTCCTGTCGAGCCGGCCGGCGTCTCCGTCCCGGGCGTGACCGCCATCGACCCGGAGGCGCTGGCCCGCCGCCATCCGGAGCCGCGCGCCCCGTCGGGGATCGTCGCCATGCTCTCGCGGCGACGACGCGGGGAGCCATCCGAGGCGGAGCTGCCCGCTCTCGCACCCCCCGACGAAGGCCGTGCGGCGCGAGATGCTGCGCATGCGAGCTCGAGGCGAGCTCGCCTCGCTCACCGCCGAGGCGCACGCCGTGGCGGCCGAGCGCGGGATCCCGCTCGAGGAGCTGGAGGCGATGGCGGGCGACGCCGAACCGGCGGACGGCGACCCCGCCGGATGCGGCGCGACGACGACCGCCCGGCGGCGCCGCGGAGAGGACGGCCGAGGCCCGGCGACCGCGGAGCCGGCGCCGCCGGTGCCCCCGGCGCCGCACCGTCGCCCTGACGACCCCGCCGACCCTGACCGGGCAGCCCCGCCTGTCCCCGCCCGGGCCTTCGTTCGTCCGCGAGCACGAAGTCGTCCTCGGCGACCGGCACCTTCGCGCGGGCATGGACCGGCCCGACGACGATCGAGGGCTGGTGGCTGGCCGTCCTGTGGGTCGCGGGAGACGACGGGATCGTGAGCTGCCGGGCGATGGCGCCCACGGCCGGCCCGCCACCCGGCCCGCCGCTGGCCCGCCTGGGCCCGCTGCATCTCCGGTGGCCTGTCGGGCTTCGTCCTGGAGGCCGACGGCCGCCAGCAGCTCCGGCTCCGGCTGCCGGTGCCGCCGGACGAGGCCGACCGGCCGTGGACCGCTCCACTGCTCGTCCAGCTGGCGATCCGCTGGGAGCCCGCCCGGGCGGCCACCGTCACCGAGGCCGGCCTTGCCGACATCGTGTTGGCCGCCTTCCGACGCGCCGTGGAGGCGGCAGCCCGCCCCTGATGGGCATCGGCTGGCGTCTGGTGGGCATCGGCCGGCGCCGCGGGCGCAAGCCGGCGGGCGCAAGCCGGCCCCCGGGCGCGCCGGCGGGCAGGCACGTCGCGACGGCCCGCGTCGCCGGGGTCCGCGCCGCCGACGCCCGGGAGCCGGGCACGCATCGCGAAGGATGCCGGGCGCACGCCGCTGGGAAGCGTACACTCGGCCCGATGCGAGACCTGTTCGACGACTTCATGCGCGAGCTCCAGGAGCGGCAGCGCAAGGCACAACTCGGGTCGCAACCGACCGGCGTCGAGCCCGATCCCGAATCCGATGACGCCGGGGAGGCGAGTTCCACGACCGACGCCGGATCCAGCGGCGACGAGCATCCGCGCGCGTCGGCCGTGACGGGCCACGACGGCGGTGCCGGCGGCGACGACGGCGGGGACCACGCGGACGATGCAGGCCAGCCCGCGGCCGACGAGCCCGAGATCGAGGAGCCTGAGCCGATCGGTCGCCCATTCGCGACCGGGCCCACGCCGTTGCGTGGCCGAGGTGGCGGCGGCGGACGGGGCGGGGGTCGCCCGCCGCGGCGGCCGGGAGGCGCCGCGGGCGGCGGCGACGGGCGCTCCTTCTGGCGCCGATTGCGCGACGCCGGACCGCAGGTCCTCCTCGTCGTCGTCGGCGTCATCCTCCTGGCTGCCCTGCTCCTGGTCGGCTCAGGCCTGAACCTGGTCACCGACGCGATCTGGTTCAAGAGCGTCGGCTTCGACGCGGTCTTCTGGACTCGCCTGTGGTCCCAGGTCGGCCTCTTCGCCCTGGGCCTGTTCGTCACGCTCCTGTTCCTGCTCCTCAACCTGTGGCTCGCCGGTCGCCTCGCCCCGCGGCCCGGGTCCGGTGCCGGGGACCGCTTCCGGGCGTTCGCGAAGCGCGTCGGTGACGCCGTTCGCAGTGCGAACGAGTCCGGCTTCGGCGGTCGCGACGCGTTCAGTCGCGACGCATTCGGCGCACGCCGGCCGCGCGGGCGGTTCGGTCCCGGCGCAGGCCCGGATGACGATCGCTTCGTCCACGAGGAGCGGCGCGCCCCCGAGCTCAGCTTCAGCCTCGACGACCTGCCCGACCTGCGGCCGGTGGCGATCCTGATCCTCGTCGTGCTCGCGATCATCCTGGCGATCGGCGTGGCCGGGTCCCTCGCCGGCCAGTGGCAGACCGTGCTCCTGTGGCAGAACCGGGTCCCGTTCTCGACCGGCGCAACCGCCGTGGTCGACCCGATCTTCCAGCGCGATCCGTCCTTCTACCTGTTCGACCTGCCGTTCCTGCGCCTGGTCCAGGGGGTCGCCGCCGGCCTGCTCATCGCCGCCTTCCTCATCGCCGGCGTTCGCTACGTCGTCGCGGCCCTCGCGGGTGGTGGCTTCAGCACGCCGGTTCGCGTGCACCTGGCGCTGCTTGCCGGCCTCTGGCTCCTGACCGTCGCCGCCGGCTACCAGCTCGACAAGCTGGAGCTCGTGTACAGCACCCGCGGGGTCGCCGCCGGCGTCAGCTACACGGACCAGGCCGCCCAGTTCTTCGCCTTCGACGCCCTGACGATCGTGGCCGGCCTCGTGGCCGCCTTCCTCGTCGGCGCCGCCTTCACGCGCTGGGTGTGGCCGCTGGGAGCCGGCGTCGCGACCTGGCTGCTCCTCTCGCTCCTTCTGGGCACGGTCTACCCGGCCGTCATCCAGAAGTTCACCGTGGAGCCGAACCAGCAGGCCCAGGAACTGCCGTACATCACCAACAACATCAACATGACCCGGCTCTCCTACAAGATCGGCGGGTG
This sequence comes from uncultured Chloroflexia bacterium, assembly GCA_963821595.1. GTDB lineage: Bacteria > Chloroflexota > Limnocylindria > Limnocylindrales > CSP1-4 > CTSoil-043. Next base: position 122,452 of record CAWGEL010000008.1, on the reverse strand, counting down.
GACCACGACGCCGTACAGCGGAGCTGCGCCCCTCACCGCGGCGGCGATCTCCGAGGACTCGGCCACGTTCCAGAACGCCCGCCTGTGGGACTACCGGCCGCTGCAGACCGCGCTCGAGCAGATCCAGACCGTGCGCCAGTACTACCAGTTCGTCGACGTCGACACGGACCGCTACAACATCAACGGGACTGAGCGCCAGGTGATGCTGTCCGCGCGCGAGCTGGCGCCGGAGCTCCTGCCGCAGGCGGGCAGCTGGGTCAACCAGAAGATCGTGTTCACCCACGGCTTCGGCCTGGCCATGGTCCCGGTCAACGAGGTCGCAGCGCAGGGTCTTCCCCAGCTGTTCATCAAGGACATGCCGCCGGTGGTTACCAACGGCGCGCCGGCGATCTCGCAGCCGCGCATCTACTTCGGCGAGCGGCCCAACGACTGGGTCCTCGTCGATGCGAAGTCGCCCGAGTTCGACTATCCCATCGGGAGCACGGACACGTCCGGCGGGACGGCCGCTCCCACCCAGCAGACCCAGACCACCTGGACGGGCACCAGCGGCATCAAGCTGGACTCCCTCTTCACGCGCCTCCTGTTCGCGGCGCGGTTCCGCGACCTCAACCTCCTGATCTCCGACCAGGTGACGTCCAACACCCAGCTCCTCATGAACCGGAGCCTCGGCGAGCGCCTGAACCTGATCGCGCCGTTCCTGGCATACGACAAGGACCCGTACCTGGTCGTCACCAGTTCCGGTCGCCTCGTCTATGTCCAGGACGCCTACACCATCACGGATCGCTTCCCGAACGCGCAGCCGTTCGACGACAGCCAGCTGGCCAGTGGCAGCGGCCTGACCGGCGCCTCGTTCAACTACATCCGCAACAGCGTCAAGATCGTCATGGACGCCTACGACGGCACGATGACGTTCTACGTCGCCGACCCGACCGATCCGCTGGTCCGGGCCTGGAGCGGCGTCTTCCCGACGCTCTTCAAGCCCCTCGACCAGATGCCGTCGGACCTGCGCGCCCACCTGCGCGTGCCCGAGGAGCTGTTCAACGTCCAGACCGCGATGTACGCGCGGTACCACGTGACGGACCCGGCCGTGTTCTACCAGTCGAACGACCTCTGGAAGGTGCCGCAGACGTCGGGAACCGGCGACACGACCACCGGTGTCCTCCCGACTGAGGCCTACTACGTCTACATGCGGATGCCCGGCCAGGCCAACGGGGAGTTCCTCCTGCTCCAGCCGATGGTGCCGGCGAAGCGGCCGAACATGATCGCCTGGATCGCCGCCCGAAATGACGCCCCGAACTACGGGCAGGTCGACGTCTTCCAGTTCCCCGACACGTCGTCGATCTTCGGACCGGATCAGGTGGAGGCGCGCATCGAAGCCGAGCCTGCCATCAGCTCCCAGCTCTCGCTCTGGCGGCAGGGAGGCAGCACGGTCGTGCTGGGCAACCTGATCGTCGTGCCCGTCCAGGACTCGATCATCTACCTGCAACCGATCTACCTCCAATCGACGAACTCGCCGATTCCGGCCCTGACCAAGGTGGTCGTCGCCAGCCCGACGAACGTGGTGTGGGGTGACTCGTTGGGCCAGGCGCTGCAGCTGCTGCTCGCCGGGACCGGCCCGTCGCCGTCGCCAGGGCCATCGCCGGCGCCCGGCGGCTCGCCGACCCCATCCGGATCGCCCGGGGCATCGGCCACGCCGTCGCCGTCGGGCGGGATCGAAGTGCTGCCGACCGACCTTCCCGGACTGATCCGCTACGCCAACGACCACTACGACGCTGCCCAGGCGGCCCTGCGCGCCGGCGACTTCGGCACGTACGGCATCGAGATCGCCAAGGTCAAGGCAGCGCTGGCTCGGCTCGAGGTCCTGACGGGGAGCCCGTCGCCGATCCCGAGCCCGGCCTCGAGCCCGAGCCCCGCCCCGAGCCCGTCGCCGTAACGCTCGCCGGAGACGCGTCCCGATGGTGGCGAGCGGCACGCTCGAAGAGATGGACGGAACGGCGATTCGCGCCGGAGGGGCCGCCGTCCCACCGCCGTCGTGGCTCCGCGGCATGATCGCGGCAACCCGCTTGGCCGGGGAGCGTCCGGCCCTGTGGGTGCTGGCGCTCTCCGCGTTCCTCGCACGCGGCGGAATCCTCCTGCTGGCCGCTCCGATCGTGGCCCTGCCGTCGTTCGTGGCGCTCGCCACGTTCGTCGGCCCGACTTCGGTCACGCCGGCGGGCCCGACGCCGCGCTTCGTGCTCATGGCGGCGGGCGCCGTGGCCATCGCGCTGGCCGCCATCGTGGCCGGGACCGTGATCGCCGCGGCCGCCGAGACGGCCTTGTACCGGGCGACGATCGAGCCAGGCCCAGGCGATGGCGATGGGGTCATGGCGGCGCTCCGGCCGGTGGCGCGGCCAGGCGCGGGGACCGACCCAGGCGCGGCCCGCGGCATCGTCCGGGTGGCCGTCATCCGGCTGACCCTGCTGCTGCCGGTGGCGGGCGCCATCGCGGCGTCGCTTCCGGCCTACATCAGCGCGGGCTATCGGGAGCTCAGCCTCCCGAGCGACCTCGGCGTGCCGCTGTGGGCACGTGTCGTGGCCGGCGCGCCCGCGGCGACCGCGGCCATCGTGGCGACCTGGCTGGCCTGCGAGGTGGTCGGTGGCCTGGCGGCACGACGCGTGGTCCTGGCAGGCGACGGTGCGGTCCGGGCGCTGGCCGCCGCCGCCGTCGACCTCGCCCGAACTCCGGCGACCAGCCTGGCCACGCTGCTGACCGGACTCGCCGGCTCGATCGTCGCCCTCGGGCTGGCGCTGCTGGCGACGGCCGTGATCGGTTCGTGGGCCGAGGCGGCGGTTCTCGGCGGGCCGGCCTTGCCCGAGCTCATCCTCGTCGCTCTCGCGCTGGCGGTCACGTGGCTCGCGTTGCTCGCCGTGGCGGCGGCCGCGGCGGCATGGCGGGCGGCATTGTGGACGGCGCAGTCTGCCCGGCGCATCGCGGTGAGTGACTAGCGTCGCGACTCATTGGAGCCTCGTCGGTTCCGACGACGATCGGGACCGTGGCCCCGCCCGCGATCACGCGCTACCAGGGATGCTTGGTCGCTCGCAGCTGCCGTGGGCGTGCCGGTCACGCCCGATCCCACGATTCGTTGTGACTCCACGTTCCGGCCGACCAAGTCTCCTGGTCGCGGGCAGCCGGCGGACAACCGTCTGCGCGCTTCCAGGTCGCGCCACTAGCCACGCTGCGTGATCGGCCCCCCGGCCGTCGGGGCCGACGAATCGCGCGGGCCGCCGGTACCACCGGCACCCTGCGTCCGCTCGCCCATCGGGGCTCGGCCGTGCCAGACTGATGCCGTTCATCACCGCCGGAGGATCCGGAGTTGAGCGAGTCGCGGACATGTCCCGAATGCGGTGAAGCCGTCGCGGGTGGCCGCCTCTCCTGTCCGGCGTGCGGGGCCCTCCTCGCGACCGTGCGTGGACGAGCCGCGCCGACGCCCGCTGCCGACGCTCGGGCGGTCGGAGCCGCTGCGGACGCGGGGTCCGTCGCGGCCTCGGACGAACCGGCAGCCGGTGAGCTCGCACGGGACGATCCGGCAGCCCTTGAGCCCGCACCGGACGAACCGGCAGGCGGCGCACCGGATCAGCCGCCGAACGCCGCCCAGTCGCCCTCGATCCCGGCGGCCATCGCCGCGCCGTCCGGAGCCGGATCGGCCGCCTCGGCCGGTGGCAATCGTCCGTTCGGGACGGGCGTGTCCGCGCTGCCGCCGGCACTCTCGCGACCGTCCGGGCCCCCCGCCGCCGATGCGTCCGACGAATCCCAGCAGTGGTGGGGCACCGGGGCGCCACCACGTTCGCGTGCGCCCGAGGAGGCAGCGGCCCGCCCTTCGCCCTGGCTCCGGACGCCGCCGGGGCCACCTGGGACGGCGCCCGGGCCGCTCGGGACCACGCCGGGGCCGCTCGGGACCACGCCTGCGCCGGGAGTCCCATCCACGCCCGCTCGGGACAGGAGCGGCACAACGCCGGGCCCGTCCGCCGCGCCACGGCCGCCGCGACCGTCGGCCGTCGATCTCCCGTTCATCCTCCCCCCGGGCCTGGGCCCGCGCCTGGTCGTGATCGGGGCGCTCGCCGGCGCCGTCGCGGTCTTCCTGCCATGGGCCGGCGGGCCCACCGGCGTCGTGATCGGCGGCGACATCGGGCTGAGCTACTTCGCCAAGTGGGGACTGGCTTCGCCGGGCAACCTCCTGCCGCTTGCCGCGACCGTGCTCGTCCTCGCCCTCGGGCTGATGCCCGGGCGCGTGCCGGAGTGGCTGGCGTACGGCGTCCTGCCCCTTGTCGACGGCGGCGCGCTGTTCGGGATCGCCTGGACGTACCTCACCTCGAAGTACGCCGTTGGCGTCGGGATCGACCTGCTCGCCCTTGCGTCGGCCGCGCTTGCCGCCGGCGCGATCCTGGTCCTTCGTCACGCGGAGGAGCCGCCGAACGTCTCGTGACGGCCCGCCGAGCGCCCGCCACGGCGGGTCGTCATCGGCGGGAGCGGGACGCAGGCCCTGCTACACTGCCCGGCAGCATCGCCGGCGCGATCCTCGGGCCGGCGGAGCGTGACACCGGGCACGGAGGCAGCGCAACGGATGCCCACCGACATCTTCAAAGGCTTCACTGACGCAATCGGCGGCTTCATCGGCTCGCCGATCGTCCAGCTCGGGATCCAGGCGATCGCGCTGTACATCGCGATCATCTGGGTCGCGGTCGCATTCTGGGCCTTCCGCGACATGCAGCTCCGCACGTCCAACCCGGTGCTGCCGTACCTCGCGGCGACGCTCATCATCGCCTTCACGCCGCTGTTCTTCATCTTCGCGGTGCCGGTCTACAAGATCGTCCGGCCCCAGGAACGGATGGGGGAGGCGTTCGAGCGCGGGTTGGCCGAAGAGGCGCTCATGGCCGAGATCGAGGCCATCGAGCACTGCGCGACGTGCCGGCGCAAGGTCCACGAGGAGTGGATCCTCTGTCCGACCTGCCGGACGCGACTCAAGCGCGTCTGCCCGAACTGCAACAAGCTGGTCGGCCTCGAATGGTCGCTGTGCGCCTGGTGCGGCCGTGACTTCGAGCGCCGCGAGGCGGTCGGTGCGATCGGCGCCGTCCCGCGGCCCGTCCGCGAGCCCGAGTCGGCGCTCTGGCCCGTCGCGCCTGCGCCGGCGCCGCTGCCGGTGGCCGCGAATGCCGCGGCGGGCGGCGCGCCACCGGTGCGGACCTCGCGCGCACGCTCCTCGACGGCGTCGCGGCCGAGCCAGACCACCTGAGCGGGCCCGGTCCGGAGCCGCCTTCGGGTCCCGGCCTGGAGCCGCCTTCGGGCCTCGACCCCGTTTCCGCGCCGCCGGCACCGCCCGGGCCCGATCACCCACCCCGGCGCGGCACGTTCGATCTCGAGGGACGGGCGGCCCCCGGCCTCTACGCTGCCGGCTGGGCACTGTCGCTCGCCGGCCTGGGCGCGGCCGTCGCGGGCGCACTCAGCGGCGCCCAGGGCGCTGGCGTCGTGGTCCTGTTCGTCGGAGGACTGGTCGCGCTCACGCTCGGCCTCATCGCGGCGGCCGGCGCCCAGGGCCTCCAGCGAACCGCGGACGGCGCGCCCGGCTACACGGGACCGTCGCCGTTCATCGTGTTCGCCGCGGCCTTCGCGGCCAGCCTCGTCGTCCAGCTCCTGGTCCTCCTTGCGGTCGGCGACCGCATGTCGACGGCGGTCGAAGTCCTCGTCTCCGTGCTGATCTCCGCGGCCACGGCCCTGGGCCTGGTGCGGCTCCTGGTCGTCGACCCCGGCGCCCTGAGCTGGCGGGAGATGGGCGCGCGGCTGCCGCGGGCCGGCGAGGGTGCGCCCCTGGCCGACGTCGCCTGGGGCGTCCTCCTGGCCATCCCGGTGCTGGTCGTGAGCACCGCGCTCGCCGTGCTCCTCACTTCCATCAGCGGCGTCACGCCCGAGGCGCCGATCCCGGTGACGCCGGAGTCCGCTCCCGATGTGGCAAGCGCCGCGATCGCCCTGTTCGCGGCTGCGTTGATCGCGCCGATCTGGGAGGAGACGTTCTTCCGTGGCTTCGTCACGACCGCCTGGAGCCGGGCGAGAAGCCGGCGCTGGGCGCTCGTCGGCGGCGCCATCTTCTTCGCCGCCATCCACGTCCTGACGCTCACGTCGGGTGACACGTTCGCCGTCGCCGCGACCCAGGCCTTCATCGCGTTCGCGATCAGGATCCCGGTCGGCCTGGCCCTGGGGTGGATCTTCCTGCGCCGGCGAACGCTCATCGCGCCGATCGCCCTGCACGCCGCGTACAACGGGCTGCCGCTCCTGCTGGTGCTGGCCTACGGTTCCGGGATCGGCTGACGCCCGCAGCGCGGGCCGGCTGACGACGCGAACGCCCCGTACGGGCGCCGGCGGGCCGGGCTCCGCTGCCCGCGCCTCGACCCGGCGTTCGGCGCACCACGCCGCCGTGCCCGAGGTCTTCGCGATTGATTGCCGGTTGAGGGGCTGCCGGTAGCATCCGGCCTGTTCCTGGGCTCGGAGGGCGGGGGAATCGGCGGGCTCCGTCCTCCGGGCTCGGGAACCCAGAAGACCCGCCCGTCCCTGGAGGTCCCAGGTCGTGCTGCCAGACGGATCCCGGCCAGCCGCAACCGACCATACCGTCGCCCCGCGGTCGGCATCGCCGGTCGTCCGGCCGGCCCGGGCGATCCGGGAGCTCCCGGCCGACGAGCGGCCCCGGGAGCGCCTGGCGCTCCGCGGGCCAGCCGGCCTGTCTGCCGCGGAGCTGATCGCGATCGTGTGGGGATCGGGCACGCGCGGCCGCAGCGCCGTCGACCTGGCGGAGGATGCGCTGTCCCGCCACGACGGCCTGGCCGGCCTGGCCCAGGCCACCGACTTCGAGCTCGTGGGCCTTCCCGGCGTGGGCACCGCCCGGGCCGCCCAGCTCGCGGCCGCGTTCGAGCTCGGGCGGCGGGCCGTCGCCTCCTGGCCCGACAGCCGCTGGACCGTGCGCTCGCCGCGCGACGTGGCGGAGCGCCTCATGCCCCAGATGGGCCATCTCGAGCGCGAGGAGCTGCGGGTCGTCCTGCTCAACGCGAAGAACGCGGTCCAGCGCGTGGTGACCGTCTACCAGGGCAACGTGTCGTCGAGCCTGGTCCGGGTCGGCGAGCTGTTCCGGGACGCCGTCCGCGGCAACGCCGCGGGCATCATCCTGGCCCACAACCACCCGTCCGGCGATCCGACCCCCTCGCCCGAAGACCTCCACCTGACGGCCGAGGCGCTCGCCGCCGGGAGGCTCCTCGACATCGAAGTGCTCGACCACGTCGTGGTCGGCCACGACGCCTTCGTGTCCCTGCGCGACCGTGGCGTCGCGTTCGACCGGGGTGCTCCGCGCGCGTCGTGAGGTGGCACCGCGTCGCGGGTCCGGCCGCCCGCCACGGGTCGATTGCAGGCCGTACGCGGGGTGCGGCCGCTCGCAGGTCGCCGGCGCGACTGCCGCCGTCGCCACGCTCCGAGATCGGCGGACCGGGGGCGGGGCCCTCCGGCCCGGGCGCTATACTCCGCCAGCGGCCTCGCCGGCGGGTCGCGCGTTCGTGCGGCGACGCGCCGCCGCCCCCCGGCGCGCCCGCTACGTCAGTCACCGTACCGCAGGATCTTCGCCCGCATCATGCTCGACGCGCTCCTCAGCCTGTTCTCCCGCGACATCGGCATCGACCTCGGGACCGCGAACACGCTCGTCCACGTGCGCGATCGAGGCATCGTGATCAGCGAGCCGAGCGTCGTCGCCATCGACGCGAAGACCAAGCGCGTCCTGGCGATCGGCGCCGAGGCCAAGCGGATGGTCGGCCGGACGCCGGCCAACATCATTGCCATCCGCCCGCTCCGCGACGGCGTCATCAGTGACTTCGACGTCACGGAGCAGATGATCAAGTACTTCGTGCACCGGGTCCACGACCGGATCGGGCTCATCCCGCGTCCGCGCATGGTCCTGGGCATCCCGTCGGGCGTGACCGAGGTGGAGAAGCGGGCGGTCCGCGACGCGGCCCTCAACGCGGGAGCCCGCTGGGCCCGGCTCATCGAGGAGCCGATGGCCGCCGCCATCGGTGCCGGGCTGCCCGTCTCCGAGCCGACCGGCTCGCTCATCGTCGACATCGGCGGCGGCACGACCGAGGTCGCGGTCATCAGCCTTGGCGGCATCGTCGTCTCGCGGAGCATCCGGATCGGCGGCGACGAGATGGACCAGGACATCGTCTCCTTCGCCCGGCGCGAGTACAACCTCCTGCTCGGCGAGCGCACGGCCGAGGACATCAAGATCGCCATCGGATCGGCATCGCCGGGCGATTGGGACAGCCAGCGGGTCATGCTCCGCGGCCGCGACCTCCTGACCGGCCTGCCGCGCAGCGTGGAGGTCGGCGCGGACCAGGTCCGCGAGGCCATCGAGTCGTCCGTCCAGCAGATCGTCGACACGATCAAGGACACGATCGAGGAAACGCCGCCGGAGCTGGTGGCCGACATCATGGACCAGGGCGTGGTCCTGGCCGGCGGCGGGGCGCTCCTGCTGGGACTCGACCGGCGCGTCGCCGAGTCGACACAGATGCCCGTGCACATCGCCGACGACCCGCTGACGTGCGTGGCCCGTGGCACCGGCGTGGTGCTCGAAGAGCTCGACAAGATGAGCCGGGTGCTCGTGGCCGACACGTACGCCCGCCCGCCGCGCTAGCGGTCACCCGCGATGGGCGGTCGCCTCGTCGGGTACGGCCATCGGGCACCGCGGATCGCCCGGCGCCGCGTGATCACGTTCGGCGTGCTGGTCCTGATCAGCGTGGGCCTGCTGACGGTGAGCTCGACCGGTCCCGTCCGACAGCTGGAGCTGGGACTGAAGTTCGCCCTGGCCCCGGCCCAGGACATGCTCAACGGCGTGGGGCGCGACGCGGCCTCGGTGATCTCGGCGTTCAGCGAGATCGACCACCTCCGCCAGGACAACGCAGCGCTCCGAGCCGAGAACGATCGGCTCACCGCCGACAACGCGCGCCTCCAGGCGCTGTCCACGGAGAACTCCCAGCTCACGGCGCTCCTGCAGATCCGCAGCTCGCTCAAGTACGCGACCGTCGCCGCCCGGGTCATCGGCCGGGACGTCGCCGGCGTCGACCGCGTGGTCACGATCGACGCCGGCAGTGCCGATGGGATCGTCGTCGGTGACGTCGTCATCGGTGCCGGGGGCGCGCTGGTCGGCCGCGTGAACGCGGTCGGTTCGCAGGCCGCCACGGCCATCCTCATGAACGATCCGGGCAGCACGGTGGTCGGCCAGATCGCTTCCTCCGGGGCCACCGGCGAAGTCTCCGGCGGCCTCGGCGACACCCTGGTCATGGACAAGATCGACGCGACGCAGCGGATCTCCATCGGTGACGAGGTGGTCACGGCAGGGATCACGCTGGCGACAGGGCTTCGATCGCCCTATCCGAAGGGGCTCGTCATCGGTCGCGTGATCGACGTCCAGCGAGACCCCAACGCGGTCGTCCAGACGGCCTTCGTGGACCCCGCCGTCGACCTGGATCGACTGGAGCTGGTGCTCGTCATCACGAGCTACCAAGGCGGGATCCCGAACCCGTCGGACATCGCCTCGCCCCAGCCGTCTGATTCCGCGGCGCCGTGACCGCGGCTCGAGCCGGGCGCGTCGACGGCCCCGCCCTCCGCGCCCACCCTGCTACGATCGCCGCCTGATGAAGGGCGTCGTCCTCGCCGGCGGTACCGCCACGCGGCTGTTCCCGCTGACCATCGTCACCAACAAGCACCTGCTGCCGATCTACGACCGGCCGATGATCTACTACCCGCTGGAGACCCTGGCGGGCATGGGCATCCGCGAGGTCATGGTGATCGTCGGCGGCAAGAGCGTGGGCGACGTCGTGGAGCTTCTCGGCGACGGCGAGCACTTCGGCCTCAGCCTCACCTATCGCTACCAGCGCGGCGCCCTGGGGATCGCCCACGCCATCGGCCTTGCCCGCGACTTCGTCGGCCACGACGCGTTCTGCTGCGTGCTCGGCGACAACATCCTGCGCGGGCCCCGGCTGGCGCCCGAGGCGGCCGAGTTCGAGCGCGGCCGGTGGGGCGCCGGAACCCTCCTCTACCGCGTCCCCGACCCGGCCCGCTTCGGCGTGGCCGAGCTCGCTCCCGACGGGACGGTGGTCGGGTTCCAGGAGAAGCCGGCCCATCCGAAGAGCGACCTCATCCCGATCGGCGTCTACTTCCTCCGCCCCGACGCGTTCGACGTGATCGCCGACCTGGTCCCGTCCGGGCGTGGCGAGCTGGAGATCACGGACGTCCTCAACCACTACATCCCGGATGGTCGGCCTGTTCGCCCCGCGCTACGACGGCGAATGGACCGACGCCGGGACGGTTCCGTCGCTCCTCAGGGCCGCCGCCCTGGCGTCGGACGCCGCCGAGGCCGGTCAGCCTGGACCCGCCGCCCCAGCGGCCGGTCGACCCACGGCCGTCTGGCCCGCCCGCGGCGCGCCGACGCGGGCCCGCATGACGGCTCCCGGCTCGGCCGCCCACCTGCTCGTGACGGGCGGCGCCGGATTCATCGGCAGCTGCTACGTCCGGGACGTCCTCGACCGCCGCGACGGGACCACGATCACGGTCCTCGACAAGCTCACCTACGCGGGCAACGTCGCCAATCTCGCGCCGGTCCGGGCGATCCCGGAGCAGGCCGCGCTGGCTCCGCTTCGTGCGCGGCGATATCGCCGACCCCGCCGCCGTCGAGCCGCTCGTGGCCGAGGCGGACGCGATCGTCAACTTCGCCGCCGAGTCCCATGTCGACCGCTCGATCCTCGATCCGTCGGCGTTCCTGCGCACCGGCGTCGACGGCGTCCACGTGCTGCTGGAGGCGGTTCGGCGAGCGTCGGAGCGCGCCGCGGCCGGTGATCGGGCGGCGCCGCCACGCTTCCTCCAGGTCTCCACCGACGAGGTCTACGGGTCCGTGGAGACGGGCATTCTCCCGCGAAGGCGACGCGCTCGCTGCCGCGCTCCCCGTACGCGGCGGCCAAGGCGGCGGGCGAGCTGCTCGCGCGGAGCTACTTCGTGACCTATGGCCTGGACGTCGTGATCACCCGCGGCTCCAACACGTACGGCCCGTACCACCACCCCGAGAAGCTCATCCCCCTGTTCGTCACGAACGCCATCGACGACCTGCCCCTGCCGCTCTACGGCGACGGCCTCCAGGTCCGCGACTGGCTGTTCGTCTCCGACCACGCGGCGGCCATCGACTTCGTGCTCCGCAACGGCGCCGCCGGCGAGGTCTACAACATCCCCGGTTCCCACGACGTCGCCAATCGGGAGGTGGTGGCGCTCCTGCTGGAGCACCTCGGCAAGCCCTGGTCGCTGGTGCGCTCCGTGGCCGACCGGCCCGGTCACGACCGTCGCTACGCCATGGACGGCGCGAAGCTGGCGGCGCTCGGCTGGCGCGGCGCGGTGCCCTTCGACGAGGGTCTCGCCCGGACGATCGACTGGTATCGCGCGAACGAGGCCTGGTGGCGATCGATCCGGTCCGGCGACTGGAACACCTACTACGAGCGCCAGTACGGCAGCCGGCTTGCGGGGGGCGTCCCGGTCGAGCCCGGCCCGTCGTGATCGTGCGCGTCGCGATCACCGGCGCCGGCGGGCGCCTGGGGCGGGCGCTCACGGCGGCGCTCGCCGACGCCCCGTTCGCCGGGCCCAGGGGCCCGCTTGCCTGGAGCCGGCCCTTCTACGACCTCGATGATCCCCGTGCGGCCGCCCGCTGCGTCGACCGGGACGCGCCGGACGTTGTCATCCACGCGGCCGCCTGGACGGACGTCGATGGCTGCGCACGCGAGCCGCAGCGGGCGATGCGCCGGAACGCGTTCGCCGTCGCCGAGCTGGCCGAAGCCTGCGCCGGCGCGGGAACGGACCTGGTGCTGGTGTCCACGAACGAAGTGTTCGACGGGCGGCGGACGGACGGCCGCCCGTACCTGCCGGGAGACCGGCCCGCACCGGGGAACCCGTACGGAGCGAGCAAGCTGGCCGGCGAGAACGCCGCCCAGGCCGCGTATCTCCGCCACCACGGCGCGATCGCCGCGGATCCGGCCGCCCGGCCCGACGTACCGCAGCTGGCCATCGTCCGAACGGCGTGGCTCTACGGGCCGCCGGGCAACGACTTCCCGTCGAAGGTCCTCGCGGCAGCCGACCGGGCCCGTGGCGCAGGCGAGTCGCTTCGCGTGGTCGGCGACGAGGTCGGCAGCCCGACGTACGCGCCGGACCTGGCCGAGGCCATCGTGGACCGGATCGGCACCGGATCGGTCGCCGGCCTGCACCACGTCGTCAACGCAGGCGTGGCGTCGCGGGCCGCCTGGGCGCGCCATGCGTTGGCCGCCGCGGGGATCGCCGTGGAGGTGATGGACGTGCCGCTCTCCAGCTGGTCGCGCGCGTCGGCGCCGCCCGCATGGGCGGTCCTGGCCGCGTCGCCGGCGGACGGGGCTCCTTCGCTCCGGCCGTGGCAGGAGGCGTTCGAGGACTACCTGCCCACCCTGCTCCGGGCGCGCAGCGGCGCCGGCGCGGGAGGCGCCCGGTGAGCGGGCAGCCGCTGCCCGGCGGCTCCGCGGCGCCGTCGAACCTGCCGGGGGTCCGCTGGGGCAGGATCGAGCGCCACGGCGACGTCCGCGGCACGTTCCGCGAGCTGTGGCGCGCCAGCGCCTTCGGCGCCATGAGCGCCGCCGACGCCGGCCTTGCCGACGCCCGCTTCGCACAGGCGAACCTGTCGTCGTCGGCCCCGGGCGTGCTCCGGGGCCTCCACTTCCACCGCCGCCAGCTCGACCATTGGATCGTCGCTCGCGGTCGAGCCTGGGTCGCGCTGGTCGACGTCCGGGCGATGGTCGCCGGGCGGGCCGACCGGCCGGTCGTGGAGGCGCGTGAGCTGGACGAGGACGGCACGGTGACCATCCCCACGGGCGTCGCCCACGGCTTCCTGGCCCTGGCTCCGCTGGAGCTCGTGTACCTCGTCACGAACGAGTACGACGGCACCGACGAGCTTGGCTTCGCCTGGGACGATCCCGCCGCCGCGGTGCCCTGGCCGGCCGTTGCCGGCACGCCCGACGGGAGGCCGATCCTGTCCCAGCGCGACCTCGCCAACCCGCCGCTGCGAGCCCTGGTCGAGCGCCTCCGCGGGGGCGGCTGACCGCTCACTCGACAGGGCAGCCGTCACGAAGACGGCACCGTCCGCGGTGCGGTGGCACACCGGCGCGACCGTCCGCTGCACGCCGCGCGCGGATCGCGCCGCACCGCACCGCACCGGACCCACCCGCGCGTAGTCCCTCCGGCCCGCCGGACGCTGACCATGGCGCGATAGAGGCCACGCGTCGCGGAGCGGAAGGTTACGGGGACTCACCGGAAGGAGATCCTCGATCGTGCGACGCACTGCCGCCGGCCTGATGGCCGGCCTCCTGACCCTCGCCCTCGTCGGAGCCGCCGGCGCGACGCCCGCTGCCGCGGCCGCGCCCGTGATCAAGATCGCCCTCGTCGTCGGAGCCACGCACAGCGTGACGCCCTCGTACCGCGCCGCGATGGACGTCGTCGCCGCCACGGCCGCGAAGTACACCACGAAGGTGGTCAAGGTCTACAGTCCCAACGCGACCTGGGCCGCGGTGAAGTCGGCCCTCAGCGGGGCCAGCATCGTCGTGTACATGGGCCACGGCAACGGCTTCCCGAGCCCGTACAGCAGCGTGCTGCGGCCCACGACCCAGGACGGGTTCGGGCTGAACGCCGCCGCCGGCAAGGGCGACTCCAACAACACGTACTACGGCGAATCGTACGTCGGGAGCTCCATCCAGCTGGCGCCGGGAGCGGTCGTCATCCTCAGCCATCTCTGCTACGCGTCCGGCAATTCCGAACCGGGCCAGCCGCAGCCGTCGCTGGCAACTGCGAAGCAGCGCATCGACAACTTCGCGGCGGGCTTCATGAAGGCGGGCGCCTCCGCCGTCATCGCCGACGGCCACAACAACCCGAGCTACTACATCGACGCGCTGTTCACGACGCACCAGACGATCGCCAGCCTCTGGACTGCCGACCCCTGGGCGGCTCACCACGCGTTCTCGTTCGCGAGCACGCGGACGCCCGGCCGAACGGCGATGGCCGACCCGGACACCATCAGCGGCGGCACGTACACAAACTTCTACCGGTCGCTCGTGACCACGCCCGGGCTCACGACCGACTTCGTGACCGGTGCGCCGTTCGCCTCGACTGACGTCGACCCGACCGCGTTCCGGGCTCCGGGGGCAGCGGACGTGACGGCCGTCGCCGGCGCTCCCGAGTTCGGCGACGCGACGCTCACCGGCGACGCGGTGCGGACCCTGGCGGCCTCGACCCGCCTGCGAGTCCTCGAAATCGGCGCACCTTCGGCCGATGGCAGCCCCGTGCTCCACGTCACGACGCTCGACGGCACCAGCGACGGCTACGTCGCAGGCAGCGGCCTGACGCCGCGCGACAGCGAAGGCCCGCGAATCTGGATGGTGGACACGGGGACCGGATTCCTGAGCCCGAACGGCGACGGGTCCGGCGACACGATCCCGATCACCGCGACCGCCTCGGAATCCGTCTCCTGGCACGTCCGGATCACGGCCGCCGGCGGCGCCGTCGTCGCCGACCTCACGCCGGCCGCCGGACGACAGCTGTCCTCGAGCTGGAATGGACGTCACGGCAGCACGCCGGTCGCCGACGGAACGTACACCGTCACGCTCTCTGCCGACGATGCCTGGGGCAACCCGACGGGCACGTCCAGCGCCACCGTCCGCGTCGACACCGTCGCTCCGACGCTGTCGGGCGGCCTCGGTTCGGCGGTGCCCACGTTCTCGCCGAACGGTGACGGCGTCAACGAGACCGTGGCCGCGACGTTCGCCACGACGGAGGCGGGCTCGCTGGATGTGGCGGTCCGCATCAGCGGTGGAACGACCGTCCGCCACGACGTCGTGGCTGCGCCGGCCGGCTCGAGCAAGGTGGCCTGGGACGGCCGTACGGCGACCGGCGCCTATGCGCCGGACGGCGCCTATGCGCTCGTCGTGACCCCCATCGATCTGGCGGGCAACCGCGGTGCCGCGATCGCCGGCCAGGTCCAGGTCTACACGGCGCTGTCGAAGGTGGCGGCGGCCCAGTCTCGCTTCTACCCGCAGGACGGTGATCGGATCGCGGCCACGGATCGGCTCTCGTTCGTCCTCGACACGGCGGCCACGGCAACGTGGACGATCGTCGACGCGCGCGGGAACGTCGTCGCCACGAGGTATGCCGCCGCACCCCTGGCTCCGGGCACCTACGCGTGGGCCTGGAACGGGCGAACGGCAGGCGGAGCGATGGCTCCACGCGGCTGGTACACGTCGACCGTCGCCGTGACGGACGGGACGCTGGCGACCACCGAACGGGTCCGCGTCCTCGCGGACGCATTCGCCATCGCCGTCTCCGACACGACGCCCGCCCGAGGCCAGTCGATCACGATCTCCATCACGTCGACTGAGAAGCTCTCGCGGAACCCGATCGTTACGATCCGCCAGCCCGGGGTCAAGGCCCACGGCGTCACGGCCATCCGGACCGGCACCTACACGTATCGGGTCACGTACCGGCTGCTGAGGGCGGGCCGGGCCGGAACGCTCAGCCTGGGTGTCCGCGGGTACGACACGAGTCGGGGCTACAACACCAGCACGGCCACGTACCGCATCCACTGACGCGGAGGGCGGCGCCGGCGCGGTGCCGTCGCGTGATCGTCACCGGACCTCACCGCACCCGACCGTACTGGGGCCGGCAGGACCTCCTCGGGCTGGACCTGAGCCGCGACCCGGGGTAGGGTACCGCTGTCCCGCCACCCGCAGGCCGTGCCCGTCCACGGGAGGTCGCCGCTCGACGCCGCCAGGTCGGCCGTCGCCGAGCCCCGTCGACGAGGGAGCCACGTGACCCTGCCCCGCGCCGCCCGCCCGCCTGTCCGTCGCCGCTGCGTCCGTGCCGCCGCGGCGTTCGTCGCCGTCCTGGTCGGGATGGCCGCCGCCCCGGTCGGGGCCGGCTCGACCAGCGCCGACGTCCGGTCGCCGGCAGCGCGGCTCGCGGCGCCTGCGCCCGCAGCCGCTGAGTCCGCGGCCGCGCCCGGGGCACCGACCGGCGCGACCGCGAGTGGCATCACCGAGGTCCTCGGCCCGACCGCCGCGCCGGGTCGTTCGAGCGCCCTCCCGGCCGCGCCGTCGACCGATCCGGCCGGCGAGCCGCCGACCGCCGGGCAGCAGGCCGCTCCCGCCGCGCCGGACGAGCCGACCCAGATGTACCTGGATGCCCAGGCGCATGCCGGAGACCGCGTGACCTTCGAGCCCGGCGGTCGTGTGACCGTCGGCTTCTCGCCCCATCCGGGCGATACCGCCCCGGTCGGCGGGACAGCGCCGCGCGCCCTGGCGGCCGGCACGGAGAGCGGCACGCAGCTCACCGCAGGACCCGGGGGGCCCGGCGGAGCGCCGGGTGCCGGCTCGGCGGGGTCCGGCGGTCCCGGCTGGCCGGCCGATCCCACGCAGTCCACCCTGCCCGTGGATGCGCCGTCCGGCGCCGTCGGCACTGCCGCAACGGCGGCGTCGGCCGTCGTCCCGCCGGTTTCGGCAGCCGCGGAGGATGCCGCAGCCGGCCTTCGCCGCGAGGTCTATGGCTTCCTCCCGTACTGGGAGCTGAAGTCCGCCCGCCTGCATGACGACGTGCTCTCGTATATCGCCTACTTCGGCGTCGGCGTCGACGGCTCCGGCAATCTCGAGACCCACAACGCGAACGGGTCGCTGACCACCGGCTGGGCCGGTTGGACGAGCTCGTCGATGACCGGCGTCATCAACACGGCCCATCGCCAGCACACGCGGGTCACGCTGACGATCCAGGAGTTCGCCTGGACGCCAGGGCAGGCCCAGCAGCAGGCGGCCCTCCTCGGCAGTCCCAGCGCCCGGGCCCGCCTCGCCCGGCAGGCCGTGGCCGCCGTACGGGCGCGCGGCGCGGACGGCCTCAACCTGGACTTCGAGCCGATCGTGCCGGGCTACCAGGACGAGTTCGTCGCGCTGCTGAAGTCGATCCGCGCCGAGTTCACGCGCTACGGCGGCGGCTACCACCTCTCGTTCGACTCCACGGGATCCCCGGCCGGGTACCCGCTCGAGGCCGCCCTCGCCAGGGGTGTCGCCGACATCGTGTTCGTCATGGGCTACGACTACCGGACGGCCGGCGCTTCCTCGGCGGGCTCCATCGACCCGTTGTCGGGCCCGGCCTACGACCTGACGGACACGATCAACGCCTTCAAGGCGCGCGTCCCCGCGTCGAAGATCGTGCTGGGCGTCCCCTACTACGGCCGGGCGTGGTCCACGGTCTCGAGCGCCGTCAACGCGCGGACCCAGTCGGCCGCGAAGTACGGCGGCTCGGTCAGCGTCGTCTACACCGATGCACTCGCCGTCGCCGCGCAGCACGGGCGTCGGTACGACGCGCGCGAAGTGTCGGCGTGGGTCGCCTACAAGAAGCAGAACTGCACGGCGAGATACGGCTGCGTGACCACGTGGCGGCAGCTCTACTACGACGACGCGGCCACGCTGCGGGCGCGCTACGACGTCGTGAACCTGCTGGGCATCAAGGGCGTGGGCATCTGGGCCCTCGGCTACGACGGCACCCGGACCGAGCTCTGGCAGGCCCTCATCGACAAGTTCCAGCGCGACACCACGCCGCCACGAACCGGCATCCGCCTGCTGCCGGCGACCGAGCACGACGAAGGGTTCGCCGTGTCCTGGTCCGGCGTCGACGACTGGAGTGGCGTCGCCAGCTATGACGTCCAGGTCTCCGTCGACGGCGGGGCCTGGTCCAACTGGCTGTCCGCGACGAAGGCGACCAGCGGCGTGTGGCTCGGGACGAATGGGCACCGTGCCGCGTTCCGCGTCAGGGCCCGCGACGGAAAGGGGCATCTCTCGGCCTGGAACGTCGCCTCCGTCGCCACTGCCAGGCCGGCACTGGCCAGGGGTGGCTTTGCGACCGTCACGTCGAGCACGCTGAACGTGCGAGCCTCCGCGAGCTCGTCCGCGAACCAGGTCGGAACCCTTGCGGCTGGCGACGTCGTGGCGATCACCGGCGGCCCGGTCGCGTCGGGCGGCTACACCTGGTGGCAGGTGACCGGCCCCATCACCACCTGGGGGCCGGTCGGCCTGCCGATGAGCTACGTGTGGGTCGCGGGATCAGGCAACGGATCGACCTTCCTGGCCGCGCGGACCGCGCCCAACGCGACGGCCATCGCGGCGGGCATTCACGACGTCGGCTTCGGCGGGGCCGGCGCGTCCAGCCTCGGGACCTCGGCGGCCGCGATCGCGGCCCGCAGCTTCTCACCGAACGGAGACGGCGCCGAGGACGCCCTCGCGATCACCTGGACCAACGCCGTGGCGTTCTCGTCGATGAGCCTCAGCGTGCTCCGGCCCGACGGGACCGTCCTTTCCACGATCGCCCTCGGGGCTCGCGGCAGCGGCGTCCAGCGCGCCACCTGGGACGGGCGGGCGAAGGGCGCCAGGGTGCGGGATGGGACGTACCTGCTGCAGCTCACCGGGTCGGCCGCGGGCGTCACCGACCGCTGGCCGTCGGCGACCCCCGCGACCGCGGCCCAGGTCGCCCGGTTCGCCGTGATCGTCGACACCGTGCCACCGGCCATGACGGCGGCCACCCTGGGCCCGGCCGCCTTCTCGCCGAACGGCGACGGGATCGCCGACCGTGTCAGGGTGACGGGGAAGGCCGCCGGGGCCGCCATCGCCTGGCGGCTGGACGTGACCCGCGGCGGCACGACGATCCGGACGCTGGTCGGCGCGGGATCGACTGCCTCGACCGCCTGGGACGGGCGCGACGGCTCGGGGACGGTTCCGCCGGACGGGCCGTGCACGGTCACGCTGCGCTTCTTCGACGCGGCCGGCAACACCGCGGCCCGCTCGTGGACCGTCGTCCTCGACCGGACGAAGCCGGTTGTCACGCTGGGGACGCAACCGGGCACGTTCTCGCCCAACGGCGACGGTGCCGCGGAGACGGCCTCCATTGCCTGGACCTCGAGCGAGCCCGCGACCGGGACGCTCTCCATCTCCGGATCGTCCGGCCGGGTCGCGCTCCGGCGGGCGGTGGCCGGGGCGGCCGGGGGGATCTCGTGGTCGGGCCGCGACGGCGCCGGCCGGGCCGTCGCCGACGGCCGCTACACGGCCACGCTCGCCGTGCGCGATGCCGCCGGAAACGCGACCACCCGCCGCATCGCCGTCATCGTCGACCGGACGGCACGCGGCCTGCGCTGGTCGACCGGCCAGTTCTACCCGCAGGATGGCGATCGGCTCGCCGCCACGGCCCGGATCTCGTGGACCCTGGTTCGAAGCGCGAGGGCGACGCTGCGGATCGTCGACCGCAGCGGAGCCGTGATCCGGACCGTCTTCGTCCGGGCATCAGAGGGACCGGGCCTCCACGGGTTCACCTGGAACGGAACGACCGGCACCGGGGCCTGGGCGGCGCCCGGGACGTACACGGCCGTACTCACGGTGGTGAGCCCGCTCGGCACCAGCACGCTCACGCGATCCATCCTCGCGGACGCGTTCGTCCTTGCGCCGTCCTCCGCGACCGTCGCCGGCGGCAAGCGACTCAGCGTCCGCATCGTGAGCTCGGAGCCGGTGCGGGGCACGCCGACGGCCAGCCTTCGCCTGGCTGGCCGGAGTCCGGTGGCCATGACCGTCGTCCGCAACACGGACGGCACGTGGACGGCGTCGGCGATCGTCTCCAAGGGAGCGCCCGGGCCCGCCACCGTAACCGTGACCGCCGTCGACGCGGGCGGCCATCAGAACGCGAGCACGCTCGGCATCACCATCCTCTGAACGGGTCGCGACGACGGGCGTCGGCAACGCCCGTCCCCGTGGTGCCGGCCGCCTCCGGCGGCCGCGCTGGCGCCGATGGCGGCCGGTGGCCTCGCTACACTGACGCTCATGCCCACACCCGACCGCTCGCCGGCGGCGACGTCCGCCGAGCCGTCGTCCGCCGATGCGTCCTCTGCCGAGCCCGCCGCGCCCGCGGCGAACATCCTCCCCCAGGAAGCGTCTGCCGCCGTGCCTGGCGCCGTCCCGCCCGACGACGTGGCTGCCCGACCCTGGGTCGTCCTCCCGACGTACAACGAAGCCGACAACGTCTCCGCCATCGCGACCGCGATCCTCGAGGCCGTGCCGGCCGCGACCCTGCTCGTCGTGGACGACGGGTCGCCCGACGGGACGGGCGACCTTGCCGACGACCTGGCCGCCGCCGATGCCCGTGTCCGCGTGCTCCATCGCGCCCGGAAGGCCGGCCTCGGCCGGGCATACCTCGCCGGCTTTCGAGCTGCCCTCGACGGCGGCGCGACGGCCATCGCCCAGATCGACGCCGACTGGTCGCACGATCCGGCCGACCTGCCGCGGCTCATCGGCGCGCTCGCAGACGGCGCGGACCTCGCCATCGGCTCCCGCTACACCCGCGGCGGGACGGTGATCGGCTGGGGGATCGGGAGGACAGTCATCAGCCGCGGCGGCAGCCTGTTCGCCAGGATCGTCCTCGGCCTTCCCGTCCGCGACCTGACCGCCGGCTTCAAGGCCTGGCGAGCGACGACCCTCGCCGGGATCGAGTTCGCCGGCGTCCACGCCGGCGGCTACGTCTTCCAGATCGAGATGACGTATCGGGCGCAGCGGCGCGGTGCCAGCGTGCGCGAGGTCCCCGTCACGTTCCAGGACCGGCGCGTCGGCCAGTCGAAGATGAGTCGCCGGATCGTCGGCGAAGCCCTCCTCGTCACCGTCCGCCTTCGCCTGGACGAGCTGCGCGGCCGCGGCCCGCGACGGGGCGCGTGAGACTCGGCGAGGCGAGGCCCGCCTCGCCGGCGCCGCCCGGCGTCCGGGTCGTCATCGACGCCCGGCCGCTCCAGGATCCCGGTCGCGCCCCGATCACCGCGGCATACCTGCGAGCGCTCCTCGGCGCCTACGCGGCGAACCCGATTCCCGGCGAATCGTTCGTCGAGGTCCTCGATCTCGGCGCGGACGATCCGCTGGCCGACCTGGTGGGGTTGCCGGTCGCGGGCCGTCGGCGGGTGCCGGTCACGCGGGTCTTCCGATCGGCCGCGCTGGCGCTG
This sequence comes from uncultured Chloroflexia bacterium, assembly GCA_963821595.1. Taxonomy (GTDB): domain Bacteria; phylum Chloroflexota; class Limnocylindria; order Limnocylindrales; family CSP1-4; genus CTSoil-043. Next base: position 101,331 of record CAWGEL010000008.1, on the reverse strand, counting down.
GATCCATTCCTGATCCGTGGCGCCGCGCTGGGCGCCGCCCGTGGGGCGCGCCGCTCAGGAGGCGCCGGCGCGGTCGCTCATTCGGTCGGAGGGTCGCTGCCCATCGGGCCGGGCCTGCCGGTCGTGGCCACCCTGCTGGACCTCGCGCCCTGGGAGCTGCCGGAGCGCTACCAGGGAACGCCGGGAGCCCGGTTCGGCCAGCGGCTCCGGGCACAGCTGCTCCGCGACGCGGCGGTGGTCCTCGTCGGCACGGAGGCGGTGGGGGCGGCCGCATGCCGCCTCCTGCGGCTTCGGCCGTCGCGCGTCCGCGTGCTGCCGCTGGCCGGGTCGGATGCGTACCGGCCGCTGCCGGCTGCGGGCACGGTCGACGGCGACGCCGCCCGCGCCGACCTTGCGATCGAGCGCGATCGGCTCGGCCTCCCCGAACGCTACCTCGTCGTCGTCGGGCGCCACGACGCCCGGCAGGACCTGCGGACGACGCTGGAGGCGCTGGCGCGCCTGGCCGCGGCCGGCCGGCCCGTCCGCCTCCCGAAGAGCGTGCCGTGGCCGCCGCGCATCCTGATCCTCGGCGCGACGCCCGAGGATCGCGCCGGCATGGCCCGCGAGGCCGGCGCCGCCGGCGTCGGCGACCAGTTCGCCTTTGCGCCCGGCGTGGGAGCCGACGCGGCTGCCCGCCTGGTGGCCGGGGCGCGGGCGGCCATCGTTCCCGCCACGGCCGACGCGACCGGCCTGGCCGCGCTGGACGCCCTGGCAGCCGGGACGCCGGTCGTGGCGAGCGCCGTCGGAGCGCTGCCGGAGGTCGTCGGGACGGCCGGGCTGCTCGTCGAACCCGGCGACGCCGATCGCCTCGCGCTCGCGATCCGGGCCGCGTGGGCCGAGGAGCCCGTTCACCGCACCATCGCGGCCGCGGCGGCCGTCCGCGCCGGCGACGGGCGGCGGACCTGGCGCGACGTCGCCAACGAGACGCGGGCCGTGTACGCCGAGGTGGTGGCCGGACGGGCGTCCGGGCCGCTATCGTCCGACGTCGCCGCCAGGGCGCGCCGGAGGGCGCTAGGAGGGCGACGGCGTGGGTGACGCGGACGGCGAGGGCGCGGTGGATAGCGGCGGCGCCTTGCCGGCCACCACCTTGACGACGGTACCGGTCTGGACCACCTGGACGAAGGTCTGCCCGATCGTCAGCGTGACGGGCTTGCCGCTCGCGTCGTAGAAGCGCGTCGGACCCGTGATCGACGCCTTCTTCCAGGTGCCCTTGATGGTCGTGCCGTTGCGGAAGATCCAGGCCTTGCCGGTGCCCGTGAGCTGGGCTTCGAGTCGATGCTTCGCGGAGCCGTCATTGAGCGGTCCGAAGACCATCCACATGACGACCACGTTGGCCGGCGCCACCCGCTGTTTCGTGGCCGCGTCCACCTGGGGCTTGCCCTGGACCGACCGGAGGTAGCGGTTCGACGCCCGGTCGTAGGCGTAGGTGATCTTGTTGGCCAGGTATGGCACCGCGATCGTGCCACCGACCGGCCGCTGGTCGAGCGGGGCGTCCGGGGCGAACGTCCACACGGCCTTGGGCGCAGCGGTCGCCTTCACTTTCTTCGCCAGCGCAAGCAGGTGCTTGCCGTCCGTGTAGACGTTGTGCGGCGGGAAGCGGGTCTTGATCCGCCAGAGGTAGCCGGCTCCGCCGCCGTACTTGAACTCGTCGGCGTTGTACACGTACTGGCCGTTGCCCTTGGCCGCCAGCGTGGACAGCGCCTGTGGCGATCCCCCGACGTGGACGTAGAGCGCGCGCCATTCCGCCGCCCAGGCGATGAAGTAGTACCGCGAGCTGCGGACGGGCCCGACGGACGGCGGCGTGCCCTCGGCGTAGATCGCCATGTACCGGGGGATCCCGCCCTCCGCCGGTGCCTGCCAGACGATCGAAGCGTTCGTGAAGCCCGACTGCGGCCGGGCGAGGGCCTGGTCGTCGATCATGACGGCGATCGGATGGCGCTTCGCGAGGTCAGGCGACACGAGGACGCCGGTCAGGGGCGCCGCGACCAGGACGGGCGTCGGGGACGGGCTGGGCTCCGGGCTGGCCTCGGGGCTGGCCGATGCCGATGGCGACCCGCCGGGCGAGCCGCTGGCCGGACCGGCGGACGGTGACGGGCTGGGCGATGCGACCGCGGCGGCCGGAACGACCGGCGGGTGCGCCTGCGCAAACAGGGCCCCGAGCGAGACGCCCCCGACGAGCGCCGCCACCAGCACCGCCACGTACACTGCCCGCTTCATCGCGCGGAGGATATCGCCAGCGCCCGCCGCATGTGCAGCGGCCGCGCGCGTCCGGTCGGCACGCAGGGTGCGGCCTCACGGCGCGCTCGGACGCCAGTCGGCCGGGTCCGGCCGGCGGTACGCTTGCTGCCGCCGCTCGTGGGCCGAGGCCGACGAGGCGGCCATGCGTGAGGTGATGTGATGAGCGAGTCCAGTGCCGCCGGCCAGGCCGACGACCCCACCGTCCCGGGCATCCCGGCCCCGGCCGACGAAGCTCCCGCCCCTGCCTCCCGGTTCGCGACGGACGCCGGATCGCCGAGGCAACCATTCCCGTCGGGCAGTCGCGTGGCCGGCGAGATCGACGAGCCGTCCGTCGCCGTCTCGAGGGGCCTCGTCGGTCTCGTGAGGGCGCGCGAGGTGACCGTTCAGCAGAGCGGCGTCGGTGCCGTGGTGGCTGGCAACGCGTCGCTGCGGATGGGCGGGGCCAGCGGGATCCTTGCTCGCCAGGCAACGCTCCAGATGGGCGGCGCGTCCACGGTCGTGGCCGCCGACGCGCGCATCGAGCGCTCCCTCGTCCGGACCGTCGTCGCCAACACCGTCCACGCGGGCCCGACCACAGCGATCCTGCTGGTCCTTGCCCGGCGAGTGGACGGCGAGCCGAAGGTCCTGCTGGACTGGCGGGGGGCGCTCGCCATCGGTGCCTCGATCGTCGCCCTGGCGTTGATCGGCAGGCGCAGGAAGGCCTGAGCACGCTCCGCGGGCGCCACGCCGGCCGCGGAGCGGCGATCGCTCCATCGCCGGCTCGCCGCGGCCCGCCGTCCGCCCGGTAGTATGGTCGCCGAGCCCGCCGCCCTTCGCGGGCGCCACGTCGTGCCCGCCACCACGCCCGCCGCCGCAGCCGGAGCCACTCCTCTCGTGATCGACCCATCCGCCCGCGTCCACCCCAGCGCCGACCTCGAGGCGGACGTCTCGGTCGGTCCCCGGACCGGCATCTGGCACCGGGCCCAGGTCCGCATCGGGGCCCGCATCGGGGCCGACTGCGTCGTCGGCCGTGACGCCTTCATCGACGAGGGCGTGACGATCGGCGATCGGGTGAAGATCCAGAATGCCGCCCTGATCTACCACGGCGTCACCGTTGAGGACGGCGTGTTCATCGGGCCCAACGCGATCCTCACGAACGACCGCTTCCCGCGCGCCATCACGGCGTCCGGCGCGCTGGCGCGCGCCGACGACTGGACCGTGAGCCCGATCCTGCTGCGGACCGGCGCTTCGATCGGGGCCGGCGCGGTGGTCGTGGCAGGCACGACCGTCGGCCAGTTCGCGACCGTGGGGGCCGGGGCCGTCGTGACGCGCGACGTGCCCGACCATGCCCTCGTCGCCGGCAACCCGGCGCGCCGGATGGGCTGGGTCTGCGCCTGCGGCCAGCGTCTCCGCGACGCCGGCGGGGCACCCGTCAACGGCGCGTTCGCCGGAGCGGCCACCTGTGCCGCCTGCGGCGCCCATTACCTGATCGAGGGCGACCACTGCGTCGCCCCTCAGCCGGAGGCTGCCTCGTGATCCCGATCTCCAGGCCCGACATCGGCCCCGCCGAGGAACAGGCCGTGCTGGACGTCCTGCGCTCCGGCATGCTCGCCATGGGCAAGCGCACGGCCGAGTTCGAGGCCGCCTGGGCCGCCTACTGCGGCGTCAGGCACGCCGTCATGATGGCCAACGGAACGCTCGCCCAGGAGGCCGTCCTCCATGCCCTTGGCATCGGCCCGGGCGACGAGGTCATCACCGTCTCGTTCAGCTTCAACGCCACCGTCAGCGTGATCCTGCGAGCCGGCGCGACGCCCGTCTTCGTCGACGTCCGCGAGGACGACTTCTGCATGGACCCGTCGCTCGTGGAGGCGGCCGTCACGCCGCGCACGAAGGCCATCATGCCCGTGCACCTGTACGGCCTCATGGCCGACATGGACCCCCTCGTCGAGATCGCCCGGCGCCACGACCTGGCCATCATCGAGGACGCGGCCCAGGCGCACGGCGCGACGTACGGCGGTCGGCGCGCCGGCCAGTTCGGGCCGGCCATGTTCAGCCTCTACGCAACCAAGAACCTCATGACCGGCGAAGGCGGCTTCGCCACGACCGATGACGACGACGTGGCCCGCCGGCTGCGCCTGTTCCGGAACCACGGCATGGATCGCCGCTACTACCACGACGAGCTCGGCACCAACTACAAGCCGACGGACCTCGCCGCCGCCCTCGGCCTCGCCCAGCTCGCCCGCCTCGACGAGCGGACCGCGATCCGCCGGCGCAATGCCGCGTACCTGACGGAGCATCTCGCGGGCTACCGGACGCCCGGCGTACCGGAGGGCCGCGAGCACGTCTGGCACCAGTACGTGATGCGCTTTCCCGGCGAGCGGGCGCGCGTGATCGAAGGGCTGACCGAGCGGGGCGTCGGCACGCTCATCTACTACCCGGTGCCGATCCATCGCCAGGCCTACCTCCAGGCCTACCTGCCCGGCGCCGCCGATCTCCACCTGCCGGTCACGGACGCACTGGCCGACGAGGTGCTCGCCATCCCGGTCCACCCGCGGCTCTCCGCCGACGACCTGGCGGCCGTCGTCGCCGCCGTGCGTGAGGTCGCCACCCCGGCCGGCGCCGTGGTTCGACCGTGACGGCCGAGGCGCCGCTGCGCATCGGCCTGGCCGGCGTCGGGTCGATGGGCCGGAACCACCTGCGGGTCGTCGCAGCCCATCCGTCCACCTCGCTGGCCGCCGTCGCCGACCCGGACCCGGCCACGCTGGCCGCCGCGGTCGGCCAGACCGGCGCCGGAGGCTGGGCCGACCCGCTGGCGATGATCGCGGAGGCGGCCATCGACGCCGTCGTGATCGCGGCGCCGACGACGATGCATCCGGCCCTGGCCCACGCCGCCATCGACCGGGGGCTGCCGGTGCTCGTGGAGAAGCCGCTGGCAGCAACGGTGACCGAGGCGATGTCGATCGCGCGAGCGGGGCGCGAGCGGGGCGTCGCGGTCCAGGTCGGCCACGTGGAGCGCTACAACCCGGCCGTCCTCGAGCTGGGGCGGCTCCTCGGCGAGCGGTGGCTGACCACCATCTACGCGATCGTGAGCCGGCGCGCGGGACCGTTCCCGGCTCGCATCCGCGACGTCGGGGTCACGGTCGACCTGGCGACCCACGATGCGGACATGCTGTGCTGGATCGCCGGCGAGCGCCCGACCCGCGTCTACGCGGAGCTCGCCCAGCGGATCCACGCCACGCACGAGGACCTCCTGTTCGGCCTGCTCCACTTCCCGTCCGGCGCCCGCGGCATGCTCGACGTGAACTGGCTCACGCCGGCCAAGCGGCGACAGCTCGCCGTGATCGGCGAAGAGGGCATGTTCGAGCTGGACTACCTGACGCAGCGCCTGACCTTCACGAGGTCGGACCTGGCCCATCCCGAGCTGATCGCCGGGTACGCGCCCACCTTCACGGGCGACGTGGCCGAGATCCCGGTCCAGGTGCACGAGCCGCTCCAGGCCCAGCTCGATGCATTCGTCCACGCGGTGCGAAGCGGCGAGCGTCCCTACGTGGACGGTGAGGACGGAGCATGGGCGGTGGCGATCGCCAACGCGCTGCTGGAGGCCGCCGCCGGCGCCGTCCCGGTCGAGCTCGCCCCGACGCTCGCGGCAGGGGCGCCGGCATGAGCATCGTCCGGCGCCCATCGGCCGCCGCCTCCCTCGTCGGCGGCGCGATCACCCTCCCCGCGAACGCCTGCGAGCATCCGTCGGCGCGCCGCGTCGCCCCCTGGACCGGCGAGCCGGGCACCGCGGGCATCGTCGCGGTGGTCGGGGCCGGCAAGATGGGCCTGCCCCTGGCGGCCCAGTTCGCGACGCACGGCTGGACGGTGATCGCCGTCGACGTCAACCCCGCCGTCGTGGAGGCCGTCAACGAGGGCCGCAGCCACGTCGCCGAGGAGCCCGGCCTGGCCGAGCTCGTCGCCCGGGTCCACGGCGAGGGCCGGCTCTCGGCGACGCTCGACGCCGCGCAGGCGGCCCGCGAGGCCGACGTGGTCGTGCTGATCGTGCCGGTCATGCTCAGTGACGATCACCGCCCCGACTACCGGTACATGGATCCCGCGGTGGATGCCATCGCGCCCGGCCTGCATGCCGGCAGCACGGTCATCTTCGAGACCACGCTGCCGATCGGCGACACGCGCAAGCGGTTCGCGCCGCGCCTGGCAGCCGTGTCGGGGCTCGTCGCCGACCGCGACTTCTTCCTCGCCTTCTCGCCGGAGCGGCTCTTCTCCGGGGCCGTGCTCGCCAACCTCGCCACGTATCCGAAGCTGGTCGGCGGGATCGGCCCGGCGTCGACCGACCGCGCCGCGCGGTTCTATGCGTCCGTCCTGGACGCCGAGGTCGTCGCCATGAGCTCGTCCGAGGCGGCCGAGTTCAGCAAGCTCGCCGACACGACCTACCGCGACGTCAACATCGCCCTGGCCAACGAATTCGCCAGGGCCGCCGACCTCCACGGGATCGACATCCAGGAGGTCATCGCGGCCGCCAACAGCCAGCCCTACAGCCATATCCACCAGCCCGGGATCGGCGTCGGCGGCCACTGCATTCCCGTCTACCCGCACCTGCTCCTGGACCGCGCCCCTGGCCTGGAGGTCGTCATGGCGGCCCGCCGCGTGAACGATGGACAGACGGACGCGGCGATCGCGGACGTCTCGGCGGCGACGGGCGGCCTCGCCGAAACGCCGGTGCTGGTCCTGGGCATCACCTACCGCGAGGGCGTCAAGGAGCTCGCCTATTCGCGGGCCTTGCCGCTGATCGCGAATCTCGTCGCGGCCGGGGCGGACGTCGCGGCCTACGATCCGCTCCTTTCCGACGAGGAGATCCGCGCCACCGGTGCCCGTCCCTGGCACTGGGGCGACCCGGGTCCCTTCCGGGCCGTCATCAGCCAGACCGCCGACCGCGCCTTCACGGCCCTGGACGCGGGGTGGTTCCCGGACCTGCGGATCCTGTATGACGGGCGCAACAGCCTCCGGGCCGTCGACCTTCCCGAGGGCGTGGCCTACGCCGGCGTCGGCGTCCAGGCGGCGACCCGCCGCGGTCCGGGCGCCAGCGTGGGAGGGTGAGCACGAGCGGGCCCGACGCCGAGCTCGAGGCGCCCGCGGCCGGCGCCCGGCCGATCGTCCCCCAGCATCTCCTGCTGGTCCTCCCGTCGACGGGCGAATTCGACTCCCGCTCCTATCGGATTGCCAGCGAGCTCCTCCGTCGCGGCCACCGGGTCACCATGATGGCCCGCTGGAAGGCCGGGCTGCCCGAAGAGGAGCTGGATCCAACCGGCTACCGCGTCATCCGGGTCCGGGCATCCGCCGCTGACGGCGTCCCGCTCCAGCCCCTGGTTCGGGCGGGGAGCCGCCTCGTGCGGCGCGCCTACGCGTGGCGGACGCGTGGGGGTTCGGCCGTCACGGCTGCCGCCGTGCAATCGCCGGCCTCGACGGGACCGGCCGCGGGCGGACGCCAGCAGCCTGGGACGGGCGCCCAGCGTCCGCTTCGGCGAGCGTCGCTGCCGCGCCGTGCGTGGACGAGCGTGATCCGCCGCCTGGCCATCCCGCTCACGCTTCGGTCGCACGCTCGCAACGCCCGTCGGTTGGCGCCGCACGCGGACCTCCTGCACGGCATGGCCTACATGGGCATTCCCATCGCGCTCGAAGTCGGCCGGCCGAGCCGGACGCCGGTCATCTACGACGCGCGCGACATCTACCTCGAGGCGCGCAATCTGGCCCGGAGCCGCGGCCTCGCGCGCTGGCTCGCGGCCCGCGCCGAGCGCGGCTGGGCGCGGCGGGCTGCCCGCGTGATCACGGTCAACGACGCCTATGCGGACGTCATGGCCGAGCGCCTCCACGTCGAGCGGCCGCTGGTCGTGATGAATTGCTCGTACCGCACGGAGCCGGCGGAGCCCCGCGAGCGCCGCTTCCACCAGTCGCTGGGGATCGATCCGGCGCAGAAGATCGTGCTGTACCACGGCGGGCTGTTCCCCGACCGCGGGATCGAGCAGCTGCTGGCGGCCATGCCCCACGTCGACGGTGCCACGCTCGTGCTGATGGGCTACGGCGTGCTGGAACCGGAGTTCCGGGTCCGAGCCGCCGAACCGGGCCTGGCCGATCGCGTCCGCCTGATGGGGGCCGTCCCGCCGGCCGAGCTCCTGGATTGGGTCGCGTGCGCCGACGTCGTGGCCATGCCCATCCAGCCGACCACGCTGAACCATCGGCTGACGACGCCGAACAAGCTGTTCGAGGCGATGGCCGCGGGCGTTCCGTCCGTCGTCAGCGACCTGCCGGGCATGGCGGCCATCGCCCGCCAGACCGGCTGCGGCATCGTCGTCGACCCGGCCGACCCGGACGCGCTCGTCGCGGCTGTCCGGCGGATCGTCGGCCTCTCGGACGAGGAGTGGCGGGCGTGGCGCCGGCGATGCCTGGCCGCCGCTCATGCGACGTACAACTGGGAGACGCAGGTGGCGGTGCTCCTGGACGAGTACAGCCGGATCACTGGCCGGCGGTGGTGACGGCCGACGGCACGACCCCTGCGGACGGCGGGACGGCACCTGCCGGGCCGGCGGGGCTCGCCGGAAGGCGGGCCGTGGTCCTGGTCGGAAACCCCGCAAACCCGTACTCGCGGGCCCTGCGTCTCGGCCGGACGCTGGCCGGCGACGGCTTCGCGGTCGAGATCGCGGCGACCCACGAGAGCGGCACCCCGGACTCCGCCCGCGACGGAGCGCTCACGATCCACCGCTACGCACCCAGCGGCCGGTTCGCGGGTCGTGCCGCCAGCTACGGCGCCCGGCCGCGGCCGCCACGCGACCGGAGCGCGCGGCCGATCCGGGTGCTCCGCGCGCAGCGCGCCCGGCTTGCCGAATGGGCGCTGTGGCCGCAGACCGTGCGCGGCTGGTGGGCGACGCTGGAGCGCGCCCTCGCTCCGGCCGACCTGTATCACGCCTGTGGCTTGCTCGCGTTGCCGCCGGCCCTCGCCGCCCGCCGGCGCGACCGCCGTTCGGGACGGCACTCGCGGGTCATCTACGACGTGATCGACATCACCCTCGAGTCGAACCAGGTGCTCCGGTTTCCGTCTCTCGTTCGCCGCCTGCTGGGCTGGCGGGAGCGGCGCTGGGCGCGCGCCGCCGACGCCCATGTGGCGGTCAACGAACCGTTCGCCGCCAGGGCGGCGGCGCGGTGGGGCCTGGCCAGGCCGCCGGTCGTCGTGCCCAACTACCCGGAACCGTGGGCTCCGCCGGCAGGCGAGCCGCCCGACCTCATCCGGGCAGCCCTCGGGCTGCCTCCGGGCACGCGGGTGTGCCTCTTCTGGGGTCGACTGGGGCCGAACCTCGGGCTGGACGAGGCCGCCCGCGCGGTGCTCGAGGTGCCGGACGCCGCCCTCGTCGTGATCGGCTTCGGGCGCGGCTGGTCGGCGAGCATCGAGCGCGACCGGGATCCGCGGTTCGCGGGCCGGCACTTCACGCTGCCGGCGCGCCACCCGGACGAGCTGCCGGCATGGATCGCCTCGGCCGACGTGGCCCTGATCACGCTGCCCGCGGTCTCCTACAACCAGCGCTACACGACCCCGAACAAGTTCCTCGAGGCGATGGTCGCCGGGACGCCGATCGTGCTGGGGCCGGACCTGCCGACGATGGCCGAGCTGCTTGCCCGCGAGGACCTCGGCCGGGTGGCGGCGTCGATGACGCCCACGGACATCGCGGCCGCCATTCGCGAGATCGTGGACCTGCCCGACGACGTCCGATCGTCATGGCGAGCGCGGATCGCCGGGCGGGCCCGGGAGCACGCCACGTGGCCCGTGGCGGCGGCCGCATACCGGCGGGTCGTCGCGGAGTTGATGGGCGACGCGTGACGGCTCGCCGGACGCTCCCGGGCCGCCCTATACTCCGCCGCGTGCCAAGGCTGTCCGTCGGCACCTTCATGTCCCCCGTTCCGCCAGGCCCTCCGTGCGCATCGTCACTGTCGTAGGGACGCGCCCGCAGCTCATCAAGGTGGCGGCCCTCGCGAGGGCAATCCGGGCGCGCCACGACGATGTCCTCGTCGACACCGGCCAGCACTACGACGACGCCCTGGCCGGACGGTTCTTCGAGGAGCTGGAGCTACCCCGCCCCGACCGAAGCCTCGGGATCGGCGGCGGCAGCGGGGCGGAGCAGATCGGGCGCATGCTGCCGGCGATCGAAGCGATCCTGCTCGCCGAGCGGCCCGATGCCGTGCTCGTCCTCGGCGACACCAACTCCACCCTCGCGGGCGCCCTGGCGGCCGCCACCGTCGGCATCCCGGTCGGCCACGTCGAGGCGGGCCTTCGATCGTTCGACCGGCGGATGCCGGAGGAGATCAACCGGGTCGTCACCGACCACCTCGCCCGCTGGCGCTTCGCACCGACGCCGACGGCGATGGCCAACCTCGCCGCCGAGGGGATCGGCGCCGGCGCCACGCTGACCGGCGACGTGCTGCAGGACCTCGTCGCCAGGGTCGCCGGCGACGTGCGCGACCCGCGCGTCCTCGAGGAGGCCGGCGCCCGGCTGGGCTGCCTCCTGCGGCCGGGCGGGTACCTGTTCGCGACGGTCCACCGGGCCGAGAACCGGGCGCCGGACGCGATGCGCGCGTGGACCTCGCTGCTGGGGGCCGTTGGCACGGCGCACCGGCCCGTCGTGCTCGCCCTGCATCCCGGCACGCGCGCCGCGCTCGCGACGTGCCGGATCGAGATGCCGGCGGGCATCCACGTCGTCGAGCCCCAGGGCTACCGGACCACCCTCGCGCTGGAGTTGCACGCCGCGGCCGTCCTCACCGATTCGGGCGGGATCCAGCGCGAGGCCGCCTGGCTCGGCGTTCCCTGCCTGGTGCTCCGGGCGACGAGCGAGTGGCTCGAGGCCGTCGAAGGATCCGGCGGCCGGATGGTGGTCGCGGGCCTCGATGCCGGATTGGCAGTCCGCGAACTCTCGCGGCTGGCGCCTCCCGCCACGGCGCCCGACCTCGCCGCCGCCCGCGCGGCCAGCCTTGCCGTCACCGGGCCCGGCGCTGACGTGGCGATCGCCGAGGCCCTGGGTTGACGGGCTCCCCGGCACGCACCCGGGCCGTCGTGCTCGTCGGGAATCCGGCATCGCCGTACTCGCGCGGGCTGCGGATCGCCCGGGCGCTGCACGCGGCCGGCTATGGCGTGGAGATCGCGGCCGTGGCCGAGACCGGCCTGGCGACCCGCGAGGCCGACGGTCCGGTCGAGATCCGGCGGTACGAGCCCTCAGGACCCTACGCGAGCATGGCCGCGCGCTACCGCGACCCGGCGACTCCGGCCGGATGGCGGATGCCGCGGGCGGTGCGCGCGATCCGGGCGCTGCCGGCCGCGATCCGGCGCTGGGTCTTCTGGCCGCACACCGTGCGGGGCTGGTGGGCCACGCTGGACCGCGCGCTCGCCCCGGCCGACCTGTACCACGCCTGCGGCAGCCTGACGGTCGCCCCCGCGCTGGCCGCGCGGGCTCGCGACCGGCGCGCCGGCCGCCGCAGCCGGGTGATCTACGACGCGATCGACGACGTCGTCGCCGGGAACAACATGCTGGGCACCCCCGCGCCGCTGCGGGCCTGGCACGCACGGACCGAGCGCGGCTGGGCCCGTGCGGCGGACGCGCGCACCACGGTCAACGACGAGCTCGCCGGCCGCCTCGCCGCCCGCTGGGGAACGCCGCCGCCGGTCGTCGTCCCCAACTACCCGGAACCGTGGGTTCCGCCGGCGGGCGAGCCGCCCGACCTGATCAGGTCCGAGCTCGGGCTGCCACCGACGACGCGGATCGTCCTCTTCCAGGGCCGCCTGGGCCCGAACCTCGGCCTCGACGAGGCGGCCGCCGCGATTCTCCGCGTCCCGGACGCCGCCCTCGTCCTGATCGGCTTCGGGCGGTGGGCCGAGCGCTGCCTCGAGCGGGACCGGCAGCAACTGTTCGCCGGCCGGCACTTCACGCTGCCGCCCCGACACCCCGACGAACTGCCCGCCTGGACGGCTTCGGCGGACGTCTCGCTGGTCCCGCTCCCGCCGGTGTCGGTGAACCAGCGGCTCTCGACGCCCAACAAGCTCTGGGAATCGCTGGCCGTCGGGACGCCGATCGTGGTGGGCCCGGGCCTCGACGTGATGGTCTCGCTGGTGACCCGGTTCGACCTCGGCGTCGTCGCCCGGTCGCTCGCGCCCGGCGACCTCGCCGAGGCCATCTGCTCGCTGCTGGACCGGCCGCCGGAGGTCCGACGGGCGGAGCGGGCGAGGATCGCCGGCATCGCGGCGGAGCGCTTCAGCTGGCCGCGCGCCGCCGCCGCCTACATCGACCTGGTCGGGCCCGGGGAGCGCTGACGAAGGGCCTGTCGCCTCAGCCCGCGCCCCTGCGGACGGTCCCGCCGTAGCGGGCGACCTGGGCGGCCTTCTCGATTCGCTCGCGCTCGCTGTGCTCCTCGTGGACGCGCACGACGTCGGCGGGATCGCCCTCGGCGATGACATGGCCCCGCTCGATGAGCATGGCCCGGTTGCAGTACTCCGTCACCCAGCCCATGTCGTGCGTGACGAGGACGATCGCCTTGGCCGCCTTGACGAGCTCCAGGACGCGGGCCTTCGACTTGGCCCGGAACACCTGGTCGCCCGTCGCGAGGACCTCGTCGAGGAGGAGCACGTCCGGGTCCACGGAGGTGGCGATCGCGAAGCCGAGCCGCGCGCGCATGCCGGACGAGTACGTCTTGAGCGGGGCGTCGATGAATTCGCCGAGGTCGGCGTACTCGACGATCCCATCGAGTCGGAGCGCCATCTCCTTCGGGTCGATCCCCAGGAACGCACCCGCGAGGAGCACGTTGTCGCGACCCGTCAGCTCCTGGTCGAAGCCGGCGCCCAGCGTCAGCAGGCTGGAGATGCGTCCGTGCACCTCCACCTGCCCGGTCGACGGCATGATGATGCCGGCCAGGACCTGGAGGAGCGTGCTCTTGCCGGCTCCGTTCGGGCCGATGACACCCAGCGACTCGCCGGTCACGAGCCGGAAGTTGACGCTGCGGAGCGCCCAGAAGTCCGTCGGCCCCTCGCGGCGCGACAGCAGGCCGGTGAACGTCTGGCGAAGCGTCGTCTTCTTGGTGAAGCGGAGACTGTACTTGACGCCGAGATCCTGGACGTCGATGGCCAGGTCCGGGTTCGCCGTGACCGGCACCGGCCTCGCCGGCGTGCGCGTCGCCGGGCGTGGCGGAACGGCCAGGACGTTGGGGACAGCGGTCTTCACAGGACCTTCGCGAACTGCGGTTCGAGGCGCTTGAAGAAGGCCAGCGCGATCAGCGACAGCACGACGGATCCCGCGAAGAGCTCGCCGAGCCCGACGAAGTCCGGCAGCTCGGGGCCGCCCGCGATCGTCCCGTAGATCACGGCCCGGTAGGCCTCGAAGAGGACGGCAAACGGGTTCATCTCGAAGATGCGGCCGAGGATATGGGCGTCCTTCACGATCGAGCTGTTCTGGAGCTGGGACATCGCGTACAGGCCCGGCGACAGGTAGAACCACAGCCGCAGGACGTGGCGCGCAATGTTGCCGACGTCGCGGACGAAGACGTTGAGCGCGCTCACGACGAGGGCGACCGCCAGCGTGAACGCGAGCTGGACGATGGCGATCACGGGGATCAGCAGGAGCGTCCAGCTGATCCGGTCGCGGAACAGCAGCAGCAGGAGGGCCGACCAGCGGGATCATGCCGAACGCGAAGTTCACGATGCCGGCAAACGTCGCGGCCAGGGGCAGGACCACCTTCGGGAACTGGAGCTGCTTGATGAGCTGGTTCTGCATGACGACCGAGGTGATCGCGTCGCTCACGCTGGCCGTGAACCACTTCCATGGAAGGATCGCCGCGAAGATGAACAGCGGATAGTCGGGCTGGTTCTTGGCGAAGATGACCGTGACCAGGATCACGTAGACCATCATCTGGAGCAGCGGATCCAGGATCCACCAGACGTTACCGAGGAAGGTGTCCGAGCCCTTCTTCTTGAGGTCGGCCCGGACCAGGTACCACACGAGCCGCCGCCTGGAGAGCGCCTCGCGGAGGCCTTCCCTCACGAGGCCCAGGGTGCCCGGACGCGTGGCGGAACTGACGAACGTGATGGGTTGGGGGTGCGCGGCTTCCATCTGCGGCGGTACCGTAGCACGCAGGTGGTCCGGCCGCCGGGTACCATGGGTGGCCCATGTCAGCCCCGCCGTCCTCCGCCCGACCGGTCTGCATGCTCACCCATTCCTACTACGAGGAGGACGCCCGGGTCCGCCGGGAGGCGGAGACCCTGGTCCGCCACGGCCGGCCCGTCGACGTGTTCGCGCTCCGCCGGCCGGGAGAATCCGCCACCACGGTCATCGACGGGGTGACGGTCCGTCGCCTCGGGGTCAGCCGCCACCAGGGCGCCGGGCTGCCCCGCTACCTCGCCGAGTACCTGGACTTCTTCGTTCGCGCCATGGTCAGCGCCACAGCCGCGCATCGCCGGCGCCGGTACGCGCTCGTGGAAGTGCACACGCTGCCGGACTTCCTGGTGTTCGCAGGCACCGCGCTCCGGCTGGCCGGCGTGCCCGTCCTTCTCGATCTCCACGAGGCGATGCCGGAGTTCTTCCGGATGCGGTTCCCGGGGGCCACGTCGCGCCCCGCCCTGGCAGCGCTTCGCCTCCAGGAGCGGCTGTCGATCGCGGCCGCGACGGCCGTCCTCACGGTCAACGACGCGCTCCGCGACCGCCTGCTCGAAGCGGGAGTCCGGCCGGACAAGGTCACGGTGATCCTCAACACGCCGGACCTGGCCATCTTCGACGCCTCGGCTCACCCGCGCCGGCCGTTCATGGCCGACGGCACGCTGCGGCTCGTCTACGCTGGCGCGGTGACGCCCACCTACGAGCTGGACGTTGCCATCGGAGCGGTCGCCGCGCTTCGCGCCGCCCGGCCGGCACTGGCCGTCGTCTTCGACGTGTACGGCCGCGGCGATGCCCAGTCCGTCCTGGACGCGCAGGTCAGCCGCGCCGGTCTGGGAGACGCCGTACGGTTCCATGGCCGCATTCCGCTGGAAGATGTTCCCGCTGCGATCGCCCGTGCCGACATCGGCCTCGCGCCGACGCGGCGCACGGACATGACGGACTTCAGCCTGTCGACGAAGCTGTTCGAGTGCGCGGCCATGGGCAAGCCGGTCGTGGCCTCCGCCCTGCCGACCGTCGAGCGCTACTTCGACCGGTCGACGGTCGCGCGCTACGCTCCGGGCAGCAGTGATGACCTCGCCGCCGCCATCCTGTCCCTCGTCGACGACGAGTCGCTCCGTGAAGCACGGATCGCGGCGACGGCGGCACGCCTCGTGGAGTTGGGATGGGACCGGGAGGCGGCGCGCTATCGAGCGGTGGTGGATCGCCTGGCAGGCAGCGGAACGGCCGCGCCGGCGCCCAACGAAGCAGCCAGCTGAGATGGAGGGATCGTGAGCGAGACAACCCCAGCGGTCGGAGATCACCGAATCGCGATCGTCGGGCTCGGCTATGTCGGGCTGCCCCTCGCGATGGCCTTCGTGGAGGCCGGTGACGAGGTCGTCGGGCTCGACGCCAACCCTGCCCGGGTCGCCGAGATCGGGGCCGGCCGGTCGCCGATCGAAGACGTGGCCGACGAGCGCCTGGTCGGAGCGCTCGGCGCGGGCTTCCGGGTGTGCGGCCGCGACCCAGCCGAGATCCGGACGGCGGACGTCGTCTTCGTCTGCGTCCCGACCCCCGTGACCTCGACGAAGGACCCGGATCTCGGCCCCGTTCTCTCGGCGGCGGAGCTGGTCAGGGACGGCCTGCGCAGCGGCCACCTCGTCGTGCTCCAGTCGACCACGTATCCCGGCACCACCGGCGGACCCTTCCGGGCCGCTCTCGAGGACGGGACCAGGCTGGTCGCCGGGCGGGACTTCGACCTCGCGTTCGCGCCGGAGCGTGTGAACCCGGGCGACCCGGCGAGCTCCGGCCGTGCCGTGCCCCGTCTCGTGGGCGGCTCCACGCCCGGCGCGACGAGCCGGGCGGCGGCCGTGCTCCGGCGGATCAACAGCACGGTCGTCGAGGTGTCGTCACCGGACGCCGCGGAGCTGGCGAAGCTCCACGAGAACGTCTTCCGCAACGTGAACATCGCCCTCGTGAACGAACTCGCCCTGCTCTGCGAGCGGATGGGCCTCGATGTCTGGGAGGTCATCGACGCCGCCGCCACCAAGCCGTTCGGGTTCATGCGGTTCACGCCCGGGCCCGGCGTTGGCGGGCACTGCATCCCCGTCGACCCGTACTACCTTGCCTGGCGCGCCCGGGAGTTCGACTTCACGGATCGCTTCATCGAGCTGGCCGCCGACGTCAACGTGGGGATGCCTCGCCACGTCGTCGACCTCGCCGCAGAGGCGCTCAACGATCGTGGCCTGGCCCTCAACGGGGCGCACGTGGGGGTGGTCGGCGTGGCCTTCAAGCCCAACGTCGGCGACGCGCGCGAGGCACCGGCCGAACACGTCCTGGCGCAGCTGCGCGAGCGCGGAGCGGACGTCCGATACCACGACCCGCACGTGGCCCGCTTCCGGGATGCCGCCGGCCTCACGACGGCGTCCGTCGGGCTCGACGAGCTCCTGGACTGGGCGCAGCTCGTGATCGTGGTCACGCCGCACCGGGCCGTCGACTGGGATGCCGTCTACTCCCGCGCGACGCTCATCCTCGACACGGTGAATTCCTCGCGCGGCAAGGTCACTCGTCCCCGCCAGGTCCTGAGGCTGGGAGCGGGGTGGACCAGCTAGCGGAAGGGGAGTCTGGCCCTCCGGACGGCCGCGGCGAGCGCCCTCAGGACGGCCGCGGCGAGCGCGCGCCGGCGGACGCGGACGAGCTCGCGGCGCTTCGCCGTGCCGTCGAGCTCCAGCGCGGCGTCGCCCGGCGGAGCGCGCGCCAGGCGGCCGAGGCGGAGCGCGCCCTGACCACCGCGCGTGCCGAGCTGCGCGGGGCCCAGGCGAGGCTCGAGGGGCTCGAGTCCAGGCGCGCCGTCCGCCTCGCCCTCGGCGTGAAGCGGGTCATCCGCGCCATCGCCGGACGCGCGCGCCAGCTGCGCCGAAGCCTCCCCGGCCGGCGGCAGCGAGTCCGATCCGTCGACGAGCGGCGCACGCGAGCCACCGCCGCCGAGGAGGCTCGCATGGTGGAGCGACTCGCCGCCACCATGCCGGCGACCGCGCTCGCATCCGGGCCGCTGGTCTCGATCGTGATGCTCAACCGGAACGGCGTCCACCACCTGCGGCGCTGCCTGCCCGCGCTGTCGCGCACCGCCTATCGCGACCTCGAGCTGGTCGTGGTCGACAACGGCTCCGCGGACGGGTCGCTCGAGGTCCTCGAGGCATGGCGGCCGCCGTTTCCGGTCCGCGTCCTGCGCAACTCTGCGAACACGACGTTCTCGGAAGGGAACAACCAGGGCATCGCGGCCGCGTCGGGCGAGTTCGTGCTGTTCCTCAACAACGACGTCGAGCCGATCGCGCCCGGCTGGCTGGGCTGCCTGGTCGAGACGGCACGCGAGCCCGGGGTCGCGGCCGTGGGGGCCCGCCTCGTCTACCCGCGGCGGTCGGCCGAGCCGCGCGACGGGCTGCGCTTCCCCGACCTGTCGCTGCAGCACGGGGGCGTCCATTTCGCCATGGACGGCGGCGTCCCGATGCCGGTGCCGTCCGGGGCCGGCGATGACGCCCGCGCGCCCTGGGCGTGCGCGGTCCGCGAGTCGCCGGCCCTCACCGCGGCGTGTCTCCTCGTGCGGCGCTCGGAGCTGGACGCGGTCGGTGGCTTCTCGCCCGGCTACGACTACGGCATGGAGGACGTCGACCTCTGCCTGAAGCTGCTTGCCCGCGGGGGTCGCCTCGTCTACGACGGCCGGGCCGCTCTCTGGCACCACGAAGGATCCACCCGCGCGCTCGGCGACACGGCCGGGCGCCGGGCGCGCAGGACAGCCAACCGGGACCGATTCGCGGCCGCGTGGGCCCCGCGGCTGTACCGGACCGTCATGCTCGACGCCATCGCCGGGACCGGCCGCTGGCGGCTGGAGCCGCTGCGCGTCGGCATCGACCGCCCGCAGACCGCCGGACCGGACGCGACGGCCGCCGCGGCCGCGGTCGGGGCCTCGCTCCGCGCGATGGGGTGCGACGTCATCGACGCCGATGCGGCCGAGGACCTGTCCGGCGTCGCGCCGCCGCTGGACGCCCTGGTGGCCGTCGCCCCGGACCGCGACGTTCGGACGGCCGGCGACTCGCTGGTCCGGGTGGCGTGGATCCCGGGTGCGCCGCAGCCATGGCTGGCGAGCCCGTGGCTCGAGGACTACGACATCGTCCTGGCCCCGAGCGAGGAGGCGCTGGCCTCCGTCGCGCGCCGCCATCCAGGTGCGGCCCGGGCGACAGCTGTCGATGGCGACGCGTCGGCTGCCCCTGCCGGCGCGGCGATCGTCGAGGCCCTGGCGGCGTGGGTCCGATCCGCGCGAGTCGCGATCCGGGTCGGGATCCCATCGTGGGAGGTGGCTCCCTCCTGGGGAGATCTCCACTTCGCCGGCGACCTCCGGCGCGCGCTCCGGCGTCGCGGGCGAGCGGCCCGGCTTCAGCTTGCGCCGGCGTGGCCGACATGGGCGGCGGCGCGCGACGACGTGGCGATCCACCTCTTCGGCCAGGCCGAGGCGCCGACGCACCCCGGCCAGCTCAACGTCCTGTGGCACATCAGCCACCCCGACAACGGCACGCCTGCCATCTACGCTCGCTATGACCTCGCCTTCGCGGCATCGGACCTGTATGCGGCCTGGATGGCATCGGAGACAGGCCTTCCGGTGCGCCCGCTCCACCAGGCGAGCGACCCCGGGCGCTTCCGGCCGGAGCCGGCCGGCCGGTCGCATGAGCTGCTGTTCGTCGCCAACTCGCGCGGCGTGCGACGCCACATCCTCGACGACCTGGGGCCGACGGACCACGACCTCGCGGTCTACGGGCGGAACTGGACGCCCGAGCGCCTCGACCCGCGCTACCACGCCGGCGACCTGATCCCGAACAACGAGCTCGGTGGGTCCTACGCCGCGGCGGCCATCGTCCTCAACGATCACTGGCCGGACATGCAGCGCGAGGGGTTCTTCTCGAACCGCCTCTACGACGCCGCGGCCGCCGGCGCCTTCGTGATCAGCGACGCCGTGGAAGGGCTCGACGAGGAATTCGACGGCGGCGTCGTGACGTATTGCGACGCTCGCGACCTGCGATCGCTGGTCGACTGGTACCTCGAGCACCCGGAGGAGCGCGCCAGGCACGCCGCCCGCGCCCGCGCGGCCGTCCTTGCCCGCCACACGTTCGACGATCGTGCCGAGGCGATCCTCTCCGCGCTCACCCCGCTCGAGGCGCTGCGCCCGCTCGGGGTCGTGCCGTGACCGGTCTTCGCCTCGCGTTCGTCGGTGCACGCGGTGACGCAGGACCAGCGGTGGACGGCACCACCTACGTCGTCCTCGACACTGCCTGGACGCCGCGGTTCGACGATCGGGCAGACGTCGTCGCGGTTCGGACTCCGATGACGGCGGTCCTCCGGCGACACGACCTCTTCCGTGAATCCCTGAGTCGCCTCGATGCGTGGGCGCATGAAGCCGGGCTCGATGCGGCCCTGCTCGTCGATGGCGTGGCGTGGTGGTACCGGATTCGTCCCTTCGTGTGGTACGGGCTGCACGAGATGATCCTGTGGCGTCGAGTCATCGGGGAGCTCGACCCGGGCGGTTCCGCGACGGCGCTCGACGTGCCGGCCGGTCGGCCGTTGCTGGAGGCTGCGGCGCGGGCAGCAGCGCCTGCCACTGAAGCTCAGGTCATCGTCGGCGACGGGTTGCCGTCACGGAGCGCCCCTGCCAGCGCGGAGGCACCGGCAGGGGCCGCCGCCGCCGCGCCGACGAGGGTGCAGGAGCGGCGCCCGCTGTTCGGGCTCATCGCGCGCGTCCGCCGGGTCGTGTCGCGGGCAGTGCCCGGCGCGTCGGGGCGGCCGGATCGCTACGCAGAGCGACTCGCCGTGCTCGATGGGCGCGTCCGGGCCCTCGCTGGCACGCCGGGCGGCGTGCTGTCCGTCTCCTATCCTCGCGTGTTCCAGGTCATCGAGACCGCCAATTCCCAGCGGATGGTGGATCCGCAGCTCGCCCCGGTCCTCGACGATCTCGTTGCGGACGGCGCCGCCGTCGGCGTGATCGGCCTCGACCTCGACCATCGGCGGGACGACGACTGGCGTGCCGTGACCGCCGACCCGTCGCTCATTCCGGCCTCGTACGTTCGCGTGCGCTGGGGCCGACCGGCCGATCGCGAGATCGACTCCGCGGAAGTGGCGACCCGGATCGCCGCCATCTCGGTTCCGCTGGTCGTCGACGGTGCCGACCTGGGGCCTGGCGTCGTCAACCTGGTCGGCGGCTACGTGCCGGGCTGGCTCGACGGGCAGCGCCGGCTCGCGCGCCAGGCCGAGCGCATGATCGAAGAGATCCGGCCGGGGGTGCTCTTCCTGAACCACGAAGGAAACCGGACCCCGTGGCTGGCCGCCGCGAGACGACGCGGCTGTCCCTCGGTCGCCGTCCAGCATGGAGTGATCTATCCGACGCATCCGGTCTACCGGCATGCTCGGCTGGCGACGCTCGTGATTCCGGACGTGACCTGCGTGTTCGGCCAGTACGAGCGCGATGTCCTCGTCGAACATGGCGGTTACGTCGAATCCGAGGTGGCGGTGACCGGGTCACCCCGTCCCGTCCAGGCCGGCACGCTCGACGGCAACTCCATCGGCCGCGAGGCGGAGCGTCGCGCGGTTCGGGACGAGCTCGGCGTCGCCGAGGGTGATCGGCTCCTCGTCGTCTCGAGTGCCAACCTCTGGCTCGTCAGGGACGTCCACGTGGTGGACATGGTCGCCCGGACGCTGGGCGGCCCACTCCCCGGGATCCACGTCGTGATCAAGCAGCATCCCGGGGAGACGGACGAGGGCCCATTCCGGGTCCTGCTCGAAGGGCTTGCGGCGGCCGGAGGCTACAGCCCCCCGGCCGTCACGACCGTCCGGAACATCGACCTGTATCGACTCCTCCGCGCAGCCGACGCCCATCTGGGCCTCCATTCGACGGTGTTGACGGACGCCGTCGTCGTCGGGACACCGAACCTGATCTCGATCGACCAGGCCGGCGGCGACCTCCTCGGCTACGTCCAGGCGGGAGTCGCGCAGCCCGTCCGCGACGTCGACGACGTTCGATCGGCGCTTGCCGATCCACCCCAAGCGGACGCTGCGGCTCGTGCTGCCTTCCTGGAGCGCCATTTCCGGGACGGTGACGCCGCGGAACGCGTTGCGGGCGTGATCCGATCAGCGGTTGTTGCCGCTCCCGGCTGATCGCGGCGATCCACCACCGCCGCGCCGCGGCGGCAGGCAGACGTAGAACGTACGGTCCGGCAGGTTGGGCGGGACCAGCGCGAGCACGGTCTCGAAGCCGCAGTCCTGGAGCAGCCGCACGAGATCGGGCTGGGTCGCCCAGAAGGACGTCAGGTTTCCCCAGGCCGCGGTCGGGGTGGCGGCGAGCTGGTCCTCGCGGTCCGGCGGCAGCTCCCGGAACGTGTGGCCGGCATATCCGCCCTCGACGTGCGTCGGCCGGACCGAGTGATGCGTATCGAGGATGGTCACCGTCGCGCTGCAGCGTTGGAGGAGGGCAATCTGGTCAGGCAGCTCGAGGTGATAGAGGAGGCCGAGCAGGGCGATCACGTCGTAGCCAGTGACGTCCACTTCGCGCACGTCCTGCTGGACCCACGCGATTCCCGGCGTCATCGGCATGCGCTCTGTCCGGGCATCGACGGCCGTCACGTCCCAGCCCATCTCGTGGGCCGCGATCGAGAAGATCCCTGTGCCGCAGGCCAGGTCGACGAGGTGGCCAGCAGGGAACAGGGCGAGCAGCCTGCGGAACACGTCGACGCGCTGGTCGAATGAGCCGCCGCCTTCCGGGTACGTCCAGGCGATCGCCGGCGAGTCGGCCGCGAGTCTCTGCCTCGTAGGTGCGGGTCGAGACCGCTTCAGGCCCACGCGCCGGGCGATCGATCCCGCGGTTCGGCGGAGGGTGCCCATCAGGATTGCTTCGCCCGGCCAGCGCAGCGCAGAGGGATGCCACACCTCGACGTTCGGCCCACGGAGACGGAGGCGGCGGTCATCGATGTTCTCCCGGTGAGCCGCGGACGCCAGGCCTGTCATAGCCCCGCCGAATGCAGTCGGCGGCCCGTCGCGGCCGGCCGAGTCTACCAGCGGGATCCCGACTCCTTCCGTCCACGACGAGGCACCGGCACCCCCGATGCATCCGCCATCGCCCGCTGCGCACGCGGGGGCCGGTGACCATGGGATCAAGGTTGGTAGACTCGCCGCCGTGCCTGAGGTCACGCGACTCGTCGAACGCTGGGACGCCGCGGGCACCGCATCGCACGCTCGCGCATGGCTCGTCCCGGTGCTCGCGGGCGCCGCCGTCGTGGCCTTCCTCGTGATCCTCCTCCACGCGCCAGCGCGCTTCATGGGCGTGGACGACGCCTATTACCTCGGCATCGGCGCCAACATCTGGGCCGGTCGCGGTCCCTTCAACGCCTTCGGTTCGTTCGCGGCGTCCCACGCGCCACTCTGGCCGCTGGTGATCGCCGCGCCGCGGGCATGGTTCGGTGCGGATTCGGCGGCGTGGGCCCATCTCCTGGCGGTCCTGTCGGGCGCGTCGATCGTCGGCCTTGCCGGCTGGTTCGCCTGGCGCTCGGTTCGCCCCGCGGCGGCCCTGGCGGCCGCCACCATGCTCGGCTTCCCATTCGTCATCAGCCTTGCCACCGGCATGGGCCTCGACCTCCCCGCATCGGCGCTGGTCCTGGCCTACCTTGCCGTCGGGATCACCGCGGCCACGCGGGGATCGCTGCGGTGGGCGATCGCCGCCGGCGCCCTGTTTGCGCTCGCGTTCCTCGTCAAGGAGATCGCCCTCCCGTTCGCGCCGGTTCCGATCCTGGCGGGCCTCGCCCGGCGCACGGCGCCGGAGCGACTGCTTCGTGCCGGCGCGGCGATGCTGCTCACGGGTGCGCTCGGGACCAGCTGGTGGTTCGCGCTGTACGCGGGCCAGGTCGGAACCGTCTACCGGCTGGGCACGCCTGCCTGGACGCTGGTTCCCCTTGCGGCCGGCACCCTGGCCCTCGGCGTCGCGGGCATGACCGCGCACCGCTGGCTTCCGGACGCCGTCGCCGCGGCTGCCGCACGCGGGAACGCGATGCCGCGACTCGCCGCGGCCGGTGCCGTCGGCTGGTCGGTCGCGCTCGCGATCTTCTTCTCGCGGGCGTCGACCGGCCTCGGTGGCGACTTCCTGACTCCCGCGGTCGTCGCCAGCAACGTTCGTACCTGGCTCCCGGACCTTGGCCCGGCCCTCGCCGTCGGGCTCGTCGGAACCGTGCTCGCGATCGCCTGGCGCATCCTCGGCCTGGTCCGGCCGGGCGCTCGCGTCGACGCTCGACCGCCGGGCACCGGGGTCTTCGCCGCAGCCGCGAACCGTGAGACCTGGCTGGATGCTCCGGGCGAACTGTCAGCGGTGGACGACCTCCTCATCGCCCTTGTGTGCGGCATTCCGCTCGTCCTCGAAGTCGTGAGCGTGGGCGAAGGTCCTCGCCACTACGTCTCCCTGCTCGCCATCCTCGTTGCCCTCGGCTCCGCCGGTTGGCTCCACCTGGCCAGCCGGCTCGCCCGCCACCGCACGCCGGCCACGATTGCAGTGGCCGGTGCGGCGATCCTGGCTTCGGTAATCCTGGCATTACCGTTCGTCGCCACGATCTTTTCGCGCCGCCTCGCGGTTCGGATGGCCATCCTCGCGGGCGTCCTGGCCGTCCTGGCCATCGTGGCCTGGCGAGCCGGGCTCCACCGTCGGCTTGCCCTGGGCACGAAGTCGGCTGCCGCAGGCGCCGCCCTGTCCGCAGTCCTCGCGGCTGCTGCGCTCCTCGCGCTGATGACCGTCCCCTCCCGGACGATCTCAACGGACCGCGTCCGCGCCTCGGCCATCGGCACGGTGACGGAATGGGTTCGTGCCAACGTGCCGCGCGGCGCCAGCGTCGTGTTCGGTACGAACCTGGCCTTCGAGACGGCTCTGCGGCTGCAGAGCGACTACCGGACGCTCCAGGTCCGCGACGTTGCCGGGGTCAGGATCGACCCGTCGAGTCCGCTCGGAGTCCGCGAGGGCGCCCAGCCGATGGTCGACGACTGGGTCGCCCTGCGCGCCTCGCCGACCGACGTCACCACGCTCTACGGGTATCGGGCGACGACCGTCCTCCGCCAGTTCCAAGGCCTCGACGGCGCCTACTGGATCCTCACGGACGTGGCCGGGTCGCACAATCCCACGCCGATCGTCTCGGCCCTTCGGGACGCCACCGGTGCGAAGCTGGTGGGTCAGTGGACGTGGCCGTACGGGAGCGGCACGCTGCAGACGACCATCTTCGAGGTCGATTCCAGCCGGCTTGCCTTCACCGGCCAGGTCTCGATCACGGTCGACGCGCTGCAGCGGATCGTGGCGCAGCTGGAGCGCGATCCCATTGCCGGCAGGGCCGCGGCAATGGCCCTCGCCAGGCGGGCCGTCGTGATTCCGGCTGGCGCCGACGCGGAGGCGCTCCTCGCCAGGCTGCGACGGATCGCGTCGCCCTGATGCCCCGCGAATGACGGCGATCGCCCTCCGGGACGGCCTGGCGCCGCGGCCCGGCCGGGCGCCGCGGCGCGGCCTGGCGGCGCCGCGCGATCACGCCGCGCAACGGGATCGTGGCCTGGCCACCCCGGCCGCGTTGGTAGACTCGAGGCCGTGATCCGACCGGCCGTCACCCTGCGACCTGCCACTCGCGCCGACGCCGAGCTGCTGCTCGAATGGGCCAACGACCCAGCGACCAGGGCGGCGTCGCTCACGCCCCGATCGATCACGCCGCCGGAGCACGACGTGTGGCTGGACCGGACCCTCGCGAACCCTCTCCAAAGGCTGTGGATCGGCATCGTCGGCGGACGGCCGATCGGCCAGGTTCGCATCGAAGCCGAGGCGGCGACCGGCGTCGTGAGCATCGCCGTGGCCCCCGCCGCCCGCGGCCGCGGCATGTCGGGGCCACTCCTCGGCGCCGCCCTGGCGGCGGCGAGAACGGAGATGGACCTTGCCGGGTTTCGGGCGCTCGTCCGGGCCGGCAACGTCGCGAGCCGCCGCCTCTTCGAGCGGGCCGGGTTCGAGGAGGCCGGGCACCGCTCGGCGCCCGATGGCGGCGTCGTCCTCGTGCTCGAGCAGCGACCCGGCACCGCTGCCAGGTGAGTTGCGTCACGACCGCTCGAGCAGCTGCCACGTGATCCGGTCGAACCCCTCCTCGGGTCCCAGGAACCCATCCCGGCGGACGACCAGCTCCGGGAACAGCTCGCCGTAGATCCGCCCGAACTCGCGCTTGACAAGAGATCCAGGCTCGCCGTGGTACGGGACCTCGGTGCGCTCGCTCGCCACGTACTCGCCCCACAGCACGTACCGTCGCGAGCACCGGACGATCTCGGCAATGACGAGCGGGAGGGTCTCATCGGGCTGGTGGATGAGGACCCCCATCGTGAACACCAGGTCGAACCAGCGGTCCCGGAACGGAAGCTCGCGCACGACACCGCGCACGGCGTTGACGCCGGGGACGTTGACCCGGAGGTTGGCCAGCGCCGTCTCGTTGACGTCGATGCCCCAGACGTCCGGGGCCGTTGAGAGGGAGGCGATGGGCTTCAGATTCGCGCCCTGGCCGCACCCGACCTCGAGGACCGACCGCACCGGCAGGTCCGCGAGGAGATCCCGCCAGAACGCGGTTCGCCGCTCGTCCAGGTGCGCATTGCGCCCCACGTAGGCGTCGCCGAATGCTCCGCCCCACAGTCGTTCGAGGCGGGCCGCCTCCGATCTGGCTTCGTCACTCATCGCGCGCCTCCACAGACATCGCGTGCCCTGACCGGAAGGAGGCCGATCGTGGCCTCGAGGATCAACCGCCCGCCGTCGAGCCCGACGGTGGCGCGGCCCGCTTCGGCCATGGATCGCCGCCGTGCGGTGTCGGCCGCCAGGTCCTCGACGGCGGCGAGGACCGCGGCCGGGTCGACCAGCCGCCCGTCGCCGGCCCAGGCGGCCGCTCCGGTCGCCGCGAATGGCGGGCCCACCGCCAGCTGATCATCGGCGGCAGCGACAAGCACGGCCGGCAGGCCCAGGGCCGCCGCCTCGAACTTCATCGTCCCGGCCCCCAGCACGGCCATGTCGGCGGCGGCGAGCAGCGACGGCAGTCCGGCCGGGTCGCGGAGCACGCGAAGCCCGGGCGCGCCCGACGATGCGGCCGCGGTAGTCGGGCCCGACGACGAGCGTCGTCGTCCACGTGACCCCGCCGGAGAGCGCCGGGGTGAGGCGCGCCGCGACATCGGACGGATCGGACCCACCGAAGCAGACGAGCAGGCGAAGCCGACCGGTGCCGTCAGGCCGGGCCCTCCCGGCCGCGTCGATGACCGCCTGCCCCAGCGGCGCGTAGCCGTAGCCGACGAGGACCCGGTCGGCGGTCGCCCGACCCGCGCCGTCCCACTCCGGCAGTGACGGCTGCACGACCGTGGCGACGTGTCCCCGGAGGACTCCGGAGTCATCGAAGACCGTGGCCGTGTCGAGGCGGCCGGCCGGCACGTCGGAAGGATCTGGGAGGTCGACCACCAGCCGTTCGCCGGCGCCGGCGGCGGGCAGGTCGTCCATGCGCACGGCGGCGCCGGCGGCAGCGGCCCGCGCGGCCTCCATGCCCGACAGGGCGCCCCGGAGGACCACGATCTCCAGTCGCGCCGCGATCCGGGTCGCCGCCTCCGCGAGAGCGAGGGTTCGGGCGAGGTGGCCGCGTCCTTCGCCCCGGCCGGCGGTCGTCACGAACCGCAGGCAAGCCCCGGCCGGCGCGCTCAGAACGCCTCCCACGCCAGCGGCTCGTGGCGCTCGATGCGGCGGCGCGCGACGCGGCCGACCACATGGTCGAGGTCGCGGACCTCGATGCCCGTCCCGGGCCGAAGCACGGCCACCATGTCGGCGGTGATCGTCTCCCCGGGCTCGATGGCCCTGGCCGCGTGGAGGCTGCGCCGGGCCGTCAGGTACAGGTCGGCCTCGGCCTCGGCACGCCGCTTCACGCCGTCGCCGAGGGACGCCTGCGCGTCGCGGATCGCTCGAATCATCTCGGCCAGCTCGCCCGGCTCCAGGGCGAAGCGGTGGTCGGGCCCTGGCCGGTCACGCGACGTCGTGAAGTGCTTCTCGATCACGGCGGCGCCCAGGGCGGTGGCGACCACCGGGGCCGTCCAGCCCGGCGTGTGGTCGCTGTAGCCGACGGGGACGCCGAACGCGCGCCGCATCGTCTCCATCGCCCGCAGGTTCAGGTCGGAAAACGGCGGCGGGTAGTTGACCGTGCAGTGGAGGAGGATCAGGTTCGCATTCCCGCTCTCGGCCACCGCGGTCACCGCGTCCTGGACCTCGCCGATGTCGGCCATCCCCGTCGAGCAGATCATCGGCTTGCCCAGGCGGGCGATGTAGCGGAGCAGGGGGAGGTGCCAGAGCTCGTACGTGGCGACCTTGAAGGCCCTGACGTTCAGGCCCTGGAGGAGATCGACCGCCTGCTCGTCGAACGCCGACGAGAGGAAGTCGAGACCGGCGGCCTCAGCGTGTTCCTTGAGGATCGCGTGCCACTCGTACGGAAGCTCCAGCTTCCGGAACAGCGATGCCATGGTCTCGTCGGGCGGAAGGATCGCGTCAAGGTATCTGGCGCGCGTCGTGGTTTCCGCCACGATCCGGTCGGACGTGAACGTCTGGAACTTCACGGCGTCGGCGCCGGCCGCCGCCGCCACGTCGATGAGACGCCGTGCCTGGTCCAGATCGCGGTCGTGATTGGAGCCCGCCTCCGCGATCACGTAGACGGGAGCGCCCTCGCCGATCGCCCGGTCGCCGACCTGGACGACGTTCACGACTCCACCTCCTGCCACCCCTTCTGGCGCACCGTCCGGTTGAGATTCGCGAGCGTCGGGTCGGCAACCACGATCGCCTCGAGCTCGGCGAGGCGCACGGGCGGCGGGTGGCCGATCCGGGCGGCCACCGACCGCGCGAACGCGAGGTCCTCGGCCGTGTCCACGGTATAGCGCAGATGGATCGTCGCCGTCGGTGCGGGGAGCGCACCGATGCGGAAGCGGCCAGGCCGCCGATACAGGAAGGGCATGACGTGCTCCCGCTCGGCGGGTTCGCTTGCTTCGCGGGCGGCCGCCGCCAGCGCGTCCGCGCGGACCACCTCGGCGGCGATCCCGAGCGGATAGCCGGACGTGCCAACGTAGTCGTAGCCGTCCCTGTCGCAGGCCTCGATCTGGGCCGCGATCACATCCGGGTCCGGGAACGGATTGTCGGCTGTGCCCCTGACGACGAGATCGGGCTCGAGGGGCCGGGCGGCATCCCAGACGCGGGAGAGCACGTCGCGGACGGAGCCGCGGTGGACCGGCCCGAGGCCGGCCGCGAACGCGGCGAGCCCGTCGTCGGCCGGGTCGTCCGTCGTGGCGAGGATGACCGTCGCGATGCGCGGCACGGCCTGGAAGGCGGCGAGCGTCCACGCGACCAGGGCTCGACCCTCGATCGGCTCGAGAACCTTTCCCGGGAGGCGTGTCGACGTCATGCGAGCCTGGACGACCGCGACGACGCGTGTGGGCGCGATGCGGCCCAGGCCCGGCGCGTGAGATGCCGCGCGGCTCATGGCCGGCGGTACGCGGCCGTTACCTTGTCCAGTGCCGCGATCACGTCGTCCACGTCCCGGTCCGTCATCGTCGCGAACAGCGGGAGCGTCAGCAGGCGCTCATAGGCGGCCTCTGCGACCGGGAAGCGGCCTTGGAGCCCAGGGTAGCGGGCCTGGTAGAACGGATGGTGGTGGACGGGGATGTAGTGGACGTTGACCCCGATGCCCTCCGCGCGCATCGCCCGGTAGACGGCGCCGCGATCGACACTCAGGGTGTCCAGGCGCAGGAGGACCACGAACAGGTGCCAGGCAGGGTCCGCGCCGTCGGCCACGGCCTGGACGTCGACCGCCCAGTGTCCGGCGAGGGCCGCCCGATAGCGCGCCGCGAGACGCCGGCGGCTGGCCAGGAACTCCGCGAGTCGATCCAGCTGGCTCGTGCCCAGGGCGGCCATCACGTCCGTCAGGCGGTAGTTGTAGCCAAGCTCCACCATCGCGTAGGTCCAGTCGCGGCGGGCACCGAGCTCGGTCGCGATCCCATGGTTGCGGAACCGCCGGAGCCGCGCCGCCGCGTCGGCGTCGTCCGTCAGGACCGCCCCGCCTTCGCCGGTCGTCATGATCTTGGCCGGGTGAAGGGAGAGGACGGTGAGGTCGGCCAGCGTACCCACCGACCGGCCGTGCCAGGTGGCACCAAGCGCGTGTGCTGCGTCCGCGACGATCGCCAGCGGCCCGCGCGGAGCCGCGGCGGCCACGGCCCGCAGTGCGTCGTAGTCCGCCGGCTGGCCGGCGTAGTCGACGGGGACAAGGGCGCGCGTGCGGGGCGTGATCGCGGTGGCGGCCGCCGCAGGGTCCAGCAGGAGCGTCTGCGGGTCGATGTCCGCGAAGCGTGGTTCCGCCCCGACGTACAGCGCGGCATTGGCCGTCGCGACGAACGTGAGCGGCGTCGTGACGATCTCGTCGCCGGCAGCGAGGTCCAGCGCGGCCATCGCGCCGTGCAGCGCCGCCGTCCCGCTGCTGAAGGCCACGGCGTGCTGCGCGCCCGTCGCGGCGGCCAGCGCCGCCTCGAAGGCGGGCACGCGCGGACCGGTCGTGAGCCAGTCCGAGCGCAATGCCTCGGAGACGGCCGCGATGTCGGCCTCGCCGATGTCCTGGCGGGCGTACGGCAGCAGGCGCGAACGTACCGGCGTGCCTCCGTCGATGGCCAGCCGCGTGATGCTCATGGCACCGGGAGCCCCGACGCCAGTCGGTCCGCCATCCACGCCCGGACCCGGCTCAGGCCATCGACCAGTGAGACCTCGGGGCGCCAGCCGAGCAACTCGCGGGCCATTCGGCTGTCGCAGCGCAGCACGGCAATCTCGCTCTGTGGGTGGATGTGCGGGACGTGGACGATCCGCCGCTGGTCGGTCTCCACGGTTGCCGCCAGCGCGTTGATGTCCACGTCGTTGCCGGTTCCCGCGTTCAGGACCCGACCGGCCGCCGCGTCGCAGAGCAGCGCGGCGGCAACGAACCGTGCGCAGTCCGTCACGTAGAGCAGGTCGCGCGTCTGGTTGCCGTCGCCGTAGATCCGCAGCTCCTCGCCCAGGAGCGATCGCCGCGTGAAGATGGCGACCACGCCGCCCTCGCCGACCGAACGCTGGAAGGGCCCGTACGTGTTGAACGGCCGGACCACCGTGACCGGCAACGCGTAGGCGTGGAAGTAGCTGAGGCTGAGTGCCTCGCCGGCGATCTTCGATGCCGCGTACGGGCTTGCCGGCTTGACCGGGTGATCCTCTGCGATCCCTTCCGGCGCGACGGCACGGTCATAGACCATGCAGGTGCTCATGAAGAGGAATCGCGCGTGCCGGGCACGGGCCGCCTCCAGCAGGCGGAACGTGCCCACGACGTTGTTGTCGAACGTCGCGGCCGGGTCATCGATGCTGTCCTGCACGGAGATCGAGGCGGCGAGATGGGCGACGGCGTCTGCCCCCTCGAGCCACGCCCGGCAGGCATCCGGGTCGCGAACGTCGCCGATGATGAGCGGCTCCAGGTTC
This sequence comes from uncultured Chloroflexia bacterium, assembly GCA_963821595.1. Lineage (GTDB taxonomy): Bacteria > Chloroflexota > Limnocylindria > Limnocylindrales > CSP1-4 > CTSoil-043. The sequence continues at coordinate 70,341 of CAWGEL010000008.1, read as the reverse complement.
GGGTTGCCTTCGAGCTCCGCAAGGTTCTCGCGGTCCCCCTGGCTGAGATTGTCGATGGGGAGGACGGTGTGGCCGCGCGACAGCAGCTCGGCGACGACCCAGCGGCCGATGAATCCCGCGGCTCCGGTGACGACGATCCTCACGGTTCCAGGCCGTCGATGGCGGCTCGCAGGGCGCCCTCCACGTCGGCCAGGGGCATCGGCTCGACCCCGTCGGAGCGGTACGCGCCGACGGGCGCGGCCGGCAGGCCCGCGTACGTCGCCTCCACGTCGTGCGGCATGTCGATGGCGGGCAGGACCGCGTACATGGGCCCGAGGTCGCGCGCGCGCAGCGACTCCTCCTCGGTCATGAGTTCCTCGTAGCCCTTCTCGCCGGCCCGGACCGGGATGGTCTGGGTCGCGATGTCGGCCGCGCGCCGCCCATGGCGCGGCGCAAACACCGAGATCGCCGCGGCAACCAGGTCGGCAAGGCGAGCGGCGGGCATCTTGAAGACGAAGACCTCGCCGCCGTGGGCCACGCGCGCCGCCTCGAGGGCGAGATCGACGGCGCGATCGGTGCTCATGACAAACCGCGTCATCGCCGGATCGGTGACGGTGACGGGCCCGCCCGCCGCGACCTGCGCGGCGAAGAGCTCCACGGCGGATCCGCGCGACCCGAGCACGTTGCCGAATCGCACGCTCGCGAAGATGGTGGCGTGGTGGCCCCGATAGTACGTCGCGGCCGTCACCAGCTTCTCCGCGAGGAGCTTGCTCGCGCCCATGACGGACGTCGGATTGGCCGCCTTGTCGGAGCTGGTGAGGATCATCGTTCCGACGCCGTTGGCGAGGCATGCGTCGATGACGTTCTGGGTGCCGGCGACGTTCGTGAGCATGACCTCGAACGGGTTGTACTCACCCGCCTCGACGTGCTTCAGGGCGGCGCAGTGGAAGACGACGTCGACGCCCTCGGTTGCCCGCCGGAGCCGGTCGCGATCGCGGATGTCCCCGATCAGGAAGCGCACGTCGTGGCGCTCCCGGTACCGCTGACGCTGGTAGAACTGCTTGGTCTCGTCGCGACCGAAGACGCGGACCACGTCGGGCTCGTTGGCAAGCACGTGGTCGACCAGGCGGGCGCCGATCGTGCCGGAGCCACCGGTGACGAGGATCCGGCGGCCCCGGAGCGCGCCGCTCGCCGTGGCAGGGTCGGTGCTGTTCGTCACGACCCGGAAGGGTAGCCGGTTCGCTGCCGCGTGGTGGGCGCCGCGTGGTGGGCGCCGCGGGACGGAGCCCTCGCCTCGCCATCGCCTCGCCTCGGCGGCGACGTGGCTGCGCGGATCTTCGCGGCCGCGATCAGTCTCCCGTCATCGTCCTCGCTGACGCCCGCATCCCAGGCTCGCGTGATTGAGGCGCTCGCCGGGGCTCTGGGCACCTGACCGCATCACCCGCCCGCAGGCGCCCGGCCCGTGCCTCCCGGTGCGGTACGATGCGCGCCGACCCCTTCTCGCGCTGCGGCTCCGCCGCGCGCCAATTCGAGTGAGCGACAAGCACCCATGACGTTCCGAGCCCGGCCTACCACCTCGTCGCACCGCAGTGGTCATGAGGCCGATCACCGCCGCAACATCTGGCTGAACATCGGCTTCGGCCTGGTCGTCCTCGTGGCCCTCCTGCTGCTGGCCGGCGTCGTCGGCGCCAACTGGTACAGCGATCACCTCGCTCCGGCGGCGAGGGTCAACGGCACGACCATCACCATGGACGACCTGCGGGCGCGCGAGGCCGTCGAGAACTTCCGCATCAACGACCTGATCGACCAGACGCAGGCCCGGATGACCGCCGGCCACATCTCGTCCAACACCGGCAGCCAGTTCCTCACCTACCTCCAGCAGCAGCAGCAATCGCTGGCCCAGGTCGCCCTCAGCCAGGCGATCAACACGGAGATGTTCCTCCAGCTCGGCGCCAAGCGCGGCATCACCGTGACGGACGCGCAGGTCGACGCCCAGGTCACCAAGGACGCCACGACTCCGGAAAGCCGGCACGTCTTCGAGATCGATGTCATCCCGGAAACCAGCTCCGGCGCGAGCGCGCCGACCGACGCGCAGGTCGCCGCGGCCCAGGCGAAGGCCGACGGCCTGGAGGCCCAGCTCAAGAGCGGCGCCACCTGGGAGACGGTGGTCAAGGCCTCCGGCGACACGACGGCGGCCCAGACGAACGGCGACATCCTCTTCGTCGACAAGGGATCGACCTCGCCGGATACGGCCTTCGTGAACGCCGTCTTCGCGCTGTCGGGGCCGGGCTACACGCCCGTGGTCAAGGGCAGCGACGGGACGTTCCGGATCGGCCGCGTCACGGAGATCGCACCGGCCAAGGTGGACACCAACTACCAGCAGGAGCTGGCCAACGCCGGTGTCGACATGGCCGTCTACCGGAAGGTCGCCAGGGGCGCCGTGATCCAGCAGGCGATCAACGACCAGCTCATCGCCGAGGTGGTCGACAAGCCGTCGCAGATGCGCCAGGTGCAGGAGCTGCAGATCGACGCCAACAATGGCCAGGACGTGCCGACCGGCTCCGTCCTGGTCCGCCACATCCTGTTCTCGCCGAACGGCGACGCCTCCGCCGCGGCCAGCCTGAAGCCCGACGACCCGGCATGGACGAAGGCCAAGGCAGACGCCGAGGCTGCCTACGCCGCGCTGAAGGCCGGCACGGCGACCTGGGCCGACGAGCTCAAGAACAGCGCCGACACCGGCTCGGTGGCCACGAACGGGTTCATCGGCTACAACGACCCGACCGGCAGCCTGGATCCCGCCTTCGCCAAGGCCATCTTCCAGACCGGGCTCCAGCCGGGCGAGATCCTGCCGCCGGTCCAGTCCCAGTTCGGCTGGCACATCATCCAGTTCGTCAGCGCGGACGGTCCCGTGGCCAGGGCGCAGAAGCTGTCCTCCCTCGCGGCGGCGCCCGGAACGGACTTCACGAAGCTCGTCGCCGACCAGTCGGACGCGTCGAACGCGGGCACCGGCGGCAACCTCGGGTGGGTCGCCCGGTACCAGCTGGACAAGACCCAGGAGGACGCGATCTTCGCCCTCCAGGCCGGCCAGACCTCGGCGCCGATCGCGGTGACGGACTCCTCGGGGACGCAAGTCGACATGATCTACAAGGTCACGGCCGTGCAGGATCGCCTGCCGGATCCCGCCCAGGCAGACGCCCTCCGGGCGAACGCCTTCTCCAACTGGTACCAGGGCGTCTACAACGACAAGACGCAGACGAACATCGAGACGCTCTATACGCCGCCGGCCTCCGGGGCCTGATCCCGCTCTCATGCTGGACTCGCTCCTCGCCGAGGCGCGGCTGCGCTGGAGCCTGGACCCGGCGGCCGGCCTGGCGATCGTGCCGGCCGAGCGGCTCGCGGCATTTCCCGTCGAGCCGACGCGGCCCGCGATCGTCGTCCCACTGGCACTGCTGGATGGCGGCGAGGGTTGGCCCGTGCCGCCCCCGGTCCCCGGCCGCCACGGCCACCCGGGCGAGGGGCCGATCGCCCTGCTCGCCCGCCTCTACCCGGCCGACCATCCGGTTGGCCGCTTCGGCGGGGAGATGACCACCATCGGGGCGCTGACCGACGCCGACCTCGGCGTCCCGCTCTACCTCGCGCCCGTCGCGCCGGAGGCGGCACCGGCTTCGCCGTGGTCGCTGCCCTGGATCTCCAGCCGCCTTCGCGCCCCGGACGGCTGCCCGTGGGACCGCGAGCAGTCGCACGAATCGCTGCGCGGCCACCTCCTGGAGGAGGCGTACGAGGTCTACGACGCGATGGCCGGAGGGGCGACCCCAGAGCTCGCCGGCGAGCTCGGCGACCTGTGGCTCCAGGTGGTCCTCAACGCCCAGCTGGCCGCCGAGGCGGGTGTCTTCGACCTGGCCGACGTCCACGCCGCGATCGCCGCCAAGATCGTCCGCCGCCACCCGCACGTGTTCGGCGACGCCCGGGTGCGGACCGCAGGCGACGTGAACCGGCAATGGGAACGGATCAAGGCGGACGAGCGGGCCGAGGAGGTCGCACGGGCGGCCGAGGCAGGGGATCCCTCCGCGTCAGACGGAGCCGACGGCGGGCCGGCGGCGGGCGGGGTGCCGGCGAGCCCGCGGAGCGCGCTGGACGGCATCGGCCGGACGCTCCCCGCCCTCGCCGCCAGCCAGGAGATGCAGGAGCGGGCCGCCCACATCGGCTACGACTGGCCGTCCGTGGACGGCATCCTGGAGAAGGTGGCCGAGGAGATGGCCGAGCTCGCCGCCGCCACCAACCAGGCGGAGCGGGACGAGGAGCTCGGCGATCTCCTGATGGTGGTCGTCAACCTGGCCCGGCACCACGGCGTCCAGGCCGAGGCGTCGTTGCGGGCGGCCAACGAGAAGTTCCGCCGCCGGTTCGGGGCCGTCGAGCGCCTGGCCGCGGCGCGCCGCGTGGCGCTGCGCGACCTCACCTTCGCCCAGCTCGACGACCTGTGGGACGAAGCCAAGGCCCTGGAACGGGCCGGTGGCCTCGGCCGCCCCGCGGACGCCGCCCCAGGGCCCGCTGCCCGCGACCAGGCGCCGGCCGCCCGCGACCACGCGCGCGCCGAACGGCCGCCCAACCAGGAGGGATCCCGATGACCATCGGCAATCGCCAGCCCCCGGCCCGTCCGTCGGGCCGCCGCCCGGACGAGCTCCGCCCGGTCTCGTTCGCGCTCGGCGTGCAGAAGTGGGCGGAGGGCTCGTGCCGCATCCGCATGGGTGACACGGAAGTCCTCTGCGCGGCCACGATCGAGGATCGCGTCCCGCCCCACCTCCGCGGCAAGGGGACCGGCTGGGTGACGGCCGAGTACTCGATGCTGCCGCGGGCCACCAGCGAGCGCACCCAGCGCGAGGCCGCGGCCGGGCGGATCGGCGGCCGGACCCATGAGATCCAGCGCCTCATCGGTTGTTCACTGCGCGGCGTCGTGGACCTGGCCAAGCTCGGGGAGCGGACGGTCACGGTCGACTGTGACGTCCTCCAGGCCGACGGCGGCACGCGGACCGCGTCCATCACCGGCGGCTACGTCGCGCTGGCGACCGCCCTGATCACGTTCGGCATGGAGCGGCTGCTGCTGAGCAAGGTCGCCGCCGTCTCGGTCGGCATGGTCGGCGGGATCACGGTCCTCGACCTCGACTACGCGGAGGACTCCAGGGCCCAGGTCGACTTCAACGTGGTGGGGACCAGCGCGGGCACGTTCGTCGAGGTCCAGGGGACGGCCGAAGGACGCGCGTTCAACCGCCAGGAGCTCGACGGCCTGCTCGACGTCGCGTCCACGGGACTCGGCACCCTCTTCGATGCCCAGGCGGCCGTGCTCGCCGGCGTCAAGCGGTGACCGAACCCGGGCCGGGCGCCAGGCGCCTGCTCGTTGCCACGCGGTCGCGGCACAAGCTCGCCGAGCTTCGCGACCTGCTGCGTCTCGATCATGCGGAGCTGCTCGACCTCGACGACGCCGGCGTGACCGACGAGCCGGAGGAGACCGGGGCGACGTTCGCGGCCAACGCCGCCCTCAAGGCGCGCTTCTACGCCCGTGCCACGGGGCTGATCACGCTCGCTGACGACTCCGGCATCGAAGTGGATGCACTGGACGGCGGGCCGGGCGTGCGGACCCGCCGCTACGCCGGCGAGGACGCCACGGACGAGGCCAACAACGCCAAGCTGCTCGAAGCCCTCGCCGGGCTGCCGCCGGAGCGGCGCGGCGCTCGCTATCGCTGCGCGCTGGCCCTCGCCGTGCCAACGGATGCCGGTCGAAGGGGCGGGCTGCCCGTCCGGTTCACGCGCGGGACCTTCGTGGGTCGGATCGCCACCGTTCCCCGGGGAGCGAACGGATTCGGCTACGACCCGATCTTCGAGTCGGCGACCGAGCCTCCGGGTGGTACGACGGTGGGGGAGTGGGCACCGGAGCGCAAGCGGGCCGTGAGCCACCGCGCCCGCGCCGCCCGCCGGATGGCTCGCATCCTGGTCGAGCTCGGCTTCTGACGTGACCGGGCCGCCAGGTCCGGCCGGCCGGCCGGCCGACGTCCGCGCCGCCGGCTCGTCGCTCGACCCGGCGCACGATTCGGCGCCTGGCCCGGCGTCTGGCCCTTTGCTCGGCCCCGCGCCCGCCCCCCGCGCCCGGCGAGCGCAATCGCTGGCTGATCCTGTCCGCCGTCTCCGTCGGCACGTTCATGGCCACCCTCGACGGCAGCATCGTCAACATCTCGCTGCCCCGCATCCAGGAGGCGTTCAGCGTCTCCCTGACGACGGTCGAATGGGTGGTCCTTGCCTACCTGCTGGTCCTGGGCAGCCTCCTGCTGCCGTTCGGCCGCCTGGGCGAGCTCGCCGGCTTCCGTCGCGTGTACCTCGCCGGCTTCGCCCTCTTCACGGTCGCCAGCGCCATGTGCGGAGCCGCGCGCGGCTCGGAGGAGCTCGTCGCCTTCCGCATCGTGCAGGGGATCGGCGCCGCTATGCTCCAGGCCATGGGGCCGGCCATCGTCGCCCGGACGTTCGGGCCCGGCGAGCGCGGGCGCGCCCTGGGCATCAACGCGATCAGCGTCTCGATCGGCCTGTCGCTGGGGCCGGCGCTTGGCGGGTTCCTGACGGAGTTCGCGGACTGGCCGGCGATCTTCCTGGTCAACGTCCCGGTGGGGATCCTGGCCATCCTCTGGGCCGCCCGGGTCCTGCCCGAGGACCGGGCCGCGACGCGCGTCGGCTTCGACGTCCCCGGTGCCGTGCTCTCGTCGATCGGACTGTTCGCGCTGCTCCTGGCCATGGTCCAGGGTGAGACCTGGGGCTGGTCCAGCCCGGTGATCCTCGGGCTCCTTGCCGCCTTCCTCGTGGCCGGAGCCACCTTCGTCGCGGTGGAGCTGCGGGCGGCCGAACCGATGCTGGACCTCGCGCTGTTCCGGATCCGGGCATTCGCGGCCGGCAACGCCAGCCTGGTCGTCGCCTTTGCCGGCCTGTTCACGGCGACATTCCTCCTGCCGTTCCTCCTCCAGCAGGGATCCGGCTTCACGCCGCTCGAGGCGGGCCTCCTCATCACGCCGATCCCGATCGCGACGGCGGTCGTGGCGCCGTTCAGCGGCAGCCTCTCCGACCGGATCGGCCCGCGCGTGCCGGCGAGCCTGGGCATCGCCACGATGACGCTGGGCATGGTCGCGCTGGCCGGGCTGCCGACGACGTTCGCGGTGCCCGATCTCGTCTGGCGGCTGGCCCTGATCGGCGTGGGTCAGGGCCTCTTCATGAGCCCGAACAGCAGCGCGGTGCTGGGGGCGGTGCCCCGCGGGCGGCTCGGCACGGCGTCGGCGACGCTGGCCCAGATGCGGATCAACGGCCAGGCCCTTGGCGTTGCCGCGTCGGGCGCGATCGTCGCCATCCAGGCGTCCGCGCACGCGGCCGCGCTCGCCGGGCAGCTCGGCCCGGCCGCCGCGGCGGCCCAGGGCAGCATCCTCGCCTATCACGACGCGTTCCTCGTGGCCGCGGTCATGTGCGCGGCCGCGATCGCGACCAGCCTGGTGCGCGGTCCCCTCGTGCCGGCTGCTCCGCAGGCCGCGGGGCCTGGGTAGGGCTCCGGGCCGCGCCGTCCCTGCCCGATCCCCGAAAGGCGGTCGGCAATGTGGGCTGGCGATCAAGGCCCGGCGCCTCCAGTGGACCCGGTGATCCAGGGCGCGGCGATCCACGCGACGTCGTGCACCGCTCCGCTCATGGCGCCCGTGGGCCCTCGGCGGCGCGTCCGCGCACCACGAACGCCCGAGTCGCCACGCACCAGAGCGTGCCCGGGCTCGGGCAGGACCAGACGTTAAGGTTGACTGCAAGGTAGCGGTCTGACCATGATCCCAGGCGCCCGGGGATGACCCGGTGCACGAAGCGTCTGGTGAGGGATGCACCTTCGATCGCCCCGTTTGCACGTCGACATGCAGGCGGCCGGCCGTGGCTGGCCGGCCCCGCCTCGGCGTTCATTTCGGCCCAGGACCCGCGGCCAGGCCCTCGTCGAATTCGCCCTGATCCTGCCCGTGATGCTGCTCATGGCCCTCGTCGCGATCGACTTCGGGCGCCTGTTCTTCTCCTACATTCAGGTCAACAACGCCGCCCGCGAGGCGGCGAACAACGCGGCGGCGGAGGCAAGGTACGTCCAGAACGGGTCGATGGCATTGGCGGACTACTACGCCAGTGTCGCGAACGCCGCAGGCCAGGAGACCAACGTGCAAGGTCAGGCGGGAGCCACCACTCCGATCGCGGTGAGTTCGCCTGCCTGCCTGACGCCTGCGGCTGTGTCCATTGATTGCCAGGCTGCCCCGCAGGATTCGACAACTGCGATCGGGATTGGCAACCAGGTAACGGTCACCGTCACCCAGCCCTTCACTTTCTTCACGCCGCTGATCGGTAGCCTTTTCGGTGGCCAGCTGAACCTATCCGCCTCGGCCACGGCTCCGGTGCTCAACCCGCTCGTCGCCAAGATCACCGGCCAACCCACGCCCACGCCCACGCCAACACCAACCCCAACTCCGACGCCTACGCCGACTCCGACGCCGACCGCGGGGCCTACCCCCACCCCGACCCCGACGCCCACCCCAACTCCGACGCCCACGCCGGTGCCCCTTTGCAAGGTGCCGAACTACTGGCATACCTACTGGTCCGACGTCGGGTCCCTCAAGATCTGGACGGACGCCGGTTTCACGGGCACGCTGACGAACAACACCGGCGGACACCAGATCCAGCGCCAGACGCTTGCTGCAGGCAGTTTCGTCGTCTGCACCTCCAGCATGACCGTCAGTAACAACTGATGAACGAGCCAGTTCGTCCGCGGCGACGCCGCGATGGCCAGGCCGGTCAGTCCCTGGTTGAGTTCGCGCTGGTCTTCCCGATCTTCTTCGTGCTCCTCATGGGCATCATCGACCTCGGGCGCTTCGTGTACACCGACGCGACGCTATCGCAGGCTGCCCGTGAGGGCGCCCGCGTGGCGGCCGTTGAGGCCGGCTGGATCGGGATCTCGCTGAGCACCCCGGGCTGTGTGGCCGCCCCGAGCGACATCGGAGCCGGGAACCCCGGCGCTCACGTATGCCGCCAGCTCGTATCTGATATGAAGGCCGACGTGGTCGCTGCCATCAACAAGATGGTCGTCGATGTGGGCCCGATCACCGTCAATGACGTCTACCTGAGCTGCAACACCGGCAACGTTGGCGATCTGCCACCAACAGGCGCCTGGACTGAGACAGTGGGAGGCAACGGGTGCGTTGACTCCTCGGGCAACGCCATCGGCCAGCAAGGAGACCTGGTCTCGGTCCGGATCGCCTACACGTTCAAGCCGGTCACGCCCATCGTCAGCTCTATCGCGATCGCGGTCTCGAGGAGCTCCTCGGCCACGATGGTCGTCAACTAGGAGGTCACGATGTCTCGCTCCTCGGCCCCGCGGGAACGTGGCCAGATGCTCGTCCTGTTCGCTCTTTCGTTGGTCCTCATGCTCCTCATGGCCGGGCTCGTCGTCGACGCCGGCTACGCCTATAGCCAGAATCGCGTCACGCAGAACGCAGCGGACTTCGCGGCGATGGCCGGAACCCGCATCGTTGGTGAGAAGCTGACCGGCAACACGGCCAACGGCACGGCGGCGAATGTCTATCAGGCCATTCAGGCCGCCCTGGACGCGAACCACGCCCAGCTCGTCAGCGCTCAATACGTCGATCAGTCGGGCGTCGCGCTCGGGAGCGTCGTCGGCGCTGGCAGCATCCCGACCGGGGCCAGCGGCGTCGTCGTCAGCGCGTCCGCGAGCTGGCATCCGTTCTTCCTCGGGGTTATCGGTGTGACCAGCTGGTCGACAGGTACGACGGCGACGGCGATCACTCCTGGATCGAGTACGGGCGGCGGCGTCCTGCCCGTCGGGATGCAGGACAGCAGGTACGACAGCCTCGTTCCCTGCCCAGTGGACAACCTCAACTCGTGCGTCCAGCAGCACCTCACGTCGGGCGCCCTCAACATCCCCGGTGGGTTCGGCTGGCTCAAGTTCGGCTGCGACGGATATGGTCTTGGCCAGGTTCCGCCGGCCAATACTGGCGGCTGTGGAAATTCCCAGCCGTTCCTCCAGTCGGAGGTTGGACCACCGCCAAACAGCTATGGGTGCTGCACTGCCGTGACAGGCGATCCTTCGCCCGCCGATCAGGTCGGCAGCGCTCCCGGTAACAAGCCCGCTGATCTGACCTACTACATCCAGAACGAGATCCCAGTATGGGTGCCGATCTGGGATCAGGACCACTCCGAGGGAGCTAATGGCTACTACCACATCGTTGGCTTCGGAGCGATCATCTTCGTCGGCGAAGACACCCAGCACGGCAAGTGGCTCACGGGCGCGGCGGTCAGCGGGGCCGGCTGCGCAGGGGCGGGCAACGCGGAGGTTCCTGGGACCAGCTACTGCAAGGCTCCCGGCGGGGCGTTCACGATCGGCGTCACGGGGGCCGTGCACCTCGTCCACTAGGATCTGACCGCACGCCCCATTGCGGGCTGGGTCGCAAGGTCCTGCCTCGCTCGTCACCGTGAACCGCGGACCGGATAGACCGGACGCACTCGCGGGTGCGGCACTCCATCGCGGCAGCGGCTGAAGTCGTCGTCGACGCGGTCGTCCCGGCTCTGGCTGATCACGCCGGGTCGAGCGGTGAAGGCCCCGATCCTACGGTAACGGCGGGCCCTGACGGAGACCACAGACCCTGCCGAGCCCGTGTCGCGTTGGGACCGAGGAGAGTCGCGCCGGTGACGAGTTCGCAACGCGCCATGCCGGGACCCGACCCGTGTCAACGGTCATCTCAGAGTCCCATCTGCGGCACCCGTAGGGTCATGCCGCCACCACGTTTGGCAGGCGCCCCCTCGGCCCGCGCCCTCTGGTCGATGCCGGATGATGTGCTACGATGTCGCACATGGAGCGCGTCGGGGTCCGGGAGCTGCGTCGTGAGGCGAGTGCCATCCTGCGACGGGTGGCCGCCGGTGAGACCGTCGAGGTCACTGACCGTGGCCGTCCCGTCGCCGTTCTCCTGAGGACGATGCCGAGCGGCCTCGCCCGGTTGGAGCGCGAGGGACTTCTGCGTCGAGCCGAGGCCGACCTGCTCGACCTCGTGCCGGTCCGGCTCCCGCGAGGCGCTCCGGAGCCGTCGCGACTCGTGTCAGAGGGACGGGCTGATTGAGCGCGCTCTACCTCGATAGCTCGGCGTTCGTCAAGCTGGTCGTCGAGGACGCGGACTCCGCGGCCGCGCGGGCATTCCTCGCGAGCCATGGGGCCCGTCGCGTGTCGTCAGCCCTGCTGCGCACCGAATCCTTGCGGGCGGTTCGCCATCTCGGGCCGGATGCCCTGGCGACGGTCCGGGAGGGCCTGCGGCGGGTCGACCTCATCGGCATCGACGATCGGATCCTCGACGCGGCCGGCATCCTGGAACCGCAGGTTCTTCGAACGCTCGACGCCATCCACCTCGCGACCGCCATGGCCGTCGGCGACGATCTGGAGGCGATCGTGACCTACGACGCGCGGATGGTCGATGCAGCGAGGGCCTTGGGGCTTTCGACGGCGACGCCGCGCTGATCTCATCAGCCGAACGCCGGCCGGCACGCCGGCTCCCGGCTCGCCGGACCGCCCTGGGCGACGACGTGCTGGACTCGTCATCCTGACGACGGGAACCGAGGCGTACCGCCGGAAGGATGGCGTCGCCGTGGTCCCGCTCGCGCTCCTCGGTCCGTAGACGGTCTCCGCAGGCCGATCTCGACGCGTCAGCCGCCGGCCGTCACCACCAACGTCCCGTACATCCCTTCCTCGGCGTGGCCCGGCACGGTGCACAGGTAGGTGTAGCGGCCGGGCGTGGCCGCGTCGAAGGTGATGGTCGTCGTCGGCATCGCGGACGTGGTGGCGTCGGGAAGCGTGACGGTGGCGGCGCCGAGCGCGACGGGCGCGACGGGCGCCCCCATCATGCCCATCGACCCGAACGGCGGCTGGGCGGTCGTCACCAGCCAGTCGTGGGGCATTCCCGCATCGGCATTGACGAGCTCGATGGTCACGTGGGCGCCCGCGGGGAGCACGATCGTCGGGTTCGTCAGGCCGGCCAGGCGGAAGGTCTCGTCGGGCCCGTCGGCGGGGGCCGCGAGGATCGTCGCTGCGACGTCCTTGCCGGAGAACGTGACGGAGTTCGCCGAGCGATCGACCGCCGCGCCCGACGGTGTCACGTGCCCGAGCTGGGCGGCCTGGGCGGGCGAGATCGAGGCCCCCGCGGTGTCAGGAGCGCCACCGGGAGCGCCACCGCCCATCATCCCCGGCCCGTACCCGGTGACGGGTGGGGCGCCGCTCGAGCATGCCCCGGCCAGGGCGAGGGCCCCGGCTATGAGCGCGATCAGGAGCGATCGACGGACGAAGGGAGAGGGAACGGGACGCATCATGGTTTCGAGTGTCGCGGGCTCCGGGCTCTGCCGGGAGGGCCAGACGGCCGGGGGCGGGCGGGCCGGAGGTGCCAGAAGTGGCGGCCGCGTTCCAGGCGTCCGTTCACATCTCCATCGACGGCTTGTAGGCGGGGTCGAGGTACGTCGCCGGATCCTCCTCGAAGTCGAGCTTGCAGCCCTTGCCGCAGAAGACGTAGGTCTGGCCGTCGTGCTCGCTCGAGAGGCCCGCCGCTCTGGCGTGCTCGATTTCGACGGTCATGCCACAGGCGGGATCGGTGGCCATGGTTGGCTGCTCGATCATCGCGACCTCCTTGAGGGGTTCGTTCTCTGGCGTTGGACTGGACCTCAGGCTGGCGTGGCCAGGGCCGCGGGGCCCGGCACGGACTCCCGCCCCAGGCGCAGGCGGCGCAGGAGCTGGGCGTTGGCGGCGACGATGATCGTCGAGAGGCTCATCGCGATCGCCCCGACCGCCATCGGCAGGTCGAGGCCCCAGGGCACGAGCACCCCGGCCGCGACCGGGATCGCCACGAGGTTGTAGCCCGTCGCCCAGACAAGGTTCTGGACCATCTTCGAGTAGGTCGCCCGCGACAGCGTGATCGCGCCCACGACGTCGCGGGGGTCACTGCGCACGAGGACGATGCCGGCCGATTCGACGGCCACGTCGGTCCCGGCCCCGATCGCGATGCCGACGTCGGCGGTGGCCAGAGCGGGGGCGTCGTTGACGCCATCGCCGACCATGGCGACCTTGCGGCCGCCGGCCTGGAAGCGCTTGACCGCGTCAGCCTTGTCGCCGGGCAGGACCTGGGCCGCGACCTCGTCGATGCCGAGGCGGCGAGCGACCGAGTCGGCCACCGCCTGGGCAGTCGCCGGTGATCATGGCGACCTTGAGGCCCATGGCGTGGAGGCGGTTGACCGCCTCCGCCGACTCGGGCCGGATCTCGTCCTCGACCGCGAGCGCGCCGACGACGCTCCCGTCGGCGACGACGTGGAGAACGGTCTTGCCCTCCTGCGCCCATGCCGCGCTCTCGGGCGTCGGCTGCAGGCCAGCCTCGGCAAGCAGCCGCGGCCCGCCGACGGACACCAGCCGGCCTTCGACGCGGGCTCGTGCGCCGCGCCCGGCGAGAGCCTCGAAGTCGCTGGCCTGGGACGGCTCGACCCCACGGGCTCGCGCACCATCCACGATCGCCCGGGCGAGCGGATGTTCCGAGTCGCCCTCGACCGCCGCCGCGAGCCGGAGGACGCTCGGTTTCGTCCTGACCGCTCACCGCCGCGAGCACGGGCTCGCCCCTTCGTGAGGGTGCCGGTCTTGTCGAAGATGATGACGTTGAGCTCGCGCGCCCGCTCGAGGGCGATCCGGTTCTTGACGAGGAGGCCGTTGCGGGCGCCGAGCGAGGTGGAGATGGCGATGACGAGCGGGATGGCGAGCCCCAGGGCGTGCGGGACAGGCGATGACGAGCACGGTCGCCGTCCGGGTCAGCGCGCCGGCATGATCGCCGTCGAGCCACCAGAAGGCGAACGTGATGCATGCCGGAGCCCAGGGCGACGTAGAACAGGATCGCGGCCGCCCGGTCGGCGAGGGCCTGCGCTCGCGACGCCGAGGCCTGTGCCGCGGCGACCATCCGCATGATCCCCGAGAGCGCGGTCTCTTCCCCGATCGCGCGTCACCCGGACCCGGAGGCTGCCGCCCGCAGCCACCGTCCCGGCCACGACCTTCGCTCCCGGGCTCCTTGGCGACCGCCTGCGACTCGCCGGTGATCATCGACTCGTCGACGTCGGCCGAGCCCTCGGCGACGACCCCGTCGGCCGGCACCCGGGCGCCGGGCCGGACGAGAACGACGTCACCGACCGCGAGCGCATCGAGCGGGACGGTCTCGGTCCCGCCGTCGGTGACCCGCTCGGCGGTGTCGGGCAGCAGCTCGGCGAGGGCGGCGAGCGCGCCCCGCGCCTGGGCGATCGAGCGCATCTCGAGCCAGTGCCCGAGCAGCATGATCATGATGAGCGAGGCAGCTCCCACCAGATCTCGACGTCGAACAGCCCGAGCGTCCCGGCCCAGCTCGTCACGAAGGCGACGACGATCGCCAGCGAGATCAGGGTCATCATCCCGGGCTTGCGGCTCGGCGAGCTCGCCGCGCGCGCCCGCGCAGGAAGACCAGCCCGCCGTACACGAAGACGACCGTGCCGAGGACCGGCGGGATGCAGTCGGAGCCCGGGAACGCGGGAGCGGTGTAGCCGAGCCAGGTCTGCGGGTCGCGGCTCCAGAGCGACGACCGGGATCGTCAGCGCCAGGCTCAGCCAGAACTTGTCGCGGAACATCGCGACGGAGTGGCCGGCGTGTCGGTCGTGGCGGCCGCGTGGCCACCGGAGCCGCCGCCGGCGTGGCGGCTCGTGGGCCGCCGGCATGACCACCGGAGCCGCCACCGGCATGACCACCGACTGGGGCTGGAGCTTCCATCGAGCCGACGCGCCCGATGGTCCATGTGCGGATTGTTCACCGTCGTCTCCAGGCGGACGCGAGGCTGGAGCCGGCCAGCGAGTCGGCGCGCATCGCAGCGCCTGCCCCGAGTCTACGGCGACGGGCCGCTTCGAGCGGTCCGAGAGCACGTGGCAGGCGTGACCGGGCGTGACGCGGACGCACTGATCGGCACAGGGAACCATCGCCTTGGCGGCCAAGACCGATGTCAGGCTTCCGGCGAGCTCGGGTCGCCGCGGGATCCGGGGCGCGTCGCGCCGTCCGACGACCTATGGCGCGACGGGGAGGCTCACGCTGAAGGTCGCCCCGGCTCCGAGTCCCGGACTCGTCGCCCAGATCCTGCCGCCCATGGCCTCCGTGAGCGCCTTTGCGATCGCGAGGCCCAGCCCGCTGCCGCCGGCATCGCGCGACCGAGACGCCTCCGCGCGGTAGAGGCGCTCGAAGACCAGGGACAGCTGGTCTGCGGTGAGGCCGGGTCCCGTGTCGCGCACCGAGATGATGCCCCGGTCACGCTGGAGCGCCACGCTCACGGAGACGCGTCCGCCGACGGGCGTATACCGGAGTGCGTTGGTGACGAGGTTGTCGAGGACCTGGGCGATGCGGGCCCGATCCCCGCGGACGCGCAGTGCCCGGCCCGGATCGGCGGTCAGCGCGATCGATCGCTCGGCGGCGGCCGGACGGTGCCGGTCGATGGTGTCGGCGACGAGGGTCGCGACCTCGAGGTCCTCCAGGGCCAGGGCGAGGTCCTTTCCTTCGGCGCGCCAGAGGTCGGACAGGTCGTCGACGAGCCGGCCCAGGCGGCTGGCCTGGTCGCGGAGGACTCGCCAGGCATCGGGTCCGGGCTGGAAGACGCCCGCCTCCAGCCCCTCGGTGTAGCCGCGAAGGGACGTGATGGGCGTCCTCAGCTCGTGGGCGACGTCGCCGATCAACTCGTGCCGTCGCCGCTCGGTGGCGGCCAGGGACGCCGCCATCTCGTTGAACGACGCCGGCCAGCTCGCCGAGCTCGCCACTGCCCATGGGGACGCGCTGGGAGTAGTCGCCGCGGGCAACCCGTCGGCTGGCGACGGCGAGCTCGACGATGGGGCGCGCCAGGCGCGCCGAGATGATCACCGCGACGACGATCGCGACGAGGGCAGCCGCCCCGACGCCGAGCAGGAGCGCGGTGCCGATCGCGTCGCCGAAGGCCGCGGTCACCGTGGTGTTCATCATCGCGCCCATCCCGGCCATGCCGCCCGGGCCACCCATGGCGTGCTCGAACGCCCCCGGCGCGGCCAGGCTCACGCCCGCCGCGACGGTGATCGCGCCGGCCGCGGCCACGAGCAGGTTGCCCAGGCCAGCAGGCGCCAGCGGAGCCGTCCCAGGTCGAGCCCGGTCATCGGCGATCCTCCGGGAAACGGAAGCCAACGCCTCGCACCGTCTCGACGTAGCGGGGTCGCGAGGGATCGTCGCCGAGCTTGCGGCGAAGGTTGGCAACATGGACGTCGAGGACGTGGTCGTCGCCGAAGAAGTCGATGCCCCAGACGGCATCGACCAGTTGCTGGCGGGTGAGGACCACGCCCGGCTCTCGAACGAGCGCGGCCAGGAGGTCGAATTCGAGTGCGGTCAGGTCGACAAGCTCACCCGCCCGCCTGGCGGTGCGACGTCGCGGATCCACGACCAGGTCCGCTGCCCGCAACGCCGATCGCTCCCCGGTCGCCGGCGTCGGGCCGGCGGCGCCGCAGCAGCGCATGGACGCGGGCAACCAGCTCGCGCGGGGAGAACGGCTTCGTGAGGTAGTCGTCCGCGCCGACCGTCAGCCCGACGACCCGGTCCATCTCCTCGTCGCGGGCCGTGAGGAGCAGGACGAGCGGATCCGCGAAGGTCCGGATCCGGCGAAGGACCTCGAGCCCGTCGAAGCCCGGGAGCATCACGTCGAGCACGACGACCTCGGGACGCGACCGTCCGCGCAATCTCGACGGCGGACGGGCCGTCGGCCGCCTCCACGACGACCATGCCCTCTCGCTCGAGGAACCCGCGGACGATCTCGCGGATCGAGCGGCTCGTCGTCGACGACGAGGACCGATGTGCGGTTGCCGGGATCGGCCACGGTGCACCTCTGTCACGACCCATGGCGCCGGCATGGCGAGGCCACCCGGCGCCAGGCAGGATCGTACGGCGAACGGCCGCCGGCACCGTGCCGCGGCACCGATGACGCCGGCTCCGGCGCCGCCGGCGCCCATCGGGCCCTCGTCTCCGGGCGCCTACTGCAGGACGATCGTTCCGCGTCATGCCGGCTTCGTAATGGCCGGGCGCGTGGCAGGCGAAGGCGAAGGGGCCGGGCCCTGTGAACGTGTACGTCAGGGTCTTCGTCTGCATCATGCCGATGTCGGCGATCTCCGGCGTGCCGTCCTTGTCCGCCGCCACGTCCGCCGCCGGCCCGACCATGAACTCGTGGACCGCCGGGCCCATCGTCGTGACCTCGAACGTGATCGTCTCGCCGGCTTGAATGGTGACCGACGTCCGGGCAGAAGCGGAGCTGGGGCGTCGCGAGGATCCGGACCACCCGCGGCGCCGCCGGCGTCCCGGCGACGAACCCGGGCTGGCCCGGTCCCGGGCGCGGATGCCGACCCGTCCAGGCCCCGCCCATCATCGTGCCCGGCGCCACCCATCATGCCGGTGCCACCGACCCAGCCCGTGCCGCCCATCATGCCGGTGCCGCCCATCATGCCGGTGCCCGCCGACCAGGGAGCCACCGAGCTGCCCGGTCCCGCGGCGAGGGCCACGCCTGCGCCGAGCACCACGACGCCGGTCAGGACCAGGGCCAGGCCAAGCGCCGCGACCGTTCGACCCTTCATCGGGCGGCCTTCAGGACGCTGGCGGCCTGCGTGTACTCGGCCTCGTTGATCTCACCACGGGCGAATTGAGCGCTGAGAAGATCGAGCGCCTCCGAGCGCTCCTGGGAGCGCGCGTCCCGGTCGCGGTTCGTCGCGCGCGAGATGGCCCACACGACGAGGACGACCAGGCCCGCGATCAGGGCGATGCACCCGAGTACCCAGAGCAGGCCGCCGAGGCCGTAGCCCGTCCCAAAGCCGAATCCCATCATGTCCGTTCACCGACTGCAGCCCGGACCGCCCGGGTCTCTGACTCCAGGGTCGCCTGGCAGCTTCTGGTCAGCCCCTTGCTCGGGTCAAGAAACGGTCAAGTCTTTGCCGGCAGAAGAGGCGGCGCCCCGCGCTGGCGTCGGACCGTGGTCGCGTGCGACGACATCGTCCGGCAGGACCGTAGAATGCGGACCGCCGGTGGAAGGGGCCTGCATCGTGCCTGCGGCGGTTGGCGGGGATGGACCCTCTCCTTGCAGATGGCCATGAGCGGTGAAGGTCCAGCGGCAACCGGCAGAACGTCGAGTATCCTGCCGGTATTCACGTTCAGACTCGTCGGGGTGTGGCGCAATAGGCGGCGCACGTGCTTTGGGAGCCGCCGGGCGGCAAGCGGTGGAGCCAGCGGTGTGCTGAGCACGCCGGGGCGAGCGGTGAAGGCCCCGATTATCCTGCGCTACGCCTTGGGGTCCGGGTGAGACTCCCTCGTGTCACCCCCCTGTCGCGCTCATCGTCGCGCAACGAGACGCGATCCCCAACGACATAGATGACACCAGCGTGACGATGGGCGCGACGCCGGATCGTGCTCCAGGGCCCTGCCCTGCGAAAGCCGACTCGCTTCGCTGATTCGCCCGGACGCGATCTGGCGCAGGAGACACGGTCACCGACGCCCTCCGCTACGACGGCTACGGCATGACCGCCGCGGTCTGGCCGACGGGCGGCTCACCCGCCTCCTCCTATTGGAAGTACCAGGGCCGGCTCGACGTCAGCCCGACGTCCACCTCCCTCTACGACTTCAGTGCCCGCGACTATGCCCCGGGTCTTGGGACCTTCACGGGCCTCGACTCCGTCACCGGCTCCGCCCAGAGCCCGCTCTCCCTCAACCGCTACCTTTACGCCGCCGCCGACCCGACCACCCTGATCGATCCGGACGGGCATAACACGTGCGGGCTGGTCGCAGCAACCTGGGAAGCCCCAGGAGTCGGGGAGGCCATCGCGGCATCCTGCGTTCTTACGGCCGCCTGGGAGGCAGCGCCGGTGGTAGTCCCAGTGATCGCGGCCGGTGCCACCGCGGCCGCGGCCGCGGCAGTCTCCTCCGCCCACGCTCTGGGGGACTACCTCTCCTGCAAGGGCTGCGTGCCGCTTGAGACTGTGCCGAAATGGGCCAAGCCCGAACCCGGGCCCGCCCCGACGGCCGTCAACCGAATTCGACGCCACAGGCCGACACGCAGTTCGTGCCGTTTGACAAGCCGAACCTCGCTCCGAAGTACGATCCCGGCAAGGAACCCTTCAGGTTCCCTCCGGGCAAGCGAGGGATTGGGGTGATCCTGGCTGTCCTTGTCGGCATCGAAGGGCTGTTCAAGGTGGGCAACCCACTGGCAGGACCGGATGCGACACCGCCTTCCGCCCCGCGTCGGCCTGGGACGCTGCATTCGAAACCTCGGACCGGGCCAGCCTTGGCGCCCGTGCCGCCACGGCCCTTCAGAACCCCCTCGCCCTTCAACCCACTGTGATGGACATGTGGAGAACGCCCGAGACCTGGTTGGGTCTGGCGATCGTCGTCGTAGCTCTGGGCTTTGCCGTCTGGACACTCCGGGAGGCGTCACGGCGCCCGAAGGACATCAGGAGCTGGGCGGCCTTCGGTGCCATCGCCGCGATGGTCGTCGGGGCAATCGGCAGCCAGATGCAGCAGCAAATCGGCTGGTATCTGTTGGTGGCGCTCGGCCTGGCGTTGGGCGTCGGATCCTCGTGGGATCCTCAAGCGCGCCTCCGGCGAGGCACAGACCTCTGGGACGTCTACCGTCCACTGCTGCGAGACGATCTGGCGACATGCACGCGCGCCCGGGCCGAGGCCGCCATCGCCTGGCTCGATCAGGCTGCTTCCGGGTCGTCCGATTCCGAGTTGGCGGCGCTCCTCCGGGAGGACTATGCAGCCTGGCTCGGACAATCCACGCCCGAGGCGGCGCTGCCTGGGCGGTCAGTGTGGAGAGCGGTTCGGATCCATGAACTGGCCGTCACCAAATGGGCCGACAGCATTCATGTCGATCGTGCGAGGGCCGAACGACGCTGGCGTCTCTGGCTCGCCATGGACCAACTCCGGGCAGCATCCGTCCGACGCGATGCCGCCCAATTGGCCGCGCTGGCCGGTGCCTTGCCAGTCCCGAAGGATCGTCCCGAGATCGACCTTGTAACCGCGATCCATGGAATCGTCAGCTCCATGGAGCGCGGCGGATGGCAATGGAGTGAGGAAGCGGATACCAGGCTGAAGCAGCAGATGCGGCGGGTGTGGCCGGATCGCCGTTCCTTTGCCGGTGCGGTGGCGGGTCCCTGGGCCGCGATCGAATCAGACTCCCAGGCCTAAGCGGGTCACTCCTACCCCTATGACGTCGACTCCAACCGGACCGCCAAGACCGACGGCCCGGACGCCTTCGTCGCCGCCTACGACCGGACCGACGAGCTCGCCGCGGTCAGCAAGAACGGCGGCGTGGGGGTCACCGCGACCTTCGACGCCTACGGCAACCTCCTCTCCGATCCCGAGGCCCGGCACGCGGGCGGCCTCGTGGGCGTGATCACCTGAACTGGCGCCACTTCGGGCCCAGTGATCACTCGTGGCCTACGGCCACGACCTTCTCGACCCGACGAGCGCGTGGACCCGGTTTGGCGGGCTCCGGTCCTTCGATCACCTGTCCGGCAACCTCAGAGGGAACCGCAGCGATCCCCGCGACGTAGTGGGCGCAGGGCAGGCCGGGATCGGGCCCCAGACGAGTCGGGGGGCACCCGGCACCTCGAGCCCAGAGGGCGCCGGCAGGCCGTCTCCGCTATGGACCGCGAGTCCGCCGTCGTGTGTGACCGCCTCGCGCCCCGGTCTTGAGGCAAATCTGCCACGCTCGGCGACGTAGGCATCGGCCGCCCTGCCGCGGATGCGAAGCCGCGGCGCTCGGGAAGGGGGGCGTGGATGCGCGCGATCGGGATCGACCTCGGCCGCGATGTGGCCGCGGTGGCGATCCACGAGGAGGGCCGCACCACACCTGGCGGTACGCTCGCGATGACCCGCGACGCGGTGACCGCCTTCGCCGCCGGCCTCCACACCGACGACGCGGTCGTCATCGAGGCGACGCTCAACACCTGGACGGTCGCCGACATCCTCGCGCCCAGGGCCGGTCGGCTCGTCGTCTCCAACCCGACCCGCACCCGGGCGATCGCGGACGCGAAGACCAAGACCGACGCACTTGACGCGGCGACCCTCGCGAGCCTGCTCGCCGCCGACTACCTGCCGGCGGTCTGGCGACCCGATCCGGCCACACGGGCGCTGCGCTCGCTCGTCGCCGGGCGGGCGGCGCTCGTGCGCGACCGGACCGCGGCCCGCAACCGGGTCGGCGCGCTGCTCGCGGGCGCGCTCATCGTCCCGCCGGCCGGTGACCTGTTCGGGCGGAGGGGGCGAGCCTGGCTCACGGCGGACCCTCTTCCCGGCGTCGAGCCGGCGCAGCTCGCCTGCCTGCTCCGGGTCCACGACGCGCTCGCCGCCGAGGTCCGCGAGCACGACCGAGCACTGGCCCAGCACCTGCTCGCCGATCCCCGGGCCGCCAGGCTCCTGGGCCTGCCCGGCGTCGGGCCGGTCGTCGCGGCGGCCCTGCTCGCCCTGGTCGGCGACATCGGGCGGTTCCCCGAACCGGGCTGCCTCGTGGCCGCGGTCGGGCTCGACCCCCGAGTCCGCCAGACCGGTGGCCATCCGGCCCGGACGGGGCGCATCAGCCGGAGTGGGAGCGCGATGGTCCGCGGCCTCCTCGTCGAGGCGGCACGCGGGGCCATCCGCCTGCCCGGACCGTTGCGGGCCTTCCATGAGCGCCTGTCGGAGCGGCGCGGTCGGGGGGTCGCGATCGTGGCCGTCGCCCGCAAGCTCCTCGTCCTCGCGTGGCACCTGCTCGCCCGGGAGACCGAGTACCGGGCGCGGGCGCCGCTGCGGACCGCGGACAAGCTCCGTCGCCTCGAGCGCCTCGCGGGCCTGCCCAGGCGTCCACCGTCCGGCGTTGGGCCCGGTGGCTCGCGCGAGCGGCGCCGGTCCGCCCGGGCTGCCGAGTGGGCGATGCTCGAGGCGCTGGAGGCCGACTACCGGGCCGCGGTCGATGATCGGTCAAGACCCAAGACAGCCTGCCCCGGCTCTGAGAGCCGGTGAGGCCGAGGTTCCGGTACGTGTCGGTCGACGATCCCGTGGTCCGGGTCCAGGCCCGGCCCAGGGCGTCGAGGCCAAGCGTCGTGGTGGCGCCCCCCCGCCGGGGTGATCGCGGTCGTGCGATCGGCGAGGTCGTACCCGGAGGTGGCGAGCCCAGCGGCGGTGCCGACCTCGGGATCAGAAGTCAGGTTGCCGTAGGGCGTCGAGCGTGGCTGGCACCGGCGTGAGCTGGTTCTTCTTGACCGAGGCCAGCTCGTCAGTCCGGTCGTAGACGGCCACGAAGGAGTCCGAGCCGTCGGTCTTGGCGGTCCGGTTGGAGTCATCCCACGGGCGTCAGGCGCCAGATGCGGGCTGCCCCAGAATGCCGCCAATGCAAGCTCTACGATGCCAACGACGCGTGCGCCGTCGTCAGTGGCGCCAGCGATCGCGGCCAGCATGACGCACTGCGTCAACAACGCGACCACTGCACACCCGAGTCTGACCAGAGCGCTGAACCGGCCCGCTCGATGCCACGATTGCACGTTGGTCGCCAGCCATGGGTTCGGCCCTACACGGCCCGACATCTCGCCGAGGGCCTGGACCATGACGACCCACAACAGCAGGCAAGCGGACGAGACGAGAAGGGACTCGCCGAAGTTCATCATCGGTCACGCTCCTGGTGCATCGGACGGCGACGCGACGCAGAGAGATCACCCAGGGCAGCGGTCCACATTGGGTAGTCACGACGATCATTCTGCATGTCGCCAGATCCCGCGCATGAACTGGGGGCCGGGAGACCACGTGAGGAGCTTCCTGAGCGCTTTCAACGGATCGAACAACTGAACAATGTTCTGAGCGGCATTCAAGACGGTCCCACTGACCAAGGCCTTTCCGAATCCGATGGCACCGGGCCCGCCCGGGCCTCTCGCGCCAACGATCCCAAAGAAGGTCCCGGCAACGGGTTCCATGACGTTCGTTCGGCCGTGCACCACCATCGACGCAGTCGACTGTGCGAACCCAAGGCTACCGCCGATGGCAGCCTTCGCTCCGAGGCCGATCGCTTTGCCAGCAAGGCTCTTGGTCGCCCCAAGTGGGCCGGTTATGGCTCCCGCAGCAGCAGACGTCCAGAAGTCGAACGGATCGAGGTCCTTGGTCACCGGCTCGTGTCGAGCGAGGTTCGCAACAACGATTGGTAACGTGTACGACCCAGCGCCGATCGCAGCGCCGCTGATGGCCAACTTGGCACGCACGGGCAGCGTTCGCGACGCCGACGCCACCCTGCTCGCGGCTGCAAGAGCGCACTCGGGACAGACGACGACCGTGGCGACTGCCGCGATGCTTGCCCAACATCCGAGGTCCTGGCAGCCACCGCGCAGGTTTCGATCGACGTGCTGACCGGCCGGGACTCGGATTGAGTTGGCCGGTGAGACGACGTGGACCGGGAGATCGACGCCGGTCATGCTCTGAATGGTGTCCCCATTGTCGCAGGAGACGGCGCTGCAGCCGGTGAGATCGGGCCCAGGGAGGATGATGTCCCCGTTGGGCATGAGGCACCGGGCGCCGGTGAAGGGATCGCAGCCGGCATGCCCGTCCGGATCCACCAGGGTGGTCGGGTCGGCGGCGGCGTAGAGGTAGCGGTTGAGGTGGGTCGGGCTCTGGGCGGAGCCCATGACCGAGTCGAGGCCCGTGAAGGTCCCGAGGCCTGGCGCGTAGTCGCGGGCGGCAAAGTCGTAGAGGGAGGTGGACGTCGGGCCCAGGTCGAGCCGGCCCTGGTACTTCCAGTAGCTGCTGGCAGGAGAGCCCCCGGTCGGCCAGACCGCGGCGGTCATGCCGTAGCCGTCGTAGCGGAGGGCATCGGTGACCGACGAGCCGTCGCCCGACAGTCCTGCCGCCACGTTGCCGTGGAGGTCGGGCACGAGCCAGGCCACGGTGCTCCCGGTCTTCGTGCCGAGCCGGTCGCCCGCCGGGTCGAGGATCGAGTCGGTGGTGCCGCCCGATCCTCCGGCGTTGGCGACCCGGATGACCGAGTCGGAGGTGCCGAGGTAGCTGTACGTGTCGATCGACGACGGCCGTCGTGCGGGTCCAGCACCCGCCCGAGGGCGTCGAGGGCGAGGGTCGTGGTGGCTCCCCCTGCCGGCGTGATCGAGGTCGTCCGGTCGGCAAGGTCGTAGCCGTAGGCGACGAGCCCTGCGCTCGTACCGGCCTCGGGGTCGGACGTCAGGTTGCCGTAGGCGTCGAAGGTCGCGGTGATCCCGACGCCGCCGTTCCTGCTGACCTCCGCGAGCTCGTCGGTCCGGTCGTAGACGGCGACGAAGGAGTCCGCGTCCCGTCGGTCTTGGCGGTCCGGTTGGAGTCGACGTCATAGGTGTACGTGTGGACCGTGCGACGAGGCCGGTGGAGCCGGTCAGGCGCGACAGGCCGTCGTACGTGAAGGTCTGGGTGCCGGTGCCGGCGTCACCGGTGACCGCCTGCTGGCATGGTCCGGCTCTCGCTCGTCACGTTGCCCGCCCGGTCGTAGGTCTCGCCCAGGGTGATCGTGCTGGACCCGAGGGTCTTGCTGACGCTGATCGGGCGCTTGGCGGCGTCATAGGTGAACGTCAGCGGGCTGGCCGTGCCCGACCAGGTCCGGGCCGCGATCAGGTTGTCGAGCCGATAGGTGAAGGTGGCGGCACCGGCAGCCTGCCAGCCCGACGGCAGGGTGGCCGTGGCGAGACGCTTGGCCCAGTCGTACGTGAAGGCCGAGGTCCCGATGGCTCCGCTCGTGCCATCGACCCGCGAGGCGAGCGTGTTGTCCGGGTTCCAGGTGAAGTCGGTGAGCGTGACGGTGGTGGGCTGCGTCCGTTGGACGAGGTCCGGCCGGCCGATCGAGTCGTACGTGAAGGCCAGCGCGTCGGACGCGCTGCCGGAGCCGTTGAGATAGGTGGCCGTCGAGGCCTGCTGTCCGTCGACGGTCCAGGCGGTCGTGGTCCGGATCTTGGGGGTGCCGGTGCCGGCGCCCTGGTAGGTGATGGATCCGGTCAGCCGGCCAACGCCGTCGTACGTGTTGTCGGTGTGCCGGCGGACCGTGCCCCCTGGGGTCTGATCGACGGACGTGGTGAGCCGCCCGCCCGCGCCATACGTCCAGACCGACGTGTCGAGGGCGGCCACGCTCGTAGCCGGCGATCTCGAAGGAGACGTCCGGGCTGCCGGACACGGTTGTCCACCGCCCGACCCCGCGCCGATCCCGTGTCGCCGGGGAGCCGGCAGGTGAGTGGTGTAGCCTGTGTTCTACTCGTGACCGCCGTGTCATCGTAGACAGGCGATGGCGGTTCGTGAGCACGAAATCGTCGGGGTGTGGCGCAATTGGCGGCGCACGTGCTTTGGGAGCACGAGGATGTGGGTTCGAACCCCACCGCCCCGACCACCTTCGCTCTCGCGGTTGGCGTGCACGCGCGACATGAACCGTCGCACGGGGCCCGTACGACCTCGTCTGGCGAAGCACCGGCTCGCGGCCCTGTCCCCCGTCATCGCCCGACCGGAACGGCAATGTTGCGTGCGTTCGCGCCCAATTCGACCGCTTCCAGGCACCGATGCGGGGCTTTCCTCACGAGATGGCGGCCGCATTGGTGACCGTTCCGTGCGCTCGCGGGGCGTGCCGGCCGTGAGCGCATGGATCATTGCCGGAACGGCAGGCCCGCGACGACGACGTGCCAGAACACCCCTGGCAGTTCATTACCCGCGCTGGCGGTGATCCCTCGACGAACGCTGTCCCCGCGCCTTACGCCACGTCCAAGGGTTGCCCAATCAGATGCGATGGCGCCGGCGAGCGGCCTTCACCGGCCCCTTGTTCGCACGCTGGGGTGATGCGGCAGCAGGTTGTGGGTTCCGCATTCCGGGCACGCCACCCAGCTGAGTCTCGAGCCAACCATCAGCTCGACGAGGCTGCGCACGAACCGAGTCCGGCAGAAGCCACACGTCAGCTCCCAGCGCGCGAGGACGCCGATGAGGTTGGGCGGGAAGATGAAGAGGCGGACCGGGTTGATCGCCTCGACCTCCAGAGCCACGTGGTGTACCCCTTGCGCGAGCTGCGCTCCAGTCCGGCTCCTTGGCGTGATGCCGCCCCGAGCGCACCGCGATGATGCGCCTCGACGGCGCGGTTCGGGCCATGGAGATCACGCCTCCCGCCGGTCGCACCCACGGTCCTCGGGCCGCGCGAACGGGCCCGAGGACCGATCGCTGGGCGGGCATCGCTCCGATGGGCGCGATCGGGGTGCTGCAGGCGACGTCGTGCCCGTGCTGCGTCCATCCTGGCGTGGGCAAGACCAGGCGCCGAGCGCACCGCGTGCGCGCGCCGCTCGTCGAGGCCGCGCTACTCCTTCGGCTCAAGGACGAACACCGGGATCTGCCGGTCCGTCCGTGCCTGGTACGTCGCGTAGTCGGGCCAGGCTTCGACCGCGCGCTCCCACCAGGCGGCCTTCTCGTCGCCGGTGACCTCGCGGGCAACGTAGTCGCGCCGGGTCGCGCCGTCCTGCAGCTCGACGTGCGGATTCTTCTTCAGGTTGTAGTACCAGACGGGATGCTTCGGGGCGCCGCCGAGCGACGCGACCACGGCGTAGACGCCGTCGTGCTCGACGCGCATGAGGGCGGTCTTGCGGAGCTTGCCCGTCTTCGCCCCGATGGACGTCAGCACGATCACGGGCCTGCCGCGAAGATCGCCGGCCTGCTCGCCATCCGTCGCTTCGTAGAGTTCGGCCTGCTTGCGCGACCAGGCAGACGTGCCCGGCTCGTAATCTCCGGTCAGTGGCATGGGCCCATTGTCTCGCGTTCGCGGCAATCGCCCCGAGTGCCGCCGAACCTAGCGCGCCACCTCGAACGTGACGTCGGCCGAGGGTCGCTCGGTGTGGATCCGGACGTGTCGCCCGAGGACGTAGCCGAGCAGATCGGCGAAGCGGCCGACGCTCGGTGTCTTCGGCACCGCTTGCCGGATCGTCCGGATCTGGTCGGGGGTCATCGGTTCGGGCGTGACCACGTGGAAGCGCAGGTCGCGCCAGGCGAAGGTTTCCGTGCTGGTTCCCTGCGGGGCGACAGGGACGATGTCGGTGCGGTCCGTCATCTCCGTGCTCCTGGCGAAGATCCTGCGCGGGTCGCCTTGCGCAGGACCTTGCCGAACGGGGCTCCCGAGCGCCTCGGCCATGGAACCTCGCCGTCCTGGAGCCTCGCCGCTTCCGTTGCCGCGCGCGGCGGGAGCATGCCCCCGCCGCCTCGAACCCTACGATGCCGCGCGGCCGAACGTGCGCGCCCCGAACCAGATCGTGACGCATGCCAGCGCCGCCATGACGACCGTCCCGGTCAGCACCTCGGGATCGCCGAGCTGGGCGTTGAAGAGGTCCCGAACCGCGGACACGGCGTGGTACAGCGGGTTGAACGTCGCGATCGTCCGCAGCCAGTCCGGCGCCAGCGTCATCGGCAGCATCATCCCGGACAGGAGCATGAGGGGCAGGGCGATGCCGTTGATGGCCGGGGCGAGCGCGTCCTCGCTGCCCAGGATGATCGCCAGGGCGTAGGAGAACGGCGACATCACCAGGCCGACCAGGGCGAGCAGGAGGAACGAGACGGCAAGGCCGCCGAAGTTGATCTCGAGGCCGAAGGGGATCGAGAGGACCACCAGCACGACCGCCTGCGCCAGGAGCAGGACGACGTCGCGCAGGGACCGGCCCAGGAGCATCGCCACCCGGCTCATCGGCGTCACGCGCATCCGCTCGATGACGCCTTCGCGCAGCTCGTCGCAGAGGCCGAAGCCCACGAACGCGGAGCCGAACAGGGCCGTCATGACCAGGATGCCCGGCACGAACACGTTGAACGCCCCGCCCGGCGGGAAGCCGGGCATGCCGGCGATGTTCTTGAGGAGCGGGCCGAAGAAGGCGAGGTAGAGGATCGGCTGCATCAGGCCCAGGATCAGCCAGACCGGGTTGCGGAGGGTCAGGGTCAGCGACCGCTGGAAGATGAGCCAGGTGTCGCGGGCGGTTCGCACGGTGGCGCTCCTTTCTGGGTGTCGGTCAGGCCGCCGGCTCGCGCAGCGAGCGGCCCGTCTTGCGCAGGAAGACGTCGTCGAGGCTGGGGCGGTGGAGCGCCATCGACTGCGGGGCGAGGCCCTGCCCGTCGAGGAGTCGCAGGACGGTCGGCACGGCCTCGTCGCCGCGGTCCACGTAGAGGCGGACCTGCCCGTCCTCGACGCTCGCCTCGCGGACGAATGGCTGGGCCCGCAGGATTTCCAGGACGCCTGCTGCGGCGCCGTTCACGCCGATCGTGAGGACGTCGCCGGCGATCTCCCGCTTGAGCGTGTCGGGCGAGCCCTCGGCGACGATCCGCCCGTGGTCGATGATGGCGAGCGTGTCGCAGAGCGCGTCCGCCTCTTCGAGGTAGTGGGTCGTCAGGAAGACCGTGGTGCCGCTCTCGCGAAGGCGCCGGATCTCTTCCCAGAGGCGGGCCCGGGCCTGCGGGTCGAGACCGGTCGTGGGCTCGTCGAGGAAGAGGAGCGCCGGTCGATGCACCATGCCGATGCCGATGTTCAGGCGGCGTCGCATCCCGCCCGAATACGTCCCGGTCGGCCGGTCCGCGGCGGGCTCCAGTTCCAGGGCAGCAAGGACCTCGGCGGCGCGGGCGTGCGCCTCTGACTTGCCCATGCCGAAGAGGCGACCCTGGAGGACGAGCTCTTCGCGTCCCGTCGCGCCCCGGTACGACCCGCCGGCCTGGGCGACGTAGCCGATGCGCCGGCGCACTTCGGTCGGCTGGCGATCAACGCGGAAGCCGACCACCGTGGCCACGCCCGCCGTCGGCGGCAGCAGCGTGGCCAGGATGCGAAGCGTCGTGGTCTTGCCGGCCCCGTTCGGTCCCAGGAAGCCGAAGATGTCGCCTGCGGCCACTCGCAGGTCGACGCCGGCGACGGCTTCGACGGGCGGGCTCTTGCGGGCGGTGAACGTGCGCCGAAGCCCCTCCGTCTCGATGATCGGCTGTGCGGCCATGTCCTGTCCTTCCCGTGGTCCCCGCTGGTCGCGAGGTCTCGCTGGGCGTATGCTTCCGGTGTTGCATCGCCCGGCATCAAATGCGCTAGCATGTATCTGCGCAGTGCAGAGATTAACCACGGGAGCATGATCGTGTCAACCACCGAAGAAGCCGGGCCCAGGGCGGCAGAGTCGGGGCCGCCACCGGCGTCGTCGCCCGCGTCGCCACCGTCACCCGGCGCACCGACGTCGCCGGGCGCACCACTCTCGGGCGCACCGACGTCGCCGGGCGCAGCGGTATCACCCGGGGCACCGGCGCACGCGCAGCTCGTCGACGCCGTGCTCAAGGCAACCAGCCGGATCGTTGCCCAGGGGGCGATGTTCAGCCAGCTCGTCGCCGACCGCCTTGGGCTGGCGGCGACGGACGTCGAGTGCCTGGAGATGCTCGCCGAGTCCGGCCGCGTCTCGGCGGGCAGGCTTGCCGAGCTCACCGGCCTCACGACGGGGGCCGCAACCCGCATGATCGATCGCCTCGAGCAGGGTGGCTTCGTCCGGCGCGTCGCCGACGCTGCCGACCGCCGGAGGGTCCTCGTCGAGGCAGTGCCGGAGCGCGCCCGGGTCATCGGGCCGTTCTACGCGTCGCTCTCGCGAGCCACGGAGGCGATGGTCGCGCGCTACGACGACGTGGACCTGGCGATGATCGTGGACTTCCTGGAGCGGAGCGTCGACGTCACGCGCGATGAGATCACCCGACTGCGGGCGCCGGCGACCGAGGGCGCGACGGTCAGCTCATCCCATGTCGCGCCGCTGGGTCCCACGGAAACCGGGCGTCTCCTGATCCTGTCCGGTGCGCCGTTCGTCAGCATCCACGGCGACAGCAGCCTTGGCGGCGACCTGTACCGCGCCCACTTCGACGGGCCGGTTCCGCGGGTGCGCTCGCGCGGGGGCACGGTGACGGTGCACTACGGGAGGCTCTTCTGGCTCGACTGGCGTGCCCGGGTCGTCGGCCAGAACATCCAGGCGTCGGTCCACTGGCGGCGCGACCGCGCCGACTTTGCGCTGAGCACGTCGGTTCCCTGGGCGATCGAGCTCCGTGGCGGCGTTTCGAGGCTGACCGCGGATCTCACGTCGATCGCCGTCGAGTTGTTCGAGCTGCGCGGCGGCGCGAGCAAGGTGGAGATCACGCTAGGCCAGCCTCGCGGCATCGTCCCGATCCGCGTCGCGGGCGGCCTCAGCCATCTCACCGTCCGTCGACCCGTCGGTGTCCCTGTCCGCCTCTCGGTTCGCGACACCGGTCACGTCTACCTCGATGGCCACGTCGTGGGAAAAGGGAACGTGATCGCCGAGACGCCCGGGGCCACGCTTGCCGAGGCGAGATACGAGGTCGAGTCGACCGGGGGAGCGAGCCGGGTCGTCGTCGACGTGAGCTGAAGCGGCCGCGCCGTGCGCGCCGTGCGCGCGGCCAGCTCGAGGTGGCACGTTCTTCCGTGATGCGCCTCCGCGCGTCATCCGGCCCGCTGGGCGCGCCAGCCGTGGGCAACCTTCTTCCGTGATGCGGCTCCATGCATCACGCGAGAGGCGACGCCCGCGCTCTCGTGCCTGATGCGCGGACGTGCATCAGGCCGGCGCCGGCTCCCCGCCCTCCCGAGCGTGATGCACCGACGCGCATCAGCGGAAGGCCTCGCTCAGCGCGCGCACGTTCGCCCTCGATCGCCCTGGCGTGGCATGCTCGGCGAACACCGGCGCACCGGGCGCCGGTCGACTCGAGGAGCGGCTGTGTCCGTGCTGGCTCACTTCGACCGCACGGTTCGGATCGTGCTCGCGGTTGCCGCCGCAGCCACCGCTCTCACGTTCGTCCTTGTCGAGGCGGGGGCCGCGCCGCTGGCGACGTTCGTTGTCTCGGCTGTCGCGCTCGCCGTTCTTGCGACGCTCGTCGGCGAGGCGACGGACGAGCTCGGCGCCCGGCTCGGACCCGCAACCACGGGCATCCTGCAGTCGGCGTTGGGCAACCTGCCCGAGCTCTTCGTGTCCATCTTCGCCCTCCAGGCGGGGCTGGTGGCCGTCGTGCAGGCGGCCCTGATCGGCTCGATTCTCGCGAACAGCCTGCTGGTCCTCGGCCTGGCCTTCGTCGTCGGAGGGCTGCGCCACGGCACCCAGCGCCTGGGGGTCGGTCAGACCCGGACGATCGCCACGCTCCTGTTGCTGGCAGTCGCCTCGCTGGTGATCCCGGTCCTGGCGACGGCCCCGGGCGCCCCGGACGAGGGGCACGCCCGTGACCTCTCCGTGGTCGTGTCGGTCGCCCTGCTGGTGGTGTTCGCAGCGTCTCTCCTGTTCACGCTGCGCGGCGAGTCGCGTCCGGCCTCGCGCGTCGAAGCGGAGGTCGGCGTCGACTCGCGCGACGCCTGGCCGCCCTGGCTGGCTGCCGGCGTCCTGGCCGTGGCCGCCGTGGCCGCGGCGGTCGTGTCGGACTGGTTCGTCGCCGCATTGCGGCCGGCCATGGCTGCCCTCGGGACGTCGGAATTGTTCGCCGGGCTGGTCGTCGTGGCGATCGCCGGCAACGCCGTCGAGAACGTCGTTGGGGTGCAGGCCGCGGCCCGCAATCACGCCGAGCTGGCGGTCAGCCTGATCCTCAATTCGTCGCTCCAGGTCGCCGTCGCGCTGACGCCGGCCCTGGTCCTGATCTCGATTCTCATCGGCGGCGCGCCGCTGACCCTGGTGGTGTCGCCCCTGCTCGCCGGCTCCGTGGCCCTGTCGGCGATCCTGACCTTCGCCATCGTCTTCGACGGCGAGTCGAACTGGCTCGAGGGCCTGGCCCTGGTGGGCCTGTACGTGATCGTGGCGGCGTCGGTCTGGTGGGGCCCCGCCATCTCGCCGTAGCGGGTGCGGGCACCGGGCGTGGCGCGTCGGCGCCTCGTGGCCTGTCGGCGCCTCGCGTGGGCGCCTCCGTGACCACGGGCATGGGCGCGAATGGCTGCCGGAATGAGTCCTCCGAAGGAGCCTCGCGCGGCGCGGAACGGCAACCCGGCCCACCGGCTCGCCTGCCATCATCGGGCCATGCCTGCTTCCGATTACGCGGGAATTTCCTACTGGCTGGAGAGCTCCGGCGACGACCTCACCCCCCGGCCGGGGCTGGACGGTTCCACCGACGCCGACGTGGCCATCCTCGGCGCCGGCTACACGGGCCTGTGGACCGCCTACTACCTGGCCCGGCGCGACCCGTCCCTCCGGATCGTGATCCTGGAAGCCGAGATCGCTGGGTTCGGCGCTTCCGGCCGCAACGGGGCCTGGTGCGCACCGGACCTGAACATCTCGATGAGCCGACTCGCCCGCCTCCACGGCGAGGACGCGGCCCGGCGCACCCAGCAGGCGACCTATGACGCCGTCGACGAGGTCGGTCGGGTGGTCGCTGAGGAGGGCCTGGACGCCCAGTATCAGAAAGGTGGCGAGCTGATCGTGGCCCGCGGACCGCAGGGCATCCCGGCGCTCCAGGACGCGCTCCACGAGTACCGGCAGTTCGGTTTCGGCGATCGCTACCGGCTGCTGGACAGGGCGGAGCTCCGCGAGCGGATCCGGATCGCCGGCGCCGTCGCGGCCCTGGCCACCCCGGACAGCGCGGTCGTCCACCCGGGACGACTCGCGCGCGGCCTCGCCCGAGTCGTGGAGCGCGCGGGCGTCACGATCCACGAACGCAGCGCCGTCACCGCGATCCGGCCCGGACCGCGCCCGGCCCTCGTGACCTCGCGCGGGGAGGTGCGGGCCGACCGCGTGGTGCTGGCCGGCGAGGCCTACCTGTCGCAGCTTCCCGGCCTCCGCCGCCAGCTCGTTCCGCTCTACTCGCTCATCGTGCTGACAGAACCGCTCACCGACTCCCAGTGGGACGAGATCGGCTGGACCGGCCGCGAGTGCGTCGCGTCGACGCGCCTCTCCATCGACTACCTGTCAAGGACGGCCGACGGCCGGATCCTCTTCGGTGGCCGGGGCGCACCGTATCGGTTGGGATCGCCGATCCGGCCGGAGTACGACCGCCACGATCCCACGCACAAGATGCTGCGCGGCTTCGTGCGCGAATGGTTTCCGAGCCTGGCGGGCATCCGCTTCACCCACGCGTGGGGCGGGCCCCTTGGCATGCCCCGTGACTGGCACCCGACGGTAGCCCTCGACGAACGGACCGGCATCGCCACCGCTCGCGGTTACATCGGCCACGGCGTCTCCACGGCCAACCTGGCCGGTCGGACGCTCGCCGATCTCCTCACGGGCACCGCGTCGGCGCTCACGGAGCTGCCGCTCGTGAACCATCGGTCGCCGGACTGGGAGCCGGAGCCGTTCAGGTGGCTCGGCATCCGCTATGCGCAGTGGGCTCTCGGCCGCCTGGACCGGACGATCGCCCGGACCGGGCGGCCGCCCTCCGGTCGGAGCATCGCGGAGCGCATCGCCGCCCACTGAAGGCCGCGCCGGCGGCCTGCCAGCGGGACGGCACCGACCGCCCCGCGCGACATGCGTCTGCCCGTTACGCTTGGGCGGCGCACGAGGAGGACACGGCCGTGACCCGACCGCTCAAGGTAGGCGTCCAGCTCCCCGAGATCGAATGGGAGCCCCGCTGGACGGACCTGCGCGCCATGGCCATGCGGGCGGAAGATCTCGGCTTCGACTCCCTCTGGTGCGGCGACCACCTGCTCTACCGGCGCGCCGGCGACGATCGCGCCCGTGGCCCGTGGGAGGCCTGGACGATGCTGGCCGGCCTGGCTGCCGTCACCAGCAGGATCTCGCTCGGGCCGCTGGTCGCGGCGACGGCCTTCCACGCCCCGGCCATGCTGGCCAAGATGGCCGCGACGGTCGACGAGATCAGCGGCGGCCGGTTGATCGTCGGCCTGGGGGCGGGCTGGAACGAGACCGAGTTCGCCGCCTACGGCTTCCCCTTCGACCACCGCATCAGCCGCTTCGAAGAGGCCTTCACGATCGTGCGGACGCTCCTCCGGGAGGGCGCGATCGACTTCGCCGGCGAGTTCTTCACCGTCCGCGACTGCGAGCTGGCACCGAGGCCGCGGCCCGGCGGGCCGCCCCTGCTGATCGGTTCGACCGGCCCGCGCATGCTGGAGATCGCGATCCCGCACGTGGACGCCTGGAACGCCTGGTACAACGCCACGGGTAACGTGCCCGAGGGCGTCGCGCCGCTCCGGGAGGCCGTCGACGGCGCCTGCCGCGCGGCGGGCCGCGACCCGGCCGACGTCGAGAGGACGGTCGCGATCCTGGTCCGCCTGCCGGGGGGCGCGGGCCGGCTCGCGGGCGACCTCGGGGAGGCGCCCGTCCCACCGCTGCGGGGCTCGCCGGAGGAGATCGCGGCCACGCTGCGCGCGTTCGCCGCCCAGGGGATCTCCCACGTCCAGCTGGTCCTGGACCCGATCACCCTGGCGTCGATCGAGGCCATGGCCCCGGTGCTCGAGGAGCTCGACCGAGGGTAGGGCGGCAGGGCGGCACCGAGTTCGGCGACGGGTCCGGCGACGGAGCGGTCGCTGGGGCGGTCGCTCGGGCCGGCGTAGACTCTGGCGGCCATGGGCAACCGGACGGCCGCTCTCGCGCCCCAGCTGCCGCGCCGCCTGCGCCTGGCGCCGCGGCCAGCACTGCGGCCAGCACTGCTCGCGCTCGCGCTTTCGCTCGCCTGGGCCTCGCCGGGTGGTGCGACCGCGATCGCCGCCGTCCCGCAGCCTGCGGCGATCGCCTCCTGGACGGCCGCAGGCGTGCCCGCGTCGTCGGCCGCAGCGGCGAGCGTCGCCGGCACCAGGCGCCGCGACCCGCCGGCCCGTCACGCAGGACCTGTTCCGATCTGGCGACTTCGTGACCCAGTACACGGACGTCGCGTGCGTGGGCGCCAGCGTCCAGATCATGCTCAACATGGTTCGCGGCCGGGCTGGCGCAATCGGCGGCATCTCCGCGGGCCCCGATCGGTCGCCCGCCGCCCAGGCTCGCCTGCTCGCGCTCGCCCGCACGCTGTCGCCGGTCGCGGTCAAGCGCCGAACGGGCGGCGCCTCCGCGTTCGGCTGGGCGTATGCGCTGTCGGTCAACGGTGGCGGACCGTATCGCGTTCGGGCCTACGGCATCGCTGGCCGAGGCCGTGCGGGCCGTCGCGGCGGCGATCGCGCGCACGGGCCGGCCCGCCGGCCTGCTGGTCTGGCAGGGAATCCATGCGTGGGTCGCCAGTGGGTACCGCGCGATCGGCGACCCCGTCCAGGATCCGGGTGCCCGGGTCACGGGGCTCATCGTCAGCGACCCCCTCTGGCCGCGGCCGACGAACAGCCGCGGACGGACGATCTCACCGGACACGTTCCTGCCGACGTCCGCGCTCGCCCGCCACCTCGTCCGCTACGACCGTCCCTGGGGATTCTCCAGCGGATTGAACGGCTTGTTCGTCGTGGTGCTCCCGGTCGAGGCCTGGGAGGTCGGCCTGGCGAGGGCGCTCTGACCATCGGTGCCGCGACGACGCGATGGCGGTCGCCTCGCGCTCCCGCGCCGGTCCGGTGCCGCGGGCCACGGCGAGCGCCGCCGTCCGCGCCGCGACCCTGAGCTCCCGCTGACCTGTCCGCGGCGCGCTGCGCGCGACGGCCACACGGGCAGTTCACGGGGGCCTACAGTGTGGAGCGTCGCGCGCGGCGGACCCAGGTCGGCGGCCCGGCGTCCCTCGCGCCTCCGGCTCAGGGAAGGAGGCCTCAATGGGCGCGCCCAATCGCACCCGACTCGCCACTCTCGCGGCAGTGCTGGCACTGGTCGCCGCCATGGGCGCGCCGGGGAGCGCCGCGCCCGCGCGTGCCGCCAGCCCGCTGATCCTCCGGGTCGGCACCACGCAGGATCTCGATTCGCTCAACCCGTACCAGACACTGCTGGTCAGCGGGTTCGAGGTGTTCCAGCTCACGTACAACCTGCTGGTGGACTTCGGCCCGAACCTCGAGCCGGTTCCGGGCTTCGCCGACTCGTGGACCCGCGCGGCGGACGGGCAGTCGTGGACGTTCCACATTCGTACGGGCATGAAGTGGTCGGATGGCCAGCCGGCGACGTCCGCCGATGCCTGCTTCTCGTGGAACCTGGCGATCGCGGCCATCAAGGACAGCGCGAACATCGGGGCCGGCTATCTCGACCCGGGGCTCAAGGACGCCGGCGTCACGAAGGTCGAGTGCCCCGACCCGGAGACGATGATCGCCACCACGACGGACCCGTCCGACCGGATCCTCCAGACGTACCTGCCGATCATCCCGCAGCACATCTGGGGCAAGGAAACCTACAAGACGATGGGCGATGCCAAGTTCATCGCCCCCCTCGTCGGCACGGGTCCCTACATCGCGACCGAATGGAAGACCAGCCAGTACGTCCGCTTCGTCCGCAACCCCAACTACTGGGGCAAGCAGGGCGCGGCCGACGAGATCGTCATGCAGTTCTACAAGACCGACGACACGATGGTCCAGGCCCTCAAGGCCGGTGAGCTCGACTACGCGCGCGGCCCCAACGCAGACCAGCTCAAGGCGCTCGAGGGCCAGCCGAACATCAAGACGGTCGTCGGCAGCGCGAACGGCTGGACGCAGCTGGCCTTCAACGAGTACGGGGCCACCAAGGGACAGACGCTGAGCGCGGGCGTCGGGCCGTCCACGCAGGCGCTGTGGGACCCGGCCTTCCGCGACGCGCTCGGCTACGCCGTCGACAAGCAGACCCTCGTCAACCGCGTCCTGGGCGGGTACGGCGACGTCGGGACGACCATCGTGCCGCCGGTCCTGAACCAGTGGCACGTCGAGCCCGATCATCCCCGAACGTTCGACATCGCCATGGCGAAGCAGAAGCTCGACGCGGCCGGCTATGTGCTCGACGCGAACGGCAACCGCCTGGACAAGCAGGGCAAGCCGATCAGCCTCCGGCTGGACTACCCGGACACCGATGCCACGTATGCCAAGGCGGCCCAGTTCGTGAAGGACTGGTACGGCCAGCTCGGGATCAAGGTCACGG
The DNA here is from genome assembly GCA_963821595.1 of uncultured Chloroflexia bacterium. Taxonomy (GTDB): domain Bacteria; phylum Chloroflexota; class Limnocylindria; order Limnocylindrales; family CSP1-4; genus CTSoil-043. Next base: position 33,300 of record CAWGEL010000008.1, on the reverse strand, counting down.
CCCAGCAGTTCGACTCGGCGACGCTCGGCAACATCGTCCTGCCGCCCGAGGCGGGCAAAGACTACAAGGCCAATTACGACATCGAGCTCTGGGGTTGGTCGGGCAACCCGGATCCGAACGCGCTGCTCCAGATCTTCAGGTGCGACGCGATCGGTTCGTCATCCGACAGCCAGTACTGCAACCCCGCGTTCGACACGATGTACGACCAGCAGAACGCAGCGACGACCGCCGACGCGCGCAAGACCATCCTGGCCCAGATGCAGAACCTGATCTACGACCAGGCTGTCTACGACATCCTCTTCTATGACTCCAACCTCGCGGCGTACCGCACCGATCACTTCGGTGGCTGGCAGAACCAGCCGACCGCGAACGGCACGCCGCTCTTCTCGTACGGCACGCTCGACTACACGCTCCTCACGGACGCCACGCTCGTGCCGTCGCCGTCTCCATCGCCGTCACCTGCGGCCTCCGCCGCCGCATCGGCCTCGTCCCAGGAGCCGGCGGCGTCGGCCACTCCCGCGGCATCCCCGGCGCCCACGCCGGCGCCTGCCGGGAGCACCGACAACACCGTCCTGTACGTTGCGATCCTGGTCGCGGTCCTCGTCGTGGCCGGCGTCCTGCTCATGGTGTACATGCGACGTCGGAGAGGAACGCCCGGCGAGGAAGAGTAGGCCTCACGACCCGCCAGCCATAACGACCGCATGAGGACCCTGGCGGAGGGTTGCCCCGCAACCCTCCGCCCCGCCTCCGGGGGCTCGCGGCGCGCTGCGCCGGCGTCGGAACCCGGGCGCCCGGAGCCGGGTGCATGAGCGCGCGGTACCTCGCCCGCCAGTCGGCGCAGGCGATCTTCACGATCCTCATGATCGTGCTCCTCAACTTCCTCCTCTTCCGGATGATGCCGGGATCGCCGGACCGGGTGAACCCGCGCAACCCGAACGTCACGATCGAGCAGCGCGAGGCCGCCAGGGCTCGCTGGGGCCTGGACAAGCCGCTGATCCCCGACCAGCTCGTCGCCTTCGTCGGCTCCACGCTGCAGGGCGACCTGGGCAACTCCATCAAGTTCCAGGGCCAGCCGGTCACCCAGGTGATCGGCGACCGGTTCGGGCCCACGATCCTGCTGATCGGCCTGGCGGAGCTGATCGCGATCTTCCTGGGCCTGGGCCTGGGCGCCTACACCGGCTGGCGGAGAGGAGGGCTGGCCGACCGCGTCGGCAACGGGATCAGCCTGGTCCTGTATTCGATGCCGTACTTCGTCATCGGCATGCCCCTGATCATCATCTTCGCAGCGGGCCTCGGCTGGTTCCCCACCTCCGGGATGCTGACGGCCGGGGCGTCGTATCCCGGGCCCGTGGAGTTCCTGACCGACCTGCTGGCGCACCTGGCCCTGCCGCTCGCGACGATCAGCCTTGGCCTGATCGGCGGCTACTCGATCCTCATGCGCTCGTCGATCACCGAGACCCGGGCGGAGGACTACATCGCCACGGCGCGCGCCAAGGGCCTGCCCGACGGCAAGATCCTGCGCTCCCACGCGATCCCCAACGCGCTCCTGCCGGCCGTCACCCTGGTGGCGATCAACCTCGGCTACGTCGTGGGCGGCGCCATCACCGCCGAGATCGTGTTCAACTGGCCGGGCCTCGGCACGCTGACCGTGGACGCCCTCAACTCCCGCGACTACCCGGTCCTCCAGGGGATCTTCCTCCTCCTGGGCGTCTCGGTCGTGCTGGCCAACTTCGTGGCCGACATCGTCTACGGCTACCTCGACCCGCGGGTGCGGCAGTGAGCGCCATCCCGGTCACTCCTGTCGACGTGCGCGGCGCGCGCTGGCGCCTCCGCCTGCGCAACGCTCGCGACTTCGCGCGCCGCTACGCCCGCCGGAAGGACGGCGTCGCCGGGGCCGCCCTGCTGGTCTTCTTCGCCGTCCTGGCCCTGGCCCCGCAGGTCTTCGTCGGACCGCTCCAGACCGTCACCACGGCCACCGGGTCGACGCTCGAGTCGCCCTCCGCGGCCCACCTCTTCGGCACGGACGAGGTGGGGCGGGACATGCTCAACATGACCGTGCACGGGGCCCGCATCTCGATGGTGATCGGGCTCATGGCGACGCTGATCACGATCCTGCTCGGGGCGGTGATCGGGATCGTCTCGGGCTACGTCGGCGGCCGGACCGACCAGGTCCTCATGCGCCTGACCGACTTCTTCCTGGTCCTGCCCACGTTCGTGCTGGCCATCGTCCTGGCGCCGATCATCCTGGACATCGTCGGGACGGACGCGGAGCTGTTCGGGATCCGGGCGACGCTGCTGGTGATCATCGTGGTCATCGGCCTGACCAGCTGGGCTTCGATGGCGCGGATCATCCGCTCGCAGACGCTCTCCGTGAAGGAGCGCATGTTCGTGGACCGAGCGCGGGTCATCGGCGGGAGTGGGCCGCACATCATGCGACGCCACATCCTCCCCAACGTCGTCAACCTGATCGTGGCGAACGCGGTCCTCACGTTCGCCGGCGCGATCTTCACCGAGACGACGCTCTCCTTCATCGGCCTGGGCGATCCGTTCCAGCCGTCGTGGGGTCAGCTCCTCAACGCGGCCCAGCAGGCCGGGGCGCCCGGCCTCGGGGCGTGGTGGTACATCGTCCCGCCGGCGGTCTGCGTCGTGGCCGTGATCCTCGCCTTCACGCTGGTCGGCAACGCACTGGACGACATCCTGAACCCGAAGTCGGCGACTCGCTGATGGCCGACTCGCCCACCTCGATCACGCCGCCCGCCGCGCCGGGAGCCGGACGCGGGCGCCGCCAGTGGCCACTGCCGAAGCAGGCGGACCCGAATGCCCCGCTCCTCGTGGTCGAGAACCTGCGGACCTACTTCACGCTGTCGTCGGGGACGGTCAAGGCTGTCGACGGGGTCAGCTTCGAGCTCGACGACGGCGAGGCCCTCGGCATCGCCGGCGAGTCGGGCTGCGGCAAGACCACGACGGCGCTCTCCCTGCTCCGGCTGCTCCCGGCGAACGCGAGGGTCGTGGGTGGCTCCGTCAAGCTCTTCGGCATCGACCTGGCGCAGAAGAGCGAGAACGCGCTGCGCCGCTATCGCTGGCGCGAGATCTCGATCATCTTCCAGGGCGCGATGAACGCCCTGAACCCGGTCCGCCGCGTGGGCGACCAGATCGCGGAGCCGATCGTGGAGCGCCTGGGCCTTCCGAAGGCCGCCGCGAACCGGCGGGCGCGCGAGCTGCTGGAGCTGGTCGGGATCCCGCGGGACCGGGCGACCGCCTACCCCCACCAGCTCTCGGGCGGGATGCGCCAGCGGGCGATGATCGCGATGGCCCTCGCGTGCGACCCGGCGATCGTCATCGGCGACGAGCCGACCACGGCCCTCGACGTCATGGTCCAGGCCCAGATCCTGGAGCTGCTGGAGCGCCTCCGCGAGCAGCTCGGACTCTCGATCATCCTCATCACCCACGATCTCTCGGTGATCGCCGAGACCTGCGACAGGGTCCTGGTGATGTACGCCGGCAAGGTGGCCGAGGAGGGGCCGGTCCGGACCGTGTTCACGGCGCCGCGGCACCCGTACACCCAGATGCTGCTGGCGGCCATCCCGAACCTCGAATCGGACCGGCGCCTGCTGGGCACGATCCCGGGCACGCCGCCGGACCTGCGGACCCCGCCGCCGGGATGCCGCTTCCACCCGCGGTGCCCGCTCGCGATGGACGTGTGCCGCGAGGTGGTCCCGGAGGAGGTCCGCTACGCGGACGGCGTCCGCGTCGCGTGCCACCTGTACCCGCCCGGTGGCGACGGCGCGCGCCGGCTGATCCCCATCATCCAGCCGACGGGCGCGGACGCGCCGGCCGGATCAACGCGCATCGATAGTCTGGAGGGATCGAGGGCAGGCGGCCTCTCCGCCGCTGTTGCCGGCACGTCGGCGTCTGCCGCGACGCCCGGCGCCGTCGCCGCGGCGCTCGGGCCCGCCGGGACCGCTCCCGCCCGGGACGCCCGGGCTCGCCGCGCGCTCGGGCCCGCCGGGACCGCGCCATGAGCGACGACCTGATCCGCCTGGAAGGCCTCCAGGTCCACTTCCCGATCCGGGGCAGCTTCGCGGACGTCGTTCGGCGCCGCCGCATGGGCGCCGTGCGGGCCGTCGACGGCATCGACCTCTCGATCCGGCGCGGCGAGGTCCTGGGGCTGGTGGGCGAGTCGGGCTCCGGCAAGACCACGACGGGGCGCGTCATCGTGAAGCTGACCCGCCCGACCGGCGGCCGCCTGATCCTCGACGGCCAGGACGTGACCGACGTCTGGGGCGGCCCCGCGCTCCGCGACTATCGGCGCCGCGTCCAGCTCATCTTCCAGGACCCCTACGAGACGCTGAACCCGAAGCAGACGATCCACGACTTCGTGGCCGAGCCGCTCGAAGTCCAGCATCTTGCCCCCCGCGCCAGCGAGCGCGAGCAGCGGGTCCTCCAGGCGATCGATTCGGCGGGCCTGCGGCCGGCGAGCGACTTCGCCTTCCGCTACCCGCACGAGCTGTCGGGCGGGCAGCGGCAGCGGGTCGTGATCGCCGGTGCCCTGGTGCTGGACCCGACGATCGTGGTGGCCGACGAGCCGGTGAGCATGCTGGACGTCTCCATCCGGACGGAGATCCTGCACCTCATGCTCGAGCTGCGCCGGGAGCACGAGCTCACCTACCTGTTCATCACCCACGACCTGTCCGTGGCATGGGTGATCGCCGACCGGATCGCGGTGATGTACCTGGGCCGGATCATGGAGCTGGGCCCGGCCGATGCCGTCATCCACGATCCGCGCAACCCGTACACGCAGGCCCTGGTCTCCGTGATGCCGACGCCCGTGCCCCCGGCCTCGGGCCGCCGCGCGCATCGCGTGATCCTGCACGGCGAGACGCCGGACGCCGCCCACGTTCCGCCCGGCTGCCGCTTCCACCCGCGGTGCCCCCTGGCCGGCCCGGCCGGGATCCTGAAGCGCTGCAGCACCGAGGAGCCGCCGCTGTTCGACCTCGGCGGTGGCCACTCGGCCGCCTGCTGGCTCGCCGAAGGGGGCCGACCCCTCCCTGTGGTCGGGTCCCTTCCCGAGGCCGGGTCCCTTCCCAGGCCGGGTCCCTTCCCGCGGCCGGCGCGGGTCCGGCCGCCATCCCCGAAACGGCCGGATAGCCAGGTCCGCCCGGGCCTCCCGTGCGGGGAGGACCGGTCGCGCATCCGAGCGGCGTTCGTCGGCGGCCCCAGGTGCGTCTGCGGCCCAGCCGGAATCGTCGTCGGACTTGGCCGGCCCCGAGGCCCCGCGTTGGGCCTGCGGCCCTGCGGCCCCGCGTTGGGCCTGCGGCCCTGCGGCCCCGCGTTGGGCCTGCGGCCCTGCGGCCCCGCGTTGGGCCTGCGGCCCCGCGTTGGGCCCAGGGATCCATCCGGGGAATGCTGGGCGTGGGTCGCCGCGGTGGCCGGCACGGCCACGTGCCACCGCCTGCCGAGCACGTGCTGCCGATGGCCGAATCCCGCTGGTCGCCTCACACCCGGAGGGACCACCGCCGCCCATGCGCGCACCCAGCATGCCCTGGGTGGATCAGTGACATCTGTCCGAGCGCGTCGAGCCCCTATCCGAGCGCGTCGAGCACCCGCCGTGGGTCCGGCCACTCGGCCAGCCCCAGGTGGGCCGCTGCCGCGTCGATGAGCCGGCAGCATTCCTCGCGGATCTCGTCAGGCAGTCCAACCGGCGGGTGGGCCACGAGCTCGCGAGCGCGCTCGGTGGCCAGGTCCACCAGACCGCCGCGTCCCGAGGCCGTCCATTCGGCCATGCCACCGCGGTAGCTGAGCAACGGCCGCACGAAATCCGACCGCAGGTAGCGCCGGGCGTGCTGGGTGGCCAGGAAGCCGAACCCGGACAGGATTCCGTCGGCCATCGCATCGACGTCGAGCGCGGCCGCATCCCACGGGCGGGGGTTCAGCGCCGAGAATGCGTAGTTCAGCACCTCGTCGTCGATGACGACCGCCTCCAGCGACGCGCCGCCCCCCGACTGGTTCTCGCCGATGCCCGACAGGAAACGCGGCTGCGCCGCCAGCCCGAGCATGGCGTTGACCATGTGCTCGTAGCCGAACTGCGTGTCGACGACCGGCGAGTCGCTGGTCGGCCCGTAGCAGTCGGAGGCCAGCCCACACCGTCGGGCCAGCAGGGTGGCGGCGATCGAGGCGACGCCGGTCTCCGGCGTGCCCGACGTCACGATCCCGTTTCGCGGGTTGGTCGCCGACAGCCGCGGGCCGTAGTAGACCGGCGTGCCGGGCGCGGCGACCTCGACGAGGACGATGCCCGCCAGCGCCTCGGCGTGCTGGGTCGCGATGGCGCCCGCGAGCGAGCCGGGCGCCGTGGTGCCGGCGGCGGGGCAGGGGAGGATCTCCACCGCGACGCCGCCACGCCTGACCGTCGCGAGGAGCGCGTCGGCCACCTCCGCACCAAGCTGGAGCGGGCTGACCGGCGAGAAGGCGAGGTCGACCGGGTAGCGCCCGAAGGAGCCGTCGGCGCCGGTTACGGCGATCGCCATGTCGCGCAGGAAGGCAGCCTGGAAATCGAAGGAGATGCCCGGTCCGCCGATCGGCTTGTCGGTCTCGCGAGCCAGCACGAGGTAGGAGTAGAGCGGCTCGAGTCGATCCGGGACGTCGCCCGGCTGGACGAGCGAGGTCACCGTGTGCTGGTTGACCAGGTGATGCATCGCCCGCGTGAGCTCCGCCTGGTCGCGCAGCGTCGCGCGCCGCCCGTGGCCGGTCCGCACGTCGATCATGTCGCGGGCGCCGCCCATGTTGTGGACGAAGGTAGGGCCGGGCTCGCCATCGACCACGATCGAGCGGGCGTCGTCCCGGGCGGCCAGTTCGAACGAGCGGGGTGCGGCGCCGAGCGCCCCATCGACGACGGCCGGCGGGATTCGAATCCGATCGCCGTCCGCCTCGTGGCAGCCCGCCCCAAGGAGGAATTGCCGGGCCCCTAGCGATTCCACTCGCACGCCGACGCGATCGAGGAGGACGAGAGCGGCCGAATGAATTGCCTCGATGGCCTCCTCGGGCCACAGGGCGCACATCGCCTCGCGCATGGGGGTCTCCAGGGTGGTGGACCGATCGAATTGGCGGATGGTGCCGTGACGGACGCGGCGGCGAGCCGACGGTACCACCGCGCGGAGGGCCGCCGGGCCGTGCCGTGCTGCCGCGGACCGTCGGGCTGGCTATCTGCGCAGATTCCCGCCGCCTGACGGCTATCCATGAATGGCGGTGCGGGCGCGGTGCGGGCGCGGTTTGGGCGGCCCGGAATTGCCCGCGATGCGCGTGCGCTGGGTGAGATCGGGTCCGCGCGACGCACGGAATCGCCTCGCCATTTCGATAGTCGTCACCAGGTGGGAATTTGCGAGGATCACCCACAGGCCCGCTCCCAGGCGGCGGTTCGCCCGCAGGCGGCGGTTCGCCCGCAGGCGGCGGTTCGCCCGCAGGCGGCGGTTCGCCCGCAGGCGGCGGTTCGCCCGCCCGCGAACGGCCCGTGCCGCCGGTTGTTCGCGCAACGGCACGGACCCGGCTCGACCTACCCTTTGCCCCAGGCGAAGACCTGCTTCATCACGCGCAGGTAGACGAAGGTCTCGGTCTCCCGGACACCTTCGACCCGCCTGAGCTTCTCCGTCAGGAACCGCAGGAGGGCGTCCGTGTCCTCGCAGACGACCTCGACCAGCAGGTCATACGAGCCGGCCGAGATCACGAGGTAGTCCACCTCGGGGAATTCGTTGATCTGCGCGGCTGCCTCGAGGAGGCGATCGGCCTGGCAGCGGACGCCGATCATCGCCTCCTGGTGGAAGCCGAGCTTGAGCGGATCGGTCACGCCGACGATCTGGAGGATCCCGCGCTCGATCAGCCGATTGGTCCGCGCACGGACAGCCGCCTCCGACACGCCGAGGTCGGCCGCGATCTGGGTGAACGCGCGGCGCCCGTCGACCTGGAGGTGCTCGATGATCCGCTTGTCGAGCTCCGTGATCTCGGTGGTCGGTGCTCGAACCTCGCCGGACCGGACGCGCAGGTGGCCCTGGGCCATCTCGTCTCCTTGCTGTCGCCGGCGACTCCGGTCGGCGGAAGGATAAGAGGTCGTCACCACCGCCGCCAAGGCCGTCGCGCCGGGCGCGCCGGCAGTAACCTGCGTCGCCGAGCGCGGCGGCCACAACGGCGGTGCTTTCGGACAACCTAACGCAACCAGCGTTGGTTCCGCCGCTCGTCCACCTACGCGCGACCGCTAGAATTGACGGGCCCGTGAGGCCCGCACTCCGCGACGGGTCCAAGGAGGAACCGCGTGCCCGTGGTCACTCTGCTCGCCGGCATCGCGACGGCCGTCGTCGTCGACGTCGTCCTCCTGGTCGTCGTGGTCGCCCTGTTGGCACGACGGCGCCGGCGGGCCGGTCGCGAGGGACCCGGCGTGGGCGTGTTCGCCGGCCTGGATGCCGGCATCGCGGCGGCCATCACGGCCGGCGACGGGACGGTCGACGCGGCGCCCGCCGGCACGTACGACCGGGTGGTCCGCGTGGGCACGTGGTCATTCCTGCTCACCACCGCCGTGCTCGTCTCCGCCACCGGCCTGTGGCCGGCGAGCCAGCCGGCCCTCCTGGCCATCCTCGTCATCGCCGGCCTCTTCCTCGTGATCGCTCACGACGTCCTGCCGGCCGGCGCCCTGGGCCGCGGCAAGTACCTGGCCGAGGGCGTCGTCGCAGTCGTGATCGTCTCCCTGATCGTGGTCCTCACCGGCGGCGCCCGCAGCCCGTTCTTCTTCGCCTATGCGCTGGTGGTGGCCGGCGCGGCCCTCGTCATCCCGCCCGGCGCGACGGTCGCCATCACCGCTGCCTCGGCCGCGGGCTACGTGGCGATCACCACGGCGACGGCCCTCAACGAGGGCCTCGACGCGGCCGGCCTGGCCCTGGTCGGGATCAACCTGTCCGCCCTCGTGCTGCTCGCCTACGTCGCGATGGTCGTTGGGCGCGAGCAGCGGCGGACGCGCGATGCGGCGATCCGGCTGTCGACGACCGATGCCCTGACCGGGCTTGCCAACCGGGCGTTCGTGCTGGCGGCGGTGGACCGCGAGATCGAGCGCGCGACGCGCTTCGGGCGCGGGTTCTGCCTCCTGATGGCGGACCTGGACGACCTCAAGCTCATCAACGACACCTACGGCCACCGACTGGGCGATCGCGTGCTGGTCGCGGTCGCCGGCGTGATCCGCGACGGCATTCGCCGGATCGACGTCCCGGCCCGGCTCGGCGGCGACGAGTTCATCGTGCTGCTCCCCGAGACCGAACCGAGCGGCGCGTCGGTGGTCGCGGAGAAGGTTCGACTGGGCGTCCGGGCGATCGAAGCGACGGCACGGGACACGCGGATCCGCATCAGCGTCTCCATCGGCCTCGTGTCCTTTCCCGACGACGGGATCTCCCGCGACGACCTGATGAACGCGGTCGACGAAGCGATGTACTCGTCCAAGCGCCAGGGCAAGGACCGGGTCGGCGGCCTGGGCGGACGCATGGCGACATACCAACCCACGGACTTCGGCCAGGGCTCCGGCCAGGGCCATGGACGCGCGGACGGGCGGATCGCCGGCTCAAGATCGTGCGGCCCGGGCGGTCCAGATGGCGGGCATGGCGGAGCGGGCCAGCTGACGGAACGCCCCGTCCCCTGGTGGCCGGTCGGGCGAGCCTGCGCGGGTGTCCCGGATCGCCGGTGTAGGATCCCTCGCGAGGATGAGCAGCCAGGTCGTCACGACGCGCCGGTTCGCGGCGCCCGCGCTGTTGGCCGCGCCGGCCCGGCTGGGCCGGTCCATCTACGACCTCCTCACCTCCGTCCGCTTCGCGGTCGTCCAGATCGCGCTCATCGGCGTCGCCGGCGTGACCGGCATCGTGCTGCCCCAGCTGCCATCGACCGCGTTCCTGTCGGCCGCCAACTACGCGACCCAGATCGAGATCATCAGAGGCCGCGTGGAACCGGGCCTGGGTGCGGGCCTGACGGACCTGTTCGAGCGGGCCGGTCTGTTCCGCGTCTTCAGCGCCCCCTGGTTCACGCTCCAGCTGGCGGTGCTGCTGGTCTCGATCGTCGTGTGCACGCTGGACCGGACACCGCGGCTCTGGCGCCAGTGCAAGGTCGTCCGGGTGGTCCAGCCCGACCCGTTCTACGACCCCACACTGGCGGATCGGGCCGCGATCGACGGCGGCCTGGCGGTCGATGACGTCCGGGCGGCGCTGCGGCGGGCGCACTTCTCCGTCCGAACCGCGGAGGCGGGCGGCGTGCGCTACCTGTACGGCGACCGTCACCGGTGGACGAAGATGGCGACCCTCATCACGCACGCCGGCCTGATCGGCTTCCTGCTTGCCGCCGCCGTCACCAGCCGCTTCGGCTTCGAGGCGGGCGTCCTGCTGCCGATGGGCCAGGCGGTTCCGATCGACAACGTCGGCACGCCGGACCTGGTGTCGGTGAAGAGCCTGTCGTTCAGTGCCCCGCGCGACGCCTCCGGCACGTTCACGGACTTCGCGACGGACCTCGCCGTGTACCAGGGCGGCCGCCAGATCGCGCGCAAGGTGATCCGCGTCAACGATCCGCTTGCGGTGGCCGGCTACACGTTCCACCAGAACTTCTTCGGGCCGGCCGTGGACCTGGAGGTCCGCGACGGGGCCGGCAGCCTGCTCTGGTCCGGGCCCGTGGCCCTGGACGCGACGAACGCCGGCCGGCCCTACGGGCGCTTCGTCATCCCCGGGTTCGACGAGGGCGTGGAGATGCTCCTCGATCGGGCGGCCGACGGCAGCTCGTTCCTCGTCCTCCTCGGCTACCGGCAGTCGGGCGTGGCCGCCGATGGCACGCCCGTCGTGGAGCCTGCCTTCGCCGCGGGCGTGGCGCCGGGAGCCACGTACCGGACGCCCGACGGCAGCCTCGCCATTCGCCTCGTAGACATTGGCGCGTACTCCGGGATCGTCGTCAAGCGCGATCCGGGGGCGCCGATCGTGTGGACCAGCTTCCTCCTGCTGGTGACCGGCCTGGTGATCACGTTCTACCTGCCGAGACGGCGGGTCTGGGCACGGCTGGGCCCGAACGGCGAGCTGCGGCTGGTCTCCCGCAGCGACCGGTACGTGGACGTCCGTCGGGAATTCGGCGGGCTGCTCGCCGACCTGGTCGCCCGCCGGCACGACCCCGCCTCGCCCTCCGCCTCGCCGGGCGGGCCACCTGCCATCGCGCCGGCCGGCGCCGCCACGCCGGCAGCATCTGGGCCGTCGGCCATCGCGCCGGCCGGCGCCGCCACGCCGGCAGCATCGGGCCGTCGGCCATCGCGCCGGCCGCTACTGGGACGCCGGCCGCCACTGGGACGCCGGCTGGCGCCGGGTCGTCGGAGCCCCGGTGACCGTTCCGGGCGGCGCGCCACGCTGCAGGTGAACCCCACGGTGACGGCACGGCCAGGTGTCATTTGCGAATCCATTCGGGCGCCCGGGCGGCGGGCATCTTGGACTCCCGGACGGAGTCCGGTAGCGTTTGGCCCAGCCCCGGTACGCCGGTTCCGCCTGCCCGATCGCGCGCGTGCGTGGGAGGCGACGGCGCGGCTGCCGGCGACACGCCAGCGATCACGCCATTCGGCCGCATCCATGGGAGTCACATGACCGCTCGTCAGAAGGCCATCGAACTCATCTCCAGCCGCCAGGTCGCATCGACGCAGGACTACCTCGAGCACGCGGGCGAAGCGATCTACGGCGAGTACGTCTTCCACGAGGGCGTCCAGCGGGAGTACCTGCCCAAGCCGATCTTCCGTCGGCTGCGGCGCACGATCGACGGCCTGGAGCCCTTCGACTCGGTGATCGCCGACGCGGTCGCCCACGGCGTCAAGGAGTGGGCGCTGGCCCATGGGGCCACCCACTACACGCACTGGTTCGTGCCGATGACCGGCTCCACGGCCGAGAAGCACGACTCCTTCCTGAGCCCGACCGGTGACGGCCAGACCATTGCCGAGTTCTCCGGCAAGGGCCTGCTCCAGGGCGAGCCCGACGCGAGCTCATTCCCCTCCGGCGGCATTCGCTCCACGTTCGAGGCGCGCGGCTACACGGCCTGGGACCTGACCAGCCCGATCTTCCTCCAGGTGGAGCCGAACGGCGTCACCCTGACCATCCCGACCGCGTTCGTCTCGTACACGGGCGAGGCCCTGGACCACAAGATCCCGATGCTCCGGTCGCAGGAGGCCCTGGGCAAGCAGGCGCTCCGCATCCTGCGCTGGTTCGGCAACGCGACCGCGGGCCGCGTCTTCACCACGATCGGCCCTGAGCAGGAGTACTTCCTCGTCGATCGCCGGCTCGCCGAGCAGCGCCCTGACCTCGTCCTCACCGGCCGGACGCTGTTCGGCGCTCCCTCGCCGAAGGGCCAGGAGCTTGAGGACCAGTACTTCGGGCCGATCCGCGAGCGGATCCTGGCCTTCATGATGGACCTGGATCGCGAGCTGTGGCGGATGGGCATCCCGTCCAAGACCCGCCACAACGAGGTGGCCCCGGCCCAGTTCGAGATGGCGCCTGTCTTCGAGCCGACGTCGGTCGGGTCGGACCACAACATGATCGTCCTGAGCACGATGCGGCGGCTGGCTCGCCGACACGACCTCATGTTCCTTTCCCACGAGAAGCCGTTCGCCGGCATCAACGGATCGGGCAAGCACAACAACTGGTCCATGGCCACGGACGACGGCGAGAACCTCCTCGACCCGGGCCACGACCCCCACGCCAACGCCCAGTTCCTGGCATTCCTGGTGGCCGTCATCCGCGCCGTCAACGTTCACGCCGACCTGATCCGCGCCAGCATCGCGGACGCGGGCCAGGACCATCGCCTGGGCGCCAACGAGGCTCCGCCGGCGATCATGTCGATCTTCCTCGGCTCCCAGCTCGAGGACGTCATCGACCAGCTGGCCAAGGGCTCCGCATCCAAGTCGAAGCGAGGCGGCGATCTGGAGCTGGGAGTCACCTCCCTGCCGGTCCTGCCGAAAGACGCCACCGACCGCAACCGGACCTCGCCGTTCGCCTTCACCGGCAACAAGTTCGAGTTCCGCGCAGTGGGCTCGTCGGCACCGATCTACTGGCCGCAGACGGTTCTCAACACTGCCGTCGCCGATTCGCTCTCCCAGCTCGCTGACGAGCTGGAGAAGCTCAAGCCCGACGACTTCGACGGGCTGACCTCGATTCTCTCGGCGATCGTCCGGGACAACCGGCAGGTCCTCTTCGAGGGCAACAACTACGCCGACGAGTGGCACGCCGAGGCAGCCCGGCGGGGCCTGCCCAACAACCGGACCACGGTCGACGCCCTCCCGGCGCTGACCACGTCCAGGGCCAAGAAGGTCTTCGCGAAGTTCGGGGTCCTCTCCGAGCGCGAGCTCGCCTCGCGCGTCGACATCTTCTGGGAGCGGTACGTCAAGGTCCAGAACATCGAGGCGAACTGCGCGCTCGACATCGCCAGGACGATGATCCTGCCCGCGACCGCGCGCTATCTCGGCGAGCTCTCCGGCGCGTCGGGATCCGCGGGGATCGCGGCCACCGCCGACAAGGTCGCCGCGGTGGCCGACAGGCTCGTCGAAGCCATCGATGACCTGGATCACGCCCAGCATTCGGCCCACGAGGCGGGGTCGGTGCAGGCCGAGGCCGCGGCGTTCTGCGGGCAGGTCATCCCTGCCCAGAACGCGCTGCGCGTCGTGGCCGACGAGCTGGAGACGCTCGTGTCCGACGAGCTCTGGCCCCTGCCGAAGTACCGCGAGCTCCTGTTCCAGTACTGAGGCGCATGCGAGCCGGCCCGGCGTCGGGCCGCCGACCCGGCGTCGGGCCCCGGCCGGGCGTCGGGTCGCCGACATGGGCCTCGTCCGGTGCTCGCCGGGCGGCTCCAATCGAGACGGCGATGACGGCGATGGCGGCGCCACGCGTCGGATCGCGTCGATCGCATCGCGTCGGATCGATCGCGCCGCGTCGGATCGCGTCGATCGCATCGCGAGGGCCGGTCGTGACCGGCCCTCCATTGCTATCCTCGGGTCCGAACAGCCCGTACGCGGGTCTCCCGTGAACGGCGGGCCGGGCCGTCCTGACGCTGGGTCGGCGCAAGGAGGAGCACGTGGCTGACGGCGCGCTCGAGATCATCGAGAAGGCGAAAGCGGACGGGATCCGGTTCATCCAGCTCCAGTTCACGGACATCCTGGGGATCGTCAAGGCGGTCACGATCCCGATCCAGCAGCTGCCCGGATCCGTGGAGCACGGGACCTGGTTCGACGGCTCGTCCATCGAGGGCTTCACCCGGATCGCCGAGTCCGACCAGTACCTCATGCCCGACATGGGCACGTTCGCGGAGCTGCCGTGGCAACCGGGCAGCGGCCCGCGCGGGACCGCCCGCGTGATCTGCGACGTCTATACGCCTCGGGGCGAGCCGTTCGTCGGCGACCCGCGCTTCGTCCTCCGCCGGCAGGTGGAACGGGCCAAGAAGCTCGGCTACGTCGTGAACATGGGACCCGAGCTCGAGTTCTTCCTGTTCCGCCGCGACGACACGGGCAAGGTCGCGCCGCTGCCGCACGACCTGGCCGGCTACTTCGACTTCTCGACCGACCTTGCCCAGGAGGTCCGCCAGGACATGGTGGACGCGCTGGAGGCGTTCGGAATCCACGTCGAGGCGGCGCATCACGAGGTCGCCGCAGGCCAGCACGAGATCGACTTCGAGTATTCCGACGCGCTCCGCACCGCCGACAACGCGCTGACCTTCAAGTTCACGCTGAAGGCGGTCGCCCAGCAGCACGGCCTGTACGCGACGTTCATGCCCAAGCCGATCCACGGGATCAACGGCTCAGGCATGCACACGCACCAGAGCCTGTGGTCCATCGAGAAGAAGCGGAACGCGTTCCCCGACCCGGCCAACAAGTACGGGCTGTCCGACACGGCCCGGTCGTACGCCGCCGGCATCCTGGCTCACGCCCGCGGCATGATCGCCGTCCTGGCGCCGACCGTGAACTCGTACAAGCGGCTGGTGCCCGGGTACGAGGCGCCGACGTACCTGACCTGGGGGCGGACGAACCGCTCTGCGCTGATCCGCGTGCCGATGGTCTCGCCGGGCAAGTCGATCGAGGGCACGCGCCTCGAAGTCCGCTGCCCGGATCCGTCCTCCAACACCTACCTGGCCTTCGCCGCGATGATCGCCGCGGGCCTCGACGGCATGGAGCGGGGCCTCTCCCTCGCTGACCCGGTCGAGGAGAGCCTCTTCGAGATGGACGCCGCCCGGCTTGCCGAGCGTGCGATCAAGGAGCTGCCGGGCACGCTCGGCGATGCGCTCGAGGAGCTCAAGGCCGATCCCGTCATCTGCGAGGCGCTCGGCGAGCACGTGCTTGAGCACTTCGTCGACGCGAAGACCACCGAATGGGACGAGTACCGGACCCAGGTCACGCAGTGGGAGCTGGACCGCTACCTCGAGGCGTTCTGAATCCGGGCTGACCCTGGGCGCGGCTCGGCCGGCCGGCCGTGGCCGGGCCGGGACGCCACTGTCGGATGGGCGTGGAGCGCCCACGGGTGTGCCGACGACCGGGACGCACCGGTCCTTGCGTTGCGACCAGGGTGCCTGGTGGCGGTTGCTCTCGCGCCGCCCGCGACCAGGATGCCTGGTGACGGTTGTCCTCCGGCCGCCCGCGACCAGTGGCCGCCCGCGACCAGGAAATCTGGTCAGCTGGAGCGTGGACTCACGACGAATCGTGAGGTCCGGCGTGACCGGCACGCTCACGGCAACCGCCGACGACCAGCACCCCTGGTAGCGCGACCTGGGAGTCCTCAGTTCACGCCTCCTTCACGAGCCCGCCGAGATGCGTGCCTCCTTGGACCGACCTCATACGACGAGGCCGCTGCCGCGGCGGCTCCTTCGAACCCCGCTCGATCGCATCGCCAGCCCACGCGCCGCCCGGGCTGATCCCGGCGGCCACTCGAAGGCGACGGCGTCAACCGGGCGACGGCCGGCGGTCGCGCTCCGGTCGAGCCGTCGCGATGCCCACGATCGCGGGTACGCTCGCCGTCACGACCACGAGTCGAGGAGCACCGGCCAGGCAGAGTCCGACGCCGAGGCCGGCGGAGAACGCGGCAAGAAGCCGTGCGTTTCGCTCCGGCAGGGCGACGAGCGCATCGGTGGACGTCGTCGCGGCCTCGCCAAGTGCATGGGCTGCGGCGGGCAGCCGGTCCGCCACCTCGCGGGCGGCAGTCTGCATCGCGGCGGGTATCGACGCCGGCGTCGGCGCTCCCGCCCTGGTCGCGAGGTGGTCGACGATCGCCTCGGCGGCCGCGGTCGCCTCGGCGTCCACCAGATCCTCGGGCGCGTGGCGCTGGACCAGCGACGCGCCGTTCCCGGCTTTCGTCCCCGTCATCGAGCGTCCCCGCCTTGCGTGGTCGGCCGGTCGCGGATCGTGGAGCCGCGTGCCGGCCCGGCCTTCGTCCGCTCCCGCACGACGCGCTCGTGGCGCTGCTCGTGGCGGGCCGCGTCGCGGGCGTCGTCCACCGTCTCGCGAACCCGGTCGCCGGCATTGGCGAGCCTCTCACGGATCTCGTCGCGCGCGTTCGCCACGTCGTCGCCAATGTCGTGGCCGTCAAGGTCGCGCAGGCGCGCCTTCGCCCTGGTCTCGATCTCGCGCGTGGTCTGCTTGATGGTGCCCATGGTTCGACCTCCGTATGCGGGTGGTGGATGGCCTCTGCGGGTGGTAGATGGCGGCGGGCTGCGGTGTCGTTGCGGCCCGCGGGCCGCAACGGCCCGGGACGTTCGCCGAGTCGCGGGCGCCGAGGGCCGCGATGACGCCGTGCGACTGCAGCACGGGCCCGGTCGCATTCGTCCGCAGCTCCGGGGCGCAGCCCGGCGTCGTCGGCGAGGCCGCGCCCCGGCGCTCCCGGCCCTACCTGACCGTGGAACGCCCGCTGAAGAGCTGGACGATCAGGACGATCGCCGCCACCAGCAGGAGCAGGTGGATCGCGGCGCCCCCGACGCTGCTGACCACGCCGAGCAGCCAGAGAACCAGGAGAACCATGAGCAGTGTCCAGAGCATGGCGTCCACACTCCCTTCCATTCGATGGCGGGCATCCGGGGATGCGCGTGCATCCCGCCGCATTCGCCGGGAATGCGGGCCCGCGTGATGCGGCCGTCCACAGCCCGCACCAGCAGGTGCGGTGGTGGTGGGCGATCTCGTTACGGAGATCCTGCCAGCGCCGAGGGGCCGGGCGGATGCGCAAGGTTCGCGCTGGCGTTGCAGTGCCCTCTCGCTCCGCGGGTGCCGTCGACTCCGGACGCCGCCCGCCGCCGGCTCCCGGAGCGGCCCTTCGCCGCCGCGCCGGCAATTCGCAGGAACAGTGCCTCGTACTGGTCGGCCATCCGCTCCGCGTTGAACCGTTCCCGGACGCTCGTCCGCATCTCCTCGCGGTCGAGCTCCGCGACCCGGTCGACCAGGCTCGCGAGGTGCTGGACGTCGTCGCCGAAGAAGCCATCCCGCCCCTCGCGGATGATCTCCGGCAATGCCCCCACGCGCCGTGCCAGGACCGGCGTCCCGGAGGCGAGCGACTCGATGGCCACCAGCCCGAACGGCTCGGGCCACGCACCGGGCATCAACGTGGCGTAGCTTCGCGCGAGGAGGGCGTCCCGCTCGGCTTCGTCCAATTCGCCGAGGAACTCCACGTCGGCCCTGGCGTTCTCGAGCGCCGGCAGGAAGACCTCCCGGTGGTATGCGGCCTCGCGCGGCTGCGTCCCGATCTTCGCGGCGATCCGCAGGGGGCGGTCCACGCGCGCAGCGATCTCCATCGCTTCCAGGATCCCCTTCTCGGGGGAAACCCTGCCCACGAAGGCGAGCGCCTCGTCGCGGACCAGCTCCGCGGGAGCCGGGCGAAGGGTCAGGCCGTTGTGGATGACCTCGGCCCATCGAGCCTCCGGTCGGGTCGACGCCTGGTGGGCACTGACCGCCACGTGGTGCGCGGGAGATCCGGCGAGGACCCGGCCCAGCGCGGGATGGTCGATGCGGTTGTGGTACGTCGCGACGACGGGCACCGGGGACGCGGCCGCCAGCAGATCGCTCAGGCCGTCGAGATGACAGTGGAGGATGTCGAACTCGCCGCGCCGTGCCCGCTCGAGCGCGGCGCCGGCCGTCGCCAGCATCCACGGCCCTGGATCGTCGGAGATGCCGGCCGGGCGCAGGGCCCGCGGCACGGTCGCCACGTGCCGGCCAGGCATGTCGGAGTCGGCGCTCGCGAACGTCGTGACGACGTGTCCGCGCCGGTCGAGCTCGCGGACCAGCTCGAAGATCACGCGCTCCGTCCCGCCGTACGACACGGGCGGCACGCGTTCGAGCGGGGGCGCGACCTCGGCGATCCTGAGCACGGACATCGTGGCACCTCGTCTCCCCCGCGAAACCTCGGCGGCATCCTTCGTCCCCCAGCATGTCGAGCGCGGTGCCACCGGGGAAACGGTGTGTGACCGCTCCGCCTCGCGCGCGCGTTGCAGTCGCGCGTCCTGGCCGCGCCTCCTGGGCGCGCGGTCGCGGACGCGCGATCGCGCAACGGAGGTGGCCACCCGGGTGCGGCCTCGCGCGTGCCCCTTCCAAGGCAGGCGACCCGGCGGTGGTCGCACCGGAAGCCGCCTGCAAGGCGGGGCGCCGAGACTGCGGATCGCCGGCAAGCCCCGCGGGCCGACACTCGACGTCGGCTCGCCTTTCGCGGGCGGGCCCAATCGTCCCGAGGCGAGCCCTGCGGTGCGCCGCCACCCGCGGCGACGCTCGATGGTCGCCCCGGCAGTCACGTCGGCTGGCGCGGCGGGGCGCCTGCACCGGTGAGGAGGCCCACCATGCCCGAACTCGACGCCCAGGATCGCGCAAGGCTCCGCTCGACCCAGTTCGCCTACGTCGACTCCCGCGGACAGGAGCACTTGCCGCTCAACGACGAGTCGCACGTTCGAAACGCGATCGCGCGCTTCAACCAGACCGACTTCGAGAGCAAGGCAGCCAAGGAGCGAGCCCGCCGCAAGATCCTCCGCGCAGCGGCCGAACACGGCATCGATGTGGCGGAGGATTCGAACGTCCGCCGCCCGGTTCGGTAGACACGCCCATGCCGATCCGGCCCTGGTCCGCGCGCTCCGCCGGCGCGCCGACGGGGTTTTCTCATTTCTTTTTTTTTTATGCCGTAGATTCACTCGCCATCAAAAAGACGACCCCGATGAGGCCTGAGATCGCCGGCGATCGGGCGCCGGCCTCGGGCTCGGGGCGACGCGGCGAGGCGGGCTGGGTGGTCCGCGGCTTTGCCCTGGCCGTAGGCGCGCTGCTCGGCGTCGCGCTCGCCATCGGCCTCGTGGCCGCGTGGCGCGTCGTCCTGGTGGCCTTTCTCGCATTCTCGTCGGGTCGGCCCTGCTCCCGATCGTCGTCCGCGTGCGCCGCGCCACCCGACTGCCGCGCGGCGTGGCCGTCCTGATGGTGTTCGGCGCCTTCTTCGCCTGCGTCCTTGTCGTCGGCCTGGTGATCCTGCCGGGCGCGCTCGCACAGGTCGGCGAGCTGACGCAGACGATTCCCGACCGCGATCGACAACCTGCGCATCGACGTGAGCGGCCTCCAGCCACCCGCCCTGGCGGCCTCGTTGACCGCCCTCCTCGACGCAGCATCGCAGGCACTCCGGTCAGGGCAGCCGCCGCCGGCCGGCGACGTCGTGGCCGCGGGTCTGACGGTCGCGGATCTCGCCGTGACCGTCACGACGGTGCTCGCGCTCGTCTACTTCTGGCTGACGGAACGGCCGCGGCTCCAGCGCTTCGCGCTCAGCTTCCTGCCGGCGCATCGCCGCGCCGGCGCCCGCACCACCTGGAATGCCATCGAGGGCCGCCTCGGCGCATGGCTGCGCGGCCAGCTGACGCTGATGGGTCTCCTGGCCGTGATGGCCGCGACCGCATACGCGATCCTGGGCCTGCCGTCCGCGCTGCTGCTGGGCATGATCGCGGGCCTCGCGGAGGCGGTTCCGATCGTCGGGCCGCTGATCGGGGCGATCCCGGCGGCGCTCATTGCGGCGGTCCTCCGCCCGGACCTGCTGCTCGGCGTGGCGCTCGCCTACGTCGCGATCCAGCTGATCGAAGGGAACGTCCTCCTGCCGCTGGTCATGCGCAACGCCGTCGGCGTTTCGCCGTTCCTGACCGTCGTCTCCATCCTCGCCGGCAGCGCGATCGGCGGGCTGGCCGGGGCGCTGATCGCCGTGCCGTTCACCGCGGCGCTCGTCGTGATCCTCGAGCGGCTGCAGGACCGAGCCGTGCCCGTCGCCCAGGAGTCGGCGGCCGAGCCGGCGATTCCCGTGAGCGACGGCCATCCGCCACCCCCGGCCGGCGCGAGCCGCCCGGCTCCGGTCAGCTCCGGCCCTCCCGGCCGCCGGGCTCAGTCGGCGAAGAACGCCACCGCGAGGTAGCCGACCGTCCGACCCGGGTCGCCGCCCGCGTCGGCGCTCGTGGACGACGCAACCAGGACCGCTCGCGTGGCACCGGCGGCGCGCAGTGCGGCCAGGCCCAGGACCGACGGCTCGATGCCGCACATGCCGCAGGCGACGCCGCGGGCGCCCGACCGCCGGACCGCCGCCTCGCCAGCGGCGAGCCCGGCGCTGTCCATGGCGAGGATCGACGGCGACAGCGCGTCCGTGACCTGGCGGGCGATCGACGCGGGCGGGTAGTGGGCCATGTCCGTGCTGATCACCAGGAGAGGGCGCTCGCCCGCCGCCCGGCGGCCCGCCAGCAGCTGCCCCAATCGCTCGCCGCCGGCGCGGGCCCGATCGCCCGTTCCGCTCCCCACGGCCAGCGGAAGGACGGGGACGCCCGGCAGCAGGCGCGCGACGAACGGGAGCTGGACCTCGATCGAATGCTCGCCCTCGTGCGCGCGTGCGTCGGCCTCGAACGGATCGCCCAGGGCGAGGGCCTCGGCCGCCAGGCCGGCGTCGACGGCAACGTCGCCGAGCGGCGTGCCCCAGGTGCCCGCCGGCCAGGCCGCGACGCCATTGAGCCAGGAGGCCACGTGGTTCGTGCCAAGGAGCACCACCGTCGACGGCCGCGCGTCGGGTGCCAGCCGCCAGGCTGCCGCTGCCACCAGGCCGCTGTAGACGAGACCGGCGTGGGGGACGAGCAGGCCGAGGAGCGCGCCCCCGGCAGGCATCTCACCCGGTTGTCCGAGCGCGGCCTCGAGCAGGCCGTCGACCAGCGCCGCGAGCTGCCCCGGATCCGCCGGGTAGAACGAGCCGGCGACGGCGGGTGGCCGCGATTGCGCCTCGGGCACCGAGCCCGGCGAACCCGCAGAGGTCGCCTCCGGCGCCGAATCCGCCGAACCCGCGGAGGCCGCCTCCGGCGCCGAACCCGCCGAACCCGCGGCAGCCGCCGCAATCGCCGAGTTCGCAGAGTCAGTCGAGGTCGTCATCGCTCTTCCCTCACCCGCAGGGAGCCGGCTGGCCGACGCCCAGGGCACGGCCGGCCAGCGGAGCGCCCGCAGGACGGGCACGATCCGTCGTCGGCAAGGTGCCGGACCAGCCGGTAGCCGCGACGAGAGATCAGCAGTTCGCCGCAGCCGGCGCAGTGCGTATCCTCGAGCCCGAGCTCCGGTGCATTGCCGACGTAGACGTGCCGCAGGCCCGCCTCCTGGCCGATCTCGGCAGCCCGCCGCAGCGTCGCCAGCGGCGTCTGGGGCGTCTCGGTCATGCGGAACGCCGGGTAGAAGCGGCTCACGTGCCAGGGCGTCTCGGGACCCAGCCGTTCCACGAGCCAGCCGGCCAGCTCCCGCAGCTCGCCCTCGTCGTCGTTCTCGCCGGGAATGACGAGCGTCGTCACCTCCAGCCAGACGCCCGCCGCCCGATAGGCTTCGAGCGCCTCGAGGACCGGGGCCAGCCGTGCTCCGCAGCGCCGCCGGTAGAAGTCGTCGCGGAACGACTTGAGGTCCACGTTGGCCGCGTCGAGCACGGGCGCCAGGAGCCCGATCGCCTCGGGCGTGGCGTAGCCGTCGGTCACGAACAGGTTCAGGAGCCCCGCGGCCCGGGCCCGCCTGGCGATGTCGAGGGCGTACTCCAGGAAGACCGTCGGTTCCACGTACGTGTAGGCGATCGACCCCGCGCCCAGGCTGACGGCCTCGCCGACCGCTCGCTCCGGGGGCAGCCTTCGGGCTGACACCTCGAGGCCAAGGCGCGGCGCCTGCGCGATCTCCCAGTTCTGGCAGAACAGGCAGTGGAACGGGCAACCCGCGGTCGCGATCGAGTAGGCGCGGCTGCCCGGCGCGACGTGGAAGAGCGGCTTCTTCTCGATGGGATCGACGTGGACCGCCACCGCCTCGCCGAAGACCGTGCTGTACAGGGTTCCGTCGCGGTTCTCCCGGACCCCGCAGATTCCCGTCCGGCCCGGTCGGACAAGGCAGCGGTGGGCGCACACACCGCACCGGACGGTGCCGTCCGGCATGGCTTCCGCGAGCACGGTGGGAGCGAGCGACCGATCCGGAGACCGGGCGGGACGCGAGGCGAGCGACACGAAGCAATACCTCCGCCGGCAGTCTGCCCGCGTGCGGGGTCCCGGGGCAGTGCGTTCCGGCCCCAACTTCCTGCGGACCTTCGGCACTGGTCGTTCGCTCGTCGTCCCGCCTACGCTCGGCCGGTCGATCGGCCTGCGTGAGTCGTGATGCCGGCGATCGGCGCTGGAGTCACCGCCGATGTCGACTTCGCCCGGTGCGGCGCCCATCGTCCCGGGGGCCGACGATGCCCAGCTGCCCCAGCCCGTCGAGCTCTGTCCGGAGGCGGGCGCGCTCCTCCTCAGGATCGCGCGAGCCACCATCGCGGCCGCCGCGTCGCGAGACATCAGCGCCGTCGACCTGGCCACGCTCCTGCCGCGAGACCTGCCCGCCGAGCTCCTGACGCGCCGGGCGGCGTTCGTGACGCTCCACCTGGACGGCCAGCTGCGGGGCTGCATGGGCTCGATCCTGCCGGAACGACCGCTGTGGGAGGCCGTGGTCGCGGCCGCCGTGTCCGCCGCGGAGCGCGATCCCCGGTTCGCGCCTGTCTCCGCCGACGAGGTCCCGGACCTGGAGCTTGACGTCTCCGTGCTCGGCTCACCCGTGCCGATGGCGGAGCCGCTGGCGCTTCGCGTGGGTGTGGACGGCGTCATCGTCGAGCACGGTCGCTATCGGGGGCTGCTCCTGCCGGAGGTCGCCGCAGAGCTGGGCTGGGATGCCGCCCGAACCCTGCGTGCCGTCAGCGAGAAGGCCGGCCTGTCGTCCGACGGATGGGCCGATCCGGATGCGCGCGTGTTCGCCTTCCGGACGGCGAAGGTCCACGAAGTCCGCCCCATCGACTGACGGCGAGGTCGCCCGCGCAGGACGCCGGCGGACGGCCCGACACCCGTCGATCAGCGGCGGTAGGAGTCCATGCCTTCAGCGGCGGAAGGGGTCGATGCCGTCGCGAATGGCGGCCAGCGCCCGCTTTGCCTCGGCCATCGCCAGCCGATGGATCCACGGACCGTAGGAGATCCGGGCGACGCCGAGCTCGGCAAGCCGGGCGTTCGACGGAGCTTCGGGCCGGGCGAGGACGTTGACCGGGCCGTCGATCCCCCGGACCAATGCGGCGATCGCCGCCTCGTCGACGACCCAGATCGGATAGACGCAGTCGGCGCCAGCATCCCGATAGCGGCGTCCGCGACCGATCGCGTCGGCGAGCTGGTCTTCGGGCGTCCCGACACCGCGAAGGAAGACGTCGACGCGGGCGTTGACCACGACCGGCACGCCTGACGAGTCGGCCGCGCGCCGGACGGCCGAGATCCAGTTCGCCTGCTCCACGGCGTCCGTCAGCCCGCCGCCGTGCCGGTGGTCGGTGTCCTCCAGGTTGCAGCCGACTGCGCCGGCCGCCAGGAGCCGTTCGACGAGCTCGGCCGCCTCCAGGCCGTACCCCGCCTCCAGGTCGGCCGTGACCGGGACGCCGACGGCGCCCGCGATCCGGGCCACCGCCGCCAGCATCGCGTCGACGGGCGCGGCCTCGCCGTCCTCGTAGCCGAGGCTCTCCGCCACTGCATGGCTCCCGGTGGCGACGGCCGCGAACCCGGCCGCCTCGACCGCCCTCGCGCTCGCCGCATCCCACGCGTTTGGGAGGAGCGCGGGTTGACCGGGGACGTGGAGCGCCCGCAGCAGTTCGGCCTTCTCGACCAGCGTTTCCGTCATCGCTGCAAGACCTCCGAGAGCTGCCCTGAGTGGCGGCAGCGTACTGCGAAGACCGCTTGCCGCCCGCCCTGGGATCCGTCACGCAGCCTTGCGCCGGCAGAGGGAGCGCCCCGTCCATGCCCGCGCTATCATTCCGAGGCCCTGTTCAACGGGCACCCTCGGTCGGGGCGTGGCGCAGCTTGGTAGCGCGCATCGTTCGGGACGATGAGGTCGGAGGTTCAAATCCTCTCGCCCCGACCATACTCCACCAGACCGCACCGGACCAGCCAACATCTGTGGCTGGTCCGCAGTCCTTGGTGGCTTGCCTCGGGCAAGCAGGAGGCGGTAGACGATCAGCGAACGGCGAGGTACCAGACCCCGGCGTCGGCTTCATCGGGCGGGCCGCCGCGCGGAATGGACTCGGTGACGAGGAGGCCGTTCCTGCCGACCACCAGTCCGTACAGATCTACGCGGTCGAGCTGACCGGTGATCGGTTGCCACGTGTTGCCTTCCGCCGGGCACGGGACCGCGTCAGGGCGATCGCGGCCCGAAGTCTGTCGACCGTCTCGCGCGGTCGCCTACGAATACGAGGTCCAGGCATACCAGGCCGTCACCGCATTCCACCCCAGCCCGACGACGATGAGGAACTTGTCGTACAGCCCCGAGTACGTCGGCAGGCCGAGCGCGTTGAAGAGGAAGAGCCCGACCGCGGCGATGACGGTGACCCAGCGAAGCGTCTGCCCCGACAGCGTCATGGACACGACGACCATCACGATCGGAACCAGCATCAGGACGGCGATGAACATCAGGGCAGCCGGGACGAGCTCCTGTTTGAGGCCACCGAACGCGCCCGGGGTGGCGTCGCCGCTCCAGAACCGCAAGACGTCCCCCAGCAGGTAGGTGAGCATCAGGGCCACCCACAGCGCCGACAGCTTGATCTGCACCTCGGGCATCGATGGGCTCCGTTCTTGATCAAGTGAGGTCCGCGATTGAACGCATCCCGCCTGAGATCCATCGGCGCGATGGGCGCTGAGCGGACCTGCCCATCGGCATCGACTCGTTCACGGGGTCGACCGCTCAGGGTGTCGTCGGGTCGATGGCGAGGACGACCGTCCCTCGCGCGTGTCCCGTGGCGACATGACCGATCGCCCTGGGCGTCTCGCGGAGCGGGTACGCGCCGTCGATCACCGGCAGGACCTTCCCGGCTTCGACGAGCGTCTTGAGGACCTGCAGATCGGCTCGGTTCTGGACTTTGACAGACGGCTTGCCCTGCTGGCGCACGAACGTGGACACGATCGCGAGCCGGATCACGCGGCCGACCGCGCCGCCGGCGTGTCCCCCGCCGTTGGAGAGCAGCTTCCCGTCGGCGGTGAGGGCTCGCCTCGTCGCCGACATCGAGTGGTCGCCGACGTTGTCGAGGATGAGGTCGTAGCGCGGCCCGCCCTTCCTGAAGTCCTCCTTGGTGTAGTCGATCACATGGTCGGCCCCGATCGCGCGGACCAGCTCCACGTTCCTCGTGCTGCAGACGCCGGTCACCTCGGCCCCGAGCGCCTTGGCGATCTGCACCGCGAACGTGCCGACGCCGCCGGACGCCCCATTGATCAGGACCCTCTGCCCGGGCTGGAGCTGGCCGTCATCGCGCAGGAGCTGGAGGGCGGTCGTCGCGGAGACTCCAACGGCTGCAGCCTGATCGAAGGTGAGGTTGGTCGGCTTGAGCACGAGGTGGTCCTCGCTCGCTGACGCGTATTCGGCGAAGGCGCCCATGCACCATCCGAAGACGGGGTCGCCGGGCCGTAAGCCTGTCACCTCCTTGCCGACCGCCTCCACGATCCCGGCGATGTCCGTGCCCGGGACTTGGTGCGTCGGCTTGCGCAGGCCGGTCGCCAGCCGCATGAGATACGGCGAGCCCCTCATGACGATCACGTCACCCACGTGGATCGACGCCGCGCGGACGCGGACCAGGACCTCGCCATCGCCGATGTCGGGCCGCTCGATGTCCCGGGGCACCAGGACGTCGGGCGATCCATACCGCTCTTGAACGATTGCCTGCATCGGTGCGGCCTCCCTCGGTCTTACGGTGTAAAGTTGGCGCATCTGGACTGTACGCCGTAAAGTAACGAGTGTCAACCCCGGACGTGCTCGGTTGACTGAGTCGCGGAGGAGCCGATGACGGAGACAACCAGGGGACACCAGCGACGCGCCCCACTGAGCCGGGAGCTGGTGCTCGACACGGCGGTCAAGCTCGCCGATCGAGGTGGGCTCGAGTCCCTGAGCATGCGGAAGCTCGGCCAGAAGCTCGGCGTGGAGGCGATGGCCATCTACTACCACTTCGCCAACAAGGACGAGGTGATCGACGGGATGGTCGACCTCGTCTTCAGCGAGATCGACCTGCCTACCAGCGGGGCCGACTGGAAGAACGCCATGCGTCGACGGGCGCTCTCGCTCCGAGACGTGTTGCTGCGGCATCGATGGGCGATTGGGCTGATGGAGTCGCGGCGGAAGCCGGGGCCGGCGAACCTGCGCCACCATGACGCCGTCATTGGCAGCCTGCGGGCGGCAGGCCTCGGCATGCCGACGATCGCGCATGCGTACACGCTCATGGACAGCTACATCTACGGGTTCGCCCTGTTCGCGATGAACCTCCCGTTCGATCCCTCCGAGGAGGTCGCGGAACTGGGCCAGGACACGCTCCGGGAGTTCCCGGTCGACGCGTACCCCAACCTGGTCGCCTACATCTCGGCGATGACGCCCGGCTACAACTACGGAGACGAGTTCGAGTACGGGCTCGACCTGGTGCTGGACGGCCTCGCAAGGGAAACGGGAGCTTCACGACCGGAGCTCGGGTCGAGGCTTTCCCCGACGATCGAGCCCGTCGAAGGAGCGGGCGGCCGGCTTCCTCCGAGGCCGTGAGCGGACACGACCTGGCCTACGTCGGCCGCGCCTCTGCCGCCTTCACGGGGACTCGGGTCGAACTCGACGCCGCGCCGCCCGCAAGAGCGGTGGCGCCGTCGCGGCCCTTTACGGGGTCGACGGCGGCTCGGTCCTCTACGGGATGGTGCCGTCCCGATGGGTGACGACTTGTGCAGTTGGATGAGGTCCGCGGTTTGTCTGGGCAAGCCCTCTCGCCCCGACCAAACTCACGTTCTCGCCCGATCTCGAACACGGCCGGCAAGGCGGCGCCGAGGCCCAGTTCGATCGCATCGGGCGTGAGCTCGTACCCGATCCGTTCGAAGCCCACGACGTCCGTGCGCACGAACAGCGCCGTGGCCAGGGCCTGGCGTCCATCGGGTCCCGAGTCCGCCTCGGGCGCAAGGTGCTCGCACCCGACGACTTCGCCTCGCACGACGAGCTCGCGGCTCGCGCTGCTCGCCTTCGGCGCGCGCTACAGCGCGATCGCGACCCCGTTCGAGTGGCGGTTCGCCCGGCTCGACCTCCGTCGGGTCCTGGCTGCCCTGACCCCTCTGGCCCGAGCGGCGCAACTCTTACGTCGTGCGACTTGCGAATCGGCGTACTAGCTGCGCGCTCAGGCGACCGGGACCCCTTGCGAGCCAGCATCGCCCAGGCCCTGCCTCAACGCGACGAGCGCCTTACGGCCTTGCCCGCGCACGGCCGTGCGGATCGACGGCAGGTCCGTGCCCGAGAGCAATGCGCGACGGACGTAATCGACAACGCTTCGCTGCAAGCCCACGAGGGCATTGGCCACGACCCACGACCCTAGGTCGTCAGCTTCTGCCTCGCCCTCGGCCGCGATGACGCCGGCGAGGGCCGAGGTATAGCGGTCGTAGATCTGGCGCTCGCGAGCCTGCAGGCTCGGACTCTGGCTGATCACCCGCGCCACCGATCGCATCGCCGCGGCGTCCTCGCGCGCATCAGATGCCAGGTAACCCCGCACATCGAACACGAAGTCCGCGAAGGCGTCCAGCACCCCGCAGCCCGCCGGCCGAAGCCGAACAGCATCGAGCATCTCGGCCTCGAAGTCCTCAAGGGCGTGGAAGACGAGGTCCTCCTTGGCCGGGAAGTAGTTGAAGACCGTCGCCTCGGACACGTCCGCTGCCCGGGCGATCTCCGCGACGGTCACCTGCTCGAAGCCACGTTCGACGATCAGCGACCAAGCGGCGTCCGCGATCTGCTGACGGGTCCGCTGCTTCTTGCGCTCGCGTAAGCCCAGCTCGGGTGCCATAGACACATCCTACCACGCAATCGTGCGGCTGCACTAAGTCTACAGTTGCCCTAATCTTCTAGTCACTGTAGACTGACGAGCCCCGACCGGAGTCGCTGACTCGGGCGGTCACTCAAACAGAAGACAGATGGTCGTCCCCCGGCGATCCGGGGGTAAGGAGGTCTCGATGGTGTCACGCCTTGGCGCTGGATCTGCCGCACGGGAGCATTCGAGCGGCGGTGTCCCCTGGGTCGGCTTGGCCGGAGTCGCCGGCGTCGCCGGCGTCGCGCTCCTCGTGATGGCCGACGTCTTGGGCAGCCTCCTCCGTCCCGACTACTCGCCCATCGACCAGACGATCAGCGACCTCGGGATCGGCAGTAACGGCTGGCTCATCGACGCCTCGCTGGTGGTGCTGGGCCTGTGCCTGACAGGCGTCGCGGTCGCCTTCTACCGGACGGTCCGACCGCCGCGGAGCGGCGTCCTTCGGTTCGCTGCCACGCTTCTCCTGGCGTGCGTCGGCGTCGGCTATCTCGTTGCCGGGGTCTTCCCGGAGACCCAGTTGCAGTACCACTACACGGGCGCGGCGCTCGTCTTCCTCGGTTCCCTCCTCGGCTTTCCGACGGCGGGAATCCTCCTGCGACGCGATCCGGAATGGCGCTCGTGGGGCAATCGTTCCTTGCTCGCCAGCCTCGTTCTGGTGGTCCTCGTGGGCGTCATGGGCTACACGTTCTCGTCCTACACGTTCGACTCGGCCGGGCTCTATCGCAGCGGCGAGTGGGGCGGGCTGATGGAACGCGTGGTGTTCGGGGTGATCCTGCTTTGGTTCGCCGTGGCCGGGTACCTGACGTTCCGCAACTGGACAAGTGATCGTCCTCGGCATCTGGCGCAAGACTGATGGACTGGGAGCCTTGGGTTCACTTCCTCCACGTGGCCTCGGCCATCGTGTGGGTGGGCGACCGCATCATGCTGACCATCGTCGGCATCCGGGCGCGCGGCAGCTCCGACGCGGAGCGGCTCGCCGACTTCGGCCAGCTACTCCCCTACGCCGGACTGCGGGTCCTGACGCCGGCAGTGATCCTCGTTCTGTTGCCGGCGCTGCGGCTGCCTGACGTCGCCCCCGCGCAGAGCTCGGCAGCGGCGTCGATGCGGTCGAGGGAGATTGCGGCATGAACGAGCGCGATTCCATGCCTGACCTGGTGGGTGGCCAAGGAACTCCGCCGGAAGGAACGAATCCGGGCCTCGCGAATCGCGCCCGGATCATGGCTGTGCTGAACGTGCCGATGCGCGTGCTGCTGAGCATGCCGTTTCGCACGCCGCTCAGTCGCACCTTGATGCTCATCTCATTCCACGGCCGCCGCACGGGCAAGCAGTACCGCCAGCCGGTCAGCTACGTGCCCTATGAGGGCGATCTCCTGACGCCGGGTGGTGGCCGATGGAAGCTGAACCTGCGCGATGACGAGCCGATCTCGGCCAACGTGAACGGGAAGCGGGTGCTGCTCCGACCCGAGTTCGTGCGGGACATCGACGAGGTCGGCCGGCTCGTCGGCCACATGCTCACGCTCAACCCGCGCGCCGCCGGGTTCATGCCCTTCGTGCAGGCCGGTGCGGTTGACCGTGATCGGCTTGAGGCAGCCCTGTCGTACGGCTTCGCCATCGTGCGCTGGCACCCGCTCGAGTGAGGACCGAGATGGAAGTCGACGTCATCCGCCATGGCCCGGGTGGCTGGCGGATCCACCAACGCATTGTCCTTGCCCACCGGGTGCCGCTCGGTGGGCAGCTTGCCGGCTGTTACGACCCTGAAGCGGAGCCATTGATGCTGGCCGCATCGCACCGTCTCAATGAGGTTCCCGAATGAAGCTCGGACTGCACATCCCATCGACCACGTGGCGTGGTGGCCCCCCCGCCCTCCGTGAGAACCTAGTCCGGATCGTCGAGACGGCCGACAGGGTGGGATTCGATGCCATCTGCGTGGTGGACCACGTCTGGCAGAGCCCGCACATGGGCGGTCCCCTCGAAAGTGAGATCGAGGCCTACACCACGCTCGGGTTCATCGCGGCGCATACCGAATCGGTGCGGCTGATGACCCTTGCGACCGCGGCCTCGTACCGACCACCTGGCCTCCTGGCGAAGATGGTCACGACGCTTGACGTGCTCACAGGTGGGCGGATGCTGCTGGGCATTGGCGCGGGCGACTACCCGGAGGAAGCGGAGGGCCTGGGTCTCGCGTACCCGTCGCTCAGAGAGCGCTTCGAGATCCTGGAGGAGACCGTGAAAGTGTGCCTGCGGATGTGGGAGGGAGAGCACGGCGACGAGCAGCCGTTCACGGGCCAGCATGTTCGACTGACGCGGGCCCTCAACGTGCCACAGAGCCTCAGCCGGCCACACCCTCCGATCCTGATCGCTGGCAGCGGGGAACGCCGAACGCTGCCCCTTGTCGCTCGCTACGCGGATGCGTGCAACCTGCGCCCATCCCGCGAGGTCCCGCGGCAGCTCGACCTCCTGCGCCGCCTGTGCGACGAAGCCGGCCGCGACTACGATCGAATCGAGAAGACCGCACCGTTCGCGTTCGATGTGGGCGAGGACGGATCCAAGGTCCACGAAGTCATCGGTCAGCTTCGCTGGCTGTCGAGCATGGGCATCGAGACAGTCCTGGGTTGGGTCGTCGGAGTGGACCGGATCACCCCGCTCGAGATCATGGGCCGCGAGGTCATTCCTGCCGTGGCCGAGCTGTAGTCACGATTCTTGGGTGGTGGCGGGCCGGAGCCGCCGCGCGGTGACCTGGTTGAGGGGAACGTCTTGCGCGACGTGGTGCCGAGTCGCGAGTCGGATTCGAGGCTCGGGACAGCAAGCCACCCTTCGGCGCGCCCCAGGTTGATCAGTTGCTCGGTGGTGAGGCTCGATCGGGCGCGCAGGTCGGCGAGGTGGCGCTTCACGGTGCTCGGGCGAATGCCCGCGAGCTCAGCCGCGTCGGTCACGGACCCGCCGGCGGCGACATACGCGGCGAGGACGTCCGTCTGGCGTTGCGTTGCCTTGGGCGAGAGGGCCCCGCGCAGGTAGCCGTCCCTCATGCGCTGCGTCCCGTCGCCGGGAGGAGATCCCGGGGTGTCCGGTTGATCATCACGAAGTGCAGCGATTGCTGAGTTGAGGAGGCCCTAGGAGGCTGGTGTGAAACGGGCCCGATGAGGGGCTGACGGGAGGGCGCGTTCGCAGCTACGATGCCTGCGGGGAGCGGTCGTCGGACCGAACGGACGGCCGCCCCGGACCGGATCGCAGGAGCCCGCCGATGTCGCTCGGACCCGCGCCCCGCCAGGGAGACGTCTTCCGCGACACGACCGAGTTCTGTGCGCCGCGGGTCCGAGCGGACTCGATCTATGCCCTGCTCCACGGGGAGTGCCTGGCGCTCTTCCCCGACGAGCTGTTCGCGGACCTCTTCGCCGACGTCGGGCGGCGGTCGGTTCCGCCGCTCGTGGTGGCCGTGGTCATGGTCCTCGGGCGCCTCGAGGGACTGTCCGACCGCGACGCCGTCGAGCGCTTCACGTTCGACGCCCGCTGGAAGTACGCGGCAGGCGGCCTGCCGTTCGATCACCCGGGCTTCGCCCACACCGTGCTCGTCGACATGCGGGCACGCCTGGCCCGCTCGGAGCACCCCAACCGGATCTTCGAGCGCACGCTCGAGGTCGCGAAGGCGGCGGGCCTGGTCGGCGTCCGGCGGGTGCTCGACAGCACGCCCCTGTACGACGCGGTCGCCACGATGGACACGGTCACCCTCGTCCGCTCGGCCATCCGGGGCGTGCTGTCCGCCGCAGGGGACCGGGAGCCCTCCCTCCGCTCGGTCCTACGCCGCGACGACGAGTACCGGACGGGCGGCAAGCCCGCCATCGACTGGGACGATGCGCACGCCCGGGCGGCGCTCGTGGATGCCCTCGCCCGCGACGGCGAGGCGATCCTCGCGGCGCTGGAGGATCATCCGCTCTCAGGCCCGCTCGCCGAAGCGACCACCCTGCTCGCCACGGTCCTCGGCCAGGACCTCGAGCCGGGCCCCAACGGGCGGATCCGGATCGCGCGGCGGGTGGCCCCTGACCGGGTCATTTCCACGGTCGACCCCGAAGCTCGCCACGGCCACAAGACCGACCACCACGCCTTCGACGGGTACAAGGGCCACGTCGCGCTCGATCCCGATGCCGAGCTCGTCACCGCGACCGCCGTCACGCCGGGCAATGCCGGCGACGCATCGGTCGTCCGCGAGCTCCTTGCGGATGAGCTCGCCGCGCCGGCCGATCCCTCTGCCGAGCCGCTCGCCGTGTACGGCGACTCCGCGTACGGCGCGGGCGACGTCCTCGCCGCGCTCGCCGACGCCGGGGCCGTGCCCATGGTCAAGGTCCAGCCGCCGATCGCGATCTCCGGCCACTTCAGCAAGGACGACTTCTCGATCGACCTCGAGGCCCGCACCGTCACCTGCCCCGCTGGTCAGGTGGCCCGCTTCAACCGTCATGGCAACGGGTTCCGGGTCCGCTTCCGCGCCGCCTGCGCCGCGTGCCCCCTGGCGAGCCGCTGCACGACGTCCTCGAGCGGGCGCGCGATCGAGATCGGGCCGCACGAGGCCCTGCTCACTGCCGGCCGGGCCGCGAGCCGCGACCCCGTCTGGCGCGCCGACTACCGCGCGACGCGGCCGAAGGTCGAGCGCAAGATCGCCCATCTCGTCCGCCGACGCCATGGCGGCAGGAGAGCCCGGGTCCGGGGCACCCTCAAGGTCGAGGCGGACTTCTCGCTCCTCGCCGCCGCCGTGAACCTCGCGAGGCTCGCGGTCCTGCGGATCACCGGGTCAGGCGGAACCTGGGCGGTCGCCCGGGCCTGAACCGGAGCTCAAGAGCGCTCGCGCACCGCTTCCCGACCGGCTCCGGGGCGGTCATCCGCGGACTTTCGGCCGGATCCTCGGCCGTCGAGCCCGAGCCCTCCCGTCAGCCCCTCACCGGGCGCGTTTCACACC
>CAWGEL010000007.1:0-6645 GCA_963821595.1 uncultured Chloroflexia bacterium | reverse complement strand
GGCACCCAGAAGATGCTTTCGGCCTTGTACTCGTCCGGGTCTTCGGGGTCGGCGCCTTCGCCCCGGGCCGCGGCGGTGGTCAGCTCGGCGTGCTT
This sequence comes from uncultured Chloroflexia bacterium, assembly GCA_963821595.1. Classification (GTDB taxonomy): domain Bacteria; phylum Chloroflexota; class Limnocylindria; order Limnocylindrales; family CSP1-4; genus CTSoil-043. The sequence goes on along the minus strand of CAWGEL010000007.1, from coordinate 6,550 downwards.
TGCCTCGAACGCGTCGCTGATGTACTTCAGGAAGATCAGCCCGAGCACGATGTGCTTGTACTCGGCCGCGTCCATGTTGTTGCGGAGCGCGTCGGCTGCCTGCCAGAGCTTGGCTTCGAGGCCGTTGGTGGCGCTGGCGTCGGGCGAGCCGGCGGCTGCGGTTGGCCGGCCTGAAGCGCGGCCTGTCCCAACTCCCCGTGGGCTCACCATCGACCCCCAGTCTGACGGTCCTCGAAGGCGTGCCCTCCATCAGTGGGCAGCCGGCTGGCTCAGGGTAATGCGTTCGGCCGGGTAGGCGAGTGGGCATCTCGTCATCGTTCGCAGTCGGGCGACCTCAAGCCGTCCGCTGTTCTCGCCATCTACCATCTGGTGGTAGACTTCTCCCATGAGCCTGAACATCAAGAACGACGAGGCCCACGAGCTCGCCCGTATGGTCGCCGAGCTGACCGGCGAGTCGCTGACCGCGGCGGTCACGGAGTCGCTCCGGGAGCGGCTGGCGCGGCTCCGCGGCGAGGCATCGCCCCGCCTGGCGGACCGGCTCCTCGCGATCGGCCACGCATGCGCGGAGCGGCTACCCGAGCCGTACCGCACCGCCGACCACGCCGATCTCCTCTACGACGACCGGGGCCTGCCGCGGTGATCATCGACACGTCGGCGATCGTGGCGATCCTGCGAGGGGAGCCGGGGGCGGCCGCGTTCGCCGAGGCGATCGAGGCGGCCAGAGCCCGCCGGATCTCCGCGGCGACCTATGTCGAGATCGGGGCGGTCATCGACGGCGCCCGGGACCCGGTCGCGAGCCGACTCGTCGACGACCTGATCGCGACCGCGGGGATCGCCATCGAGCCCGTGACCGCCGACCAGGCGCGGATCGCGCGGGAGGCGTACCGCGACTTCGGCAAAGGCAGCGGGCACCCGGCTGGGCTGAATTTCGGCGACTGCTTCGCCTACGCCTTGGCAAAGGCCTTCGGCGAGCCCCTGCTGTTCAAGGGCGACGACTTCTCGCAGACGGACGTGACAGTGGCCTGACGCGCGTTCGTCCGTCAAGAGAGCGCGTGATCGCATCGACCGCCCTCGGAGGGACCCGGCGGCGGTCCCGAGCGAAGCGCCCGGACCACAGCCCAGGAGAGCGCGGACCTCCTCGCGCGCGTGCTCAAACCAGGGCTTTCGCGCCACTCCTCCGCTCCAAGGCGGCCTTCTCGCGACCAGGTTCGCATGGCCTCGGATCGCCGGGACGAGCGAGCCAGCGGGTTCTGGGGCATGCTGACGCAGATGAACAAGCAGGCCCTCCTCGCCGAGATCCGCGCGACCCACGAGCCGATCGCCGCCGCCGTCGGCACCCTGACCGACGACGCGTTGGCCGAACCGCTGCCGAACATGCAAGGCTGGACCCGCAAGGACGCGCTCGCGCACGTCGGCTGGTGGAGTGACCACTCGGCGCGCGTGATCACGGCGCTGCGCGCGGGCGGGGTGCCGTACGAGCACGACCCCGACTTCGACATCGACGCCCAGAACCGGTCGATCCTCGAGGAGTTCCGCGATCGAGACCCGGGCGAGGTGCGAGCCTTCGAGGCGGCGGCATTCGAGCGGCTCGTCGCGGCGGTCGAGGCTGCGTCGGACGAGGACCTGTTCACGGCTGGCCGGTTCCCCTGGCTGGGGGAGGAGACGCTCGCGTCCGCCGTCGCGTGGGATTCGACCAGGCACTACCCGGACCACCTGGCGCACCTCACGGCGTAGCGAGATCGCGCGACGCGGCCGGCCCGGGGCCCACCGCCGGCCCGGGTGCCCACCGCCCGCCGCCCTGTACAGTTCGGCCGTCCACGCCTCGTCCGCGTCCGCGAGGTCGCCACTGATGCCCGAACTCGCCACGCCCCAAGCCGCGCAGCCGGCCTGCTTCCTGATCGCCGACATCTCCGGCTACACCGGCTACCTGGCCGATGTGGAGCTCGACCATGCGCAGGACATCCTGGCCGACCTCATGGGCGCGGTGGTGAGCGCGCTTCGGCCGGGCTTCCGGCTGGCCAAGCTCGAAGGCGACGCCGCGTTCACCTGGCAGCCGGCCGATCAGCTATCGGCACGGAGCGGCTGAGCCAACTCCCGCATCGCGAGCCGGGCGTTGTCGCGAACGTTCCGCCTGCCCGCCACACTGGCGCCCATGCCTCACGACCTCGACCGCTTCGTCGCCGCCCAGGAGGGCGTCTACCCCGGCGTCCTCGACGAGCTCCGTCGCGGCCTCAAGACCGGCCACTGGATCTGGTTCGTCTTCCCGCAGGTTGCCGGCCTCGGGTTCAGCTCGACGTCGCAGTCCTACGCGATCGGGTCGCTCGAGGAGGCGCGCGCGTACCTCGCGCACCCGGTCCTGGGGGCGCGCCTGCGCGAGTGCGCGGGGCTTGTCCTGGCGATCCGCGGGCGGACGGCCGACCAGGTTTTCGGCCCGCTCGACGCGATGAAGTTGCGCTCGTCGATGACGCTGTTCCACCGGGCCGCGCCAGATGAGCCCGTCTTCGCCCAGGTGCTGGACCGCTTCTTCGGTGGTGTCGCCGACGAGGCGACGGACGCGCTCCTGGGGTAGGGGACGGGGCAGTGGCCGGCGCCTTGCCGCTGATGTCGACGCTGTTAGCCCCTGGGTCGAGCTCGCCGGCACGCCGTCGAGCGCGCCCGGGCCTACGCCCGCTGGGTGTCGCGGGCCGCCTCCGCGCGGCATGCGGCCCCGGTGAAGGGCCCGCCCAGGGCCAGGCTGAAGTAGCAGACGTCGAAGCCGCCGGCCGACATGGCGAGCGCCCCCCAGGCGACCGAGAGCACGCCGAGCACGATCGCGCCCGCCTGGACGAGAAGCACGCCCAGGGCGACGAAGCCCGCTCCGCCGACCAGGCGGAAGACCCTGCCGGCCGGTGAGTTGAGGAACCGACCGAACGCGGATCGATTGAAGCGCGATGCCACGGGCATCAGAGAGCTCCTTTCCTGGCCACCCGGGGCCTCACGGCCGCCGACCGGGCTCTGCCCGCCCGGGGCCTCACGACCGCGGACCGGGCTCTGCCTGCCCGCCCCCACGGCGACGGACCGCGCTCCGCCGGCGCCGGGGCCCACCGGTGGCGCCACACGGACCGGGATCATGCGAAGGCGACCGTCCTCGCGCCGGCGACGATCTCCTCGACGACCTTGGCGGCGCCGATGATCCGCGCCCCGGCCGCGACGCTCTCCTCGCCGATCCCGCGAGGCTTCGTGCACGCGCCGCACAGCCACACCTGGCCGCCGTTCGCCACGAACTCCCGGTAGAGGTCGGCGAGCACGGGCAGGCCGGCGAAGGCGATCCCCTCGGTGCCGCCGGCGGTTCCGAGCCAGACCGCGTCGATCGTGCAGAGAACGACCGCGTCCTGGCCCGCCGTCGCGGCGATGTTGGCCGCGACGAACGGGAGCGTGGCGCGCTCCGGGTCGTCCTTGCCATGGGTGCAGTTGAAGATCAGCTTGTCGCTCATCGCCCTCTCTCCACGGTGATCACGAGGCGTCCGTCGCCGGGTGCCTCGACCGAACGAACGCTGTGGCCCATCAGCCGGGCCAGCGGGGGCAGGTCCTCCTTCGCCGCCGGGTCGCGTGCGGTCACGGCGAGGACATCGCCGACCGGGATCGCGCCGATCCGTCGCCGGAACTCGGAGGCCAGCCCGTCGGCGCAGCCCATCGCGCCGGCGTCGAACTCGTGGGTCCCCGTCGAGCGCGCTGCCCCCGGACCCGCGGCCGGCCGGAAGCCGGAGCACACGAGGTCGATGGCGACGATGCGCCCCTCCGCGTCGACGTCCAGGTACGCCTGCTGCTCGACCACCTCCCAGTCGCCACCCTCGCGCACGAGGAAGCGGTACCGGGCGGACGTCCGGTCGGAGACCCGTTCGACGAGGACCTCCTGGACATCGAGCTCGATGACGTCGCCGAACCAGGAGAAGTACTTGGCGGCCACGCCGGCCGCGCCGGCGATCTGCCCGGGACCCGACGGGACCAGGTAGCGGAGGCGGGCGTCGCGGGCCAAGACGCCGAGCAGGCGCGCGTGGTCCCTCGCGGTGATCGCGCCGACGAGCTCCTCCGCCGCTGTTCGAGCCGGGTCGCGCCCCTCGGCGTCTCCGGCCGGCCGGATGGCTGGCAGCCCGGCTGCCTCTTCCGTCATGGGCTTCCCTCCTGCCTGGTGGACAGGAGTGACCCTACGGACGGAGGCGCCCGATGTCGTCCGGTGATCGCCCTACGAATCGAGCGGTTCGAAGGATTCGAGGAGGCCCTGCTGCATCGCGAACAATGTGGCCGTGGAGCGAGTGGAGGCGCCGATCTTGGAGTAGATGCGTTCGATGTGCGTGCCGGCGGTCTTCGGGGCGATCCCCAGCAGCCCGGCGACCTGCTTGTTCGACGCGCCGCGGGCGACCAGGACAAGCACTTCGACCTCGCGGGCGGTCAGGCCGGCCGGGCCGCTCCGGCGCTTGCCGCGACGCTGCCCGGCCGCTTCCAGGACGGCATCGACGGCGTCGGCGGCCATCCTTCCGGCGTGGACCTCCGCGCGGAGCTGGTTGCCGGCCTCCTCGTCCGAGAGGGCCTGCCGGTACGGGCGGGGTTCCCGCATCGCCTGGAAGGCGTCGGCGGCCGCGAGGATCCGTCCAGCGGCGGGGATCGCGGCACCCGACAGGCCGCGGTGGTACCCGGAGCCATCGAGCCGTTCGTTGGCGAGCGCGGCGATCGCGCCGATCCGGCCGAGGGCCGGCGGCCGGGCGAGCATGCGATCCGTGTAGTACGCGTGCATGCGCATCCGCTCCGCCTCGCTCGGGGTGAGCGGGCCGGGCTTGTCGAGGATCGTGGCCGGCAGGCCGTTCATGCCGAGGTCGTGGACGAGCGCGGCCCGCCGAAGGGTCGTCACGTCGTCGGGCGGCAGGCCGGCCAGCTCGGCGGCTCTCACCGACAGGCCGGCGACCGCGCGCGAGTGGCCGCCCCGGAAGACGGAGCGCAGGTCGGTGAAGTCGGCCATCGCCTCGAAGGCCGCGTCGAGCTCGGCTTCCGTCTGGCGTGCCTGCAACCCGGGCTCGTGGGCGATGGCGGCATCCCAGTCCGCGACGTCATCGAGCCCGCCGAGCACGCTGTCGGCCGCGCTCGAGAAGGCATCCACCACGCCCGGGGCGAACTGCGTGCCGCGCCATGCCCGGGCCAGATCGACCGCCGCGCCCAGCCCGTGCGTCCGATGGATCACTTCGATGCTGTCGGCGACGTGGAACAGCCGGACGGTCGGTGCGATCCGCTCGCCGGCGATGCCCTGGGGCACGCCCTTGCCGTCCCAGCGGGTGAACACCTGCCGGACCTGCTCGGCCACCCCGTCGCCGAGCCCGAGTCGCTGGGCCATCTGCGCGGTCGAGATGCAGTGCGACATGAAGCCCCGGGCGATCGCCGCGCCGCCCGTCGCGACCAGTGTGGCTGCCAGGCGGATGCGGCGGACCAGGGGGCTGCCAACCCCGACGCGACGGAGCGAGTAGGCCATCAACGGCAGGCCGGCCCGGTCCACGCCGAAGTTGTCGCGCCGGTAGGCGATGTCGTCCCCGAACCAGCGCGCCACCTCCGGGGTGTCGGCGACGCAGCCCACCCAGGCGAGGGTGACGACGTAGAAGAGGTCCTGCCGGGCCTGGGCGTCGAGGCCCATGAGGGCCCCCAACCGGGAGGCGATGAGCCAGGATCGGAGCGCGTGCTCCATCGGCTGGCCGAGGCCAAGATCGGCCGCGAGCGAGAAGGCCGCAACCAGGTCGGCGAGCCTGATCCCGGTGTCGGGTCGGCTGGGCAGCGCGGCGGGCGCGATCATCGAAGCGTGGGGACGCACGGCGACAGTATCCACGGTGTTGCGGCGTCCGCTGGGTGGTGCGCCGCCTGGCGGGCCCGGACGCCGCAACGGCTCGCGCCCCCGGGGCCTCAGCCGGGCATACTGGCCGCCTTCCGCACGAGGGTCGGCGTCCTGCCCTCCGGCATCGCCCGCGCCGACGAGCCCTCCGCGTCCGCACTGTCCGAGGTGACGACGATGCTCTCCGATGCACTTGCGGTGACGACCGTCGCGGTGACCGATCTCGACCGGGCCAAAGGGTTCCTCGTGGAGCAGCTGGGCCTGCCGCTGATCGACGAGCAGCCGCACGGCTTCCGCGTGGGGGCGGGGAAGGGGAGCCAGCTGGCGGTTCGCCGGGGACAGCCGAACGTCGGACAGACGGTGGCCCACTTCGAGGTGGACGACCTCGACGCGGTGGTCGGCGACATTCGGTCGCGCGGCGTCTCGCTCGAGGAGTACGAGTCGCCCAAAACGGTGGATGGCATCGCCCAGATCGGTCCCGCCCGTGCCGCGTGGGTGAAGGATCCCGACGGCAACGTGTTCGGCCTGCGCGAAGGGCCGGTCCCCGGCGCCCGGTAGCGGGAGGCGCCTCCGGCTGCCCGCGTCGGCGAGGTCGCCACTGATGCCCGAACTCGCCACGCCCCAGGCCGCCCAGACGCCTGCTTCCTGATCGCCGACATCTCCGGGTACACCGGCTACCTGGCCGATGTCGAGCTGGACCAT
>CAWGEL010000006.1:0-134338 GCA_963821595.1 uncultured Chloroflexia bacterium | reverse complement strand
GCCCGCCGAGGGGCCGCCCGCGGCTATCCTGGCGACGTGATCGGCATCGTCGACGCGCCGGTCCGGAGCGCCGTCTTCGCCTGGCTCACCCAGCAGCGCGAGGAGCACGGCGAGGCGCTGCCCCGGACCGCCCTGGAGCAGTTCGCGCTCGATGGCCGGCGGATCCCGCTGGTCGGGCCGCAGGGCATCTGGAAGCCGGCGGCCTGCGAGCTGCCACTGTCGATCACGACCGTCGTGCGCGGGCCGTACGCCGACGAGTTCGACGACGCGCGGGGCACGCTCCGCTACTCGTACCGAGGCACCGATCCCGGCCACCGCGACAACGTCGGCCTTCGGCGCGCGATGGCCCAGCGGGTCCCGCTCATCTACTTCCACGCCATCGAACCGGGCGCCTACGTCGCCTGCCTACCCGGTCTTCGTCGTGGGCGACGAACCCGCGGCACTGACCTTCAGCGTCCAGGTGGACGACTTCGACCGCCTTCGCCCTCGCGGCGGCCGGCCACCGATCGACGAAGCGGGAACAACGCCCGACGAGCCTACGTCACCCGGACGGTTCGCCAGCGCCTCCACCAGGTCGTCTTTCGCGAGCGGGTCATCCGCGCCTACCAGGAGCGGTGCGCACTGTGCCGCCTTCGCCACCAGGAGCTGCTCGACGCTCCCACATCACGCCCGACCGGACCCGGAAGGCAAGCCCGTCGTCACCAACGGCCTCGCCCTCTGCAAGCTCCACCACGCCGCGTTCGATCGCTTCTTCTTCGCCATCCGGCCCGACTACCGGATCGAAGTGCGCCCGTCGATCCTCGCCGAACACGATGGCCCGATGCTGGTGGTCGGCCTCCAGGGGATCCACGGCCAGAGGATCCTCCTGCCCCGGCGAGTGGCGCAGCAGCCGGACCCGGCGAGGCTCCAGCGCCGCTACGAGGAGTTCCTGCAGGCTGGGTAGGCGGGTCAGAGCGCAGTCGCGCGTCGCACCCGTGAGCCGTTTGGTCGTGTCCCGTCAGGAGCGGTCGGCGTCGCCCGACGGTTCCGGGCGCTTCCGCTTTGGCGTCGGGCGTGGCTGAGCCGCGTAGCGCTCGAGCAACTCCCGGACGACCTTGCTCAGCGTCTTGCCCTCGCCCGAGGCGCGCTCGGCGACCTCCTGCCGCAAGGTCGCCGGGATTCGAACCGCGATCCGTGGAGAGTGTTGCTGCGTCGTCGCAACCAACGGCGGGCGCCCGCGTCGAGGACGCCAGGTCGAAAGGTCGAAGCCTGCCTCGGCCGCATCAGCCAGACGGTCGACGTCGGTGTCGGTCAGCACGCGTCCGGTCCGTGTCGTATTCCGAATGGGGGGCATCCTCCGAACATTGTGTCGGACACAAATTCCGCCGTCAACGTCGCGGAAGGGTGGATCGGCAGCGGGTCGAATCCCATGCGGTCGCCCGCTAGGCTATGAGTCATGACGATCGATGCCAAACCCCTGATCGATCTCCTGTCGTGGTGGCTCACGCTGACCGTGACTGCATGGCTGCTCGTCGCGGTTGCGGCGGGCTGGCTCGCCGCGGAAAAGGGGCGCTCCCCAGTCATCTGGTTCCTGGTCGGACTCGTCGGCAGTGCCTTTGCGGTCCTGCTGGTCGGATTCGCGCCGCGCGGGGCATCCGGCGCCTACCGCCGCTGCCGAGCTTGCCGCGAGCCGGTTCGGCGAGACGCGGAAGTCTGTCCGTTCTGTCAGACGGGCTCGCCAACCGACCCACTCGCGTAGGATTCTCCCTGACACCAATGACCGACCTGACCGGAAGCCTTCTCTCGGATCTCATACCGGACGACTGGCGCCGCGCGATCGAACCGGACCTGTCGCTGTCGGACCTTGATGCGCTCGCGTCCGCGCTGAACGCCGAACAACACCGGATCCTTCCCGCCCAGGCCCTCTGGTTCCGCGCGCTCCGAGACACGCCCCTGGCGACGGTGCGAGCGGTGATCCTCGGCCAGGACCCGTACCCGAATCCCAGGCACGCCGAAGGCCTCGCGTTCTCGGTCCCGGACGGCGAGCCCCGCCCCTTTCCCTCCGGCGGATCCTCGCCGAGGCGCGTCGCGTCGCGACGATCGCCCCCGGGCGCACGTCCCTCCAGCCGTGGGCGCATCGCGGCGTTCTCCTGCTGAATACGGCCCTCACCGTGCCGATCGACGACGCGGGAGGCCACACCGCCATCGGCTGGCGGCCGGTGACCCAGGCGATCCTCCGCGCCGTTGCGGCTCAACCGCGCCCGATCGTCTTCCTGGCCTGGGGACGCCACGCGCAGGCGGCGCTCCGCCGCGCCGGGATCGAGGACGGGCGGCAGCACCTCGTGGTCCTCTCCGTCCATCCGGCCCAGCGACGCGGCGACTTTGTACGGTCAGACCCGTTCGGTCGCGCGAACAGCCGGCTCTCTGCCGCTGGTGGCGCCGCGATCGACTGGTCCCTGAGCTGAGGCGGTCCCGCTCGGCCGGACTCAGGCAGGCCAGTAGCCGAGCGAACCAGGCTTCGGCTTGGCGACCGGCCTCACGCGGCAGCCCAGTGTTCTGAGAGGACCTCGGCCTGCTCCAGGACGGTGATGCGTGGCCTTGGCCTGCTTGTCGGGCGGGTAGCCGTGCTTGCGGAGGCAGCGCTTCACGAGGACGCGGAGGTGGGCCCGGACGTTCTCGCGGACGGTCCAGTCGATGGTGACGTTGGCCTTGACGGTGGCCACCAGCTCGCGGGCGATGTCGCGCAGCGTCTCGTCGCCGAGCACGGCCACGGCGGAGTCGTTGGTCTCGAGCGCGTCGTAGAAGGCCAGCTCGTCCTCGGTCAGGCCCAGCGGCCTCGCCGCGCGCGTCGCGCGGCGCGCATGTCCTTGGCGAGGGCGATCAGCTCCTCGATGACCTGGGCGGTCTCGATGGCGCGGTTCTGGTAGCGGCGGACGGCCTCGTCGAGCATCTTCTCGAAGGAGCGCGCCTCCACCACGTTGCGGCGGGAGCGCGACTTGATCTCGCCCTTGAGCAGCTTGGCCAGCAGCTCCACGGCCAGGTTCTTCTGGGGCATGTCGTGGACTTCGGCCAGGAAGTCGTCGGACAGGATCGAGATGTCCGGCTTCTTGAGCCCGGCCGCCGCGAAGATGTCGACGATCTCGATCGGAGGCGACGGCTCGGGAGACGATCTGGCGGATCGCGAAGTCGAGATCCTCGCGCTGGCCGCGGCCCGCCATCGGCGGCCTTCCTGAGCACCGACCGCACGGCCTGGAAGAACGCGACGTCGTCGAGGATCGCCATCGCCTCGTCGGACGGCACGGCCAGGGCGAACGCCCGCGACAGCGAATAGACGGCATCGAGCAGCCGCTGCTTCCCGTCGGCCTGCGCAAGGATGTGCTCCTGCGCCCGCGGCAGCACGGACACCCGCTCGGCCGCCGATCCGCGCGAGAACGCCGCTCCAGTCGAACCCGTGGAACAGCCCGCGGCAGACCTCGTACTCGCGCAGCATGAGCCCGATCGCCTCGCGCCTGATCGTGCTCGACCTTGCCGCGGCCGCCGCTCTCCGTGTAGGCCGCCAGCGCCTTGCGCAGCTCGTCGGCGAGGCCCAGGTAGTCCACCACCAGGCCGCCCGGCTTGTCGCTGGAAGACGCGGTTCACGCGCGCGATCGCCTGCATGAGCCCGTGGCCGTGCATCGGCTTGTCCACGTACATCGTGTGCAGGCTGGGCGCGTCGAAGCCGGTCAGCCACATGTCGCGGACGATGACGATGCGGAACGGATCCGCCGGGTCGCGGAAGCGCCGCGCCAGCGCCTCGCGCCGCGACTTGTTGCGGATGTGCGCCTGCCACTCCAGCGGATCGGAGGCGGAGCCGGTCATGACGACCTTGATCGCGCCGGCGTCGTCGCCCTCCCCTGCCCACTCCGGCCGCAGCGCCACGATCTCGCGGTACAGCTCCACGCAGATCCGGCGGCTCATGCAGACCACCATGGCCTTGCCGTCCATGACTTCGAGCCGCTTCTCGAAATGGTCGACCAGGTCGGCGGCGACGAGCCGCAGCCGCTTCTCCGAACCGACGACGGCGGCCAGCTGCGCCCACTTGGACTTGAGGCCTTCCTTGCGTTCGACCTCCTCGCCTTCGGTGACCTCTTCGAAGTCGGGGTCGATCTTCGGGCCGTTCGGCCTCGGAGAGCTCGAGCTTGGCCAGCCGGCCTTCGTAGTAGATCGGCACCGTGGCGCCGTCTTCGACCGCGCGCTGGATGTCGTAGATGCTGATGTAGTCGCCGAAGACCGCCCGCGTGTTCGCGTCCGCCTTCTCGATCGGCGTGCCGGTGAAGCCCACGAAGCTGGCCTGCGGCAGGGCGTCGCGCATGTGGCGGGCGAAGCCGTCGATGAAGTCGTACTGGCTGCGGTGGGCCTCGTCGGCGATGACGACGATGTTGCGCCGGTCCGAAAGCACGGCGTTGCGGTCGCCCTGCTCGGCGGGCATGAACTTCTGGATGGTCGTGAAGACGACGCCACCGCCGGCGACGCGGAGCTTCTCGCGCAGGTCGGCCCGGTCGGCGGCCTGGACGGGATCCTGGCGCAGCAGGTCGCGGCAGCGGGCGAAGGTGCCGAAGAGCTGGTCGTCCAGGTCGTTTCGGTCGGTGATGACGACGATCGTCGGGTTCTCCATCGCCGGATCGAGGATCAGCCGCCCGGCGTAGAAGGCCATGCTCAGGCTCTTGCCCGAACCCTGGGTGTGCCAGACGACGCCGACGCGCCGGTCGCCGGGCTCGCCGCCGGGCTGCCGGCCGGACTCGTATCGACCTTGCGGCTCGCTCGCGCGCACGCGCTTGCGCCCGGCCGCCCGAAGCGTCTGCTCGACCGCGAAGTTGACGGCATGGAACTGGTGGTAGCCCGCCATCTTCTTGGTCAGCTCGCCGCCGCCCTCGTCCTCGAAGACGATGAAGTAGCGGATCAGGTCCAGGAACCGGCGCTTGTCGAAGACGCCTTCCAGGACCACCTGCAGCTCCGGCATCCCCTTGGGCGCATCGCCGCGCCCATCGATCGTGCGCCAGGGCTTGAACCACTCCTTGCCCGCGCCCAGGACGCCGATCCGCGCCTCCGTGCCGTCCGAGACGACGAGCGCGCAGTTGTAGTCGAAGAGCGCCGGGATCTGCGACTGGTATGTCTGGAGCTGGTCGGAAGGCCGACCAGATCGTGGCCTTCTCGTCGGCCGGGTTCTTCAGCTCGATCACGCCGAGCGGCAGCCCGTTGACGAAGATCACGATGTCCGCCCGCCGGTTGTGCCCCTGCGGCCCGACCACCGTGAACTGGTTGACCGCCAGCCAGTCGTTGTTGTCCGGATCGTCGAAGTCGATCACGCGCGCCTGCGCGCCCGCTGATCGACCCGTCCGGCCGCCGGTACTCGACGGTCACGCCATCGACGAGCATCCGATGGACGGCCCGGTTGCGCTCGATCAGCGACGGCCCGTCCGCCCGAACGATCTTGCGGAAGGCGTCGTCGAGGGCTTCCTGCGGCAGGTCGGGGTTCAGGGCAGAGGAGAACCCCAGGCCACTGGTTAAGACCAGGCACGCTTCCTCGACCGTCGACTCGGCGAACTCTGATGCTCGCATCTATGGTCTGCTCGCGAAGCGGAGGGCCCCCTCGACGAACCCGCGGAGCTGGCCGTCGTTGATGTTCTCTGTCTCCCATGCAGGGTTCGTGTCGTGGTGGAAGCAATTCGCGTAGTCCAGGAGTCCACGCGGCTCCCGCACGTCGGCCGGCGCAAGCACGGGTCGACCGGCGGCTGCGCGTTGCTCGCAGATGCCCAGGAACAGCCGATAAGCGTCCCCGGCGGGAACTCGCGGGGCGCCGAACACGAAGGAACGCCTCAAGATGTGGACGGATTGACCTGGCCACATCTCGCAGATCGCCCTGTCCAGTGTCTAGATACAGACGCAGCCTTGCATCGCGTCGAGTAGTGTTCTGTGACAGCATCCTGTTGGATGTCCCAGGCCCTGAAGGTCGATCCGGCCGCATCTCGGACTATCTCAATCGCCGTGCTTGTGCGGGTGTCGGCCAATTCCCACAGTCGGCATAGGAATGGCCTGTTGTGTGAAAGCACGATGAGCTGGCTGGTGCGCTCACCGAGGTGTCGAAGTTCCGAGACAGTCGCGAGCGAGCGATGTTCATCCAGGCTCGATATCGGGTCGTCGACTACCACAATCTTGTTCGCAATTGTTGCATCCTGGTCCAAGGAGGCGAAGAAGAAGGCGGTCAGCGTGTTGCGGTCGCCGGCGCTCAGGGTGTTCCACGGAACAAGGGCTCGCCCGGCGCCGATCAGCCTCGCCCCACTGGGACTGGGGTGTTGTTGATGAGCACGTTGTACGTGCAGGTCGGGCCGCCCCGAGTGTTGGCGTAGCTCACGCTGTCTAGTCGAAAGCCCGCATTTAGCCTGGCTAGGTAGACATTGATTGCTGTCTGGTAGCCTGGAAAGACGTTCGCGCGGTGCCGCTCCAGCGCAACCCTGGTTTGATCTCGCTGGAAGCTGTGTTCCTCCTTGGCCGTGCGCTCCTGCACATACTGGTCGCACGTTTGGGCAAGGGCGCTCGTCCACCTGGCTTCCACAGCCCGGAGCCGTGCGAGGTCGTCGGCCATCACTGTGGGATTGGCGGTCGATGCTGCACTCCTCGCCAGAGCCACCTCTCGGTTTGCCTCTCCAAGCTGCCGATTGAAGCTGGCAATCGTGTCGCGGTGGGAGCCGTAAGTTGTGAGGAGACCCCGGGTAGTCTCTGAGAGTTCCATGCGCTCGAGGGGAGCAGCCTGTTTAGCAGCGAGCTGTCCCATCGACGGCATCTCTTGCCGCACTCCAGTCACGGACGATGGCAGCGGTGTCGAGCGTGAGGTTTAGGGATCTCACAGAACCTCGACCAGAACTGCCGCCGCTCGATCGCCACGCGGACCGCACGTTCAAAGCCAGCCTGGGCGTCGCCACCGTGGGCACGCCTCAGATCCGCAATCGCGTCGGACGCGGCCCGTTTCAAGGCTGCGTATTCGTCGCTGAAGTATGCGCGGTAGTGTTCGAGGATCGTCGAGCCGGCCAATTCCTGCCCACAGAATGGGCACGCGTCTGCTGGTACGCCGGCACCCGGGAGAACGCGACGCATTTTCTCGACCCAGGCCTCGCCACCGGGCCCCAGAGCAGCCATGTGGCCCTGGATACGCGCCACCGCACCGGCTTCCAGAGCTGGCAAGTCCAGTCGCAAGACCTGACTCACAGCGCCCGAGTCGATGCCGGGGATGGTGATGAGGTCGAAGCTCGCCGCTCCTCGGATTGCCCCCTGTTCACGAGCACCTGCGAGGTTCCGCTCGGCAGCATGAAGGGCATCGGCGATGTCGTCCCTCGGCGTAAGGGCGCAGAACTCGTCGATAGTGAATGGGCCTCTTGCGGCAACCGGAACGCTACCCGCAAGCGTTCTGAGCGTGGAGTTGTGGATCTCGATCGACGCAACAAGCGTTTGCAGTTGCCGATTGAGGACAACCGCAGTCGCACCAAGGATCAGCTCATGCAGGTTCTGGCGGTGATGGGCATCGACGGCGAGACCTGAGTGCACATTCTCGTCAATGAACGTGTCGTCGAAGATGGTCAACTCCGGCAGGGTGTGGTTCCATGCGTTGTTCTGGAACACCAACGGAGGTAGGCTTCTTCCACGTCAATCACTACGTGGGGGTCATGTTGGGCTGCCAACCGTCGCCGCTCGGCAATTCGCAGCGGATCACCCGAAGCCAGCGAGCGCAAGACGGCGGCGAGCGTCGTCTTTCCGCGGCCATTCTCAGAGTACACGAGAGTCAACTGAGCGAGGGGCAGGTTGGCCCCAGCCTGGACTGAGTCGAATTGGCCGATGTTCCTAAGCAGCTGAATTCGCTCTATCATGAGATCCCCCCGCTCGAGGACGGCGAAGAATCCGGCCACAGCGTCGAACCTGCCAATAGGCGCCCGAGGAGGGCATCTCGTGTCACCGTGAGAGGTCAGGCGATTCAAGTAGCCCTACTCGCGCCCTCGATAGGATCGGCGCCACCGCTGCCTCGAAGGCTTCAACAATTTCGGGTGAGGGAACAACAACGCGATAGGCCTGTCAGGCTATCTCGCGTGATTGTGTCGAACACGGACCCGTGTGCATGCTGTTGTAGAGCTCGAAACCAGATCATCGAGTAGCGAAGTACGTGAAGTAGTCTCGTTGGACTCCGGCTTTCCCTGCGAAGTCCATAGCAGGACTGATTCATGGCCATCGGCATGCCGACCAGGGCAATCCGCCCGACCGTGCCGCGCGCCGAGATGATCGTTGTACCCGCCCGGAAGAATGCGCGTGGATGAATTCTCAAGGCCTTCACTGCGTTATCCTTCTTCTCCGTGTCCACGACCCATACGTCCTTCATCATTTCGGTGCATCTAGCGATCGAGAACCATGGGAACTGTCTCCATCCCAGTATTCGGCTGGCGAACTATACTTTGGTGTTCCACCTCCAACGATCATCAACTGTGTCCTATGAAGGCCGAGCAGTCGTCCATCCTAGCGGGTATTTCTCCCAAGCTCCGAGTCTTCAGAGGCGAGTCAGGGAAGCAGGGCAGCGAGCTCACTTGGGCAGGCCCGGGTCGCGGCCTTCCGCTTTGGCGCGGACGGGGTCGAAGTCGACGAACCAGGACTTGAAGAGGGCGCGGGCCATCGACTCGAGGGTCTGGCTCATGCGGCGGTTCAGCTCGATCTTGTCGTCGAGGGCGCCGAGTATGCCGGCGATCTGGCGCTGCTCGGCGAGGGCGGGCAGCGGAATCGGATAGCGCTCGAGTGATGCGCCGATGAATGTTCGGCTGGACCGAACCGTGGCGGCGTGACGAGCCAACGTTGCCTGAATCCGAGCCCCGCAGGAAGTAGTAGAGAGGAACCGGAACCAGTCGACCGGTTGCGGGGCCGGATGATCGACGAAGCGAGCAACCGTAGGCACCGTCGGAGCTTCCGGTCACGATGCGCGCACGTTCGGCCTAGTGCCCGTCGGCGACAGGACGACATCGCCAGCTCGAGAGGCACTCGGCGCTGTCCGAGTCGGCGAATGCCGGTCGCCGTGAGATCATCGTGCGGCCATCGATCGAGATCGCAGGCCGAGAGATCGACTGGACTGATGAACGGATCGAATCTCCGCGTGACTGTAGGACAGGCCATGGCCGTTCGTGACGCGACGCAGTCGTCTACGCTCAGCAGACGTCGCCGAGTCGACCGTCGCGTCCACTCACTCCCCATACCCGAGCTCCCGCAGGTTGGCGTTGATCAGCTCGTCGAGGCGGGCCGCTTCGGCTTGCTGCTCGCGGAGGGTGGCGACCAGGCGGCGCATCTTGTCGTCGAAGGGCTCGGCGTCCTCTTCGGCCGCCTCGGCGCCGACGTACCGGCCGGGAGTCAGGACGTGGCCGTGGCCGCGGATCTCGTCGAGCTTGGCGGCCTTGCAGAAGCCGGGGACGTCCGCGTATTCGCCCGCGTCGGGATCGCCGCGCCAGGCGTGGTAGGTGCCGGCAACCTTCGCGATGTCGGCGTCGGTCAGTTCGCGGTGGGTTCGATCGGTCATCGAGCCGAGCTTTCGGGCGTCGATGAAGAGCGTCTCGCCGCGCCGGTCGCGGAAGCCGCTGTTGCGCTTGTCGCGCGCGAGGAACCACAGGCAGACCGGGATCTGGGTCGAGTAGAAGAGCTGGCCGGGCAGGGCGACCATGCAGTCGACCAGGTCGGCCTCGACGATCGACTTCCGGATCTCGCCTTCGCCCGACTGGTTGGTGCTCATCGAGCCGTTCGCGAGCACGAAGCCGGCGATGCCGGTTGGCGCCAGGTGGTGGATGAAGTGCTGGACCCAGGCGAAGTTGGCGTTGCCCGCGGGCGGCGTGCCGTAGACCCAGCGCTTGTCGTTGCGCAGCAGCTCGCCGCGCCAGTCGCTGTCGTTGAAGGGCGGATTGGCCAGGACGTAGTCCGCCTTGAGATCCGGGAAGGCGTCGGCGTGGAAGCTGTCGCCCCGGGCGATGTTGGCGCCGATGCCGCGGATGGCGAGGTTCATGTTGGCCAGGCGCCAGGTGGTGTAGTTGGACTCCTGGCCGTAGATGCTGATGTCGCCGACGCGGCCGCGGTGCTCCTCGATGAACTTCTCGCTGCTGACGAACATGCCGCCCGAACCGCAGCAGGGGTCGTAGACGCGGCCCTTGTATGGCGCCAGCATCTCGACGAGCACGCGGACGACGCGCGAGGGCGTGTAGAACTGGCCGCCCTTCTTGCCCTCGGCGCTGGCGAACTGGGCGAGGAAGTACTCGTACACGCGGCCGAGGATGTCCTTGGCGCGATCCGCCGGGCTGCCGAGGCCGATGTCGGACACGAGGTTGATGAGCTGGGCCAGGCGGGCCTTGTCGAGGCCGGGGCGGGCGAAGTCCTTCGGGAGGACACCCTTGAGGGTGGGGTTGTCCCTCTCGATGGCGTCCATCGCGTCGTCGACGATCCGGCCGATCGTCGGCTGGGGCGCCTGGGCCTTCAGGTGGCTCCAGCGGGCGCCGGGCGGCACCCAGAAGATGCTCTCGGCCTTGTACTCGTCCGGGTCTTCCGGGTCGGCGCCTTCGCCCGCGCCGCCGCGGCGGTCAGCTCGGCGTGCTTGGCCTCGAACGCGTCGCTGATGTACTTGAGGAAGATCAGCCCGAGCACGATGTGCTTGTACTCGGCCGCGTCCATGTTGTTGCGGAGGGCGTCCGCGGCCTGCCAGAGCTTGGCTTCGAGGCCGTTGGTGGCGCTGCCTTCGGGCGAGCCGGCGGCTGCCGTTCGCCGGCCTGAAGCGCGGCTTGTCCCAACTCCCCGTGGGCTCACCATCGACCCCCAGTCTGACGGTCCTCGAAGGCGTGCCCTCAATCAGTGGGCAGCCGGCTGGCTCAGGGTAATGCGTTCGGGCGGGTAGGCGAGTGGGCATTTCGTCATCGTTCGCAGTCGGGCGACCTCAAGCCGTCCGCGTTCTCGTCATCTACCATCTGGTGGTAGACTTCTACCATGAGCCTGAACATCAAGAACGACGAGGCCCACGAGCTCGCCCGCGAGGTCGCCGAGCTGACCGGCGAGTCGCTGACCGCGGCGGTCACGGAGTCGCTCCGGGAGCGGCTGGCGCGGCTCCGCGGCCAGGCATCGCCCCGCCTGGCGGACCGGCTCCTCGCGATCGGCCACGCGTGCGCGGAGCGGCTGCCCGAGCCGTACCGCACCGCCGACCACGCCGATCTCCTCTACGACGACCGGGGCCTGCCGCGGTGATCATCGACACGTCGGCGATCGTGGCGATCCTGCGGGGGGAGCCGGGGGCGGCCGCGTTCGCCGAGGCGATCGAGGCGGCCAGAGCCCGCCGGATCTCGGCGGCGACCTATGTCGAGATCGGGGCGGTCATCGACGGCGCCCGGGACCCGGTCGCGAGCCGACTCGTCGACGACCTCATCGCGACCGCCGGGATCGTCATCGAGCCCGTGACCGCCGACCAGGCGCGGATCGCGCGGGAGGCCTACCGCGACTTCGGGAAGGGCAGCGGACACCCGGCGGGGCTCAACTTCGGCGACTGCTTCGCCTACGCCCTGGCGAAGGCCTTCGGCGAGCCCCTGCTCTTCAAGGGCGACGACTTCTCGCAGACGGACGTGACAGCTGGCCTGACGCGCGTTCGTCCGTCAGGAGGGCGTGATCGCATCGACCGCCCTCGGAGGGACCCGGCGGCGGTCCCGAGCGCCCGGACCACATCCCAGGAGAGCAGGGGACTCCTCGCGCGCGTGCCGAAACGAGGCTTTGCGCCACTCCTCCGCTACAGGGCGTCCTCCTCGCGACCAGGTTCGCGCGGCCTCGGATCGCCGGCGACGAGCGAGCCAGCGGGTTCTGGGGCATGCTGACCCAGATGGACAAGCAGGCCCTCCTCGCCGAGATCCGCGCGACCCACGAGCCGATCGCCGCCGCCGTCGGCACCCTGACCGACGACCAGCTGGCCGAACCGCTTCCGGACATGCAAGGCTGGACCCGCAAGGACGCGCTCGCGCACGTCGGCTGGTGGAGTGACCACTCGGCGCGCGTGATCACGGCGCTGCGCGCGGGCGGGGTGCCGTACGAGCACGACCCCGACTTCGAGATCGACGCCCAGAACCGGTCGATCCTCGAGGAGTTCCGCGATCGAGACGCGGGCGAGGTGCGAGCCTTCGAGGCGGCAGCATTCGAGCGGCTCGTCGCAGCGGTCGAGGCTGCGTCGGACGAGGACCTGTTCACGGCTGGCCGGTTCCCCTGGCTGGGGGAGGAGACGCTGGCGTCCGCCATCGGGTGGGATTCGACCAGGCACTACCCGGACCACCTGGCGCACCTCACGGCGTAGCGAGATCGCGCGACGCGGCCGGCCCGGGGCCCACCGCCGGCCCGGGTGCCCACCGCCCGCCGCCCTGTACAGTTCGGCCGTCCACGCCTCGTCCGCGTCCGCGAGGTCGCCACTGATGCCCGAACCCGCCACGCCCCAAGCCGCGCAGCCCGCCTGCTTCCTGATCGCCGACATCTCCGGGTACACCGGCTACCTGGCCGATGTCGAGCTCGACCATGCGCAGGACATCCTGGCCGACCTCATGGGCGCGGTGGTGAGCGCGCTTCGGCCGGGCTTCCGGCTGGCCAAGCTCGAAGGCGACGCCGCGTTCACCTGGCAGCCCGCCGAGCGGCTCGACGCGACGATGCTGCTGGACACGATCGAGCGCTGCTACTTCGGCTTCCGCCGCCGGCGCCGGGACGTCCGCCAGGCGACCTCCTGCGAGTGCAACGCCTGCAGCCGGATCCCGGACCTCGACCTCAAGTTCGTCGTCCACTTCGGCCAGGCGATCCAGCAGCGGGTGGCCGGCCGGCAGGAGCTCCTGGGCCCGGACGTGATCCTGGTCCATCGGCTGCTCAAGAACGGGGTGGTCGAACGCCTGGGGATCGACGCCTACGCGCTCCTGACCCAGGCCTGCGTGGATGCCGCCGGCCTCGGCCCGGAGGACCTGGGCATGCGCCCGATCACCGAGACGTACGAGCGGATCGGCGACGTGCCGTGCTGGGCCCTGGACCTGGAGCGGCGCTGGCAGGAGGAGGATGCCCGGGCGCGCGCGTTCGTCCGGCCCGACGGAAGCCTTCGCCACCGTGTCGATCCCGGTCCGCGTGCCGCCGCAGGTCGCCTGGGCGTACCTGACCGCGCCCGGCCAGCGGATGGCCTGGCAGCCGTGGGTGACCGCGGTGACCATCGAAGGCGCGGGCGGTGGGCGACGAGGGCCGGGCACCTCGAACCACTGCATGCACGGCAAGGACGCGGTGGTCGAGGAGATCGTCGACTGGCGCCCGTTCGACTACGTCACCGACCGAACGGTCGTCGGGTCGCCCGGCGGCCCGGTGAAGGTGCCCCACACCATCGAATTCGAACCGACCGCCGAGGGCACCACGATCCACATGCGGTTCGGGCAGCCGAAGACGGCTCGGGAGCGGGCGGCAGCCGCGGTCTTCGGTCCGCCGTACGAGCAGGCCCTCCGGGACGCGGCGCCCACGCTGGTCGCCCAGCTCGAGGCCGCGTTCGCGGCGGCCGAAGCGGACCGTGGTCCGGAGCTGGAAGTGCCCGGGCGCCTGGAGGGCGACGCGCAGGCCGGCTGACGCCAGCAGTTCGACCGTGGCCCGCGGCGGCGGGGACCTGATGATCTCGGCGCCTCAGGGCCAGGGCGCATCCCCGCTCTTCAACCCCTGCTCCAGGAACCGGGTGAACCGCCGGGCGATCTCGCGGAGCTTCGACCGCCACATCCGGAGGAGATCCTCCGACTCACGCGCGGACGCGCTGGTGCCCTGCTCCAGGAACATCCGGGCCACGTTCGTGATCTCGGCGAGGATGACGTCCTCTGCGCCGGCACGCCAGGCTGACCTTCCCGTTGACCTCGTCGTGCGGGATCGGCGGGACAGCGAGCCGCACGAACGCCGGGAAGCGGTCGGCGTCGGGCGACGTCCGCGCCGGCGTGCCACCGGCGGCCGATCCGCCGGCCAGCCCGTAGTACTGCTCGAGCAGCGCCGAGACCGGGGCGGACAGCTCCCGTTCGGCCCACCGGTTCTCCCGTTTCCGGCTCTCCGCAGTCGTCGGCTGGACGCTCGACGCGGTCATGATCTGGGCATCGATGTCGCCAAGGAGGTCGTCCTTCGATGCCTTGCTGGCGCCGATTCGCTCCCACAGGGCCGGGTCCATGGCGGGATCGCCGCCCACCTCGGAGGGCGGTCCCTCGTCCGTGGCCGGGCCGGTCGGTGGTGGCGGCGGTGTCGAGTGGATCTTCTTCACCTCCTGGGTCCACTCGAGGAACCACGAGGCGAGATCGCCGGTCCAGGTGACGACGCCGGCCATCTTGACGTCGTAGGCAGCCTCCCCGACGCCGGCCGGTAGCTCGCGCCCGAGACCGCGAGGTCGAGCTCGGCAAGGATGTGGCCCACGTCGACCGCCTGGCGGGCGGGCGTGACGACCGCATCCGTCGCGTACAGTCCGTCGACGGCGCCGGGGCGACATGATGCGGACGTCGAGCGGTGGCTCGTGCCCGCCCTGCTCCGCTTCGATCACCCGGTCGAACTTCGTCCCCGCCTTGCCGCTGTAGGTGCTGTAGTAGATCCGGCGCAGCCGCTGCAGCGCCGCTTCCTTGTCGACGCCGTACGCCGTCTCGGCCTCCCGGACCCAGCCGACGAAGGTGGCCAGGTCGACGGTGATCGACTTGAACTGGGAGGTCGGCCCGAACGGCCAGGCCTCGCCCGGCCGGTGCCCCGGTGCCGCCGGTCCGGGCGGTGCCGCGGGCGGTTGCCGCTGGACCGTCGGCGCGCGCCGCGGGCTGGCGACTGCCTGGCGCTGGACGGTTCGTTGGACGCCCGCTGCGGGCGACGAGGCTGGCGGGGGAGCGGGCGACGGGGCAGGCGTCGGGCCTGAACCACCGCCTTGCCCAGCGGCCTTCGCCGCGTCGGCCGCCGCCTTCGCCTTCTCAGCCTCCTCCTTCGCCTTCTGGTCGGCCTCGATGATCTTGTCGGTGGCCGTCTCCGCTGCTGCGTAGAAGGGCGTGGCCAGGCCACCCTTGTCGTCGAAGTGCATGACGTCGCCACTCTCGACCCCGAAGTCGATCGCGCCCCAGCGCTTGACGGCCTCCCCGAGCCCGACCGCGACCTCGCGCGGGATCGTGAGGAACCCGGCCCCCGGGTCATGCTGCTCGGCCTTCTTCGGATGGAATGGGGGCGGACGCCCTTCGCCTTCACGCCGGGAGCCTCCGGCACGCCCCCCTTCGGGATCTCCCCGCCGAGGACCGCGTAGTCGGCCCACATCTGGGCGATCGTGGCTCCGGCATCGGGGGCGGACATGCCCTGGTGGCGCTTGGCCCAGTCGCCCTTCAGGTACGCCTCGAGGGCCGGCCGGTTGTTCATCAGCCGGAAGTAGTCCTTCATGGCGTCGCTTTCGAGCTTGAGGCGGTCCCAGTACTGGCCCAGCCGTTCGCGGCGGGTGGCCTTGGCGCCCTTGGGGATCGTGTCGCCCGTCGTGATGAGCTTCGGGATGATCGACTGCTCGCCGTCGACGGGGTTGTTGAGCACGAACTCCGCGATCCGGTGGTAGACGACCTTCTGCTCCGTGTCGAGCCCCGTCTCGTACCCGGGCGCCGACCCTGCGCCCTCGTGCATGACGTACGGGTTGGCCCCGGCGTCGATGTCGATGGCGAAGCCCGCGCCGTGCGGGCTGATCTCGTCGCGGAACCCACCGACGCTGGTGATCCCGTAGCCCTTCGGGATCGGGTTGCCGGACTTGGCGTACTCGTCGTCGATCTTCGCCTTCGCGGTGTCGAGGAGGGCCTGGAACTCGGACCGGACGCCGTTGCCGATCGCATGGCCGAGGAATGTGCCGGCCTTCATCGTCTTGGCCCAGTCCGCCCAGCTCTTGTACGGGCCGCCCAGCGACGTGTCGATGTTCTGGGCGACCTCGTCGAGGGTCGGCGGCCGCGATGGCTTCGGTTTCCTGGGCTTCGCGGCGACTGGCGCTGCCTTGGCCTTCTTCCGGGCGCCCGGCGGACCCTGGCGCTGGACCGATCGCCCGCCCCCAGCCGCGGTCGAGGCACGCGGCCGCCCCTGATTCGCCGGCCCCAGGGGACTCGGCGGCCCCTTGATGAGCGCCGCCACGGCGCCGTTGCCGCCGGTTCGCTGGAGGAGCCGGATGCCCTCCGGGGCAGCGAGCGCTGGGTGGTGGGTTGCGAGCGCGATGAGGGCCGACTCCGCGCTCAGGACCTGTGCACTCAGGACCTGTTCGGGGCGCGTCGCGCCGGTTCCATTGACGCGTGCCAACCCGCGCGTCAGACCTCCGCCCGGCTGCCGGGCACGCGAGTGCAGGGCCGTGGACATCTCGCGCGTGATTGTGGAATCGACCCTGAGGTCCCCTCAAGAGCATACGGGCGCCCCGGCGGCGAAGTCTGCCCGATCGGGAAGGGGCCAGTGGGACACGGGCGCCCGGCTGGCGGAGGCGCGGCCACCGGAAAGGCGGCTCGACCGCCAGACTGGCATGTCGAGCCGCCTCGGGCCCAGGAGCCACGTCCGGAGTTCAGGCCGTGGCCACCTCGGCCCCGTCGGCCCGGCGCGGCCCCGGCGCTGGTCCCGAGCCGGAGATGCCGGCGCGGCCCGTCGCGCCCGGCGCGGCCCCGGCGCTGGTCCCGAGCCTGAGGTGCCGGCGCGGCCCGTCGCGCCCGGCGCGGCCCCGGCGCTGGTCCCGAGCCTGAGGTGCCGGCGCGGCGCGAGGTCCACTGACGTCGCGCAACGCGAGCGATCGTCCGCCACGGAGGTACAGGCGGATCGACAGTCCTCGGGCCGAGGCTGACGCGAAGCTTGAGCCGACCCCGGGGCCCCGCTTCAGTCGACCAGGCCGACGCCCACCGCCGAGCACGCCGCGGCCAGCCGCTCATCGATCGTGGCCACGGGCAGGCCGCGCCGCGCGGCCAGCGCCAGGTAGGCGGCGTCGTACGTGGTCAGGTCCAGGCTGCGCGCCAGCTCCATGACCTGCCGAGCGACTCGGCGAGGGCGACCGGCTCGACGTCGATCGGAAGGGCGACCAGGAGCTCCCGGACGCGGCCGAGGTCGGCGACGCTGAGGCGACCTCGACGCTCGGCCGTCCGAAGGCCGTTGGCGACTTCGAGCGGCCAGATGGCTGGCGCGACCGCCGCCTCGTGCTCGAGGCGTGCCAGGGCTGCCTGCGGCGGCGGGGGACTCCTCGTCGGCGAAGCACCAGGCGAGCACGACCGAAGCGTCGATGACGAACACTACCGGCGCCCTTCGTCGATGAGCTCACGAATGGGGATGCCCGTCGAGCCGATGCGTCGCGCGGAAGGCGCGCAGGCCGTCGATCGCCTCGCGGACGGTGACGGGCGACCCCTTCGAAGCCGGGCTCAGCACGGCGACGGGGACGCCGTGCTTCGTGATCGTGACCGCCTCTCCGCCAGCGACCTCGTCGAGGAGGCGATTGAGGTTCGTCTTGGCTTCGTAGGCGCCGATCTCCGGCGGTGTCGTTCGTTCCATCTGGTCTGCGACTAGTCTAAACGTCCTTCGGGCTGCGGGCAACCCTCCCGGCAACCGCCTTGCGCTGTCCCCCTACCACACGGTGACGGTGCGTGGGTAGCGGTGACCCAGGAGCCGCTGGTCTTTCGTCACCAGCAACCAGCCGTTCTCGATCGCGGACGCATAGATCAGCCGATCGGCCGGATCACCCGGGAATGACGACGGCAGGTTCACCGCCGTGCTGGCGATCGCGGGCGTGACCGCGATCGTCCGGACCTGGGCGGCCAGCTGCGACAGCCAGGCAGCGATCGGGATCGTCACCATGATCCGTTCGTGGCGAGCGAGCCACGCGAGCTCGAACCACGTGATGTCGGCAACCGCGAGCTCATCCGCGTCGCCGATGACCTTGCTGGCGGTGGGCTGATCCGTTCGGGTTCGGCGGACCACCAGTGGACCACGTGGCTGTCCAGGACCACCGTGCTCACGTCAGCTCCCAATCCGATCCCGTCGAGAAGAGATCCTCCTCCCGCCCCGCGGTCATGGCCACGCCGACGAGGCTTCCCTTCAGCGCGTGGGGGCCGGCGGCGGGCACGAGCCGCGCCACGGTCCGGCCATGCTTCGTGATCTCCACTTCCTGGCCGGCTGCCACCTCGTCGAGGAGCGACAGGATCTTGGCCTTGGCCTCGGTTGCGGTCATCTTGATGGTCATGTGGTCATGTTAATGGTCATCGTCCGGCCAGACAAGTGGCCACCCGACCGAAACGGCAATGATCCGTGCGCTCGGATGGGCGACAGAGCCCGAACGCACGTCTTCCGGACCGTCCAGGTCAAGCGGATGTGCGCTCGCCCTCCGCGGGAGCCCTCCTGACGCCCATCTGGCTCGCGAACGCATGGAAGATTGCCGTTCCGGTCGCGTCAGCGCCGGGCGCCGTTCTCGGTCGCGCCAGCGCCGGGCGCCGCGCGCCGGTTCGGTCGCGCCCGCGCGGGGCGCCGTTCGGTCGCGTCCGGGCGTTCGGTCCGGCCCGCCGGCGCCGGGCGCCGTTCCGGTCGCGTCGGCGCGTCCGGGCGTGTCAGCGCCCCGGCCCCCCGAACCAGCGATCAGGCGGGCGCGGGCGCCGGAGCAGCCCCGGCAGCCACGGCGGCGACGGAGGGCGGCAGCGCCCGCGCGGCGGCGTCGCGGATCGTGCCGTCGCGCATGCGGATGACGCGGTCGCAGGCCGCCGCCACGTCGGCGTCGTGGGTCACCAGGATGAACGTCTGGCCGTGCTCCTTGTTGAACTGGCGCAGCGTCGCCAGGACCTCGTCGGAGCGCTCCGAATCGAGGTTGCCCGTCGGCTCGTCGGCCAGGATCAGGCGCGGCCGGTTGACCAGCGCGCGGGCCAGCGCGACCCGCTGCTGCTCGCCGCCGGAGAGCTCCGCGGGCCGGTGGCCGGCCCGGTCGGCCAGGCCGACCAGGTCCAGCGAGGCCATCGCGGCCTCCTTCGCCGGAGCGCCCTTGATGCCCGCGTAGTCGCAGGCCAGGGCCACGTTCTCGAACGCGGTCAGCGTGGGGACAAGGTTGAAGTCCTGGAAGACGAAGCCCATCTGGCGGGCGCGGATCCGGGTTTGTTCGCCTTCGCCCAGGGCCACCATGTCCTGCCCGTCGAAGGTGAGCTCCGGTCGCGGCCCATCGTTGAGGTCCGGCGCGTGGAGCAGGCCCAGGATGTGCATGAGCGTGCTCTTGCCGGATCCTGACGGTCCGACGATCGCGACCATCTCGCCCGCTTCGATCGACACGTCGACCCCGCGCAGCGCCTTGACCAGGTTGGTTCGGCCGAGCCGGTAGGTCTTCCGCAGGTTTCGGCCATCGAGGAGTGCCATCGTTCGTTCTCCGGATCGGGTGGCGGGGGCGGTCATTCGTAGCGGAGCGCGGTGACCGGGTCCAGGCGCGCGGCGTGCACCGCCGGCACCAGCCCGGCGACCGCGCCGAGGATCGTCGAGAACAGCAGGGCCGTGACGGCCGTGCCCAGCGTCAGCTCGAACAGCACCGT
This sequence comes from uncultured Chloroflexia bacterium, assembly GCA_963821595.1. Classification (GTDB taxonomy): domain Bacteria; phylum Chloroflexota; class Limnocylindria; order Limnocylindrales; family CSP1-4; genus CTSoil-043. The sequence continues at coordinate 114,791 of CAWGEL010000006.1, read as the reverse complement.
CCCGGACGAGCGGCCCGCCTCGTTGGCGAGCGTCACGACCACGGCGCCCAGCAGCAGGCCGATCGCGCCGCCGATGAAGCCGATCAGGCCGGCCTCCGTCACCAGCTCGCGGACGATCCGGGACCGGCTGCCGCCGATGGCCCGCTTGATGCCGATCTCGCGGGTCCGCTCGGCGATGGACATGGCCATGGTGTTGATGACCGACAGGCCGCCCACCGCCAGGCTGATGAGGGCGATGCCCACCAGGATCGAATTGAGGATCGAGGTCGCCCCGCCGATCTGCTGGTCGAAATCCTTGCCGGTCATGGCGGCGACGATGGGGACGGCGGTTTCGATCCGGTCCGCGAGCACCTCCGGGTCCACGCCCGCGATCGGGTAGACGGTCATCGTGGTGGCCACCTTGAACGGGTCCAGCTGGTTCTGGACCATCGGCGGCAGGGCCTGGAAGAAGAGCAGCTGGGCGGCCTGCATCGGCACGGACGCGGCCTGGTCCGGCGCCGTGAGCGTCGGCTCCAGGATCCCCACGACCTGGAACGTCGTGTCCCGCAGGACGATCGAATCGCCGACGTGCTTGTCGTACTTGCGGGCGATGTCCGAACCGAGGACGGTGACGAACTTGCTCTCGTCCGCGGCGGTGAGGCCGCGGCCCTGGGCGTAGCGGATCTTGAAGTTGTCCAGGCCCTTGTCGGCGCCGTAGACGGCGCCCGTGATCATCGGCGGCACGCCCATCGTCATCGGCCGAGGGCGTCTTGTCCATCAGCATCATCACGGCCGGCGCGACCGCGGCGACGCCGTCGACCTTTGCCACCGCGTCCGCCGTCGCGAGCTCCATCGGCGCGCTGGCGAAGCCTCCCATGGCACCGCTCGACGCGTCGCTCAGCTCGAGCTTGTCGGCGTAGTAGGCGCTGCCGCCCTCGACGAGGGCGCTGATCTTGTTGGCCATGGACCCGAACACCACCAGGGCCCAGATGCCGATGGTGATCCCCAGGATCGTCAGGGTCGTGCGGACTTTGCGCCGCCCGAGGTCTCGCAGGTACTTCATGTCCATCCAGCCTCACCGCTGCCGTCGCAGAACCGCGCGCGAGCGGTCACTGGAGTTCCCCCGAGCACGTGGGCGCGGCTGGGCGGGCGGGGCGCGGGACCGTCGGGCGTCCGACGGCGCCACCATCGCGCCCCGTCGAACCGACCGTGAAGTGCTATTGGTCCTGTTGAGCCCCGCGCGTGGGCCCGGTCGCGGGGAGGCGGCCGGCGCAGGGGCGCTTCGGGCGGGAGGCATGCACAGGCCGTGCGGCCAGCGGGGTAGTACGGCCGGGTCATCGCGGGGCTCGCCATTGCGCGCATCATCGGTGGCATGGTTGGCCGGAGCAGGACGTTCCTCGTCGCTGGCGCGGTCGTCGTCGGGGTCGGCGGTGGGGAGGCGCACCGCAATCCACGGCTCATCTGCGGCATGTTTGGCCGGAGCAGGACGCTCCTCGTCCTGGCGCGATCGTCGTCGGGCTGGCGATGGGAGGTGGCCTCGCGGCGGCGGCGAGTGCGGTACTGCGCTTCGGGCCGGCGCCGATCGCCGTCTCCGGCGACGCCGGCCTCCTCTGCTACACGAACTTCATCGAGGGCGCGCTCGTAGCCGGCGAACGAGGGCCCGTGATCGTCGTGAAGCCCGGGGTCGAGCCGACGCTGGTCGTCTGGCCGGCGGGGTATACGGCTCGATACGCGTGGGGCGAGATCGAGGTCGTCGACCGGCGCGGCGAAACGGTCGCCAGGACGGGCAGCCCTGCGAAGCTGTGGGGGGCCGGCGGGCCGTTCGGTGGCGGCGAGTTCCAGGCCGCCGATGTCGCCACCTGCGGCGGCCCCGGGTAGCCTGAAACGCAGCCCGTGACCATGACCGCCTCGCCCGCCGGGCCGGCCGTCTCCTGGGCCCGGGTCCTGCGCCGGGCGCTGATCGGCGTCCTCGTCGGCGCCCTGCTCGTGCTGGTTGCCGTCCAGATCCTGGCCGCCTGGGGTGACGCGGCCGAGACCCGCCGCACGACCCCCGTGTACGACCCGCCGGTGCTCGCCGGCCAGCCGCTCTACGGCTACTGCACGGGCGGCTTCTACGCGCGCCTCGGCGACACGATCGTGCTCACTTCGACCGGCCACTGCACGACCGAGGGCACGATCGCCTACGACCCCGACGGGAAGGGCGTGCGCGGCGTGTTCGGCCCGGCCGCCCGCGACGCCACCTGCCCGTACCCGGGGCACACGTGCGCGGCGTCGGACATCAACTACCTGGTGGTCGCGACCGACCGGATCCCGTGGGGACACCTCAACCTCGTGGACATGGGCGCCGGCGGCTACCGGACGATCGCGGAGGGCACCCGCCCCCTCGCGTGCGCCGACGTCGCCGTGGGTGACACGGTCGAAATCGACGGCCGCGGCCACTTCCGCTCTGGCGCCGTGGAGGGCAAGGGCCAGAACCTCAACGCCGGCGACGGGGCCTGGTTCCCCTGCATGATCACCGCCCGGATCAAGGTCCAGGTCGGCGACTCCGGCGGGGCCGTGCTGGTGAACGGCCAGCCCGCGGGCGTGACCAGCCGGAGCTTCGGTGGCTGGCTCGGCTTCACGCCCCTCGCCGAGGGCCTCGACGAGCTGGGGCTCACCCTCTGCACGACGCCGGACTGCGGCCTGGCACGGCCGACGGCCGGACGGCGCGGCGCCGGCGCGGCCGTCAGCCTCCACCCGACCGATAAGGCCATCAGCCTCCACCCGACCGAAAAGGCCGTCAGCCTCCACCCGACCGAAAAGGCCGTCAGCCTCCACCCGACCGAAAAGGCAATGAATCGTGCGCTGGGACGGGCGACAGAGCCCGAACGCACGTTCTAGCGACCGTCCGGGTCAGGCGGACGTGCGCTCACCATCCACGCGAGGCTCTCCTGGCGCCCACCCGGCTCGCGAACGCATGGAAGATTGCCGTTTCGGTCGCTCCAGTGCGGGGCGCCGCCGCACGGCGGTGGCCCCGGGGTCGCCGGGCCGAGCGAACCGGCGGGTTCTTTGGCATGCTGAACCAGATGAACAAGCAGGCCTTCCTCGCCGAGATCCGCGCGACCCACGAGCCGCTCGCTGCCGCCGTCGGCACCCTGACCGACGACGCGTGGGCCGAACCGCTGCCGGACATGAATGGCTGGACCCGCAAGGACGCGCTCGCGCATGTCGGCTGGTGGAGCGACCACTCGGCGCGCGTGATCACGGCGCTGCGCGCGGGCGGGGTGCCGTACGAGCACGACCCCGACTTCGAGATCGACGCCCAGAACCGGTCGATCCTCGAGGAGTTCCGCGACCGGGACCCGGGCTGAGGTGCGGGCCTTCGAGGCGGCGGCATTCGAGCGGCTCGTCGCGGCGGTCGAGGCGGCGTCGGACGAGGACCTGTTCACGGCCAACCGGTTCCCCTGGCTGGGCGAGGAGACGCTCGCGACTGCCGTCGCGTGGGATTCGATCAGGCACTACCCGGAGCACCTGCCGCACCTCACGGCGTAGCGGGATCGCGCCAGGCACCCGGCGCCTCGCGCCCGGCGCCTCGCGCCAGGCGCCCGGGGCCGGCGCCGGCGACGCTGCTCCGCTAGGGAGCGCCGTCGAGCAGCAGCCTGGCGGCAACTGCCGCGCCGTCGGTGCGGATCATCCCGGCCACAGCCGTCGCGCGGGCGCGCGTTTCGGCGGTCAGGGCCGTCGTGAGCGCGTCCGACAGGGATCCGATGCTCGGACTCCGACCGTCGTGTGCCGCGCCGATGCCCAGCTCGGCCACGCGGGCGGCCCAGTGCGGCTGGTCCACGATCTGGGGCACCACGACCTGCGGCGCGCCGGCCAGGGCGGCCGTCGTCGTCGTGCCTGCGCCGCCGTGATGCACGACCGCAGCGACCCGACCGAACAGCGCCTGGTTGTTGACCCCGCCGACGACGAAGCAGTCGCCCCGGCTGTCGATCGCGGCCAGGCCGGCCATGCCACGGGCCAGGACGACGCGGCGACCGTGCGCTCGGGCCGCCTCGACGGCGACCATGGCGAGGTCCGGCGAGTCGCGCATGGCCATGCTGCCGAAGCCCACGTACACGGGCGGCGCGCCCGCGTCGAGGAACGCCTCCAGCTCGTCCGGGAGCGGTCGATCATCGGGCAGGATCCACGCCCCGGTCTGCACGATGTCGAGGTCCGTCAGGTCCTTCCACGGGGCGAGCGTGGGGTCGGCCGCGAGCCACGGCCGGTTCGTGATGACGTGGTCGCGGACGCTCTCCACCGGTGCCAGCCCGGCCGCCGCCCGGCCGCTGTTGAGCGGGGCGAGGTACAGCGCGTTCACACGCTCGGCGTCCTGCTCCCAGAGCACCCGGTTGTCGGTCTCTCCCTGGGGCGATGGCGTACCCGGCCGCGCCGATGGCGGGAAGTGCCGCGACGGCAGGCCGAAGATGTGGAAGCACGCGAGCACGTAGCGGATGCCCAGCATCTCGGCGACGGACCGTGCGCCAGCCGGCATCAGGCCGGTCGCCAGCAGCGCGTCGCAGCCCTCGGCCGCGGCGGGGAGCGTCTCGAACCGCGCGGCGACCAGCTCGGCCGCCAGCCGGAACGCATCCTCAGCCGACGGCGGCCGCTGCCCGGCCACCACCGAGCGGACTGACGGGCCGAGCGGGATCAGGGGCACGCCGGCGCGGGCGAGCAGCGCCACGTACTCCTCGTCCGGCGGCGCGCAGGCGCGCACCTCCGCGCCGAGTCTCCGCAACTCCATGGCAAGCGCCGCAAGCGGCTCCACGTCGCCGCGCGACCCCCACGTCGCCAGCAGGACACGCATCTTCGTGGCTCCCATTCCGCAGATCGCCTCCGAGGCGGGCGACTCTACGCCACGACCCGGGTCTTGCCGCAAGCCCCGGGGTGCGCGATATCCTGTGGGAGAAGGCGGGTCGCGGGCGTGCGCAACGAGCGGGGTCTTGCCGCGATGGGGGAGTCCGGGCCCGCAGGCCGACCCAGCCTCCACGGCCGCACAATGCCCCCATGCCGTACGACCTCGACCGCTTCGTGGCCGCCCAGGAGGGCGTCTACGCCGGGCGTGCTCGAGGAGCTGCGCCGCGGCCTCAAGACCGGCCACTGGATCTGGTTCGTCTTCCCGCAGGTGGCCGGGCTGGGGCACAGCTCGACGTCCCAGCACTTCGCCATCGCCTCACTCGACGAGGCCCGCGCCTATCTCGCGCACCCGGTGCTGGGGGCGCGCCTGCGCGAGTGCGCGGGACTGGTCCTCGCGATCACCGGTCGAACCGCGGACCAGGTCTTCGGCCCGCTCGACGCCATGAAGCTGCGCTCGTCGATGACCCTGTTCGGCCGGGCCGCGCCCGATGAGCCGGTCTTCGCGCAGGTGCTGGACCGCTGCTTCGGCGGCGTCGCGGACGAGGCGACGGACGCCCTGCTCGGGTAGGGGAGGGCGGAGCCCCGATCGGGCAGCCGCAGTGGCGCGGGCGATGCTCCGTCCGGCGCGGCCGGGCCGCAGGGCGCGGGCCCCGATCGGGCAGCCGGAGTGGCACGGGCGATGCTCCGTCCGACGCGGCCCGGCCGCAGGGCGCGGGCCCCGTGATCCGGCCGAGAGTTCGTCAGCGCACGTCGAACATGCCGACCGCGCCCTTCGCCGCGTCGACGAAGCTGTGGGTCACGAACGGGTACATCCCCGGCTCGGCGAAGGTCAGCTCGACGAGGGCCCCGTCGCCGGGCGGCACGTCGATGGTCTGGTGCATGCCCTGGGCGTTCGCCGGGTTCCCCTCGGCCTCGTAGTGGCTGAACAGCGCCCCGATGACGTGGAACGCCGAGAACGAGCTGGGGCCGGCGTTGACGATGAAGATCCGGACGAGCTCGCCGGCGGTGGCGACGAGGGGGTTCGTCTTGTAGCGCAGGGCCTGCCCGTTGAAGGCGACGATGTCCGGCTGGCCGGTCAGCATCTTCGTGTAATCGCCGCCTGTCCCGTAGAACTCGCTCTGCACCAGGAGGTACTCGCGGGCCCGGGGTCGGCCGCCCTTCGGATCGACGACGACCGCGCCGTACATCCCGTCGGCGATGTGCATGAGGACCGGCGCCGTGCCGCAGTGGTACATGAAGACGCCGGCGTGCTTCGCCGTCCAGTCGAATGTCTCCGAGGCGCCCGGCGCGACGTCCTGGTAGTGCTTGCTCCAGGCGAGCTGGGCGGCGTGGAAGTCGATCGAATGGGCCATCTGGCCCCCGTTCGTGAGCGTGAAGCGCACCGTGTCGCCTTCGGTCACGCGGAGCGTCGGTGCGGGGACCTGGTGGTCGAAGTTCATCGACTGGTAGGCGACGACCGGGTTCGTGTTGATGGTGATGACCTCGCCCGGACCGTCATGGGAGGTCAGGTCGAAGGTGACCGGCGTCGACAGGGCCGGCCGGTACGCGGGCGGAACCGCGAAGTCGGCCGGGCTGGGATCCCTGGCTGTGGACGATGGGGACGGGCTGGGCGAAGGGACCGGGCTGGCCGGCGACGCGCTCGCCGGCGCGGCCGAAGCCTGGCTGGCGGAGGCGGCCGCCGAAGGTGCGGCAGGGCTCGCCGGCGCGGCTGACGCGGCCGAAGGGGACGGCACGCCCGGCGCCGTGCTCGCCTGCGGCACGTACGACCACTGGGCGGCGCCGGCCTGGACGCAGCCGGCGGCCACGGCCGCCACGCCGATCCCCCCGGCGACGAGGCCGCTGCGGCGCAGGAACGCCCGGCGGCTGAGGTCCGCTGCGGACGCGGATCGATCGGGAGCATCCACTGGGGCCATGGTCCTCACTCCTTGTTGGCCGCGCGGGGTTACGGGGACACGGTAGCCGGGTCGTCCGTTCCCGTCAGCCGTGGAGCCGCCGCCTGACGAGCCTGCCGCTGCGGCCCCTGCCGCTACGGCAATGTTTCATGCGTTGCCAGCGCCGGGTTCGATGGAACGCCCGCGACCGCGACCGTTCCGGGCCCCGAATCGTGCGCTCGGGCGTCCGCCAGGCGCTTCGGCTCTCGCTGGATCGCCTGACCGCACAAGAGGAGAGCCGTATCGGTCGCGGCTCGACGTGGTCAGGCTCGCGCGGTCGGCGCAACGCACAGATGATTGCCGTTCCGGTCGGGGGTCACGCGCGGTCGGGGGTCACGCGTGGTCGGGTGCCACGCGTGGTCGCGGCCAGCGCGGACGGCCGGCGAGGTTACAGCGGCAGTGCCGAGCAGGCGACGATGACGAGCGCCGCGACTGCCGTCACGAGGATCGCGTCGCTGCGCAGTGACGGTCGCGTCGGCGCCTCGTCACCGAGGAGCGCGCGCAACCGGGAGTCCGCGGACGATGCGAATGAAGCGCCGGGCGACATCGTCGGGCGAACGCCCCCGAGCTTCATGATCGCGCGGGCGATCGATTGCCGCGTCGATCCCTGGGCCAGGGCATGGGCATCGGCTTCGATCTCGATTCGAGCTCGCGCGCGGTCGAGGGCGCGTGCGACCGGCCCGGCGAACCAGAGCAGCGATTCGATGCCGGCAAGCAGGATCAGCCGCAGGGGGGCGTGCGTCAGCTCGTGGTGACGCTCATGGGACAGGACCGCCGTGATCTCGTCGGGCGCCAGTGCCGCGAGGACGTCGTCCGAGACATAGGTCGTCGGGTGGCGAACCCCGGTCACGAGGGCGATCCCGACGCCCGGAACGAGCCCTACGAGCCGGCCGGCGACCTCCGCTGCTCGGGATTCGGCGCGGAGACGATGCGAGAGTCGGTGGTGTGCGACCGCCTGGCGTGCGATCGACGCGAGGATGAGCACCGCGAGCCCCAGACCGAGCGCGAGCGCCACAATCGCAACGTCGTGAGGAAGCAACGCCCCGGCGTGCTGGGTCACGTCGGGCGACGAGCCGGCCGGCACGGTGTCGCATCCGGCAAGGCCCAGCGCCAGTCCGGCCAGCGACGCGACGCCGCGGCGCGAGGGCCTCATCGCCGGCCGCCGCTTGCGTCACGCCGGCCGCGGCTTGCGTCGCGCCCGTTGCCGCTGTCGCCACGCCGGCCGCCGCTGTCGTCACGCCCGTTGCCGCTGTCGTCACGCCCGTTGCCGCTGTCGTCACGCTCCGCGAGGTCACGAAGGCGGCGCACGAGGTCGGGGTCGGCGCCGGCCAGATCCGCCGCGAACGCGGCGACCGTGGCCTGGCCGTACCGCTCGACGAGCTGCTGGAGCTCGCGCCTGGCGGCAACCGATCCGATCGAGGCCTCGTCGACGGCGGCGACGTAGCGGAAGCCGCGACCCTCCTTCGTCCTGGTCACGTAGGCCTTCTCGAACAGGCGAGCGAGGATCGTCATGACCGTGGTGTAGGCGTGCGGCGACGAATCCCCGGCGTTCAGGGTGGCGACGACCTCGCCGACCGTGGACGGCCCGGCATTCCACAGGTGCGTCATGACGCGCCGCTCGAGCGGCCCGAGCACCCCGGTCTCCATCGCGGTTCCCATGTTCGATGCAGCCTACTACACAACGCGTAGGAGTTGTGAGATAGTCCCTACTACACGCCGTGTAGTTGTTGGCGGGACCGATCTCATGGAAGGAAGCCGATGATCGACATCACCCCGAGCCCGATCGCCTTCTCGCTCGGCCCGCTCGACGTCCACTGGTACGGCATCGCCTACGCCGTGGGCCTGACGGCGGTGTTCCTGGTGGTCTCCCGGGAGGCGCGCTGGCGCGGGCTCGACGTGGGGCTGCTCGCCAACGGCATGATCGTCGTCGCGATCGCCGCCCTGATCGGCGGCCGCCTCTACCACGTCATCGACCAGTGGCAGCTCTACAAGGACGACCTCGCCAAGATCGTCCTGCCGCCCTACTCGGGCCTCGGCGTCTACGGCGGGATCATCGCGGGGACGATCGCCGCCTTCGCCTACACGCGCTGGAAGGGGCAGCCGTTCCTGCGCTGGGCGGACGCGGTGGCGCCCGGGCTGTTCGCGATGCAGGCGATCGCCCGCTGGGGCAACTTCTTCAACCAGGAGCTCTACGGCGCCCCGACCAACCTGCCCTGGGGCATCGCGATCGAGTGCCAGTACCGCACCCAGGGCTACACCTGTCCCGTGGGCTCCGACCCGACGGCCACCCTGGGCCAGCACTTCCAGCCGCTGTTCCTGTACGAGTCCCTCTCGGGCGTGCTGGGCCTGATCGCCCTGATCTGGCTCGCCCGCCGGCTCGGCCCCCGCCTTCGACCGGGCGACCTCCTCCTCGTGTTCTTCATCTGGTACGGATCCGTCCGCTTCGTCCTGGAGTCGTTCAAGGCGGACAACTGGACGTTCTTCGGCGTGCCCACCGCCCAGATCATCGCCGCGGCGACCGTCGGTGCGGCGTTGGTGATCCTGGTCGTGCGGCACCAGCGCGCAGCCGGGTCCGGCGAGAACGGCGAACCTGCCGAGTCTGCGGCGGGTTCGGAGCCATGATGCGCGGCGGCCACTCGCGGTGAGCGAACCGGGGAAGCACCAGCGAGCGCCACCGAGGCATCGAGCACGGGTATTCAGCGGCGCCCTTCGTCGATGAGCTCTCGGATGGAGAGCCCGCTGAGACGGTGTGAGGCGCGAAATGCTCACAGGCCGTCGATCGCCTGGCGGGGCGACCGCCCGGAATGCGACCGCCCGGAATGCGACCGCCCGGAATGCGACCGCCCGGAATGCGACCGCTAAAGCAATCATTCGTGCGTTCGGAGTGTCGAAATCGAGTGAGCGCACGAAACCGCGACCGGTTCGGTGGCTGCGTGGTGCGCTGACGCGCTGGCGTGGCCCGTGGAGGCCCTCGTCGTGGCCTGAGCGCACGGAACATTGCCAATTCGGTTGTGGGTAGCGTGGCCATGGCCGGAACCCGACAGAACGCACGGCAGAACATCGTGTCGGCCGCGCGCGTCGTGTCGGCCGCGCGCGTCGTGTCGGCCGCGCGCGTACGCTGTCGGCCGCGCGCATCGTGTCGGCCGCGCGCATCGTGTCGGCCGCGCGCGTTGGCGCACTCGTGTCGCGCACGCTGACGGCCGACGTTGACGGCCGACGCTGGACGGCCGACGTTGACGGCCGACGTTGACGGCCGACGTTGACGGTCCAACCTGAGTTCCCGGGAATCGACGACAACCGTCGCCGGTTTCGAGCGGCTGGACATTGGCCGGACGTATGATCGCCTCCGAATGAACATCGACGATCGAACGGCCGATGGACCTGAGTCGGTTGACCCGATCATCGAAGCGCGGAAAGCGGTCGGCGAGGTCCAGCGAGCCTCCGAGGCCGACCAGCATGCGGCCGATGCGGACCAGTCCGCGGCCGACGTGGACCAGACCCTCTCCGACGCCGATCAGAACGCCTCGAACGCGGACCAGCTGAGCACGGGAATCGACCAGCTCGCGTCCGATCGGGACCAGTCCGTCGCCGACCGCCAGCACGCCGCCGGCGTCGACCTGACGGCAGCGGACGTGCGCGCCTACAAGGCCACCCGTGCCGAGCGGGAGGCCGTCTCCGCCGCCCGCCTGAAGAACCGCGTCAAGCGCGCCCGCACGGCCGGCCACCGCGACGTGACGGCTGGCAGACGGGATCGGATCGCGGAAGCGCGTGGCGAGGAAGGCCGCGCGCGCGACGTGCGCGCAGCGGACGGCCAGCACGCCATCGACTCCTGGGACCTGGCGCGCCGCACCGACGTCGAACTGAGCACGGAATCCGGGGCCAAATATCGAGGCCTCCTGGAAGCCGCCCCGGACGCCATGGTGGTGGTGAACCAGGGCGGGGCGATCGTCCTGCTCAACGTCCAGGCGGAGAAGCAGTTCGGCTACGGGCGTGACGAGCTCGTCGGCCAGCCCGTGAAGCGAATCATCCCGGAGGGCTTCGCGGAGCGCCTGATCGCGGACGACCTTCGATCAGCCGCCGACGCGCTGGCCCAGCAGATCGGCACCGGGATCGAGCTGTCGGGACGGCGCAAGGACGGCAGCGAGTTCCCGATCGAGATCATGCTCAGCCCGCTCGAGAGCGCCGAAGGCATCCTGGTGACGGCGGCGATCCGCGACATCAGCGTGCGCAAGGCGGCGGAGCGGCACCTGGCACAGATGGAGAGCCGCTATCGAGGCCTGCTGGAGGCCGCCCCCGATGCCATGGTGGTGGTGGATCAGCGTGGGGCGATCGTCCTGCTCAACGTCCAGGCGGAGAAGCACTTCGGCTACCAGCGCGACGAGCTCGTCGGCCAGCCCGTCACCAACATCATCCCGGAAGGCTTCGCGGAACGCCTCATCGCGGACGACCTTCGATCCGCTGAAGACGCGCTGGCCCAGCAGATCGGCACGGGGATCGAGCTGTTGGGGCGGCGCAAGGATGGCAGCGAGTTCCCGATCGAGATCATGCTCAGCCCGCTCATGAGCGCCGAAGGCATCCTGGTGACGGCCGCGATCCGCGACATCAGCGTGCGCAAGGCGGCAGAAAGCCAGCTGCTGCAGGCGCAGAAGCTCGAGTCGATCGGACGACTGGCCGGCGGCATCGCCCACGACTTCAACAACATGCTGTTCGTGATCAACGGTCTTGCCGAACTGCTCGACCAGGACCTGACGCCCGCGAGGCGCGCGGAGCTCGACCCGGACGAGATGCTCGGGAACGTCCGCGCCATCAGGGAAGCGGGCGATCGGGCCGCGACGCTGACGGCCCAGCTCCTCGCCTTCAGCCGCCAGCAGGTCATCAGCCCGACCGTGCTCGACCTGAATGCCGCCATCGCCGGCCTCGAGCCGATGGTCCGAAACCTGATCGGCGCGAACATGCGGCTGGTCCTCAAACTCGACCCGGACGCGGGTCGCATCAGCGCCGACGGCGGGCAGCTGGACCAGATCCTCGTCAATCTCGTGGTCAACGCCCGGGACGCGATGCCCGACGGCGGAACCGTGACGATCGAGACCGGCAACGCGATGGTCGACGAGGCGTATGCCAGCGCGCACTTCGACGTCAGGCCGGGGCCCTACGTCATCCTCGTGGTCAGCGACACCGGGGTGGGGATGGACCGCGCCACCCGGGAGCACATCTTCGAGCCGTTCTTCACGACGAAGGGGCCCGGCAAGGGGACCGGTCTCGGCCTCGCCACGGCCCATGGGATCGTCCACCAGGCCGGCGGCCACATCTGGCTCTACTCGGAGCCCGGGGTCGGCTCGTCCTTCAAGCTCTACTTCCCCAGGATCGACGCCCCGGGCGCGGCCGAACGGCCCGCCGCCGTCCCGATTGCCGCCGTCGGCGTTGGCACGGTCCTCGTGGTGGAGGACGAACCCGTCGTTCGCGCCACGACGACGCAGATGCTTTCCCGGTCCGGCTACCAGGTGATCGCGGTCGCCAACGGAGCCGAGGCGATGGCGCGGCTGGCCGGCCCCGACGACTCGATCGACGTGCTCGTCACCGATGTCATCATGCCGGCCATGTCCGGCATCGAGCTTGCCGAATGGACGATGGATCGCAATCCACGCATCGGCGTCGTCCTCCTCTCGGGCTACACGGCCGAAACGCTCGACATCGAGCGGGTGGCCAGTCGCGGCGCCACGTTCGTGCCGAAGCCCGTGACGTCGGGGCAGCTCGTCGTCGCGATCCAGCAGGCCCAGGCGATGCGGCAGGAGCACCGATGACGCGGACCAGCCATGGCTGACGGTCGCGAATTGGTGACGGAGCGCGACGCGGGCGCCCAGGCTCCGATCCTCATCGCCGACGACGACGCGAGCGTCCGCACGGTCGTGGCGATGGGTCTCCGGCGCGCCGGATTCCAGGTTCTGGAGGCGGCGAGCGGCAAAGCCGCGCTCGGCATCGTCGAGAGCAGGGCCGTGGGCCTGGTCATCCTCGACGTGGGCATGCCGGGCATGTCCGGCACCGAAGTGGTTCGCGCGCTCCGGGCGCGGCCGCAGACGGCGACGCTGCCGGTCATCCTCCTGACCGGCTCCGGCGACGCGAACACGCTGGTCGAAGGCCTGGGCGCCGGAGCCGACGACTACATCACCAAGCCGGTTCGGCTCGACGAGATCGTCGCCCGCGTCCGGGCGCACCTGCGGAGTCACGCCGCATGGTCGAGCGCGGTCGAGAAGGAGCTCCACGATCGTTCGGCCGTCGTGGAGGCCCTTGGCCACCTGACCCTGTCGCCGATTCCGGAGGAAGCCGCCGAAGCGGTGGTCGCCGAGCTTGCCCGACGGACAGGGTGCGACTTCGTGGCCGTGTCGCAGCTCGCCCATGGCGATCGCCTGCGCGAGCTCGCGACGTACAACCGGACGTCCGGGGTTCGTCGCGGCGGCCAGCTCCTTGCAGCGCGCCTCACCCGCGACCTCGTGAACCGCGCCCACCTCGGTCCGTGGGCCGAGGATGTCGTGTCGCCCGAGGACGGCACCCGCCGGGGCGCGTTCTCCGGAGCGGACCTGCACATCGACGACGGCGCGATCGGTGCCGGCGCGCCGATCTACGCCGGCGCCACGCTCGTCGGCCTGCTCCTGCTTGGCGTCAGCAGCGAGGAGCAGCGGCCAACGCCGGCCCGGAAGGCGTCGCTGCTTGCCGCCGCCATCGACTACGCGAGCATCCTGGGTGCGGTCGCGGGGCCGGCGCTCGCCGATCGGCGCGACATCGCGACGCTGCGATCACGGCTCAAGCGAGCGCTGGTCGCGCGGGATTTCCACCCGGTGTTCCAGCCGATCGTCGCCCTCGAATCGCTGGCCGTCGTGGGCTATGAGGCGCTGACGCGCTTCACCGACGGCACCCGCCCGGACCTGCGATTCGCGGAGGCCGCCTCCGTCGGGCTCGGCCCCGAGTACGAGCTGACCGCGATCGAAGCCGCGCTCGCTTCAGCGTCGCATCTGCCCGAGGATGCCTTCCTGACCCTCAACATGTCCCCGAGCCTGGTGCTCGAGAGCAGCCGCCGGCTTCGGAACGTGATCGGGGGGACCACGCGGCGACTCGTCCTCGAGCTGACAGAGCACGTCCCGATCGACGATTACGCGGCGCTTCGCAAGGCGATCGACACGCTCGGCACCGTGGAGCTCGCGGTGGACGATGCTGGCGCCGGCTATGCGAGCCTTCGCCACATCCTCGAGTTGCGGCCGACGTTCGCGAAGCTCGACATCTCGCTGGTCCGGGGGATCGAGGTGGACGATCTCCGTCAGGCACTCGTCGCCGGGCTTGTCTACTTCGCCCTCCGCAGCGGCTGCGATCTCATCGCCGAGGGCGTGGAGTCCGAGGAGGAGGCCACAGTCCTGCGACGCCTGGGCGTCGAGCTGGCACAGGGCTACCTGTTCGGACGTCCGGAACCGATCGCCGGCTGACAGAGCCGCCGGGCCGTTGTGCGGCAGTGCGAGGCCGCTGGGCGGCAGGCGTCCGGGGGCGGCGCGACCAGGGCGCGGCGCGACCAGGGCCCGGCGCGACCGGGCGGCGCGACCGCTACGGCAATCATTCATGCGTTCGGCGCGCCGAAACGGGGCCAGCGCACGAAACGGCGACCGCTTCGGTGGGCATGCCGTGCGCTGGGAGCTGTATCAGGCTTGTCGAGGCCCTCGTCGCGGCCGGAGCGCACCGAACATTGCCGTTCCGGTTGGGTCTGACGGGGTCAGGCCGCCAGACTGGTGCCTCGCCTCGCGGGCGCCTCACGCCGCGGGTGCCTCACTCCGCGGCCGCGGGCGCCGCGCTCGCCGGAGTTCGGTCAGGCTGGGATGTAGTCCATCCGGTCCGGGTGGGGCCCGGTTCGGCCGGCCTCACCCCGATCGAGCCCCGTCAGGGCGGCCATGTCGGCGGCATCGATGGTGAAGTCGAAGACGCCGCCGTTCTCGCGCATGCGCGCGGGCGTGACCGACTTCGGGAACACGATGTCGCCGCGCTGGATGTGCCAGCGCACCACGACCTGGGCGGGCGTTCGATCCAGGCGCCGGGCGATGTCGACGACGACGGGGTCGGGGAGCACGCCGCCCTGCGCGAGCGGCGACCAGGCTTCGATGGCGATCCCGTGGGCGCGGGCGTAGGCGCGAACCGTGTCGTTGGCGAGGTACGGGTGGATCTCGACCTGGTTCACGGCCGGCACCGTCTGCGTCTCCGCCGCCAGCCGGTCCAGGTGCGCCGGCTCGAAGTTCGACACGCCGATCGAGCGGGCGCGCCCGTCGGCCTTGAACCCCTCCAGCGTGCGCCAGGTGGAGACGAAGTCGCCGCCGTAGCGCGTGGGCAGCGGCCAGTGGATGAGGAAGAGGTCCACGTGGTCCATGCCCAGGTCCGAAAGCGACCGGTCGAACGCGCGGCGCGCCACGTCGGGCTCATGGAAGCCGTTGTTCAGCTTCGTCGTCAGGTAGATCTCGCCGCGCGGGATCCCGGACGCGCGGATCGCCGCACCGACCTCGCGTTCGTTGCCGTACATCTCGGCCGTGTCGATGTGGCGGTAGCCGGCTTCGAGGGCCGCGGCCACCGCGGCGGTCGTCTGGGCGGGCGGGATCTGGAACGTCCCGAAGCCGAGCTGCGGGATGGTCGCGCCGTCGTTGAGGGTGATGGTCGGGCTCGGGATCATCTGGGCTGCGTCCTCATGGGGTTGGTGGGCCGGTGGGGCAATGGGGCAGTGGGGCAGCGGGCGGTCGGGCGGTCGGGCGGTCGGGCAATCAAGCCTATCGCGCATCCGTGACCGGGCGGCTCCATGGTCAGGCCGGCCGTGCAAGCCTGGCTTCGGCGGATTTCGCCTGGTCGAATTCGATCGGGTTGCCGGACGGATCCTCGATGACGACCTGCCGCACGCCGACGCCTTCGACGATGTCGCTCCGGAACCGGACGCCCCGCGCGTGGAGCGCTTCGACGGTGGCGTCGAGGTCGTCCACCTCGAGCTGGAACCGATTCCATCCGCCCGGTTCGGGAACCCGTCCGTCCGGCATCGCCTGGCCGCCACCGGCGCCGCCACCGGGCCGGCTCAGCACCAGGCGCAGGTCGCCGTGCGACAGCATCGCGAAGAACGGGTTCGGGTGCATCTCCTCGTGGAAGCCGAGGGCGTCGCAGTAGAAGCGGACCGCTTCGTCGACGTCGTTGACGATGTATCGAACGCTGACCGTGGCCATGGGACGCCTCCCTGGTGGTCTCCTGTCTCCGACCCGTGAACCCTACGCCAGCAGGGCTCGCGGGGCCGTTTCGTCCTGGCCGCGAGCGTGGCATCGATGCGACCCTCGCGCCGCCGCAGCCATCGGCACGGGTGCCCGTGGCGTGGACGCTGCTGCCGGCCGCTGCGCCATGTCCGCCTGGACTGCCCGGAGTCGGCGCGGGGCTGCCGCGAAACGGCACGGGGCTGCCCGGAGTCGGCACGATGCTGCCCGGACGGAATCGACGCGGCGCCCGGCGCCCGGAACCCGCACGATGCTGCCCGGACGGCACCGGCGCGGCGCCCGGCGCCCGGAACCCGCACGATGCTGCCCGGACGGCACCGGCGCGGCGCCCGACGTGCCATGACCCCGGCGCGCGCGGTCCTGTCAGATATCGGCCCAATTCGTGCGGGGCCGGGCCGAGAGGGCTCCCACCGCGGAGTCGCGCGTCTCCGGCCGGCAATCCATCCCGCGCCGAGCTCGGGTCGGGAAGACCGTGGCCTGCGCTGGCCGCCAATGGGCTCTGGCACTGGCGCCCGACGAATACGGCTGCTATCTGACACGAACCGCGGTGCGGCCCGGCCCGCCGCGGCGCGGCCCGGCTCCCGGCGCGGCCCGGCTCCTGACCGGCGCGGCCCGGCTCCGGCCGCGGCCACGGCCTCGGCACCGGACCGGAACGGCCCGACCGCGGGACTTCTCGTCGGCGCCCTCGCGGCGTAGAGTCTTGCCGTTACCCGCGGCCGATCCGAGAAGGCCCGGGTCAGAAGGGTAGGCGTCCCATGCCCGTGCCCACCGGGCCCCACGTATTGCCGATCCGGGATCCCTTCCCCGCGAGCGTATTCCGGCCCCCGTCGCCGACCGCGACCTGCTCCTGCGCCCACTGGATCCATTGCGACTGCGCGTGCCACGGGCGCCACTGCGATCCCACCGAGTCCAGCTGCGACGTCGCCTACCTGCCGGACGAAGGTGGACTTGCCCGGTGGGGTTGCCCGACCTGCACGCCCGGCGAAGGCGCGCCGCACTACCTCGGCTGTGAGCTGATCGGCTGGAGCGTGCCGCTGGCGCTCGCGACAGCCTCGGCGCCGGCCTGACACCAGGGGACCGTCCACATGGCCGAACAGCCGGGCGCATACGGCTCGATCAACAACCTGCTCGAATTCGGCGCGATCGAGGATCGCCAGGCACAGCCCCCGGGCCGCGCTCGAGGCGATGCGCGACGGCGCGCTGGTCATCGACACGCGCTGCGTCGAGCAGCGGCGGGAGACCGGCGTCATCCCGGGCTCCGTCCACGTGCCGCTGTCCGTGCTCTTCTGGAGACTCGACGCGTCGTCGGGACACGCCGACGCCGGTCTTGCGGACCCGGGCCGGGAGATCATCCTGGTCTGTGCTCACGGCTACTCGACGAGCCTGGCGGCCGCAACCCTGCGCGACCTCGGGTTCGGGCGGGCAGGGGACCTCATCGGCGGCTTCGAGGCCTGGCGTGACGCCGGCCTTCCGGTCGAACCGTTGACCGGCTGAGACGGGCCTGGGACGCGCCGCCGCGCGCGCACCGCCGCGGCGCCCGCGCCCGCCGGCGGCGCTCAGGATGCGCCGGTGGCCGATCGAGGCGGTTGAACGCTGCAGGGCGATGCCGCGGGCGCGCCGCTACGCCGCGATAAGCTGGCGCGCGGGCTACTGCTGGTAGTGCTCCACGGTCTCCTTCGATCGGACCTGCGCGGCGTCCGGGTCGAGACCGGCTTCGCGGCGTGCCCGGCGCTGGCGGAGCAGGTCGTAGCACTGGTCGAGCTCCACCTGGACCGTCTCCAGCCGTTGCCGCTCCGAGGGCTCCAGGCCGTCGCCGTCGCCCGCTCGCCCCCACAGCTCCTCCTCCTCGGCGGCAAGGTCGTTGATCCGTTCGAAGATCGGCCGATCCTTCATCTGGTCATCCTCCTGGGCTGTGTCACCCAGCGTCTCACCATTTGCCGATCCGGGCGATGAACGGCCACCGACCAGGGCGTCGACGGACCGCGACTCGGTGGTGAAGGCCGACGGCGCGGCCGGGCGGTGAAGGGTCGAGGGACCCGCGACGGGGCGGCGAAAGGCCGAGGGCTCGCGAGCACGAGGCCGGCACTCGCTCACGACCGCGTCGTCCCGACCGGCTCGCGAACCGTCCGAGCGCGCGTGAACCGCGCCATGCCCGCCCGGGCGTCGCGACACCGGATGGGTTCGCCCGGGAGGTCGCCCTGCACGAATCCCGCCCTGGCCGCCACGCGCAGGGAAGGGACGTTCGTCGGCTCGATGTACAGCTCGACACGCTCGCTGCCGAGGATCTCGAACGCGTACGCGCAGGCGAGCTCGACCGCCCGCGTCGCGTACCCGCGGCGCCGATACGGCGGGAAGATCCAGTACGTCAGCTCGGCGACTTCGCTCTCGGCGACCTGGCCCTCGCCGAGGACGGAGGTCGAGGGCGCAACCGCCCACCAGTTGGCGTGACTCCGCCTCGCGGATCGCGAACGACCGCTCGGGTCCGCCCAGCCTCCATTGCTGCTGCCAATGCGCGATCCGGTCCGCGACGTCGCGCCTGGTGAAGGGGCCCGGAAGGGAGGTTCGACGCACGTAGTGGTTCTCCTCGCCGGCCCACAGCGCGTCCACGTCAAGCCCGGTGAAGCGATCCAGCAGCACGACCCCATCGGTGAGCGGCAACGCGCCCGAGTCGTGAGTCATGTCGATCCTCCCCGCGATGGTCCGGCGCGGCAGCGGGATGGAATGAGCCGTTGATGTGCCCAGGGTCACGTCCTCAGATCCAGCCTTGACCGGCCGTCGCACGTCGCGGACGATGGTCTCTGCCGTTGCAGCGAGGGAGGATCCGATGGATGAGCTGCGAAGACGCATCGCATCGGACCGTTGGCGTATCGCTGCCGGCGAGCGCCCCCGCTACCACGCGACCACGACATACGACGGCTCCGCTGTGGATGTTCGCGTCCGCGAGCTGCCGATCATCCATCTGTTCGTCCCGGATACAGCAGATGTGCTGGACGGTGCCCGAGGCCTGATCGCTCGAACACTCGGCGTCGCGCCGGCCAGCTTCGACGTCACCACCGACGAGGGCTGACTGCGGCGCGGCTGGACAACCGCCCTCGGACAGGTCGCCTTTCAACAGCCAGCACAACGTGCTGCCGCACCGGGTGACGGTGCGGGCGCCTCCGCGTCGGTGCGGGGCACGCGCAGGAGGAAGCCTGCCCGGCGAGCCTCCTCCCGAACCCGACGCTGGTGAGGGCCGAGTCCGACGTGAGCGTCAGATCAGGTCGGCGATGGCTTCCTTCCACTGGCCCATCGACCGCGTGACCCCGGCGTCGACGACGGCGTCGACGATCCCGACGCCTTGGAGGCAGACGCCCGCCCGCATGCTCATGCGCTCGAATTCCGGCGTCATGCGAAGCCGGCCCAGCTTCCCCGCGTCGCCGCGGAGCAGCGCGAACCCAGCCAGGTCGCCGCCGTGGGATGCCAGGAGCACCTGCTCGAAGCTCTCGATCTCGCCCGCTGCCTTGAGCGCGTTCCAGTAGGCGACGGCCTCAGCGAACACCTTGCCCGCGGCGGCCTCCCTCCCGGCGCGCGGCGAGCCCCAGCCGATGAACAGCCCGTATTCGGCCATGGCGAACCCTCCCGAGTGCCATCCCGCGGGTCGGTCTCGCCAGTGGCTCGGCGCGGTCCCGGCGGCCGTGTGCGGGCCGCGCGTCAGAGCCTCCCGTGTTGGTCGGGCAAGTGTCCGTCGGGCGGACGGGGACGGGAAGTGCCCTCGGTCATGTCGCGCCCGGTGGGCGTCGCCGGCGCCTCGCGTCCGCGCGCGATCGAGTCAACCGACCGGAGTCAACCGAACGGTTGACCTCGCGCGTCGCGAGGTTGACGCGGCCTCCATCGACCGCCCGCTGGGCGGGCGACCGTCCCGCCGGCAGACTCGGGCGCAGCCATGGTGCGACAACGGCGCCCCCGACGCAGCCCTGGCCAATGACGACGGAACGAGGACCAGGGACATGCGTCGGCTTCGAACACCATCTCTCACCGGCGGGCGGCCCGCGCCCGAGGCGCCCGGCGGACGCGCCGCGGCCGAACGGCGCCAGGAACCCGATCGCCTGCCGGCCTGGACCGTCAGGGTCGCCCTGTGGAGCGCCCGCCACCGCTGGCCGGTGCTGGTCGGCTGGTTCGGCCTCACGGTCGGGCTGTTCGTCGCGAGCCAGCTCCTCGGCGGCATGCGGGCCGTCAACGCGACGGGCACGGGCGAGCTCTCGCAGACGGAGTCAGGACGGGCCGTCCTGGCCATGCGGTCCGGCGACGCGGCATCGCTCCCGGACGAACTGGACGTCGTCATCACCAGCACGTCGGTGCACGTCACCGATCCGGCGTTCCGCGGCACGGTCGCAACCGTCCTCGCGCGACTGGGCGCCGTGACGGCGACCGTCGACGCCGCCGACGTCCCCGCCCTCGCCGGCCTCACCGACCCGTACGCGGCGCCCCCGACGGCCGGCCTGATCGCGCCCGATCTCACCAGCGTCCGCGTTGTCGGCCGCATCGAGGGCGACACGGCCGCCCAGGAAGCGAAGACTGCGGCGCTCGCGCCCGTCCTCGACGCGCTGCGGGCGGAACTGCCGGCCTACGGGATCCACGCCTACGCCAACACGCTCCTGAGCAACCAGGTCGTCGAGGAGATCAACCGCGACCTCGATGGCGCGCTCCGGATCACGATGCCCGCGACGTTCCTGATCCTGCTGCTCGCGTTCGGGGCGCTGGTCGCGGCGACCGTGCCGCTCGTGCTGGCGATCACGGCGCTCCTCGGCGCCTTCGGCATCGTCGGCATCTTCAGCCAGGTCGCGATCCCGGTCAGCCCGTACGCGAGCCAGGTCATCGTCCTGATCGGCCTCGCCGTCGCGATCGACTACTCGCTCTTCATGATCACGCGCTTCCGATCGGAGCGGCGGGGCGGGCGCGACAGGCTGGCGGCCATCGAGGTCGCCAGCGCCACGGCCGGGCGCGCCGTCTTCTTCAGCGGCATCGCCGTGATGATCTCCCTGGCCGGGCTGTTCCTGATCCCGGTCGCCGCCTTCCAGACGATGGCGGTCGGCACCATCGCGGTCATCCTCGTGTCGGTGATCGGCAGCCTGGTCTTCCTGCCGGCGACGCTCTCGCTCCTTGGCGATCGGGTGAACCGCGGCGCGATCCCGGGTCTCTCCCGTGCCGGTCGCGATGGCGGCGCGTGGGCGCGGATCGTCCGGGCGGTCATGGGTCGCCCGGTGGTGGCCATCATTGCCAGCACTGCCGTGCTCCTGGTGCTCGCCTCGCCGGTTGCGCACCTGCGGCTGGGCGAACCCGACATCTCCGTCTTTCCCGACACGGTCGACGGCGTGCAGGCCGTGCAGGCGCTGCGTACGCACTGGCCGCAGGGCAGCCTGCTCACGCTCGACGTGGCCGTTACGGGCGCCGATCAGCCCGCGACGAGGGCGGCGATCGGACGGCTCGAGTCAGCGCTGGCGGCGATCCCCGGACTCTCGGGTCCGGCCCGGTTGACGGCCAGCGCCGATGGCGGGGCCGCGTCCGTCGCCGTCCTGATGGCCGGGGCCGCCAATGACCCGGCGAACTGGGACGTGGTCCGCCTGGTCCGGGCGGAGGTCGTGCCCCCGGCCGTCGCTGGCCTGCCCGGTGTCGAGGCCTTCGTCGGTGGGGGAGCGGCGGTGAGCCTGGACCAGACCCGCCTCTACACCGACGGCGCGGGCCGGATCTTCGTCTTCGTGCTGACCCTGTCGTTCGTGCTCCTCCTGCTGGTCTTCCATTCGATCGCGATCCCCGTCAAGGCGATCCTGCTGAACCTGCTGGCCACCGGATCGGCGTTCGGCGTGCTGGTCCTCGTGTTCCAGGACGGCTGGTTCGGATCCGTCCTCGGCATCCGGCCGACGGAGATCACGCACTTCATCCCGATCTTCGTCTTCACGGTCCTCTTCGGCCTGTCGATGGACTACGAGGTGTTCATCCTGGCCCGGATCAAGGAGGCGGTCGACCAGGGCGCCGACTCGCACGAGGCGGTCGCCCGCGGGATCTCGCTGACCGCCGGCACCGTGACGAGCGCTGCCGCGATCATGGTCGTGGTCTTCGCGATCTTCGTGACCCTGCCGCTGGGGATTGCGCGACAGCTGGGGCTCGGGCTTGCGGTCGCGGTCCTGGTCGACGCCACGATCGTCCGCTGCGTGCTCCTGCCGGCGACGATGCGCCTGCTCGGCGACTGGAACTGGTGGCTGCCGAGCTTCCTGCGCTGGCTGCCGCGCATCACGATCGAAGGGGCGGCCGCGGGGCCCGCGGCGGGATGTCCCGTGTCGAATGCTTCGGTCCCACCCGATGCTTCGCTCACTCCGAACGCTCTCGATGGGCCGAATGGTTCGCCTGTGCCGAATGTTTCGCGGGCAGCCGATGCTTCGCTGGCGACCAATGCTCCGTTCGCAGCGAACGTTCCGCTGCCACCGAACCCGCCCGCGGCGCAGGCGATGCCATGACCGGAATGCTGCCCTCCAGCCCTTGCCGGCCGATTCCTGCCATGTCGACAATCGCTCCGTCGTGGGGCGGGCAATCGACCTTGCGGCCGGCAACGGCGCGCTCGGCGCCGCCGCCAGAAGGGGTGTCGTTCATGTCGGACAGCCGCGTCGGCCCAGATCGGGCGGGCGAGCTCGCCCCCTCCGAAGTCGGCAAGCGTGACGCTTCCGCAGCCGGCAAGCGCGACGCGCCCGAATCCCTTCAGGCCGACCGGCGCGTCGACTACTACGACTCGGCGTGGGGCGAGCTGATCGTCCGGGAGGGCGTGGCGGAGGACCAGGAGCCATGGTCGCGCCAGGTGCCGTACATGCGGGCCTACGGTTTCGTGGTCCTGGCGATCGCGCTCATCGTGGCCTACCCGCGCGACGATCCCGGCGGCTGGCGGGGGCCGCTCGCGCTGGCATTGATGGCCGCCCTGGCGGTCGACTTCTGGGCGACCTGGGTTCGCCGCCCGCTGTGGGCCTACTCGACGCGCGTCCTGGCCGCGCACGGCCTCTTCCTGTTCGCCATGTACGTGGCGCTCGTCGCCGTGGCACCCGGGTTCATGGTCCTCCAGCTCATCGTCTACCCGCCGATCCTGTTCTCGCTCCGCTTCCGATGGGCCGTGGTCGGCGGCCTCGCGATCGGCGCCTTCACGGCCGCGGCGATCCTTGCCCGGTCCGCCGGCGACCTCGGGAGCGCGCTGCCGGGCGCGGCCGGCAGCCTGCTGGCGGCGGTGATGGTGATCGCGCTCGCGGCGTGGATGCGCGAGACCATCAGCCTGAGCATGGAACGCCGGGCGCTGATCGCGGAGCTCCAGGCTGCCCGCCGCTCCCTGGCCGCGGCCGAGCGCGCGGCCGGCGTCGCCGAAGAGCGCGCGCGGCTGGCCCGCGAGATCCACGACACCCTGGCCCAGGGCTTCGCGTCCGTCGTCACCCACCTCGAAGCGGCCGATGCCTGCCTGGACCCGGGCGCGGAGCGAGTCCGGCGCGACGTGCGGGCGGCCGAAGAAGTCGCCCGGGCCAGCCTGGCCGAGGCGCGAACGCTCGTCTGGGCGCTGCGCCCGGAGACCATCGCGAATTCGGGCCTGCCGGCGGCCATCGGCCGTGTCGCGGCGTCAGCCGGAGGCGCGGGCGGAGGCGCGGGCGGAGGCGCGGGCGGGACCGCTGGACCCACGGTCGACGTCACGGTCTCGGGCTCGCCGCGCCAGCTCCATCCGGAGGTGGAGGTCACGCTCCTGCGGGCGGCCCAGGAATGCCTGGCGAACGCCCGCCGCCACGCGGCGGCCTCGCGCATCGCGGTCACGCTGACGTACTTCCCGGACGAAGTGAGCCTCGACGTCATCGATGACGGTCGTGGCTTCGACCCGTCGGTCGCCGCGTCGGGCGGCATGGGCCTGCTCGGCATGCGCGAGCGCGCCGAGCGACTCGGCGGCACGCTGGTCATCGAGAGCTCGCCCGGCGAAGGCACGGCCGTTGCCGTGACGGTCCCGGCCATCGAGCCGCCGTCGGTCCCGGCGGCGGCTGCGGCGCCGGCGGCGGCCGTGCTCCCGAGCGCCCGACGCCGCCTGCTTCGACCGCAACGGAGCCCACCGCTGCGGGCACGGTCCGATGAACCGAAGCCGTCCGATCCGCCTGGTCATCGCCGACGACCACCCCGTGGTGCGGACCGGCCTCCGGCACCTTTTCGAGACCGAGGCCGGGTTCGAGGTGGCGGCGGACGTCGCAGACGGCGCCGGCGCGGTCGAGGCGGTCATGCGCGAGCAGCCGGACCTGGTCCTGATGGACCTCCAGATGCCCGGCGTGGACGGGGTGGAGGCGATCCGCCGGATCAGCGCGCTGCCGCACCCGCCGCCCGTCCTCGTGCTCACGACCTACGACTCCGACGCCCAGATCCTGGCTGCGATCGAGGCCGGAGCCACCGGCTATCTCCTGAAGGACGTCGAGCGCGACACGCTCTTCGCGTCCGTCCGGAGCGCCGTGCGCGGCGGGTCGCCGCTTGCGCCGACCGTTGCGGCCCGCCTGGTCCAGCACCTTGGGAGCGGTTCGAACCGGGCGCCGGAGCCGCTGACCGCCCGGGAGCTGGAGGTCGTCCGTCTCGTCGCCCGGGGGGCCTCGAACCGGGAGATCGCCCGCGACCTGCACCTGAGCGAGGCGACCGTCAAGACGCACCTGATCCACGTCTTCGAGAAGCTCGGCGTCGCCGATCGAACCTCTGCCGTCACGACGGCCCTGGAGCGTGGCCTGATCCAGCTGCCGCGGGGTTGAGCCAGGCGCGCCCTCGGGTCACGCCCGCGGCGCACGCAGTCCATCGCGCTACGCCCGAAAGGAACCTGTCATGTCGATCCTCGTCGCCTACGCCAGCAAGCACGGTGCCACGAAGGGAATCGCCGAACGGATCGCCGACCGTCTTCGATCGGCCGGGCTGGAGGCCGAGGCGCGGCCGGTGAAGGACGTCCGCGGCGTGGCCGGGTACGACGCGTTCGTCATCGGCAGCGCGCTCTACCTGTTCCACTGGATGAAGGAGGCCCAGGCGTTCGTGCGGCACAGCCGGGGCGCCCTTGCGGGGCGACCGGTCTGGCTGTTCAGCTGCGGTCCGATCGGGACCGAGACGGTCGACAAGGACGGCCGGAACGTCGTGGACGTCGCCGGCCCGCGCGAGCTGCCGGACCTGATCGACGCGGTGCATCCCCGCGAGCACCACGTCTTCTTCGGTGCCTACGACCCGAACCGACGGCCGATCGGCCTCGGCGAGCGGTTCATCGGGCTGATGCCCGCGGCCCGCGCCGCGTTCCCGGCAGGCGACTTCCGCGACTGGGCGGAGATCGAAGCCTGGGCCGACGCGATCGCCCGCGACCTGTCGCCGGTGAGCGCCGGCGCCCGCTGACCTACCGGATCGCCGCCCCGACGAGGCTGCCGAGACCGAACGTGATGGCCGCGGCGACGAGACCGAAGACGACCTGTCGGCCGCCGGATCGGATCGCGTCCCCGCCAGTGACGACCGTGATCGCGACGCCGACGCCCATGAGGGCCAGCGCGCTGACGACGAGCGAGCTGATCACCGCCGGGAGACCCGTCGCGACGAGGAACGGCAGGATCGGCACGATCGCGCCGAGCGCGAAGAGGAGGAACGAGGTGCCGGCCGCGACCCATGCCGAGCCACCCAGCTCCTCCGGGTCGATCCCCAGCTCCTCGCGGGCGAGGGTGTCGAGCGCGCGACCGCGATCCCCGTGGACGATGGCCCGGGCGGTCTCCCGGGCATGCTCGGCGGAGAGCCCCTTCGCCTCGTAGATGAGGGCCAGCTCCTCCTCTTCCTCCTCGGGGACCTCGGCCAGCTCCTGGCCCTCGACCTCGATCTGGTGGGCGTAGAGCTCGCGGGCGCTCTGGACCGAGAGCCACTCGCCGATCGCCATCGAGAGCGCGCCGGCGAGGAGTCCGGCGACCCCGGCGACCAGGACCGCCGAGCCACCTCCCGACGCACCGGCCACGCCCATCGCCAGGCTCAGGTTCGAGACCAGCCCATCGTTGGCGCCCAGGACCGCGGCCCGCAGGGCGTTGCCTCCCGACAGGCGATGGCGCCCCTCGATCCGCGCGAGCGTCGGGCCCTCCATGCCGCGCCCACCGGCGAGCTCGCGGAAGAGCCGGGCGTGCGACCGCTCGTCGGCCGGCATCGTCGCCGTTGCCTCTGGCTGCGCGTCGTACATCCCCTGGTCGATGGACTCCCGGGCGGAGATCGTGGGGACGACGAGCCCAGGGCCGAAACGCCGCGCAACCCACATGAGGACCCGCGTGCGCCACGTCGGGCCGAGCCCGCCGGTGGCGACCCCGGCGGCCTCCAGCCGCTCGCGCCAGACCGCGCCGTGGCGCGCTTCGGTCTCGGCGAGCCGGTGATAGAGCTCGCGGAGGGGTGGGCTCGATTCCGCCTCGGCCATCGCGCCGTAGATGGCGGATCCGTCGATCTCGCCCTGGAGATTGGTCCGGTACCGCGCGAGGTCCTGGGTGCCGGGCTGGTCGTCGCGAGTCCCGTGTTCGGCCATGCGCCTGCCTGTCTTCGATCGTCATGGTTGGCGGCTGGCGCCGCTGGGACGCGCGACCATCATAGGGTCGCCGGCCGAGTGGTCGAGGCCAGGCCGCCAGAGCCGGGCCTCAAGCCACCGACCCGCCGCCGGCAGCGTGGCAGCGCCGCCTGAGCGCCCTGTTCCGGCCGCAGGAATGACGTGCTGCTCCCCTGGCGCGGGCGCATAATGGTGCACGTAGCGCATCGAGGTTTCACTAGATGAAACGACCGTGTCGCGCACGCTGAGTCGGGGGCTCGACGTCCTGGAGACGCTGGCGCGCGCCGACGGGCCAGGTCTCGGTCCGTCTGCAGTTGCCAGGCAGGTGGGCCTCGACAAGGCCACCGTGACGCGCCTCCTGCGGGCCCTCGTCGCATCCGGCTATGTGACCCAGGACGAACCGGCGCAGCCCTATCGCCTCACCGGCAAGATCCTGCGACTGGCCCACGCGGTCACCCTTCGCCTCGACCTGCGGAGCCTGGTTCGCCCGCACCTGACGGCCCTTCGCGACGAGCTGGGGGAGACCGTCCACCTCGGGATCATGGAGGACCTCAGCGTCGTCTACGTCGACAAGCTCGAGGCGGTCAACAGCATCCAGCTCGTCTCGGCCATCGGTCAGACGATGCCCCTCTACTCGACCGCCCTCGGAAAGGCGATCCTCGCCGCGCTCCCGGAGGAGGAGCGCGAGGGGAAGTACACGCGGATGAACCTCGTGCCGCGAACCGACCGCACGATCCACGACCTCCCGGCCCTCCGGGCCGAGATCCGGCGGACCCAGCGCCGCGGCTATTCCATTGATGACCGCGAGAACGAACCGCTGGGCGCATGCGTCGGGGCGGCAATCGTCGGGGCCGACGGACGGCCCGTTGGTGCGATCAGCGTCGCCGGTCCGCATTTCCGGGTCCGCGATCGCTTCGAGGACTTCGGTCACCGAGTCAGCGCGGTGGCTGCAGCGATCGCCGGTGAGCTCGGGTCCGACGTGAGCGTGCCGGGCAGCGGCCGCGACGGCGACGGCACGGAGACGACGTGATGCCCCGGCAGGACGTCGCGGCGAAGCTGGGCGGCGTCTTCGCGCCGATCTGCACGCCGTTTGCCGCGAACGAGGACGTCGACCATGGCGCCCTGCGCTTCAACCTTTCGCGCTATGCACAGAGCCCGATCCTGGGCTACCTGGCGCTGGGATCCAACGGCGAGAACCGGAGCCTCGCGGAGGACGAGAAGCTGAGCGTCCTCGAGGACGTCGTTCGGCACAAGGGACCGGGGCAGGTAGTCCTGGCCGGCGCCGCCTACGACGGGCAGCGCGAGGCAGAGCGCTTCCTTGCCGCCGCGGCAGACCTGGGGGCCGACTTCGGGCTCGTCCTGTCGCCCGGCTACTTCAGGGCCCAGATGACGGACGAGGTCCTGTATCGCTACTTCTCCTCGCTGGCCGATGGGGCGCGGATCCCAGTGCTCCTCTACAACGCGCCGGGCTTCTGCGGCATCACGCTGAGCCCGGACCTGGTGGGTCGCCTGGCGGCCCACGGGAACATCGTCGGCCTCAAGGACAGCGCCTCGAGCGGCATCGAGCACTTCCTTCCGTTCCAGGGCCCAACCTTCCAGGTCCTGGCCGGCTCGGCCAACTTCCTGTTCCGCGCCATGCTGGGCGGGTCGCCCGGCGGCACGGTCTCGCTGGCCAACTCGTTCCCGCGGCTCGCCCTCGAGCTGTTCGGCTATGGACGTGCGCGCGACGAGGCGAACGGGGTCCCGTTCCAGGATCGGGTCAGCCGCATCAACGCGGCGATCTCCGGGGCCCACGGGGTGGCGGGCGTCAAGGCCGCCATGACGCTGGCAGGCTTCCGGGGCGGAATCCCGCGCCGGCCACTCCTTCCTCTCGATCCGGGACAGGTCCAGGCGTTGCAGGCGCTGCTCGTCGGCGAGGGCCTCCTGCCATGAACGGGGACATCCTGGCCATCGACGTGGGGACGACCGCCCTCAAGATCGCCGTCTTCAGTCCCGGCCTCGTGAAGCGATCCGAGGCGCAGCGTCGCTACGCCCCGCACCTCTACGACCACGGCAAGGCGGACGTCGACCCTGCGGTCTGGTGGGAGGCGCTGCGCGAGTGCTGCGCGGAGGCGTCCCCCAGCCTCGCCGGCGTGGAGGTCGTCTCCCTGTCGGTCACCACCCCGGGACTCACGCCGATGGCCGCCGACGGCATGGCGCTCGCGCCTGCCGTCCTGTTCCTGGACGGGCGGTCGCGCACGCAGTCGGCCGCCATCCGTGCCCTTGTGGGAGAGAGGAGGTTCCTGGCCGAGACGTGCAATCTTCCCGTGTCGGGCGGCTCGTCGCTGTCGTCCATGCTCTGGTTCCGGGACGAGCGCCCGGACATCTGGGCGGCGACCGCGAAGTTCGGCCACTGCAACACCTACCTCGTCAAGCGGATGACCGGCCGCTGGGCGATCGATCCGTCGACGACCTCGATCACCGGCCTCTACAACACGGCGTGCAACGACCTCACGTGGAACCAGGCGGTCCTCGGTCTGGCTGGCATCGACGAGGGCATGCTGCCGCCGCTGCGGCGGTCCCATGAGCCGGTCGGTCCCATCCAGCCCGCCGTCGCCGACGAGCTTGGCCTGCCTCGCGGATGTGTGGTCCTCTGTGGTGGCAACGACGCGGTGCTCGCTGCCTTCTCCGGAGGCCTGACCGAGCCCGGCGACATCAACATCATCAGCGGGACGTGCGACATCGCCAGCGTGTGCACCGACCGCCCCATCGCCTCACCTACCTTCAACGTCCGCTGCCACGTCATCCCGGGTCGGTGGCTCACCTTCTTCGTGCTGAATGCCGGCGGCGAGGCGCTGGACTGGTTCCGGCGGACCGCCTGCAGCGAGCTGGACGCGGACGAGTTCTACGGCCACTACGTTCCCGAGGTGCTTGATGCGTTCCTCCTGGGTCCGGATCCGGACGCCCGTGAAGCCGATCTCCCCGAGTACGTCCCCTACATCGGCGGCAGCCGGTACTCCCTCGAGCCTCTGACGGGCCGCTTCAGCGGCCTGACGCTCCAGACCACGCGCGATGACCTGTTGCTCAGCGTCGTCCGCGGTAACGCGAGATACCTGGGCGGGCATCTCGCAGAAGTCGCCGAGGTCGTCGACCTCGGCCGCAGGGTGGGGATCTCCGGCGGCGGGGCCAGGATTCGGGGAATGCTCGAAGCCAGGCGCCGCTGGACGGGCGACTTCGAGTACCAGTTCCAGGACCAGTCCTCGCTTCTCGGGGCGGCGATCCTCGGCCAGATCAGTCAATCCGGACAGCTGCCGGGCTCCAGGCAGATCAGTCCGGGAACGTTGCAGGAGGCACTCTCATGAGCGGCATCGGAACCGGCAGCACGACGTCCACGGATCCGCGGGCGGCGGCAGCCGAACTCGTCTCACAGGCGAAGGCCGGGCTGGACGGCGCCCCGACCCTGGCTATCCTCTTCGCCACGTCGCAGTACGACACGGATGCCCTCGCGAGCAGCGTCTCCGAGCTGCTCGGCGGGATCCCCATGTGGGGCGGCTCGTCGTCCACCGGCGTGTTCCGGGACGATGGCTGGGTCACTAGCGCCGGCGGGGCGGCCAGCCTGATGCTGATCGCCGACCGCCCGGGCGCGGCCGTCGTCGTGCCCGTGGGCGACGACGCGTTCGCGGCCGGCAAGAAGGCTGCGGAAGCGGTCGTGAAGCAGCTCGGCGGCGCCCCGGCAGCGCTGCTGACCCTCGCCTTCATGGGACCGGAGGAGGAGCTGCTGCGCGGGATCGCCAGCGCGGCCCCGGGCGTGCCGGTCGTCGGCGGTTCTGCCTCGGACCATTCTCCCGAGGCCAAGTTCCAGCAGATCGCGAACGGCCACGCCTACGCGAACCACTTCGCCCTCGCGGCGATCGGTGGGTCGGTCGGGGTTGCCTTCACGAACGGCTACCGGCCGACCGGCAAGAAGGCCACCGTCACCAAGGCCGCCGGCCGGCAGGTGTCCGAGCTCGACGGCCGACGGGCGATGGACGTCTACTCCGCGTGGGTCGGGAAGCCCGAGGCGGAGATCGGCGGCGGCGCCCTGGTCTCGTTCAGCGTCCAGTACCCGCTCCTGTTCCGGCACGATGGGGTCGCGTACTCCGCGCACCCGGTCAACAGCAACGCGGACGGCTCGATGGACTTCGGGGCGGCGATGAGCCCCGGGATGGAACTCGAGCTCGGCGAGGCGTCCGTGAACGGCCTGGTCGCCGAGGCGGGCAACGCCGTGTACAAGGCGACGCTCGGGGTCGAGCACCCGAAGGCCATCCTGCTCTCCCACTGCGGTGGGCGCGCCATCGCGCTCGGCGACCGGATCGCGGAGATCCCCGCCGAGATCGCCCACACCGCCGGCCACCTGCCGACGGTCGGCTACCTCGCCTTCGGTGAGCAGGGCTGCTCGGAGCCCGGAAGTCCCACCCACGCCGACTTGAGCCTGTCCGCGCTCGTGCTCGGCTAGGTTCGCCTGCCTGTGACGTCAACGGCGGACGCGGAGTCGACGGTCTGCTGACCGCGGCTTCGCGCCCTGCCACCCAAGGTCTTGGCCGCACGTGGAGTGCGGCCGGTCGACTCGGAGGATCACGATGGCTATCGCCACTCGGCTCTACCAGAACTACGTGAACGGTCGCTTCGTCAGCGCCTCGGGCGAGAAGACGCTGGCGGTCGAGAACCCGGCCACCGGCGCGGTCGTCTCGAACGTCCCCGATTCCTCGGTCGAGGACGCGCGCGAGGCGATCGAGCTCGCCGACAAGGCCCAGCGGAAGTGGGAGAAGCTGGCCCCGATCGAGCGGGCGAATGTCCTCCACAGGATCGCCGCGGGGATCCGGAAGGACGCCGACCACCTCGCCCACGTCCTGTCCGAGGAGCAGGGCAAGCCCCTGGATCAGGCCCGGGGTGAGGCGAACGGCACGGCGAACTACTTCGACTACACGGCGGAGTGGGCCCGCCGCATCGAGGGCGAGGTCATCGCCAGCGACGAGCCGAATGACATGGAGCTGCTGCTGCGGCAGCCCATCGGCGTCATCGGCGGGATCGTGCCCTGGAACTTCCCGCTCTACGTGCTCGCGCGGAAGGTGGCACCGGCGCTTCTCACGGGCAACGCCATCGTCGTGAAGCCGAGCGAGATCACGCCCAACAGCACCCTCGAGCTCGGCCGCATCTTCGACGAGGCAGGGGTTCCCGCCGGCGTCGTCAACATCGTCTGCGGCTACGGCCCGATCGTCGGCGAGGAGCTGGCCTCGAACCCGCTCATCGGCATGGTGACCGTCACCGGCAGCATCAGGACCGGGTCCCGGGTCATGGAGCTCGCGGCCCAGAACATCACGAAGGTCAGCCTGGAGCTCGGCGGCAGCCACCCGGTCATCGTGATGCCGGACGCCGACATGGACCTGGCGATCAGGTCGATCAAGGCCGGTCGCCTCCTGAACACGGGCCAGGTATGCGGCGCACCCGACCGGACCTACGTCGACAAGCGCGTTGCCGACGAGTTCACCGACAAGCTGGCCATCGCCATGGGCCAGGCGACGTATGGGAACGCCCTCGTCGACGAGGGCCGGGACCTGGGTCCCCTGGTCAGCGCCCGGCAGCTCGACGCGGTGAGCGGACGCGTGCAGCGTGCCGTCGCCGACGGAGGGCAGGTCGTGACGGGCGGCAAGCCTGCCGAGGACAAGCCGGAAGGCCACTACTATCCGGCCACGGTCATCGCGAACTGCCGCCAGGACATGGCGATCGTGCGCGAAGAGATCTTCGGACCGGTCATGCCGGTCGTCACCTTCAACGACCTCGACGAGGCGATCGCCTGGGCGAACAACTCGATCTACGGTCTCGCCTCGTCGATCTTCACCAAGAACGTCGACCTGATCATGCGAGCGTGCAAGGAGCTCCGCTTCGGGGAGACGTACGTCAACCGCGAGAACATGATGGAGAACATGCAGGGGTTCCATGCCGGCTGGCGCAAGTCCGGGATCGGTGGCGCGGACGGCAAGTACGGCGTGCTCGAGTACACCCGAACCCACGTCGTCTACCTGCAATACGACATGACCGCCAAGCGGCCCTGACCCGGGTCCACGGCTGCGGCCCCCGGACGTCCCTGGGAAGCCCGGGGGCCGCAGCCCCATGATTCGCCCGGCCCGAAGTCCGGTGCCGGCGAGAACGTCCATGGTGCCGGCCCGTCCATTGCGTCTGCACCTGCGGATCACCGGGCCCGGTTCGCAGTGCCGGCCAGCCGCTACCCTTCGTCCATGGACGCACGGGGAGGCCCGGAGAGACCTGGTCACCACTCGGAATCCCGGGTGACCGTGCCGGGCGTGGCGGCCCGAGACCCGATCGTCGCGGCGAAGGTCGTCGTCCCTCCGTCGGTCACCGGCCACCGCGAACGCCCACGGCTCAGTGCGCTGCTGGATCGCGGGCTGGAGGACCGGGCCCGCCTGACGCTGCTCTCCGCTCCACCGGGCTACGGCAAGACGGTGGCGCTCGTCGGCTGGCTTGCGTCGCGCGATCTCCGGAGCGCGTGGCTGTCCCTCGACCCGACCGACAACGACCTCGCGCGTTTCGCCCGCGCCCTCGTCGCCGCCGTGCGCGCGGTCCGGCCGGAGGCGGGCGGAGCAACGGAAGCCCTGTTCGGCCCGACGACGGCCCCGAGTCCGGAACTCGTCGGTGCCACGCTCCTCGACGAACTGTCGGCGACCGACGGCCCGATCGTGGTCGCCCTCGACGACTACCACACCATCAGCGCCGAGCCGATCCACCGCCTGGTCCGCTTCCTCATCGAGCACGGGCCGCCGTTCGTGCACCTCGTCCTGCTGACCCGGGAGGACCCGCCGCTCCCGGTCGCCCGCCTGCGGGCTCATGGCCGGCTCGTCGAGCTGCGCGCCGATGACCTGCGCTGTACGCCGGAGGAGGCTTCGGCGTACCTGGCCGACGCTGGCGTTCCGCTCGAGCCCGAGCTGGTCGGGCGAGTCGTCGACCGCACCGAGGGCTGGATCGCGGGGCTGCAGCTGGCGGCGCTCTGCCTGGTGAACCGACCGGATCCGGCCGTGGTCATCGATGGCTTTCGCGGCAGCCAGCGGTTCGTGTTCGACTACCTCGCCGACGAGGTCCTCGGCCGCATCGACGACCCCCTTCGATCGTTCCTGGTCCGGGCTGCGATCGCCGATCGTTTCGACGCCGCGCTGTGCCGGGTGCTGACCGGTCGCGAGGACGCCGAGGCGCTCCTGGCGCAGGCCGAACGCGCCAACCTGTTCCTGGTCGCGCTCGACGCCGAGCGGCGCTGGTACCGCTTCCACGGCCTGTTCGCCGACTATCTGCGCTCCCAGCTGGGCGACGAGGAGCGCGCGGAGCTGCACCTGCGGGCGGCGGCATACCTGGAGGCCCATGGCCTGGGAACGGAGGCGATCGACCACGCCCTCGCCGCAGGTTCGATCGATCGGGCGATCCGCCTCATCGAGCGAGAGGCGCGCCCGGCGTTCGAGGCCGGCGAGCTCACGACCCTGCTTGGCTGGCTCGACGCGGTGCCGGCCGAGCGGCTGGCGCTCAGCGACGAGCTCGTCGCCATGCAGGCCTGGTCGCTCCTCTTCGCGGGTCGGCCGGCCGCAGCCAGGGCATGCGTCGATCGCCATCTCCCCACGTCTGGATCGGCGGGACCGGCCGCCGGGCGGTTGGAGGCCCTGCGGGCGCTCCTCGCGACCGTCACCGGACCCGACGCCGAGCACCTCGCTCGGGCCAGCCTGGAGCTGCTTGACGATCGCGACGATCTCTTCAGGGCACTGGCCCTCCAGGCCGCCGGGATGGCGCAATGGTCCGGCGGCGACCTGGCGAAGGCCGTCGAGACGTGGCGCGCGACGCTCGATGCCGCGGCGCGGACCCAGCGGCCGATGGTGGTCTTCCCGGCGGTGACCGCGCTCGCGAACGGCCTCAACCAGACCGGCCAACGAGTCGAGGCGGCGGCGCTCTGCCACAGGATCCTCGAGGAATACGGCGATTCGAGGGGTGGCTCGCGCGCGATCACCTGGTGGGTGCGGATGCCGCTCGGCATGCTCGCCTACGAGGCGAACGACCTGGTCGACGCGCGTCGCGAGCTCGAGCGAGGGTTCGCGGCGGCGAGCGCAGTCGGCGGTGGTGTCCTCGTGGCATGGGCGGTCGGGTACCTGGCCCTCGTCCGGCAGGCCACCGGCTCGCCGGAGTCCGCGCTGGAGGCGGTTCGCGTCGTATCTCGCGCAACGCTCGCTGCCGGCATGCCGCTTCCTGCACAGACGAAGGAGATCGAGGCCCGGATCCTGCTCCTGCAGGGGAATGTCGCCGCCGCGGCGAGGTGGGCAGGCCGGGCGACGCCGGACGCGCCCGTCGGTTCGCCGCTGCTCAATCTGCTGCGCCTCTCGCAGGACGTGACGATCGCCCGTGTCCGTCTCGCCCAGGCCAGGCCGGCGGACGCGCGCGCGCTGCTCGGCCCGGCGGGCGCCGCCGCCGCCGCCATGGGCGCCGTCGCCGACCTCATCTCGATCCGCGTGCTGGAGGCTGCCGTCGCCGACGCGACGGGCCGGGGCGCGGAAGCCCGGCAGGCCCTCGAGGAGGCGTTGCGGCTTGCCGCGCCGGGCGGGTACCTTCGACGCTTCGTCGACGACGGGCGCCGGATCGCCCATCTCCTGCCCCTGATGCGCGGGGCTGCACCGCGCTTCGTCGACGAGCTGATCGCCGCGTTTGC
Organism: uncultured Chloroflexia bacterium; assembly: GCA_963821595.1. Lineage (GTDB taxonomy): Bacteria > Chloroflexota > Limnocylindria > Limnocylindrales > CSP1-4 > CTSoil-043. Next base: position 79,460 of record CAWGEL010000006.1, on the reverse strand, counting down.
CGCGCCGCCGTCCGGAGCCGCCGCGCCCCGTGCCCGTGGGCAATCGCTCTGGCGGGACGAGGCCGGAGACCTCCTCGAGGCGCTCACCGCACGGGAGCTCGACGTGCTCCGCCTGATGGCCGAAGGGGCGAGCAACGCCGAGATCGCGGCCGGCCTCGCCGTGTCGCCGGGCACGGCGCGGTGGCACGTCGGCAACGTCCGGGCCAAGCTTGGGGTGAGGAGCCGTATGCAGGCGCTGGTCCGCGCCCAGCACCTGGGCCTCGTGTAGCCCGACCCACCCCAGGCCGGCCGGGTCCCGAGCGGGGGCCCACCGCGAGGCCTGCGTTTCTGCGGGCCTGCGCCGGCGGGAACCCCGCAGTTCTGCAGGCGCGATCTCCGCGGCCGACCGCCACCATCCGACGCATGGTGCGGTACGAGATCCGGGTGGCCGGTCACCTGGACGCGCGACGGATGCCCGCCGTCACTGGCGCGCGATGCAACGACCTGCCGGGCGGTGATTCGGTCCTGGTCTTCGACGCCGTCGACCAGGCCGCGCTCTACGGCCTGATTGCCCGGCTCCGCGACGCAGGTCGGGACCTCGTGTCCATTCAGCGCGTCCAGGAGTCTGCGTCAGCATGTTCTTCCCGACCTGTGAAGGAGAGGTGATCGAGGTGAGCGTGATCGAGATCACGGAGCGACAGCCGCTCTCTCGTGCCGAACGGATTGGCCTGTTCCTGCACCGCGGCCTTGACAAGAGGCTCGCGCCGCTCGGCATCTGGGTCATGCGCCGCACCAGGGGCGGCATCGCCCGACGCTGGAAGGTCGACGTCCTTCTGCTGACGACCCGCGGCCGCCGGTCAGGGCGGGAACGCGTGGTCGTCCTCCAGTTCTTCCCGGACGGCGACGCGATGGTCGTGACCGCGGCCAATGGCGGCGGGACCTCCAACCCGGGTTGGTACTTCAACCTGCACGCGGATTCCACCGCGCGGGTCGAGGTCGCCGGCCGGACGATCCCGGTCCGCGCCGAGGAGCTGCCCCCCGAGGCGGCGGCGGAATGGTGGCAGCGAATTGTGCGCCGCGATCCCAGCTACGCGCGCTACGAGCGCGCGACGGGCCGGACGTTCCCCGTGGTCCGGCTGGTTCCCGCCATCGAGCGGCGGACTGGGCCGGCCGCGGTGGCCACCGAGGCCTGACGGGAGAGGATCGTGGTATCGCCTCCGGCACTCAGGATCGTCATCGTCGTCGCCCTCGCCGCGCACGGCATCGCCCATGCCATCGCCCTGGCGGGACTCGTACGCCAGGGTCTCGGTGGCTTGTCCGCCCCGCAGGGCATGGTGCGATGCTGGCTGGCGCCCGGGCTCGAGCCCACTGCGGCAGCGGTGGTCGCCATCCCGTTCTGGCTCGTGGCGACGGTCGGCTTCCTGCTGGCTGCGCTGTCGTTCTGGGGCGTCCTCGTCCCCGACGCGCCGTGGCGGCAGATCGCGGTGGCGTCCGCCATCGCGTCGATCGCCGGCCTGGGGCTCTTCGCGGGCACCTGGCCGGGCTCGCTGAACGGCCTGCAGAATCTCCTGGACATCGGCGTGGCCATGACGATGAACGCCGCGATTCTCGTCACGCAGCTCTGGCTGCACTGGCCGGAGCAGGCGCCGCCTGGGGGATGAGCGATCCCTGCCGCCCGGGCAAGAAGGAATTCCGTAAGGCCTGAGTTACGTAGGGATCCGCTTACGCGTCTCCCAGCGGGAAGACCAGGAGCTGCAGCGCGGCCTCACGGCCGGCGAGCTCCGACCGGGCGCACGAGATCCAGAGCGCCCACCCGCCAGCATCCGTCGAGATGTGGAACTGGACGTTGACGACCTCGTCGCCAGGCGCATCGACGTCGGTCATCTCCAGGCGGAGCGCCTCGCCGAGGGGGAGCTCGACGCGCCCGAGGGAGCGGACCCGCATCCCCGCCGCTCGCGGATGGATGCCGAGTCGCCACTGGCCCGGCAGTCTCACCGACTCGGTCACCCTCGTCCTCCTCTCCAATCCCTGGCCCCGATGCCTGGCTGGAGGCGGCCCCGGAGTTGTTGGCGGCGGGGTGGTTGGCCCCCTCGAGGACGGCGAGTATGCGACCGGTGCCGACCCGTGACAAGACGCCACGTTGCCCGGCACCGGCTGGTCGAGCCGGTTGCCCGCGAACGCGGGCACGACCTTGACGCGCCGTGGACTCCACCGGGTGGCGCGGGCCTCCGGCGTCGATCGCGCACCTCGGTGCGACAATCGCGCGGTGAGCGACGAGACGCGCCATCACGACCCCGGCGGCATGCTCGAGCCCACGGAGCCCGTCGTCTCCGTGGAGTTCCCGTCGTGGGAGGAGTTCGAGGCCCGGCTGTCGAGCGTCCTCGCGCGGATGGCGGCGGAGACCTACCTCGTCATCTCCGCCCATGACGCGGACGGCGCGCCGACCTTCTACGTGCAGTTCGCCCAGGCCGGCCGGTCGGGCTTCCTCGCCGAGGCCGTCAGCAACCGCTTCCTGGCCGGCTCACTGGCCCTGTCGCCGGTCCAGGAGGAGCAGATGACCGCCCTCGGCTGGCAATGGCCGTCGCCGAGGGTGGCGTCCGACCTCAACTACAGCCGGCAGTGGCCGATGCCAACGCCGTTCGCGGAAGCCGCTCATCTCGCCGTGCGGACGCTCCACGAGGTCTTCGGGATCGAAGAGACCCGGCAGCTCCGGTACAAGACGTTCGCGCGCGGTGGGCACGAGTTCGCCCAGCCGGCGCTTGGCATCGACGCCGAGCCGCCGATGGCGGCGCATCCGGACGGCCAGCCCGCTCCGGCGACGCTGGAGGAGCTGCGGCCACTGGTGGACCGGGCGATCCGGGAGTTCCTCAACACCGACACGGTGATGCGCGACGAGCGCGGCAACGTCCCGATCAGCATGGGCAGTGCGATGGTCTTCGTCCGACCCGTGGACGGCCGTCCGCCGATCGTGGCGGTCTTCTCGTCGCTCCTGCGCGGCGTCTCCGCGAGCCCGGGCCTCCTCCAGGCGGTCAACGAGATCAACACCCGCATCCGGTTCGGTCGCGTCATGTGGACGGGCCACGAGGTCATCGCCGCCATGGAGGTCTCCGCGGTGGGGGTCAGCGCGGAGCACATCGCGTTCGCGTGCCTCCAGATCGGGGCGATTGCCGACCATTTCGACGACCAGCTCCAGGCCCGCTTCGGCGGCGCCACGACGTTCGAGGGCGGCGGGCCGCTGGTCAACTGATCGGGATGGCGCGCCCGGCGTCGTACCCGCGCCGATGCCGTTCGAGGACCGCGCGCCCGAAGGTGGCCTCGACATCGCGGTGGCGAGCGTGCGGGGCAAGCCCCAGCTCGGCTGACCGGGTCCGCACGAAGTCCCGCCAGAGGGCCCCGAGTGCATCCAGCCCCAGGGGCTCGCCGTCGTCCTGGACGAACAGCAGGTGCGCCTCTCGACCGTCCGGCGTGAGTCGTGCCGGGCGGCCCCTGGCGAGCTCAACCCGAGCCCGGAGGCGTCCGAGGAAGGCCTGGTCCAGCCCGACGAGGCGACGACGACCGGTGGTTCGTGACCGGATCATCGCCGGCGGGCGCCCGTGCCCGGCGAGCTCCCATTCCACGAAGACGTGCCCCCGCCCGAAGTTGACGTGCTCGGCGGACAGCGCGAGCACCTCGCCCCGGGACATGCGGCAGGCGAGCGCGAGCTCCGTGAGGTCGCCGAGCGTCGTGCCGGCAAGCGCGGTCGCCAGGACCGCGCCACCGCGGTGCTTGGCGCGTCGCGACCTGCCGCCGGTGGGCGCACGTTCGATGAGCGTGCTCACCGCCACGTCGCGGCCGGGCATGGCAGGCTGAACGGTACGGGCCGTCCCGCGAGGCGCATCTCCACCCCTGGCGATCGGGCTGCCGGAACGCGCGCGACCGACGGGACCGACGCCTGTCGGGCGTCTCGCCTCGCGGGTTCGATCCCGGGCGCGGAGCGCGCCTTCGGCGACGGCGAACGGCCGTGCCCGACCGGCGCCGCTCACGCCCGACGTTCCCACGTGCGGCGGGGGAGTGGCGTCCGTCCACGCGCTCGACGGGGCCGGAGCGATCGGGCGCGACCCCGGCGGATGCCGGAACCTGCGACGTGGAGCACAGCGCGATCTCCCTCTCGTGGGGCCGGACTCGGCCGGGCCGCGAGGACACGCGCGCCAGTGTCTCTGCCGGCGACCGCGGCGTCATGACGGGACGTCATCCCGGGCGGGTGCCTTGGCGAGCCAGCCGCGCGAGCGGCGGGCGCTTTGGCGGGGCCAGGCGCGCGCCCCATGGGCGCGAGTGGGCGCGAGCCACGGCCACGCCTGGCCGTCCGGGCCAGTGAGGCGACTGGCTGGTTCCGCCGCGGTTCCGATGGCGATCGGCAGGCGGCCTGCCGCCCGCGATCACGCGCTACGAGGGATGCTGGTCGACGGCAGCTGCGGTGAGCGTGCCGGTCCCGCCGGATCCCACGATTGGTGGTGAGTCCACGCTCCAGCTGACCACGTCTCCTGGTCGCGGGCCGCCGGAGGACAACCGTCAGCGGACGTCCGGGTCGCGACCCTGGGTCGCTCCTGACCAGCGCGAGCGGGCCCCGATCACGTGTCGGCCATCGTCCGCCGGGCGGCGCGGCGGATGCCTGCGGTCAGGCGCCCTGCCGACCCTGCGCCTGGAGCTTGGCCCACGTGTCCTTGAGCGTGAGCGTGCGGTTGAAGACGAGGTGGCCGGACATCGAGTCGAGGTCGGGCGAGAAGTAGCCAAGGCGCTCGAACTGCACCGTCTCGCCGACCGGCGTCTCGGCGAGGCTCGCCTCGACCACGCAGCCCCGGAGCACCGTTTCGGACCGGGGGTTCAGGTCCGCAAAGAGGTCGCCGTCGGCGCCGGGATCCGGGCGGGAGAAAAGGTGGTCGTACAGCCGTACTTCCGCGGGGATGGAGTAGGCGGCCGCAACCCAGTGGAGCGTCGCCTTCGGCCGGCGGCCGTCCGGCGCGTCGCCGCCGCGGGTTGCCGGGTCGTAGGTGCAGCGCAGCTCGACGATCCTGCCGGCCGCGTCCTTGACGACGTCGCGGCAGGTCACGAAGTAGGCGCCGCGCAGGCGGACCTCGCGGCCGGGTGCCAGGCGGAAGAACTTCGCCGGCGGCTCCTCCATGAAGTCGTCGCGCTCGATCCACAGGTCGCGGCTGAACGGGACGGAGCGGCTCCCGGCGGACGGGTCCTCGGGGTTGTTGGGGATGGCCATCTCCTCGACCTGGCCCTCGGGGTAGTCCTCGATCACGACCTTGAGCGGGTCCAGGACCGCGAACCGGCGGGAAGCCGTCCGGTTGAGCACGTCGCGCACGGCATGCTCCAGCAGGCCGACCTCCACGACGCTGTCCGCCTTGGAGACGCCGACGAGCGTCGCGAACTCGCGGATCCCTTCGGCCGGGAAGCCGCGCCGGCGCAGGCCGGAGATCGTCGGCATTCGCGGATCGTCCCAGCCCCGCACGTGGCCTTCGTTCACGAGGCGGAGGAGCACGCGCTTGGACAGGACCGTGTACGTGAGGTTGAGGCGGGCGAACTCGTACTGGTGCGGCCGCGATGGCACCGGCAGGTTGTCGATCAGCCAGTCGTAGAGCGGCCGGTGGACCTCGAACTCGAGCGTGCAGATGGAGTGCGTCACGCCCTCGATCGCGTCGGACTGGCCGTGGGCGAAGTCGTACGTCGGGTAGATGCACCAGGCATCGCCGGTGCGGGGGTGCGCGGCGTGCACGATCCGGTAGAGGACCGGGTCGCGCAGGTTGATGTTGGGCGAGGTCATGTCGATCCGTGCGCGCAGGACCCGGGCGCCGTTGGGGAACTCGCCGGCCCGCATTCGCCGGAAGAGGTCCAGGCTCTCCTCGGCCGGGCGGTCCCGCCAGGGGCTGTTCCGGCCGGGCTCGGTCAGCGTGCCGCGGTGCTCGCGGATCTCGTCCGCGGTCAGGTCGTCGACGTAGGCCTTGCCGGCCCGGATCAGGGCGATGGCCCACTCGTAGAGCTGGTCGAAGTAGTCCGACGCGTGGTGGAGGTGCTCGCCCCAGTCGAAGCCGAGCCAGCGCACGTCGGCTTCGATGGCGTCGATGTACTCCTGCTCCTCCTTCTCCGGGTTCGTGTCGTCGAAGCGGAGGTGGCAGCGGCCGCCGAACTCGCGGGCGATGCCGAAGTTGAGGCAGATCGACTTGGCGTGGCCGATGTGGAGATAGCCGTTGGGCTCCGGCGGGAAGCGCGTGACCACGGTCCGGACCCGGCCGTCGCGCATGTCGGCGGCGACGATCTCGCGGACGAAATCGCTTCGCTCCGATGGCGTCGATAGCTGGGTGCTCACGCTGCGACTCCCGAATCCTGTCCCATGGCGGCGCGGCTCGCGCGGCGGACTCCCGTGCTCACCAGTGGGGACCGGGCGCGCCCGGTGCCATCACCGGCGCGGCCACTCAGCCGAGGCTACCACAGCGCGGGCGGGGCTAGTCGGCCCGGCCGGCCCACGTCAGGAGCGCCAGGCCCGCCAGCGAGCCAGCCGGCATGATCGCACCTGATCCCGCTCGGGCCCATCGCGGTCCCTCGCCGGCAGCCCGACGGCTGGGCTACGCTGTCCGGCGACGGCGCCGTCCCGGTTCGCGGTCGGCTCGCGGCCGCCGGCCCGTCAGGCGTTCCGCCGTTTGGGAGGAGGTACGCACGATGACCACCGACGAGGAGCTGCAGGAAGGGGCCGGCCCTGCCGCAGGGCGCGATCGGGGGAGCACGCGCATCCTCCTCGCGTCCGCGGACGCCATGTTCCGAGCCGGACTCCAGCAATCGCTGGAGTCCATTCCGGGCTACCTCGTGGTGGGCCAGGCAACCAGCGCCGACGACGCGGTCCAGGGCGCCCTGGACCATCTACCGGACGTCGTGATCGTCGACTCCGATCTCGGCGCGCCGGGGCCGATCGAGGCGACTTCCCGGATTCGTCGCGACGAGCCGTCGGTGTCGGTGATCATCCTCGGTCACGACGACGACGACGAGGCGGTGTTCGCCGCGATCCGGGCCGGGGCCGCGGCCTTCCTGCTCAGGTCCCTCGAGGCGGCCGAGATCGTGTCGGCCGTGAGCCGCGTCCGCAACGGCGAGTACCTGATCAACGATCGCGTGCTCAACCGCCCAAGCGTGGCGGGCCGGGTGCTGACGGAGTTCCGGTCCCTCTCCGTCTTCGGGGAGAACCACGCGAAGGTCTTCGCGCCCCTCTCACCTCGCGAGGTCGAGATCCTCGACAGGATCGCCCAGGGCGGGCACAACCGCCAGGTGGCCCACGACCTGGCGATCAGCGAGCAGACCGTCAAGAACCACGTCAGCTCGATCCTGCGGAAGCTCGCCGTCAACGACCGGACCCAGGCGGTCGTCTACGCGATCCGCGAGGGTTGGATCCAGCTGCCGGGTTGACCGGCGCGAGTCGCCGCTCGCCGGCGGTCCCGCCGCGGTGACGGCCGATCGGCCCGTCCGGTCACGGCCGTCCGAACCGGCGGCCCCGGCGTCTCCCCCCTTGACGGGCTCAAGCCTCAGACTCACCGCGTGCACATGATCACTCGCGCATCCGCGCGCTCGACGAGGGCCGCGCACCCTTGAGCCCGCTCGAGGCGATCGCGATCGTCGCCGCCGGCCTCGCGGCAGGAACGATCAACACGATGGTCGGGTCGGGCTCACTGATCACCTTCCCCACGCTGCTCGCCTTCGGCTATTCGCCGCTCGTCGCGAACGTCTCGAACACCGTCGGCCTGGTGCCCGGGTCGCTCAGCGGCGCGGTCGGCTATCGTCGCGAGCTCGCCGGCCAGCGCGGCCGGGCGATCCGCCTCGGGGCGGCCGCGCTGGCCGGCGGCCTGACCGGTGGCCTGCTCCTGCTCGCGCTGCCGGAGTCCTCGTTCGAGCAGATCGTGCCGATCCTGATCCTCGGCGCGGTGGTCCTCATCGCGATCCAGCCACGGCTGTCGCGGGCGATGGGGCACCGCCGGGCAGAAGGCGCGGAGCATACCGTGCCGCTCGTCGTGACGATCTACCTGACCGGGATCTACGGCGGGTACTTCGGGGCCGCCCAGGGCGTGATCATGATGGCCCTGCTGGCGACGTTCCTGCCCGATGACCTGCAGCGGCTCAACGGCCTCAAGAACGTCCTGGCCGTGCTGATCAACGGCGTCTCGGCCATCCTGTTCATCGCGGTCGCGCCCGTGGCGTGGCCCGCGGCCATGCTCCTCGCGCTCGGCGCGATCGTCGGCGGCCAGGTGGGCTCCCTCGTGGGACGGCGCCTGCCGGCGGGCGTCCTGCGCCTCGCGATCATCGTCATCGGCACGTTCGTCGGCGTTCGCCTCCTCATCGGCTGACGGGCGGCGTGCCGGCCAGGGCCGGCTCGCGCACCCAGCGGCGATTGACGGTCCGGGCTCGCCACCGGGCTATCATCGGCCGGACGGAGGATCGATGACGCACGACGGAGATCAGCCCACTTCCCATCACGCCGAGCACCCGGGCCCGACGGACCGGCCCGCCCTGGCGGCCTACCACATGGACTACGAACTGGAGCCCCGGCTCATGCCCGACCGGCCGCGGTCCGTCACCGACGCGGACCTTCTCCGGTTCGAAGGCTACCTGGCCGAGATCCTCACCGCCCTCGGCCTCGACCTCGACACGCCGGGGACGAGGCCGACGCCGCACCGCCTGCTCCAGGCGCTGTTCGACATGACCTCGGGATACGAGGGCGATCCGAAGCTCCTCACCGCCTTCCCCACCGAATGCCGTGGCGGGGCGAACTGCGAGATCGCGCAGGTCGTCGAGGGTCCGATCCCGTTCTTCGCGCTGTGCGAGCACCACGCCCTGCCGTTCTTCGGCAACGTCTACGTCGGCTACGTCGCGCACGAAGGGATCATCGGGATCAGCAAGCTGACGCGCCTCGTGCGCGTCCTGACCCGGCGATTCGGCGTGCAGGAGCGGATGACGTTCGAGATCGCCGATGAGCTCGACAGGATGATGGCTCCGCATGGCGTGGCGGTGTATGCCGAGGCCCACCACCTCTGCACGCAGATGCGCGGTGTCCGGGAGCTGCATCCGAAGACGCGAACGACGTCCTATCGCGGCGTCTACGTGGAGAGTCCCCAGCTGCGAGGGGAGTTCTTCGACGTCAGCGGCCTTCGCCGGGCCGAGTCTTGACGCCGGCCGATCCTGCCCCGCCGGCCCGCGGCCGGGCGGGATCCGGCCTCGAACGGCTCTGGGAAGCGGCGGCCGTCATGCCGGCCGCGCCCGGCGGCCCCATGCCGGATCTTCGGGGCGGGCGACTGCCGGGAGCCCTCCGGGACCAGTACGACGGCGACCTCCAGGTCGCACTCCGCCCCGATCGACCGACCGTGATCGCCAACTTCGTGACGACGCTCGACGGCGTCGTCGCGTTCGATGCCGACGGCAGCTCGGGGGCGGCGAGGTCAGCGGCTTCTTCGATCCCGATCGCTTCGTCATGGGCATGCTCCGGGCCGTGGCCGACGTGGTCCTCGTCGGGGCGGGCACGGTCCGCGCAGCACCGACGCACGAGTGGACCGCGCGGCGGGTCCATCCCGCGTCGGCCGCGTCCTACGCGACGTGGCGGGCCGGGATGGGCATCGCGAGCCCGCAGCCGACGACGCTCGTCGCCACGGCCAGCGGTGCGCTGGATCCGGGCCATCCGGGTCTCTCGGCCCCCGATGTGCCGGTGATCATCGCCACGACGGCAGCCGGCGCGGAGCGTCTCCGCTCTGCCGGCCCGACGCGGAACGTGCGGATCGAGACGGCGGGATCGGGCGGGCAGGTGGGCCCGACCGCGCTGATCGACATCGCCGCTGCGACGGGGGCGCGCCTGGTCCTCTGCGAGGGCGGGCCACACCTGATCGGCCAGCTCCTGGGCGCGGGCCTGCTCGACGAGCTGTTCCTCACGCTGGCGCCCCAGGTGGCCGGCCGTGACGTGGCGACCCACCGGCTCGCGCTCGTCGAGGGCATCTCGTTCGACGTCGCGACCGCGCCGTGGGCGGAGCTCGAGGCGGTCCGGCGGTCCGGTGACCACCTCTTCCTCCGCTACCGGATCGGCGCCTCGAACCGCCCGGGCAGGGGGGCGTAGCGTCCAGGGACGGGTTCGGTCGGCGCCTGGAGACGCGCAGCAGCCCGGCGCCGCCTGACCATCCCCATGCGTGCGACCCGCGGTCCAGGGAGCTCCGCGGACCGAGGGACGGCGGAGCGCGGTATCGTTCGAGCCCGGCGAGGACATCGCACGAGAGAGGTCTCCCATGATCAACGAACGGGTTGCGGCCCTCCTCATCGACCAGGTCGGTTCCGAGCTCAGCGCCCACCAGGCGTACCTGGGCATCTCGCTGTACTTCGAACGAAAGAGCCTGTCGAAATGGGCCCGCCTGTTCCGTCGCCAATCGACCGAGGAGGCCGAGCACGCGACCAGGATCATCGGCTTCCTCATCGACAACGAGACGCCGTTCGATCTGCCGGCCATCGGTTCGGCGACCACGACCTTCGCCTCGGCGGCCGATGCCGTGCGAGCGGCGCTCGAGTCCGAGCTGCGGGTGACGGGCCAGTTCGACGCCCTCGCCAGCGCGGCCATGGAGGCCAGCGACCATCGCAGCCTGCAGTTCCTGCAGTGGTTCATCGACGAGCAGGTCGAGGAGGAACGCACGATGCGGGGGCTGCTCGACCTCGTCGAAAGCGGGGTCAACCTCTTCCAGGCAGAAGTCCTTCTCCCGGACGACGCGTAGCCGCGGCGGCAACTGCAGGCAACCACAGTCAACCACAGCAGTGACTGCCGCGAACCAGCCAGCCCGCCATCCGACGGCTCGCCTGGCCGCCCTGCGGGACGGTTCCAGGGCCGTGCTCGACGGGAACTGGCTGGGATCGTCGACGCTTCCCTCGCGAACGCTGTATCCGCACCAGTGGAGCTGGGATTCGGCCTTCATCGCCCTGGGACGGTCGTGGTATGACCAGGCCCGGGCGCAAGAGGAGCTGCAGACCCTGTTCAGGGCCCAGTGGGCGAACGGGAAGGTCCCCCACATCGTCCTGAACCCGAAGGTCCCGGACGACGCCTACTTTCCAGGGGCGGCGTTCTGGCAGTCGTCGAAGCGGTCGCGGGACGCCCCCCGGGACGTCGAGACATCGGGGATCACCCAGCCACCGATCCACGCCCGGATGGCGCTGGAGATGCACCGCCACGCCCGTGATCCGGAGTCATCCAAGGCGTTCCTGGCGTGGCTCTACCCCCGACTCGCCGCCCAGCACGCCTATCTCGGCCGCGATCGCGATCCGACCGGCATCGGCCTCGCCTCGATCGTCCACCCGTGGGAGTCGGGCCTTGACAACTCGCCGGTCTGGGACCGTGACCTGGCCGAGCTCGAGGTCCCGCCCGGGTCCATCCCGCCGTACCAGCGCCACGATCTTGCGCACGCCAATCCAGCCGACCGCCCCACGAACGCGACCTATGACCGCTTCGTCTACCTGGCTGTCCGCTACCGCGATTTGGGCTACGACGACCGCGTGCTCACCGAGACGGTCCCGTTCACGGTCGCCGACCCCCTGTTCAACGCCATCTACCTGTGGTCGACGCACGCCCTCGAGGAGCTGGCCGAGATCGTCGGGGCCGACCCACGGCCGCACCGGGAAGCCGCCGATCGGATCCATGGGGCCCTGCTCCGCCATCTCTGGGATCCGCTGCATGACCGTTTCGCGGCGGTGGACGTGCGGACCATGGAGCGCGGGGTCGAGGACACGATCGTGGCCTTCGCCCCGCTCCTCGACCCGGAGCTCCCGGCGCACGTGCGGGCCGCGATCGTGACCACCATGAAGTCGACGTGCTTCCACGGCGCCGCGCCGGGGGCATTCGTCGTGCCGACCTTCGATCTCCTGAGCGCCGACTTCGATCGACGCCGCTACTGGCGGGGTCCGATCTGGATCAACACGAACTGGCTCCTCTGGTCGGGCCTGCACCAGCACGGGCACGACAGCGAGACCGACGACATCGTCCTGAGCAGCATCCGGCTCGTGGAGAAGTCAGGGTTTCGCGAGTACTTCGACCCCATCGACGGGACCGGCTATGGCAGTGACGGCTTCGCCTGGACGGCCGCCCTGACCCTCGACCTCATCGAACGTCACCGGGGGCCCTCCAGGGCCCGCCTGATCGAGCGCCTGGGCTGAGGCACGCCTGCCGTGCCACCTCAATGCCGAAGGAGATCGCTGTCGCCCAGGTCTCCGAAGCCCTCGAGGCCGCCGAGGCGATCGCAGGCCTGGTCCAGGCGCGGGACCATGATCGGATGACGGTCGAGATCGATCGAGACGAACTGATCGCCCGCGAACCGGCAGTCGTGTTCGACTACCTGGCGGACGTCGGCAACTACCCGCGCTGGCAGCAGGCGATCCAGGAGGCAGCGCAGGTGACGCCGGGCCCGCCGGGCCCCGGCACACAGCTCAGGTTCCTCCTCCGAGGTCCGACCGGACCGATCGAACTGCTCGCTGAGATCGACGCGTTCGACCGCCCGGCCGCGCTCGCGATCCACTCACTGACCGGCCCGGCCGCCATCGAGGCGCGCTGCACGCTCGACGTCGCGGGGGCAGACGGCTCCGGGACCTGCCTCCATCTCACTGGTTCGATCACGCTCAAGGGCTTCCTCCGGTTCGCCGAGGGGCGCGCCCGCAAGGTGATCGACAAGGAGTTGCCGGTCGCCCTGGCCGACCTGGCCAGGCGCATCGAATTCGGGAGCCTGACCTGACGATCAGGCCAGGTGGCTCATGCCTCTGCGCGATTGGGGCCAGCTGAGGAGCTGCCTCGCTCCTGCCTCCCGAGGCCGAGGCTGACGCCCTGGGCCCTCAGAAGGAGTTCGCGAAGTTGTCGCCGCCGATGATCCTGAGGACGCTCGCCCGGACGTCGGGGCACGAGGCCTCGGTCAGGGTGTCCATCGCGGCCGCGTCCGGCAGGCCACGAGACGGGTCCGCCCCGATCCAGTCTGCGTAGTCGATGGCCAGCTGCGCGACCGCGCCGCCGGTCGACCCGGCCTTCTGGATGGCCGGGATCTCCGACTGCAGGAATCGCAGAGGGCGGCCCCATCTCCGGTGCCGGCGGCCGACGGCCCGGCTGAAGCGGCCGACGGCTCCGCGGAGGCGGTCGATGGGCCGGTGGAACCAGCCGCCGTGGACGACCCGGGCGACAGGCCGGCGGTTGGCGGCGACGCGCTGGCAGCGCCGCCGCATGCGGCGGTGAGCAGGCACGCGGCGAGCGCGAGCGCGACAGTGGGACGCTTCATGGGACTCCCGGACGAGTGGACTTGGGCCGACGGATCGTAGCCGGAGCGGCGGCAGGGCGCACCGCGGGCACGATCCGAGCGCGAGAGCACCCAGGGCGTTCTGTTATCGGCAATCGAACCCGCGTGCGCCAGACTTCGCGCCATGGACCACCACGACCATGTGCGCCTCCTTCGCGAGGGCGTCGTCGGGGGCGGCAGGAACTGGGCCGACCTCGGGTCGGGCGAGGGAGCGTTCACCGTCGCCCTTGCCGACCTCCTCGGCCCGTCGGGCACGATCCACACGGTGGACCGGGAAAGCCGCGCGCTCCAGGTTCAGCTGCGAGCCCTCCGCGACCGGTTCCCGAACGTCACCGTCACGCCGCTCGTCGCCGATTTCACGCTGCCGCTCGAGCTGCCACCGCTCGACGGGATCGTCATGGCGAACTCGCTCCATTTCGAGCGTGACAAGCTGGCCGTCCTCCGGCTCGTCCGGGGCTACCTGCGCCCCGGCGGCCGCCTGGTCCTCGTCGAGTACGACACGGATCACGGCAACCCGTGGGTCCCGTTCCCGCTGTCGTTCCGCTCGTGGGCAAACCTGGCGGCGGGCGCCGGGTTCCGCGAGACGCGGCGGCTGGCGTCCGTGCCGAGCCGGTTCCTCGGGTCGATCTACTCGGCGCTCAGCCTCCTGTGAGGCAGGCGGCCCGCACCGCGGACGCTCAGGGCGCCTGGAGCGTGATCGTGACGTGCGTGCCGATGATGCTGATCGACGAGAAGCCGCCGGCTCCGTTCCCAATGAAGAGAATCGAAGCGATCTCCTTGGCGTTGGCGACCTCCTCCTGCTCGTGGTTGATCGTGTAGCCGTGCGCAGGCAGGACGCTCAGGAAGAAGGGATAGATCGCCATCTGGTCGCCCGTGGTGGTCGTCTCGCAGGTCGTCGCTTCGGAGGTCGTCGTGGTCTTGCCGGAGCAATCGAGCCCCTCGGGGAGCGGGAAGGCGGCGCCCAGGGTGCCGCCGACCGGCGGAATGCTCACCGTGGGAGTGGGTGCCGCTGACCCACCGCCCGAGACGGCGATCGGGGCGGCCGTCATCGTCGGCGTCGTGGTGCCGCCGCCATAGATCCTGTTGCACAGGGTGCCGTACGCCTGGGCGATCTGGGTGGCCGCCGCATCCGGGATGGCGGCCGGTGGATAGTCCATCTTGCCGGCGAGGTGGGCATAGCCCACGGTCGTGATCTTGCAGCTGACGTCGCCCTTGATCGAGACGAAGTCCGGGCTGCCAGGGTAGTGCTCCGCCTGGTCGCCGACGCCACTGAACATCGTGGCTCCAGGACCGGACGCCATCGACCACCCATCGAGCGCGTCCTGCCCGGTGACGACCCAGACATCGAGCGATGTCTCGACCCCTCCGGGGCTGTTGTTCGCGGCCCATTCGCAGGTGCCGGGGATTGGCCCGGGCAGCTGCGTGACGATCGGGACGCTGAAGAACGGCTGGACGTCGGCCTTGGTCAGCTTCTGGCATGGATCGATCGACCCGGCGCCGGCCGTGCCGCCGGCGAGCGTCGCGCCGGGGGATGCGGAGTCGAGCGCCCCCGGGCCCTGGCTGACAGCCGGCCCGTTGCTCGAGACCGTGCCTCCCGGCGCGGTGGCGCAGGCGGCCGCCAGGAGAGGCACGGCGACGAGTGCTCCGAGCGTGGCCCACCACGACGTTCGGCTCGGCGTCCCGGACATCACATTCCTCGCTTTCGGTCGAAGGCCGGGGCGTCGGGAGCTGCGGCCCGATCGCTGGGCGTTTCCTCGCCCTGGTGGTCCCCACCACCCGGGATCCCGGGGAGCGTCGAGGATGTCGATCGCAGATCGATCGCAAGCCGACCGGATTCGATCGCGCGGGGTTGCGGCCTCGTCAAACCGGCAGTGGTCCGGGTCATGCCGCCCAGCGGCAGCGCGGTCGGGGGCCCGCCGTCCAGGTGTGATGTACCCTGTCGCCCAGGGCACCTTCCGCACCGTCGGAGGAGCCTGGACCAGCCTGGGCGCGCGGAGATTCGCGCCCCCATCAACAGTGGCTGGATACGGCGCAGCGCGCTCGGGCGGAGCGCCTCGTCGAACCCGCCGCCCGATGGATCGCGGGAGGTGGCGGCCGCTGCGATGGCCGTCGGCGCGAGGAGCCCGCGACGACGCGCCCAGCTGCCACACCGCAGGAGCTGCAGGACCATGACTGACATCCAGCAGGCGCACCGGGCGCTGGTCACCCGAGTCCTCGGCCATGACGGCCGGGCGCCTCGTGAGCTGCGCCAGGCGGCGTTCGACGACACCGGGCTCGCTGAGCCGATGCGCACCCTGGTCGACAAGGTGGCCCACCATGCCTACCAGATCACCGATGAGGACGTCGCGGCCGTCCGGGCGGCGGGCCTGAGCGAGGACCAGGTCTTCGAGATCGTGGTGTGCGCCGCGATCGGCGAGGCGACACGGCAGTACGACAAGGGACTCGCAGCGCTTCTCGCCGCGACCGGGGAGGAGTGACCGATGCGCCTCGCGGTCCTGGATCACGGACACCGCCTCCGCACGAAGGCGCTGCTGGCCTTGATCCGCCTCGTTTCACGCCAGCCCGTGGTCGATGCCGTCAAGCTGGCGCTCTACCGCCCCGACTTCTACGGAGCCGGCGACCTCACGCACGAGGCGATGCGTGGGCCGTCCGCGTGGTCGATCGGCGATCGCGAGCTGATGGCCGCCTACGTCTCGAAGGTCAACGAGTGCGCGTTCTGCGTCCAGGCGCATTCGGCGACGTCGAGCCTGTGGTATCGGGACGACGCGAAGGTCGCCGCCACGCTCGCCGATCTGGAGACGGCGCCGATCGAGGAGCCGCCGCGGGCCACTCTGCGGATGCTGGGCGCTCTCACCCGGGAGCACACCATCGAGGCGGACGACATGCGTGCCGTGCTGGCGGCGGGCGTTTCCCGGCAGCAGATCGAGGACGCCCTGGCCGTATGCCTCGCCTTCAACATCACCGACCGGCTGGCCGACGCCTTCGACTTCGCGGTGGTGAGCCCCGCAGCGATGCACGCCGGCGCACGGCACCTGCTGTCCCGCGGCTACCGGTGAGAAGGCCGACCGCCTGGCACCAGGACCTCGAGGTCTGGTAGCGGTTGCCCTCCGGCCCAGGAGCCTGCTGCCCGCCACCAGGAGATCGGGTGGCCGAGCTCCTCCGGCCGCTGGAGGTCACGCCCGGGCAGCAGTGACCGCGGCTTGTAATAGTCCGTCGGTCGGTTTATGATTTCGGTCACATGGCCCGCACCGTCAATCCTCTGGCCTACGCCGCCAGGCGCGACTCGTTCGTCGACGCCGCGATCCGACTCATCCAGGCGAAGGGCTACGAGCAGCTGAGCGTCCAGGCTGTCATCGAGGAGGTCGGGGCGTCGAAGGGCGCGTTCTTCCACTACTTCGATTCCAAGGCCGCGCTCCTGGCGGCCATCGTCGACCGCATGGTCGATGCGGGAACGGGCACGGTGGCACCGATCGCTGCGGATCCGGAGCTGACCGCCCTGCAGAAGCTCCAGGGGATCTTCGCCGGCATCGCCCAGTGGAAGAGCGTGCAGCCGGAGCTCCAGCCCGAGGCGGTGGAGGAGCTGGTGCGGACGTGGTACTCCGACGAGAACACGATCGTGCTCGAGCGCATGCGCGCGGCCGTGGCGACGCGTCTCACCCCGCTGCTCCTCACGATCCTGCGCGAGGGGGCGGCGGACGGGTCATTCGCACTGGCCTCTCCAGAAGGCAGCGCCGCGGTCTTCACGTCACTGATCCTCGGGCTCAACGAGGTGGCGACCCGGCTCTTCCTGGCCCGTCGCGACGGCATCGTCTCGTACGAGACCGTGGCCTGCACGCTGGCGGCCTACTTCGAGGCGTTCGACCGGATCCTCGGAGTCCCCGGCGCCTTCGGGCCGCTCGTCGACGAACGAGCGCTGCGGCGCTGGTTCGGCTGACGAGCTATCAGGAGATACCGAATCTTCAGTATTGTCTGAACATACAGACAGAAGTAGCATCAGGACATGACGGAAGACGAGGCAGCATTTGTCGAGGCGATGGGCCAGTACCTGGGCAGTTACGGGATGACCCCGATGGCCGGCCGACTGTGGGCCTGGCTGCTCATCTGCGATCCGCCCGGGCAGACCGCGGGTGATCTCGCCGAAGCGCTCAAGGCGAGCCGGGGAGCGATCAGCGGCGCGGCAGCGTCGCTCGCATCGGCGGGCATGATCCGCCGCGCCCACCGGCGCGGCGACCGGCGCGAGTTCTTCAGTGCGCCGCCGGGCACCTTCGACTCCCTGCTGCGTTCGGCGGGCACCGCCTACGGCCGGCTGTTCGCGATCACCTCCGAGGGCCTTGCCGCCGTCGACGGCCGGCCCGGGGGCCGCGAGCGGCTCCAGGAGGTCCACGACGCGGTCGCGTTCGTGGCCCGCGAGCTCCCCGTCCTCATCGACCGCTACCTGGCCGAGCACGGCTCGGCCGTCACTCGCCCGGTCCGCACCGGGCACCTCCAGCCAGAGGAGACCACTGCATGACCGCCGTCATCGAGACCGAGAAGCTGACCAAGTCCTACGGCTCTCACCGCGGGATCATCGATGTCGACCTCCAGGTGAACCAGGGCGAGGTCTTCGGATTCCTCGGGCCGAACGGCGCCGGCAAGACCACCACCATCCGCACCGTGCTCGATCTCATCCGCCCGACCTCGGGGCGGGCACGCGTCTTCGGCATCGAGTCGTCGGCCGACCCGGTGGCGATCCACCGCCGCATCGGGTACATCCCGGGCGAGTTCACGCTCTACGACCGGCTCACCGGCGGCCAGACCCTGGAGTACTTCGCGAACCTGCGGGGCGGCGTGGATGCGGCGTACCAGCGCTCCCTCATCGAGCGCTTCGAATGCGACCCGACACGGCGCTTCCGCGAGTACAGCAAGGGCAACAAACAGAAAGTCGGCGTCATCATCGCCCTGCAGCACCGGCCGGAGCTGCTCATCCTGGATGAACCCACCAGCGGCCTGGACCCGCTGGTCCAGCAGACGTTCTTCGCGACCCTTCGCGAGACGGTCGAGAACGGCTCGACCGTCTTCCTCTCCAGCCACATCCTCTCCGAAGTCGAGAAGAGTGCCGACCGGGTGGCGATCATCCGCGATGGCCGCATCGTCAAGACCGACACCGTCGAGGGCCTGCGCGACCTCGCCCACCACCAGGTGGAGCTCCGCTTCGCAGGTCCCGTGCCCGCCGCCGAGTTCGAGGCGCTCCCCGGGGTGAGCGACCTCGTTGCCGACGATCACGTCCTGCGGATGCGCGTCGCCGGTGCGATCACCCCGGTCGTCCGGGCGGCCGCGCGCTACGAGCTGCTCGACTTCGTGTCGCGCGAGCCCTCGCTCGAGGAGACCTTCCTCGCCCAGTACGGGCAGGAGCCCGTCGAGTCGAGGTGAACTGACATGACCGCCAGCGCAGGGACGCCGCGCCCGACCGTCGCGACGACGTTTCCTCCGATCCCGCTCCGTCGCCGCCTCTACGGCTTCGGGAGCGTCTATGGCAAGACCATCCGGGATTCCCGGCTCGCGTTCATCATTGCGGCCGGCCTCCTCGGCAGCCTCCCGTTGATCATGGGCGCGGCCATCACCACCATCTTCCCGACTCCCGCAGACCGGCTCGGGGTCGACAAGCTCGTCGGGAGCATGCCCGCCTCGATGGTCAACCTGTTCGGCAACGCGACCCTCATGGGCGAGAAGCTCGGCACGCTCGGCGGCTACATCACCTGGAAGTACGGCGCCCTGTTCGCCCTCGGCACCGCGCTGTGGTCGATCCTGGCGCTGTCCGGGACGCTCGCCGGCGAGGCAGCCCGCGGCAGCCTCGACTTCGTCGCCGTCGGCCCATTCGGGAAACGGCGAATCGCCATCGAGAAGCTGGCCGCCCACCTCACGATGCTCTGGCTGGCGATGGCCATCGTCGCGATCATGACCTTCGTCAGCTCGAACGCGTTCGGCAATGCGGCGCTCGGCGACACGATCCCGCTCAGCGGCGCGATCGGCTTCGCGCTCTGGGCCGGTTTCATCGCCATGTGCTTCGGCGGCCTCGCGCTCGCCCTCGCCCCCGTCCTCGGCCGCGCCGGGTCGGCCGCGGTGGCCGGGATCGCCATGGTCGTCCTGTGGATGGCGAGCGGCCTGGATGTCGGCGGTCCGCTCGTCGGCGCGAGCCCGTTCCACTGGACCGTCAACCACGTCCCGCTCGCCGGCTTCTATGACTGGACCGGCCTTGCCGCGGTGGGGGTCGTCGCGGTCATCTTCATCGTCATCGGCGTCGAGCTGTTCAGCCGCCGCGACCTCGGGGTGACGGCCGGCCTCTCGTTCCCCTCCCTGCCGAAGAGCGTCCTGGGCGTGCGCGGCCCGGTAGCGCGGGCCTTCGGCGACCAGCTGCCGCGGGCGCTGGCCTGGGGCCTGGGCATGGGCGTGATGGGCGGGCTCCTGGCGTCGCTCGTCGGCTCGTTCGCCAGGCAGGTCGGGTCGGATACGACGATCACCAACGCGTTCGGGACGATCTTCCCCGGCTTCGACTTCGCCACCGCAGGCGGCTGGCTCCAGCTCTACGTCGCGCTGTTCTATATCGCCGCAGGCTTCGCCGCCACGACGTTCGTCTCGAAGTGGGCGTCCGATGAGACCGACGGACGGCTCGAGGAGGTCCTCGCGGTTCCGATGACGCGCGCGCGCTGGGTGATTGCCGGCGGGGTGGCAGCGGTCATCGCGGTCGTCCTGATGACTGCGATCATCGCCATCGGGATCGGGCTCGGCGCGTTGGCGGGTGGCGCGTCCGCGGGCGACGCCATCCTCGGCTCTGCGTCGCTCGGTATCTTCGCCGTCGCGATCGTCGGGATCGGCGTCGCGGTCGGTGGCCTGTGGCGGACGTCGCTCGCCGCCGAGATCGCCGCGCTCGTGGTCGTCGCGACGTACCTCATCGACCTCCTGTCACCGGCGCTCAAGCTGCCCGACTGGTTCTACCAGCTCGCGCTCACGGCGCACATGGGCCAGCCGATGATCGGCCAGTGGGACCCAGTCGGGATCGTCGCCAGCGTGGTCATCGCCGTCGGCGGGATCCTGATCGGCGCGTGGGGGGTGACGCGGCGCGACGTCGCCCGCTGAGCCAGTCCCCGCGAGTCGGGGATCCGACCGACTCGCGGGCCTGTCCCGGCGCCGTTCGGTGACCTCGGGCGATGACCAGTCAGCCGGCCGGCAGGGCGTCGGGCAGCGCAGCTGCGACCCGCAGACGCGTCCAGCGTCCGGCCGGGCGAGTCGTCAGGCGACGCTCGAGATGTCGCCTGATCGGTCTGCGTGGCCGCGTTGGCTCATCCCGTGGCTGCCCACGAGCGATGGCATCGCGTGGCAGTCCTCGCCGGCAACCTCGACGCGGTCGCCGCCCGCCTGCTTCGCGCGGTAGAGGGCGGCGTCCGCGCAGGTCACAAGGTCGCCCGGCCCAACGGAGCCGCGCGGCCCGAGCGGGCCGGAGGCCGTGCAGGCAAGTCCGACGCTCGCGGTCACGCCGCAGCCTTCGCCTGCCGCGACCCGCGCCACCGAGCCTCGCACCCGGTCGGCGACGTGGGTCGCCCCCGGCTCGGCAGTCTGAGGCAGGAGGATCGCGAACTCGTCGCCCCCGTATCGGAAGCACTGGTCACCGTCCCGGACCGCATCGCCGATGGCCCCCGCGGTCGCCCGCAGCAGGGCGTCGCCTGCCGGGTGGCCGTGGCGGTCGTTGTACTCCTTGAAGTCGTCGAGATCGAGCATGACGAGGGCGAGCGGCCGGGCGCGCGGGTCGAGGATCAGCGCCGCGAGCCTCGCATCGAACTCGCCCCGGTTGAGGAGGCCGGTCAGGGCATCGGTCTCGGCGCGGGCCTGCACCGCCCGGTGGGCCTCGGCGTTCTGGAGGGCGATCGACGCCTGGCCGGCGAACAGGCGCGCGAGCTCGAACTCCTCGGGCTTGAAGTGCGCCTCGGACTCGCCCATGCGGCCGACGTTGAGGGTGCCGGCGATCGTGCCGCCCACGAAGAGCGGCACGACGATGAGGGACTCCGCCTCGGGCGGCGTGCCCGGGATGACCGTCGTGCGCGGATCGCGATGGGCGTCGTTCACGCACTGGGCCTCGCCGTGGGCGACCACCCAGCCGGTGATGCCACGGTCAAAGGGAAAGGTCGAATCCATGATGAGGGTCGCGAAGCGGTCACGGGCCAGGAACGGCCGCAGCAACCGCGCCGCGTGATCGACCCGGTAGATGGTGAGGTTGTCGTAGGCCACGACGGACTTGAGCGAGTCGGCAATGAGGTTGAGGACCCCCTCGGGGTCGAGCGTGGAGAGCAACCGCTCGTTGACGTCGAGCAGCCGGCGCTGGCTCGCGAGGGCACGACCGGCCTCCTCGTGGGCCCGCCACCAGCGATCGCCGACCCACCAGACGAGGCCGTAGGTGAAGGCCAGCATGACGGCCGACTCCAGGAGCGCGAGCGGCACTTCGACGAGACCGGCCAGGTGTGTCATGCCGCCGCTGACATAGGCGGCCGTCTCGCCGAGCATGCTCGCCCCGAATCCCAGGGCGAACATGGCCAGGAGGCGGCGCCCGCGCAGCGCCGGCAACGCGATCACGGCACCGGCAAGGGGCATGACCGCGGCGCCGTCCAGACCGTCGAGGAGCAGGGCCCCGGCGCCGATGCCGAGCACCATGAGGACGAGCCCGGCCAGGGTGAGCAGTCGCAGCGAGAAGCCCCTGCTCAGGAGCGCGGCGGCCAGGACCACGGTCATGCCGCTGAGCGCGGTGATGCCAAGCAGGCCGGGACGCTGTGCGGGTGGGGCCACCACCGCCGTGATCAGGAACAGCGTCACGGTTGCCACGGCGCACGCGATGGCGAAGCGACCGAACCGCCGGTCGCGGTCCGGCGCGGACACGAGGTGGGCGACCGTCATCACGCGGCCGACGCCCGGTTGCCACGCCGCCCGCCACCGCGGCGCGGCGCGGGCATGATGGACGCTGTCGCCGGGTCGCCCGCGAGCATCGCGCCCGGACGTGCCGGATCGATCTCGGGCGCGGGCTGTGGTACCGCCCCCGTGTCGGTGATCCCGGGCTCCGGGCGGGCGACCGGGTATCCCGGCTCCTCCCCGAAGGCGCTCGCGCGGGCCGGCCATGACGCCGCCGGAGCCGGTCGTCCCAGCAGATAGCCCTGGGCGAGCGGAACCCCGAGCTCGCGCAACGTCGCCAGCTCCTCCTGGGTCTCCACCCCCTCGGCGATCGTCTGGCTCTGCGACTCGCTCGCGAAGTGGAGCAGGCCGAGGATCAGGGCCTGGCGGGTCCGGTCCGCCTCGATTCCGCGAACGAGCCGCATGTCGAGCTTCACGAAGGCGGGCCGCAGTTCGACGATGTGGCTGAAGTTGGCGACGCCCGCGCCGGCGTCGTCGATGGCGATCCGGACCTCGGGCTTCAGGCGGGCGATCGCCGTGCGGAGGACGGCGTAGTCGGCGACGGGGACGTGCTCGGTCACCTCGAGCACGACCCGGCGATCGGATCGGGCCAGCACCGCGTCAAGCTGCCGGTTCGCGGTCAGGAGGTTCGGGGAGACATTGAGGCTGAGCCAGGCGCCGTCTGGCAGCCCCGTTGCGGCCGAGATCGCGGCCCTGATGGTCGCCAGCTCCAGCTCGGGCTCGAGGCCGGCGACCCGGGCATCGGCGAAGACGAGATCGGGGGCGATCCCGCTCGCGAAGCGCGTCAGCGCTTCGTAGCCGGCGTGCGCACCGGTCGCGAGGTCGACGATCGGCTGGAAGAACGGCTCGAAGGCGGCCGTCCTGATGATCTCGGCGACGGACTGGCGAGCGCTGCCTGCCTCGGTCAGGTCCGCAACCGCCGGGCCGATCAGGGCGCCGGCAAAGCCAGCGAACTCGAGGAGGGCGGGCAGGAACTCGGTGAGACGCGGGACGGCGTCCGCGTCAGCGGAAGTGACGGTCAGGATCCCGATGAGCCGGCCGCCATGGCGGACCGGCGCGTAGGCAAGGGCCTTGGTGCCCAGATCGAGATGGAGGCGGTCGTAGGGGTGCCAGGGTCGACGAACCCAGGCCTCGACCCATGGCCCTTCCTCCGCCCGCTCCCTCAGGGTTCGGCTGCGCTGGAACGGCAGGCGTCGCGATCGTGCCGGCACGCCGTCCGCCCTGATGAACGCCAGCGGCATGGCCGGTCCGTCGAGGCCGAAGTAGGCGAGTGATGCGGTCCCGACTCCGGACAGGCCGGCAACCTGCCGGCAGATGGCCTCGGCGGTTGCCGCTGCCGTAGGCAGGACCATGACGTCCGCGAGGCTCCGCGCGATCATGGCGCGCTCCCGGGACATCCGGTCGTGCGCGGCCTCGAGGGCCCGCTCGCGAGTCACATCCCGCTTCACCGCCACGTAGCTCGTGACGGCGCCGGCGCCGTCGTGGATCGGCGAGATGACCGCCTCCTCCTGGAACAGGCTGCCGTCCTTGCGCCGATTCGTGAGGTCGCCGACGAAGGAGCTTCCGTTCGACAGCGTGGCCCACATTGCGGCGTAGAAGGCCGGACCCTGGACGCCACTCTTGAGGATCCGCGGGTTCCGGCCCAGCACCTCGTCGCTGCTGTAGCCGGTTGCCCGTTCGAAGGCGGGGTTGACGTATTCGATGGCCCCGGACGTATCCGTGATGACCACGGCGTCGGCGGATTGCTCGATGGCGGTGGCGAGGCGCCGGCGTTCGGCTTCCCCACGGGCGGCGGCGACCCGGGCGCGGAGCGTCGCCACGCCGTATCCGAGGTCCGAGGCGAGCTCCTCGAGCAGGGCGATCTCGTCGGGCCCGAAGGAACCGGCGTCGCCCGCATAGATGACCAGGGTCGCGAATGCAGCGTCGTCGACTTTCAGCGGAAGCGCCGCCAGGGACTGGATTCCTCGCTTGAGCATCTCGGCGCGCCATGCGAGCGTGAGGTCGGACTTGGCGTCCATGCTGACGACCGTCCGGCACTCGCGGATGGACGTGCCTGCCGGCCCCAGGCTGCCTCGGACCGGATCAGCCCAGCTGAGCTCGATGGAACCCAGGTAGTCATCCAGTGGCCCGGCCCAGGCCGCCGGCCGGATCGTGCCTGCCGGGTCATCGCCGCGGTAGCCAACCCACGCGCCGAGAAACGCCCCCTGCTCGACGATGATCGAACAGAACGCCCGCAGGAGCGCCGGCTCGTCGATCGTGCGGACCAGCTCCTGGTTCGCCAGGCCCAGCGTCCGCAGCACCCGGTTGAGCCGCTCCAGGCGCTCGTCAGCGCGTTCCCGCTCGGCGACCTCCACCTCCAGCTCGCGCGTGCGGCGGGCTCGCTCGGCGTCGAGCCCGGCCAGCATGACCGTCAGGAGGAGGCTGGTCACGGCAACGAACGCCCAGCCCTTGAGCGTCGAGATCGTCGCGAGGGCGTCCTGGCTCGGGGCCAGCGCGGTCGCCATGCGATCACTGAAGACGATCCAGATCGCACCGATCAGGGCATAGCTGATGACGATGCCGCGGGCCGAAACGCGCGGGCGTCTCTTCGTGGCGGGTGGCGTTTCGACGGCTCCTCGTGGGCTGGTCGCGCCGTCGTGGGTTCACGAGCGCGCCGGGTGATGATCGACGCGGCGAGGCGTTGATCGACTGAGGTAGTTGTATCCGCGCACCGGAGGAGTCGGCATTCCCCAGTAGTACCGGGACGCGCAATCGCCGGCCGATTCCCGCGGGGGATCCAGTCCCCGAGGGCCCGCCCGTGTCGGGAAGATCCCGACCCTGCAGTTTCGGCGCTCAAGGCTCTCACGCCGGGTCCGTGGAGCGGGGATCCGCCGGGCGCGGGGCCTCGTCGCGTCTGCCGCGGTTCGTCGCGTCTGCCGCGCTACATCTGCCCTTCGATCTCCGTCTCCACGTCGCCAACTCACCGACTCGTGGAGGTCCGCGATGGAGTCGCGCGCCGCGACGTACCTGATTGCGCTGACGATTGGCGTCGGAGCCATGGCCCAGGCCGCGGGCCTCGCCTGGGGCTGGGGCGCTCCCGGCGCGGCGCCGACTTCGTCGAGCCAGCAACCGGCGTGCAGCGCCGTGAATGCCCCGCTGGACCAGTTGTTCGAGTCGAACACGGTCAAGACCGACTATCGGTGGACACCCTTCGCCTACAGCCCTTCCGGCTCCGTCGCCGGCGTGGCCCTGGCCCAGACGGTGACCGTCGGCCGGACCGGCACGCTCGAGCGCGTCGCCATCGACGCCTCGGGCAGGGATCTCACCGAAGATCTCCCCGTCGAGATCCGTGCCGGATCCTCGACAGGCAGGGTGCTTGCCCGCGGCAAGCTCAGCCAGGCGGCCCTGCAAGCAAGCGGCTGGATCGACGTGCCGGTCTCGCCCGGGGTGCGGATCCGCGCAGGGTCGGTCATCGCCATCGTCCTGCCTGCCCTGCAGGGCGCGAGCGACGCCGATCTCGTACTCCGCCAGCCCACGGTGACGTGGGTGACCAGCCCCGGTGACACTGGCTATGGAGCCGGTTCTGCCTTCGTCGGCGAGCGGCTCAGGCGTGCAGACGGCGTCACGAGCTGGGACCGGTTCCCGTTCGACCGCCAGTTCCGGACCTACGTGTGCAGTCCGCCCGCGACGGCCACCCAGGAACCTCGGCCGCCCTCCCCCACGCCGCCTGCGTCGGTGATCGCTGCACTGATCGGCGGACTCCTGGGCGCAGTGCTCGTGACGACGCGCGTACGGCGTTCGAGCTGATCGTGGCCCGATTCGCTGATCGCCGGCCGCTTGCATGCCACCTTCGCGAGGATCTCGGCGGCGGCGCTCGTGATCCACGCGCACGCGTGCCTCGCCCGGCGCCATTCGCTCGGCCGTCGGAACGCGTTTGTTTTCCCATCGCGGAGCTGGACGTCGATCCTGCGACCGAGGACTTGGCGGTGGTCGCCATGTCCCTACGCCGAGGCGGTCGCGGGAAGCCGCCGCGAACGTCTGTGACCGTCCGCGGCGGAGATGTGCTCGCCCCGTCGTGTCGCGGGCTTCGAGCATGGATCGCGTCGCGTCCCAGACGGGTCGTGGACGGAGAGTCACACCGCCGGTGGCGTCTCCGTCTCAGCCGCGTCGCCCACGGCAGCGGAGGGAGCGTCCCATGGCCCACCCGTCGACAAACCTCGGTTCGTCGGCCCGCGCGCCACGCGCGTGGGTTACCGCGCTGGTCGGCGTCGTGCTCATCGCCTTCGGTTGCAGCGCCGCATCGACGCCGACACCACCGTCGGCCGCCGCCGTCCCTCCTCCGGCCCAACCTTCGGCACCGCCGTCCTCGGTCGCCACGTCCGAATCGCCCTCCGCCACCGCGGTGAGCAGTCCGCCGTCTCCGGCCGCGTCCGTCGCCCCGCAGGCGACCCCGAGCCCGAGCCCGAGCCCGAGCCCGTCCGCGGCGACCGCGACGCCCAGGGCCGGCGTCCCGGCGCGTCCCACCGGCGTGACCTACGCCGATCCCGCCACCGGCACCGACGCGACGGGCATGACCGTCCTGACGGTCACCGTGCGCTGGACCGAACGCGACCCGGCGGGCGTGACGATGCTCGTCTATGCGATCACCTCGTGCCCCACGAAGATCGACCAGGCGCCGTGCGTCCTGGCGGGTATGAAGATCGCCGGCAAGGACATGGTGCTGCTGCAGCGCGTGCCCGCGGCGACGGGCACGGCCACGTGGACCTCCACGCACGAGGACATCGGCGGCAACATCGACCAGTACGACCCGACGGGCCTTGCCTACAACGCCATCGTGCTCGTGGCCTCGAACGCGCACGGCAGCGCGCCTTATGTCGTCGCCGCCACGGCCCAGTCGTGCTTCGGCTGCGTCTATTGAGGCGTGACGGCTGACGGCCCGCAAGCCGACGCAACCGCAACGCCGGCGGGTCCGCGCTGGCTGCGTTGGTGACCGGACGGCGGGATCCGTCGTCGGTTCTCGGGAGCGGCACAACGGTCGACCAGATCGAAGCGGCTGACAAGGCCCTCGCGCTCGCGGCGCTCGGCCACCTCTGGGCGGCCGGGCTCGGGAACGATCCGAGCAGCACCCCGGCGACGGACCACGAGTCTCCGCCACAAGAACCGGCCCAGGTGGCAGCACCGTCCGCTGTCGAGATTCCTGGCGGAGGGCGAGACCAGGTGCGCGACAATCAGCCGGATCCGAGAAGGCGCGTCACATGGATCGAGCCGATGCTGGACTTCGTGCGCAGACAGCAGGCAGCCGTCGCCCAGCCGCGCACCCCAACAGTGCGGCGCGGCCAGGCGGATTCAGACTCGGTAGGGGTGTAACTGCCAAACGCCTCTACCGGTCGACGAGCGGCAGGCGCAGCCTATGACTGGCGATGGATCCAGGGACCGCATCGTCCGGCGCACGGGTCGATCGGGTCGCTGACTCGTGCGGAGCGTCTCGCCTGCCTGTACTCGGTGACCCGGCGGGAGGCGCACCATGGCGCTTCAGCGGACCGTTCAACGGTGGGCGGCTGCGGACGATCTGATCCGCGCTCTCCTCCTCATCGCCGTCGCGATCGCCTTCATGCTCGTGATGACGCTGATCTTCGGCGTGCACGCCGCCGGCCCGCCCTACGAGATCGTTCCCGACCCCGCGGGAGGGCTCCTGCTCTTCTGAGCCCGGGCGGGCGGTGGTACTCGGGACACCTTGATCTCACGGCCATCGGCCGGTTCACGATCGCCGCCCCTGGGCACTGACCTCGATCCACCGGTCCCGGTGGGCACGGCCAACCTCGTCCTCGAGATCGAACGTGCCCGGGCATGGTGTTGCCTGCCGACGAGTTCGTATCGCACGTCACCGGACAACCCGACCGTGGCAGACTGGTCCGGCGGCGGTCCCGGGGCACGAACGTTGCAGCTCAGGACACGGCTCAGCCTCGCTGGCCGAGGAGGAGTGCGAGAAGTCCTCGGGCTCCCCGCCGACGGCGGCCGACGTTCGCCGGGCAGAAGCAGGGTGAGAGGTTGACCTTCCGTTCCATGGACATCGACGTCGCGCTCGTGCCACAGGCCGCGCGACTCGCCGATCCGGCCGTCTTCGTGGTCGTCGACGAGATCCGGGCCAGCACGACGATCACCACCCTGCTGGACCTCGGCTGCTCGGACATCTACATCGAGGGCGCCGTGAAGGCAGCGCGCCGGCTTGGCCGTGCGACTGGGAGCATCCTCGTCGGCGAGCGCCACCTGCGACGTCCGCCAGGCTTCGACTTCGCCAACTCTCCGACGGCGCTCGCCCGGGCCGGGGTGCAGGGCAGAAGCGCCGTCCTGTCCACGACCAATGGCACCGCGATCCTGAAGATGCTCCGGCGCGCCGAGGACGTCCTCGTCGGCTGCCTCCGAAACGCCGGCGCGTGCGGAGAGGCGGCGCTGCGGATCGCCGAGACGCGCGGCGTGGGGGTCCGCATCGTGTGCGCCGGACTTCAGCGGCGCTTCGTGCTGGAGGACGCGGTCGCGGCCGGCGTCATCGTGGCGCGCGTCGTCGCGGCGGCGGAGGCACGCGGCCTCGACGTCAGCCTGTCTGATGCGGCGAGCGCGGCCGTGCGCCTGTACGCGTCGTATCCCGACACGCTGGCGGCCCTGCTCGACTCGGACGGCGGGCGGACGCTGCGCCAGATCGGCGAGGACGAGGACCTGCCCTTCTGCGCCGAGGTGGACATGACCGACACCGTGCCGATCCTCCGCGACGGCCGCCCGATGCGGATCGAACGGCTGGAGGATCCGAGACCCTGACTCCAATTGGGGGACCCAGGGGCGGTCCCGCCAACGGGGCACAACCGTGCGCCGCGGCGCCCGTGCGAAGATGCGGCGCAGCCGCCGGTCACGGCGGCGGACAGGTGGGATGGACGACGTTCGCGTGAGCACCGGGCAGCTCGAGCTCACCAGGCCGCAGATCCTCGCCTACCGACAGGACGTCGGGGCGCTCACCGAGCGGCTCCCGCCCGGCGCCGACTCTCTCCGCCACGCGGCGTGGGCCGGGCTGCAGGACAGCACGCCCAGGGCCGCGCTCCTCTCCATCCACGCCCGTGTCGCGGCGGCCCAACCGTCCACCTGGGAAGACTCGTCGCTCGTGCAGCTCTGGGGCCCGCGGTTCAGCGCGTACGTGGTCGCGGCTCTCGACCGCGGCGTCTTCACACTGGGGCGGCTCCCCGACGATGACAGGGGCCGCCGGCGGGCCGAGGACATGGCCGCGCGACTGGAGGCCCTCCTCGACGGGCGGAGGATGACCTATGCAGAGGCGGGCCACGCGCTCGACGTGCACCCGAACTCGCTGCGCTACGCCGCCCCGACCGGCCGCTTCCTGATCCGCTGGGACGGCTCCCGGCAGCCGGCGGTCTGGGCAGTGCCGAGGCCCGGGATCGATCCGCGCGAGGCCCGCGACGAGCTCGCGCGGCGATACCTGCACGTCTTCGGTCCCACGACGCCCGCGGCGTTCGGCGAGTGGGCGGGCATCACCCCGGCGCGCGCCCGGGCGGCGTTCGACGCGCTCGCCGCGTCGCTGGCGGCGGTCCGGACGCCGATCGGCGACGGATGGATCCTGGCCGCCGACGAACCGCTGTTTCGTGCCCCCGCAGGGCCTCCGGCGGCGGCCCGGCTCCTCCCCAGCGGCGACACCTACTTCCTCCTCCAGGGGGCCGATCGCGAGCTCCTGGTGCCTGACGTCGATCGTCGCCGCGCGCTGTGGACGCCGCGCGCCTGGCCGGGCGCCGTCCTCGTGGGTGGAGAGCTCGTCGGGACGTGGCGGCGGGCGGAGGCGGTGAGCATTCGGCCCTGGCGCCCCCTCTCGCCGGCCGAACGCGATGCGGTCCAGGCGGAGGCCGAATCGCTGCCGCTGCCCGCCCTCCACCGGCCGATCCTCGTCGGCTGGGACGAGTGACCTCGGCAACGGTGTCGGACACGAGCCAACGCCGGTGGCGAGCACGATCCGACCCCGGCGGCAGGCCTCGCCCGACCTCCGGCCCAACGGGCGGCTGCGTCAGGGTCCTGATCGGCCAGACGACCGCTTCTGCTCCTGGGTCGCTGGGTCTGCCGCGACGTTTGACGCCATATCGCTGCCCGGACTACGCTCGCGTGAGTTGGCGATGGTGTCCGCCTCGGCGTCTCGAAGCGCCAGAAACCGCCACCACTGGCTGATGGCACCTCGATCCCCGCCGCGCGCTGGTTCGAGCTCGACGGCGTGATACGAGGTAGCGTCATGTGCCGTGGCAGAGCCGATGACTCGCAATCAGCCGGCACCCTGTGGTCGTGAGCGGCGGTCGCGACCCGGTCATCGCCGAGGTGGAGGAGCCACTCGGCCCCGGGGTGGACTTCGAGCGCGATGCTGGTGGTATCGCGCTCGTCGGGCAGCGAGCGCGCGACCGCGGCCCCTGGCTGGGGCTCGACCGCGGACATCTCGTGGACACAGACGATGGGACGGGGCGTGCGACGCCAGCCCTGATCGCCGTCCCCTCGTCCACGTTCGCGGGCGCGACGATCGCCTGCGAGATCGTTGGCGGACTCGCCGCCCACGGCCGATTCCTCGCCGTCCTGCGGCTGCCCGGTGCCCGCGTTCCCATCGACGCTCTCGTCCGGGTCGCCGCAGGGGGCGACTTCGCCTCCGGCGAGTGGATCGACGCGCCGACGACGCGCCGGCGCGTGCGCGATGGCCGGCGAGCCTGGCGCGATCGCCGGGCGCGCGAACGGATCGTCGGCGGGCGGGCATGGCAGCCGGCAGAGAAGGACGCCCCCGAGCGCGTCCGGTTCACGACCCCGCATTCGCTCGCCGAGTACTCGATCGCTCGCCTGCCGCCCCGGTTCGTCCGGGGGCTCGAGGCGATCCTCGAAGCCGACGAGCGCATCCTCTACTGGGTCGAGCGGCCACCGCTGGTGGCGGCCGGCCTCGTCGAGCGGCTGCACCATCACGGCGACCGGCGAGCCGCCCTCCTCCTCCTGACCGACCACGAGGTCGCCTGGCTGGTCGACCATGCCGAGCCGGATCGATACCTCTCCGACTGGGGCGTGGACGTCGTGTCGGTTCCCGTGGAGCGCCTCGCTGACGTCGTGGTCGACGCTCGTCCAGCCAGCGTCCGGGTCGAGATCCGGACCGTCGCAGGCGCGACAGTCGCTCGCCTGCCGGGCGAGTTCGCGGCCGAGGCGCGCGTCTTCGGCGACCTCGCGCGACGGTTCCTGCCGCAGCCGGGCGTGCTGCCTCGCCGCATCCACGACACGTCGCCGATCGAGCCGGACTGGGCGGCGCTCGCGCCGTTCGGCGACACGGCCGAGCTGCGCGAACTGGTCGACCGCGCCGGACCGTCAGTGCTGGCGGCGGTAGCGAGTCCACGGCGCGCGGGCCACCGCGCACCCGGCGCGTTCGTCGTGACGCCGGGCGGGGTCCATGTGGTGACCCACTCGCGCACGGAGTCCGTGCCGGCGTCGGAGATCC
The DNA here is from genome assembly GCA_963821595.1 of uncultured Chloroflexia bacterium. Lineage (GTDB taxonomy): Bacteria > Chloroflexota > Limnocylindria > Limnocylindrales > CSP1-4 > CTSoil-043. Next base: position 47,756 of record CAWGEL010000006.1, on the reverse strand, counting down.
ACGCCGTCGAACTGACGCTCTCGACGCTCGCCGGCCGGATCGCTGCCATCGGCATGTCGCTCGGCAGCCCTGCCGCTCCCCGCGACCCTCGCGCAGCCCGGCGCGATCGTCGCGCGGCAGCTTCGTCGCCTCGTCGCGAACGCCTGACGCGGAATCGCGGTCGGCGGGCTCTCGGGCCGAACGCGGTACGATGCCCGCGGCGATGAGGCTCGCCGATCGGGCACCGCCCGATGATCCGCGGCACCGGCCGCTGACGGCCTCTGCGTGAGTTCACACGTGGAGGTCGCGCGATGCTCACACTGGAGCCCTCTCTCGCCACCCGGGCTGTGGTCGGGTTTGCGAGCATCCTGTTCCCCCCGGATCGCCACGACGCGCCGGGCGACGGCACGCCGGAGCCCGACTACTTCGGTGACCTGCGGCTCGACCAGGTGATCGCGAAGGTCCTCGAGGGTCGCCTCGACACGCACCTCGAGCCGTTCTTCCGGACTCCGGTCCGCGATCTCGAGACGATCGCCTACCGCCACGAGGTCTTTGCTGACCTCGAGGACCCTGTCGTGCTCGACGCCGTGAGGGAGTTCGGGAGGCAGATGTGGACGATGCGCCTGCGTCTCACGCGTCGCGCGAATGGCCATTATCGCCACGAGATGTCGCGCTGGCTGCTCAACGCCACCGCGGCCTACTGCGCGGCGGTCGAGGGCCTCGCCGACGCGCTCGCTGACGCCGAGCTCGCCTCGCACGGGCTCCGGGCGCTCCGCGAGTACCTCGCCGTCTACCGTGCCTCCGATCCGTTCGCCGGCCTGTTGGCGGACTCGAAGCACATGCGCACCGCGCTCGACGGCGTGCGCTTCCGCCTCGTGGTCGGGGGGACGAAGGTGCGGGTCAGCCGGTACGAGGCGGAGCCAGACTACAGCGCAGAGGTGCTGCGGACCTTCGAGAAGTTTCGCCAGGATGTCGACGCGCGCGACGCCACCCGCTCCGGCCAGGCCGGCTGGATGGACCACGTCGAGGCACAGATCCTCGAGCGCGTCGCCCTCCTGCACCCGACCGTCTTCGGTGAGCTGGATGCCTTCGTCGCCGCCCACGAGCACTTCGTCGACCGCGTGATCGCCCGCTTCGACCGGGAGGTCCAGTTCTACGTCGCCTGGGTCGACTATCGGCAGCGCCTGCTCGACGCGGGCCTCCGGTTCTGCTACCCGGCGGTGGGGATGGGAGCGGGCGAGTTCCGCGCCCGCGACACCTTCGACCTCGCCCTCGCCCGCCGTCTCCTCGAGACCGGTCGGCCGATCGTCACCAACGACATCGAGCTCGCGGCCGACGAGCGCATCGTCGTCGTGTCGGGACCGAACCAGGGCGGCAAGACGACACTCGCCCGCACGATCGGCCAGCTCCACCATCTGGCGGCCCTCGGCCTCCCGGTGGCGGGGTCGGAGGTCGCGCTGAGCCTCCCCGACAGGGTGTTCGCGCACTTCGACCGCGAGGAGTCGCTCGACGACCTCGCCGGCAAGCTCGAGGAGGAGCTGCGGCGGATCCGCGAGATGCTGGCCGCAGCTACTCCCGACAGCCTCGTGATCATGAACGAGAGCTTCAGCTCCACGACGACGAGCGACGCGCTGCGGATCGGCCGGCGCGTGCTCGGCAGGCTCGCCGAGCACGGTTGTCGCGTCGTCGCGGTGACGTTCCTCGACGAGCTCTCCCGGCTCGGGCCGACGACGGTCAGCATGGTCAGCGAGGTCGACCCGGACGATCCGGCGGTCCGGACCTTCCGGCTCACCAAGCGCCCGGCGGACGGTCTCGCCTACGCCCAGGCGATTGCCGACAAGCACCGCCTCGGCGCGGACGCCCTGCGAGCGAGGCTCGTCCGATGAAGGCGCACCTTGCGTTCCAGGATCGCGATCTCGACCCGGCTGCCAACCTCCCATTCGCCGCATCGGCCCTGGTCCAGGACCTCGAGGTCAACCGCGTCCTCGTCGCGATGGCGGCCGGCGACCGCTACCTGTACAACCTCATCCCGCACGTCCTCTTCGCGAGCCTTGAGGATCCTGGCGCGATCAGGTACCGGCAGGAGGTCCTCGTCGACTTCCTGCGCCTGCCCGACCTCGCCCGCTCGCTCTACGCCCTTGCGGTCGACGCGCTCGAGAGCGAGCGCAAGGTCTGGGGCATCTTCGGCGCACCGGACTCCGGCTACTCGCTTCATCGCGCGATCAGCGTCATCACGATCTTCGTCGGCAAGCTCCGCGAGCTCCGCGAGATCGCCCAGGCCTCGCGACCCCTGGTCGATCCAGGGGCCTCGCCCGGCTGTTCGACGAGCTCATCGACCGAGCTCGACGAGGCATACCTTGCCGAGATCAGCGCCCACGCGCGGCGTCTCGAGTTCCGCGAGGGCGTGCCGATGAGCGCGGGGCTCGGCGAGTCGAACGAGTCCGCCGGGCACGCTCTGCGCCGACCGACCCGCAAGCCGTCGTGGCGCGAGCGGATCGGGATCGGCGAGCGCTCGAGCCACGTCTTCGAGATCGATCCGCGCGACGAGGCCGGGGCGATGGCGCTCACGGCGCTACGCAACCGTGGAGTTGCCCTCGCGGCGCTCGCGGCCAGGGAGTCGGCAGAGCACATCGGGGCCTACTTCCGCCAGCTCCGCGCCGAGGTCGGCTTCTACGTCGGCTGCCTGAACCTCCACGAGGCACTCAGCCCGAAGGGCGAGCCGACCTGCATGCCGACTCCCATGCCCGCGAGCCATCCCGTCATGGCCTCCACGGGCCTCTATGACGTGGCCCTCAGCCTCAGCATCCCGGAGCGGGTCGTCGGCAGCGACGTCGTCGCGGACGGTCGATCGCTGCTGGTGATCACGGGGGCTAATCGAGGCGGCAAGTCGACGTTCCTGCGCAGCCTCGGCCTGGCACACCTGATGATGCAGTGCGGGATGTTCGTGGCCGCCGAGTCGTTCGCGGCGGACATCCGGCCCCAGCTCTTCACCCACTTCAAGCGTGAGGAGGACGCATCCCTCGAACGGGGCAAGCTCGACGAGGAGCTCGCCCGGCTGAGCCATCTCGTCGACCACGTCGGGCCCGGCAGCCTCGTCCTCCTGAACAAGTCGTTCGCATCGACGAACGAGCGGGAGGGTTCGCAGATCGGACGCCAGGTCGTCCACGCGCTCGTCGATGCGGGCGTCAAGGTGGCCCTGGTGACGCACCTCTTCGATCTCGCCGAAAGCCTGCGGACGGAGGGATCCGCCGAGGCGATGTTCCTGCGGGCGGAGCGCCGGCCGGACGGAGAGCGGACGTTCCGACTGGTACCGGGCGATCCGCTGCCGACGAGTCACGGCGAGGACATCTACCGGCGCGTCTTCGGGCCCGGCGACGGTTCCGGAGCGCCGGGCGGGCCCATCCAGCCGACACGCGACTGGCTGCCGTCCTGACTGGCATCACATGGCGAACGCCGCCGCTGTCAGGCCGCCTTCCGCACGGCTCTGCCATGTTGGGCTGCCCGGCCCAGGAGTCCTATCGCGCCACGACCACCAGGGCGACCACGCCGGCGACTCGGTAGGACTCTCGCGACCACGCTCTGGCTGGCTGCTGGCGGGTCGCAGGGAGCGATCACCGGCGGCGGCACCGGCACATGGGCTCACCGCGGGTCGTCTGACTGGCAATGAGGACGCGCGCGTTCGTCCCGGGGGTTGTCGCGCTGCTGGTCGCGGCCTGCGGCACGGGCTCGTCACCGTCTGGGGTCGCGTCCGTGGCTTCTTCCCCGGCCGCGACCATGTCGTCACCCGTTGCTCCGTCCGCGGGGCCCTCCGCCAGCGCCGCGACACCGGCGTCGGCACCCATGTCGTCCGCGGTGCCGACCGCGACGCCGACCGCAGTCCAGCCGAGCGGAGCTGTGCCGCCTGCATCGACCACTGCCTGGACGCGGCTGCGCATCGAACGACTGCAGGGTGGACCGGTGAGTGCGTCGTCAGTGGCGGCGTGGTCCGCCGGCTACCTCGCGCTGGGCCAGTCGGACGGCAGCTCGGCCTTGCCGGCCTGGATCTCCCGGGACGGCCGGAGCTGGGTCGCTCTTGCCGATGGCACGCTCGGCCCCGCGAGCCTGGATGTCGCCGCTCCATGCGCTGACGGGGTCGTCGTGGCAATCGAGAGCGAGACCGGTGAGAAGACCGTCTGGCATTCGATGGACGGCGTGCGGTGGACCTCGACCCCGTGGCCGACCGTCGGTCTCGCCGGCGGCGGGAGCCTGGCCGGCAGCTCCCTCGGGGCGGTCGGCGTCCTCGACGTGACGCCGCCCCGTCTCGCCTTCAGCACCGATGGCACCACGTGGCAGCCCGTGCCCTTGCCCGGCAGCCGGGCTGCCCGGGTGCTGACCGTGTCCGTCTCCGCGGGCGGCTTCGTGGCCTTCGGCGACGCGGGGACCGACGCCTCGGGGACAACGAAGGGGTCGCCCGTCGCCTGGTGGTCGGCCGACGGGAAGCACTGGGCCCTCGCCGACGTCCAGGCGGACCCGGGCGCGGGCTTCGACACGGCCTTCGCCGGCCGCCGCGGGCTCGCGGCGTTCAGCCACTCCGTCGGTTACGTGCCCGGCCTCACCTCGTACTGGACCTCCTCCGATGGCCGGAGCTGGAAGCTCAGCACGGCCGACCCATTCGGCGTCCTGGGCGAGGGCGAGGGCATGGGCAGTGCGGCCGGGAGCTTCGAGGGCGACGCGACGCGCATCCTGGGCATGGGGACGCGCGGCTCCGACCAGCGGATCGAGTATTGGGTCTCGTTGGACGGCACCGCCTGGACCAGGCTCGCCCTCGAGGCCGATCCGGCCGCAGCCATGACCGAGGACGTGACACCTTTTCTGATGCGCGACGGCGTCCTCTTCAGCGGCGCCACGGGAGCGTGGTTCGGCACTGCCTCCCATGACTGAGGTGGCACGTGGCGTTCGCCGGGCGACCGGGGCTGGTTCCAGAGACCACCGCGCCGAGTGCCGGAAGCAGCAATGGCGGCTGGGCCGCCGATGCACACCCTCGGTCCCGTCGCCGCGACGCGCCCTGGAGTAGCACCTCGTGCCCACGACCAACCCGCTGCTGTTCCGGGCCCGCGTGGCCCAGTTGCGCGCCGCTCGTCGGCTCAGCGATGGCGTCCGACGGCCGCCGTTCGCCAACGCGCGGTGCGCGGACCCCTTGCCGGTCCTGATCACGGCCCACGCGTCACCGCTCCGTCGTCGCCTCGGCCAGACCGACTCCGCCCTCCAGGAGGGCAAGATCGCGAACCTGCGCCTCGCCGTCGACGCGATGAACGGGCTCGTCCTTCGCCCGGGCGAGGTGTTCTCGTACTGGCACACGGTGGGAGCGCCCTCGACGCAGCGGGGCTTCCGAGACGGGCTCGTCCTCGGCCCGAACGGCATGGAGTCAGGGACCGGGGGCGGCCTGTGCCAACTCGCCAATGCCGTGTACTGGATGGCCTTGCAGTCGCCCGTGCAGATCGCGGAGCATCACCACCACGGCGCGGATCTGTTCCCCGACGACGACCGCATCCAACCGTTTGGGAGCGGCGCGACCGTGTTCTTCAACTACGTCGACCTGCGCTTCGCGAACGAGACGGACCACGCGCTCCAACTCCGGCTGTGGCTCGCGGAGCACGACCTGAGGGGCGAGGTCCGCAGCGACCGTGCGTCGCGGGAGACGTACCGCATCGAGGAGCGCGACCACCGCTTCGTCCGCGAGCCCGACGGCACCGTGTCCCGCGAGAACGAGCTGTGGCGGCTCACCCTGAACACCGCCACGAACGAGGTCCAGGTCGAGGAACTCGTCACCCGGAACCGCGCCGAGGTGCGCTATCCGGTCGATCCGGCACGCTGCGAGGTGCGTGGCGAGTCTCGCCGGTAGGGGCCAAGTACCGGTGGCGCCCGGACGCGGCCACTCCGTCCGGCCGTTCTCGGTGCCGTGGAACCGGTTCGCCGCGGCCTCTCACTGACCTGCGACCGTGATCGAGGCTCGCTGGACGGCCGTGCTGGCGTCGAAGGTACCACCGGGGTCCAGTCCCCAGACCACGTCGACGGTGCCGGTCGGCAGGACGGCGGGGACGGCATAGTGCATCTGGAGCGTGACGGACGCTCCGGGCGCGAGCGCGTCGCCGATGGCGGCGCAGTTGAGCAGGAACTGCTGGGGCGCGGGGGGCTTGAGGGCGCGGCCGTCGACGATGAGGTCCTCGGTGTACGTGGGGCACGGGCTCAGCAAGGCGGGCACCGCACCCCGGTTCGTGAGGGTCACGGTGAAGGCGAGATCGCCACCGGCCGTCACCGACGGAGGCACGGACAGTGAAACCGATGCCGCCTGCGGCTCGTACGGCGGCTCCTGTGGCGCCACGGGGACGAAGGCGTAGGCGGTGAAGGTCGAGGCCGCACCGGGCTGGTCGCAGCGTGGGGTCCCGAAGAAGCCTGGGCCCGGCGAGGACGGACCCGCGACCATCGGCGTCCCGCCGTCAGGCAGCGTCACGAGAAGCGCCGTCAGCACGGGGCGCATCACCGAGCAGACGTTCGACCACACGACGAAGGCCGATGCCTGACCATTCGGCAGCAGCAGCACTGGCTGAGCCGCGGTCGTCGGATCGCCCGGGTCCGAGTACCTCTCCGCCGTGTAGGTGATCGGGCTGAGGATCGTCGTGCCGGACCGCAACCGGACGAGGCGCGGGGCACCCGACAGGACGCAGGCATGTTGACTCGCGTTGGTCACCGCGATCCCGCCCATCATCGAGCCCGTCGCGCCCTGCCAACCAGCCGTCGCCGTGAGATCGCCCGGAGCGCAGTTCACCGTACCCAGGGGGATCGTGACCGGAGTCGGCGACGGGACCGGCGTCGGGGTCGCGTTGATCCACGGAACGATGGAGCCCGTCGGCTGGCCCGCGGGCGCAGGGCTCGTGGCCGCTGATGGGGGTGACGGCGCGGGCGGCGTGCTCGTGGTGACCGCGCAACCCGCGAGCGAGAGGGCCGCGACCACGGCGACGACGGCGCGGCGAACGAGATGCTGCCCGGGTCCAACCATGACAGGGAGGAGACGATCGCACGAACCCGTCTGTTCCGCGGACGGCCGAGTGCCATTCACCTCGGCGCGGGTGGACGGCTTGGCAGATGCCGGTCGACACGGGTGTTCGGGTGCCGTTCATTGAGATGCGAGTGCCAGGGCCAGCCCGGCTCCGCTCGGGGTCGAGCGCACGGTGCGAGATGCGCGGCCAGCCCTCGGCGACTGCCCCCGTTCCGGGCCTGTGTGCAGCTCGCGCAACGGGCGCTATCCTTCGCTGACCTCGCGCGGTCATCAGGGCAGGCGAGAGCGAAGGAGGCGTCCCATGTTGTCCAAGGCTCGCATCCACGCCACGATCCCGGCTCAGGACTTGGGGCGTGCGCGCACCTTCTACGAGGCGGTGCTGGGCTTGGCGCCGGCGTCTGTTGCACCGGGTGGCGTCTTCTACGAGATGGAAGATGGCAGCCGCTTCCTGTTGTTCCCGTCGTCCGGGCGTGCTTCCGGCGGACACACGCAGCTCGGCTTCATCGTCGGCGACATCGAGGCAGAGGCGGGCTCGTTGCGACAGAAGGGCGTGACGTTCGAGTCCTACGACATGCCTCAGTTCGATGCCGCCACGTCGATCGCAACATTCCCGGGCACCCGCAGCGCCTGGTTCAAGGACACCGAGGGGAATCTTCTTGGGATGGTCCAGATGACCGACGCCGAATAGGGCGCACTGCCTGCCATCGGTCCCGGCGCGTTCCGCTGGGGCAGCGGCCAGTGCCTAGCCGACGGTGGTCGCCACGTCTCCGTACGCAGGAATGAGCTCGTCCCACCGCGCCGTGCGTGCAGCGCTCACGCCCGGCGAGGTGGGCGGCGAGATCTTCGGCATGAACCTGCAACCCCGCCGCGAAGGCGGCGAAGTAGGCCAGGGGCAGCCCCCGTTGCCCGAGGACCACGATGGTCTGGTGGCCGTCGGCGGCGAACGCCCTGCCTCGATGCGGCTGCCGGCCACAACCTGACCTCGGCACCGTCACGGTCGCCAACGTCCCCTGCGAATTCGGCGCACACGGCCTCTGGCGACCGACCCTTCAGGGAAGCGTCTCGAAGCCCGCAGTTCGGAAGTCGGCGTCGAGGGCGATCGCGCGCTCGATGCCCTCCCGGCGCATGAAGGCGAAGCTCGTCCGGTCCACGAGCGAGACCGATGACTCCACCGTGTCACGGAAGGCCGCGACCGCGGCGGCATGAAGCTCGGCGTCGACCGGCGTCACGCCCAGGGCGGGGATGACGCGGTCGATGAGGTCCGCCGCGACCGCCGGGCCATAGCGTCGGCGCGCCACCGCCAGGGTCTCGACGATGACGTAGGCGTGCGTCGAAAGTGCCTCCGATCGACCCAGCGTGAACGCCTCCACGACCCCCGCGTGCGCCGGATCGTCCCGGTCCACGAGGGCGAGGATCCCGCTCGAGTCGACGAAGAGGGTCACCAGCGGTCACCCGCCAGCACTGCGTCGTGATCTCGCGCAACCGAGCCCGTTCCGGACGCCGCCGAGCCGGCCGCGGCAAGGAGCACCTCGATGCGCTCGCGCCGCCGGACGTCCTCGTCGGGCACGACCCGGTCGACCGCGTCACGGATGACCGCCGCAAGGGACACGTGCCGTCGGCGTGCCTCCCACGGAGGCGTCGCATCTGGTCGTCAGTGAGGGAGATCTGCGTCCGGATCATGCCCGGATGATAACAGTCGCATCCACGATGATGTAGCCACTCCTCCGAGCGGAGGCGTCTTCAAGGCCGTCGTCCCGAGCCCGCTGAGCGCGACTGTGCCGGGGTGAAACGGCCACCTGCAGCCGCGTGGAGCTGTTGACCATCGCCTGGACAGCGCCGGCTCGACACCTCTCGCCCTGGCCATCAGGCGAGTGTTGCCTCGCGGACCCCGGGGTCCGGCGCACGCTGGCCCCGCCGGCAGCTGAGCCGGAACGCGCTACGCTCGTCCGGGCGCGTGAGGTCTCCGCCTGTCACCGAGCCGGTCGCGGCCGAGAACGCGGCGGGTGAACGGGACGAAGGCGCCGGCAAACCCGACCTGCGCCACGATGATCAGCAGGATCAACAGGCCTGGCAGGGCCAGCAGGGCACCAGGCACGAGCCAGGCGAAGAGACCGATTGGATCGATCCCCCGCATGCTGTCGAGGGAGACCGTTCCCCCTGCCGGGAGCGCCTGCACGACGAGCTGCGAAACGCCTCCGTACTGCTGACCTCCGCTCGCAGTCCCGGCACTCGCTGTCGGTGCAGTGCCGCCGCCCACGGTCACGGGCACGCGCGATGCAGGCGGCGCCTGACTCGTCATCGGCCCCGGCGTGACGCCAGGCGGTGGGCTGCCGGCCGGCCCCGACGTCTCACCCGGCGGTGGCGCCACCGGCGGGCTTGGTGTCGCTCCGGACGACGACGGCGACGAAGGCGTCGATCTGCCCGTCGGGGCCGGGCTCAGGGCAGGCGTACCGGTTCGACTCGGGACAGGGGTCGGGCGCGGCGTCGGGGCCGGGGTCGCGGTCGGTGCGGGAGTCGAGGTCGGGCGCGGCGTCGGGGCCGGGGTCGCGGTCGGTGCGGGAGTCGAGGTCGGGCGCGGCGTCGGGGCCGGGGTCGCGGTCGGTGCGGGAGTCGAGGTCGGGCGCGGCGTCGGGGCCGGCGTGATCACGAATGGTGGCAGCGGGGACAATGGATCGCCGGCCGAATGCTTCGAGTCGAGGGAGAACTTCTGATAGCCAGCAGCCGTCCACGGGCCAGGCGACGCCGTCGTCGCGACGACCCGGATGGCGAACGTGCCGACCTTGCCGGGGCCGAGGCGCCAGGTGTCCTTGCTCGTCGAGAACGTCGCGACGGTCGGGGCGCTGCCGGCGGTGGCAGCGGTCCACACGTCCCCGGTCGGCACCTCCAGAACGGATGCCCCGAGGACAGCAAAGCCTGACGGCACGGAGACGCCGATGCACCCGATCGGCGTAGGTCCGCCGGTTACGGTGAGCGTCACCGTGGTCGCCTGGCCTTCGATCAGGGCCGCCGGCCTGGCGGTGACGGTCCAGGTCGAGGCAGCGGCCTCGACCTGGACGAGCGTCGGTGAGACGAGAGAGAGGACGAGCGCAACGGGAACAGCCACCGCCCGGGCAATCGTTCGTCCCCAGCGGAGCTGGAGCCGGCCCATCAGGCGACCCGGGAGGTGGCCGGGCCCGTGCTCGGCACCCAGATCGGGTGCGGAGCCCCCGGAGTACCGGGCATGCCTGGCAGCGGTGCGTCGGCAGCCGTGCGAATGCCGGCCACGAAGAGCTGGACCAGGTGCTCGTCGAGTTGCGTCCCGGCCGCGTCTTCAAGGCGACTGAGGGCCTCCTCGATCGACATCGCCTTGCGATAGGGCCGTGTCGTCGTCATCGCCGAGAAGGCGTCGGCGACCGCCAGGACGCGCGCCACGAGGGGGATGTCCGTGGCCGCGAGGGCATCCATGTAGCCCCGCCCGTCCCAACGCTCGTGGTGGTAGCGCACGCCCGCCCGGATCAGCGCGATGTCGGGCAGATCACGCACGATCAAATCGCCCAGCGTGACGTGCTGCTTGACGATGGCGTACTCCTCGTCGGTCAGCTTTCCTGGCTTGCGCAGGATGACGTCGGGAATACCGATCTTGCCGATGTCATGCAGCAGACCCGCCGTGTGCAACGCGTCGCGCGTGCCGTCATCGAGGTCAAGCCGGCTTGCCAGGAAGTCGGCGTAGCGAGCGACCTCCTCGGAGTGGCGCCGCGTGTAGTGGTCCTTGGTATCGACCGCGATGACGAGCCCCTGCAGGATGTCGAAGGTCTTCGCCTGGGCGGACCCGACGGGCCGTCCCTGGGCGATCCGAAGGGAGTCACCGCCGCTGGCCTTGGCCTCGTCAAGGGTCAACGCCGTGACCGAGAGGAGGCTTGTGACCGCCTCGCCGTGGGTCGGGTACAGCGCGATCGCGACGCTGACCGTGACCGGCAGGCGTTCCGAATTTTCGAACTGGAGGCTGATGGTGCCGAGCGCGGATCGCAGCCGCTCCATCGCGGGTTCGAGCGAGACCGCATCACCGGGCCCGGAGATGACCAGGAACTCGTCGGGACCGTAGCGACCGAAGAGCGCCGCCGGTGGGGCATGCTCGCCGAGCAGCCGGGCCACCTCACGCAGTGCGTGGTCGCCCGCGGCGTGGCCGTACGTGTCGTTGAGCAGGCTGAAGTTGTCGAGGTCGAGCAGCGCCACCGCGACGGCGCCGCCGTCGGCACGAACGGCGTCGATGCCGTTCGCCAACGCTTCTACCAGCGCGCCATGGTTGAGGGTCGCAGTGAGCGGATCGTGGCGCGCCGCCTCGAGCAGCTGCACGGTCTGGCGACTCAGACGGTGCTGCGCGGCGCGGAAGATGAAGAACAGGAGAACCAGGCTGACGAGGGCAGCCGTGAGAGTGATCACCACGACATGGACGCGCCCGGCATCGAGCTGCGCCAGGATTGGCGCCGCATCACGCCACACCGCGACCACGGCAAAGACCTTGCCCTGGTTGATGATGGGCAGGTACTCCCGCAAGACCACATCCGTGGCGAGGACGGACAGGGCACCGGCCTCCGTCGAAGCGACGATCGCCGCATCCGCCTGCTGCAGAGTGACCGCGCGCGTGAAGCCGGCCGTCGCCGGAGCCGACTGCCCGCTGCCTGCGCCGTCGTCCGTGACGAGAACCCTGCCATCCGGGGCAAGGAGCGCAGCGTGGAGGATGCCGCCCCGCTCGGCTATCAGGCCGAGGCCGTCCTGCAGGACGGCTGCACGGCTGGCGCTCATTCCCTCCTGGTGCAAGATCGGCGGAGGAGATGTTCAGGCCGACGAAGCTGCGGACCGTCGCCACGTCGCCACCCACGGCCGCATTCAGCAGCGTCGTCTGCGAGTCGGCCGTCACGAGCGCGGCCTGACCACTCGCCGTAGCCCCGACAATCACCATGAAAGCGGCGAAGACCAGCAGGAGCAGGGCTGGGCGTGGGGCCCGGTGGCGACCCAACAGCGAACCTCGAGGACCGAGCCACGTCGATGAACGTCCGACCGCGCCACCGTAGAGGCTCCAACCGCCAGCTGGAAGGGGACGAAAGTCCTGGACTGTTTCGCGCCCGCCGCAGTGGATCGGCCGAGCTCTGGTGTCCCATTCACGGACTGCCCGGTGGCCCGAGAGGAGCAGGCCATCCACTGGCGACCACGTGACGTTGAGGGTGCGAGTCGCCGCTGGGTCGCGTCAAGTTGGCCCGCACACGCCGGGCCTGAGCCATCGCGACTGGAGCCGAGTCAGGAGGTCGACTCACTGACGGTCGCGTGCGGGCCGATGCGGCGTGTCAGCCAGGCTGCGACCGCCGCGACCGCAAGGCCCACGGCGGCGACGACGACCGGTGCCGAGACATGGTCGGCAGGCAGCGGGTTCGGCGATCACGGAGGTCAGCAGGGCCACGGACGCGGTCGACCGCGTCACGGATGACCGCCGCAAGGGACACGTGCCGTCGGCGTGCCTCCTCACGGAGGCGTCGCATCTGGTCGTCAGTGAGTGAGATCTGCGTCCGGATCATGCCCGGATGATAACGGTCGCATCCACGATGATGTAACCAACCGCCTGAGGGTCAACATGGCCGGGCGGCACTGAGGGCCCGCAGCCGGGGAATTCGGTAGCCTGTGGATCGTCGTCCAGCGACGATCCGGTCATCGACAGGTTCCACGGCAAGTGAGGATCCATGGAAGCGTCCCCGTTCGACTACGCCGCCGACGAACCGACGTCGGAGAACGACCCGGCACTCGCGCTCGATCGGCGAGCCAAATTCGAGATTCTCGGAGCGATCCTCCTCGGCATGTTCCTGGCGGCCCTCGACCAGACGATCGTCGGTCCCGTCCTGCCGAGGATCGTCACCGAACTCCAGGGCGCCGACTACTACACCTGGGTCGTCACCATCTTCCTGGTGACGAGCACGATCACCGTGCCGATCTACGGCAAGCTTTCCGACCTGTATGGACGCAGGCCCCTGCTCCTGTTCGGGATCGCGCTGTTCCTCGCCGGGTCCGCCCTGTCAGGGCTCAGCCAGACGATGTGGCAGCTCATCCTGTTCCGGGGCATCCAGGGCCTTGGCGCCGGTGCGCTGTTCCCGATTGCGCTGGCCGTGATCGGCGACTTGTTCACGCCGGCCGAACGCGGCAAGTACCAAGGGCTTTTCGGCGCGGTGTTCGGGATCGCGTTCCTCATCGGACCCGGCCTGGGGGGCTTCCTGACCGACAACTTCAGCTGGCATTGGGTGTTCTTCGTCAACCTGCCGATCGGGGTCGTGGCCCTCGCCGTCATCGGGCGGCTGCTGCCGAACATCAAGGGTCGCCGGCGGGACATCCGGATCGACTACCTCGGCGTGGTCACGCTGACCCTCGGCCTGATGCCGATCCTCGTCGGCCTGACCCTGGCGGAAACCTCCCAGTGGACCGATCCGGCCGTGTGGGGCAGCATCGTCGCGGGCACCGTGATCCTGGCGCTGTTCGTCCTCGTGGAAGCGCGGGCAGCCGAACCGATCATCCCGCTCCACCTGTTCCGCAACCGCACGTTCAGCGCGTCGATGGTCTCCATCTTCCTCGCCACGTTCGGCTTCGGGGCGGCGATCATCTTCCTGCCGCTGTACTTCCAGATCGTCGAGGGCGCGAGCGCGACAGCGTCGGGCTACAAGCTGCTGCCATTCCTCGTGGGGCTGATCGTCAGCTCCATCGCGTCGGGGTTCATCGTGAGCCGGACCGGCCGCTACAAGGCCGTGGTCCTGGTGGGGCTCGTCGTCCTCACGGTGGGTCTGTACCTGATGTCCGGCCTCAGGGCGGACACGCCGGATATCGTGCTGTCCGGCTGGATGGTGGTCGCCGGCCTCGGCGTGGGACCGACGTTCGCGGTGTTCACGATCATCGTCCAGAACGCCGTGCCGTTCAGCGAGCTGGGCGCGGCTACGAGTGACCTGACCCTGTTCCGCCAGATTGGCACGACGATGGGCTTGACGCTCGCGTTCACGTTCTTCCGCGACAACCTGACCTGGACGCTGCTCCACGACCAGATCGTCACAGCCGGAGCGCCCGCCGCCCTGGTCCCGACGAGCCCGCCCCCCGGCTTCGACCTCGGCCAGCTGACCTCCGTCACCGGCACCGGCAACCCGCTCGCCTTCCTCAGCCAGCTGCCGGCCCAGGAGCAGGCGATCTTCGTGCAGGGGTTCCACAATGCGTTCACGATCGCGCTGGCAAACGCGATGCTGCTCGGCGTGGGAGCCGCGGCGCTGGCCGCCGCGTCCTCCCTCCTCCTGCGCGAGATCACCCTGCGGACGCACGTCGGGGATGCGCCGCCGGCCGTCCCGGATTGAGGGATGTCGCGTTCCGCCTTGCGCGCCGCCAAACGCGTCAAGAGGGTTTCGGGACGCGGACGGGGAGTGCCCCGTTGCGCTCCCCCTCGCGCGCCATCCGGGCCCCGTGGCCGCACCCGTTCGCCGGCCGCGCTCGAGGGCGAGATACCAGCCCGACGAGCGACGCGAGCTCCATGATCCGAGAACCTGTGCTCGACGATCGCGACGAGGAAGGCCCCAACGCCTCTCCCGGAGCAGTTACGGCGACACGGACCATGAGACGATCCAGCGACTCGACCGACGTGGAAGCAGGTGTACAGATGAGATGTCGATCGCGACAGGGAGGGAGAGATGCGTCAGTTCGTCACCTCGAAGGACGGCACGAGAATCGCCTATGAAGCCGCGAGCCTCCGAATGCTCGCCCGCCAGACTCATGGCGTGAGCCCCAGGGCCCTCGCTCCGGTACTGGCCGAGTTCTTCGCCTGAGCACGGCGCACGGGGACGCCAGTCCAGGCGGCAGGCGCCGTGCTCGTTGGCCTCCTGATCGCGGCCGATCCGTCTCGAGAAGCGTCTCGACTGCCTTGCGAGTGTTTCTCGAGGCCCGGTCCGACCAGCAGCACGAGCTTCAACGGCTCTCAGCCCAAGCTGAGGATCAGCAGGCAGGTATCTCCGTTCCTGACTGCGAGGAGCCTCTGCCGCGGGTCATGCGCTCCGGTTCCGGGCATCCTTTGGGGTGGCGTCCCGAAGGTTCCTCCACGTCCCCTCGACGCATTGCACCAGCAGGAGTCCCACGTGACTGCCGTCTACCCGAAGCTGCATCTCGGAACCGCCCCGGACTCATGGGGCGTCTGGAACCCGGGCAACGACCCGCTCCAGACGCCATGGACGCGATACCTCGACGAGGTCGTCCAGGCCGGCTACAAGTGGGTCGAGCTCGGGCCCTTCGGATACTGTCCGACGGATCCGGCGATCCTCCGCCCCGAACTCGAGCGACGCGACCTCACGCTGACCGGTGGCACCGTCTTCGCCGGCCTGCATCGGGGTGCCCGGGCGCTCGTGGACGCCAAGCAGGCATGCGACGCCGAAGCAGCGGTCCTCGTGCCTATGGGTGCCAAGTACCTCATTCTCCTGCCCGAGGGGTACACGGACTTCGACGGCAACCTGACCCAATCGCCGAACCTCACCGACGTCCAGTGGGATGACCTGAGCCGCGGGATGTCGGCGCTCGCAAAGTACATCAAGGAAGAGCACGGCCTCGAACTCGTCTTCCATTCGCACGCCGACAGCCACATCGCAACACAGGAGCAGATCGAGCGGTTCCTCGACGGCACCGACCCCGACGTGAAGGTGTGCCTCGACACTGGCCACGTTGCGTACTGCGGCGCCGACAACCTCAAGATCATCCGAGACTACGCGGACCGAGTCACGTACGCCCACCTCAAGCAGGTCGATCGCGCCATCCGGCAGCGCGTCCTCGACGAGAAGCTCGGCTTCGCCCCGGCGGTCCGCCTCGGCGTAATGGTCGAGCCGCCGCTCGGCGAACCTGACATGCCGTCATTGCTTGCTGCGCTGGCCGGCCTCGACCGGGACATCTTCTGCATCGTCGAGCAGGACATGTACCCCACCGAGTTCGACCGCCCCTTGCCGATCGCGAAGCGCACGCATGCCTACATGAGGGCATGCGGCATGCACGTGAGCCGGTGACCTGCGTCACGCAGGCGTGCCACGTGCCCGCGCCGAGGGCGGCCGGATCCGTTGCGTGCGGGGGCCCGACTCCCGGCACCGAGAGCACGCGGCAGGCGACGAGGACGCCATGACCCTTCGGGGCGTTCACCGTGATCGCCGCGAACCTGCTCTCGGGTCGGTGAGCTCCGCGAGCACCTCGGACGCACGGCGATGCACGTCGAGGTCCGCCTCCAGATCCCGGAAGCGCCGCTGGGCCGCCGCGCATTGATCCCGTTCCTCGGAACTCAGCCCGACGACGAGGCCGCGATCGGTCTGCTCCGGACTGCGCAGGTGTTGATCGTCGGCTCGCTGATCCAGGAGGTCGCGCGCGAGGTCGACGATCTGTTCGCCAAACGGCGTGCGCACCGGACGACGGATCAGTCTTGACAGTCCGGGCGGTTGGCCGCACCATCCGCGTTACTTTCAACCAGAAAGGAACGATGCTGGGCGATGCGGCACGTCAACATGCTGGCGGTCAACGAGTTCCTCGTCTTCGACTTCGTTCGCGCCCAGGCCGAGACGACCCGGCCGGAAATCGCCCGCGAGCTGGGGTTGTCCGCGGCGTCGGTCAGTCGCATCGTCGGCCGGTTGCTCAAGGACGATCTCGTATCCGTGGCCGGCGGCTCGCGGACCGCATCGGGCCGCCCGCCGTCGAGGATCCGGTTCAACCACCGCGCGGGTGCGGTCCTCGCGATCGACCTGGGCGGCACGAAATGTCATGGCGCGCTCGCGGACATGAACGGCGACGTCCTGGTCGAGGATATCCAGCCGACCGTCCGGGCCGGCTCCCCGTATGCCACGCTCATCGCCTGCATCGAGACCCTTCGTGCCGAAGCCGTCGAGCGTCGACTGCCGATCGTCGCAGCGGCCGTCGGCGTCCCGGCCGTCCTCGATCCCGACACGGGACGGGCTACGCGGGCGCCGAACGTCCACTGGGAGGATTTCGATCTCGCCGGCCAGCTGGCGGAGCACCTCGACATGCCGTTCACGATCGAGAACGACGTCAATCTCGCCGCGCTCGCGCAGGCCTGGCGGGGCGCCGGCCGCGGCGTCCGGGACTTCGTCACGATCTCCATCGGGACCGGGATCGGCGCGGGCGTCGTCGCCGACGGCCGGCTCCTAAAGGGCCGCCACAATTCCGCCGGGGAAATCGGGCTCCTGATCCTTGCCCCGGACCAGTTCCGCGGGTCGTCGAAGGGCGGGATCGGCGGGTTCGAACAGCTCGCGTCCGGACCGGCCATCGCTCGTCAGGCGGAAACCGCACTCGCCGGGCAGCCGGGTGTGCCATCGACGCTTCGGAGCGGGCCCGTGACGTCCGAGGCGGTCTTCAGCGCCGCTGGCCAGGGGGACGCCATCGCCCTGGCCACGATCCACGAGGTCATCGACAACCTCACCCTGGCCCTGATCGCGGTCGCAGGTCTACTGGACCCGGAGCGGATCATCCTCGACGGCGCGGTCGGCCGATCGCTCGAGGCCTACCTCGATCGGATCGCGGAGGGGCTGGGTCGCCATCTCCCCGACGTGCCCGAATTGTGCGTGTCACGCCTCGGACCCAATGCCACGGTCGTGGGAGCGATCGCGGCCGCGGTCCACCTCACCCGGAGCCGGTCAAGTCCCTCGTCGTTGCTTGGGGCGGTGACCGTCGATGGATCGAGATGAGGCCCGGCGGAGGTCGGGCTCATGGATGGACAGGAGGAGGCCGCGATGGGGAGGTTTGTCATGGTGGAAGACCAGATGAGAAAGGGGAGACGTGCCACGACCACCTTGAAGCGTCCCACGAGTCTCCGCGCGAGCGCCCTCATCGGGGTCGTGGCGCTCCTCGCGGCAGCATGTTCAGGGAATAGCGCATCCCCAACGGTCTCAGGGGCGCCAGCGCCCACGGCGGTGGCCGGCTCGAGCGGCACCGGACCGTCCAGCAGCGCCGGCGGCGCGCCGATCACGCTGACCATCTCCGCCAACGCGGTCGTCGGCGGCAAGAACGACCTGACCGCCGAATGGATCACGAACTACGTGGTCCCAACCTTCCAGCAGATGATGGCCGCCCAGGGCAAGAAGGTGACCGTCACTTTCGCGGGCAGCGGCGCGGCCGACGAGGACTACAAGACGCAGCTCGGTCTCGATTTCAAGACCGGTGGCGGCGCCGACGTCATCGTCGGGCTGGACGATATCTGGGTCGGCGAATTCGCCGAGGCCGGCTATATCAAGCCGCTCAACCAGGTTGGCGGTCCCGCTGTCGATAGCTGGGATGGCTGGGGCCAGATCTCCCAGGCCGCCCAGGATGACATGTCCTACAACGGCCAGCGCTACGGCATCGCATCTGGCCTCGATGGCCGCGTCCTTTACTTCAACAAGGACGTCATGGCGGCGGCCGGTCTGCCCGCGGATTGGCAGCCGAAGAGCTGGGCGGACATCATCAGCGCCGCACAGCAGATCAAGACCAAGGAGCCCGGCGTCACGCCCCTCCAGATCAACGCGGGGACGGCGATGGGCGAGGCGACGACGGCCCAGGGCTTCCTGCCCTTGCTGGTCGGCACGGGTGTCAACATCTACGACGAGACGACCCAGAAATGGCAGGGCAACACCCCGCAGATCCGTGATGTCCTGACCTTCTATCAGCAGATCTACGGCGGTAGCGGGCTCGGCGATCCGCAGATCCAGCTCGCTGCCAAGGGTCGAGACCAGTCGTTCCAGGAGTTCTCTCAGAAGAAGATCGGCATCCTCCTCGAGGGCGACTACCTGTGGCGTAGCGTCATCAACCCCAACGGCGGGATCGACCCTGAAGCCGATCGCGACACCAACGTCGGTTGGGCGTTGATCCCGGCCATGAACCCCGGCAGTGGGATCAAGGGCCAGGACTTCGTGAGCATCTCCGGGGGCGGCGGTTCCGTCCTCAATCCGAACACCAAGTCCCCGGACGCGGCCTGGGAGCTCCTGTCGTTCATGGCCTCGAAGGATGCCGTGACGGCCAGCGTCCAGAAGCAGGTCCGGATCACGATGCGCACGGATGTCAACGCGGCAACACTGTCCAAGGATCCGCTCCTGACGTTCGTATCCACCAAGGTCTTCCCGATCACCGCGGTCCGACCGGGCCTCGCGGTCTACGACCAGGTCTCGCAGGCGCTGCAACTGGCATCGCAGGAGGTCGTCGGCGGCAAGTCGCCGGCCGACGCCGCAGCGGACTATCAGAACGCCCTCACGAAGCTCGTCGGGGCGGATCACATCACGTCGGGTGGCTGAGGCAAGTCCTCCTCAGCCCCCGCCACCCGGCAGGGGAGCCGCGAACGCCACCGCCATCCTCCCGAAACGGGCGGCGGTGGCGTTCGTTGCCCCCGCATTCCTGCTGATCGCCGTCTTCCTGATCTTTCCGGCGCTCTGGACATTGGCACTCGGCGTCACCGACTACGGGCTGACCGGCGTCCAGGCTCTGCACCCGCAGGTGGTGGGTGCCGACAACTACGCCAACGCGCTGACCGACCCGCGGTTCCTGAACTCGCTATGGGTCACCTTGCTCTACGTCTTCGGCTCGGCGATCGTCGGCCAGGCCGTCCTCGGCTTCATCCTTGCCTGGGCCTTCCTCGCCTGGCGTGGACCGGTCCGGAGCGCCGTCGAGATCCTGGTCATCGTGGCCTGGATCATCCCGGGCTCGGTTGTGGCGTTCTTGTGGATCGCGTTCCTCGACACCAAGGGGGGGACCCTCAACGGGATCCTCGGCAACGCGGCGATCCCGTGGCTCTTCAGCTGGCCGCTCCTGTCGATCATCGTGGTCAACATCTGGCGAGGCACGGCTTTCTCGATGCTGCTGTTCGGTGGGGCCCTCACGACGCTCCCGCCGTCGCAGCTCGAGGCGGCGCGACTGGCCGGTGCCTCGGGCTGGCAGCAAATCCGCGACATCGTCCTCCCGTCATTGCGCGGCCACATCCTGACCAACCTGTTGCTCATCAGCCTCTGGACGTTCAATGATTTCGCGCCCTACCTCATCACCGCGGGCGGGCCGAACTTCGCGACCGATACGCTCCCCGTGTACATCTTCCGCAACGCTTTCCGGAACCTGCAGTTCGGCTACGGGGCGGCGATCTCGACGATCATGCTGCTGATCAACCTCATCATCGGGCTCGCCTATCTGCGAGTCCTAAGGACGCGCCACTGATGCGACCTGGAGACGGGATCGGTACCACGCGGGACGAGCCGTCGGAGTCGGTGCTGATGA
Organism: uncultured Chloroflexia bacterium; assembly: GCA_963821595.1. Lineage (GTDB taxonomy): Bacteria > Chloroflexota > Limnocylindria > Limnocylindrales > CSP1-4 > CTSoil-043. The sequence continues at coordinate 27,478 of CAWGEL010000006.1, read as the reverse complement.
TGCGCCGATTTCTGGGGCGACTCGGCTTCTACCTGTTCATCGTCATCGTCGCCGCCTGCTTCGCCCTGCCGATGCTGTGGCTCATCTTCGCGCCGTTCGATGCGCATCCGACATTAGCGGCGGCGCTGCCCGACTTCACGCTCGACAACTTCAGCGATGTCTTCAAGGACCCGTTCGCGCTCACATCACTCGGGGATTCGATCCTCTTGGCGGTCGGCACGATGCTCGTCGTCGTCGTGCTCGCCGCTCCAGCCTCGTATGCGCTCAGCCGCGTCCGGCTGCCCGGCCGCGACCTCCTCCTGTACTTGCTCCTGCTCTTCTCATCGATCGTCACCGGCACCGCGGCAATGGTGCCGCTGTTCCTGCTCGTGTTCGATCTCGGGCTCACCGATACGCATCTCGGGGTCGTCCTCGTGCTCGCCGGCGGGCTCGTCCCGGCCGGGATCTTCATCCTCAAGGACTTCGTCGACACGATCCCGACGAGCTACGAGGAGTCGGCTCGGCTGTTCGGCGCCAGCTCCTTCCAGATCCTGCGCGATGTCGTGCTGCCCTACGCTCGCCCTGGCCTGGCGGTCATCGCTGTCTGGGTGATGGTCAACGTCTGGGGCAACTTCCTCATCCCGTTCATCCTGCTGCGCACGCCGAGCTCGCAGCCCGCCGCGGTGGTCATCTACAACTTCTACACCGAGGGTGGTCAGGCGGACCTGCGACTCATCTCGGCCTTCGGCCTGCTCTACTCGCTCCCGGTCGTGATGATGTATCTGTTCGTGAATCGCCGCTACGGGTTCCGCTTCTACGGAGGGCTCAAGGGCTGATGGCCGACGTCGAGATCCGTGGCCTGTCGAAAGTCTTCCCGGGCGGCGTGCGCGCGCTCGACGCGCTCGACTTGCACATCCAGGACGGCGAGTTCTTCGCCCTGCTCGGGCCGTCGGGCTGCGGCAAGACCACCCTGCTCCGGACGATCGCGGGGCTGGAGGGCGCAACCTCGGGCCAGGTCCTGATCGGCGGACGGGACGTGACCCGGCTACCGCCGGGCGCCCGCGATGTCGGGATGGTCTTCCAGGACTACGCCCTCTATCCGCATATGACCGTCGCCGACAACATCGCGTATCCGCTCAAGATCCGAAAGGTCCCGAAGGCGGAGCGCCAGCGGACGGCCGAGTCGGTCGGTGCCAGCCTCCAGATCCAGGCCCTGTTCGATCGTCGGCCAGGCCAGCTCTCGGGCGGCCAGCAGCAGCGGGTCGCGCTGGCCCGGGTCATCGCCTACCGGCCGCGCGTCTTCCTGTTCGACGAGCCGCTCTCGAACCTCGACGCCCGGCTCCGCCTCGAGGCGCGAACCTTCCTCAAGCAGCTCCAGACGGAGCTCGGAATCACCACCATCTACGTGACCCACGATCAAGCCGAGGCGCTGGCCATGGCCGACCGCATGGCGGTGATGGAGAAGGGCCAGATCCGCCAGCTCGACACGCCGAAGGCGTGCTTCAGGCAGTCAGCGAACCTGTTCGTGGCGAGTTTCATCGGTTCGACACCGATGAACCTGCTGCCGGCGGCCGTCGTCGATGGGGCACTCGATGTCGGGGGCTGCCGGCTACCCATCCCGGAGTCTGCCCGACCGGACGTCAGGTCCGGGGAGATGGTGACCATGGGCGCCCGCCCCGAATACGTGACATTGAGCCCCGTCGAGGTTCCCTGGTCGCTCGGCGGGACCGTGCGCATTCTCGAGAACCTCGGCGTCGACACGCTGGTCACGGTCGAGGTCGGCGACCTTCGCGTCCAGGCCACGGTGCCCGACGAGCGCGTTCCGGCGCCCGGGGATCGGGTCTGGCTGACCGTCGATCCTCGTCACGTCCTGCTGTACCGGAAGGACGACGGCGAACGGGTGGGCGCAACCCGCGCCGCGCCAGATACCACGTCGGATCCGCCCGCGGCGGAGGCGTTCGCGCCATGATCCGGATCAAAGGCCGCTGGACGCCGGACGACCGCGCCGAGGCCTTCTATCGGTACGTCCCGTTCGAGGTCCCGGCCGGCGCTGCCGCCGTGACCGTCCGCTACGAGTTCGCGTTCGCGCCGGATTCGGTCCTCGATCTCGGGCTATTCGATGCCGGCACGTTCCGCGGCTGGTCCGGGGCCGACCGGCGCGAGGTCATCGTGACCGCGGATGCCGCGACACCAGGGTACCTGCCCGGGTCGCTCGGAGCGGGAGAATGGCGCGTCATCTTCGGCCTGCAGCGTATCCCGCCCGCCGGTCTCGATTGGACCATGGAGGTCGATCTCGGACCCGCTCAACCGGAGCCTCAGCCCCTGCCCCCGCCGCGGCCCGAGCGGCCGGTCCGCCGCAACCTCCCGTCCGCGGCGGGACGCCGATGGATCGCCGGCGACCTCCATACGCACTCGGTCCACTCTGACGGGGTCCTCACGCCGGCGGCGGTTGCCTGTCTCGCCGCCGAGCGCGGGCTCGACTTCGTAGCAGTCACCGACCACAACGTCGTCTCGCATCACCGCGAACTGGCGGCGGCGGGGGACCATGCGGGCATCCTGGTCGCGCCCGGCCAGGAGGTGACGACCGACGAGGGCCATGCCAACGCCCTCGGCGCTCTGCCCTGGATCGATTTCCGCGGCTCCGCCGACGACTGGCTGGCTGAGGTCGAGGCCGGTGGTGGGCTGATGTCGATCAACCATCCCCTCTACGGCGACTGCCGCTGGCGAAGGCCGATGGCACGTCGTCCCCCGCTGGCGGAGGTCTGGCACCACAGCTGGGATCGGCGGAGCCGCGCGCCGTTGGGCTGGTGGGCGGCCTGGGGCGGTGTACCGGTCGGTGGCAGCGACTACCACTACCACGGTCACGGGGGCCTGCCCGGCCAGCCGACCACCTGGCTCGAGGCGCAGGACCTCAGCCTTCCAGGATTGATCGAGGCGCTGCGGGCCGGTCGCGTGGCGATCTCTGCCGAGCCGCGCGGCGCCGTCCTGGTGCGCCACGACGGCGATATCGTCGCCATCGATGCCGAGGGTTCGACGCTGCTCGATCCAAACGAGGCGCCGCGTCGGGTCACCGGGTCCGAGGTCCGATTCCCGGGCGTGCCCGGGCTGCACCGGCTGATCGATCCGGGCGGGTCGACGCTGGCTCTCGTGCCCTGAGACCCTGAGGCCGAGGATCAAGGAGGAGGACCCATGAGCGAGATGAACCATGATGCCGACCGCCTCCACGAGATGCGCTCGGCGGTTCGAGGCCTCTACGACCGAAACCGCCAGCGCGGGCACGCGGCCTGGTGCGATCGCGACTACGACTTCGTCTGCCCATCGGCGACGACCTATCCGTTCCAATGGTTCTGGGACTCGTGCTTCCACGCGATCGTCCTGAGCCACTTCGATCCCGTCCGCGCCGAGTCCGAGCTCACCAGCCTGCTCGCGAATCAGTGGCCGGACGGGCTGATCTCGCACGTCACCTTCTGGCAACGCGAGGCCCACGAGGAACGGCTGGCTGACTATTCGATCGCCTATCGCACGCCGTATCTGTCCGACTGCATGCAACCGCCGCTGCTGGCCGAGGCCGTAGCAGCTGTCGCCACCCGGGGTCGAGGCGATGCGTTCCTGCGGCAGGTCGTGCCTGACGTCCGTCGCTACTTCGACTGGTTGCGCGACGTGCGCGACCCCGATCGTGACGGCCTCATCGCCGTGCTTCAGGCGGACGAGACCGGGCTCGATGAGTCACCGAAGTTCGACGCGTATCTGGGCGTGACTGGCGACGAGAGGCCCGACTACGATGCCGCGTGGCACCGAGTCGCGGACCCGTACGCGGAGGTCCGTCGCGATCCTGTCCGGATGTTCGCGCTCGATCGGTTCATCGACGAGGACGTGATGGTCAACACGATCTACGCCGAGAACCAGCGCGTCCTCGGCGATCTCCTCGCCGGGCTCGGGGACGCCTCCGGGGCCGCCGACTTCCACGATCGAGCGACCCGGACGCGGGATGCGCTCGTCGAGAAGTGCTGGGATCCGGAGGCCGGCCTCTTCTGGGACCTGGCCGGTCGGGCCGAACGCGCGCTTCGGACGAGCACGTTCACGAGTCTCTTTCCTCTCGCCCTGCCCGACCTGCCGGAACCGATCGCCGCTCGCCTGATCGCCCAGATCGAGGACCCGGCGACGTATGGGACGCCGTGGCCCATCCCGTCGTGCGCTCGGAGCGAACCCGCGTTCCGGCCCGGAGCGGTCGGTCGGCACCTCCTGTGGCGGGGCGCGACCTGGATCAATGTCAACTGGTACCTGTGCCGCGGGCTGCGACGCCATGGCCGGCCTGACCTCGCCCGGCGCATCGAGGATTCGACCGCGACGATGATCGAGCGCGGGGGCTTTCGCGAGTACTACGACACGTTCACGGGAACGGGCCATGGTGCGCCGGATTTCGGCTGGTCCGCCTTGATCCTCGATCTCCTCGAGTCGCGGGCCTCCGGGGCCTGACGTTCGCTGGCGACGCCGTTGGAGCGCGACGAACCCGCCGCCCCCGGTCGAGGGTCGACGGAACCGGCCCGCCTCGACGCGGCGGACGCGATGGATCTCGGCTTCCTGCGCGAGCTTGCGGGGTTCTGCCGCGCCTCGACGCCCGGACTGCTGGCTGCTTGGGTGAGATTGATCCATGGCGACTACTCGCGCTGGGCGAACCCGGACGCTCGACTCGGTCACCAACTACGAGGCCTACAAGGGCCTCTGGTCGAGCCACGAGGATCACAACTACTTCGAGATCGCCTACGCGCTCAATCGCCAGTTCGGCGCCAGGCGGCTGTACCGCGGCCTGCCGCTCTACGCCTTCGCCGACAACCACGACGTGGACCGGGTCGCCAGCCGGCCTCGAGCGACCCGGCCACCTCTACCCGCTCTACTGCCTCCTGTTCACCATGCCCGGGGTGCCTCGATCTACTACGGCAGCGAGTGGGGCATCGAAGGTCGGCGTACCCGGACTGACGATCGTCCCCTGCGCCCGGCGCTCGAGATCGTCACTGCGCCGACCTGCGGCCCAGTCCGGGCCTTGCCCTGCTCATCGCTCGCCTGGCGCGCATCCGCCGCGCCAGCCAGGCGCTTCGGTTCGGACGCTACCGCCAACTCACCGTGGTCCACGAGCAATTCGCGTTCGCTCGCGAGAGCGACGTCGAGGCGGTCGTCGTCCTGCTCAACGCCGCCGTCCGCGCGGCGCCGTTCGACCTGCCCGCGCCGCGCGGAGCGCTCTGGGACGATCTGCTCAACCCGTCCGACGCCTTCGAGACCGTGGAGGGACGACTGCGGGGCGAGGTGGCGCCCACGTGGGCTCGTATCCTCGCGGCGCGCTCGACATGAACCTGCGGCCCCCGGTCGGCATCACCGAAGGCGCCGCAATCGATACGGAGGAGGATTGAGACGATGGCAGTGGCGGACGCCGAGATCAGGGCAATGCTTGCAAGGTTGGTGGACGAGCTGATCAACGCCGGCGAACTGGATGGAGTCAGGGACTTGTTCGCTTCGCATCTCGCTGGTGCGGTGCGGCAGGGGTTCGCGTTGTTTCGGGCTGCCTTCCCCGATTGGCACGAGACGATCGTCGAGGCGATTGTCGAAGGCGATCGGGTAGCGCTGCGGCTCCGTTGCTCGGGCACGTTCGGTGGCAAGAGTGCCTTCATGGGCCTTGAGCCGAAAGGCCGGCGCCGAGAGGTCGACGAACTCTTCTTCTCCGTGCGGCGGCAGGTCGCTTCGTCGAGTGGTGGGGGCTCGAGGACAACGTCTTCCGGATGCGACAGCCGGGAGCGCTCGTGTGAGGGCTTCGGTCCTGGATCCCGTGGGGCTTCCGACCTTGGCAGTGGTGAGATCCGGAAGCGACGACGTTCTGGTGCTCGCCCGTCGTCGCGACGTCTGAAACGCGATCCCAGCCGGGTGTTGATCGTGTGGAGCGTGTCATTGCGAGCGGCCGGGTCAATCGCCCGCCAGTCTGGTCGAGACTGGCGGAACAGCGGCGGAGCGCCGCATCGAGCTCGCGGGAGATGGCTCAAAGGTCGGCCTCTTCGCCGGCCCCTTGAGCGCGAACGCCCCGTCCGACGCCTGCTCTTGGGGGCAAGTCGTCTACCCGTTGCGAAGCATCGCATCGGGTGCTCCAGCCAGGGCGGGGGGGAGCTCACCGGATCAACGCCGCCTCAGGGCCTTCGCGCTCATTGGCAGTGGCGCTGGGTTCGAGGGCCTCCTGACGCAGCCGTGCGACGCACAACGGAGCGTTGGCAGTTGTCGGCCGCCGTGACCTCGATGGCTCATGCCAACGCCGTCAGGTCCTGTCAGGCCCCATATTCGCCGTGCTCGAATGCCGCGTCGAAGGCGGCCACGACGTTGGCCGGCGGCACGAAGGCCTGGATGTTGTGCACCGTGTTGAACACGTACCCGCCGCCGGGTGCGAGATCGTCGATCCGGCGCCTGACCTCGTCACGCACGCGCTCCGGTGTCTCGAAGGGGAGCACGTGCTGCGTGTCGACCCCACCGCCCCAGAACGTGATGTCCCGGCCGTAGCGCTCCTTGAGCCGCCGGGAGTCGATGCCCCGCGCCGACACCTGGACCGGGTTGACGATATCCACGCCGATCTCGATGAGGTGGGGGATGAGGTCGAACACCGCCCCGCATCCGTGGTAGAAGATCTTCGCGTCCGTGCCGCGCCGAATGGCATCGAACAGACGTCGCTGGCGCGGCTTGATCAGCCCGACGTACAGGTCAGGGCTGATGAGCCATCCGTTCTGGCCGCAGACGTCGTCCCAGAACGTGAAGACGTCGATGTACTCGCCCACCGCCTGGAGATACTGCCGGATCGACTCGAGGTAATCTTCGGTGATGCCGTCCATTGGCAATGGCCACGCTGCACACCTTCAACCAAGCATGTGCTGAAAGGAAGATCATTTAAAACAAAAGGATACTTGACTCCAGACTAAAACAAAGCCCAAGCGGCCGGCGCGTCCGGATATCTCGGCCGCGCAAGCAACGCGATTCCTCAAGCGGGAGCCGCAAGATACCGTTGAGCATTTTCCTCAAGAAAACTGTGTATTGTTTGCGATCGGCCCAAGGTCGCGCCGACGCTTTGACCGGCTATACAGACAAAGCTCTTTTAGCACGAAATGTTCCTATTCAAAAGCCATGCGACACCCGCCCAAACGCAGCTCTCTAGAGGCTTCCGCATGGTCTAAACAGGCCCATTTGGTTAATCCTTCTCGCTTAACTCTCGCGTAGCAGCGTCTTGGACGAAAGCGCCGATCCCTGCCTTCATCGTGCGGCGCGGCGCGTTCGGCGGTAAGGATTGCGTAAAGATCATGAAGGTGTTTGCAGATCGCAATTCACAACGTAATCATATTGGGTCCAGCGGCCGGATTTCGTTGCGCGCATTCTGACCGCTTGGCGATGTCGGCGGATCTTCGGCGCGGCGTTCGAGCCTGGCGCGAATTCCTTCATCGAGGGCGGCAGGATAAAATCGTCACGACGTCTCGGCGCCCATCTTTTGCTTGACCTGCTGGGTGCCCTGGTAATCAATGTCGAACAGGACGTCGCGTCCCTGCGCCAGCACTTCCTCCGACCGGGCTCGCGCGGCGTGCCATAGCAGTTGCCATGCACCTCCGCCCATTCGAGCAGTTCGCCGGCGTCACGCATCGCCTCGAACTGTCTTCGCGTGATGAAGGTGTAATGGATGCCATCACTTCGCTGGACCGGCGCGGCCGCGTCGTCACCGAGATCGACAGCGTGAGATCGAGCTCCTTGGTCTGGAGCAGCATGCGGGTCAGCGTTGTTTTGCCCGGCGCCGGAGGGCGACGAGAGAATCAGCATAAAGCCGCGCCGGCCTGCGTCTTTGCGTCGCGGCAGATCGTTCGCGTCATCCGCGTCCCGGCCTGTCCCCTGTGTCGCGCGGTCCTCGTCTGGATCATCAGCCTACTCGATGTTCTAAATCTGCTCACGAAACTGCTCGATTTCAACGCGCAGTTCGAGGCCAATGGTCGTGAGGCTCGCATCATTCGATTTGGCGCACAGCGTGTTGGCTTCGCGCGCGAGCTCCTGAGAAAGGAAATCACAGCCGGCGGCCGACAGCGCCGCCAGCCGCGAGGAGATCCGCGCCGCGCAAAGATGGGTCGCCAGCCGGTCGAGCTCTTCCCTGATATCGGCTTTCGCCGCCAGAAAATCATCGCCTCCTGATGGAGGCGGTTTGGATCCAGATTGCTGCTTTCGCAGAGGGTTGCAATCGTTTGTTCGAGCCGCGCCCTAACCGCGTCAGCTTGTCTTGCCGGATTGGCTTCGGCCGCTTGCGTCAACGCGCCAATTCGTTCGAGGCGGGCATCCAGCACGAACGACAGAGCCGCGCCCTCGCTTCGCCGCATCGCCAGCAAGGCCTGGATCGCCTTGTCGAGATCTTCCAGCGCGCCCGCGCGCGCGGCGGCGATCGCAGCCTCGGTTTCGGCTGCGTCGATGATTTCGACGACGCCCCGCATGGACAAAAGCCCATCGAGGCGCGCCGGCTCAAGATTTCGGGAAAGATCGACGTCAGCCACCGCCGCCACGAGCTTGCCGAGAAGCTCGTGATTGATGCGGATATCCGGGTTCAAAGCCTCGCGCTGAACCGACAGCGTAGCGTAAAGCGTTCCGCGCGCCAGCCGGTCCGCGAGCCTTCGGCGCGCGTCAGCTTCAACCGCCTCGAAAGGCGGCGGCAAACGCAGCCGCGCGTCGAAACCCTTGGCGTTGACGGATTTGAGCTCCCACGCCCAGCTGTAAGCGCCGACGCCGCCCGCGATCCGGGCAAAACCAGTCATGCTGGCGATTGTCATTGTTTTAAACTTGAATGCTGGAGGAGCGGGGGCTTGAGCGCAACATAGGGCCGCGCGGCGGCTGGCTCAAGTTACGCGCCGGAAAGCCGGGCGATCTCGAGGGAAATCTGATCCGAAATTCTGTGAATTTCGGATCATTCCGCCTATTCGGGAAATCGAGCCCCATCTCGCGATAGCGCTCGGGATCGTCGGCCCAATTCTCGCGCACCTTGACGAAAAGGAACAGGTGCACCTTCTGCTCGGCGGCCTCCGCGATCTCCTTGCGCGCCGCCGTGCCGATCGCCTTGATCGTGCGGCCGCCCTCGCCGATGACGATCTTCTTGTGCCCTTCGCGCATGACATAAATCGTCTGCTCGATCGCGCGCCGAGCCGTCCGGCATGTCCTTCCAGTGCTCGGTCTCGACCGTCGATTGATAGGGCAATTCGTCGTGCAGGCGCTCGAAGATTTTTTCGCGCGTGATCTCGGCGGCAAGCACGCGCAAGCGGCGCGTCCGAGATCTGGTCTTCCGGATAGAGCCAGGGCCGGCCGCATCATGCGCGCCGAGCCGCTCGCGCAGTTTCGGCACGCCATCGCCGCGTCAGCGCCGAGATCATGAAGGTCTCGTCGAATTGGCAGCGCCGCGTTGAGCTCGGCGGCGAGCTCCAGCAGCGTCGCGCGGCTCGACCAGTATCGATCTTGTTCAGGACCAGCATTTTCGGCGCCGCGCTTGCGGCAAGCCGCGCGAGGATCGCCTCGACCTCCTCGTCGACGCCCTTTGCGCGCATCGACGAGCAGCGCGACCGCGTCGGCGTCCCCCGCGCCGCCCCAGGCGGACGTCGACCATGGCGCGGTCGAGCCGGCGCTTCGGCGCGAAAATGCCGGGCGTGTCGACGAAAATGATCTGCGCCGTCGCCCTCGATCGCGATGCCGCGCACCAGGCTGCGCGTCGTCTGCGCCTTGCGCGAAACGATCGACACTTTGGCGCCGACGAGCGCATTGATCAGCGTCGATTTGCCGGCGTTCGGCGCGCCGATCAGGGCGACGAAGCCGCAGCGCGTCTCGCCGCGTGCCGCTTCTCGCCGTCGTCGCTCGTCGCGCGCACGCCTTTCGCCGCCGCTCGATGCCTTCGCGCGCCATGAAGGCCTGCGGCGGCCGCCTGCTCGGCGGCGCGCTTCGACGACCCCTTGCCTGGCGCGGCGCGAAGCCGTCGACCTCGACGCACGATCGTAAATTGCGGCGCGTGATCGGGCCGCTAGCGCGCGACCTCGCGATAGAGCGGCGTCGGCAGGCCGCGCGCCTGCGCCCATTCCTGCAACGCGGTCTTTGGCGTCGCGCAGAGGCCGGCGCGGCGCAGCGCATGCGCGGCCGAAGGCGCGCGCACGACCGCTTTCGCCGCCGTCATAGCCGGCGTCGAGAAAGACCGCGCCGATGATCGATTCGCAAATGTCGCCGAGGATCGCCGTCTTCTTGCGGCCGCCGCTCTGCGCCTCGCCCTCGCCGAGGCGCACGAAGGCCTGCGACGCCCCATTCGAGCGCGACTTCGGCGCAGGTCTCCTTGCGCACGAGATCGGCGAGCCGGCGCGACAGTTCGCCCTCGCTCGCCTGGGAAAAGCCCATAGAGCATATGCGCGACGACGAGGCCGAGCACGCGGTCGCCGAGAAATTCCAGCCGCTGATAGGTTCTGCGCTCGGCGCCGCGGCGGCGCTGACATGGGTCAGCGCGCGATCGAGCAGGTCCGCGTCTGCGAAACTGATGCCCGATGCGGCCTCGAGCGCGAGCGACGTCCGGCTGCCTCGGCGTCGCCATCTACCGCACCGGCTCGAACAGACGGTTCCAGCGCACCGTCCATGGCCAGCGCCAGAATGCCCAGGCCGGTTCGCCCTCGCCGACCGAGAAGAAGATGATCTCGGCGCGGCCGACCAGATTTTCGAACGGCACATAGCCGACGCCGCCCTGCTTCCGGCGCAACGCGGCTGAATCGGTCGAATTGTCGCGATTGTCGCCCATCATGAAATAATGGTCCGGCGGCACTACGAAGACGCTCGGTATTGTCGTTGAAGCCGTGATCGCCGTCGATCTCGATGATCGTATGCTTGACGCCGCCGGGCAGCGTCTCCTTATAGGTCGGCACCTCGACCTCGCGGCCGTAGGGATCGTCGGTGCTGCGCCTTGGCGATCGGCTCGCGCGGCACCATCTCGCCATTGATGTAGAGGCGGCCCTCGATCATCTGGATCTTGTCGCCGGGCAGGCCGATCACGCGCTTGATGTAATCGGTCTCGCTGTCGCGCGGCAGCTTGAACACGACGACGTCGCCGCGCTTGGGCTGCGAGGCGAAGATGCGGCCGGTGAAAGATCGGGGCTCGAACGGGAATGCGAGATATCTCGAATAGCCGTAGGCATATTTGGAGACGAACAGATAATCGCCGACGAGCAGCGTCGGGATCATCGAACCCGAGGGAATGTTGAAGGGCTGAAACAGGAACGTGCGGATGACGAGCGCGATCAGCAGCGCCTGGACGATGACCTTGATCGTCTCGCCAATGCCGCCTTCGTCTGGCTTGAGCTTAGCCCTTCCGTCCAGCCGTGCAGGCTCTGTCATCTAACTCGTCTCTCTTCTGCAATTCAGCGAACCTGACCACGGTCGCTGCAACTGAGGCGTTAGACTGAGAAGGCCGCTTCCGTCGGCCTGATCTCGAGAATCGGTGAAAATCGCAGCGATAACCGGCCAGAAGCTCGCTCCTTATCAGCGCGAACGACGGTACAGGGCGCGTCGGCGAATGCCGAAAGTTGCAGCTCTTCGCAGCGCTCGGTGAAACCTCTGCTCAGACCTCGTAGGTCGCCAATTCGGGAGGGGTCAGACCGCGTCCGATCTTCAGCGCCTCGATGAGAACTTGCGCCTGCGCCAGGGATATTCGTCGGTGAGCGTCAGATGCAGCACCGCGCGGATGCCCTGCGGCGTCGAGCGTGGCCAGGCGCGCCGCAGCGCCGCCCGTCAGCTTCATCGTCGGCTTGCCCGAGGGCAGATTGACGACGCCCATGTCGCGCCAGCGACGCCATCGCTCAGTCCCGTGCCAAGCGCCTTGGCGCAGGCCTCCTTGGCGGCGAAACGCTTGGCATAGGAGGCCGCGCGCGCGGCCCGGCCGTCGGATTTGCGGCGCTCGATCTCGGTGAAGCAGCGGCTGGACGAAGCGCTCGCCGAAGCGCTCCAGCGCCTCCTCGATGCGGCGAATGTCGCAAAGATCGTTGCCAAAGCCGATGATCATTGCATCGTCCGCCTTGAGCCGCCCTTGCCCGCCCGGCGTCCATCGCCGCGCGCATGCTGCTCGATCGCCGCCGCAAGCCCGACGAAGATCGCCTCGCCGACGAGGATAATGGCCGATGTTCAGTTCGACGATCTGCGGCAGCGCCGAAATGCCTCGGCGGTCGCATAATCGAGCCCGTGGCCGGCATGGCATTCGATGCGCGCGTCGTCGGCCAGCGCCGCGGCCGCCTTGATGCGGGCGAATTCATGATCGGCCCGCTCGATCTCGCCGTGAGTCGAGAGCGTCGCACCAGGCGCCGGTGTGCAGTTCGACGACCGGCGCGCCGATCGAGCGCGCGGCCTCGACCGCCTCGCGTCGCCGGCTCGATGAACAGCGAGACGCGCACGCCGGCGCGTCGCAAGCTCCGCCGTGACGAGCTTCAGATGATCATGTCCGCCGATGACGTCGAGCCCGCCTTCGGTCGTGCGCTCGCTGCGCCTCTCCGGCACGAGACAGCAGGCATGCGGCCGCGTATCGAGCGCGATCGAGCACCATGTCGTCGGTCGCCGCCATCTCGAAATTCAGCGGCTTCGAAATTTCCTGCTTGAGCCGCGCCATGTCGTCGTCGCGGATATGGCGGCGATCCTCGCGCAGATGCGCGGTGATGCCGTCGGCGCCGGCCTCGATCGCGAGCAGCGCCGCGCGCACCGGGATCGGGCAACGCGCCGCCGCGCGCGTTACGCAGGGTCGCGACATGATCGACGTTGACGCCGAGACGGAGACGATGGGTCATGGGTGCCGGCTTTTGTGCTGATTTGGATGCGCTTTTGCTGCGAGCGCATGCGCTTATCACGAAAAACCGCCTCCGGCATCCCTCGAAAACGATTGGGGCTCACGTTGACGCTCCCGCGAACGGCGCCGAGTTCTTTGTCCACATCGAGCCGGCGGAGCGAGCCGTTCCCGGCAAGCGCGCGTTTACATGACGCCTAGCCGTTGACCCGTTCGACTTTGCTGACGACCGAGCCGCGAACGTAAATTGCGAAATGATCCCGTTCAGATGCTTCAGATCGGCGACCTCGAGATCGATTGTCATTTCGCGGAAATCCGCCGAGAGCGGGCGGAAGATGATGTTGTCGATATTGGCGCCGTGTCGCCGATCACGCGTCGCAATCGTGCCGAGCGTGCCGGGCTCATTGATCGCCGTGACGACGATGCGCGCCGGAAACAACTCGTGCCGGCCTTCGTCGATGTCCCAGCGCACGTCGAGCCAGCGCTCCGGCTGATCGTCGAAGGCGGTGAGCGCCGGCGACTGAATCGGATAGATCGTGATGCCTTCGCCCGGCGTCAGAATGCCGACGATGCGGTCGCCCGGCACGGCGCCGCCGTTCGGCGCGAAGCGCACCGGCAGATCGCCGCTGCAAGCCGCGGATCGGAATGGAGTTCGATCTTGCTCATCGCCGCCTTCGCCCGGCACTTTGAAGACGAGGCCGGCGCCCTTCTTCATGCCGAACCAGCCGGGTTCGCCGCGCGGACGCGCTTGCGCCGTCTTGCGCTCCTCCATGAATTCCGGATAGACGGCTTTGACGACATCGCCGGAAAACATCTCGCCGCGGCCGACGGCTGCGAGCACATCCTCGACGCTTGCGCGCGCCAGCCGCGGCAGTGCGGCCTTGAGCTTCTCTTCCGCGATAAGGCTTGCCGGCCCGCTCGAAGGCGCGCGTCACGATCTGGCGCCCGAGCCCCGCATATTGCGAGCGCACCGCCTCGCGCGTCGCGCGCCGGATCGCGGCACGCGCCTTGCCCGTGACGACGAGCGCCTCCCAGGCCGCCGGCGGCACCTGTCCCTCGGCCCGCACGATCTCGACCTCGTCGCCGTTCTGCAGTTCCGACAGAAGCGGCGCCATGCGAGCCGTTGATCTTGGCGCCGACGGCGGAATCGCCGACGTCGGTATGGACCGCATAGGCGAAATCGATCGGCGTCGCGCCGCGCGGCAGAGCGATCAGCCGGCCTTTGGGAGTGAAGCAGAACACCTGGTCGTGAAACAGTTCGAGCTTGGTATGCTCGAGAAATTCCTCGGGCGTGTCGCCTTCGGCCAGCATTTCGATCGTCCGCCGCAGCCATTGATAGGCGCGGCTCTCCGCGCGTCAGCGTCTTCGCGGTCCGTGGCGACCGCCGTCCTTATAGAGCGCATGCGCGGCGATGCCGTTACGCGGCGATGTCCTGCATCTCTCGCGTGCGGATCTGCAGCTCGACGCGCTGACGGCCGGGACCGACGACGGTCGTATGGATCGAGCGATAGTCGTTCTGCTTCGGCGTCGAAATATAGTCCTTGAATCGGCCCGGGCACGGTCGGCCATTTGGTGTGAACGACGCCGATGCACGCGATAACAGTCCTCGACGCTTTCGGACGACGACGCGGAAGCCGAAGATATCGGACAATTGCTCGAAGGCGATCGATTTGCGCTCCATCTTGCGCCAGACGGAATAGGGCTGCTTCTGGCGCCCTTCGACATGGCGCCTCGATGCCGCGCTGCGGCGAGTTCCTCGGCGCAGCTCCCTTTCGATCGTCGCGATGATCTTGCCATTCTTGCTGGCGCAGATCGTCGAGGCGCGTCTTGATCATCTGCATAGGCCTCCGGCATCAGATGCCTGAAGGCAAGCTCCTCCAGCTCGTCGCGCATGCCCTGCATGCCCATGCGGCCGGCGAGCGGCGCATAGATGTCCAGCGTCTCCTGCGCGATGCGCGCGCGCTTTTCCGGCGGCACGAAATGCAGCGTGCGCATATTGTGCAGGCGATCGGCGAGCTTGACGAGCAGCACGCGCACGTCCTCGGCGACGGCGAGCAGCAGCTTGCGGAAATTCTCGCGCCTGCGCGGCCCGCTTCGAGACGAGATCGAGCTTCTTCGATCTTGGTCAGGCCATCGACCAGCGCGGCCGATATCCGGGCCGAACAGCCGGTCGATTTCCTCGCGCGTCGAGCTCGTGTCCTCGATCGTGTCATGCAGCACGGCGGCGACGATCGTCGCATCGTCGAGCTTGAGATCGGTCAGGATCGCGGCGACTTCGAGCGGATGCGAAAAATAAGGGTCGCCGGAGGCGCGCTTCTGCGCGCCATGCGCCTTCATCGCATAGACATAGGCGCGGTTGAGCAGATCCTCGTCGGCTTGCGGATTATACCGCCGCACCCGCTCGACGAGTTCATATTGCCGCATCATGGTTCGAACGGACCCGTCGCGTTGAAGCAATGAGGAAAGACGGCGTATCGGAAAATCGGCGTATCTAAGCCGGCCGTCGCGCCCAACGCTGCCGAGCGATGAGCGCCGGCGCAGGCTTTGCTGTTCCCGATGAGCCGAACACAACGCGTGTTTCTCAAACAATATATCTTAAAACATGTCCAGTCTTGGCAAAAATCTGGAAAGAGCGGCGACAAGCGCCTGTTTTGTCGCGCGATTGTGGAGGGGCCCCGAAGGTTTGAAGGAGACGGAGGCCTGTCTCTTCTGCGTCCGCCGACCGTCTCTGAGGCCGCGCCGGAACAACCGGGGCAGATACAGCCAGACCCTCCAACTCCAGCTCAGCCAGAACTGTTCGTCACGCAACTGTCACGAAAACGGGCGTTGATCATCTTCGCGGCCGCAAACCGCGGCGGGTCCGCGGGGATCAGTTTATGACGCCCGTGCGACATTCTTCGCAGCGGCCGTGCGCTGTAAAAGCCTGGGAGATTTCTTTAGCGACTCGCGCGGCGCGGCCGGCGGCGAGCGCTACTCGCCTTCGTCCTCTGTCTCAGCCGGAGGCACGAGGCCTTCGAGGCCGCGCAGGAGATCTTCCTCGGTCATCCGGTCGAACTGAATGTCTCCGGCGGCGTCGGAGCGCAAGTCCTGCTGTGCCGACGACAGGGCGGGCACCGCCTCGAGTTCGGGCTCATCCACCTCAACATGCTTCTGCAGCGACTGGATGAGATCTTCCTTGAGATCGTCAGGCGTCAAATCGAATCAGCAATTTCGCGCAAAGAAACGACGGGATTCTTGTCATTGTCGCGGTCTACCGTGATATGACTTCCAGCTGCGATCATGCGCGCCCGATGGCTCGCGAGGAGCACGAGCTCAAACCGGTTTTCGACCTTGTCGACGCAATCTTCAACGGTGACGCGGGCCATAGAACGCTCGCTCCTTCGTTCGAGACAATTTGGGGATTAAAGTTGATCTATCCCCGAACGCGCACCGGTGGCAAGCGCAATCTTGATAGGACAACCTTAAGCGGAACAGGCGCGCTGGATGAAAGCGTCATTATGCGCCTTAAATAAAAATATTTTGTCGTTTAGGACGCGATTTGGTCATGATCGTGCGTATGCTTAAGCTCGGGCGAGGAAATGATTAACGATGACCCTGCGTGACCATTGGAGTGTAGTGTTAACGCCCTATTTAGAGGTATAAACAAAGGGCGCGGCTCTCTTCGCCGGTGACTTTTTTCTAATGACCGTTTAAAAAGCCGATTTTTGCGCTTCATGCGCGAAATAGACCTACCGACAAAATGGTCGAGGCGCTTAAGCGGCCAGTTCAGAAAATTCCGTCTGGGTTCATCAATTTTTATTAAATTTTGTGGGAACCCTTCACACACCTCAATATTGATCATGCCTACTTAGGCGCGTATAAAAAAACGCCGAGCATTTTTGAATTTTGCCTAGGGTCTGAGTTCGAATGAGCGAAAAAACGGAACCCAATGATTTTGAAGAGTACACATATGGCTGACCAGGAGCGAATAGCGCTTTTCATCGACGGCGCCAACCTATACGCGACAGCTAGAACGCTCGGATTTGATATTGATTACAAGCGTCTATTAAAAGAATTTCAAAGCAGAGGCAAACTGATCAGGGCTTTCTACTATACGGCTCTGGTTGAAGATCAGGAATATTCTTCCATTCGTCCGCTCGTTGATTGGCTGGATTATAACGGCTACTCGGTCGTGACGAAGCCAGCCAAAGAATTTGTGGACTCGCTTGGCCGCCGTAAGGTCAAGGGCAATATGGATATCGAACTCGCCGTCGACGCGATGGAGATGGCGGAGCATCTTGACCATATCGTGCTGTTTTCCGGCGACGGCGATTTCCGCTCCCTCGTTGAAGCCGTCCAGAGAAAAGGCGTGCGCGTCTCCGTCGTCTCGACGAACGCCACCCAGCCAGCGATGGTGGCGGACGAACTGCGCCGACAAGCGGATGAGTTTATCGACATCATCGATCTCGCCGCGAAAATCGAGCATGATTCCGGCGAACGGGGCGAGCGGCAGCATAGGCCGGCTCAGGATCGCCGGGCTGCGCCGGTCGAACAGTTCGATTCGGCACTGGCGGACGACCGTCTGGAGTGAGCGCGGACATTTCGGTCTCGAATTGCCGTCGCGTCACGCCAGAAGCGAGCCAGGCCCCAATTGTCCCCGCTGTCCGCGCCTTGTTGCTTTCCGTCAATCCGTCCGGGTCGCGGAGCCGGCGTGGCATAACGCGCCGGTCGCCACCTTTGGCGATCCCATGGCGCGGGCGCTCATCGTCGGGCTGGCGCCCGGACTTAGGCGCCAACGGACGGGACGTCCTTTCACCGGAGATTTCGCCGGCGATCTGCTTTACGCCACCCTGCTCGAATTTGGCTTCGCAGAAGGGATTTATCGCGCCAGCGCAGACGACGGCCTGCGCCTAAGGGACTGCGCCATCAGCAACGCCGTACGTTGCGTGCCGCCCCAAAACAAGCCGACCTCTCAGGAAATCGCGGCCTGCCGGCCCTTTCTTAAGGCGACGATCGAGGATCGCCCCGAGCTTCGCGTTATCGTCGCGCTCGGCCGCGTGGCGCATGAGTTGCTGCGCGCAGCGGGGATGAAATTATCCTCCTTCGCATTCGCGCATGGCGCGACGCATGATCTGTGGTGGCCGGAGGGCGCGCCGGTCCGTCTTTTCGACAGCTATCATTGCTCGCGTTACAACACCAATACAGGCGTTTTGACGCCCTTGATGTTTCGCGAGGTCTTCGCGGCGGCGCGGCGCCGGATCGACGAGTTGGGGTAGGCTTTCAAAAAAAGCGGCGCGGCTGCCCTCAGGCCGCTTCTTTCTCAATCAGAATCTCGCAGGACGCCTTCGGCTGCGCCGGCGAGCCGACCCATTCCGAATGCGGCGGGATCTGCTCGCCCTTCATCACCACGGTCAGCGGACCGAGCCGCGCGTAATCGCGCGACATGCGTGTCGTAGAGCACGGTCGAGCCCGCGCCGACGCGTGACGCCGTCGCCGATGCTCACGCGGCCGACCTTCATCACGCGGTCTTCGTAAAGATGCGTCTGCAAGGCCGCAGACCGCGTTGAGCGCGGAAAAATCGCCGACGCTGACGCAGTCGAATTCGGTGATGTCGGTCATGTCCATGAAGACGCCCTGGCCGATTTTCGCGCCGAACAGCCGCAGCACCCAAGGCAGGAACGGCGTGCCGCGCAGATGTTCGAGCAGCACCTTGCCGGCGAGGCCCCAATAGATGCACGGCGACGGCCTCGGTGCGCATCGCCCACAAGGACCACATCGGCTTCACCTGCGGCTCATAGCGGCCCATCGTGAGCCATTTGAGCGCGATGACGACGACCGCAGAGCGTCATCGCAAATGACGATCGCAGGCAGCGACGAAACAGCCAGGCAGCTCGACGTAATCGCCATCGAGCAGCGCTCGGCCGAACCATCTCGACCGCCCAGGTGCCGAAGGTGATGAACAGCATGGTCGGCAGGGAGATCGTGCACCGCCTCGAAGACAGGCGCGCACGAATTTCTTCCAGCGCGGCGGCTCATAGGTCCAGTTCGCGCCGCCGCCGTCGAATTTCTGGCGCACGGGCAGTTTGATCGGCGGCGAGCCGAACCAGGTGTCGCCCTCCGACATCATCCTCGTTCGCCGGCGGTTTCGACTTGATGCCGATCAGCGCGTTGGCCGGAATTTCGCGCGCCCGGCGGCACGACGCGCGTCTATTGCCGACGAAGACCCGCGGCGCCGGTCTTGACCCGCTTCGAGATACATCCAGCCGCGGCGGATTTCCTCGTCGCCGAGCACGACCTCGTCGGCGATGAAGCATTTCTCGCCGATCTCGACGAGATCGTAGCGGCCGGAGAGATTGGTCGAGATCTCCGCGTCCTTGCCGATCTTGGCGCCCATCAGACGATACCAGGCGCGCATATAGATCGTCGCATAGAGCGACGACAGCGTCTCGAGCGTGACCTCGGTCGCGAGCGCCACCGCCCATTTGCGCAGATAGAACCACGAATGGACGGAATAGGTCCCTTCGCGCACGCGCGGCAGCATGATCCAGCGGAAGGCGACGATGAAGCCGACCGTGACGAGCACCATGCACGAAGGCGGTCGGCCAGGCGATCAGCGGGATCGAGGCGAGATAAAGCATGTGGTCGATGTCGGCGATGCCGATCAGATCGTCGATCCTGTCGAAGACCCAGAAGGCCGGGAAGATCGGCAGCAGGCCGAGCGGCGGAATGGCGAGCGAGCAACAATGACGTAGAACGTCGCCATGACGAGCGCGCGCGGCTTGCGACGGCCGCGAAGGCGCGTCGAGTTCGGCCGGATCGACCGACGCCGATCTTGCGCGCGGGCGAGCCGTCCCAGATCTCCCAGCGCGCCGATGCGCCGCCCGGCGCGCAACGGAGGTCAGATCGCTCGAGTTCGCGCGCCTTCGCCGATGACGACGTCTTCTTCGATCACGCAGGACGAGCCGATATAGGCGTCGGCGCCGATCTCGATCGCGCCGATGATCGAGCTCATTGCCCTCGACGCGCGCATTGGCGAGATTGGCGTTCGAGCCGATGCTGGCGCCGGCGCCGATCGAGACGAGATCGATCGCGCCGGCGTCGAACTCGCCGATCATCGCGTCCTCGCCGATCTTGGCGCCGAGCGCGCGCAGATAGAAGCGCATGAGCGGCGAGCCCTGGAACCATTTGATGTGGATGAGGCCCATGAAGCGCTGCGACCAGCCACCAGCGGATAATAATAGACGCCCCACAGCGGATAGCGGCCCGGGCTTGGTGCGCCCGATGCACCAGCCATTTCGCGCCGATCGACGATCGCCACCGTCGCGACGTTGATGCACATATAGACGCCGAGCAGCGAGACGATTTCCTCGACAAGCGTCGCGTCGGCGCCGGTGAGCAGCATGTAGCTCACGAAGACGCCGAGCCATTGCACGGTGACGAGCGCCAAGAATGAACGGCAAGGCGCACGGCCTGCGCGAGCCCGCAGAGGA
Organism: uncultured Chloroflexia bacterium; assembly: GCA_963821595.1. Classification (GTDB taxonomy): domain Bacteria; phylum Chloroflexota; class Limnocylindria; order Limnocylindrales; family CSP1-4; genus CTSoil-043. The sequence goes on along the minus strand of CAWGEL010000006.1, from coordinate 7,198 downwards.
AGCGCCGCAGCAGCGGCGGCGGCGTGAAGGAGAGATCGTCGCGGCGCCGCGAGCATGCGCCCTTGCCGTCGAGAAGCTCGCCGATCGCGCGCAGCGACCGCGCGCGCATAGACGTCCTGCAAGGTGATGCGCGGCGAGCGCCGGCGTCTCGCGCACGACCGAGACGAAGCGCGCGGCGAGCAGCGAATGGCCGCCGAGATCGGTGAAGAAATCCGCGTCGAACGGGATCGGCCTGCGGCGGCAGCACGCGCTTGGCCGCGTCGAGCAGCTTCGCTTCGGTTTCGTTGCGCGGCTCTTCCTGCGCTTCGTCGTCGCGCGCCGGCGCGGTCAGCTCGATGCGCTTCGAGGCTCTTGCGGTCGACCTTGCCCGAGGACGAGCGTCGGCAGCTCGTCGAGCGTCTCGAAGCGCGCCGGCACCATATAGGGCGGCAGCCTGCGCGCGCAGCTCGCTGCGCAGCGACTTGCGTCTCGAGTACCGGCGCCGTGCGACGGCACGACGAAGGCGACGAGCTCGTCGATGCCCGTCTTCGTTGCGCAAGCACGACGGCGGCGTGCGCGACGCCGGCGATGCTCGGCGAGCTTGGCCTCGATCTCGCCGAGTTCGACGCGAAAGCCGCGGATCTTGACCTGATCGTCGATGCGGCCGCGAAACAGAAGATTGCCGTTCTCGTCGATGACGCACCGCGTCGCCGGAGCGATAGAGCACGGGATCGGAGCCGTCCGGAGGCGAAAGGATTGGCGATGAATTTCTCGGCCGTCAGCTCGTCGCGCTCGAGATAGCCCTTGCGCGACGCCGGGGCCGCCGATCAGCAGTTCGCCTTCGACGCCCGGCGCCGAGCAGGTTCAGCCGCTCGTCGACGACATAGCAGCTGTAATTCGGGATCGGCCGGCCGATCGTGACCGGCTCGCCCGGCCGCACTTCGGCGACGGTCGCGACGACGGTCGCCTCGGTCGGACCGTAGGAGTTGAAGATCGTGCGGCCCGGCCGGCACCAGCGCGTCGGCGACCGCCGGCGGGCAGGCCTCGCCGCCGAGAATGATCATGCCGCAAGGTCGCGACGTCGCGCGGCAGCACGGCGAGCAGCGTCGGCACCGTGTCGAGCACGGTGACGCCGCTTCGCTTCCAGAATCTCCGGGCAGTTGCTCCGTCTCGCCCATGATCTCGCGGCGTCGCGACGAAGAGCGTCGCGCCGACGAGATAGGGAATCCAGATCTCCTCCATCGAGAGATCGAAGGCGACCGAGGCGCCCTGGAACACGACGTCGCTGTCGCGTCGACGCCGTAAATCTCGTTGGCGGCGCGCAGATAATGGCAGATGTTGCGGCCCGTGATCGACGATGCCCTTGGGCGTGCCGGTCGAACCCGAGGTGTAGATCAGATAGGCCGGGATGATCCGGCGTCGCGCCGAGCGCGCGCGCGATCGACCGGGTCGCGTCCGAGCATCGACGAGATCTGCCGTCGAGTCAGAACGGGACACGGCGACGTCGCCGCGCCGCCTTGGCGCGCGAAGTCCGGCGGAGGTCAACAGGCCCTTGGCCTCGGCGTCGGCGAGACAGACGGCGATGCGCTCGACCGGCGCGTCGGCGTCGAAGGGCAGCCAGGCGGCGCCCGTCTTGGCGATGGCGATCTGCGCGATCAGCAGCTCATGGCCGCGCGCCATCCAGAGGCCGACGACATCGCCGGGGCCCAGCCCCTGCGGACGAGGCCGCGCGCGAGCGCCTCCGCCTTTGCGTCCACTTCGCGATAGGTGAGCGGCCGCTCGCGCGTCGCCATCGCGAGCGCCGTCGGGATCGGGCGGCGACGGTCGCGGCGAAAATCTCGCAGAGCAATTCGTCGCGGATCAAATCCGGCCGCGCGGCGCCGCGCAGGACGCGGCGCGCGCGTCAGGCAGCGAATCCGTCGAGGATAGAGAGCTTCGGCGGTCGCCAAACGATACGACATATTCGATCCTGTTTGGCATCGCATTTCCGGTATGTCGCACTGGTTCATGTCGCACGGAAAAGTGAAGCATCCCCAGTCGTCCGATTCTGCAGCGTTGACATGCGTGCGGCGCCTCGGACGGCGCGGTCGCTCCGAAGCGCCGAGTACGGCGTCGAATGACTCGCGCCGTTTGAGCCTGCGAGCCTTCCGCCGTGGACGCGGGAAGCGCAACCGCTCGGTCCGAATGTCTGATTTTTCCGATTTCGCACTGAATAAGCGATGAACGCCGCAGCCCTCATGCCAAATCGCCGAGCGCTCGACGGGCGCGCCAATCGATTCGCCGGCGATAAGACGCCCTAATCCTTGCCGAGCGCGGCGATGTCGGGCGCGGCCGGGTTTTTCATGCCGACGATATGATAGCCGGCATCGACGTGGAGAATTTCGCCGGTGATGCCGCGCGCCATCGGCGACAGCAGAAAGACCGCGCTTTCGCCGACTTCCTCGATCGTCACCGAGCGGCGCAGCGGCGCATTATATTCGTTCCACTTGCAGAATATAGCGGAAATCGCCGATGCCGGAGGCCGCCAGCGTCTTGATCGGCCCGGCGGAAATGGCGTTGACCCGGATATTCTTCTCGCCGAGATCGGCGGCGAGATAGCGCACGCTCGCCTCGAGCGCCGCCTTGGCGACGCCCATGACGTTGTAATGCGGCATCCATTTTTCGGCGCCGTAATAGGTCAGCGTCAGCATCGCGCCGCCGTCGGTCATCAGTTTTTCGGCGCGCTGCGCGACCGCCGTGAAGGAATAGCAGGAGATCAGCAGCGTATTGCTGAAATTTTCCGCCGTCGTATCGACGTAGCGGCCGGTCAACTGGTCCTTGTCCGAAAAGGCGACGCAATGGACGACGAAATCGAGCCTGCCCCAAATCCGCTCGACTTCGGCAGAAAACGGCGTCGAGCGCTCGCGGGCTCAGTGACGTCGCAATGGCCGAGGACCTGGCCGCCCAAGCTCCAGCGCCAGAGGGCCGCACGCGCTTTTCGAGCGATTCGCCCTGAAAGGTGAAGGCGAGTTCGGCGCCGGCCTCATGCGCGGCCTTGGCGATGCCCCAGGCGATCGAGCGATTATTGGCGAGCCCAAGGACCAAGCCGCGTTTGCCGGCGAGAATCCCGACATCGCTGTCCAGCAGGCGTCATGATTTCCGGTTGCGTCATTCTCGATCCGGATCGGAGAAGAGGGATGCGATCGATGGGAACGGCCGCCGCATCAGCCGCGTTTAAGGACTATCCATCTTGAAAGCAAGGTTCGCGAACGCGGAAGTTGCTGAAGCTCGCGGTTGGACAATCAAAATTTATTTCGTCCATAGCCAGAAAGCGCGACCGGCATTACTATTTATGTGATGGGAGAAGAGTCGGAAGCGCCATGTTGGCGTGGGCTATGGAGCGCGAAGTGGGTTTGCGAGAGGATCTGAATTTGCTTGCGCCGCGGCTGCGCCGCTATGCGAGAGCCCTCGTCGCCGGACATCCCAGGTCCAAACGAGATCGCCGACGCCTTCGTCGGCAACCGTCTTGCGCGCGCTGGAGCGCGGCTGTCACGAACTTCGCGGACGCGGTCTCGCCTATTCCATTCTGATCGACACGCATCGCGAGCATCATCGCGTCGCGGGCCTCGGAGCCCCGAGTTTCGGCGCTCCGGCCCATGGCACCAGCGCTCTCATCAAGACAGGCGGCTCATACGCGACTGATCTGCATCCGTCCGATAAGCTCGCAAGTGTTTTCATCTCAAACGACAATCTTTCCAGCGCCCTGTCGGCGCTGAAGCTGGAGGAGCGGGAAGCGCTGCTGCTCGTCAGCCTTGAAGGCTTCACCTATGCCGAGGTGGCGCGAATCCTTGAAAATCTCCCGCCCCATTTTGATCGCGCGTCTTTCGAGGGCCCGCGAAAGACTGCCAAAAAACCTGCAGGGACGCCTTCCCCCCCGGGCCAAATCCCGCCCAACCCACCTGCGGGTGGTCAAATAGAAGGTGCGCTGGCGTGAGCGGCTCTTTGCCCCGATCAGCGACGAAGACCTCCATGGCTTCGTCAATAGGGAAATTTCGCCTGAGCGACGTCGCGCCGTCGAGGCCTTTCTCGCCTCTTCGCCCGCCGACGTCGAACGCGTCGACAGCTGGCGGCGTCAGGGCGACATCATGCGCGCCGCTTTCGCGCGGGTCGAGGCCGAGCCGCCGCCGCCCTCCCTTTTGCTCCATCCCCGCCCGCAAGCGAACCCTCTTCTGTCTGCTTCGGGCGCAGGCGCCCGATCAGCCCGCGAACGGGTCTCAAAACGCTTCACATTCGTCGGGGTGGCGTGCGGCCGCCGCTGCGATACGGTCCGGCCTGTCCAAACAGGGTTATCCACGCTCGCAGCCTTCGCGGCAGGAGCAATCACGGCGTTTGTCGGCATATTCATCGCCGATCGTCTTCATGCGCCGCCCTTTTCGGATAACATCCACGCGCCGGCCGCCGACAAAGGCCTGGCCGAGCGCACGCTGTCGGCCCTCTCGGCGTTCAAGCCGTCAAGGATAGCAAACTCATCCAGCGCAGCGGCGGGCAAACCCGCCCTCGCGCCGAATCAAAACACGCTCGTCATTCCCAATCTCTCAGCGGCGGGCCTGACGCTCGTCGGCGTTCGCGCCGCCCCGGGGCTCGCAGGCCCCGAAGCCGACAGCATGCTGTGCCTATTTTACGCCAAGGCGGCAGAGCCGCCCTTCGCGCTATGCGTCGCGCGCGACGGGAACGGCGGCGCGCCGGTTTCCATATATCCGGCCAATTCCCAGGCAATGGCGGCGCAAGCGTCATCAGCTGGCGCCAAGCGGACGCTGTCTACTCACTCGCCGGCGCCGTTCCCGAGGCGAAATTGCGAGAGCTCGCCAATCGCGTCAGCGCCGAGGTCGCGGCTTTCGACGCGCGGTGAAAGCCCGCCGCCGCCGCTCCAAAAGGAGCCCGCGATTTCTTTCGCGAAGCCCTGAAATCCGGAGGCGATCCAAGCCTTTGCCTCCAGAACCGGATAAAGCATCGCCTTAACAAAACGCGGTAAGCTCCTAAAATGGAATCGATTTTCTCATTCAGCCAGATGAGAAATCGCTCTCCACGGTGCAGCGGCCGCTTAATGCCACTCGCGGATATCGACGAAATGGCCGGCGATCGCCGCCGCCGCCGCCATGGCCGGCGAGACGAGATGGGTGCGGCCCTTGAAGCCCTGCCGGCCTTCGAAATTGCGGTTCGAGGTCGAGGCGCAGCGCTCGCCCGGCTCGAGCCGGTCGGGATTCATGGCAAGGCACATGGAGCAGCCCGGCTCGCGCCATTCGAATCCGGCCGCCATGAAGATCTTGTCGAGCCCTTCGGCTTCGGCCTGCTGCTTCACGAGGCCGGAGCCCGGCACGACCATGGCATTGACGTGGCCGGCGACCTGTCTTGCCTTCGACGATCTTCGGCGGCGGCGCGCAGATCCTCGATGCGGCCATTGGTGCAGGAGCCGATGAAGACGCGATCGATCGCGATGATCGGTGATCTTCTCGCCGCCCTTCGAGCCCCATATAGTCGAGCGCGCGGCGCGATCGAGGCGCGCTTGCGCCTCGCTCGCGCCGTCTTCGACGCGCGGCACGCGGCCCGTGATCGCGATCACATCCTCCGGGCTCGTGCCCCAGGTGACGAGCGGCGGCAGATTGCGCGGCGTCGAGGCGGATCTCCTTGTCGAAATGCGCGCCCTCGTCGGATTGCAGCGTCTGCCAATAGCGCCACGGCCGCGTCCCAGGCCGCGCCCTTCGGCGCCTTCGGCCGGTCCTTCAGATAGGCGAAGGTCTTTTCGTCCGGCGCGATGAGGCCGGCGCGCGCGCCGGCTTCGATCGACATGTTGCAGACGGTCATGCGGCCTTCCATCGACAGCGCGCGGATCGCTTCGCCGGCATATTCGATGACATGGCCGGTGCCGCCCGCCGTGCCGATCTCGCCGATGATGGCGAGGATGATGTCCTTGGCGCGTGACGCCGTCCGGCAAGCGTGCCGTCGACGGTCACGCGCATGTTCTTGGCTTTTTCTTGGATCAGCGTCTGCGTCGCCAGCACATGCTCGACTTCGGATGTGCCGATGCCATGCGCCAGCGCGCCGAAAGCGCCATGCGTCGAGGTATGGCTGTCGCCGCAGACGATCGTCGTGCCCGGCAAGGTGAAGCCCTGCTCGGGTCCGATGATATGGACGATGCCCTGGCGCGGATCGTGCTCGTCGAAATATTCGACGCCGAACTCTGCGGCGTTGGTCGCCAGTTGCTCGACCTGCGCGCGGCTCTCGGGATCGTCGATGCCTGCGAGCGGTCGGTCGTCGGCACATTGTGGTCGACGACGGCGAGCGTCTTTTCCGGCGCGCGCACCTTGCGGCCGGTCAGACGCAGTCCTTCGAAGGCCTGCGGGCTGGTCACCTCGTGGACGAGATGGCGGTCGATATAGATGAGGCAAGTGCCGTCCGGCCTGGACGTCGACCAGATGGTCGTCCCAGATCTTGTCGTAGAGCGTGCGGGGCTGTGTCATACTGACGGACCTCTGTCGCGTCGGATGCGCGGTGCGGAATAGATGAAAAGTCGGAGTTTCTTACTCGCAAGTCGCCGCAGGGAAGTACTCTGCAGGATCTTCGCTTTAGCAGGATGCATGGAGCCTTTTATGCGCCCGAAAGTCGCCCCCTATCTGACCGTGTCGCCGGCCGCGGCGGCGATCGCCTATTACGTCAGCGTCTTCGGGGCCCAGCAAAAGGCTCTGATGCCGGCCCTCGACGGACTGCGGATCATGCATTGCGAACTCTCGATCAACGGCGGGGCGGTGATGCTGTCCGACGCCTTTCCGAATTCGGCCAGACGCGCGCCGCTGCCCGGCGAACCCGTCACCATGTCGGTCAGCCTGGAATTTGCGACGGCGGCGGAAGTCGACGCTATTTCGCCCGGGCGACCAGCCTCGGCGCCAAGGCCGAGGCCCGCCCGACAATTCCTTCTGGGGGACGCGCTTCGCGGCCTTCAGGGACCCGTTCGGCCATCGCTGGATTCTGAACGCACCGTTACGGGCTTACCCTGGCCCGGGCCGCGCGGCGACCCGGAGCCGCGCCTCATTCGGCTGCCGCCTGGAGCTTTGCCTTGGCGGCTTGGCGGCGGCCTTGGCTTCCTCGTTGCGCGCGGCCTTCTCGCCGGCGCTTTCCCTCTTTTCCGCGATGCGAGCCGATTTGCCGCGGCGATCGCGCAGATAATAGAGTTTTGCGCGGCGGA
>CAWGEL010000005.1:0-80085 GCA_963821595.1 uncultured Chloroflexia bacterium | reverse complement strand
GTCGGTTCGGTCGTCCAGGAAGCGCTCCAGGCGTCGCATCTTCCGCTCGGCATAGGCTCGAACGGCGTCCGGGACGTCCATGTTCTTGCCCTTGACGATCGTCCTCACGACAGACCTCCAGGGTTGCAGGCGGCGCCTGCGGGCTGCGGGGCGGTCGGCCCGCGACGCCGCGATAGGAGTCGAGGATAGCGCGGCGGGGCCCGGGCGACGACCTGCAGGTGGACGATCCCCGCCGAGCTGGATGGCGCGGTTTGGCCTGCCGGTCTCGCCTGGCCTGAGGGTCTCGCCTGGCCTGAGGGTCACGCCTCGCGCGCCAGCGTCAGCGCGGACACGCCGGCGGCCCCGGCGCCGAGCAGGGCGTCCGCGCAGGCGACGAGCGTGGCGCCCGTGGTCGCGACGTCGTCGACCAGCACGATCCAGCGGCCGCGCATCGCCGCCCGGACCGTCGCGGACGGCACCACGGCGAACGCGCCCGCGACATTGGCCGCCCGGAGCTCGCGGCCGAGCTCGTACTGCGGCCGCGTGGCGCGCGCTCGCTGCAGGGCCGGCACGACGGGCAGGCCAAGGCACGCCCCGGCCGACCTCGCCAGGAGCTCCGCCTGGTCGTACCCGCGGACGCGCCGCCGATCCGGGTGCACGGGGACCGGCACCAGCAGATCGCCCCCGGCCCCGGCCTCCCGCCACCGTTCGGCCATCGCCCGGCCGAGTGGATCGGCAAGGCGCCGCTCGCCGCCGTACTTGAGCCCGTGGAGCGCCCGCCGCGCCAGGCCGGCGTACGGCGCGCACCACTCCAGCTGGAGGATCGGCAGCGGAACGTCGGACGGCAGCCCGATGGGGAGGCCGCCCGGACGGCCTCGCCGGACGGACAGGCCCGGACGGCAGGCATCGCAGATGGGGGCTCCCTCGCGGCCACACCCCGCGCACGTCGGCGGAAGCGCGAGGTCCAGCGCCCGGCCGGCGAGGCGGGCGGCCAGGCCGACGAGGCCGACCGGGCCGGCGGACGGACGGCGCACCGGTGCCTCCGGCTGGGGTCCCGAAGCGACGCGGTGCACCATGCCCGCAGGATGACGCCTGGCGCTTACGTCACGCGTATGGCCCGCGAAGCCAGGCGCCTCGTGGGGTTACCCAGGGCACCGCCGAGCCTTTGCGGCGGGGACGCCGTCCATGAGGACGACGAGCGGCTCAGCCACGGCGGTACGCGTCGAGCAGCGAGTCGAGCTCCGTGTCCGCCGCATCGGGTGCGGCCTCGGTTGCCATGAGCGCGATGTCGAGCGCGTCGAGGACGCGGAGGAGGAGGCCAATCTCGATGCTCGCCTTGCCAGCCTCCAGGTCGACGATCCACTTGCGGGACACGCCCGCCTTGGTCGCGAGCGCGGCCTGGGTGAGCCCGAGGTCAGTGCGGCGCGCGCGAACATTCGTCGCAATGTCGGCAATGGTGCGAAGCCGCATGTGCGAAGCTCTCATGTAACCGAGTGGTGTCATCATCAGGGTGGGAACCGAACGGTGACATCATGCGTGTGTCACCGCTCGGTGTCAACCCTGCGCATCTTCGAGCGTTCGCCCACTGGATCGCGGTGGTGCGTTCGGTAACCCCACCGACGTGTGACTTCCGCCGCCGGCACGCTGAACCCGCTGTAGCGGCGCGCCCTGCTGCCGTGGCGCCCGGCCGCCGGCCTACGCCTCGACCGGCTCCAGCAGGATCGGATCGCCGACGACCGTGGACGTGGACGCCGCCGTGCCCACCGGGAGCTCGAGCACCCCGTCGCCGCCCCGGACCCACCACACCACGCCCGTCCACGGCCGCAGGCCGGGCCGGATCGCCACCACCCGGCGAGAGCCATCCGCGGACGGTCGGGCCAGGAACACCGCGTCGATCGCGAACCGCATGAACAGCATGTGGATGTTGTTCGTGCCGGTCAGCCAGAGGCCGTCGCCGGCCGCCAGCTCGCGCCTGCCCATGAGGCCCATGAACCGGGCCCAGAACGAGGTGGCCGGGAGCAGCGACCCCAGCACCGTCGAGCGGGCGGCGTTGACCGCCCGGACCCTCGGCCGGCCGCCGGCGCGCGCGCTCACAGCGCGGGAGAGGTCGCGGTCCGCGGGCCCATCATCCCCCCGTCGGGTTGTTCACGACCAGGTTCTTGACGATCAGGATGATCGCCGGCCCCAGGATCACGATGAACAGCGACGGGAAGATGCAGCCGACCAGCGGGAACAGCATCTTGATCGGCGCCTTGGCCGCCTGCTCCTCGGCCCGCTGCCGGCGCTCGATCCGCAGCTGCTCCGACTGGACCTGGAGCACCTTGCTGATCGACACGCCCAGCTGCTCGGCCTGGATGATGGCGCCGACGAAGTTGGTCAGCGGCGTGACCTCGGTCCGCGGCACGATGTCGCGGAGGGCGTCGCGGCGCGCCTTGCCGACCCGGACCTCGGCCAGGGCCCGCCGGAACTCGTCGGTCAGCGGTCCCTTGAGCTTCTCCACGACCTTGGCCAGCGCGGAATCGAAGCCAAGGCCGGCCCGGACGCTGATCGTCAGGAGGTCCAGCGCATCGGGCAGCTGAAGGAGGATGGCCTTCTGGCGCGCGCGGACGCGCCGGCCCAGCCAGAACTCCGGGGCGATGTAGCCGATCAGCAGGCCGGCCAGGCCGAACAGCAGGCCCATCACGACGCCGGCCCCGAAGACAAAGGCGAAGAACAGGAAGAAGCCGATCGCGAAGACGACCGCGGCGACCGCCTTGATCCCCAGCCAGTCGCTCACGCGCAGGTCGCCGGGGTTGCCGGCCAGGGCCAGCCGCTTCTCCGTGGTGGCGGCGAAGGACGCGGAGGTGAAGCGAGTGACGGTCCGGGACGCGCGGATCGCGAAGGGCCGGATGGTCCGCTCAAGGAACGGAGTCTGGAGCTCCAGCTCCTCCAGGTTCTTGGCCTGCATGGCGCCGAGCTGCGTGAGCCGGGCCTGGACGGGATCCACGGAGGAGCCGCTGGAGACGGCCATCGCGACCAGGATGATGGCCACGGCCGCGGCCCCGGCAACGATGAGCGGCAGGACATCGGTGGGCATCGCTCAGACCTCGATGTCGACGATACGGCGGATGAAGATGAAGCCGATGAACATCATCAACCCGCCGATCGCCAGGATGATGACGCCCACCGGAATCCCGGCGACGGCAACCGCCGAATCGAACATCGGCTGCATGAAGGTGGGGGCGATGACGGCCAGGAAGCTCACCAGGGCGATCGGCAGGAGCGCCACGACGTAGCCGGACATGCGCTGCTGGGCGGTGAGGGTGCGGATCTCGCCCTTGATGCGGACCCGCTCGCGGATCGTGTAGGCGATCGAATCGAGGATCTCCGCCAGGTTGCCGCCCACCTGGTACTGGATCGTGATGGCGGTCGCCATCAGCTCCAGGTCGTCCGAGCGGACGCGGCGGACCATGTTGTTGAGGGCCTCCTCGAAGGCCAGGCCCAGGTTGACCTCGCGGATCACGCGCTGGAACTCGGTCGAGATCGGCGGTCGGGCCTCGCGGACCACCAGCTCGATCGCCTGCAGGAAGGATGAGCCCGCCCGCAGCGCATTGGCGATCAGGGTGATCGTGTCGGGCAGCTGCTTGTTGAAGGCGTTGAGGCGGCTGGACTGCCGGTGGCGGACGTAGAACCTCGGAAGGAAGAAGCCGATGACGGCCCCGATGAGCAGGACGATGGGGTTCCCGAGCGTGGGGATCACGAAGCCCAGGATGAACAGCACGACCGGGAGGCCGACGATCACGCCGGCCCAGATGAAGAGGTACTCGCTGACCTTCAGGCGCAGGTCGGCCCGGGCGAGATCCCGGGAGATGTTGGCCCCGAAGTCGCGCTGCTCCACCACCCGGTTCAGCTGGGCGATCGCCGCGGACTGGGCGATGAGGTCGGAGATCGGGCCGGACCCGGAGCCGGACTTCTCCTTGATCGGCGTCGCCTGGCGGCCGGACGCATAGCGCTCCAGTCGCGCATTGACGCCGCCGCGGCCGGCCGTGGCGACCGCGTACGCCACGAGGAGGATGGCCAGGGCAGCCGCGGCCGCGACGGCAAGGGTCATTGGCACGGGTGTTCCTCCCGCCGCGCCTAGAACACGAACCCGAAGAGGCCGGGCGGAAGGTGGATGCCCATGACCTCGAACTTCTCGACGAACTTGGGGCGGATCCCGGTCGGCTTGAGGTGACCCTGGATCCTGCCCTCGGTGACGCCGGTCTGCTCGAAGACGAAGACGTCCTGGAGGACGATCACGTCGCCCTCCATGCCCTGCACTTCGGTGATCGCGACGATCTTGCGGGTGCCGTCCTTGAGGCGCGACTGGTGGACGACCAGGTCCACCGCCGAGGCGATCTGCTCGCGGATGGCCCGCAGCGGCAGCTCCACGCCGGCCATGAGGACCATCGTCTCCAGGCGGGCCAGCATGTCGCGCGGGGTGTTGGCATGGCCGGTGGACATCGACCCGTCGTGGCCGGTGTTCATGGCCTGGAGCATGTCCAGGGCCTCGCCGGAGCGGCACTCTCCCACGATGATCCGGTCGGGCCGCATGCGGAGGGCGTTGCGGACCAGCTCCCGGATGGGCACGGCGCCGCGGCCCTCGATGTTGGCGGGGCGGGCCTCCAGGGTCACGACGTGCTCCTGGCGGAGCTGAAGCTCGGCGGCGTCCTCGATCGTGATGATCCGCTCGTCGTTCGGGATGAACGAGGACAGGACGTTCAGGGTCGTCGTCTTGCCGGAGCCGGTGCCCCCGGAGACGAAGATGTTCAGGCGGGCTTCGACGCACGCCTTGAGGAAGTCGAACATCTCCGGCGTCGCGGTGCCGAAGCGGATGAGGTCGTCGACCGTGAACGGCGAGGCCGCGAACTTGCGGACGGTGATGACCGGGCCCACCAGAGAAAGCGGTGGAATGATTGCATTGACGCGCGAGCCGTCGGTGAGGCGGGCGTCGACCATCGGCGAGGACTCGTCCACGCGGCGGCCGATGGGGGAGATGATGCGATCGATGATGCGCATCACGTGGTCGTTGTTCTGGAACACGACGTTCGTGAGCTCCAGGCGGCCGTTGCGCTCGATGTAGACCTGGCGCGGGCCGTTGACCATGACTTCCGTGATGGACTCGTCACGGAGGAGCGGCTCCAGCGGCCCCAGGCCGATGATCTCGTCGGTGATCTGCTCCAGCATGCGGACGCGCTCGGCACGCGTGAGCGCGAGGCCCTCCTCGTCGATGACCTTGCCGAAGATCTCCTCGATCTGGCGCCGCACCTCGACCTGGTTGGACAGGTCCAGCTTTGGATCCAGGTCCTGGATGACGCGCGTCTGGATCCGGAACTTGACGTCCCGGAAGGACTCCCGCACCGGCGCGCTGGTCATCAGGCGCTGGGGCGTGAGCGTCGGCGAGGTCGGCCCGGACGACGCGGGACCGCTCCCGGGTCCCGGCCCGCCCGGGACCGACCCGGGCGCACCGGGCCTGGCACTCTCGATTCGTTTCAGGAGGGACATCTTCTACTCACCCCTTCCGGCCCGGGTCGGGCGCGGTCACTGGCCACCTAGCGCCACGCGAAGAGAGACTTCCGTGGGACGTTCTTCCGTTGCTCCTCGCGCCCCGTCACCGCCTGGCCCGCCACGGAGCGGGCAAGGCGGAGGATGTCCTGCGAGACCTGGGCCTCGCGGTTGCTGGTATAGAAGGGTACGCCCCGGTTGAGCGCGTAGACCACGCTTCGACCGTCGGACACGATCGTGTGGTCCACTTTGCGGTTGATGGAGTGCTCCACGTCCGCCACCCGGATGCCCAGCGCCGAATCCGCCCGGTTCAGCACCAGCTGGATCTTGTCGGCCGGATACCCCAGCTGGTCGGCGACCTCCAGGAACAGCCGCATGTTCTTGATGCTGGTGATCTCCAGCGTGAGCACCGTCAGGATCATGTCCGCCGCGTCCAGGATCGCCAGGGTGGCGTCGGAGAACGCCGACGAGCAGTCCACGATCACCAGGTCGTAGCTGAGGCGAAGCGCCTCCAGGACCCGCTTCACGGCCGCGGGCGTGACCAGCTCGGCCATCTCCGGCGACGGCGGCGCCAGCAGGACCTTGACCCCGCTGTCGTGGCCGATCACGAACGTGTCCAGCGATTCGGGCTCGCCCACCTCCAGCTCCGGCACCAGGTCGGCGATCGACTTGTTCTTCGGGTTGAGGTTGAGCAGCACGCCGACGTCGCCGAACTGGAAGGAGCCGTCCACCAGGACCACCGTGCGCCCGGGCTCGGCGGCGAGGGCCACGGCCATGTTCACCGCGATCGTCGTGCGGCCCACGCCGCCCTTGGGCGCGTAGACCGCGATGACTCGGCCGGAGGCCTCCTTGGGCCGGGGGCGCGGCGCCTCGGGCACGGCGGCGACCGGAGCCATCCGACCGCGCTTCTCCTTCTCGCGGATGTGGACCTGGCGGATGGAGGCGGTCAGCTCGTCGGAGCTGAAGGGCTTGACCAGGAACTCGCGGGCCCCGGCCAGCATGGACCGGCGCAGGTAGTCGGCCTCGCCCTGGACGGACATCATCACGATCGCGGCCGTGGGCACGCGGGCCGCCAGCAGCTCCGTGGTCGTGATGCCGTCCATCTCCGGCATGTTGATGTCCATGAGGACGATGTCGGGGAGCAGGCGGGCCGCCATCTCCAGGGCCTCGGCGCCGGACGCCGCCTGGCCCACGACGTCGAAGTCCCGCTCGAAGCCCAGCAGCTTGGCGAGATGGTCGCGGGTCTCGGCGATGTCGTCGACGATGAGGACGCGGATCTGGTCGCTCATGGGCCGGCTTGGCCTGCGCTCCCGGTGGATGGGCCCGGAGCCGGTGACGGCGCGAGCGCGAGGCCGAGGCCCCGCGCTCGCCAGGTCGCGCGGTTCGGGCGCCCGTTCAGGGCTGGGTGGTCAGGATGATCTTGGGCGGCAGCACGCCGTACTTGTCGACGAGCTGGCGGAGGGTGATGCCGGTGGTGGGTACGGGCGATGCCGTGGCGTCCTTCGGCGAGCGCAGGAGCAGCGACAGGTTCCCGTCCATCTGGGCGAAGCGGACGATCTCCGCGTCCTGCGGCGACACGGCCAGGAGCACGATCTCCTGCTGCCCGTTGAGGGTGGGCGTGTTGGGAGCCGGCGACGCCGTGGTGCCCCCGGCGGGCGCGGCGGCGGGAGGCGGCACCAGCGTGCCGATGACCTTCGCGTTCTCCACGACGACCTTCACGGTCGTGCTGTTGAGGAGGTCGTTGATCGTCTTGAAGTTGCGCACGGTGACGGGCGGCGTGCCCTCCTTGGTGGGCGCCTGCTCCACGACGACGGGGTTCTTGGTGTCCGTCTGCTCCATGGTCAGGACGACGTCCACCATGTCGCCAGGCTGGATGAGCGTCCCCACGCCGGTGATCTGGTCCACCTGGACGCTGATCGCGCGGAGGCCCGGATCCAGCAGCGTGGTCACCTGCGCGGCGGCGGCGGACGCGTTGAACGTGGCGCTGCTGATGATCGCGTCCTTCGCCACGTCGACGCGGGCGATCTGGCCGATCACCGCGTTCGGCAGCTCATAGGAGTCTGCCGGCTTCTTGGCGATGTCCACCGTGAGCATGGTGATCATGGTCTGGGTGATGACGGTGCCCTGGGGGATGTCCTGGGCCGCGACCACGATCTGCGTCGTGGTGGGCGCGGGCGGCGGCTCCGTGGAGGACTTCTGAATTCAGCAACGTGAACACGCCAACAAACGCGATCACGGCGAAAAAGAGCCCGATAAGCAGAATGAGCCGGTTGCTTCGTCTCAAGTCACCACTCCCCGTACCCGTGTTTACAGGCGGCACCACTGTACCATCGCGAAAGGGCCGCGCGACTATACCAATGGGCTAGGACTACTGGAAAGAAACGGTCAGAAATCGTGCGTGGAGCCGACCCGCTCCGCCGGTGCCCGGGCGCCTCGTGCGCCGGCCCCCGCAACGCTCCCTGAAATCGACAGAGCCGGCCGACCCGTCGGGTCAGCCAGCTCCGCCGTGATACCTAGACCGAAGTGCCGATGGCGCTCAGGTAACCCGAGACGCCGCTGCCGAGAAAGACGAGGCTGAGGATGGCCACGATCGCGATGAGAACGAGGATGAGTCCGTATTCCACGAGGCCCTGGCCCGCCTCGCCCCGGGACGGCAGCCGGCTGGCAATACTCGCCGGAGCCATGGTTCCATCCCTGTAGGCGTGCCGTCAGCGGACGGCGGAAGCGAGAACTAGAAGGGGCCGCCGAGCGTGCCCGGCGGCCCCTCGCGAGATGACGCCGGCTAGACGGACGCGCCGACGGTGCTCAGGATCTGGGAGACCTGGCCGCCCAGGAAGATGAGGGCGACGATGGCGACGATGGCGATGAGGGCGAGGATCAGCGCGTACTCGGCGAGTCCCTGGCCTTCCTCGTCGCGATGGAGGAACAAAGAGATCAGTGCTGTCAGATACATCATGTTGGTGTTCACCTCCTTCCCTTCGAAGTCCCCCGCCCCGTGGCGGGAGCCGTTGCAGTCAGTCTGCGGGCGGAGCGCGGCCGCGACTGCGACCGGGAGCGCCCCCGGGCCCATGCGGGCTGGAAATCTAGGTGGCGCCATGCCACGTGTCAAGATGCGGTGCCGTCGCCCGGTTGCACCTGCGCACCGGGCGTGAGCCTAGACGGACTTGCCGACCGTGCTCAGGATCTTCGAAACCTGTCCGCCCAGGAAGATGAGGGCGACGATGGCGACAATGGCGATGAGTGCGAGGATGAGCGCGTACTCGGCGAGGCCCTGGCCCTCATCGTCGCGATGAAGGAATGAATAGACGAGCGAGCTCAGGTACAGCATTCGAGTGGACCACCTCCTTCCCGGCCATGTCTCCGAGTGTCCACGGTACTCGGGCTGGTATTGGCGGACGAATGCTAGGTCCGGAACCTCTCCGTGGCAAGGTTCCGCGCGCCGACAGAGGATCGGCGTGTTGACGAGCGGCACCTGCAGCTGACGCGCTGCTCCCGCCCCTTGTTCGTTGCGCGCCGGCTAGACAGAGCTTCCGACCGTGCTCAGCATCGTGGAGACCTGGCCGCCGAGCAAGACGAGGGCCACGATTGCCACGATGGCGATGAGGACGAGGATCAGCGCGTACTCGGCCAACCCCTGGCCATCGTCCCGCCGGAGCAGGCGAAGGACGGGGTCGACGAGGGCCATCGGCGCACCTCCCGGATGAGTCCGTCCCACAAGACTTCGGGACAACTCGACCCTACCCTTGTGGCTCCGGGAATTCCAGTAGCCCATTGGTCCTGTCCGTTGGACCCGCCCCTCGTGGCGGCCCGCCGTCGGGCCAGGCCACGTGGCTCGCCCGCACCGCCCCACGCCTGAGCGGCGGTCATCGGGCCTGGTCGATCTCCGTGCCGATCAGGCTGAGGACCCACGCCAGCTGCGGTGACAGGAACAGGATGATCACCAGCGCGATCAGGACTGCCAGCGCGAGGATCAGCCCGAATTCCACGAACCCCTGGCCGGCAGGGGGTCGGCGGTGCCGGCCCGGCGGCCGGCGGCTCACGCGGGACCGGTCCCCGTTCCGCCGGGCGTCAGCGGCACGCGCAGGTGGAGCGCCCGGCCGTCCTCGTCGATCGCGAGGAGGGCGCCGATGGAGGCCGCCCGGTCGGCGAGGTCGCGGCGCAGGGCGTCCGGCAGCCCGGGCGGCGCGGCGACCTCCTTCGGGGCCTCGCGGCGTGGTTGCATGAACGTGGCGAGCATCGGCGGGAGCTCGTGCTTGACGACCGGTTCCGCGGCCACCGCCTCGGGTGGGGCCGGGAAGCGGGCCGACACGTGCGCCTCCAGCTCCGCTTCGGCCCAGTCCAGGCGCAATCCGATGGAATCCGGGCGGAGGACAGCCAGCGCGGCCAGGGTCTCGTCGACGATGCGGTACACGCCGCTCTCCAGGTCGCCGGGAAGGCGCCGGTCCTGGCCCAGCGAGTCGAAATCGGTGGGGACCTCGGTCTGGCGGCTGCGGTCCCGCGCCATCCGCCGCAGGGTCGGGACCAGCCCCAGGTCGTCGAGGACCATCGGCCGGACGTCGAAGATGAAGGTCTTGGTGGCGTCGAGCGTGCGCTGGACCATGGCCACCAGGTCGCGGACCTCGCTTCGGGCCCGTTCCGGGTCCCGTTCCAGGAGCCGGTCGACGATCTGCGCCTGGAGCACGATGTTGGTCAGGCTCTGCGCCGGGCCGTCGTGCATCGCCCTGGAGATGTCGCGACGGAGGTCCTCCTGGGCAGCCTGGACCAGGCGGTTGACCGCCGCCGGCGAGGCCGCGGCGGCATCGTGCTGGTCGCCCGGCTCGTCGCCCGGAGCGCCGGCCGCCGGGATGGCGTCCGGTGGCAGGCCGCGCAGCGCATCGGCGACGCGCACCAGGCCGTCCCGGTAGCGGCCCAGGATCCTGCGCTTGCCCTCCAGGATGTCGATCTGCGCTTCCATCATGGCGGCCCGCCTGGTGAGGCCCGCCAGCTGGCCGTTCAGCTCGACGATCTCCTTGACGTCCGGAGCGGTGGATCCGGCCGCCGTCGCCAGTCGCTCCGCGATCTGGGCCCGCTTCTGCTCGTGGCGGGTCGCCTCGGTTCGCGCCTGGCCCGCGAGCATGTCGATTTCCTTCAGCTCGCGCTCGATGGCGTCGATGTCGCGCGTGAGCGAGGTGGCCAGGTTGGCGGACCGGTCCTCCGTAGGCGCGTCGGGCATGACGGGACGGCGCTCCCCTCAGTCCTCGGGCATCCGGATCCAGCCCTGCCGCATGGCATAGACGACGGCCTGGGTCCGGTCGTTCACGGACAGCTTGCGCAGGATGCTGCTCATGTGGTTCTTGACGGTCTGCTCGCTGATGGAGAGCGCGTACGCCACCTGCTTGTTGGTCATGCCCTGGGCGATGTTGTCAAGGATCTCCACCTCGCGCGGGGAGAGCGGGGCGAAGATCGGGGCCGCTTCCTGGCCGTAGACGGCCAGCTCACGGAACTCCTTGAGCACCCTGGTGGCGACGGCCGGCCGCGCGAAGACTTTGTTGTTGATCAGGTACTCGCCGTGGACCACCCGGCGGATGATCGTGACCAGGTCGTCCGGGCCCACGTCCTTGAGGATGAACGCGGCCGCGCCGGCCTTGATCGCGTCGAACAGGGCGTCCTCGTCCTCCTCGACGGCCAGCATGATGATCCCGGTGGAGGGCAGCTCGCGCTTGATCCGCTGGGTCGCCTCGATGCCGCCGGGAGGCGGCAGCGAGAGGTCCATGAGCACGATGTCCGGGTTCATCTCGATGGCCAGGTCAAGGGCTGCCCGGGGATCGGCCGCCTCGCCCACGATCTCCATGTCCTCCTCGCGGTCCAGGATGCTGCGCATCCCCAGCCGCACCAGGGCATGGTCGTCGACGATGAGGATCCGGACCCGCTCATCGCCGCCGCGCCGGTCGGGTCCACCCCGCCGGCGTTCGGGGCCGCCGTATGTCATCGCCGTAGCCTCCTCTCCTGGCCGACGGGGACCGCCAGCCGGACCACGGTACCGCCAGACGGTCGGGACCGCACCTCGAATCGGGCCCCTACCAGGTCCGCTCGCTCGCGCATGAACTGCATGCCGAAGTTACGCCGACCCATCGTCCCGATGGTAGCCGGGTCGAAGCCCCGCCCGTCGTCCCGGACCTCCAGCACCCACGCGCCGGGTTCGATCGTGGTGCGCACCCAGGCCCGGCCGGCGCCGGCGTGCTTGCGGACGTTCTGGAGCGCTTCCTGGAGGATTCGGAGCACCACCACCTGCTCCGGTCCGTTCAGCTGGTCGGCCGGGGCCTCCAGCTCCACGTCGATCGGGGCGCCGGTGAGCTCGGCCATCGTCGTCGCCGCGTCGACGATCGATCCGTCCAGGCCCAGCTGCTCCAGCAGCGGCGGGCGCAGCTGGCTGATGAACGCCCGGACGTCGCCAAGCTCGCGGCGGAGGCGCTCGCGCATGAGGTGCAGCTCCGTGCGAACCACCCGCGGATCGTGGTCCAGGACCTTATCGATGTACTCGACCTGGAACACCGCGTTGGCGAGGGCCTGGGCCGGGCCGTCATGGACCTCCTGGGCGAGCAGCGACCGCTCGGCCTCGCGGGCCTCCATGATCTTGAGCTCCACGCGGTTCGCGGCGTCGGCCGCGGCCCCATCGGCCCACAGGCGGTCGTCTCCGAGCTGGAGGGACCGCGCGGCCCCCTCCACCGCCACCGTGGCAAGCTCCAGCCGGGCCAGTTCCGGCGCGTCGTCGTCGCCCGCGTGGGCGTGGCGGTACGCCTCCGTCAGGCTGCGCAGCTGGGCGGCGGCAGCGGCCAGCGCGGCGGTCGCCTCCAGGTACTGCGCGTCGAGGCTACCCGACGTGACGTCGTCGGCCCCGGTGACGTCGTCGGCCCCGATGTCGGCACTCATCGGACCGAGTATACGGGCGCGCCGGGACGCATCACGGGCAGGTCACCCGCCACGCACGGATCTGCGCGACGGCGCTGCCTCCGGGCAACGGAATCGGCGCCAGGCAGCGGGCATCCGGGTCGGTCGCCAGCAGGCCCGGCCATCGATCATGACCACCGTCCACCACCACGATCTGCGCGCCGAACGTCCGCGCCAGGTCCAGCACGCTGGCCACGGATTTGTCGGGCAGGGCCAGGGCGCGAACTCCTGAGGCCTCCGCGACCCAGATGGGGTGGTTGGCGATGAGCGGCGCGGCCGCGTCGAGCGGCGCCCCTGCCGACGCCAGGCGCGCGGGAAGGCCCTCGTACGCGGCCCGGACGTCGGCGGCCTGCCCGCCGTACGCGGGAATCGAGACCAGCATGAAGAGGGCGGCCGCGAAGCCGGCGAACAGTGGCCCGAGCCAGGCCACCGGCCGGGTCCAGGCCCGGCGCCGCCCGATCGCCGCCAGCAGGCGATCCAGGCCGTCGACGCAGGCCACGACCAGGAGCACCTGCGCTCCCGCCGCCGCGTGCAGGTAGGTGCCCCACTGGGTCTGAACCGGGAAGGCAACGGTGGTCACGGCGAAGGTCACGATCGAGGCGACCAGCAGCGGCCGGACCGCGCGGGCGCGCCCGGTCCAGAAGAGGCCGACCAGGCCCGCGATCGCCACCGGGGCTCCCGGCACCAGGAGCGCGTTGAGCAGGTTGTGCCCGAACCCGTCGGCGCGCTCCCCGAGGAGCGCGGCCGGGCCCTGGGCGAGGTACGTCGCCAGCGTCGCCGGATCCTTCCAGGCGAAGATCTCGAAGCCGGTGATCGAGAACGCGTTCGTGACCGCCTGGCCCGGCAGCGGCGTCCCGAACGTCTGCCAGTCGCGGACCAGCCAGGGCGCCATGACCGCGAGCGCGACGACGGCGGGCACGGCCACCAGGACGCCGACCCGCCGCCAGCCGAATGACCGCCATGCCGCCGCCGCCAGCACGGCCCAGGCCAGGCCCACCCAGACCGCCTCGTTGCGCGTGAGGCCGCCGATGCCGATCGCGAGACCCAGGCCCAGGAGCCGGGGATCGCGCGCGCGCACGGGGCCACCGGCGAGGAGGCGGGTCATGAGCAGGCACGCGGCCAGCGAGGCCGCGCCGAAGAGCGCCGTCGAGTCCAGCACCGCCGACGACAGGACGAGCGGCAGCGCGACCGCGCTGACGACGCCCGTCCCCACCGCGAGCGTCCGCGCCCGGCCGGGCGGCAGCGCGCGCTCGCGCGCCAGGTCCGCCGCCAGGCGCCAGGCCAGCACGGGGATCAGCGCGCCCGCCAGCACCGGCACCACCAGGGCGACCGGATAGGACGTGGAGCCCAGCAGGATCATCGGGATGGCGGCCAGGAGCGTCGGCAGCGGCAGCCAGATCTCGAACGCCGGACGGGGGAAGAAGAGCGCGAACGCGCCCGTCGCCGGGTCGCGAGCGGGCGTGAGATAGCTCCAGATCGCGTTGGAGACCAGGCCGTGGCCGTCGGCCAGGTTGCGTGCCACGCCCCAGTAGTAGGTCGCGTCCTCGGGCGTCGGGAACGGCATGAGCGAGGCGGCCCACGCGCGCACGACCAGGGCCACGACGAAGACCAGGCCGGCCGATGCCCAGGCTTCGCGGCGGCTCATGGCACGTTCAGGGCGCGCGGCCGGTCGCCGCCTGGGCAGCCCCGCCACAGCGCGTGTCGGCCGGCTCGGTGCAGACGGGATAGACCGCAACGTCGACGGAGCCGGCAGCGGGCGCGGGGCTGCCCGGAGCTGCCACCGCGGGCCGCGAGGCCACCGGTGGCCCGATCCATGGCGGGCGGGGGCCGCCGTCCAGGATCGGCGCTACAGCAGGGACCGCATCGCTGCGCTCCAGGATCAACCATCGGATCTGGTACGCGCGGGCGACCTGCTCGATGGTCGCGAGCGGATCGTTCACGAGGACCACGCCGCCTCGGCCGCTCCAGTAGCGCGTGCCGGAGGCGTCGATCGACATGACGCGATCGGAGAGCGGCGCTCCGGCGGCATCGAGCGCCGCAGCCGCGAACTGGTGGTCGGCGACGCGACTCGACCAGGTCGCGTGCGTCGCCAGCGAGGCCGCGATGGCCGCCACCACCCCGAACGCCACCGCCGCGGCCATGAAGAATTGCGTCGCCCGCTCCACGTCCCAACCGCGCCGGTGGGCGGCCGCCCAGCCCACGGCCGCGGCGACGCCCTCCAACGCGAGCACGTAGGAGTGGGGCGCCAGCCCGATGGCCGAGTGGATGAACGTGCCGCCCGGGACGTGAACGGCGAAGAACACGGCGTTGAAGGCGAACAGGATGCCGGCGTAGACGAAGGCCGGCGAGAAGTCCGGCGACCGCCGCCGCAGCCACCCGCCGATCAGCATGAAGGGGACCAGGATCACGCCGCCCACCAGCACGGAGTAGATGGCGATCGCCGCCACCAGGCCGCCGATCCGGCTGGCGATCAGCGGGCCCAGGCCCTGGCCCAGGAAGTGGTCCATCGTGGCCGGGATGGTCAGGCTGTTCCACTCCGAGAACGTCCGGATCAGCAGCACCTTGCCCGTGGCCGTCGATGGCGACAGGCTCCCGAACACCGCCAGCTGGCGGGCGAACCACGGCCCGGCGATCAGGAGGAACAGGCCGGCGCAGGCGACCCCTGCCCACATCGGGATCGCCGGCCGCCGGGAGCCGCCGCTCCGCCAGGCCCGCCACCGGTCGACGAGGAAGAGGAGCCCCAGGGTCACCCCCACCAGGATGCCGTCGGATCGCGCGAGCGTCGCCAGCGCCGACCAGCGCCCCGGCCAGGGCGAAGCTTCGGCCGTCGCCGCGCAGCCCGCGTCCGCCGAGCCACAGCGCCCCGACCACCAGCGGCTGGTACAGCCCGAAGTTGTCGGGCTGGGCCATGAACGGCGTCGCCAGGACCGGGATCGCGGTCAGCAGGCCGGCCCCGAGCGCGACAGGTTCGCTCGCCCGTGCGTCGCGGGCCAGGCCCCAGGCCATCGGCGCCGACAGCGCGCCCAGGAGGATGAACGGCAGCGACGACGCCAGCGTCGTCGGCCCCAGCAGCCAGATGAACGGCACCTGGACGATCGAGGCAAGCGGCATCCAGTGCGCGTTGGACGGCACGGGCAGGACCGGGTTCGCCGGCAGCTTCCCGCCGACCTCCACGAAGATCCAGATGAAGTCGATGTTGAAGCCGTGGCCCGCCGCCAGGCTCCGGGCGACGTCGACGTAGTAGTACGAGTCCGGGTAGGCGGGGTCCGGGAAATGGAGGAACAGGAGCGCCCGGACCACGACGGCGAGCACGAACAGGAGCAACGGCTTCCGCACGATGGTGCACGGTAGCACCGCCCGGCCGCGCTGCAGACCCGTACGGATGGGCTACCCGGGGTTGACCGGCCGACAGGTCGACGACAATTCACAGGCGTCGACGGGCCCGCCCGGCCCGCTACGATCCGCGAGATGACCGATCGATCCGGACCCGCGCTCGGTCCCGCACGGGGAGACCGGTTCGTCCTCGCGCTCGTGGCGCTCGTCGGCGCGATCGGCTGGCTGGGGATCGCCTGGATCGGCCTCCAGCTCCTCGTCGCTCGATCCGCCGCGGGCGGGCGACGACCTGCGCCTGCTGCTCGACGCGGCCGGCCGGGCGGCCGCCGGCCAGCCGCTCTACGCGGCCGTCCCGCCCGGCGCGACGCTGCAGGCGTCCAGCCTGTTCTACTCGTACCCGCCGATCGTGGCGCAGGCCCTGGTGCCGCTCGCGGGCGTCCCGCTCGTGGTCGTGCTGGTCGGCTGGGGGATCGCCGCGTCCGCGGGGTTCCTGGCCGTCGTCCGCGCCTTCGACGACGCCGATCGCCACCTCGTTCGGCAGGTTGCCGCCGCCCTTCCGTACGTCTATCCCGTTCGCGATCACCCTGCTCTTCGGGAACGCCAACGCCTGGCTCCCGCTCGTCTTCGGCCTCGGCATCCTGGCCGTCGCTGCGCCCCGACCGGCGAACGGCCGGAGCTGGCGGGCATCGCGCTGGCCCTCGGGGCCGTCGTCAAGCTCCATCCCGCGTCGGTCGGGCTGTGGTGGCTGGTCCGCTGGCTCCGGGACGGCCGGCGGGGGACCGCGGGCATGGTCGTCGTCGCCGCCCTCGTCGCCGGCCGTCGTCGTCCTGGCGCTGAGCCTCCTCGTCGGGGGGACCGGCCCGTGGGCCGGACTACGTGGGGTTCCTCCGCTCCGGCGCACCAGACGGCGGACCTCGCCGGATCCCTCAACATCGGCCCGGCGTCGCAGGTCGCGCTGCTGCTCGGCGGCAGCGACGCGACGGCGCGCCTGCTCCAGGTCGGCGTCACCCTGGCGGCCCTGGGGATCACGGTCATTGCCGCCGCGCGCGCCTCGGACCCGGTCGAGGGCCTCGCCTGGGCGGTGACCGCGTCGCTCGTGGTCCTGCCGGTCACGTGGTTCCACTACCCGACGGCGCTTGTCCCGTTCGCCGTGCTGGCCGTGGCGCGCCGTGACCGCGCACCCCGTCCGTCCCGGGTGACGCGTCTCGGCGCTGGTCGCCGCGCGCTGGTCGCCGCCGCCCTGGCGATCGTCGCGCCGGTCGCTCGTCTGGCTCGCGGTGGCGCTCGTCCTGGCCGCCGTCCGGCTCTCGACGCCCGCGCCGGTCGAGGCAGCGTCGCGGTGCCGGCATGACGCCATCGCCCGGCTCCGCGTCGCTGGGTGCCGCGCGCGGTTCGCCCTGGCGGTCGTCGGGGCCCTGGCCGGCGCATACGCGTCCTGTGGCTCCACCCCACGTCCGACCCGCTGGCCGACGTGCATGCCTACTACGACGCGGGCGCGCGGCTCAACGCGGGGCTGCCCCTGTATCCGGCCGGCGCGATCCGAACGCCGCCGAGTTCTACCGCGTACCCGCCGCTCCTGGCGATCGCTGTTCCGCCCGCTCGCCCTCCTGCCGTTCGACGTTGCTGCCGGCGATCTGGGAGGCGCTGGTCCTCGCGGCCTTCGGCGCAACGCTCTGGCGGCTGGGGCTTCGCCGGCCGGCGACGTGGCTGGCGGTCGGGATCCTCGGGCTCCCGATCGCCTGGGTCGCTGGCGATCGGCCAGGCGCAGGCGATCGTCACGCTGCTGCTCACGATCGGGAGTCCGTGGGCGGTCGCGCTGGCCGGACATCTGAAGCTCTTCCCGGTGCTGGCCGGGATCTTCTGGCTCGGTCGGCGCGACTGGCGGAACCTCGGGCGGCTGGTCGCCTGGACGGCCGGCCTTGGCCTCGTCCAGCTCGTCCTCGATCCCTCGGACACGCTTGCCTTCCTGGGCCTGGCCAACCTCGAGCAGGTTGGCGCGGTGCGCAACTTCTCGCCCTATGCTCTCTCGCCA
Organism: uncultured Chloroflexia bacterium; assembly: GCA_963821595.1. Classification (GTDB taxonomy): domain Bacteria; phylum Chloroflexota; class Limnocylindria; order Limnocylindrales; family CSP1-4; genus CTSoil-043. Next base: position 62,291 of record CAWGEL010000005.1, on the reverse strand, counting down.
GTCCTCTGGAGCGGGCTCGTTGCCCTCGGCCTTGCCGCGACGCTGCGGCCCGCGCGGACGCGCTGGGGCTGGGGCGCCGCGGTTGCGCTGTCGGTGCTCGCCACGCCGCGGCTCCTGACGTACCTGCTGATGACGCTGCTGGCCTGCCTCCGGCCGCGGGACGAACCGGCACGAGACGCAGCGAGCGGCAGCCACGCGCCGCCGGGACCATCGGGTGGTCGGCACCCGGGCTCGCCCGGGTAGACTTCCGGCCCATGGAACCGGGGAGCCTCACCATCGTCCTGCCCGCCTTCAACGAGGAGGCGCGCCTCGGTCCGGCCCTGGACGAGCTCTTCGGCTACCTGGAGCGTCACGGCGAGCAGGGCCGGGACGGCGCACCGGGAGCGGCGCGCCTACCGGCTGACGTGCGGGTGCTGGTCGTCGACGACGGTTCGACCGACCGCACTGCGGCGCTCGTGGAGGCACGCCCCGAGTTCGGCGGTGGGGAGAGCGGCGCAGCTCCCAGGCTCGCGTTGTTGCGGATGCCGCACGGGGGGAAGGGCGCCGCGGTCAAGGCGGGCGTGCTCGCGGCCGACGGCGACCTCGTCGTCTTCGCCGACGCCGACATGGCCACGCCGCCCGACCAGCTCCCGCTCCTCACCGCGGCGCTGCGCGACCACGACGTGGCCCTGGGCAGCCGGATCCAGCCGGATGGCTCCGACATGCGGCGAAGCCAGCCGCTCTACCGGCGCCTGCTCGGCAGGACGTTCCATGCCCTTGCCTCGGTGTGGGCGGTGGGGCCGGTCAAGGACACGCAGTGCGGCTTCAAGGGGTTCACCCGGGAGGCTGCCCATGACCTCTTCGGGCGTCAGCAGATCACCAGCATCGCCTTCGACGTGGAGCTGGTCTACCTGGCGCGTCGGCGCGGGTACCGGATCGCCGTCGTGCCGATCCGCTGGACGGACCGGCGCGGCTCGCGGATGCACCCCGGCGCCAGGCTGGCCCTGCGCGTCGCCTGGGACCTTCTCCGGACGCCGTTCCTGCACCGGGGATTGCCGAGGCGCGTGCCGGAGACGGCCTGACAGAGCGAACCGCCGGGCACTTGAGCTATCTCCTCCGGTAGGACCGAACTGGTCCTGGTCGCGTCGTCCGACTCTGCCGCGACCCCAACTTGGTCCCGATCGGTTTCCCGAACGTGATGACGTACCCCCAGAGGCGAGGAGAGCCCGCTGGCGCGTCTCTTCCGGGGCTTGCCGCAGCGACGCCGCCGCTGGGACCGCCCGCACCGGCAAGTCCGGCTCGAACCGAGCCGCACTGATCTCAGGGTCTCCCAGGCCGCTACGATCCCATCCCATGAACAGAGCCGAGGCGGTGCGCGAGCGGCTGGCGAAGCTGGCCGCTCGCGCACCGGTCCCCGCAGGCCGTCCAGTTCCAGGCGCTGGACTGCGCCGGGACGTCTATCGACGTTGGGTGCTGATCCTCCTGCCCGCGTCGTTTCTCGCCTTCTGGTTCCTGAATCTCGCCGCCGGGTTCGAACAGAGGGACCATCGGCGCTCGATGCCCGCATCTACTACAACGGGTCCGCCGCGTGGCTGGCAGGTCAGAACCCCTGGGATGCCGGCACCTACCTCGGGGAGCAGTTCTTCCGCTATGCCGGGCTCCCGCCGACGACCATCCTCTTTGCACCGGTCACCATCCTGCCCGAAGAGGCCTTCGTCTGGCTGATGCTCTTCCTGTCAGCCGTCGCGGCGGTCGTCGTTGTCCGTGCGCTCAAGCTCCCGCTCATCTGGGCAATCTACCCGCCCCTGCTCTACGGCGTCGTATCGGCGAATCCGAACGTCGTCCTCACTGCGCTGGTGGTCGCCGGGGGAACCAAGAGCGGAGCGCTCGCGACCGTCGTCAAAGTCATCGCGATCCCTCCGTTGGTGGGCGAGAGGCGGTGGAGGGCCTTGGGCGTAGCTGCACTCCTGTTTCGCAGCGACCGGGCTGGTTCCCGGCCTCTGGGTTTCGTTCTTCCACCAGGCGAGCTCGATCGCCGACGCAATCCACGAAGAGTCGGCGGGCGGTTTCAGCGCCTGGGGCGAGCCCTTGCTGTTCATCCCTGCACTGATCGCGCTTGCCTTGCTGGCCCGAATCGACCTTCGGGCGGCGGGCTGGTTGGTCGTGCCGGCTCTCTTCCCGACCTCCCAGTACCACTACGCGATGTTCGCCCTTCCCGTGGATCCCTTCGTCGCTGCGGCAATGGCCTTCCCGTTGCCTGGCGCGCCGGCCGTGGTGACGATGGCGTATTCGGTTGTTCGAGTCGGGCTGGAGCTTGCGCAGGCGATCGCGTGGGCGCATGGCCTTGACGCACACGATGGCTAGGCCGCCACGCCCAGAAGATCGTGCGGCCGGCCTCGAGGCCCGCGCCGTGGCGCACGGACGTAGTCCGAGCGCATGGCCCCAGCTTCGATTGCCTAGGAGTGAGGGTCGTCTCGATGCTTCGTGGGCGTCGTAACTTCGTCGTCCACACTGCTGGCCGCCACACGAGCGCCCACGCTCGCGAGCGGCGCCAGCCCCGGCACCACGAGTGATGCCGCAACGAGGTGCAGGACCGGGTTGACGATCACGGAGACGATGTTCGCGACCGCCCACGAGAGGCCTGCGTGCCGCCGGAGCAGAAGCACGAGGACGCAGCCGGCCAGCGCGATCCCAACGAGCACGACCGTGGCTGGGAGGTTCAGCCCGAGGCTCGCGAGAGAGGCAGGCAGACTCCACCCGCTGACGCCGGCGCTCGACGTGTACCGAATAACGTTGACATACTCGAAGGTATTCGCCGGGCCTGCCACGACGAGCGACGTGATCGCCAATGCGCCGGACGCGAGTGCGAACGCCGCAACGCCCGCCCGACTTCGTTGCGCCACGAGCCACACCACCAGGAACCCGGGCGTCACCTTGAGTGCAGCCGCCAGCGCGATGGCTGTTCCGGTACTGACCATGTCCCCGCGAACGGCCCGCAACCACGCTGCCACGAGTAGCGGCACGAGGAACGCGTTGAGGTTGCCCGATACGCCCGTGAGTGCGACTGCAGGCGCCATGACCAGCAATGCGCCAAGGAGGAGAGCAGACCCCCGTCGAAGGAGGACCGCGATCCCGACTGCGAAGACCAGCCACGACAGCCACAGCCACGCATGGGTCGCCACCCATGGGCTGAGGAACGTGGCGAGCGGCCGGAAGATGACGCCAATCAGCGGCGGCGACAGGAGTGGCCCCGTCACGAACGGTGGTGCCAGGTAGACCGGCAGGTCGCCTGCCTGGAGTGCGTACAGCTCATGACCGTCCCGAAGGCGCTGGCCGGCGGCGAAGTAGGTCCACACGTCCGACTGCGGCTGCATGGGGTCGAGGAGGTACGGCGCGTCGATCAGGACGATGCGCACGACATGGGCCAGCAGGTAGGCTGCGGTCACGACGCGCAGGACGCGGAGCGGCCCGAGGCGTGCGATGACGCGCCATCCGAAAATGCCGCCCGTTCGGGCCTCCGCGGGCTCCTCCCTTGCCATTCTGACGATGCTACGACACGGGCGCACCACGGCGGCCCCGACTGGCGCGGCTAGAGTGTCACGACATGAGCGCGCCTCGCACGGTCACGACGCCTGATCCGGGCCCGGCGCCGTCCGCAGCGGCCCCTCGTCGGTCGTTCTCATGTGGGTCGCCCTTGCGGTGGGCCTCCCGGCCTTCGTCGTCGCGTTATCGCCGCTCTCGACCGTGGACCTCGCCTATGGCGTCCGGGCGGGCCAGCTGGTCATCGGCGGGGGCGGCATCCCAAGGGTGGACGCCTTCACGTTCACCGCCGCAGGGCTGCCGTGGGTCGACCAGCAGTGGCTGGCGCACGTGGTCTTCGGTGAGGCCTTCTCGCTCGGGGGGTGGGCGGGGCTCCACGTGCTCTGGGTGGGCGTGGTCGCGGCGACGGTCGGGCTGATCGCACGCGCGGCGTTCGTCGCCGGCGCCGGGCTCCGAACGGCCGTCTTCGTCGCCCTCGTCGGATTCCTGGTTGCGGCGCAGGGCATCGGTCTCCGCGCCCAGGCGCTCGGGCTGCTCTGCCTCGCCGCGCTCCTGCTCGTCGTCGCCGGCCGCCGCGGACGCCCGCTCGGGCTCTGGCTCGCGGTCCCGCTCCTCGCGCTCTGGGCGAACCTGCACGGGAGCTTCGTGGTCGGCCTCGTCCTGCTGGCAGCGACGGCCGTCGACGACCGCCGCGACCGATCTGCGGCGCGACGCGACCTCGGCGTGCTCGCGGCGGCCGCGATCGCGACGCTCGCCAACCCGTACGGCGTCGACGCCTGGCGATACGTGGCATCGATCGGCACCGATCCGACGATCTCCACGTTCGTCACGGAGTGGCGCCACACCGACCCGCTGCAGCCGGCCGGGGCTGCCTTCTACGCGTCGATCGCTGCCGCAGTCGTGGTCGTCGCCGTTGCGGCGCGACGGGCGCGGCGCCCGGATGTGGGCTCCCTCCTCTGGCTCGGGATCCTGGCGGCATTGGGCGCATGGGCACTGCGCGCGGTGGCGTGGTGGGGGATCGGCGCGGTGCCGGTCATCGCGGTCGCCGTGGGTCGGTGGACGGAACCAGCCACGGACCGCTCCGCTCCCGTTCCCGCGATCGGCAGGCCGGGCGCGCGACCGCTCTCCGCCGCCGTCGCGGTGCCTCGCCGCTGGCGCTCGCGATCGGGCTCGCCCTGGCCACTCCCGGCCGAGCGGCGGCTGCTGGACGCCCCGGTCGGACTCGCGGACGCCACGCGGTCGATCGCCGCTTCTCACCCGGGACTGCGCGTCTTCGACGCCGAGCGGTGGGGTTCCTGGCTCGAGCTTCAGGTTCCTGGCGCCAGCTACTTCGCGGACAGCCGCATCGAGCTGATCCCGGCGAGCGCCTGGCAGGACTATGTCGCGGTATCGGGAGCACAGCCGGGCTGGGAGGCGATCCTGGACCGCTGGAAGGTCGATGCGCTGGTGCTTTCCAGCGGCGACCAGCCAGGTCTGGTTGCGGCCGTCGACACGTCGGCTGCGTGGCGGGTCGTCCACCGAGACGCGGACGGGCTGGTGGCGGTCCGGCCATGAGTCGACCGGCCGGAGTCGCGAGGAGCCGGGACCATCGGGTGGTCGGCCGCCAATTCCTCCGCCTGCCGCACGGCGGCAGTTGCGCATCCGTCCTGCCTGCTACCCACACCCGAAAACCACATCATCGTCGTCGTCACCGATGCCTACATAACAACGCTGCTCGAATCGCGATACTCGTGCACAAGCGATGTCTACCGCGAGGTTTGCACTGATCACCCGGCCGCGGAAGGACTGGACCGGCTCATACGCTAGGACGGGGCGCATGCATCCGCGGCACAGCCACGAGGAATTCGAAGTGCCCATGGCTCAAGATCCGGCTGACAGAGCAGGATAACGGGCGGAAGCACGACCGGCCGGGCTCTGCGCGCGCCCCACCAGACCAATGCAAGGGCACAGACGAATTGGATCAGGAGACGGAACCGCGGGCACCAAGGGATTTGACACGTAATCGGCATGCGCTCCGAACGAACTGCAGCATCCCGATCCATGTCGGCCACGCGCCCGGGTAGGAGCGCTGTACTTAACGACCACGACCGCGACGCCGACCCAACGCTGTGATGACCTGACTGCCCGCCACTCTCCACGCATCAGAAACCAGGCGAACCCGAGAAAGGGCGTCACCTTCGTGAAGGCTCCTACGAGCCAGACCGTTGGCCAGCGGAGCCCAAATAGCGCGACCAGCGCAAGCACCCATTCGATGTTGCCGTTCATCGCGAACAGCGTCCCGGCGAGGACAGCGGGGATACGTGAAGTTAACGGCAGCGGGGCAAGTAGCCACAGGTATGCCGCTGTCCCGATTGCCCACCAAGCGACGTCGAACACATGTTCCGGCAGCTGTGCAAGCAGCCAGAAGGCGAGCGCAGCTCGGGGGCGCGTATACGAAGTGCGGCACCCAGAGTGGAGCGGCCGCGTTGTAGAGAGGACCGTGCCACTCGCGCCAGTAGGAGGTCGTGTCTCCGAAGACCGAGCCAAGCACGTTGAGGTTGAGGACGGCCCAAGCAAGCGCAAACCAGGCCACGCCGAACGTGGCGAGACGCCACGCCGAGCCTGAGCTCAGGGTCATGCCAGCCGTGACTTGCCGAGTCGGAGCCTCGTGCAGTTTGATCCCCATTCTCTGAGCTTGTCACCTGATGCGGCTGAGGTTGTGCGCGCAGCGCAAGCTGCTGCTGCGGTCCTCGCCCCGAGGGCAAGGGCGCGTGAGACACCGCGGTCGTCGGGATAGACGTGGGCCAGGCTCGCGTGATACAGGCCCGGGAGGCCGGTCTCGATCGCCAGGGTCGGCATCGGCCCGCCACCGTCGGCACGGGCTGCGCGAACGGATCCCGGTTCACGTGCATGTCCACGATCCAGTCGCGGTCGAACGCCGGGTTCAGGGCACGCAGCGCGGGCGTGACGGCCTCCACCAGCTCCTCGGGCGTTGCGCTCCAGGTTGGACCGTCGCGGTCGACATAGTGCGCAAGGTAGACGAGCGTCCGGCCGCCGTAGCGCTCGGCCGGGATGAAGTTGGTGTGCTCGATGATGCCGACGCAGCCGAGCCCGAGGCGATCGGTGACGTTGACCCAGTAGTAGGGGCTCAACGGCCGCGACAGCTCGAGCAGGCGCAGACGATCCCCCGGTAGGGGATCGCGCGCATGGCCGATGCGTACGCCGGCGGGAGCGCCACGATCCGATCGAGGATGAGCCCGCTCACGCAGGCGATCACGACCGGGGCGGCCAGCTGGCGCGGCGCCGTCCGGCCCCTCGACGTCGACCTCCCAGCCCTCGGCGGTCTGGCGGAGTGCCCGCACGCGCGTTGACGTCCGCAGGTCGACCCCGTCCGCGACGAGGCGAGCGGCCTAGGCCTGGGCGAGCGTGCCGAGGCCGCCCCGCAGGTAGCCCAGCCGGTCGCCCGTGGCCTTCCGCGCCCCGCCGCGCTGCCGGATCCGCGCCACCAGCCAGGCCATCGGGATCGCGTTCGCATGCTCGCCGAACTTCGCCTCCAGCAGCGGCCGCCACAGCGTGTCGTACCCGCGCCGCCCGAACCAGCGCGGCCCGTCGATCGGACACCGGCGTCCGGTCGAGGCGGGCCGGTCCGGCCGGAACAGCTGGACGCCGGTCGCGGCCGCCAGCCGGATCGCGGGCGATCGGCGAGAGCGGGGAGAAGCGGAGAATGTCGAGCGGGCTGTCGAACGGGAAGGTCCGGCCGTGGTGCATGACGGCCATGGGCCCCGTGCGCCACTCGAGCTGGTCGAGAGACCGAGCCGGTCGATCAGGTCGCGGGTCTCGTGGTCCTGGGGAAAGATGTGGTGGTAGTAGGCGCTCGATGGGCTCGCCGGCGACACGGAGCGAGCTGCCAGCCCGCCCACCCCGGGTGCCGCCTCGAGGACGACGACGCTCCAGCCGCGCCGACGGAGTTCATCCGCCGCGCTGAGTCTCCATCGGGTTCGGAACCCGGCATGGCGCCTCCCCGAGTACCTTCTCGATCAGCGCTGCGCGAGTGACTCCGCCCCCTCGCCCAGAAGCCACTCCCCCGTGAGCGCGAGCCCCCGCTCCAGCGTCATCTGGGGCGCCCAGTGGAGCATCCGGCGGATCTTCTCGATGTTCACGACGCGGCGGCGGATGTTGTCGATGTCGCGCCGGTCGACGTGCTCGACGTCCACCGGCTCGCCCGAGCGCCCGGCCGATCGCCGCGGCGAGCCCGTTCACGGAGATCTCGCTGCCGGTCCCGACGTTGAAGACCTCGCCCTCGGCGCGGGGGTGGATCGCCGTCAGGAGGGTGGCGTCCACCGCGTCGTCGACGTAGGTGAAGTCGCGGGTCTGCTCGCCGTCGCCGTGGACCAGGAGCGGCTGGCCGGCGATGGCGGCCGCGAAGAACTTGCTCACGACGCCGCAGTACGGGTTGTCCGGGCGCTGGCCGGGACCGTAGACGTTCGAGTAGCGGACGACGCCCACGCGCGAGGCCGTAGCTCTCGTAGAACGCCGTGCAGTAGTTCTCCCCGCCGAGCTTGCTCACGGCATACGGCGAGAGGAGCACCAGCCCGTCGTCCTCGTTGATCGGGATCGAGCGCGGGTTGCCGTAGACGGACGTCGACGACGTGTAGACCACCCGCGCGGGGCGCGACTCGCGCGCGGCCATGAGCACGTTGAGCGTGCCGCCGATGTTCGTCGCGAAGTCGTCGCGCGGGTTCTTCGTGCTCGCGATGATGTTGCGGGCGGCCATGTGGAAGACGAGCTCCGCCTCGCCGACCAGGCGCTCGACCAGCGCGTCATCGGTGACCGAGCCCTCGACGAACCGGGCGGCAGCCGGGATGGTCTCCGCCAGGCCCGTGAACAGGTCGTCGAGGACCGTGACCTGCGCCCCCAGCTCCACGAGGCGGCGCGTGACCGCCCCGCCGACGAAGCCCGCCCCGCCGGTGACGAGCACGCGGCGGCCGGCGAAGGCCTCGGCCGGGACCTCGCTCATCGCTTCACCCCCAGGCGGAGGAGGACGGCCGGGCGGAAGAGCCGCCACCAGTCCCGGATGCCGCGCATCTTCGTGTAGGCCTCCTTGGCGTGGTAGCGGACCGTGACCGGGAACTCGAGGACGCGGTAGCCGCGCCGGATCGCCTTGTAGAGCACGTAGGGCTCCAGGTCGTAGCTCGTCAGCCAGGCCTGGTCGATGTTCACCCGCGGGTCGCGCAGGATGTCCGACCGGAAGACGCGGAACCCGTTGGTGGCATCGGTGATCGTGGCGCAGCACGAGCACGCTGAAGACGAGCGAGTAGATGCGGGTGCCCATCTGCCGCCCGCTCGTCGGGACCCTCCACGCGGCCGCCCGGGCGCCAGCGCGAGCCCTGGACGTAGTCGGCGTCGCGGGCGAGGAGCGTCTCGAACGCGGGCACGAGCTCCGCCGGCTCGTGCTGGTCGTCGCCGGAGACCAGGGCGACGTACGGCCGGTCGCGCTCCAGGGCCGCCTTCCAGCCGTCGCGGATCGCGGCCCCCACGCCCTGGCGCTGCTCGTGGCGGACCACCAGGGCTGCGCCGTGGGCTCGCGCCTCGTCGCCCGTCCCGTCCGTGGAGCCGTCGTCGACGACGATCGCCTCGAACCGGGGATCGGCCGGCATCTTGTCCAGGACGCGCCCGATCTTCCCGGCCTCGTTGAGGGCGGGGATGACGACGGCGACGAGCGGTTCTGGCGACTCTCGTCGCTCTCGGGGCCTTGGGCACGATGGGTATCGTACCGGAGGCGAGCGCCCTCCCGGACCTCCCGCTGCATTGACGACCCGTCTGCGCTGCCTCCGCGACGTGGGCCCGTTCTGGCGGTCGTGCGCGCGATTGGGCCCGGACCTTAGCTCCCGGGGCATCGTAGTCCGAGATGGCGATTCCAGCAGGAATCGCCCGGCGCTGGCCCTCGCGTGAGCCGGCCGCATGGGCACCGGACGTCCGCCTGACTGCCCGGACCGCCCTGCCCGTGCTCGCGATCGTCGTCCCGATCGTGGCCGTTGTGGCGATCGTCGCGGCGGCGGGCAGACACGCTCGGCTACGACTACCTGATGTACGACGGCGCCGCGCGTCGCCTCATGGCCGGCGGCCCGCTCTACGACCTTTCGTTCTCGGCACCCGGGCCGAACGGGCTGTTCGACTATCCACCGACGTTCATCCTCGCGGTCCTGCCGTTCGCCGCTTCGCTCTCGCCGTCCGCGGCGATCGCTCGCCTGGATCGCGATGCTCCTCCTCGCGTTCGTCGTCGGGGTCGCGATCCTGCCGGTCCGGCGCGAGACACGATGGGCCGTCCTCCTGCTCGCGGGGCTGTCCTGGCCCTTCCTCTACGCGGTGAAGCTGGGCCAGCTGGGGCCGCTCCTGTTCCTCGCTCTACGCGATCGCGTGGCGATGGGCCGACCGTCCGGCGGGCCGCCGGCATCTCGGCCGCCCTTGGCACGGCCGCGAAGCTCCAGCCCGTCCTCCTCTTCGGCTGGGCGCTCGCGACCCGCCGCTATCCGACGCCGCTGCCTTGGCCTTGGGGTCCTCGCGGTGGGCGCGCTCTAGCGTCCGTCGTGGCGGGTCCGGGCGCATGGCCTGACTGGATCGCGCTCATCTCTCGCGTCGGCGAGCAACGCTCTGACCGCACCGCAGGTCCTGAGTGTTGGGGCCATCGCCTACCGGGCCGGGGTTCCGCTGCCGATCGCCACCGTCGTCCAGTGGGGGAGCGCGGCGGCGGTCGGAGCGGTAGCGCTGCTCGCGTGGCTCCGCTACCCGCCCCCGATCGCGATCGTGGTCACGGCCGTGGCCTCGGTCATGGTCTCGCCGATCGTCTGGCCGCACTATGCCGTGATCGTCCTGCTGCCGGTCGCCCTGCTGCTGGAGCGCCGGCAGTGGTGGGCGGCGGCGCTGCCGCTCGCACCTGGCTCTCCGCAGAGGCGACCTACCAGGTAGTGCTCTGGCTTGCCCTGCTCGCGCCGATCGCGCTGAGTGCCCCTGCCCTGTCAGGACCGGCGGACACGCGTTCGGCGACGGTCGTCCGATGACCCCTACCGACGTGCCAGTCAGGCGATCCACCGGTGGCGCGTTCGCGGTGGGGATTGTGGGACTCGTGCTCTTCGTCAGCGCGACTGGGTTCCGAACGGCCACCCCGGACTTCTTCTACCTTGCCGACGCCTTCCTGCATGGAAGGACCTGGCTGGACCGCTCCTTCGGGATCTACGACTTCGTCCAGCAGGGCACGCGGTTCTTCGTGCCCTTCGCGCCATTTCCCGCGCTCGGCCTGGCTCCCTTGGTTGCCGTGGTTGGGCCAGCCGTCGCGGCGTCGTGGGAGCCCATGGTGAACGCGCTCGTCGCCACATGCGAGCCTCGCCTTCTCCTCTGGCGACTGGCAGGCCGGCTCGGCGTCCCGAACGGCGGATCGTGCCTGGCTCGTCATCCTCTTTGGGCTCAGCACCGCGATGTGGTGGATCACGATGCGGGGCGGGGTCTGGCATACGGGCCAGCTGTTCGCATCTGTCCTGACATTCGCCGCCCTGTTCGAGGCGCACGGCCGTCGCCGCCCGTTCGTGCTCGGCCTCCTCGGCGGGGCCGCATTCTTGAGTCGGCCACCTTGGCGGCCGCGTTTCCCTATTGGGCGTGGCGAAGCCTGCCGGTCGATGGTCGGAGCGGCTGCTGCCGCCGCACGGCGCGCTGGCCTGGCTCGGAGCCGGCGCGGCTCCGGCGGTGCTGTTCGCGCTCTGGTACAACGCCGTTCGCTTCGGCAACCCCCTGGAATCCGGCTACGCGCTGGCCGTGCTTCCGCCGTTCCTCGAAGCCCAGCGGGCCGGGCGGCCTCTTCTCGCTGGGACACGTGCCGATGAACCTCCAGTACCTCTTGCCTGGAGATGCCCGTGGTGCTGCCGCGGTTCCCGTTTCTGGCACCCGACGGCTTCGGAATGTCAATCCTGCTCACGAGTCCCGGCCTCCTGCTCGCCGCCCGCGCTGACTGGCGGCAACGCCAGACCGTGCTGCTTGGCGCGACCGCGGTCCTCGTCCTCATTCCGTCGCTGCTGTACTACGGGGGCGGGTGGTTCCAGTTCGGCTACCGATACGCGCTCGATGCGATCCCGTTCGTGATGGCGATCTGCGCGCTCGCGGCCGCGCGTGGCGGCATTGGCAGGCGCTGGCAGGCAGCCATCCTGTTCGGAGCCGTCGTCAACTTCTCTGGAGTCCTCTGGGTCTACTTCGGCTGAGGAGGTTGCTCGATGCGGCGCGCCTCGTGGTGGGTCGATCCGCTGTCGGCGGCTTCGTCGGGCGGCCCCTCCTGCCCCCGGTGCTATCCTCGCGCGCGATGAGCCCCGCTCCTTCCCCCACGGCCGAGCCCGACTGTCCCGCCGCGCCCGGCGAGGCTGAGGCCGGCACGGGCGCACCCGAAGCACCGCACGCCGCGGCGGCCGGTGCCTCCCTGCGGGCGATCCGCCGGCCATTCAGCTCCATCGACGCGGCCACGTGGGATGCCCTGGTCGACGCCACGCCGGCCGCGACGCCGTTCTCGCGGTGGGCGGTCCATCGGGCCTGGTGGGACGCCTACGGCGCCAATGCCCACGAGCAGACGCTGGCCGTGATCCCCGCCGGCGCGCCCGACGACGCGCCGCCGGTGGCGATCGTGCCGCTCATGCACCGCCACGAGGTGGAGCCGGACGACGCCATCCTGCGCACGCGGATGCGCGCGGCCGACCGGGCCCCGCACACGCCGGTCGAACCGGATCGCAAGGCGATCTTCTTCGGGGCCAGCTACCACGCCGACTACGCGACGGTCCTGGCCCGCCCCGATGACCTGCCCGCGGTCGCCACGGCTGTCGCCGCGGCCCTGGCCGAGCCGGGCCTGACCGGCGACGACCATCCCGATCCCTGGGACGTGGTCGACCTCCGCCGGCTCCGCCACGACGACCCGGCGGCGGGCGCGCTGGCCGCGGCCCTGGAGGCCCCGGCGCGCAGCCTGGGCTGGCACGTGGTCCGTGAGCCGGAGGACGTGTGCCCGGTCCTTGACCTGCCCGCCGGCATGGACTTCGAGGCCTACCTCGGCACGTTGCCGAAGAAGGACCGCCACGAGGTTCGCCGCAAGCTCCGCCGGGCCGAAGCCGCCGGCGAGGTCCGGCTTGACCGATCGGCGCAGCCGCCCGCCGACCTCGACGCCTTCATCGAGCTCCACCAGGGCCGCTGGGGCGAAGAGGGGCTGTTCCCCGCCACCCCGGGTGGGGACCAGAGCCGGGCCTTCTTCGCCGGTCTCGTTCGAGCGCTGCGGGGTGGACGGCTGCCTGGAGCTCCACTTCCTGACGGTCGCCGGCCGGCGGATCGCCGCCGGGCGTCTGGTTCGACGACGGGCGGACGCTCTTCTTCTACAACGCCGGCACCGACCCGAACGCGCGCGACCTGTCGCCGGGCGTCCTGCTCGTGGCGCTGTCGATCCGGGCCGCCCTGGCGGCCGGCCGCACCCGCTTCGATTTCCTCCGCGGCAACGAGCCGTACAAGTACGAGTGGGGCGCCGTGGACCAGCCGATCCAGCGCCTCCTCGTGGTCCGGGGAAGCCGGCTGACCGTGGGGATGCCGGGACCGGGGCTGGACGCGCCCGAAGAGCCCTGCGCGCGGAAGGTCGACCGTGCGCCGCTGCCGGGTGGTCGCCCCCTCCGGGTCCTCGAGGTGGTGGCCACGGGCTCCAACGGCGGAGCCCAGGAGCACGTCTACTCGCTCCTCTCGCGGCTCGATCGCAGCCGCTACGACGTCAGCGTCGTCGCCCTCTCCCACGGCAGCAGCCTGCGCGCCATCCGTCGCCTGGGCATCCCGGTGCTCGTGGTCGACGAGCCGGACGACGCCATCGCGGTCGGCGCCCTGGCCGCCCACTTCGTCGACGCCCGCCCGGAGGTGGTCCACAACCACATGTACCGGGCTGAGCTGGTCGGGACCCGCGCAGCGCTCGCCCTGGCCGAAGCCGGCCACAGCCGCCCCTGGGTGATCGGCACGGTCCACTCCAGCCGGATCCGCTCGCCGGAGGACCGGGCCGTGCTGCGGGCCCTCACGCCGCGGATGGACCGCCTCATCGCGGTGAGTCGCTCGATCGAAGCCAAGATCCGCGACGAGCGAGGCGAGGCGACCCCGGTCAGCCTCATCTACAACGGCGTGGATCTCTGGCGCTACAACCACCAGGAGCCGTGCTGCACGCTCCACGAGGAGTACGGCATGGAGCCCGGCAGCCAGGTCGTCGGCGTCGTCGCGCGCCTGGAGCCGGAGAAGGGCCATCCCACGCTCATCGACGCGTGGCCGCTGGTCCTGGACGCGGGTCCCGTCCGCCTACCTGCTGGTCGTCGGCGAGGGCAGCCGGCGCGCCGAGCTGGAGGCGCAGGCGGCCGACCGGGGAGTCGCCGGCCGCGTCATCTTCACGGGCCGCCGGGACGATGTCCCGGCTGTCACCGCGGCCCTCGACGTGGCGGTGCTGCCCTCCTATCGCGAGGCCCAGGGCCTCACGATCCTCGAAGCCATGGCGCTTGCCCGTCCCGTGGTCGCCTCCTGCGTCGGCGGCATCCCGGAGATGGTGGACGACGGCCGGACCGGCCTCCTCGTGCCGCCCCGCGACGCGCCCGCCCTGGCCGAGGCGATCGTCCGCCTGCTCACCGACCATCCGTACGCCGACATGCTGGCCCGGGCCGGCCACGACATGGTCCACGACCGCTTCTGCGTGGAATTGATGGTCAACGCGGTCGAGGACCTCTACGACGAGGGCGCGCTCGCGGTCCGAAGGGGATCGCCGGTCGTGGTCGCGGCGAGGTAGGTTCGCCGTCGGCCCGGTGCGTCGACGCACCGGCGGTAGCCGAAGGTCCTGCCCAAAACCCCTGACGGATGTACCCTCGTCCCGTTCGGGCTCACAACCAGGCCCGAGAGACCGATTTGCCGGGGGTAGCACCACGTGATCGCCAGGTGGGCTCTGCTGGGAGCCGTCCTCGTCCAGATCACTGACGGCCTGACGTTCGCGGCCGGGCTCCGTTGGGGTCTCCCGATCGAGGTGGAGGCGAACCCCGTCGCGCGTCACCTCTACGGCTCCTTCGGCATTGCGGGCGTGATCGACGTCAAGCTCGCGGTTGTCGCTGGAATCATCCTCGCGCTCGCCCTGGCCCAGCATGTCGCGCCGCGCCGGTCGGTCGGCCGGAGGCGCGTCCTCGTCGGCGCGGTTGTCCTCGCGGTCGGCGGCCTCTTCGGAACGGTCGCCAACCTGGCGGTCCTGCTGCCGGTGCTTCGCGTCGCCTGAGGCGCTCTCCCGACCCCGCGTCGGCTTCGTCGGCGAAGCCGGTGCCCGCCGGCGAGCTCGGCGCTGGTACAGTCGCGTAACGGATGCGTCGGACTGAGCCTGCTGCCCGCACGGTCGTGGGCCCGGGACAACGGGCTCGACGGTGCGGCGCGCCCGACGCGATCCCCTCGGGCGGACCCTCGTGACCCGCGATCGCCTCTGGACCTGGCTCGCGGTCCTCCTCCCGGCGTTCGCGGCGACCATCGCACCGATGGAGACCGTCGATCTCGCGTACCAGGTTCGGGCGGGCGACTTGATGCTCTCCGCCGGCCGCATCCTGACGGCCGATCCGTTCACGTTCACGGCAGCCGGCCAGCCGTGGCTCAACCAGCAATGGGGCGCGGGGATCGTCCTCGCCGCCGTGCATGACGCGGCCGGCTGGGGCGGGCTCGCCATCCTGCGGACGGTCCTGATCGCCCTGATCGTCGGCGGCGTCTACCTCGCGTGCCGCCAGGAGCCGCGGGCGAACGGCGCCGATGTGGCGGGAGAGCCACCGAGCGGCCGCGTGCCCGGCTCGCGCCTCGCGGCCGTCCTCGCGCTGGCCGGCTTCCTGGTGGCCATCGGCTCGCTGGCGCTTCGGGCGCAGCTGTTCGGCGTCGCCTGCTTCGCGATCTCGCTCCTGCTGGTGGCGCGCCGCGGGCGCAACCCGCGGGCCGTGTGGCTGGTGCCACCGCTGATGCTCGTCTGGGTGAACGTGCACGGCAGCTTCTTCCTGGGCCCGGCCATGCTTGCCGCCGCCGCCATCGACGACGTCCAGTCGCATCGACCGTCGTGGCGGCACACGGCCCTCGCGGCCGTGGTCGCGGCGCTGGCCACGGGCGCGACGCCGTTCGGCTTCGACGTCTGGCGCTATGCGATCGGGCTCACGACGAACCCGAACGTGGCCGACCGGGTCTCCGAATGGCAGCGCACCTCGCCCTTCTCCGGCCTGGGCGTCGTCTACTACGGGTCCGTGCTCCTCGTGGGCGCGCTCGGCATCGCGGCCTGGCGGCGAGGATGGCGGCCGGGAATCGGCACGCTGGGCTGGCTCGCCGGGCTGGCGGCCATCGGCGCGTACGCCGAACGCGGCGTGGTCTGGTGGGCGCTGGGCGCGCCCGTGGCGATCGCCCCGGCCGCGGCCCTGGTGTTCTCCCGGGCGCCCGGGGGCGGATCCCGGCGTGCGGAGCCGGAGCCGCGCGGCCTGCAGCGCCTCAACGCGGCCGTGGCGCTCCTCCTCGTCGCCGCGGTCGTGATCCTCCAGCCGATCGTGCGCCCCGGCGGCGACCCCCTCTCCGGCCCGCCGGGCACGCTTCGCGACGCGCCGGCCGGCCTCGCCCGCGCGCTTGGCCGCCTGGCCGGCCCGTCGGACCGGGCCGTGATCTCGCAGGCGTGGGCGTCGTGGTTCGAATGGGCGGCGCCCGGGATCCCGGTCATGGTCGACAGCCGGATCGAGGTCGAGCCCGCCACGGCATGGACCGACTACCTGGCGATCGTCCACGGCGGCCCCGACGCGCTGGCGACCCTGGCGCGCATCGGTGCGACCGTCGTGGTGGTCGACCCGAAGGAGATCGCCGCCATCGGCACCACGCTGGCGGCCTCCGGCTCGGGCTGGCGCCAGGCGTACGCCGACGCCGACGGTTCGATCTACCTGCGAGCGCCCTGAGCGGCTTGACTCGAGGCAACCCTGGCCGCGCCAGCCTCCGACTTCTCCGGGTATGGACGACAGGTGTGTGACCATTCCCGGCAGCAAGGAGGAGTCGGGCTCCGCCGTCCCCTGTGTGTTATACGCGTGAGGTCTCACGCTCGGCCAAGGTCCCCATGCTCGCGGCGGTCACGCCGGTAGCGCGCGGGGGACGGCGCCCTCGACCGGCATGCCGGAGGGCAGCGGATGCCGTGCGGCCGGGCCCGGTGCCGTACATCGGACGGGGCCGTCCAGTCCGTAGCGTGTGATGGCGACCAGTTGTAGCGTGTGGCTCCGACCAGTTGTAGCGTATGATCACGCGAGAGGCACGGATAGAGGGCGAGTCGAGCGTGGACTACATCCGTCGCGTGGTCGAGGACGAGCTTGATGAGCTCGCCGACCTGTCCGCGATCGTGCTTCAAGGGCCGAAGGGTGTCGGCAAGACAGCAACCGCTCTGACCCGCGCGAAGACGGTCTACCGGCTCGACCAGCCAGGCGAGCTCGAGATCGTCCGCGCTGATCCCTCCCGCCTGACGGCAGGCGAGCCGCCGATCCTCATCGACGAGTGGCAGCGGTACGAACCGAGCTGGGACGTCGTCCGTGGGGCCGTCGACGCCGACCCCTCTGGCGGCCGCTTCCTGCTCACGGGCTCCGCACTGCCGAAAGACCAGCCCGCACACACGGGCGCTGGACGGATCGTCGAAGTCCGGATGCGCCCAATGACCCTCGCGGAGCGGCGAGTCGGGAGCCCGTCGGTGAGTCTCCGCGCAGTGATCGAGGAGGGGCGACTCGAGGCGGCCGGCCGCACTGACGTGCGGCTCGAGGACTACGTCGACGAGATCCTCGCCTCGGGCTTCCCGGGCCTTCGGCGACTCAACGGAAGGGGTCTGCGCAAGGCCCTCGACGGCTATCTCGACCTCATTGCGGAGCGCGAGTTCCCGCTGCTCGGATTTACCGTCCGCAACCCGGCGGCCCTCCGGCGCTGGCTGGTCGCGTATGCCGCCGCGACCGCGACAACAGCCTCCTACGAGACCATCCGCGACGCGGCGACCAGCAACCAAGGGGTCACCCCCGCGAGGACCACGACGATCCCGTACCACGACGCGCTCGCCTCGCTCTGGATCGTCGATTCGCTGCCTGCCTGGTCGCCCAGCCTCTCGGCCATGAAGCGCGTCACCGGCCCCGCGAAGCACCATCTCGCGGATCCGGCGCTCGCAGCGCGCCTGCTCGGCGTGAGTCGGCAGGCGCTCCTCGACGGCCGGTCGGCGGGTCCGGCGATCCCGCGCACCGGCACACTGCTCGGAGCCCTGTTCGAGTCGCTTGCGTGCCTTTCCGTGCGCGTCTTCGCCCAGGGCGCCGAGGCCAAGGTGTACCACTTCCGCACCAAGGCCGGCGAACGAGAGGTCGACTTCATCGTCGAGACCGACGACCGTCGGGTCGTCGCGCTCGAATGCAAGATGAGCGCCGTGATCGCCCGTGACGACACGACTCACCTACGATGGCTGCGCGACCAGATGGGTGACCGCTTCATCGGCGGCGTCGTCCTCTCCGCAGGGACGCAGGCGTATCGCGACCCAGACGGCATGCTCGTGGTCCCGCTCGCGCTCCTCGCACCCTGAAGCCCCGGGGGTGCGCGAGCGACGCAGTCGCGCCGGGGAGCGGGCCGCTCGAGCGTCGGCGCGCCGACCCACCCGCCGATCCTGGGCCTCGCCTGAGCGGCGGAGGCAAGCGGGCAGGGAAGGCCGCCTTGCCATCCGCTCGACCTTCCTTGCCATCCGCTCGACCTTTCGGTCCGGCGCGAGAGCCCCGCGCGACCGCTCACGCGTATAGCACACAGGCGCCCTCCGTTTGCTTGACAGGAACGCATCCGACGCCGAATATCGGGTACGGTCCATTTATCGGAGCGGAACGTACCCGATGGTCATCACCAAGGCCGACCGTGGCCGTCCTTCGCGCGCCTCGATCTATCTGGCCGTCGACGAGGGCGTCGCCGAGCTGCGCCGCATCGGCGGCCTTCCGGGCCCGGAGGTGGCCTCCGATATCTGGCGCGACATCTGGTTCGAGGAGACCCACAACTCGACAGCCATTGAGGGCAACACCCTCATCCTGAAGCAGGTCCGGGCGCTTCTCGATGAAGGACGGGCGGTCGGCGACAAGGAGCTGAAGGAGTATCTCGAGGTCAAGGGTTACGCAGACGCCGCCGAGTGGGTCTACTCGCAGGCACGAGACATGGATGCCGACCGGGATCGGCCGTTCCTGCTCCTCTCGGAGCTGCGGGAGATCCACCGTCTGGTAGTGACCTCGGCCTGGGATGTTGCACCGCCGCTCGACTTCATACCGGGCGAAGGTCCGGGCAGTTTCCGGCTCCATGACATCCTGCCCTTCTCCGGCGGGATGAGGCCGGCTCCCTTCACGGACATCCATCCCCGGATCACCGATTGGATCGACCTCGCCAACGTCGACCCCGAGCCCGGAATGCACCTGATGGAGCACCTCGCTCGAGTTCACTCCGATTTCGAGCGGATTCACCCCTTCCGCGATGGCAATGGCCGCACGGGCCGGCTCGCGCTGAATCTCGTCCTCGTCCGACGCGGGTACCCGCCGGCAATCGTCTACAAGCGCGATCGGCCGAGCTACCTCAAGGCGCTCGACCGCGGCGATCGACGTGAGTACGGCCCGCTCGCGGAGCTGATCGCGCGCGCGGTCAAGGACAGCCTGGACCGGTTCCTCCTCCCGGCACTTGCCGGACCTCTCCAGGTGCTGCCCTTGTCTGCGCTCGTGCGCAAAGACCTGACGCCGCTGGGACTACGTCGTGCCGCCGAGAAGGGGCGACTGAAGGCGGTGCGACGCTCGGGCGGTTGGTACAGCACCAGGCAATGGGTGGATGCCTACGCTCGGTCCAGGCGCCGCGTGGCGCGCGCCTGAGCGCCCCACCCCCGCCTGCTACCGCTTCGACGTCACCCAGTAGCGCTCGGCGGCGCCGGTTCGGCCGGCCAGCCCGGCGACCTTGGCGCCGTGGCCTCGAACGGCCTCCTCCATCGCCGCGCGGCCGGTGAACAGCCGGTCGAGCTGGCTCTGGTACAGCGTCAGGCCCGTGACCTTGCGATCGAGCTGGTCGGTGACGTCGGCGAACTCCGGCGTCAGCGCGACGCCCGCCGGGATGCCCGCGAGCGCGCCGTCCGGCAGGTCCTCGAGCTGGCGGAAGTCGTTCCACCAGGCGTACGGGAAGTCCTCGTAGAAGGTCACGATCCCGGCGTACTCCGGACCCGGCATGACCCACCGCCGGCTCTCCTGGAGCAGGCCGATGCCGGCCTGGCGGGCAAGCTGGTGGTCGACGTGATTGCCGATGCCCAGGGGCACGTAGACGCGCTGCGGCTCCAGGCGGGCGATCTCCCGGGACAGCAGCTCCACCGGAGCCGGGTCGTCGTCGCGCGGCTGCCCCAGGAGCTCCTCGTCGCCCTCGTAGCCGCGGAAGACGGCGTCCGGCAGGTCCAGGAAGACGATCGAAGCCTCGGCGAAGTAGGCGAACTGTTCGTCCTCCAGACGCCGCGTGGCCATGAGGTCGCCCGCGCGCCGGGCGTCGACGATCTCGTCGGTGAGGATCGCTCCCTGCTGGGACACGTCGTCCATGAGCGCCTGGCCCGCGATCGGCCGGTTGTGGATCTCGGCCCGCCGGTACCACGACGACCGCTGCCAGAAGCGCTTGGCCGCGGAATCGGCTTCGGACTGGGTCGCCTCCAGGCGGTCCCCGGTCGCGAGGTAGGACATGCTGTCCGCGCCGGACGGCCGATCGATCACGTTGGCCCGGTTGAACGCCTCGGTCACGGGCCACAGCGCCTTGGTCCCGAAGCCCAGGGCCTCGCGCTGGTACGTCGTCAGGCCGGACGCCGGCCCGTTCCCGGAGAAGACGGTCACGATCGTGACGTTCTGGCCGAGCTCGCGGAGGCTGGCGATCAGGCCGCCGCAGGACAGCGCGACGTCGTCAGGGTGCGGCGAGATGAAGACGTGGGTCATGGCGGGGCGAGTATACCGACCGCCTTCGGGCGTGGCGGCCAGTGGCTCATCGGCCGGCGCACGCTGTCGCAGACGCTGCGCTCGCGGCGCGGATGCCGGCCTTGCCGACACGACGCGGACCGAGTGATGCAGCCTCCGGGATCAGGTCGCCGAGGTGGCCGCCCGAGCCGATCGGGAGTCCTGGATCGTGACGACGACGACACGATCGGCCGCTTCATCGAAGGCATACACGACGAGCATCCAGGGCCACGGACCCAGGACCACGTGAAAGCCAGCCCACCGCCCCGATAGCGCCCGGCCCAGCAGCGGGAACGTCTCGAGCGAAGCGAGCGACGTCTTCAGCCGGTCCCGCGTGGATGCGGGAAGGCTGTGACTGCGGATCAGCTGATCAAGATCGGCCCGCGCGGTCTCGGTGACGAAGACGCGCGCCATCAGAGCTCGTCGAGCGGAACGACCTTCCAGCTTCGACGTCTGCGACACCCCGCTGAGCGCGCCCCCGGGCTCCAGGGATCGCGTCGAGGAGCGCGGTGATGGTTTCCGCGTCTGGATCAACCTGGTCGAGCGCCGTCGAAAGCAGCGACCTGGCGATCGTTCCCGGCTGAACGTACATCCGCGCCGCGATCCGGCGGAGCTTGATCGCATGCTCGTCGTCCAGGAGCAGATTGACCCGGTTCGAGCGATCCTCGGCCATGGCTGCACTCACAGAACTGCACAAGATGTGCACTGAGCCTACGCCTGGATCCTCTGCTCGTCAATGGCAGTCATGGCGCGCCGGTCGGCCCCTCACCGAGCCTCGTCGGCTCAGGTCCAGCCGCCGGCGCCGACCAGCGGGACGAAGACGCAGGGCCCGTGCAGCGTGGTGACGAGCCGGTCGCCCGAGCGCTCCACGGCCACGAGGTCCTGTTCGCTGCGGCTCCCGACCGGGATCACCAGGCGGCCGCCGTCGGCGAGCTGGTCCGTGAGCGCGGTCGGGACCTTCGGTGCCGCGGCCGCCACGACGATCGCGCCCCATGGCGCGCCGTCGGGCGCTCCCAGGCTGCCGTCCCCGACGCGGACGTCGACGTGCCTCCCGTACCCGAGTGCGTCGAGGCGTTCGCGAGCCGCGTCCGCAAGGTCGGGCAGCCGTTCGATGCTCGTCACCAGGCAGCCCATCTCCGCCAGGATCGCCGCCTCGTAGCCGGTGCCCGTCCCGACCTCGAGAACCCTGTCGTCGGGCGCCAGCCGAAGGAGCTGGAGCATCAGGCCAACCATGAGCGGCTGGCTGATCGTCTGGCCGGCCAGGGCCGGCAGCGCGGCGTCGGCGTAGGCGAGGTCGCGGTCCTGGTCCCGGACGAACCGCTCGCGCGGCACGGTCGCCATGGCGGCCAGGACCAGGGGATCCCGAACGCCGCGGTCCCGCAGCTGGCGGCGCACCATCTCATTGCGCGCCGTCACCAATCGCTCGTCGCGCGGCCCCATCGACGGCTCCAGTCCGGCGGGTCGAGCAGGGGACTCGCCGTGCTCGCCGCGAGCATAGTCGCCGGCGAATGTCTCCGTCTTCGATGGCACCACTGGAGGCTGAGCGCCGCGCCGTGCTCTCTGCGCCCTGCGACGCGCCGTCCGGCCGCGAGCGCTCCGCGCCGTGACGCGCCGTTCCCGGCGCCGTGGCGCCCCGCTCCCCGCGCCGCCCTGGCCGGGCCGTTCCCGCGGCGCCATCCGCCCCGCTCGTCGCCCTCGACGAGTCGAGCCGGCGAACCCGTTACGGCGAGGGGCTGGCCGCCGCCGACGGGCTCGGGCTGGGGCTCGGGCTGGGGCTCGGGCTGGCCGACGCGCCGAGGCTGTCGGGCTCGCGGCCGCGGATGCTGTCGGGCTCGCGGCGGCACTCGCACTCGGGGCGACCGAGGCCGAGGCGCTTGCGGCCGGCGATGCGCTGGCAGACGCGGAGGCCTCCGCGCTGGCGCTCGGCGCGGCCGACAATGCCGGGCTCGGCTGAGGCGTGGGCGACGGAATCGGAGTAAGGAAGCCGCCCTTCCCCAGCACCATCGCGTTCAGGAAGATGAGGACGAAGACCGCCACGACGCCGATGACGAACGCCTTGGAGATGCGATCGTCGATGTGAACGGCGATCTCCGAGGCGGTGGGAGCGGCGGACTGTCTCCCCGGTGCCCGGGGCGCTCGGCGCCCCCTCGGCGCGGCCGGGACGCCGAAGACCTCGCCGGCATCCTGGCGCGAGACGCGTTCGTCTTCCTCGAGTTCGTCGTCCTCGCCCGCGGCCTCGTCGGCGTTCTCGTCCTCGAACTCGTCGTCGTCTTCGAGCGCGTCCTCGTCCGGTGTCCCGCCCGCGCCCGCGGACGGGTCGTCATCCAGCCTGCTCATGTGGTCGTGCTCGGTCCTCCGTGGCGGCGTCCGTGGGGCGGCGTGGTCGCGCCGGGCCCAACCTGGCCGCAGGGCTCGCCCGGCCGCGAGTGTAGCGGAGGCGAGCGCCTCTCGGCCGAACGCCGGCGTTCTGCCCATGCGAAGTCGGCCGGGCATCCGCCCGGCACGGCGGCCGCGGTCATCCAGGCGCGGACCGGTCAACCGCGCGCAGCCCAGGGCATCCGCCCGCGCTCGAGCGCCGCGTGGAGCGTCCTATGCCGTCCGAAGCGGGCGGCTGGCCAGGCCCGCCGCGCCGGCGACCACCGTCGCGAGCCCGAAGACCACGTACACCGGGGCCACGCCCACGGCGTCGCCCAGCACCCCGCTGACGGCCATCGCCAGGGAGATGGAGCCGAACACCGCCGAGAACCGGAAGCTGATGACGCGGCCGAGCAAGTCGCCCGGCGTTCGCTCCATGAACAGCGTCTGGGTCGGAATGACGAAGGCCATGTTGGCGATCCCCATCACCGCCGATAGCGCGAGCGCCACCGCCAGGTTGTCGGTGAACCCGAGCAGCGCCACGGCCGCTCCCCAGCCGATGTAGCCGGCGATCACCAGCGGGCCGCGCCGGACCCGGGCGCCCAGGAGGCCGACGGCAAGCGAACCACCGATGGTTCCCACGCCGATCGCGGTCTCCATGAGCCCGTACGCAGTCTCCGGTGCTGCCTGCCCGGCCGCCAGCACTCGGACCGCATAGAGGGGTGCCAGCGCGATCGTCATGCCGATCGCGAACTGCCCGACGATGGCCTGGAGCGTGTTCGCCCGCAGGACGGCATCGTCGCGAAGGAACCGCCAGCCCACCGCGAAGTCGGCCCGGATCTTCGGCAGGCGGGTTCGCTCGCCGCGTCCCTCGTCCGAGCGGTGGAGCAGCGGCGGGATCGCGGTCGCCAGGATCAGCGTCGCAGACACGAGGTAGGTCGCGGCGTCCACCCAGAAGGCCAGGGCGAGCGCGCTGCCCAGCATCGTCGCGAACACCGACGCCAGCGGGTAGCCGACGATGTCGGCCAGGGTCTCACCGAACGACTGCACCGAGTTGGCGGTCAGCAACTCGTCCTCGGCCACCAGGCGAGGGATCACGGCGACCCGAGCCGGACGGAAGAAGATCGACACGGTCGTGAGCACGAACACCAGCAGGTAGACCAGCGCGAGGTGGATCCCGATCGTGACCGGGATCAGGATCACGATCCCGGCCCGCAGCAGGTCGCTCACCCACATCACGCGCTTCTGGTCCCAGCGGTCCACGAAGACGCCCGCAACCGGCCCGAACACGAGGTTCGGCACCGTCGCGGCGAGGAAGACGAGGCCGACGGCGAACGCGGAGTGGGTGGCCTGCTCGACCAGGAACGCGAGGGCGATCTGGTGGACGCGGTCGCCGAAGAGGCTGACGACCTGGCCGGCCCAGAGCGCCGAGAACGGCGCATTGAGCGCGAGGCGCACATACGGGTGGCTTCGCAGCCGTTCGACGAACTGCGGCGGCACCGCGATCGGCGGGGCCGCGCCACCGAATGCGGTCGCAGGTTGCATGGCTGCGGCCGCCGCGCCGGCGCTCGTCCTCATGACGAGGTCCGCCTCGGCCGCGGCCCCGCGCGGGTTGATGACCGCCACGGAGCCGCTCGCGACCGGCCGACGGCTCAGATCCGGTCCCGGGAGGAGGTCGGTCGGTCGCCGAACGAGGCTCGCGAACACGAAGAACGCGAGACCGAACCCAAGCAGCACGTCACCGACGGAGACGACGTTCCGGAGCGGCGTCGAACGGAATGGGCAGCATGTCGCCGAGCGGACCCGCCCGCAGCAGGAAGCCGACGTCGAGCGTGGGCGCCACGACGACGTGCAGCGGTGAGGCGATGTTCGCGGGATCGAAGCCGGCCGCCAGCAGGCTCGGCTCCCAGACGGGCATGAATCCGCGGTTGATGACGATCACGGTCGCGTTGGCGAGCGTGCCGACCAGGGCAAGGGCGAAGCCGGGTCGCGCCCGGTTCGCCCACAGGCCCACCGCCAGGAGGTAGTACGCCGACGCGAGGAGCGGCACCCGAAGCTGTTCGGCGATCGCCAGGTTCGACCCCAGGGCCTGTTCCGTGAGCAGGCGGAGGACGAGCGCGGCGATGATCAGGAACGTCCAGCGGAGCCGGAGCGCCAGGAGGTTGTCGAGGCGTCCGCCGGCCAGGAACCCGGCGATCAGGCCGACGAGCAAGCCTGCGAGCAGCACCCCGCCGGGCTCAGCCGGCGTCCGCTTGAGGAGGCGCCTCGACCGGGCTCTGTGCCATGCGGCTGGCGGCGTGGGCCAGGAGCGGCACCGGACGCGCCGACCCCGGTCGGCCCGGGTCGGGGGCGCCGGCAGCCCACTCGGTCCGCACGAACGCGTCGACGACCACCGGGTCGAACTGGACCCCGGAGTACTTGCGAAGCTCGGCGAGCGCCTGCTCCGTCGTCAGCGGACGCATCCGATACGGGCGAGCGGCCGTCATGGCCTCGAACGCGTCGGCCACGTGCAGCACCCGGGCGAGCAGGGGGATCTCGTCACCGATGAGGCGATCGGGGTATCCCGACCCGTTGTACCACTCGTGGTGGTGGCGGATGATCGGCAGCTCGGGTGCCAGGCGCGCTGACCGGCGCGATGATGTTGGCCCCGATGACCGGGTGGGCGTTCATGATGGCCCGCTCGTCGCGCGTCAGCTTGTCCTCCTTGAGCAGGACCGCGTCCTTGACGCCGATCTTGCCCACATCGTGGAGGAGGCCGCCCCACTCGAGCGCTTCCAGCTGCGGTTGCGAGAGGCGCATCGCGCGCCCGATGTCGACGGAGATCTGCTGCACCCGTTTGCTGTGGTTCGCCGTGAACGCGTCGCGGGCGTCCACGGCGCCCGAGAGGGCGCCAATGGTCTCCGTGAACATCTCGCGCATCTCGACGTAGCGGTCCATCGCCAGCCGGATGATGTAGACCGGCAGGACGATGAGGAGCACCGACCACCAGCCGGCGCCCGGCTGCGGGTAGACCTGGGCGACGAGCCACGCCAGGGGCACCAGCGCCAGGAAGTTCACCACGTACGTCGGCGCGTCGCCGCGCACGACGCTGAACGGGCTTTGCCCGGTGCGCATGGCAGACCGTGAGCGCGCTGACTGACACGTTCGTGATCAGGAACGCAACAGAAGCCAGCGACGAGTGACGACGAGGCTGATGCGCGAGAGAGTGGCTGCCAATCCCCAGCAGACGCGCCGACCTCGGCGCCGATCATTGCAGGAAGGCGCGATCCCGGCATGGTTCGCGAGGACGCCGTACCAGGGAACTCGACCCCGGAGTTCGCGCGTCTCCGTGGAGCCGAGCAGCGCGACCCACGCGGCGGCCGTCGGCCCGCCGAGGATCATGACCGCGACGATCGGCCCGATCGACGTGTCCACGACCGTGCCGATGCGGCATCCTGACGGGGATCGCCGAGGCGACGCGCCGTCACGCCGATCCAGAACACGACGCCCAGCCACGTGTCGAGGGTCACATCAGAGGCGATCCCGAGCCGGATGTGCGGATCGACGGGCACACGAAGACTCGTGGCAACCAGCGCGACGGCGCAGGTCGCCACGAGTCCAGTGATATGAACGGCAAGACGTCCCGGCATGCTCCCTCGAGCTGGCGTCGGCCAGACTCTACCGGCTCGAGTCGAAGGACCGTATGGGACTAAGGTACTAGAACGCCCTCAGGGACGCCCCGCCCGCCAGGGCCGCTGCCGCGAGCGCTGACGCGAGTTCAAGTAGTCGAATGAGTCGCGTCTTCATCGGTCGATACTTCTGGCCGACTCGGCCTAGCAAGCCTTGGTGCTGGACTCGGGACCCATCGTGTGCCCTCCAATGGGTTTCCGTGCTGCGTAGAACACGAAAACCGACCTGACTGAAGTCGGTCGGTTGCACTACTCGCTCAGCCTCGCCCTAAGTGCCCAGTTCAGGCGAGGCGTCAGCGCGTCCGCTCTTGACATTGCCTACCAGTACGAAGGTACTGGTAAGACGGTGTGACCTTAGGGTGGCCCTTCTGCCTCGGTCAATACTCAACCATACCTATTCGACACGCCGACGCGGTCATCATAGGTCGTCGAGAGGGGGCGGATCGACGCCCAGGCCGTCGCGGAGCGCGGCGGCGTAGTGGTCGTACTGCTCGGCCGCCGCGGCGTGGGCACCGGCCAGCCGGTATAGCTTCAGCAGGCTGTGCTCGACCTCGTCCAGCTCCGGATCGATGGATAGGGCTCGCTGGGCGACGCGCAGCGCGCGATCGGCCTGCCCGCAGTCGCCGTCCTCGACGACGGCCCGCTCCACGATGGCGCGATAGCGGGCGTGCAGCGTCTCGCGGACCGGAGCAGCCCAGTCCTCGTACATGAAGTCGAGGGCGAAGCGACCCTGGTAGAGGTCGACCACCTCGTCGACCTGGTCGGGGCTGGGAACCGCCGGGAGTGAATCGAAGAGAGCCCGGCAGCGAGCGGAGCGGCTGCCGACCAGTTCCGCGTCGAGCCAGACGAGCTCACTCGACTGGTGGACGTAGCCGGGGCTGAGGTCGTCGCTGAATTCCGGCTCGAAGACGCGACGCAGGAAGTAGACCGTCTGATGGAGGGAGTTGGTGCCGAGGTTCGGCTCCAGATCGGGCCAGAGCGCCTCGAGGACCTGGTCACGCGTGGCGGCGAGACCCGTCGCGCGACAGCAGGTAGCAGAGGAGCGCGAGCGCCTTCCGCCGCACGTCTGTCCCTGCAGATGACGCGGTCGCCAACCTGGATGACCACTCGGCCCTGATCCTCGACGAACACGCGCGCCGCCAGGCGCCGGGACAGGTCGCGCCCGAGGTCAGCCGTGCTGCCTGCCCCTTGAGCTCGCGGCTGAGAGCACGAAGGCGGACGACGTCCTCGGTCTCCCCGTGCCGCTCCATGAGCGCTGCCGCGCGGAGGCGAGCCTTCGCGGTCACCGACGCCGGTGAGGCGACGCAGCGCCGGCAGCCAGCGCCGCGGGCGCAGGGCAACCTCTCGATCGAGGGCCTCCAGCACAGCCTCCGGGTAGTCCGCAAGGCGGACGAGGACGACCTCCGCATTGACCGACAGCAGGGCTGGGTCTGTCGCGGCGAGGTCGCGCACCTCCTGTGTCGCCTGCTCGCCGCCAAAGGCGACCGCCCTGACTAGGCGAGCCGCCCGTGCGAACCCGCTGGCGCCCTGCATTGACGCGAGCTTGATCGTGTCGTCGATGATCGGCCTCGTCGAGTGACCCTGCAGCGAGGAGTTGCGCCCGGGCGATGGCTAGCCTGCGTCGCGCATCAAACGCGGGTGATCCGACGAGGCGACCAGGCGTGATCGCGAGCGCGATCTCGAGTGCCGCTCCCGCGTCGCCGGCACGGACCGCCGCGTCTGAGAGCGAGGAGTTGGCGGTAGTCAACGTAGGTGTAGCCGCTCGCGCCCATGCGCGTGGCCTCCGCCAGCAAGGTCTGCGCTCGCTCGACGTCCCAGAGTTCGCCGATCGCCTCCGCTGCCTCGCAGAGCGCCTCGTGCGTGGGCACTGTCCCAGCGACTGACAGGCGATCTGTCGATCGCCGCAAGGCCTTCCTGAATGTCGCCGCGATAGAGGCGAGCCCATCCGATTACGGCGTAGACCGTTGGTAGGTCTGCATATGAGGACGACGCTGTCGAGCGCCTCGATCGCCGCCTCGGCTGCCTGCTTGCGCCCCAACCGGATCTCCTCGAGCCCTGTCGATCCAGGCGATGTTGAGGAGCCCGATTCCTTCGTAGCGCCGGTGTCCGGCCTTGGCGTGGACGATCGATGACTCGGATGAAGGTTTCGCGGCACGCGTCGAGGTTTCCGCTCACGGACGTCGAGATCAGGGATGTCAGTGCCTCTGCGAGCGCCCGGACCTCGGCATCTTCGGTCGACGTCATCACAGCTCCTGCGCGCTGATCGAAGCTGGCAGCGATCTCGCCGCGATTGTGCTCGATCGCCGACATGGTGAGCAGTGCGAACGACTCGATGTGGGAGCGCGTCTCGGGATCGGCGCGCTTGATCGCTCGCGCTGGCCGAGATCTCTGGCGGCGTCAGTATTCGCCCGCCTGCATGAGCTTCCGCGCCTGGAAGAGGTCATACCAGGCGCCACGCTGGTCGGGCGGCAGGGCACCTGCCAGGTTGTCGGCGAGGCGGTATGCACCCTGCCCGAGGATGTCGCCGATCGCGGCGTCGAGGGTGGTTGCCACCGCGTCCAGGTCGCCAGCCGCGCCGTGGTGGCGTGCGGCGACCTGCCACGCGCGTGGGGGCGCGGCCCTGGCGATGCGCGCATGGATGGCTCGCACCCCGGTGTCGCCGACCTCGTCCCGCAGGCGCGCCTCCAGGAACGAGCGCACGAGCGGATGCAGCGCCGTCGTGCGGCCGTTGGCCCGCGCCTGGCGCGGGAGAAGGCCCGACGCCTCCGCCTGCTCCAGCAGTGATCCGACCTCCGCCGGGTCGACGTCTGCGGCGGCTGCCGCCAGGTCTGGCGTGACCGAGTCGAGCAGGGCCACGCGCTCGAGGAAAGCGGCAATCGGGGCTGGCAGCCGACCGACGACTTCTTCGGCGAGGTAGTCGTGGAGATCGCCCTGGCGCGCGGCCAGGCTGCGGATCACCCGTGACACCTCCTTGCGGGGCCGGTCGCGGATCGCCGCCTCGATCAGGCGGAGGGTCGCCGCCCAGCCCTCGGTCGTCGCCGCGACCTCGTCGAGGACGCGAGGCTCCAGCGGGTCGCGATAGGTGTCCCGGAAGAGCCGCTCGATCTCGTCGTGGTCGAAGCGCAAGTCATCGGTGCCCAGGTCCGCGACCTCGCCGAGGGCGCGCAGACGGGCGATCGGCAGGGATGGCCGGCGGCGAGACGAGATGACGACGCTGAGGCGTTCAGGGCCCCGCAGGACGAGCTCACGGACGATGGCGCGGACTTCCGGGGCGGCGTCCACGGCGTGGTAGTCATCGAGGATGAGGATCACCGGCGCGCGGAATCCGCCGAACTCCCCGAGCATCGCTCGCGTCACGGCCGCCTTGTCCGCCAGTCCGGCCGCCGCCTCGCGCAGCACCGAACGCGTGTTCGCGCCGAACCGTGGATCGACGACCTCCATGGCGGCGATGAGGTGGTGGATGAAGCCGGTCCAGTCGGCGTCCGAATTCGTCCAGCCGATACCAGGCGATCGGCCGGCGCGATCTGCGGGTCCAATCGCCGAGGAGCGTGGTCTTGCCGTAGCCGGCGTCGGCGACGATCAGCACGAGGCGCGAGTGTGCCTTGGCGGAGAGCCAATCGAGCAGGCGCGCCCGGGACAGCGTGTCGTCGGCCACGGCCGGGGCCTGGACCTTGTCGCGCTGGATCGGGTAGGGCTGGGGTTCCATCGGGTCGAACAGGGCGACTCGCGTGAAGGCGTGGATCGGGCCGGGGCCGACGGCGATCCGGCGGACGGGTGTGGACCTGGGCGGGTCGGGCGGCGGAGTTGTTCGCGCTGACCGCGGGGCGGTCGCCGGCGGTCGCTCACACCGCCCTGGGGAGGTCGGGATGCCGGATCCGGACGTCATGGTCCGCATCCTGCACTGCGACGCTCACACCTCGCTTAGCTGCGACCGATCGGCTCCACCTCGCGCCGAGCCGAAGTCAGCCCTCGTACTCGAAGCCGATCTTGAGGTCGACGCGGTACTCGACGATCTCGCCGTTCTGGACGGTCGCGGTCGACTTCACGACCTCGACCGACCGGATGTTGCGCACGGTTCGGGACGCCGTGGCGACCGCCTGGCGCGCCGCGTCGGACCACGAAGTCGGGCTGGTCCCGACCATCTCGCGAATGATGATGACGCCCATCGGGTGCCCTCCTTGACCGCCCGCCGGTGCCCCCGGCGTCCGAAGTCTAGGCGAGTGGCATCCGCGCCGACGACCCGCTTCGGCTCCGGTCGAGCCCGCGAGGCGGCAATGAGCCCCAACCCGGCGCTGCGTCACCGGGAGGAGCCCGCCTGGTACCTTCGTCACCTTGTGCGCTCCCCCCGTTGCGGTAGAGAGTCTCGCCAGCGGTCCACGAGGGTCCGGCCCCACAAGGGCGGCGAGGGCCGCAGCCACGGAGGATGACGTGGGCAGGCGACGGAGCGTGCGTCGGTGGCCAGAGCCACGGCGGTCCGCCTTCGTGTCCCGTCGTTGTCGCGCTCGTCCCCATCGCGTCTGATCCGACACCTTCGGGTCCGCGTGGGCCTGCACCCAGATCGGCGTCCTGGATCCGCCTCTGAGGGGTATCCAGCAATGGAACGGGGCTCGTATGCCGTGCCCGGATCGGGCGTCGACGGCGCGCAGGGACCGGCCGTCCTTGCCGCGTCGGCCTCCATCCCGGTCCGACGCCTGCACGTGGCCGACATCGGCCAGCCTCACGTCCGCCTCCACGTCCCACCAGTCCGTGGCGGCGACCAAGAACCGGCCAGCGACCCCACTCGCCGGCTCACCGCGTGGGCGAGCCGCGCCGCCGCGACAGCCCGGCTGACACTGGCGGGGCCCGCGACGGAGCCCCCCTCGCCGCGAGCGCGGCGAGCGCTGCCTGGTGGCGGCCGGCGGTCCTCCGACCGATCGCCTCGCGACCCGTCGCGGTTGGCCGTCTACGTGTACGCGTCGATCCTCGTGGTCGCCGGCGCGGCGGCGCTTGCAGGCGCGACGACCACGCTGCCGTTCGAACCGGGGATCGAGCTCGGGGACGGTCCGCCGGTGACGCGCATCCTGCTTGGGCTCGCCTTCTGGACCGTCGTCGCCTGCCTTGGTACGTCGCGCACGTCGCGCTTCCGCGGCCACTTCGTCGTGACCTTCGACGTCCCGTTCGTGGTTGCGGCGATGACCCTGGGCGGTCCCGTCGCCGCCGGTTGGGTTGCCCTGCTCGGCACGATCGAGCTCCGCGAGCTGCGGGAAGCGCCCTGGTACGGCGTGCTCGCCAATCACTTCGGCCTGGCGCTGGCGGCAGTCGCCGGCGGGCTGGCCATGTTCCTCCTGCGCGACTTGACGGCTGTGGCCCCGGTTGGCGGAACTGCGGGTGGCGAGCTGTTCGCGGTCGTCGTCGGGACGGCCGTCTTCACGACGATGTCGACGGGCCTGACTCTGGGTGCGGTCGTGCTGCGCGACCACCTCACGGTGGCCGAGTTCTTCAGCGTGTTCGACCGGGCGCATCGGTCGACCGCGGCGGCCGAGGCGGTCCTCGGCTGGCTCCTCGCGCTGACGTTCCGGTCGGTTGGCTGGTGGGCCACGGTCGTGTGCGGGATCCTGGTGCTCGCCACGTGGGACGCGTACGCGGCCAGCGAGGCGGCCCGCACTGATCCGCTCAGCGGCCTCCTCAATCGCCGCGGCCTGGGCCTCCAGCTCGACCGGGCAGTGCGGCGCGCGCACCGGGGGTGGGAGCGTGGCGTGCTGGTCAACATCGACCTGGACGGCTTCAAGGCGATCAACGACACGTTCGGCCATGACGCCGGCGACGCCGTGATCAGGGTGACCGGCGAGCGGCTGAAGGGCGCGATCCGGCTGGCGGACTCCGCATCAAGGCTGGGGGGCGACGAGTTCGCGGTCGTGTTCCTTGGTCCCGATGACGAGAGGACGGCCCTGGCGCTTGCCCACCGCCTCCTGCGAACAATCGCCGAGCCGATCAGCCACGAGGGCAGGACCATCCGGGTCGGCGCGTCGTTGGGGGTCGCGATGCTGCGATCCGGCGATCCTGACCTGACCGCGGATGCGCTGCAGCGCCTCGCCGACGCCGCGATGTACGAGGCGAAGCGAGCCGGTGGCGGCGTCCACGTCCACGGGCCGGAGTGCCCTGGATCGACACTGCGGCCGACACCGTCGCCGGCCTACGTGCGCCCTGCCGGTTAGTTGGTTTCGGACCGGTTCGTCCGGGTGGGCCCGTCAGTCCGGCCGGCGGTCTGGGTCGGGTCCGTCAGTCCGGGTCGGGCCCGTTCGTGCGGGTTCGGGCCGCGTCGGGCCGGTTCGTCCGGGTCGCGCCGCTGAATGTCCGGCCGGCGATGGGCAGGAGGCCAGCCGAGGAGTTGCCGCCCGGGATCAGGCGGGCGCCCCGGGGGCCGTGGGGGCTGCGGTGGGCCTGATCTTCTCGAAGCACGACGAGCAGTAGACGGGCTTGTCCGGGCGCGGTGCGAACGGCACGACGGCCTGCCCCCCGCACGTGTTGCAGATCGCGGCGTGGAACTCGCGCGGCCCGGTGGCGGCCCGGCTCCGGCGAGCCGCGGCTCTGCAGGTCGGGCATCGCTGCGGGTCGTTCTGGAGGCCCTTGCTCGCAAAGAACGTCTGCTCGCCGGCCGAGAAGAGAAATGCCTCGCCGCAGTCACGGCACGTCAGGGATCGATCCTGGTACACGTCGCGCCAACCCCACTCCTGCGGCTTGTCCACCTGCCGTCGGCCCGGCGGAGCCCGTGGGGCGCAACCGAACCGCAACGGTTCGGCGGACTGTAGCGGACCGGGTCGAGCCGCCGCAATGGACGTCTCGCGATGGAGGCCGCGTCCCGGGCGCGGGTTCGTTCCGATGGCGCGGCGTCCGGAGGCGCGCGCGTCCGGTCGCCCGACGCGCTGACGTGCCGGCGGCGCGTCCGGCCGCGCAACGCACGCCCGGACCGCCGGGCGCCTCCGGTTACGTGGCCGCGCCGGCGAACCGTTCTCCGGCGTAGCTCACGAACCGGGTCTGGGACTTGCGGAACCAGAGGTCCACGTCACCGGTCGGGCCGTTGCGGTGCTTGGCAAGGCGCAGCTTCACGACGTCGCCTTCCGCATCCGGGTCGTCCGCGCGGTCCTTCTCGCGCCACAGGAACACGACAAGGTCGGCGTCCTGCTCGATGGCTCCGGATTCGCGAAGGTCCGACAGGCGCGGCTCGCGGGACTCCCGCATCTCTGGCTGGCGCGAGAGCTGGGACAGCGCCATCACCGGGACTCGCAGCTCCCTGGCGAGCGCCTTGAGGCCGCGGCTGATCTCCGACACTTCCTGGACGCGGTTCGCATCGCGGCTGACGGAGGTCGCCTGCATGAGCTGGAGGTAGTCGACGATCACGAGGTCGAGCCCGACCTCTGCCTGGAGCCGACGAGCTTTGGTGCGCAGCTCCATCGTGCTGATGTTGGGCGTGTCGTCGATGTAGATCGGGGCCTCGGAGAGGGCGGTCATGGCCCGGCTCACACCCACGAAGTCGAGCTCGTCGAGAAAGCCGGTCCGGAGTCGCTGGCTGTCGATCCCGCCCACGGAGCTCAGCAGGCGGAGCACGAGCTGCTCCTTGCTCATCTCCAGGCTGAAGATGCCGACGCTCCGGGCCGGGCTGTTGTGGATCGCCGCGAACTCGGCGATGTTCAGCGCCAGGCTGGTCTTCCCGACGGACGGCCGGGCCGCCACCACCACCAGGTCCGACGGCTGGAGCCCGGTGGTCAGGGCGTCGAGATCGGGAAAGCCGGTCCGAATGCCGCTGATCTCGCCGCGGTGCGTGTGGAGGTAGTCGAGGCGGTCGAAGGCCTCGTGGAGGAGCTGGCGCAGGGGGCTGAAGCCGGCCGCGACGCGCCGTTCGGAGACGGCGAACAGCTCCGCCTCGGAACGGTCGATCGCCTCCTGGACCTCCGGCCCGTCCTCGTAGCCGATGCCGGCGATCCGGCCGGCGGCGGCGATCAGGTTGCGGAGCACGGACTTGCGCTCGACGATCCGGGCGTACTGCGCCGCGAACACGGCCGTGGGCGTCTGCTCCGAGAGCGAGGAGAGGTAGGCTCGGCCGCCGACCTGCTCGAGGTCGCCCTCCCGTTCGAGCGCCTCGGCCACGGTCACGATGTCGATCGGTTCGCGGCGCTCCCACAACTGGACCATCGCCGCGTAGATGCGGCCATGGGCCTGGCGATAGAAGTCCTCGGGCTTGAGGACGTCGGCGACTTCGATGATGGCGTCGCGGTCGATGAGGCACGCGCCGAGGACGGACTGCTCCGCTTCCAGGCTCTGCGGCGGGAGGTGATCGAGGGACACGCGAACTCCGGGACTCGCGGTGGCTTCGTGGACTCGTCAAGGGTGCTGGACGGGCGGCCGCCTGCGGTAGTGGCTTGTCCACGACTTGGCCAGCCCGTCCACCGCCGCCCGCCTCCGGCGGGCCGCGACTGTGGACAGCGCGTGGACGATCAGTCCAGGCGCCGGATCACGCCGATGAGCTTTCCCTGGATTCGGACGTCGTCATAGAACTGCGCCGGGTAGGCGGGATTGGCCGGCTGGAGCCGGACGCGACCCTCTTCCTTGAAGAACCGCTTGAGGGTCACCGCGTTCTCTTCCACCTGGGCCACGACGATGTCGCCGTTGCGGGCCGTCTGCTGCGGCCGGATGACCACGAAGTCGCCGTCCGCGATGAGGGCCCCGATCATGGAATCCCCGCGGACGCGCAGGAGGTAGGCGTCACCCGCGGGAGCCAGCAGGTCCGGGATCGCCTGGTACTCGTCCGCGCTCTGGTACGCCTCGATCGGGCCGCCGGCGGCGATCTCGCCGATCACCGGCAGCATGCGAGCCTCGACGGGCTGCGACTGCGGGTTCAGCTCGCTCCCCAGGCCGTGCTGCAGGGCTGCCCGCGGGGTCAGGCGGATGGTGCGAGCCTGGGCCGCGCCGCGCTCCAGGAGCCCGTCCTCCTCCAGCGCCCGAAGGTGGTGGTGCACGGCCGAGGTCGACGCGAGGCCGACGGCCCGGGCGATCTCGCGAACGGACGGCGGCACGCCGTTGGCCCGGATCATGGCCGCGATGTACTCGACGATCTTCCGCTTGCGGTCGGCGTCGTGCTTGGTCACGCGAGCTCCTTTCACCGAGCGTTCCGCACATCGTAGTGAACGGACGTTCGAATGTCAATGTGCCAGGCGGCCGGTCCGCCGTGCCGGCCACGGCCACGACCACGCCGAACCGCGCCTGACCATCCCGCACCGCACCTGGCGTCCCCGCCGGCCCGGCAGGCGTCCCGGCGGGCCGGCCGCAGGTACCAGCCCGATCACCGCCGGCCGTCGGGACGTTCGAGCCAGTCCGCCGGCCCGGGTGCCCAACAGACACTCGGGGCATGGCAGCCATCACCAGTCTCGCCCGCGCCGTCGCCCTCGCGCGTCGCCTCCCTCCTCCTCGTCGGGGCAGTCCCGACCAGCCCGGTCTCGCCGCTGGCCGGCGCTGACGCGACCCGGCCGACGACAGCCGGTCGCAGCCGCCCGGACGATCGCTCCGGTCCTGCCGGCCGCGGCGGTCCGAACGGTGGTGTTGACGGCGGTCGCCTCCGAGACCGGGGCGATGCCGCAGCACCTGCTGTCGTCCTCGCCGGTCGCGATCGATGGCGGACGGCGCCCGGCCGCGGCGCCGGTGGCGCCGGCAGCGCGTCCGGTTGCCGCGACGACGAAGAAAGCCACCACCAGGAAGGCAACGCACACGGCCACGACCTCGGTGGCGCCGCGGGCCGCGACCACCGTCCGGACCGCCGCGACCGTCCCCCTGGGTTCGTTCGGTCGGTTGTCGATCGCCGGGATCGGGCTCAGCGGCAGCGTGGACAACTGGGGCTGCCGCGGCGGCACGCTGCCGAACCGGATCGAGCGCTGGGGCTGCGCCGGCACCGGCAACACGTACCTGATGGGCCACGCCTTCGGCGTCTTCCGGGGCCTCAGCTCGGCCTACTCGGCCGGGCGCCTCCGCGCCGGCCTGCTGGCGACCGTGACGACGCGCACCGGGACCCAGACCTACCGCCTGGCGTGGGCCCGGATCGTGCCGGCGTCGTACTCCTACCGCGGCATGTCCGGCGACCAGTGGGCGTGGAACTCCACGGGGACGCCATCGCTCACGCTGCAGACCTGCTGGGGCGCCAGCAGCAGCTACCGGCTCATCGTCCGCTTCGTCGCCGTCGGGTAAACTGGCCGTTCCGACCAGGTCGCGCGGGAGCGCGCGGTCGTCGGCATCCCGATGGAGGACGGCGGAAGGCCATGACTGGGCGCGGTCGTCTGGCGGCTGTGGCAGGGCGCGCGCGCGGTCGGCGCCGGGGCCGGCAGGCTCTCGTGCGGCGCACCGTCGCCGTCCTTGCCCTCCTGCCGATCGCGGGCCGTCTCCCCGTCTACGGGCGCCTCATCGTCCGGCTGCTTGGCGACGACCGTGTCCCGCGGGCGCGCAAGGTGATCCTGGCCGCGGCCGCCGGCTACGCGATCCTGCCCACGGACATCGTCGCCGACCGGATCCCCGTGCTGGGCATGCTTGACGATCTCGTCGTCGGGGCCCTGGCGCTCGACCTGTTCCTGGCTGGCGTGCCCCGCCAGGTGCTCGACGAGACGCTGGCGGACCTTGGCCTGTCGCGCTCCGAGTTCGACGACGATCGCGCCCGCGTTCGTCGCACGGTCCCCATCCCCATGCGCCGCGCCGTGACCGGTCTGCCCACCGTGGGCGCGGCGGCCGTGCGCCTCGCCAACTCGATGGAATTCGGCCCCCGGCTGCGGGCCTGGCTCACCAAGGAGGGTTCCCCCGCGTGAAGGTCATCCTGACCAGCGACGTCGCCACGCTCGGCAAGAGCGGCGAGCTCAAGGACGTCGCCGATGGCTACGCCCGCAACTTCCTGATCGCCCAGAAGCTGGCCGTTCCCGCCTCGGGCGGTGCCTACCGCGCGTGGCAGCACGACATCGCCAGCCGCGAGGAGAAGCGCAAGCGCGAGCGCGAGGAAGCCGAGATCGCCGCCAATCGCATCTCCTCGACGACCCTCACCATGGGCGTCAAGGTCGGCGAGGGCGGCAAGCTCTACGGCTCGATCACGGCCCAGGACATCGCCGACGCGCTCGGCCGACGCGGGATCGTCGTCGACCGCCACAAGGTCGACCTGGACCAGCCGCTGAAGTCGCTGGGGACCTACAAGGTGGCGGTTCGAGTCCTGTCCGGCATGACGCCCGAAGTGACGGTCGTCGTGGAGCCGAAGGGCTGACGAGAGGTCCCCTCGCCGGCGTCCCCTGACGGCGCCGACGGTCCCGTGACCTGTGCCCACGGTCCGGTGACGGCGCCGACGCTGCCAGGCCGGCGCCGCGAGCCGGCGAGCCGTCAGTAGGAGACGAAGCCGCGCGAGATCACGGCGACGCCGTAGGTCGTGAACGCGATCGACGCGGCCCCGGCCACGATCGCCGAGCGGCTCAGCCCCCGCTCGAACACGGTCGCCAGCATGACCAGCAGGAGCGGCTGGACGTCCAGGCTGAACCGGTAGCCGAACTGCGTGAAGCCGATGTTGCCGTGCGTCACGATCGGCACCAGGGCAAGCGCGGTGCCGACGATCGCCCAGGCCACGCGCGGATCGCGCACGCGAACCCTGGCCAGCCACAGGAACAGCGGCGTGGTGAAGAACAGGCCAAGGCCCCACCACGATGGCTTGAGCCAGGGGAACTCCTCCACGAAGTTCCAGCTCCGGAAGAAGATCGCGTAGATGTGCCGGGGCAGGTAGTCGAGCGACAGGATCCCGCTCGTGTAGTACGGCTCCTGGAGCACGCCCGGGATGAGGGCGTAGCCGACGGGCAGCGGGCTGCCGAAGCGGGCGAAGTCGTAGAGCGCGTTGGCGCCGACGGGGATGGCCAGGCCAACCGCGAACGTGAGCGCGGCCAGCAGGCCTCGGCGCCTCGTCGCCGGGGCGGTCCCGCCGGCCAGCCCGAACAGGGTCGCCGCGTAGAAGGGGGCGCTGAGGCCGACCGGGAGCCGTGACGCGGTCGCGAGCCCCAGCAGGATTCCGGCCATGAGCGGCGCCTGCCGCCGCAGCACCAGGACCAGCGCGGCCATCGAGAACATGACCGCCGCCGCGTGGCCCAGGTACCACGGCGAGCCGACCTCCGAGACGTAGAAGAGGACCGTCCCGAAGCCGAACACGGCCGTCAGGAGCACGCGGGCCCGCCGGGTCAGGTCGAAGGATTCGAGCACGAGGGGCGCCAGCCCCACCGCGATCCCGCCGCAGAGACAGCTCAGCACCTGCTCCGGGAAGCCCGTCCCGAAGACCGCCACGAAGGGCATGAGGAGCACGGCCGGAACCGGCGGGTAGGCGACGTACCACACGCCGTTGCGGGGGATCAGCTCGCTCAGGTACGACGGCGCCTCGGTGAGGTAGAGGCGGCCGTGGAGGAACGCGTCGGCGAGTCGGCTGAAGTAGTCCAGGCCGGCCGCCGGGCGAGGTGCGATGGTCAGGTAGACCGCGATCGCGACGAGCCCAAGGAGGAGCCCTTCCTGGAGCGCCTGCCGCCCGCGGACCGCGGCCCAGGCCCGGCCGGGCGGAGTGGCGGCCACGAGCCCGGGCGGCCGGCCCGCGTCCGGATCGTTGGAAGGCAGATCGTGCGAGACCGTGGTCGGCGGCATCGCGGCGGACAGTACACTGCCGGCCGAGATGGATTCCAGCGCCGCCGTACTGCCGCGGCGGGGTGGCCTCCCCGGCTTCCGGGCTTCCTTCCGCGACGTGGTCTGGCCGTGGCTTGGCGTCAGGGTGGCCTTCGTGGCGCTCGCCCTCTTCGCCTGGCTCCAGGGTGCGACGCCGGGCCCATGCAACTTCGAGCTGGCGCGGGATGGATGGACGACGTTCCCGCCGCTGGCCGATCACGGCGCCCTGCTGCCGCTCGTCGGCGTCTGGCAGCACTGGGACGCGTGCTGGTACACGAAGATCGCCACGTACGGGTATGAGTCCGGCGTCTCGTCGTCGGCGTTCTTCCCGGCCCTGCCCATGCTCGAGGCGGGGCTCGGCCCGCTGCTCGGCGGCCAGCCCGCCGTGGCCGGAATGCTGGTGTCCGCCGTTGCCTCGTTCGTCGCCCTGGTCGGCGTGCAGCAGCTGGTGGCCGGGGATTTCGGCGCGATCGTCGCGGCGCGGACCGTCCGCTACCTGAGCTTCGCGCCGGCCGCCTTCTACCTCTTCGCGCCGTTCACGGAGGCCCTCTTCCTGGCGGCCGCGGTCTGGTGCCTGCTCATGGCGCGGCGGCGGGCGTGGCTCGCGACCGCGGCCCTGGCGGCCCTGGCCGCGGCCACGCGCCTCCAGGGCGTGCTGCTCGTGCTGCCGATTGCCTGGGAGGCTGCCCGCGCGGCACGCGGCCACCTCCCGCCCCTGCGGATCGACGTCCGCCGGCTCGCCACCTCGGCCCGCGTTGCGATCGCCCTGGTGGCGCCCGTCGCGGTCCTCGTCGTCTTCGCCGCCTACACGGCGGTCGTCAGCGGCAGCACGCCGTTCGACGCCCAGGACACCTGGGGCGGGCGAAACCTGCACTGGCCCTGGGACGTCCTGGCCGCGAGCTGGAGCTTCGTCGAGACGGGTTCGCAGCTCCGCGGGATCCAGGCGCTCAACCTGGCGACGCTCGTCGGGGTCGGCGGGCTTGGCCTCGCCGGGCTCCGGCTCCTCCCGGCCACCTACAGCCTCTACCTCTGGCCGCAGGTCCTCCTCATCGCCAGCCGCATCCAGCCCGCACCGCTGACCTCCACGATGCGGTACGCGGTCGTGCTGTTCCCGGCCTTCGTCGTGCTCGCCCTCCTCGGGCGCAACCGCCGGTTCGACACGGCCTGGACCGTGCTGTCGCTGACCCTCCTGGGTGCGCTGACGTTCGAATTCCTGCGCGGCGACTTCGTGGCCTGAGGCGGCCGGCCGGCGGCGGAGTCAAGGCGGCGTTCGATTGGATCGGCGCGGCGCCCTTCGAACCCCGCGCCGTGGACCGCCGCGGCGCCGGATCGGCGTCAGCCCCCCGCCACCGACCTCACGTCATACACGCGGTACGTGTCCGTGGCCGCCACCACCGGGAAGCGGGCGGCATAGCCGTCGCCGTTGGCGCTGATCGGGGCGGCGAGCTCGTCCGGCCCGATCACCACGTAGTCGACGTGATACTTCCGGATCAGGGCGTCGGCGGTCGGGCCCAGCGCGTAGATCGCGTACACGTCGGCCTGGCGCTCCTGGTAGGGGACGCCGCTGGCCCACAGCTGACCCCAGTAGCCCATCACGACCTGGCGCCCGGAGAGCATGGCGACCGGGTCCTCCGGCTCCATGCCGCCGACGACGACCGCCTTCGGGTCCGTGACCGCGCGGATCTGGGCGGCGATGTCCATCTGCTCCGTGGTGAGCATCCGGTAGTGGCCGTAGCCCTCCGCCTGGGCCAGGTTCTGGAGGACCGGCCCGGCGATCATCGAGACGACCGCGCCGGCCACCAGGAAGCGGACGGTCGCCGAGCGGTGGTCGCGCCAGACGCGGCTCAGGAGCGCGCCGCACAGCGCCGCGGCCGCCAGCAGCCAGTAGACCAGGATCTTGTGGTTATCCCAGTCCCAGGGCTGGAACACGAACACGTTGGCGATCAGGAAGAGCGGCATGAAGGCGAGCAGCACCCGGCCCGACCGCGGCGGGAGCGCCTTGCGGGCGAAGAAGGCGAGCACCACGAGCGGCGCGAACAGGCCGATGTTCTTGAGCCAGAACCACCACCACGGGTCGTTGAACGGAGCCTCCGAGGCGACCCAGCCGATCTCCACGCGGAACGCCGCCAGGGCACCGGGCCCACCGCCGAGCTGCGTGAGGAGCTGGGGCACCGCCACGGCGACCCAGATCGCATGGAACGCGATCCAGCCGACCCACGGGATCCGGTCGAGCCGCCACGGTTCGCGGGCGAGCAGGAAGACGAGGAACGGCGTGACCATCGCCAGCGCCAGGAGGGTCGGCAGGTGGGCCAGCGGCAGGGTCCCGGCCACGACGCCGGCCAGGACGAACGTCCCGAGCTTGCGCCGGCGGGCGGCCCGGACGAGCAGGGTGACGGTCAGCAGGGCCACGGGCAGCCCGTACAGGTACGCGCGCTGCGACATGAGGAACGACAGGTACGGGTTGAAGATCCGGATGTGGAGTGCGGTCTGCGCCGTCGGATCCCATGGATTGTTCGCGAGCGTCCCCAGCAGGTCGTGGCTCTGGTTGATGGTCCCGAGGATGACGAGCCAGCCCAGGCCTGCCCCGAACAGGAACAGGATGGTTGCCAGCGTCGCGGCCGCCGGGCGCACGGCGAGGCGCCGCACGAACGCCCAGATGCAGAGCGCGGCGAGGATCGACAGGACGAAGCTGTGCAGGGGCAGGGCGGCGAGCGGGTCCATGCCCAGCACGACGAAGGCGGCCGGCGTCAGGTCCGCGAGGTAGTGGTAGCTGGCCGGATAGCCGGCGTAGAGCGTGTTGGCCGGCGGGAAGTTGTCGCCCCAGGCGAAGCGCGTGACGATGCCGATGTGGGTCGGCCAGTCGCTCCACAGCACCTCGTGGCCGGCCCACAGGCCGTCGGGCTGGATCGTCAGCGCGCTGGTGTAGAGCAGCGCCCAGCGAACGATCAGGACGACGAACAGCGCCGCCGCCCACGGCTCGAGCTGGCTCCACCAGTCCAGGATCCGCTCGGCGAGGGACCGGGGTGACAGGCCGGCGGAAGCCGCCCGGGCGCGGCCGCCAGGGCCGCCGGGTCCGTAGTGGAGGGCGATGGCCAGCGCAACGGCCGCAACGGCGATGGCCGCCAGCGCGAGCGGCGTGAAGCCGATTGCCAGGGCGGCGGGGAGCATCGCCAGCGTGCCGGCGACGATGCCGAGCACGCTGCCGTAGGCGAACTTCTCCAGCGGGGTCAGCCAGCGCGCGAACCGCGCCAGGACCGCGATCCCGGGGGCGGCCATCGCGGCGAGCAGGGCGAGTGACAGCGCGGCCGAGAGGATCGTCACGGGCTGCATGATACGGGCGTGACCACGGCGTCGATCCTCCACGTCGACCTCGACGCGTTCTTCGCGGCCGTCGAGCAGCGCGACCGTCCCGAGCTGCGCGGCCGGCCGGTGATCGTCGGCGGCGCGCCCGGCGCGCGCGGCGTGGTGAGCGCGGCCAGCTACGAGGCGCGCCGCTTCGGCGTTCGCTCGGCCATGCCCCTGCGGACTGCCGCGAGCCTCTGCCCGGACGGCACGTTCCTGCCGGTCGACTTCGTGAAGTACCGTCGGGACAGCCGGCGGGTCATGGAGATCCTTCGCCGCTTCACGCCGTCGGTCGAGCAGGTGTCGATCGACGAGGCGTTCCTCGACGTCGCCGGTTCAGAGCCCCTGTTCGGCCCGCCGGCCGAGATCGCCCGCCGCATCAAGCTGGCCATTCATGACGAGGTCGGGCTCACCGCCAGCGTCGGCGTGGCGGCCACCCGCCTGGTGGCGAAGATCGCCTCCGACCTGCGAAAGCCCGATGGGCTGGTGGTGGTTCCGGCCGGCGGGGAGGCAGAGTTCCTCGCGCCGCTCCCGATCGCCCGCCTGTGGGGGGTCGGTGCCCAGACGCGCGCCGTCCTCGCCGACTTCGAGGTGCGGACGATCGGCGACCTCGCCGGGCTGCCCCGCGACGTCCTGGTCCGCCGGCTCGGGCCGCATGCGGCCACGCTCCATGACCGGGCCCTCGGCATCGATCCCACGCCGGTCGGCGGCGACGTCGCGGCCAAGTCGGTCAGCCACGAGCACACGTTCGACGTCGACACCGCGGACGTCGACCAGATCGAGCGGACGCTGCTCGCGCTCTCGGAAGGCGTCGCGGCGCGCCTGCGGGCCGGCGGCGTGCGGGCTTCGACGGTCGCGGTCAAGGTCCGCGACAGCGCGTTCCGGACGGTGACCCGGCAGCGCACGCTGCCCGAGCCGACGGACCTGGCCGAGCCCATCTGGCGGACGGCCCTGGAACTGGTGCGACCGGAGGTCCGCGGCCGGCGGATCCGGCTGGTCGGCGTGGGCGCCCACGGGCTGGGTGAGCCGACGCAGCTGGGTCTCTTCCCGCCCGACGACGATCGGCGGCGGCGCGCCGTGGAGGCGCAGGACGCGATCCGCCGCCGCTGGGGCGAGCGGGCGCTGACCCGCGCCCGGCTCCTGGGCG
Organism: uncultured Chloroflexia bacterium; assembly: GCA_963821595.1. GTDB lineage: Bacteria > Chloroflexota > Limnocylindria > Limnocylindrales > CSP1-4 > CTSoil-043. The sequence continues at coordinate 18,573 of CAWGEL010000005.1, read as the reverse complement.
ACCGGCTTGCCGATCCGTCCGGACGGGACCCGATGCAGCCGGTGGAACGGCGCCGCGTCGGGCGGGCAGCGGGATCGGCGGTGGACGGGTCGGCGGGCGCCGCGGCCGCCGACGCCGCTGGAAAGCCGGCGGCCGGCGCCGAGCCGTCGACCGCCGAGGACCTGGAGCCCCCGTTGGACGGCGACGACTGACCTGGTCGGCGACGTCCGAGCCGCGTCAGGCCACGATCCGGAACGTCGGGTGGCGGGCGGCCTCGCGCTCCCAGTCGGCATCGGGCGCGTCGGCGGGAAGCGGGTACTGCCGGGCGAGCGCGCCAGCCCCCCTGGCCCCATCCATCTGCGCGCGCACGGCGCGCAGGACCGGGACCGCATCCGGGGCCGCCAGCTCCTCGGTCCGGATCCGTTCCACGTGACGGCCTCGACGAAGCACCGCCTCGCCGGCCGCGCGCAGGTTGCGCGCCCACTGCGTGTTGCCGAACGGCGACTGCAGGTAGCGCTCGCCGTCGTGCTCGACGATCGCGAGCGGCATGGTGTGCGGGCGGCCGGTGGTGCGACCGCGGATGGTGACGAGCCGGTTCGGGCCGACCGGAATGCCCAGCCGCAGGGCCGTCCCGATCAGCAGGTTCCCGAGCCCGATGAAGCGCGGGACCCGGGCTTTCGGCTGGGCGGTCATCGGGTCGCCTCCGCACCAGCGGCCTCGGGGCCGTCGGGCGCCGGCGGGATGTTCTGGTTTCGCCGGAACACGTTCCCGGGATCGTAGCGGCGCTTGATCGACGTCAGGCGATCCCAGGTCTCTCCCGGGTACGCGGCCCGAACGCGCTCCGGGCCCTCGTCGCCGATGAAGCCGACGTAGGCGCCCTGGTCACGACCGCGGAGTGCCCCCGCGAGCTCGTCGACCCAGGCCGCCCGGGCCGCCCGGTCCTCGGCCCCGCTGTAGAACGAGGCCACGTTGGCCATGATGCGGCTGGTCCGATGGGCGAACGCCGTGGCCTCGGCCGGCACGCGCGCCATCGCGCCGCCGAGCACGCGCAGCTGAACGGCGCGCATGGCGGCGTCGGATTGCCGGAGCCGCTCGACGATCGTCGCGGCAGCGTCGCGATCCACCCCGTCGAGGAACAGCGTCCGCGCAACCGCCGTCGGCCGGTAGGACGCATCCTCGGGCGGGTAGATGTCCGGGTAGCTCATCGGCCGCACCATGTCGGCGAGCGGCGTCGCGAGCGCCCGGAAGGGGGCGATCGCGGCCGGGGCATCGTCGGGCCGACCGGCGTGCACCAGCGACGCCAGGATGACGACCTGCCCGTGGGCCTGGGCCGGCAGGAACGGCAGCGGCGGGGCGGGCAGCACGTTCACGATCGCCGAGACGTCGTCGGAGGCGTCCTCCGCCGCGGCGATGAAGCCGGCGACCGTCGCCGCCGTGGCCGGCAGCACGAGCAAGCCACCGGTCACGCCTCCAAGCTCGTGGAGGCGGAATCGGAACCGCGTCGCGACCCCGAAGTTGCCCCCGCCGCCGCGGATCGCCCAGAAGAGGTCCGGGTGGTGGTCCTCGTCGGCGGTCACCAGCTCGCCGCTCGCGGTGACGACCTCGGCAGCGAGCAGCGAATCGATCGTCAGGCCGTGCTTGCGGACGAGGTAGCCGACGCCACCACCCAGGGTGATGCCGCCGATGCCGACCGAGCCGGTGTCGCCGAAACCGACCGCCAGGCCATGGCCTGCCAGGGCCCGCGTCATCGCTCCAGCCGAGAGGCCGGTTCCGGCCCAGGCCGTGCGGCCGGCGACGTCGATCTCGAGGCCGGTGAGGCCGCGGAGGTCGGCGACGATCCCGCCCTCGACGGTCCCGATGCCCGCGGCGCCGTGGCCGCCGCTTCGGACGGCAAGCTCCAGGCCGGTGGCCCGGGCCGCGGCGATCACGGCCGCGACGTCGGCGGCATCGGCGACCTGGACGATGGCCGCCGGCCGGGCATCCACCGAGCCGTCGGCGACGATCCGGGCGTCTTCGTAGCCGGGATCACCGGGAGCCAGGACGCGGCCGGCGACGGCGGCCCGGAGGCCGGGAATCAAGCCAGTGTTCGATGGGGACGCGTGGGGTTGCACGGGTACCTCCCTTGAAGGGCTATGGCGCGGCTGTGGCAGGTTTCCGCTGGCAGCCGGGAGACGATCGGATCCCGCCCGACCGACCACGACCAGTCGCGGTCGTGCCTCGGACCGACGTCCACGGGGTGGCGGGCATCTGCCATAATGTTGACTGTCTGTTCGAACAGAGTGTAAGCCTAATATCCGGAGCCTGGACCGTCAAGTGAGCCCCCGCCCGTATCACTCGGTGCAGCGGGACGCCGCCAGCGCCGCCACCCGGCAGCGGATCGTGCGTGCCGCCATCGAGCTGGTCTCGGCGGACGCCGGGGTCCGCGAGTTCACGATGGAGGCCGTCGCCCGCCAGGCAGGCGTGTCGCGGGTGACCGTCTACTACCAGTTCGGGTCGCGGCGCGAGCTCCTCGATGCCTCCTTCGACGAGCTGGCCGAGCGCGGTGGCATCGCCGACGGGCTGTCGTCCGCGTTTCGCCAGGTTGAAGCCGGTGCCGTTCTCGACGGCGTCGTCGACGCCTTCATGACCCTCTGGGCCGCCGAGCCATCCGCGATGCGCCGCTTCCGCAGCCTCGCCGCCGTGGACCCGTCGCTCGAATCGGATCTCCGCGAGCGCGACGGGCGCCGTCGCACGGCCGTGGGGATGGCGGCCGAGCGGCTGGTCTCGTCGGGCGCCCTATCCGCGGAATCGCGCGACGAGGCCGTCGACGCCCTGGATGCGCTCCTGAGCTTCGAGGTCTGGGACCTCCTCGGCGGACGCGACGGTCGCGCCGGCCGGGTGGGCCCGATCGTCCGGCGCCTCGCGCGCCGGGTCATCGGCATCGCCGAGGACTGAGGCGGCCGTCGGGGCAGGCGTTCGCCCGCAGCGTGCCCGGCGTCCGTCCGGCAGTTTGCGGCTGCGGGCCGTGCCATTCGAGATGGCACGGACGCAGGCGAGGATCCCGGCAGTGGACCGGCAGATCCGCGTCCACGAGCCAGACCGGTGCTTGACATCGAACACGCGTTCGATCTATGCTCGGTCTGCATCGAACAGGCGTTCGGTACCCGAAGTGCCCCGGGTGACGACGACCCCGCCGAAGAAGGAGCCGTCGAACCATGGCAATGACCCGAGTGGACCCAGTCGAAGTCCACGTGCGCACCAGCTGGCTGACCGGCCGGCCGCGCGACGTCCAGTGGGGCGAGCGCCACCTGGCGGTGACCGGCATCTCGTTCGTCCGCGAGGAGACCGCCGCCTACCCCGTGGCAACCGGCCCGCAGACCACGTTCGGCGTGACCACGCCGGAGGCGAGCCTTGTCCTTGCCTTCCGCCATCGCGGTCGTCGCTGGACGCTCGTCGGGGTCGACCTCCCGCTCGATCGGGCCGCCTGACCGAGCGCCTCCGCCGGCGCCGGCGGAGTGAGGTTCCTGCTTCCTTTCCCGCGCCCGCCGTCCTCCGGGCGGGCGCGCCTTCGGGCCCGGGGTGGACGCGACCGGTACCGCGACTTCCCCGGGCCCGGCCATGCGCCGGGGAGGCCACGGCCCGGCGGGTCTGCCACCGGTCCGGGACCCAGCGGCTGCCGCCCGGCGGCGGCCGGTTCGGCGCTTCTAGAATGGCCGCATGTGTGCCGAAGTCGCGCCGCCGTTCGCTTCCCTGACCATCGAGGCCTTCGTCGACCGCCTTGCCTCTGCCGAGCCCGTGCCGGGGGGCGGGAGCGCATCGGCTGTGGCGGCCGCCCTCGCCGCCGGCCTGGCGAGCATGGTCGCGGCGCTGTCGGCGGACCGCCCGAAGTACGCGGCGTACGCAACGACGCACGCCCGGGCGGGCGGCGCCGGTCGTGAGCTCGCGACGCGGCTCCTCTCCCTCGCCGACGAGGATGCGGCCGCGTACGCGGCCTTCGGTGCGGCCATGAAGCTGCCGCGGGCCACCGAGGAGGAGAAGGCTGTTCGCTCGGCCGCGATCCGGGCCGCTGCGCGTGTCGCGGCGGACGTCCCGCTGCGGACGCTCGCGGCCTGCCGCGAGGTCGTGGCGGCGACGGAAGCGCTTGCCGGACGGGCCAACCTCAACGCTGCCAGCGATCTCGCGGTGGCCTCGCGCCTCGCCGAGGCGGCGGCCCATGGCGCGGCGGAGAACGTGCTCGTGAACCTGCCCGCGCTCGGCGATCCGGCCCTGGCCGACGAGCTGACCGGTCGCGTCGGTGAACTCCTGGCGTCGGTGGAGACGCTCGCCGAGACGACGCGCGCGTACGTGGAAGCCGGCGAGCTGCGCGAGCCCGAGCCCGGCGGGAGTGCCGAAGCCGCGTCCTCACGGGGCCGCCGCACCGGTCGTCTCCCGCCGCTTCCGGGTCCGCCTCGTGACGCTGCTCGAAGTTGGCGGACCCCGCCTGCTGCGCGGTGCCCCGATCGCCCGCGACATCCGCGAGGCGGTGGCGGCGGACGTGGCCGCCTACCGCGAGACGTACGGCGCCGTGCCGGCGCTCGCGGTGGTGATCGTGGGCCGCGACGCGCCGTCGACGGTCTACCTCCACAAGATCCTCGACGGCTGCCGCAGCGTCGGCATCGAGGACCGCCTCGTCGAGATCGGCGACGATGCGACGCCCGCGCGCGTCGCCCTCGAGATCGCGACGCTCAACGCCGATCCGGCGGTGGCCGGCATCATCGTCCAGATGCCGCTGCCCGCCACGCATCCCGCTGCGCGCGGTCATCGACACGCTCGACCCGGCCAAGGACATCGACGGCATCCACCCGCTTAACGCGGGCCTGCTCGCCCTCGGCCACGAGGGGTACCTGCCGGCCACCGCCCACGCCGCGGTCGAGATCCTGGTCCGCTCGGGCATCCCGCTCGCGGGACGGCGCGCGGTCGTGGTCGGCCGCAGCAACGTCGTCGGCAAGCCCGCAGCGTTGCTCCTGCTGCGCGAGCACGCCACGGTCACGGTCTGCCACTCGCGCACGGCCGACCTCGCGGGCGAGATCCGCCGGGCCGACGTCGTGGTGGTCGCCGCGGGCAGGCCGGGCCTCGTCACCGGCGACATGCTCAAGCCTGGCGCGGTGGTCGTCGACGTCGGCATCAACGTCGTCGACGGGCGCCTGGTCGGCGACGTCGACTACGCCAGCGCCGCGGCCGTCGCGTCGGCCATCACGCCGGTGCCCGGCGGCGTCGGCCCGCTCACCAACGCGATCCTGCTCACCCACCTCATGCGCGCCGCTCGCGACCACGCCGAGGGCCGCCATGCCCTGGGCTCGGCCTCGCTCGCGGGCGCGCCCCACGTGGAGTCGCCCCGATGACCATGCCGTCCGACCTCGAGATCGCCCGCTCGGTCCAGCCCGCGGCCCATCACGCGAGGTCGCCGCCGACCTCGGCCTCCGAGCCGACGAGATCGAGCTGTACGGCCCCCTCAAGGCCAAGGTGACGCTGGCCGCGGTCGAGCGCCTCGAGCGGGAGCGCCCGCGGGGCCGGTACGTCGTGGTCACGGCCATCACGCCGACGCCCCTTGGCGAGGGCAAGACCACGACCACGGTCGGCCTCGCCCAGGGCCTCAACCGCATCGGGCGCAAGGCCGCGGTCGCCATCCGCCAGCCCTGCCCTGGGTCCGGTCTTCGGCATCAAGGGCGGGGCCGCCGGCGGCGGCTACTCCCAGATCATCCCGATGGAGGACTTCAACCTCCACCTCACCGGCGACATCCACGCCATCGGCGCCGCCCACAACCTCGCGTCGGCGTTCCTCGACAACAGCCTCCACCACGGCAACGCCCTCGCCATCGACCCGTACTCGATCCGCTGGCCGCGGGTCGTGGACATCAGCGACCGGGCCATCCGCAAGGTCGTGATCGGCCTCGGCGGCAAGCGAGAACGGCGTGCCCCGCGAAGCCGAGTACGTCATCACCGTGGCGTCCGAGGTGATGGCCATCCTCGCGCTCTCGCGCGACCTCTTCGACCTGCGCGCGCGCCTCGGGCGGATCGTGCTCGCCAACAGGGTCGACGGCACGCCGGTCACCGCCGAGGACCTCGGCGTGGCCGGGGCGATGACGGTCCTGCTGCGCGACGCCATCAAGCCGAACCTGCTCCAGACCCTCGAGGGCGGTCCCGCCTTCGTCCACTGCGGACCGTTCGCCAACATCGCCCATGGCAACAGCTCGATCCTCGCCGACAGGGTCGCCCTCGCGACCAGCGACATCGTCGTCACCGAGGCGGGCTTCGGGGCCGACATGGGGGCCGAGAAGTTCTTCGACATCAAGTGCCGGGCATCGGGCCTGCGACCCGACGCCGCGGTCGTGGTGGTCACCGTGCGCGCCCTCAAGATGCACGGCGGCGTGGCCAAGGTGGTGGCCGGGCGGCCGCTCGACGCGGCCCTCGCGACCGAGAACGTGGACGCGGTCCGCGCCGGCGGCGCCAACCTCGCCGCGCACGTCGGCATCGTCCGCCGCTACGGCGTCCCGGTCGTGGTCGCCATCAACGCCTTCCCGACCGACACGCGCCGCCGAGTACGAGGCGATCGCGGAGGTCGCCCGCGAGGCCGGCGCCCGTGGACGCGGTGGTGACCCGCAACTGGGCCGACGGCGGCGAGGGCGCCGAGGCGCTCGCGGCCGCGGTCTGGGAGGCGGCGTCAGCCGACGGCGAGGCATTCCGGTTCCTGTATCCCGACGAGATGCCGCTGCGCGAGAAGATCGAGACGATCGCGACGCAGGTCTATGGCGCCGACGGCGTCGACTTCGCGCCCGCCGCGGCGAAGGCGCTCGCCGACTACGAGCGGGCGGGCTTCGGGCGGTCTCCCGGTGTGCGTGGCCAAGACCCACCTCAGCCTCTCCCACGACCCGGCCCTCAAGGGCCGGCCGACTGGCTTCCGCCTGCCGATCCGCGACGTCCGGCTTGCCGCGGGAGCAGGCTTCATCTACCCGCTCGCGGGCGACATGCGGACGATGCCGGGACTGCCGAGCAGGCCCGCCGGCGAGAAGATCGACATCGACGCGGACGGCAACGTCGTCGGGCTGTTCTGATCGGCCGGAGCCGGGGTGGGCCTGGGCCAGGGCTCTGAGGGCCCGGTCCAGCCCAGGGTCAACCGGCTTCGTCGTCTCCACGGAGGCCGGGAATCAGCCGGCGACCTTCCGGTGTCCGCCCCCAGCGGGCCGCCAGCTCAACCACGACGGCATTCGCGACCTCGTCCGCGGAGCCGGGGCGCTCGGATTCGTTCGACCACTCGAACGCGGCGAGATAGTCGTCGGTACCCGCGAGTCCCTCCCTCATTGTGACCCTGCTGATCTCCTGCATGAACCATCGCGGCATGGCCCGGTTCGCGACGGCCCCGGATTCGTCCGAGGCTTTACCTGGGTCGGGATCTCGCGCCAGGCGAGGACGCGGTAGCGAGCCATGGGGAAGACTCCTCGGATACTAGACAGGGAGACGACGATCCACGCAGCGTCCGACCCATTGTCGACGATCCATCTGCGATCGAGTTCGACAGGACGAGCGTCGGCGGCTCGCTCCCCGTCGGGGTCGGGGTCCCCGGGCCGATGGTCGCGGACTCCGAGGCGACCGGCGTGCCTTCGCTCAACGAACTGCGCCTCGGCATGAGCCACCGTCCGTCTGTGCTGGCACGGCAAGGTCCCGGGTCATTCATGCCCAGGCCGTTGCCGCCGCATGCCCAAAGGCGACAGGCGCAGTCTCTTGCGAGGGCGGTCCCCCTTATCTCGTCGGTGCGACGACGCCCGCGACGAGTACCACGATCGCCACGTTGATCAGCACCGCCACCAGATAGAGGGGGTGGAAGAAGAGGGCCAGCGCCACGAGACCCACGGCCGCGCCACCAAGGGCCAGCGGCTGCCACACGCCCGAGAGCGCGGGCACCCCGAGCCAGCCGAGCCCGGAGGCGAGGAGGGCCAGTCCAGCGACGAGCCAGAGCCCGTTCCCGATCATCGACGCGCCCGAGCCGAGATGCAGAACGTCGATGAGCCACGATCGCCCGAATGGGCCCGGCCACCAGCCAAACCAGGCTGGCAGGGCCATGGCCGGCGCGTCGGGCTTGCTGATCGCCGCCGAACCCGATCATCGTGGTGATCAGGCCATGCGCGACGACGAAACCGGCGACGAGAACCTGCGGCATGTCACGCCTCCGCTGCTGTTTCTGCGCATTGCTCCGCCTCGAGGGTCACCGACACGAGTTCCAGACCGAGGTCGCGGATACGTGCCAGCACACCGTGGAGCGCGGATTGATCGGCGAGCTGCCCGGTGAGGGTCGTCTCGCCACCGGCGGCCCCGGCGACGCTGAGCCCCTCGAACCAGGCGGACCATTGCGGGCCCAGCTGCCCGCGGACCCGGATCCGGTAGACGAGCGGCTGACCCATCGCCTGCTGCCCTCCGTGCTTGCCGGCGTCATGCCGGCTGACGGAGATCAGCATCGGGAGCAAACCCCCCGGGCCACATCAATCCTCGGATCGGTCCCGGGGGTTGATTCCGCGGGGGCCGCGTGTAACGGGCGACCTGCCCACAACGGGCGACGACGCTCAGCCCAGCAGGCCGATGTCGCGAGCCCTCGCCACCGCTTCGACCCGGTTCGCTGCGCGGAGCTTTCCTGCGATCGCGTGCACGTGGGTCTTGACCGTTCCCAGCGCGAGGTAGAGCTCGCCCGCGATCTGGCGATTGGAGCGCCCCGCGGCCACGAGGCGCAGGACCTCGAGCTCGCGCTCCGTGAGCGGCTCGACCAGCCCCGAGCCCGGCTGGCGAGTGGGCCGCCGGGCGCTTGCCCGCTGCAGCAGCGCCCGGGCCTCGCGCAGGGTCACGACGTCACCGCTACGGCGTGCGAGCTCCAGGGCTCGTTCGGCGCCCTCGGCCGCGCCGGCTCACCCATCCGTTCGAGAACCTCCGCCCGGGCGAGATGGACCGGGGCAAGGTACGGCAGGTCGGTCGTCGCCTCGCCCGCCGCGTCGGCCAAGGCCTCGTCGCACGCCTCGAGCGCCGCGCGCAGGCGTCCTCGGCGCACCTCGAGGCGCGCCAGGTTGCGGGTGATGTCGGCCTCGCCCAGCCTGTTGCCAGCCAGATGCAGGAGCGGTCGCGCCTCCCGGTAGGCAGCGATCGCGCGATCCAGCTCGCCCGCCTCGAGCAGGGCGTGGCCCAGGATCGCCTCAGCGTCACCGACGAGCAGCGCCACGCGCTCGGGCGAAAGGTCCTGCGGCACGAGCGCCACCGCCTGTTCTGCGTGAGCGACCGCGGCGCCTCGGTCGTGGTCGAGGCGGGCGACGATCGAGCGGATCATCGAGATGTGGACTGGGACGGTGACGGCCACCGGATCGCCCGCCGCCGCTGCCGCCGGGAGGGCCGCCTCGGCATCGGCGAGCCGGCGGTCCACGCCATCGCTCTGGCCGGCCAGGGCCAGGGCGTAGGCGTAGAACGTGCTGAGCAGGAGATCGGAGCGGACGACCTCCACCGGCAGCTCGTCGAGCCAGGTACGCAGTGTCGCGAACTCCGCGTGATGGATCAGGTCCGCTGACGCCTTGGCGATCAGGTCGCGCGCCCGGCGCGGATCCCCCGACCGCAGCGCGTGCTCGATTGCGTCGCCGGGCGAAGCCCTCGCGTTCGTACCAGTCGGCCGCGCGAAGGTGCAGCCCGTCGGGCTCGGCCGGGTGCTCGACCCCGAGACGGGCGCGCAGCAGGTCCGCGAACAGCCGGTGATAGCGGTACCAGTGGCGCTCGTCGTCGAGGGGCACGATGAGCAGGTTGGACCGCTCGAGACGCTCGAGCATGGCCTGGCCGTCCGTCCTGCCGGTGAGCGCGTCGCACAGTGGTCCGGTGAGCCGGTCGAGCACCGACGTCCGCAGGAGGAACTCGCTGCACGTCGGGCTCGAGACGCCCGAGGACCTCCTCGGCGATGAAGTCGAGGACGAAGCGGTTGGTCGCGGCGAAGCCGCGGACGTAGCCTGAGACGTCGGCTCGACCGGCGAGCGACAGGCCGGCCAGCTGGAGGACGGCCGGCCAGCCCTCGGTCCGGGCCACGAGCGTCTCGACGTCGGAGTCGGACAAGGCCAGTCCCATCCGCTCGGCGAAGAACGATCGTGCCTCCTCGCTCGTGAAGCGGAGCGCCGTCGGCCCGCACCTCCAGCAGTTCGCCCCGAGCACGGAGTCGCGCCAGAGGCAGGGCCGGATCCACCCGGGTCGCGATCCCCAGGTGTGCCTGGGCGGGCAGGCGATCGAGCAGGATCGAGACGGCACGCTGGACCTCGGCTGCCTCGATCAGGTGGTAGTCGTCGAGCACCAGGAGCGAGGGCTCGGGTCGCTCGGCCAGGATCGTCGCGACCTCGCCGATGACGTCGGACACATCCGGGGCTCGCGCCTCTCCGCCGAGCGAGTCTGGGCCGTCTGCCGCGACGTTCGCGACGGCGGCCCACAGGTCGCGCAGGAAGCGGACCGGGTCGTTGTCCGCCGCGTCGAGGGAGAGCCAGGCGCACCTCGTGCCCGACGCCGCCAGCCAGTCGACGAGGGCCGTCGTCTTGCCGAACCCGGGCGGCGCCGACAGCAGGACAAGACGAACCCCAAGCGTGCCGTCGAGCAGCTCGACCAGACGCGGCCGGCTGATCAGCTTCTGCGACGGGCGGGGCACCGTGAGCTTGACCTGGAGCAGACGATCCACTGGCGATCCCGATTTCTGGTGGCCCGGCCGGCCTGGCGGTGGGGGCGCCCCCTCGACGCCATCCTACGACCGCCCGCCGTCACCCAACCGGTGCGGGTCGCGACCAGAAGGCGGCCGTCCGAACGGACCCGGCCCCGAAGGCCGCCCGACGGGCTTCCGCCTGCCGATCCGCGACGTCCGCCTCGCCGCGGGGCAGGCCTCATCGACCCGCTCGCGGGCGACATACGCACGATGCCGGGACTGCCGAGCAGGCGTGGCGGCGCTGGATCCCCCGGCGCGGGCGCGGATCAGCGGGGGCCCGGATCAGCGCGGAGCCGAGGCCAGGTAGAGGCAGATCGTGACGATGGCGGCCGCCGCGACGCCGAGGAGGCCGGCGCCCCAGGCCATCCAGTCGACCGGGCCGAGCTGCGCCGCCGCCCCGTGGCCGCCATGGCCGTCCTCGGCGCCGTGCGCCTCGGCGTGGGCGCCGTCCTGACCGGCATGCGCGCTTGCGGCGGGCGCCGTGGACGTCGGGCTGTCACTCATGGGTCGATTGTACCGGCGGACCGCTCTGGTCCGGGCAGAGCGCGGGTGCCCGGCCGCATGCGGCGGTGCCGGCGCGAGGTGGCCCCGCGCGCAGTGGCCGGCCGACCCGGCGCCCGGTAGACTCGGGCCCATGTTGACCCTCGTCCTGACGCGCCATGGCCTGACGGATCGCTCCGATCCGGAGCAGCACCTCGGCCAGGGAATCGACATCGGACTCTCTGTCGCGGGCCGGGCCCAGGCCGTCGCGCTCGGCGGGCGGATCGGCGCCGAGCGCTTCGATCGAGTCGTGTGCAGCCCGCTGCTGCGGGCCCGCCAGACGGCCGCCGCAATTGCCGGCGATCGGCCGGTGGAGCTCGACGACCGCCTCGCCGAGATGGACTACGGCGACTGGGAAGGACTGACGTACCATGCGCGATCGATTGCAGACTCTCGAACATGAGGTCAACGTGCCCCGCAATCAGATCGGTGATTGCCGGCGCGCCGCCACGGTACGGCACGTGCACGATTTCGGTTTCGGTCATGTATTTGAACAATTCGCCGCCGACATGACCGGGCGAACCATTGCTGGATGAAGCGTTCGTGAGCTTGCCCGGGTTCTTCTTCGCGTAGTCGACCAGCTCCTTCACCGAATGGATTGGCAATTTCGGCGAGACCGCAAGCAACAAGTGTCCGCGCGCGACCAATGCAATCGGTTGAAAGTCGCGTTCGATGTTATAGGGCAGCTTCGCGACCATGTGCCGGGTGATGGCGAGCGCCAACTGGCACCCATGCCAATGGTGTAGCCATCGGGCGCCGACTTTGCGACCAGGTCGAGGCCTATGGTGAGCGCGCCACCCGGGCGATCGTCGACGATCACCTGCTGACCGAATTGCTTCGAGAGTTCGGCAGCGAGAATACGAGCGACAGTATCGGTCGCGCTTCCCGCGGCTTGCGGAACGATGAAACGGATCGGATGATCGGGATAATCTGCGGCCGAAGCGGAAGCCGCCATCGTGACACCACCGCGCTGTTTTCAAGACCAGCCAGGGGGCCGAGGCACGAAGCGTCTCCTTTGCCTTCCTCTAAAAAGCCGCTCCAGGCTCCCGGCAGTTGCAGCATCCGGATGGTGTGTCCAGTCGGCGCGGTGTCAAAAATGATGTGGTCGTACTCGGTGGTCAATGCATTGTCGGTCAGCAGCGCTGTGAACTCGTCGAAAGCCGCAATCTCAGTCGTGCAAGCGCCGGAAAGTTGCTCTTCGATGCCCTTGACCACGGTATCCGGCAGAACCCCACGCACCGGGCCGACGATACGGTCACGGTACGCCTGCGCCGCAGCCTGCGGATCGATCTCCAGTGCAGACAAGCGAGCGATGGTGGGAATCGGCGTGATCTGTATTGCCAATACTGATGCCGAACACCTGGCCACGTTGGACGCTGGATCTGTGCTGACCAGCAGCACGCGCTTTCCCGACTCGGCAAGCTGAATGGCCGTTGCGCAGGCAATCGAAGTCTTGCCCACGCCGCCTTTGCCGGTGAAGAAGAGAAAGCGTGGCGGCTGTTCTAGAAATTTCATGATTCATGTTTCCATGGTTCAGCAGCACTTACTGCCAGAGCAGCAGCTACCGGCAGGCTTTGTTTCGGTGGCAATCGGCAAAATGCCTGCCCAACGTGCCAGCTCCGCACGGTTCGGGTAACGGCCCGCCAAGGCGACTTCGCCATTTACGAGAACCAGCGGCAGCGCTTCTTGGCCCGAGCGTTCCAGAAACCCCTTCACAGCGGCGTTTTCAGCGAAGGCCATCGGCTGCTGGGCCAGATTGAAACGCTCGATCTGCGCCCCGTTCAGTTTTGCCCAGGCTACGTCCGCAGAGAAGCTGACCAAAGCCTGATCGACATCGACACCACAAACGCCCGTGCTGCAGCACAGCGCCGGGTCAAATACCTGGATCGTCGGGCGACGTTTGGCTTGCCGGCTTTGGCACGGATGAACGCGCTCATGAACTTCCCGTCTACCTGAGGGGCCATAGCATCCACGTCGATACCCTGGCCGCTCAAGAACGTCCGCGCATCCTCGATGCTGTAAATGCGGGTCGGCTCAATCTCGATGCTTGAAATCCTGCTGTAGCAAGCTTGGCCGCGTACTGATCATCTTCAAGCGCCCCCGCGATGCACCCGACCCACAGCAGCATGTTCTGCCGAACATCCTCCGGGACCTTGCCGCGCACCACCACGTCCGATACCGCAAAGCGCCCGCCCGGTTTCAAAACCCGGAACGCCTCGCGCAACACCCGGTCCTTGTCGGCTGAGAGGTTGATGACGCAATTGCTGATGATGACGTCTACCGAATTGTCGGGCAGAGGAATGTTCTCGATCTCCCCTTTAAGGAACTCGACGTTTTCGACGCCCGCTTTCTTCTGGTTTTCACGCGCGAGAGCCAGCATGTCATCTGTCATATCGAGACCGTAGGCTTTGCCCGAGGGGCCGACGCGCTTCGCCGACAACAAAACGTCGATGCCGCCGCCGGACCCAAGATCGAGCACAGTTTCTCCGGGCTTCAGCTCCGCCAGCGCGGTCGGATTGCCGCAGCCGAGGGACGCCAGAATGGCCTTTTCCGGCAAACCGCTCTTTTGCGCCTCATCGTAGAGGCCCGAAGTAATCGGGTCCACCGTGTCGCAGCACGCGTCCGCTCCGCAGCACGACGCGCTGCCGCTGCCAGCGGCAACCCGCCGCGCGGTCTCGCCGTATTTCTCCTTAACAATGTCTTTGACGTTGCTCATATTGAGACTCCTTCAAAAGTTGGTAAGAGCGTGCCAATTCGGTCCAGCTCCGCTTTCAGGCGCACAGGGTCGCTCTTCAACTCCGCCAGCGGGAGTGCGAGGAAGGCTTCGATACGGGCACGCAAAATTCGATAAGCCTTCATGAACGCCGCATCGATTTCGGCGTCCGTGCCGGTTGCGTGTGCCGGGTCCTCCACACCCCAATGACTGCGAACCGCCCGGCCAAGGTAAGCGGGACAGGTTTCACCCGCCGCGTTTGAGCAGACCGTGATGACCACATCGGGAGTAGCGGGAGGTTGTCCCAGGACTTGCTGTGATAGCCCTCGGTCGAGATGCCTTCACGGGCGAGCAGCCGAGCGACCGCGGATGCACCTGCCCCGTGGGCTTGCTGCCCGCACTCATGGCAGTCCAGCCAGCCGGGGCGAGGTGGTTGAAGGTGGCTTCCGCCAGTATCGAGCGGCAGGAGTTGCCAGTGCAGAGGAAGAGGATGTTCATCTTTCGTCCCTTACTTGCAGCAGAGGATCTTCTGCGGCTCGACTGCCTTATTTCGGGTGCAGCATTCGGCGTAGAGAAACCCGAGCAATTCCTGCAGGGCTTCCGTGTTGGCCGAATACCAGAGAAACGTTCCCTCGCGCCTGACGCGCACCAAATCCTCGTTCTTCAGCTTGTCGAGGTGATGGGAAAGCGTGCTGGAGGGTATCTCCAGCTCACTCCCGATCTCGCCCACTACCAGCCCTTCAGGATGAGCGTTCAGGAGAAGGCGCACGATCCGCAAGCGCGGCTCTGTCCCCATTGCCGAGAACATGTCCGCGTAACGGGTCGTCAGTTCAGCATCGTTTCGTTTGCCCATACCTGGCTCCTATCTCCGTACTTCTACTGTAATCGAAATATAGCCCCGCGTCAATGCCCTCGTCGAGCGCGTGTTCCACATGTGACTCGCCTTGTCGTTGCGGGGATCGGTCTGGTGATAGGTTAGGTCTAGCGAGAGTTACTGCGCGCTGTGGGCGCCCGATGCGGCGGCCCACTGTCCGACCGGGGTTGCGGTGGACCCAGCGGTTTGTGGCGGAAGCTAGTGGGAGTCGAACGCTAAGCGACGACCGAGGATGAGCAAGTTGCGAGAAAGTATACCAACCTGATCGAGCATGACCCGTGGAAAACCGTCCAAACCAAGCCAGAAGTGTACATGGAGTGTACACGATTCGCCAGGGAACTGTTCCAGCCTCAGGTAGGGCCAAGCAAACCGATGGGCTCGCAGGCAATCAGCAACAACGACTTCCGACCTCCACGAGTAAGGCCGGGCAATTCGTTCCTCCTTATTGTTTTCCGAGAACCGACGTGTCACCGGTCACGTCAGAGGCAGATGACCAGTAAGCGGCTCACTCGATTCTCTGATCGCTGGGCGACGTGGATGACCCATTTTCTCTGACCGTCCTTTCATGTGACTTATTCGTGTCTCTTTTCGCAAATGCTCGCGCTCCACATGATCCAAACGGACTGATTATCATCACCCGCTGGAGAATTCGGATTTTAAGTTTTGACGCAAACGGTTTTGCGAACCGTACGAATACAATATAGGACTGTGTGCAGCCCCAGCCTTCTGAAGGTACTCGTCCCGCTATACATTTTTGGAATCACTGTCATCGAGGCGCAGGAGGTGAACCTGAATCCGTCGCCTGCAACTCTGATCGGATGGGGGAGATCAGACGATTTCAGTTACGTCTTCATCAGCGCTTGCCGCGATTCCCTTTACCGTCACGTGGAATAGCCGGGTCATGCCCGTCAAAGTAGACAGTACTACTTCTCAATTCGGGACTTCCTTCAGCTTGAACCTGACGGCTGCAGATCTTGCGGTCTCCGAGCTCGGCCATTTCGCGCTGTACGATGGCCGGACCAATACATTGATCGCATCGATTGACGTACCGGTAGTTTATCCTGTTACCGCCGCTGGAACGCTCTACGATGCATCCCGAGGACGCCTCTACATCAGCAGCGCTGCGAGCCCATCACCCGCCTATCCAAACTTCTACGCGGTCGATCCCCGCTTTCCCGCGAATTCCCTGATCGCTCTAGACGTTCAACAGCAGGGAAAATCGCAAGTACTTTGAACCTAAACGCGGCGGGAGGTGCAATCGCGATCTCCGATGATGGTAATCCGCTCTACGTGGTCATTACACCAAATATCGTCCGCCAAGTTGACCCTGACACATTGACCGCCGTGGAAGATATCTTGCTGCCACCCCGCACGAATTCCGGCAGCCAGTTCACGCCAACGATCTCAGACATTGCAGTCATGCCGGGCGCTTCCCAAACGCTAGCGATTCAATTTTCCCCCGATCTCGTCGCCATTTTCGACAACGGAGTCGAGCGGGCAAGCACTGTCTGGGATGCCATTACATCCTTGGGACCGGTGAGCCGAATGCTTTTCTCGCCGGACGGTAAATATCTTCTCGTTGGTGATAGCCGATATTTCCCGTCTGAAACCGCGCAGCTAGTCATTAACAGCAGCGGATTTCCAAAACAGACCCCGCTTGAGGCCCCCGGCGGCGGACCCATCGAAATTATCGACGACACTCGGGAGACTGATTAACGGAATATCGCTGAACTGGCGCACGATGCAACCAACCGGCAATCTGGACGGACCCAACCCTGTTGCAGTCGATCCCGTCAACAAGAGGATACTCGCCTGCTTCGCGCCTCCCCAGTATTCGCCATACAAGTCCATACTCCAGGCATTCGATCTGGCGACTCAATCCGGCTTGGGAACTCAACCTCTGCCCGTTTCTCCGCTGAACCTCTATCGCTTCGGCGCCGATGGTCTCATTGCACAGTTGACCGATTCCATCCTCACGTTTAACACTCCGCTCGCCGGACCAGCGCCGTCGGTTCCCCCTTCGACGGCATCGTGCAGAACGCCGCGAGCTTCCTCGGTGGTTCCATCGCGCCGGGCGAGATCTTGAGTATCTTCGGCTCATCGCTTGGCCCTGCGGAGGGGCAGTTGTTTACCGTAACCGGCAACCTTGTGAATTCACCCGCAGGCATGCAAATCTGGTTTGACCGACGACCGGGCACCGTGATCTTCGCATATACCGGACAAATGAATGCGCTGGCGCCAATTTGAACTCACCCCTGGATCCAGCGTACAGGTTCAAGTCTGGAACAATGGCATTCCTTCGCCGCAAGTCCCAATGCATGTGGTTTCAGCGGCGCCGGCACTCCTGACGCGCGATGGTTCCGGAAAGGGTCTGGCAGCGATGGTGAATCAAGATTGGACCATCAATTCTCCAGCGCCGCGGGGTTCGATTGTAAGTCTATATGGAACGGGCGGCGGCATCTATCCAGGAGCTGGCGATGGAGCCCTCGGGACCGGGATCAGTTCGCTGGGCGCCCCAGTCCAAGTGACCATCGGGGGGCAAGACGCTCAAGTCTGGTACGCCGGCGAAGCACCGGGACTAGTGAGCTCCGTTTTTCAGTTGAACGTCCAGATTCCATCGAGTGTTGCTCCGGGATCGTCCGTACCGGTTGTAGTGAATATTGGCGGCCAAAACAGCCCCGGGGGAGTCACCATTGAGGTTCGCTAGCACATTGCTGTTGTCGTCGCTGTCCGCCGGACTACTCTATGGAGGTGCATATTTCGAGCCGAACAGGGGCCAATCGCAGACCAATGCGCCCTTTATCGCGCGAATGCCCGCGGGTCTCGCGTCCATTGAGCCGGACCGGCTTCGCCTGCGGTCCAGTTCTGGAGCATCCGTGCAAGTGGATCTGGAAGGGGCCGATGGCTTGGCGGAAGGATTCAGCCAGGTGCTCAACCCGGCGTAAGCCACTATGCTCTGCAACCTGATCCAGCGTCCTGGATTTGCGGCGTGTCTCACTTCGGGGCCGTGCAGTTTCACCGCGTCTATCCTGGTGTCGATCTTCGCTACCATCTCTCAGGATCGGACATTGAATTCGACTTCGAGGCCCCCAAGCCATCCGATCTTTCGCGGGTACTCCTCAAGTTCAACGAAAGCATTCGACTTTCCGCAAAGGGTGATCTGCTGTTGAAAGCCGGTACTTTTCGTAAACCCATCGCATGGCAGACCGTCGCGGGTAAGCGCCGTACGTCCAAGCCGGGTACCGCGTGACGGGACGAACACGTGCTATTTTCTGGCTGGGGCCGCACGATTCCTCCTTGCCCGTCACGATCGATCCGATCATCGACTTCGCCACCTACTTGGGCGGTTCTGTGTCTGAACTCGATACCCAGATGGCAGTTGACGCCGGCGGAAACATTTATATGACAGGGACCACGTTTTCCACCGACTTCCCAGCGTCCGAGCAGCCTGGATCTCCGTTGAATGTACCCGTCACACTCCGGGATGCCGACATCTACGTGACGCGCCTCAAGCCCGACGCTTCGGCAATCGAGTGGTCATTCTATATTGGCGGAACGGCATCGGAACGGTGCGCCAATGTGTTGTTGATTCCCTTGGTGACGTGTATATCTTTGGATCCACCAACTCGGCGAATTTTCCCGTTACCCAGGGTGCCTGGAAGACGACCATCGATCCAAGCCTTAACGACTAATTCGCCGTGAAGTTGGACCCGCGCAAACCGGCGTCATCAAGGCCAGCACCTATCTCGGCGT
>CAWGEL010000004.1:0-64181 GCA_963821595.1 uncultured Chloroflexia bacterium | reverse complement strand
AGCGCCGCCTGGTTGGCTGCCGCGACGCGCTGTTCCGGGTCGATCGAGAGGTTGGCGTTCATCGTCGTCTGGCGGCTGGTGGTCGGATAGACGTAGAAGCAGTCGATCGGCGGATCGCCGGCCGGCGCCACCTGCGAGGTCGTGCGCTGCCCGGTCGGATCGATGATGGTGGCGCTCAGGTCGGACGTGCGCCGGATCGTTCGCGGCGCCTGGCATGCACAGCCAGACGATGCCCGCGGCATCGGCGCCGGCTGCCGGCGTTGACGTCGGCTCGGCGGTCGGCGGCGGCAGCTGGGTTGCGGCTTGGCCACCGCACGCCACGGGTACCAGGGCCCCGAGGATCAGGAAGTCGCGAAGGAGCTTCCGCATGCGCCCATGGTGGATCGGCCGGACCGCGCGCGTGCGGCACAGGCGCAAGGTCGGAGCGCGGCGGCCTCGCTCTGCCGGCGTTCCGCTCCGTCGGCGGCGAGTGACGCGTCGCCGGGCGTACCGGATGGGCAACGGCCCGTCCTCAGACGCGGCGCGTATCGCGCCGGAAGAGGACCATCGCCGCCGAGGCGAAGACAGCCGTCCACACCACGACGCTCAGCAGCCATGTCGCGTCGAAGGCGCCGCCGACCAGCGGGAAGCGCGCGATCTCGGCGACCCCGTAGGTGGGCATGAACGGGGCGATGTCCTGCATGACCGAGGGCAGCAGGCTGACCGGGATGAACAGGCCGCCGAAGAGCGAGAAGACGGCCAGTATCGGGCCGATGACCTGCATGACGTTCTCGGACGGCAGCAGGTAGCCCATGAACAGCCCGAATGCGGCGAAGACGAACGAAGCGGCCCAGGCCAGGATCGCGGTCAGCACCCAGGTCGGCGACCGTCATCTGCACGCCGTCGATCGCGCCGATGACGTAGACGACGGCCACGGAGGTCGAGCCCCAGCAGCATGCGCCGCGACGAGCTTGATGCCGACATAGGCCGCCGGCCGGAGCGGCGTGAGGCGCAGCTGCCGGCTCCAGCCCAGGGCGCGCTCGATCGACACCATCGCGCCGCCCGACGTCGCCGCGAGCATCGCTCCATAGACGGCGATCCCGATCATCGTGCTCGCGGCGGTCAGTTCGACGCCGCCCAGGGCGCCGCCCGCCGGTTCGACTTGAAGAGCAGGAACAGGACGACCGGCACGACCAGCGTCACGACCACCGTCCGCCGGTTGCGCAGCAGGCGCCGGATCTCGATCGCCAGGAACGTGAGATTGAACCCGCCGAGCGGCGGGACCCGCGCGAATCGCGGCATGCGACGCGAGGGTCGCGCGCGAGTCCTCGCGCTCATGCCGCGCTCCGTCCGGCGGCCGCCTCGCCGCCGGACGGCGCCGCGATCGTCGCCCGTCAGGGCGAGGAACGCCTCCTCGAGGTTGTGGGCCACGATCTCCACGTCGCGCGCCGCGGTGGCGGTCAGCAGGTGCCTCGCCACGGCATCCGAATCCATCGTCTGGATGAGCACCCGCTCGCCCCGGATCTCGACCGAGCGAACGCCGGGCAGCGCGGACAGCGTCGGCCTCGTCGGCGCCCGGGCAGGCTCGCCCGGACCGACCGCCCGCTCGAGAGGCTCCTGACCTCCGCGGCCGTTCCGTCGGCCACGATCCGGCCCTGGCGAAGCAGGATGATCCGGTCCGCGTAGGCGTCCGCCTCCTCGAGGTAGTGGGTCGCGAAGAGCACCGTTCGGCCCTGCTCGGCGTCGCGGCGGATGGCGGCCCAGAAGTCGCGGCGGCCCTCCACGTCCATCCCGGCGGTCGGCTCGTCGAGCGCCATCAGCGCCGGGTCCGGCAGCAGCGCCAGGGCAAACCGCAGTCGCTGCTGCTCGCCGCCCGAGCATGCGCCCACGAGCCGATCGCCGATGTTCGGCGATCCCCGCCCGCTCGAGCACCTCGTCGACGGGCCGCGACTCGGCGAAGACCGAGGCGGTCAGGCGGACGGTCTCCCGCACCGTGAGGTCCTTGAGCAGGCCGCCGGTCTGCAGGACTGCCGCCACGAGGCCGCGCGAGATCGCCTCGGATCGGAGCCATCCCGAGCACGCTGACGGTCCCGCGATCGGGCCGCCCCAGGCCCAGGATCATGTCGATCGTGGTCGTCTTGCCGGCCCCGTTCGGGCCGAGCAGGGCGGCGATCTCGCCGAGCTCGAGGCGAAGGTCGATGCCGTCGACCGCCCGCACCGAGCCGAAGCTCCGGTGCACGCCGTCGAGCTCGACGGCGGCCGTGGGCGTTTGCTGGCCCAGCACCCGGCCAGTATAGGGAGGAGTGCCGTTTGCGCCCTCCGCGAGGCTTCGGCCGGGCGGGCAACCCTGGCGGAGTCGCGCACGAGCCCGGCAAGACGCGCCGGGCACTGCGCAAAGCATCTGGCACCCTGCGGGGTATCGTGCCGGTCTCGGCGATCGCGGGACGCCAATGGCCGTTCTTCCCGCTGATCAAGGCGCGAGGAGGTTCGACATGTCCGAAAGCCAACCGATCTCGTGGCGATCGATCGTCTACGGCACGGCCGTGATCAGCGCCGATGACATTCGCGCGGGCGTCGTCCACGAGGTGCTCGGATCGGATGCCGAGGATGTCTTTCACGGGCTGCGGGTCGCGCTCGCGAGCGAACGCCGCGACGTGATGCTGGCCGCCGACGACATCGCGGGCATGACCTTGACCGAGGTGCGATCCGCGCTCACGCACTCCCAGATCGAGGGACTCTCTTCCTACGACGAGACGGCCACGTACCACCTCGCGTCGGTCGGGTGGCTACGTCGGCACCTTGGCTGGAGGAAGGACGCGAAAGGCGACGAGGAGCCCGGCTGATCTCGCGCATTCGGCGGGACGGCTGGGTCGCGGACGGTCGGCCAGCCTGGTCAGAACAGGACCGGCACGTGATCGCGACGCTGCCGAGAGGGCCGAACGACCGCGACCCGGGAGTCACCGCGGCGAAAGCCAGCGGCGGCCGCCGGGCTGGCACAGCCAGCGGCGGCAGTTCGTCGCTTTGCCGATCCGTTGACTCCGCAGAAACGCTCTGTTAACGCCTCTTCGCGACGATCGGCCCTGCTCGACCTGCCGGCGCCCTCCTCGCCGGCCCTCCTCCTCCCAGCGATGCCCGGCCAGCAGGTCGGGCGTCGCTCGTTCCGATCCCAGGCTGTCCCGCGAGGGAATGCGGTGGCAGCCGCTCCCGAGGGTCGGCCCGGTCTCGCCCGGCCGGATACCGGCAGTGGGTTATCGCGGCTGCGGCTGGAATCGAAAGACAGCGACCCTCGCTGATTTCACGTCCGGGGAGACGACACT
This sequence comes from uncultured Chloroflexia bacterium, assembly GCA_963821595.1. GTDB lineage: Bacteria > Chloroflexota > Limnocylindria > Limnocylindrales > CSP1-4 > CTSoil-043. The sequence continues at coordinate 60,885 of CAWGEL010000004.1, read as the reverse complement.
CTTGGGGGCCGCTGTCACGCAGAACAACGATGGATCCCGCTCTTCGTTTGGGCCTCGGCCGGCCGATTCTCCGGGGGAGAGCGAGGTCGATCGACGCCGTCGGACGGTTGACACCGCAGGGGATCGCCACGGCCTGCGGCATCCTCCGCGCCAGACGTCCGCGCTGGGCGCCCGAGGCGGTGGGCGCTTCGCCAGCGACGGTGACGCACGGGTTCGGTCGAGGGAGGGTGTGGCAGCTTCGGCACGCGACGAACCGTGGCTGGCGGCCTACGCGCGCGGAGATGCTGGCCGCCCGCCAGGCCGGCGGCAGGGCTCCCTGGCTCACTGCGGTACCATCGACGGCCCGGGCGAGCGCCGCTGGGGCCCGACCGCACCGGTGTCCCACTCTGGCCGCCCGGCACGGGCCGAGCGAGCGGTCGCCTCGCGCGCACGTCTGGCCCGCCATGACCTTTCGGAGGCTCGCGCATGTCCCCGTCCCGCGTCCCCGACCACGAGCAGGCCCCCCGCGAGGGTGGCGCCGTGGGCGCGGAGCCGGCAGCCGAGACCGGGACGGCGAGCCGCAGCCCCGACGTGCTCGGCGACCGCGATCACCACACGGCTGGAGAGACGGCGGACCGGTACCGGTGGTGGGTCCTCCTCGTCACCAGCATCGGCGCCCTCCTTGCCTCGCTGACCGCCGGCACGCTGGTCATCGCCCTGCCCGACATCCTGCGCGACCTCCACACGGACCTGTTCGCGCTCCTGTGGATCGTCGTGGGCTACACGCTGGTGGCCAGCGTCCTCGTCCTCAATGCCGGGCGGTTCGCGGACATGTTCGGCCGCGCCAGGACCTACACGCTCGGGTTCGCGATCTTCACCGTCGCCTCGATCTTCTGCGCGATCGCGCCCGATGCGCTCCTGCTCATCGCCGGGCGCGTCGTCCAGGGGATCGGCGGCGCCCTCCTCATGGCCTGCTCCGCGGCCCTCGTCACCGATGCGTTCCCACGGAGCGAGCTGGGACGGGCGCTGGGCATCAACGCGATGGTGATCGGCGCCGGCCAGATCCTCGGACCGATCCTCGGCGGCGTGCTGACGACGTTCGGCTGGCGGATGGTCTTCTGGTTCAACGTCCCGATCGCCCTCATCGGGACGGCCGCAGCGTGGGTGCTCCTGGTCGAACAGGCGCGGCCGAGCGTCAACCGCTCCATCGACTGGGCCGGCTCCGGCCTGTTCCTCGTCGGCCTGATGGGCCTCATGACGTCGCTCGCCTTCGGCGGCATCTACGGCTGGACGACGCCGTGGGTGGTGGGTGGCTTCGTCGTCTTCGCGCTCGTCACGCCGGCCTTCTTCTGGGTCGAGCTGCACCAGCCCGAGCCGCTGCTGGACCTCGAGCTGTTCCGCGACCGGCTGTTCGCCATGGGCAACCTGGCGAGCCTCCTCAACGGCGTGGCGCGCAACGGCGTCCTCTTCCTGCTGGTGTTCTACTTCCAGGGCGCCAAGGGTGACGACCCGGTGACTGCCGGGATCCTGCTCAGCCCGCTCGCCGTCGGCCTGCTCGTCCTCTCCCCGATCAGCGGGGCCCTGGCCGACAGGTACGGGTCCCGGGAGCTCGCCACTGCCGGCATGGTCGTCACCGGGATCGGCCTGGCGGGGCTCATGACGATCGGCCTCGATACGCCCTACTGGCAGCTCGCGCTGTGGCAGCTCGTGATCGGGGCGGGATCCGGGCTCTTCAACTCGCCGAACACGAGCGCGGTCATGGGCGTCGTTCCGCCGGGCAAGCGGGGCGTGGGCGCCGGCGCGCGGATGATGCTCACCCAGGCCGGGTTCATCGTCTCGATCGCCCTCGCGATCGGCCTGGTGACGAGCGCGATGGACCCGAAGGTGCTCCTTGCCATCTTCTCGGGGACGCAGGTCGGCAGCACGGGCATCGGCCTTCAGCCGTTCGTCGGGGCGCTCCGCGTGGCCTTCGCCGCGGGGGTCGTGGCGAGCGCGATCGGTGCCTTCGTGTCGCTCCTGCGAGGCGGCCACCGGTCCTGGGAGGATGCCGATGCGCCGCAGTCGCAGCGACCGCAGCGCGCGTGACGCACGTGTTGAGGCTGGGCCAGGGAGCACGATGGCGAGCCCGGCCGGGCGCGTGCTGATGGCATGCCACCGTCAGATCGCCGCCGTCGACCGATGACGAGCCTCCGGCCGATGACGAGCCGCCGGCCGATGGCATGCCGGCCGCTGACGAGCCACCGGCGACGGCTCGGCGCGCCCCGGCGGCGCTCACGCTTGTCGCGGCCGCGCTGATCGCGGGGGTTGCCCTGGCCGCCTGCGGGCCGTCCGGCGCGAGCCAATCCGTCCTGCCCACCGAGGTCGCATCGGCGGCCGGCGCCCCGAACGACGCCGGGTGGGCCGTCGTCGAGCGGAGCAGGTGCCGCGGCGCCACCGCCATCGCCGGCGCCGACCTCGACGGCCGTTCCCGCCACTTCGGCCGCGCCAACCCTCGCCAGTCCTCCGGCCGGGGAGCCTGGCTCGCCGGCCCCCTCGGCCGGCGGCGGCGCGGCAGGCCGGTTCGACCACGTGATCTGGATCTGGATGGAGAACCGCGAGGCGCCGTCGATCACCGCCGCCAGTGCGCCGTACCTGGCCGGGCTCGCAAGCACCTACGGGTTGGCCGCCGACTACTACGGCGTCGACCACCCGTCGGAGCCGAACTACATCGCCTCCGTGGCCGGCTCCCCGCTCGGCGTCACGACCGACGGCGCGTATCAGCTCACCGGCCCGAGCCTGTTCGACCAGCTCGCGAAGGCCGGCCTGGGCTGGCGCGTGTATGCCCAGGACTACCCCGGCGGCTGCTTCACCGGGGCGTCGTCATCCGGCGGCCCCGACGGGCCCGGCGCGGCCGGGACATACGTCCGCAAGCACGACCCGGCCATCTCGTTCACGTCGATCAGCGGGAGCCCGACTGCCTGCGCGTGGATCCAGCCGCTGCGCCGCTTCAGCCCGAGCGCCGCCCCATTCGAGCTGGTGATCCCGAACCTGGCGAACGACATGCACGATGGGTCCGACGGCGCAGGGCGACGCCTTCCTGCGGGCGTTCGTCCCGTCTGTCCTTGCCTCTCCCGACTGGGCTCGCACCGTCCTGGTCATCACGTTCGATGAAGGCACGACCAGTGCCGGGCAGCTGGGCGACCATGGCGGCCGCGTTTTCACGGCTGTCGTGCGGGAAGGGCTGTCGCACGTCGTCTCCCGGCGGTACTACGACCACTACAGCCTGCTTCGGACGACCGAAGCTGCCTTCGGGCTCCCCTTCCTCGGGGCGGCCGCGTCGAGGTCGCCAATGTCCGACCTCATCCCGTAGGCGGCTTCGGCCGGCGGCTGCGGCCGGCGGCTGCGGCCGGGGCTGCGGCCGGCGGCTGCGGTCGACGGCGAGGTCGAGGCCGCCGAGGCCCCTCGCGGGCCACGCCGGCCATGGCAGACTGGTGACATGCCGAGCTTCCGGTACGACGACGCGATCCTGAAGCGCTTCCCGACCATCGCCGGGGGCGTCATCCACGCGATCGGCGTGACCAACGGCCCGACGCCGGCCGCCCTGGCCGCGCTCGTGCGCGATGAGGTGACCACGGTCCGGGCGCGGATCGGCCAGGCGCCGCTGAGCGAACTGCCCTCCCTGGCGGCCTGGCGGAAGGCGTTTCGCGGGTTCGGCGTCGACCCGACGCAGTACCGCTCCGCGGCCGAGGCGCTCCTGCGGCGACTGGTCAAGCAGGGCGACCTGCCCGCGATCAACGCGCTGGTGGACCTGGCCAACCTGGTCAGCATCCGCCACGCCCTGCCCGTCGCCGTGCTCGACCGTCGAGGGATCGATGACTGCGTGACCGTCCGTTTCGCGACCGGCGCGGAACGGTGGACCGACCTCGGGTCGAGCGCCACGGAGCACCCGGAGCCGGGAGAGGTCGTGTTCGTCGACGACGCCGGCGTCGCCTGCGCCCGGCGCTGGTGCTGGCGCCAGAGCCTGGCGAGCGCGGCGAGCGGGACCACGACGGAGGTGCTCATCACGGTCGAGGGCCACCATGCAGCCGCCGCCGGCGACGTCGCGGCGGCCGTCGCCGAGCTGGAGGCACTCCTCGGCGAGCACGTCCGCCCGGCGAGCCTGCGGCATGCCGTGCTGGGCGCCGGAAGCCCGTCCTTCGACTGACGGCCGTCTCCGGGCACCGCTCGGCGGCTGCGGCCGGCGGTCCGGCCGCCGCGGTTCGCCCTACAGGCTGGCGTCCACGGCCCTGGCGACGTGGTCGGCGATGGCCATGATCGTGATCATCGGGTTGACGCCGCTCGAGGTCGGGAACGCGGAGCCGTCGGCAACGTAGCAGCCGGGCATCCCGAAGACCTCCCCCGTCTCCCCGACCGCACCCCTGGCCGGGTCGGCAGCCATCGCGGCAGTGCCCATCTGGTGGAACGAGATCAGGGCCATCCGGCAGCGGTCCAGGCCGCGCCGGTCGACGTCGGCCATGAACCGGTCGAGCCAGTCGGAGCCGCCCGGCGACACCCGGGCCGGCGGTTGCTGCAGCGTCATCAGCGAGCGCGCCCCGGCCGAGGCGAGCACCTGGGCGGCGCCGCGAATCGCGGTCCGCAGATGGCCGCCGTCGCCCCGAGACAGCTCGTAGTCGACCCGTGGCCTGCCGGCGCGGTCCACGACGACGCGGCCCGCGTCCCGGTCGCGGAGCAGGATCCCGACGACGCTCAGGTTGGCGAGCCCGCGGACGTCGGCGGCGTGGCTGGCCGGGTCGTCCCAGCCGAAGGCGCTGGCCGGCAGCACGAAGTGCACCGGCCCCGTCTCGAACTTCGCTCCGTAGCCGCCGTCGAGGTCGGCGAACTGATCCGAGTAGCGAGTCTGGAGGTTGCCGGTCCACGGCTCGATCCGCTCGTCGAACCGACCGACGACCGCGGTCACCGGGTGGAGCCGCAGGCCGCGCCCGATGCTCCGGTTGGCCAGGCCGGAGCGGATCAGGAGGGCCGGCGTGTGCAGCGCGCCGCAGGCGACCACGACCGACCGGGCATGGACCGTGAGGCGGGCCGTGCGGCCGTCCGGTGCCCGCACGGTGGCCGTCACGCCGGCCGCGCGGCCGTCGCGGCTGACCACGCGCTCCACGTCGCACCGCGCGATCAGCCTTGCCCCGGCTCTCGTCGCGTCGGCGAGGTAGGTGGCTTCCGTCGAGCGCTTGGCGCCGACCCGGCAACCGTAGCCGCAGTAGCCGCACTCCCGGCCGTCCGGGCACCCCTGGGCGTTGCGAGGAATGACGCCCACGTGCCAGTCATTCGCGCGCAGGCCGCGCTCCAGGACCTCGTCCCGACGGCCCGGCTGCGAGTTGTCCGTGTTGACGCCGGAACGGACCGCCACCCGGTCGAGCGCCTCCGCGAAGTCGCGCCCCTCGAACAGGACAAGGCCCGAGCGGGCATCCCATTCGGCCCGCGTCGATTCGGGAACCGGGAGGCTGGTCGTCCAGTTGACGGTCGTGCCGCCGCCCACGCAGCTGCCCGCGAGGATGGGCAGCGATCCGCTGCGCGTCATGAGCAGGCCGCCGTCGAGGTAGCTCGCACCCAGCATGTCGCCTTCGGCCCCGGTGAAGTCGGCCGGCCCCAGGTTCGGTCCCTTCTCCAGCACGACCACGTTCCGGCCCGCCGCGGCCAGCACGCCGGCGGCGACGCCACCACCCGCCCCCGAGCCGCAGATGACGACGTCGCAGTCGAGTGTCGTGTCGCCGTCGATCCGCAGCTCCGGGAGTCGCGGCCTGACCGGCCCAATCGGCGGAAGCGGTCCCGGATACCCCGCCTCGCGCCAGGCCGGGTGCGAGCCGTCGGCCTGGGGCCACGCGTAGTAGGCAACGTTCACGAGCCGCTTCAGGGCCTGGAAGCCCGCCCGGCGAAGCTGGAGCCGGCTGTTCGCCCAGCCCTGCATCACGGCGACGCGGCCATCTGGCGCCAGCCGGTCGAACGCCCCGGGTCGCCCGCCCAGCGCCAGGTTCACCGGCGGGAGCCCGAGCGCCCGCAGCAGCAGCCCCAGGCGAGCCCGTTCGTCGGCGTTGGGCAGGGCGGCGATGAGCGCGACGACGCGATCGAGGAGGCGGTCGGCGTCCGCGCCGGCGACGGCCGGCTGGAACGTGGCGCACACGGCGGCCAGCACGGCGCGCTCGCGGGCGCCGAGGACATCGGGCACGGTCGCATCCTCGTCGGCAGCAGGATCGTGGTCGGACGGCCGGGACCGGTGGCCCCGAAGGTTCGGCGCAGCGTAGCCGAAGCGCTCGAGGATCGGGAGAGGTGGTCCGGGCGACGCGGCGGCGCGAACCTCCCGGGCGACGCGGCGGCGCGAACCTCCCGGGCGACGCGGCGGCGCGAACCTCCCGGGCGACGCGAACCTCCCGGGCGATGCGGCGGCGCGAACCTCCCGGGCGATGCGAACCTCCAGGGCGAACCTCCATGGCGACGCTTGATCGGCTTTCCCGATCACCGCGGGTCGAGCGTGCGGACGATGTACGGGAAGTGGCGCATTTGGCGAATGTTGCCAGCACGAACGCGGCCCCTTGATCGGTCTGGCCGATCAACGCGTCTGCGCCGGGGCCGGGGCCGGGGGCGGGGGCAGCCGCGCCTGGGCGCTCCCGCGCGCACGGGCGCTGCCGCTGCGCGCACGGGCGCTACCGCACACGGGCGCGCGGGCAGCCGCCGCTGCGCGCATGGGTGCTCGCGCGCACTCACGGGCGCTCCCGCGCACTGCGGCTCCCGCGCACTCACCGGCGCTCCCGCGCACGACGCGTGCGAGGTCATCACCGGCCGGCCCTGTGGCGTGACTCTCCTCCACGGTACGGTCCGCGACGGGCGCCGCCGACGCGAGTGGGACGGCGAGCGCTGCACCCGGACGCGACCGAACGATCGTCATGGTCCGGAAGCCACTGGACACGGCCACCCAGCCGAGTAGAATGCGCGGGCCCGGTACATGAAGTGCCGGGGGAACTGCCGGCGCAGGCTCAGACCCTTCTCCGAGAGCGCGTGTCGCGATCCGAGGAAAACGGTTCACGTTCGGTGCCGACGCAAGCTCGAAGGAGCACGCTCGTCTCATGACCTCCGATCAGGTCATCACCTGCGCCGATTGTGGCCAGGAATTCGTCTTCACGGCCAGCGAGGCCACGTTCTACGCGGATCGCGGGTTCTCGGTCCCGCGCCGCTGTCCCGCCTGTCGGGCCGCTCGCAAGTCTGCTCGCAACGATGCGGGCGGCGGCGCGGGCAGCTACGCCGGCGGCGGACGCTCGTCCACCGGTTCCGGCGGCTACGGCGGCGGACGCTCGTCCGGCGGCTACGGCGGTGGCCGGTCCTCCGGCCCTCGCGAGATGTTCACGGTGACGTGCAGCTCGTGTGGAAACCCCGCCACGGTGCCGTTCCGGCCCTCCGGCGACAAGCCCGTCTACTGCTCGGACTGCTTCAGCACCCGGCGCTGATCGCCGCCTGCTGTCCGCCACCGCGGACAGCGCAGCCGCCCGGCTGAACGCCGGGCGGCTTTCGATTCCCGGGCCGTTGCCAGGGCCCGACCCGGCGGGTGAAGCCGGTGGTGCCCGGCCCGCGTCCGCTACCACCCAAAGTCCCCTGCTGCCTCAGCGATGATGTCGGGACTCCGGTGTGAAGGCCGGGAGCGGGCGTGCGGCCAGGAGCTCCCCGGACCTGGATCGCCACCTCCTCATGATCTCGCCGCCGAAACGTGCGCCACTGCGGTTCCGGGAACGGTTCTGGCCATCTCGTCGGAAATCGAGGAATACTGAGGCCGATGAACGGCCAGATCCGAGAACCCGGGCGTTCCGTGCTCAGCAAGGGATTCGCGATCCTGGGCGCGCTGAGGACGGCGGAGACGGGGCTGACCAGACCGCAGATCGCCCGGCGAACAGGCCTCCCGATGACGACGGTGCTCCGCCTCGCGACGGAGCTCCGGAACATGGGTGCGCTCGAGCTCGACGACCACGGAACCTATCGCCTGGGGGCGTGGCTCTGGGAGCTCGGCACGTTGGCCGCCAGTCGCACGGCGCTCCGCGAGATCGCGCTCCCGTACATGCAGGACCTGTACGAGACCACGCACGAGAACGTCCAGCTTGCCGTGCGCGATGGCTACGACGCCCTGTTCGTCGAGCGGATCCGCGGCCCCAAGTCCGTTGCGATCGCGTCCAGGCCCGGGGGCCGACTGCCACTCCACGCGACCGGCGTCGGCAAGGCGTTGCTCGCCTACGAGCCCGCGGCCCTGGTCGATGAGGTGATCGCCCGCGGCCTGGCACCGATGACCCGCTTCACGATTGTCGATGGCGACGCGCTGCGCCGCGATCTCGCACGGGTCCGCCAGCGCGGCTACTCGATCACCGCAGATGAGATGACCATCGGCGCGGCGTCCGTCGGTGCCGCCGTCTTCGCGCCGGACGGGCACGTGGTCGGCGCCGTGTCCCTCGTCGTTGCCAGCAGGGGCGCCAAGCCGGCGGCCGCCTTCGCGGCGGCCGTCCGGACGGTCGCCAGCGGGCTCACCCGCCACGTTGGCGCCCTCTGGGCCTCCGCCGAGGCGAGCCGCTAGGGGGACCCGGGGCCGTCCAACCAGTGGACTCTCGCCTTGTCACCGTCGCGACGTGCGGTTAGCGTCAGACGCGACCTGCCGAGTACCGAGGTGCCGTCCCCCTCTGCCTCGTCTTCCGGGAGTACCCAGCCACTGTGGGCAACGCATCCGACCCTGTCACCGGCATCATCCTCCCAGCGCTGGCGGTCGACCCGCCCCTGCTCTACCCGGACTACGCCGGGTCCGTCCTGCGAGCGCCGACGCGGACCTTCGGGATCATCCCCAGGGGCATGACCGAGCTCACTGGTCCGGTGTTCGGCGCGAGCCGGGTTCGCCCCTCCGATGCGGACATGACGCGCCAGCACGACGGCGAGCCGCACGGTGAGCGGATCATCGTGCTGGGCCGGGTCACCTCCTCCGACGGCCGTCCAGCGCCGCAGACGCTGATCGAGGCCTGGCAGGCCAATGCCGCCGGCCGCTATGCGCACGAGATCGACGATCACCCGGCTCCCCTCGATCCCAACTTCACTGGCCTGGGCCGGTGCCTCACGGCCGAGGACGGCTCGTTCCGTTTCGTGTCGATCAAGCCGGGAGCCTATCCGTGGCGAAACCACCCCAACGCATGGCGCCCCGCGCACATCCACTTCTCGCTCTTCGGCCAGGCGTTCGAGCAGCGGCTCGTGACGCAGATGTACTTCCCCGGTGATCCGTTGATCCCGTTCGATCCGATCCTGAACTCCGTGCCGGACGCAGCCGGCCGAGAACGGCTGATCGCGCGGCTGGACCTCGCCAGCACGGTGCCCGACTGGGCGCTGGCGTACCGGTTCGACATCGTCCTGCGCGGGCGCGCGGCGACGCCGTTCGAGTCCGGGCCCGACGACGACTGAATCTCGATGCGGTCGCGGACGCAGGTCGGGATCATCGGCGCGGGCCCGGCCGGCCTGTTCCTCTCGCACCTGCTCTCCCTGGCGGGGGTCGAGTCGATCGTCATCGAGAACCGAACCCGGGAGCACATCGAGCAGCGGGTTCGCGCCGGCGTGCTGGAGCAGGGCACGGTGGACCTCATGCGCGAGACGGGCCTCGCCGAACGCATGGACCGCAGTGGGCTGGTGCACCGTGGGATCGAGTTCAGGTTCGGCGGGCAACGGTTCCGCCTGCCGATGGCCGACCTCACCGGTGGCCGCACGATCACCATCTACGGCCAGCAGGAGGTGGTGAAGGATCTTCTCGCCGCCCGCCTCGCGGCGCGTGGCGACGTCCGGTTCGAGGTCCAGGACGTCCGGATCGACGGGATCGACGGCGATCGTCCGTCCATCTCCTGTCGGCGCGACGGCCGCGAGGATGTCATCGAATGCGACTTCGTCGCAGGGTGTGATGGGTTCCACGGCGTGGCGCGCGACCACGTCCCTCGCGGCGTCCTGACCGAGTATCACCACGAGTACCCGTACGCGTGGCTCGGCATCCTTGCCGCCGTGGCGCCCTCGACCGAGGAGCTCATCTATGCGCGGCACGAGCTGGGGTTCGCCCTCCACAGCCTGCGCTCCCCGTCGATCAGCCGCCTCTACATCCAGGTGGACCCCACCGAGCGGATCGAGGACTGGTCGGACGACCGAATCTGGGAGCAGCTCCGCGTCCGCCTCGCGGCCGAGGGATGGAAGCTCCGCGACGGGCCGGTGATCGAGAAGAGCATCGCGCTCATGCGCAGCTTCGTCGTCGAGCCGATGCAGTTCGGGCGGATGTTCCTCGCGGGCGACGCAGCGCACATCGTGCCGGCGACGGGAGCGAAGGGCCTCAACCTGGCGGTCGCCGACGTGTTCGTCCTGACGCGCGCGTTGGTGGAGTGGTACCGGACCGGCCGGCGCGACCTACTCGATACCTACTCGGACACCTGCCTGCGGCGAGTGTGGCGCGCCCAGGACTTCTCGAATTCCATGAGCGCGATGCTCCACCGCTACCCGGGTGACGACGCATTCCGGGATCGCCTGCAGCTGGCACGTCTCGAGACCCTGACGGTGTCGGTGCCTGCAGCGCAGGCGCTCGCCACGAACTACGTCGGCCTACCCCTCGGCTGACGCGGAGGACTCGTCCATGGCGTCGAGCGCGGCCCGGGCGGCGGCGAAGGCAGCGTTCCCGGCGGGCACGCCCGCGTAGACCGACACGTGGAGCAGGACTTCGGCGATCTCCTCGCGGGTCAGCCCGTTCGTGATCGCGGCGCGCACGTGCATGGCGATCTCCTCCTCCGCGCGCAGGACCGTCAGTGCCGCAAGCGTGATCATCGACCGCGAGCGGCGGTCGAGTCCGGGGCGATCCCAGATGTCGCCCCACGCCGTACGGGTGATGAAGTCCTGGAAGGCCTCGGTGAACGCATCGGTCCCGGCGACGGCGCGGTCGACATGGGCGTCGCCCAGGACGTCGCGCCTCACGCGCAGTCCGGCGTCGTAGCGCTCCTTATCGGACGGGGACACCGTCTACCTCCCCAGGTGCGCGAGCACCGCGGTCGTGGTGGCGGTCGCGGACTCCACGTTGAGCAGATGCGCAGCGCCATCGACGACCAGGACGCGCGCGTCGGGCATCACGGCCGACATCTCGCGGGCGACCGATGCCGGCGCTGCCGGATCGTCGCTGCCGGCGAGCAGCAGGGTGGGCGCAGACACGAGCGGGAGCAGCGGGCGGAGGTCCATCGTGGCAATCGCTTCGCAGCATCCGGCGTAGCCCTCGGCCGATGTGGTGGCGAGCAGGCCGCGCACCAGCTCGCCGATCTCGGGTGCCCGATCGTGGTAGCCCCATCGCTCGACGACGAGGTCTGAGACGGCTGCAGTCCCACCGGCCCGGACGCGCCGGGCTCGATCCTGCCACGCGGGCGGCAGGGGCGGGACCGCGACAACGCACGCAGCGACGAGTCGATCGACGCGGTCCTGGGCAACCGCGGCCATGGTGAGGCCAACCATGCCCCCCAGTGACAGACCGCACACCGACGCGCGCTCGATGCCGAGGTCGTCGAGGAGGGCGACGACGTCCGCTGCGAGCTCGCCCATCGTGTACGGCCCGGCGGGAACCGGCGACGCTCCGTGCCCGCGCAGATCAGCCGACACCACGCGGTACTCGAGGGACAGGGCCGCGACCTGCGCTTCCCACATCCTCAGCGACGTCCCGATCGCGTGGAGGAGGACGACCACGGGAGCCTGGTCACGCCCATCGATCCGGTGGTGCAGGGCGACGGTCGCGGTCACCGGTCCGGCCTCGCCCGGTGCGTCCGCAACGCCTCGTCGACCAGCTCGGGAGCGATCCCGACATCGGGCGAGGTCACGGATCCGAGGTTCCGCGCCATCCTCTCCGGTCGGACGACCAGGTGTTCGAGGCTGTCGCGCAGCCAGCCAACCGCCGACCCTGTTGTGACCAGAAGCTGGCGCAGGGGCAGCCACTCAGCCTGCCAGCCGCCGGCGCCCCGCTCGTGCTCCTGGGCCATGGAGCCGAGCAGGCTCGTCACCAGCCCGAGCGAACGCTGCGCACAGGCGATGGCCGAGATCGCGGCAACAGGGTTGCGCTTGTGCGGCATCGCCGAGGAGCCGCCGCGACCGGCCACGCCCTCCTCCACCTCGGCAACCTCCGTCTGGGCCAGCAACGTGATGTCGCGGGCCGGTTTCGCGACCGCGCCCGCCATCACGCCCAGCGACGCCGCCAGGTCGCCGATCCGGGTCCGTTCCGCGTGCCAGGGGCCGGCCGGCACCGACAGGCCGAGTCGCGCCGCCATCAGGGCCGCCACGCGTTGCCCGTGGTCGCCGTAGACCGACAGGGTCCCCGCCGCGCCGCCCAGCTGGACCGCCAGACCCGCCTGGCGGATCACTCGCAGCCGGTCGGCGACGCGGTCGAGGCCAAGCATCCAGTTCGCGGCCTTCAGCCCGAACGTGGTCGGGACCGCGTGCTGCAACAGGGTCCGGCCCGCGATGGGCGTCGTGCGATGGGTTGCGGCGATCGCGGCCGCGGCCTCCGATGCCCCTTCCAGATCCTCGAGGATCACGTCCAGGGCGCCGGCCGCGACGCACATGGTGGCGCTGTCGATGATGTCCTGGCTCGTCGCTCCCAGGTGGACCGATCCTGCCGCCTCGGGACCGACGCCGGCACGGATCCGCTCGACGAGGGGGATGACCGGGGTGCCGGAGGCAGCGGCCTCGCGGGCGATGGAAGCAACGTCGAGCTGCACCTGGCGCGCGGCGACCTCGATGCGACGCGCATCCGACTCCGCGATGAGGCCGAGTGCGGCGGTCGCCGCGGCCAACGCGATCTCCACCTCGACCATGGCGCGGAGCCAGGCCATGTCCGAGGCCATGTCCGCCGCCCGTCCACGCGTCCACATGGCATCGAGCGTGATTCCCTGTTCAGAGGACAAAGAAGGCGGTCTCCCCTTCGCCCTGCAAGCGGATGTCGAACCGATAGCCGTCTTCGGCACGCCGCGCGATCATGGTGCGCCGGTCGGCCTCGGACAGCGAGCCGAGCAGGGCGTCGGCGGCGTTGGCGGGTTCGTCCGGAAAGTAGAACCGCGTGATCACCGCCCGGAGGAGACCCCGCATCATCACGGCGACGTCGATGTGCGGCGCCTGGAGGGCACCATCGGCGCCTGCCACGCGCCCGGGCTTAACCGTGCGGATGCCGTAGACCCCGCCGGCATCGGTCGCACTGCGGCCGAAGCCCCGGAACGAGGCATCCGGACGGTCTGGGAAGCGGCCCGAGGGATCCGCCTGCCACGTCTCGATCAGCGCATCCGGGATCGGATCCCCTGCGCCGTCCGTGACCGTGCCCCTGATCCAGAAGGCCCCTGGCGCGTCATCGCTCACGACGTAGGGTCCCTCAGGCCACGGCAGCGCGATGCCGAAATACGGGCCGACCGTCTGCGACGGCGTCGGCGACTGCTCGGTCTGCGTGGCCACGGTGCCTCCCGGTCGATCTGCGGCGTCAGCGAACCGTAGAGCGACGGCATCCTCGCCGCAAGGATGGCGTCCACTGGGTGGACAGAGGCCTTGCATCGAGGTGTGGGCTTCCATACGGTCCAACCGACCTCACCGAATGGGACAAATGGCCCTTGCCGAGGTCCGCGTCACGCGATCGCGACAGCAGGCCCGCGGCCACGGCGTTCCGGTGGGTGCTCGAGGAGGAGCAACGCAGATGTCCGAGCATGTGGGCGGCGAAGGCCCGATGCTGCCTCGAAGGACCGTCCTGAAGGCCGCAGTCGCGGGGGCACTGGCGACCGGCATTGGGGCCCTCCTGGCCGCGTGCGGTATCAAGACGTCCGGGTCCTCCGCCCCGGCGGACGCGTCGGCCTCGGCAACGCCGGCGTCGAGCGGCGCCGCGAGCGTGGCCCCGTCGGCAGCCGCCGCCATCCCGTTCAAGATCGGGTTCGTGAGCCCGCAGACGGGCGGCGCCGCCGGCTTCGGCGAGCCCGACCCCTACATCATCGGCCTGGTCCAGGCGAAGCTGCAGCAGGGGTTCGCTGCCGGCGGCAAGAACTACGCGGTGACCATCGTCCAGAAGGACAGCAAGTCCGATCCGGCAACCGCCGCCCAGGTCGCCAACAACCTCATCAACAGCGACAAGGTCGACCTGATCCTGGCGACGTCGACGCCCGAGAACAACAACCCGGTCGCCGACGCGGCAGAAGCGGCGGGCGTGCCGTTCATCGGCACCGTGGAGCCCTGGGAGTCCTTCTTCTTCCCCCGCCAGAAGGATCCCGCCAAGCCCGTGCCCTTCAAGTTCACCTATCTCTTCTGCTTCGGCGTCGCCGAGTTCGCCAAGACCTACATCTCGATGTGGGACAAGATCCCGACGAACAAGAAGGTCGGCGTCATGTGGCCCAACGACGCGGACGGGAACGCGATCCGGGCGAACCTGGGCCCGCAGCTCGTCAAGGCGGGCTACACGATCGTCGACCCGGGTCCCTACGAGGACGGCACCAACGACTACTCCGCGCAGATCGCCAAGTTCAAGGCCGAGGACTGCCAGATCTTCAACACGTTCCCGCTGCCGCCCGACTTCACCACCTTCTGGAAGCAGGCCGCGCAGCAGGGCTACGTTCCGAAGATCGCGCAGATTGCGAAGACGGGGCTGTTCCCCTCGCAGATCGAAGCCGTCGGGGACCTGGGCGTGGGCCTTGCCAGTGCCGCGTACTGGCATCCGACCTTCCCGTACGCGTCGGCCTTCCTTGGCACGTCGTCCGCCGACCTGGCCAAGGGGTACACGGCGAGTACCGGGCGCCAGTGGAACCAGGATCTCGGGACCACGGCGGCACTGTTCGATGCGGCCACCAGCGCGATCAGCACCGCCACGGACCCGAAGGACAAGGTCGCCCTCGCAGCGGCGATCGGCAAGCTCAACATCACGACGCCGATCGGCAAGATCGACTTCACCTCCGGCCCCTTCCCGAACGTCTCGCCGGCGCCGATCATCGGTGGCCAGTGGGAGAAGGATCCAACCGGTAAGTTCAACGTGGACTTCCTCATCGTCGACCACGCGACGGACCCCAACGTGCCGATCGCGGCCCAGCTGACCCCGTACCGTTCCTAGAGCCTCGTCTCTGGTGACCTCCTCGCCGTCTGCGGATACCGCCCCGATCCTGCAGTGCCGCGCCATCCGGAAGCGGTTCGGCAACCTGGTCGTGCTTGACGATGTCGACTTCTCGCTGGAGCGGGGCAGTTCGGTCGGCATCGTCGGGCCCAACGGCGCCGGCAAGACCACCCTGCTCGACGTGCTCGCCGGAGCGCAATCGCCCACCAGCGGGACGATCTCGTTCAGGGGCTCGGACGTGACGGCCTCGACCGCTGCCGCCCGGTGCCGGTTGGGGATCAGCCGGACCCACCAGGTGCCGCGGCCGTTCGCCGACATGACCATCTTCGAGAATGCCTATGTCGGCGCCACCGCGGGCGGCGGGCTCCGGGGAGCCGCGGCCTACGACCGCTGCCTGTCGGTCCTGGACATGACGGGGCTGCTGCCCATCGCCAATCGCCGAGCCGGGGGCGTCGGCCTCCTGCATCGCAAGCGGCTCGAGCTCGCTCGAGCGCTGGCGGCTGAACCGGACGTGCTGCTGCTCGACGAGATCGGCGGCGGCCTGACGGACGCTGAGGCGGAGGAGCTGCTCGAGACCATCGTGCGCCTCCGCGAACAGGGCATCACCATCGTGTGGATCGAGCACATCGTGCACATCCTCGCGAGGGGCGTGGAACGCCTGGTGTGCATGGACGCCGGGAAGGTCATCGCTGACGGTGCGCCCGAGGAGGTCCTCCGGGACGCCCGGGTGATCGACGCCTACCTCGGCAGCAGCGAATGAGCCTGCTCGAGGTCGAGGGCATCGTCGCCCGCCACGGCTCCCTGACGGCGGTCCGCGACGTCACGCTCTCGGTCGACGAGGGCTCGACCCTGGCCCTTGTCGGCGCCAACGGCGCGGGGAAGACCACGCTCCTGCGGACGATCGCCGGTGCCCATCCCGCCGCTGCCGGTCGGGTCCGTTTCGAGGGACGCGACGTGACGGACCTTCCGGCCCATGTGCGGAACCGCCTGGGGATCTCCCTCGTGCCGGAGGGGCGCCGACTCTTCGCGGACATGACGGTGGAACAGAACCTCCGCGTCGCCGGCGGCCGGGGGCGTGGTGGACCGTGGACCGTCGACACGGTCCTCGATGCCTTCCCGATGCTTCGCCCGCTGGCCAGGCACCGGGCGTCGAGTCTGTCCGGCGGGGAGCAGCAGGCGACGGCAATCGGCCGGGCGCTGATGTCGAACCCCAGGCTCCTCATGCTCGACGAGGCGTCGCTGGGCCTGGCCCCGCAGGCCGTGAACGCCGTCTACCAGACGCTCACGACCCTGCTGGCGAGCGGCGCGGCCACGGTGATCCTGGTGGAGCAGGACCTGCGGCGGGCGATGTCCGTCGCGGGGTCCATCGCCTGCATGCTCGAGGGCCGCATCGTCCTGGCTGGCGTTTCGGGCGAGCTGAGCCGGGACCAGATCACCGACGCGTACTTCGGCCTCCACCGTGCCCAGCGAGTGGCCTCGTGATCTGGGCCAACGCGGTCCTCCAGGGCATCCTGCTGGGCGGCCTGTACGCGCTGTTCGCGTGCGGCCTCTCGCTCATGTACGGCGTCATGCGCATCGTGAACCTCGCGCACGGCGATATTGCCGTCCTGGCGGCCTATCTCGTCCTCGTCCTGTCCAGGACGCTCGGGATCAGCCCGTGGCTCGCGATGCCGATCGCGGTCGTGGTCATGGCCCTCCTCGGTTACGTGCTCCAGCGGTCGCTGCTCGACAGGAGCCTGCGTGGCGGGCCGCTGGTACCGCTCCTGACCACCTTCGGTCTCGCGATCGTCATCCAGAACCTCCTCCTCCAGGCGTTCACGCCTGACACGCGCTCGCTTGACGCCGGGGCGCTGACCGCCGCGGGCTGGCAGCTCACCGACCAGATCAGCGTCCCGGTCCTCGGGATGGTCGTGTTCGCCACGGCGGTCGCCCTGCTCGTCGGGCTCCAGCTCTTCCTCAACCGGACCGGCGCTGGCCAGGCGATGCTCGCCACCGCACAGGATCCCGACACGGCAGAGCTGATCGGGGTCGACGCCAAGCACTCCTACGCCCTCGCCACCGCGATCGCCCTCGGGACCGTCACCATCGCTGGCACGTTCTTCGGGATGCGCTCGAGCTTCGCCCCATCGTCGGGACCAACGCAGCTGATCTTCGCGTTCGAGGCCGTCGTGATCGGCGGGATCGGGTCCATCTGGGGGACGCTCGCCGGCGGCGTGACCCTCGGCGTCGCGCAGACCATCGGGGCTCAGGTCAATCCCCAGGCGTCGATCCTCGCCGGCCACCTCGTCTTCCTCGCCGTCCTGATCCTCCGCAACGGCCGCTCCCTGATCTCCAGTGTGCAGCGGTGAGGGCGCCGGCCGGCGTGCGCGTCGAGCGGTGGACCCGCGTCTCGGCGGCGCGCACCACGAGCATCGGCCTGCTCATCGTGGGCCTGTTCCTGGTCCCGACGCTGTTCGATCCCGACGTCACCCAGAAGCTGACCGGGCTGTGGATCCTGGTCCTCATGGCGGCGATGTGGAACGCGCTGGCAGGCTATGGCGGCCTGGTCTCGGTGGGGCAGCAGGCGTTCATCGGCGTGGGGGCCTACGCGACGATCTACCTGACGCACGCCGGGATCGAGGGCTACACCGCGATGGCCCTTTCGATCCTGATCACGGGAGCGGTTGCCTTCGCCACCTCCTTCCTGGTGCTCCGACTCCGCGGCGGCGAGTTCGCGATCGCGATGTGGGTGATCGCCGAGGTCTTCCGGCAGATCGTGTCCTTCGACACCTCGGTCGGGGGAGGCACCGGCATCTCGCTGACCGCGCTGTCCGGGTACGGCCCCGACTACCAGCGGGCCTACTCGTACTGGTGGGCGCTCGCTGCCGCCGTAGGAGCCCTGCTCATCCTGTTCGTCCTGCTGCGCTCGCGGTTCGGCGCCGCGCTGCAGGCGATCCGCGACGACGAACAGGCGGCATCGTCGCTGGGCGTTCGCGTGCCGTCGAGCAAGCGCCTGATCTTCGTGCTCACGAGCGCGGGATGCGGCGCCGCGGGCGCGGCCATCCTCGCCAACACGCTGTTCATCCAGCCCAACACGATCTACTCGATCCAATGGACCGCGATGATGATCTTCATGGTCCTCGTCGGCGGCCTCGGGACGTTCGAGGGGCCGGTCCTGGGCGCGGTGATCCTGTTCGTGCTGCAGGAGCAGTTCGGGAATGGCGGCGTGTGGTACTTCGTGGGCCTCGGTGCGGCCGCGGTCCTGTTCGCGCTGTTCCTTCCGCGCGGCATCTGGGGAACGATCACCGACCGGGTGCACATCCCGCTCGCCCCGATCGGCTACTGGGTCCGCGGGCAGACGGCCACGCCGAAGTTGCCGCCGGCCGTGGCGGGTGACGGCGCCGCCGAAGAGGCGCCGGGATGACGATCACCGCCGACACGATCCACCAGACCGCGACCGACACCGAATCGGGCACGGTCGGCGACTCCATTCCCCGGACGCTGCAGACAGGAGACCCGTCATGACGACGATGTCACGCACGACGCAGACCCACCACGACCAGTACATCGGCGGCGCCTGGGTTCCGGCCGCAAGCGGCAGGACGTTCGAGGACATGGCGCCGTACACGGGCGAGGTCCTGGGGACCGTCGCCGCCGGCGCTCGCGAAGACGCCAGGCGCGCCGTCGAGGCCGCCTCCGCCGCCTTCCCGGGCTGGGCGTCGACGCCGCCGGCGGTCCGCCAGCGCATCTTCCTCGCCGCGGCCGACATCCTCGAGCGGCGGCGGGACGAGGTGGTCGAGCTCCTGGCGACCGAGACGGGCTGCACGTTCGGCTTCGCGATGTTCCAGATGGGCTTCGTCCCGGGGCTGTTCCGCCAGGCGGCGGGCCTCGCCTACCACCCGGTTGGCCAGGTGATCCCGTCCGACGTGCCCGGGACGTTCGCGATGGGCATCCGCCGACCGGTCGGCGTCGTCGCCGCGATCGCCCCCTGGAACGCCGCCCTCATCCTGTCAGCCCGCTCGATCGCGTCGCCCCTGGTGGCCGGGGAATACGGTCGTCCTCAAGCCCTCGCAGGACTCGCCGTTCGTCGGCGGGCTGCTCTGGGCGGAGGTCTTCGAGGAGGCTGGCCTGCCGGCCGGCGTGCTCAACGTCGTCACGCATGCGCCCGGCGACGGCTCGAAGATCGGCGACGAGTTCGCCGAGAACCCCAAGGTCCGCCGGATCAACTTCACGGGATCGGCGGCCACCGGTCGCAGGATTGCCGAAGCGGCCGGCCGTAACCTCAAGCGCGTCGTGCTGGAGCTGGGCGGGCAGAACCCGCTGATCGTCCTGCGCGACGCCGACCTCGACTACGCCGTTGACGCGGCCGCCTTCGGCGCGTATCTCCACCAGGGCCAGATCTGCATGTCGGCCCGCAAGATCATCGTCGAGGCGCCGATCGCGGCCCAGTTCGAGCAGCGCCTGGCCGCGAAAGTGGCTGGCCTCAAGATGGGCGACCCCCTCGAGAAGGACACGATCATCGGCCCGCTCATCAACCAGGAAGCGCTCGACATCGTGGCGCGCCGGGTCGACAGCGCGGTCAGGGACGGGGCCCGGCTCCTCGCCGGCGGCCGATCCGAGGGCCTCGTCTACGCAGCGACGCTGCTCGCCGATGTGCCAGCGTCGAGCGACTTCGCCCAGCACGAGACGTTCGGGCCCGTCGCGGCCCTTGAGGTGGTGGCCGACGAGGACGCCGCGATCGAGCGGGCGAATGCGACGGCCTACGGCCTGTCCGCGGGGATCATCACCACGAGCACGGAGCGCGGCATGGCGCTCGCCGACCGGATCGAGGCCGGCATCGTCCACATCAACGACCAGACGATCGGCGACGAGCCGCAGATGCCATTCGGCGGCGTGAAGGACAGCGGCTGGGGCCGCTTCGGCGGCGCCGCGGCACTGGACGAGTTTTCCGAGCTGAAGTGGGTGACCGTCCAGAGCGGCAGCCATCCCTATCCGTTCTAGGGCGCCGGGGCGGGTGCCACGAGGCCGAGCAGCCGGGCGGCCGTCCGCAGCAGGATCCGGGGCCGCACGTCGTCGCGGATGTCGAGATCGGCGAAATCCGCCAGCCAGCGATCGGGCGAGATGAGCGGATAGTCCGAACCGAACATGACCTTGTCGGCCAGCAGGGTCCCCGCGTAGCGCACCAGCTGGGGCGGGAAGTGCCGGGGCAGCCAGCCCGACAGGTCGATGTACACGTTCGGCTTGTGGAGCGCGACCGACAGCGCCTCGTCCTGCCAGGGGAACGACGGGTGGGCGAGCACGATCGGGAGGCTGGGGAAATCCGCGGCCACGTCGTCGAGGTCCATCGGGTTGCCGAACCTCAGCCGGATCCCGCCGCCCCCCGGCAGCCCGGCGCCAATCCCGCTGTGCCCGGTGTGGACGATGACCGGCAGGCCGGCCGCCTCGATCACTTCGTAGAGCGGATAGGCCAGCCGATCGTTCGAGGCGTACCCCTGGAGGGTGGGGTGCAGCTTGAACCCCCGCGCACCGTCGGCGATGAGCCGCCGCGCCTCGACGATGGCGGCGTCCCCGCGGCCCGGGTCCACGCTGACGAACGGGATGAGGACATCGGGGTTCGCGCGCGCGGCCGCGAGCACCTCGTCGTTGGGAACGGAGGCAACGCCCGTCGTGCGCTCGGCGTCCACGGTGAACAGGACCGCCGCCATGGACCGCGCCCGGTAATAGGCCGCGATCTCGTCGGCGGATGGCAGCGGCGCCTTCCGGCCGAAGTACCGGTCGGCGCCGGCCCGGAGGACCGGTCCGAGGCCGTCATGCCCCGAAGCCGAGACCTCGAGGTGCACGTGCATGTCGATGGCCGACAGGGTGGCGGGATTGACCTCCATGGCGCGAGAGTATCGCAACCGGCTTGATAGGATGCCCGTCCGGGACCGCATAATGGGCCGATGACCTCGCCCGACCCGACCACGCCGGCTGCCCACCCCGGCCCGCCGCCGCGGGTGAGCTATCTCGTCGCGCGCCTGGACCGGCTCCTCCGCCTGTGGCTCGCGGACACGCTGGCGCCGTTCGCCGTCAGCCTGCCCGAGTACACCGCGCTGAGCATCCTGGGACGCCGCGCCGGCCTGACCAACGCCCAGCTTGCGCGGCGGACCTACGTCAGCCCCCAGGCGATGCAGCAGATCACCGAGCGGCTGATTGCCCGCGGCCTGATCGCACGGGCCCCCGACGGGAGCCGCGGCCGCATCCTCCCGGCGACCCTCACCGAAAGCGGCATCGCGCTCCTCGCCCAGTGCGACGCGGCGGTTGACCAGCTCGAGGAGCGGATGATGCGAGACCTCCGCCCCGGCGCGCGACACGCCTTCCTGGAGGCGCTGCTCGACTGCCTCGTCGGGCTCCGGCCACCGGTTGCGACCACGGGATTGACAACGCCGACGGATAGCAAGTAGCTTGCGAATGTGGTCGAACCGGCGCGCCTCTTCGCCGACGTCTCCGTGGCTCTCGACGAGCGGCCGGACGGGTCGATGCTGTTCAGATCCACCCAGCCGCTACCGGCGCCTGACCGCTGTGTCGGCGTGTGGCTCGAACGGTGGGCCGATGAGGATCCCTCCCGCCCGCTCTTGATGGAGCGCGACCCAGGGGACTCCGAGTGGCGACCGCTCACGTTCGGCCAGGCGCGATCCCGTGTCCACGCGATCGCGACCTGGCTCCTTGGTCAGGACGTCTCGGCCTCGCGTCCGATCATGGTGCTGTCAGGGAACTCGGTGCGGCATGCGCTCCTCGCCCTCGCAGCCATGCACATCGGCGTCCCGGTCTGCCCGGTGTCAACGGGCTGGTCGCTGCTGGCCGACGATCATCGGAACCTGCGCGCGGCAGTCGCCCTGCTGAAGCCCGGCCTGATCTACGTCGAGGACCTGGGCCGGTTCGCCAAGGCCGTGGTGGACATCGTGGACATCCACGATGGACGAGTGATCGCAGCCCGGGGCGCGCACGGGACGGTCGTCGACTACGCGGAGCTGGAGGGCCGCACGGACGAGGCCGCGGTGCGGTCCGCGTTCCTTGGCGTGGGCCACGACACGGTGGCGAAGCTCCTGTTCACGTCAGGGTCGGTGGGCGTGCCCAAGGCCGTGATCACCACGCACCGGATGCTGGCCTCCAACATGGCGGCGAAGGGGATGCTGTGGCCCTTCATCGAAGAAGAGCCCCCCGTCTTCCTGGACGGGCTCCCGTGGAGCCACACCTTCGCGGGCAACCAGACCTTCAACACCGCGCTCAGGTTCGGCGGAACGCTGTACCTCGATACCGGTCGACCCACGCACGACCTGTTCGAGGAGACCGTTCGCAACATCCACACGGTTTCGCCCACGATCTTCTCGACCGTGCCGCGGGCCTTCGAGCTGCTCGCCCCGCGTCTCCGCGCCGATGGCGAGATTCGCGCCAGCTTCTTCCGGCGGCTTCGGCTCATGCATTACGCGGGCGCCAGCCTCTCGAACCACCTGTTCATCGAGCTCCGCACGATCGCGCGCGCGTCCACCAGCAGGAACGTCCCGCTGGTCTCGTCCTGGGGCTCAACGGAAACGGCGCCCATGGCCACCGATTGCCACTTCGACGTGGAGCGGGCCGGGAACATCGGCGTGCCCATCCCCGGGACCGTGCTGAAGCTCGTGCCGACGGCCGGCAGCTTCGAGGTCCGCGTCAGCGGCCCGAACGTGACGCCCGGCTACTGGAAGGCTCCCGAGACGACTGCGGCAGCGTTCGACGACGAGGGCTACTACCGAATCGGGGACGCGGTCGCCTTCGTCGATCGGGATCACCCGGAGGCCGGCCTGCGCTACGACGGGCGCGTTGCCGAGGACTTCAAGCTGTCGACCGGGACGTGGGTGCGCGTCGGACCGATGAAGGCCCGGGCGATCGCGGCGCTCTCGCCGGTGGCCTCGGACGTCGTCATTGCCGGTGCCGGGCGGGAGTCGGCGGGCCTGCTGATCTTTCCCGATCCTGACGGCTGCCGCCTGATCGCGGACATGCCGGTCGAGACGCCCCTGAGCGTCGTCCTGGAGCATCCGGCCGTCCGGCGCCACGTCGAGTGGGCGATGCGCCAGATGTCGGGCGCTGCCGGCTCGTCCATGTTCCCGACGCGGTGCCTGCTCCTGGGCGACCCGCCGTCCGCCGCGGATGGCGAGATCACGGACAAGGGCTACGTCAACCAACGGATCGTGATCGCCCGCCGCGCCGACCTGATCGACGCGCTGTTCGCGGAGGCGCCCCCCGCTTCGGTCATCGCCCTCGCCCCGAGGACCCTGCCGTGACGCCGCCCCTCGTCGAGCTCGAGCTCGCCGACCACATCGCGACGATCACCCTGGCCAGGCCGGACAAGCGGAACGCGATGAACGACGCCCTCCTGGCGGACCTCGAGCGCGCGCTGATCGCCGTGCCCGAAGGCATCCGGGCGATCGTGCTCGCGGGGCGCGGCGGCCACTTCTGTGCGGGCCTCGACCTCTCGGAGCTCGAGCGGCGGACACCGGCCGAGGTGGTGGCCCATTCGCAGTCCTGGCAGCGGGTCTTCACGCGGATCCAGCTCGGCGGCATCCCGGCGATCGCGGCGCTGCACGGCGGCGTGATCGGCGGGGGACTCGAGCTGGCGGCGGCGACGCACATCCGCGTCGCGGAGCCGGACACCTTCTTCCAGCTCCCGGAGGGCCGGCACGGCATCTTCGTCGGCGGCGGGGCCTCGGTGCGCGTGGCCAGGATCATCGGCACGGGCCGGATGTGCGAGATGATGCTCACGAACCGCCGCGTCGATGTCGACGAGGCCCACGCGCTCGGCCTGGTGCACTACCGGGTGGGCGCCGGGGAGGGTCTCGACGAGGCCCGGCGCCTCGCCGAGGAGGTCTCGCAGAACGCGCCGATCAGCAACTACGCGATCACCACGGTCCTGCCGCGGATCGGCAACATGGCCAGCGACGACGGCATGCTCGTCGAGTCGCTGACTGCCGCGCTATCGTCCACCGACACTGCGGCGCGCGAGCGGATCGGCGCCTTCCTGCACCGGCGGAGGCGGGACGTCGCCGCCGGCGGGGAGGACTCGCCCGAATCGAGAATCGACGGCCGCGCGTTCATCGTCACCGGGGGCGCCTCCGGTCTCGGGGCCGCGACCGCCCTCGCCCTGCGCGAGCGAGGAGCGAACGTCGGGATCGGCGACCTGGCCGCTGGCCCGGCCCAGCCCGATCCCGGGACGCGATACCGGCAGACCGACATCCGCGACGAGGTGCAGGTCGCGGCACTGATCAACGAGGTCATCGAACGGTACGGCCGGCTCGACGGGGTGGTGAACTGCGCCGGGATTGGCATCTCGGCACGGGTGCTCGGCCGGGAGGAGGTCCATTCGCTCGACCTGTTCCGACGCTGCGTCGAGACGAACCTGATCGGGACCTTCAATGTGATCCGGCTCGCGGTCGCGGCGATGGCTCGCGCCGAGCCCGGCGTCGACGGCGAGCGGGGCGTGGTGGTCAACACGGCGTCAGTGGCCGCCTTCGAGGGGCAGATCGGGCAGGCGGCGTATGCCGCGTCCAAGGGGGGGATCGTCTCGATGACCCTGCCTCTCGCCCGCGAGTTCGCGCGGATCGGCGTGCGCGTCGTCACGATCGCACCGGGCCTGTTCGCGACGCCGATGATCGACCAGCTCTCCCGCGAGGTGCAGCAGGCCCTCGCCGACTCGGTGCCGTTTCCGCGGCGCCTCGGCGAACCGGGCGAGTTCGCGGCCCTGGCCTGCCACGTCATCGAGAACCCGATGCTCAACGGTGAGACGATTCGGTTGGACGGCGCCCTTCGCCTGGCGCCGCGGTAAGCCGGTGACCACGGCTTGTTCCGATGCGCTGGGGCAGCCCGTCGGCGGCCGCCCGGGCCCTCCCGTGCCACAGCCGGGCGGCCAGCCCCAGGTTCTGCCGCCCTCAAGACGCTCCATCACGAGCCGCGGCGACGAGGTTGCGCGATCCGGCGACATCGCCTAACCTTCCGGCCCATGCGCTGCCGCATCTTCTCGGTCGAGTCCAAGAAGAAGCTCTGGCGGCCCTGCCGGGAGGCACGGGCCCTGGGGCTCTGACGGCGCGCGAACGACCGACGGGAGCCTTCCAGGGAACGGAGGCTCCAGGGGCCGCGGACACCACCGGGTGACCGCGGCCTTTCGATTCGCCCGACGGCGTCGATAGAACCTCCCCCACGAACGGCCCCGCGGTTCCACCCGAGGAACGCGAGGAACGCACGACATGGACGCTGTGATCCTGGGCGACGGCCCGCTGGGCCGGTCGATCGCCGGCGTGCTCATCGACCGTGGCGACCACGCCCGCATCCTGGGCCGGCCCGCCGGAGGGCGCCACGATCCGATCGATCTCGCCGGCGCCGACGTCGCGTTCGATGCGAGCCGTGGTGTCGCCGTCGTGGGCAACGTCGCCGCCCTCCTCGACGCCGGCATCCGCCGGATCGTCATCGCCACGACCGCCTGGGACGCGGACCTGGCGCGCGTCGCCCGACTCCTCGAGACGCTCGGCGGCGCGGCCATCGCGGCGCCGAACCTGAGCCTGGGCGCGGCCCTGTTCGGGCGCCTCGTGGACGCGGCCGTCGGCCTGTACGGCCGGCTGCCGGCCTTCGACCCGTACATCGTCGAGTGGCACCGCCGGGGGAAGGCAGACCGGCCGTCGGGCACGGCTCGCGCCCTTGCGGGCCGCATCGTCGCCGCACACCCTCGGATCGACGCGGCAGTCGAGGGCGCGATGGCTGGCCCTTCGGCGCCCCGAACCGTCGAGGTGTTCGGGGTCCGGGCCGGAGCCAATCCCGGCGCCCACCTCGTCGGCTTCGACGGCCCCGGCGAGTCGATCGAGCTGCGCATCAGCGCCCGCGACCGGACCGCCTACACGGCCGGCGCGCTCGCCGCCGCCGACTGGCTGCTGGCCGCTCCCCGGCCGGCGGGAATCCATGACTTCGACGAGGTGGTCGACGACCTCCTCGGCGGGTCGGCCCGTGACGGCGCCGGGATGCCGGACGTTGCCGCCGGCCCGGACCCGGCCCTCGGCCCGGACCGTGCCGGCTCGGTCGCTGCCGCCGCCCCCGATCCGCAGGAGGCCGCGATGGCGACCCGATGACCGCCTCCGACCGCTCGCCCTCCACCAGTCGCGACCGCGATCGACGCCCGAAGGAGTCCCCCATGCCTCGCAGCACCCGTCGCCCCGACCCTCGCCCCGCTCGCCTGCAGGGTGCGCTGACCGCCCTGGTGACGCCGTTCACCGAAGATGGCGCCGTGGACGAGGTGGCGTTCCGGCGCCTCGTCTCCTGGCAGATCCTTTCCGGCATCGACGGCCTCGTGCCATGCGGCACGACGGGCGAGAGCCCGACGCTCAGCCCCGCCGAACGCGAGCGACTGATCGCGATCACGGTCGAGATCGCCCGCGAGGGATCCTGGCGCCGCCGCATCACCGTGGTCGCGGGCACCGGCACGAACGACACCCGAGCCACCGTCCGGGCCACGCGCCGTGCTGCCGAGCTGGGTGCCGACGCGGCGCTGGTCGTCGCTCCCTACTACAACCGGCCCGACCAGCGGATGCTCGACGCGCACTACCGGGCCGTCGCCGACGATGGCGGCCTTCCGGTCGTCGTCTACAACGTCCCATCACGGACCGGCACCAACGTCGAGGCGGACACGTTCCTCCGGCTCGCCGAGCATCCCCGGATCGTGGCCGTGAAGGAGGCGTCGGGGAACCTCGAGCAGATCGCGCGGATCTGCCGCGAGCGGCCGGTCGGCGTCGCCGTCCTTGCTGGGGACGACGCGTGGACGCTGCCGATGCTCGCGATGGGCGCCGACGGGGTCATCTCGGTGGCGTCGAACGAGGTCCCGGCCGAGATGGCGACGCTCTGCGCCGCCGCCCGCGAGAGAAACTGGGCTGCCGCGCGGCGGGCCCACGAGCGCCTGCTGCCGCTCTTCCTGGCGAACTTCCGGGGCGCCCCCAACCCGGTTCCGGCCAAGGCCGCGCTGGCGATCATGGGCCTGATCGAGACGGACGCCGTGCGGGCGCCGCTGCTCCCGCTCGAAGGGCATGCCCGCCAGCGCCTGGCGGCCACGATCCGCGACCTGAGCCTGGTCGAGCTGCCGGGCGGCCGCGGTCCCGGCGGCCGCGATGCCGGTGGCCGCATTCCCGCGGTCACGGGCGACGTCGCGCTGCCGCACGACACCGCCGTGCGGGTTTCCGCTGCCCAGGGCGTCGCGTGAGCGCCCTCGTGCGGGCGGACGTCGACCCGGGGGCCGTCCTCGACGACCTGGTGTCCGGTTCGCGGCGCGCGGCTCGCCCGGATCCGTCGGCGCGCGACGGCTGGCGCGTCGACGAGGGCGCCCGCGACGCCATCCTCGCGCTCTTCCGTGACCGGGCCACCATCGTCACGGCCGTCGGGCCGTTCCGGTTCCGGGACCGGGCGTCCCTGCCCCTCCACGCGCTCGACGATCCCTCGGTCCGGGTCGTGCCGGGCGGAACGAGCGTCAGGGCGGGCGCCCACCTCGAGCCGGGCGTCGTGATCATGCCGCCGTCGTACGTCAACACCGGCGCCTGGGTCGGCGCCGATGCGATGGTCGATTCGCACGTCCTGGTCGGCTCCTGCGCCCAGGTTGGCGCGCGGGTCCACCTCTCCGCCGGCGTCGTGATCGGCGGGGTCCTGGAACCGCCCGGGGCCCGCCCGGTCATCGTGGAGGACGATGCGTTCGTGGGGGCCGGGGCGATGCTCCTCGAAGGAGTGCTCGTCGGCCGGGGCGCCGTCATCGGGGCCGGCGTGACGCTGACGGGCACCTCGCGCCTCTACGACCTCGTCCGCGGGCTCGTCCGCGAGGGCACGCCCGACGATCCGCTGTCCGTGCCGCCGAACGCCGTCGTCGTGCCGGGCAGTCGGGCCGCGGCCGGGCCGTTCGCGGCGGCCCACGGACTCGCCCTGTCGGCGGCGATCCTGGTGAAGGATCGCGATGAGCGGACCTCGGCGCGGGTCGTGCTCGAGGGCGCGCTCCGGTGATCAGCGGTCGCACGCCTCCGGCGCCGACCCTCGCCGCCGGCGCGGCGGGCGAGGCGCCGCGCCGCGGCCGGCCGCCTGCCCGCGACGAGAGCCTTCGCGGCGACCGGCTGGCGGGCATCGATCCGGCCGAACTCGTGGCTCGTTTCGGCTCGCCCTGCTACGTCTACGACCTCGCGGTCATCCGCCGCCAGGCGGCCGGCCTCCGCTCGATCCTGCCGCCGGCCGTGGACCTCGCCTACGCTGTGAAGGCGAACCCGGCGCTCGCGATCGTGGCCTTCCTTGGCGGCCTGGGTCTTGGCGCGGACGTTGCCTCGGCCGGCGAGCTGGCGACCGCGCTTCGAGCGGGGATCGATCCGGCCCGGATCGTCATGACCGGACCGGGCAAGGGCCCGGCGGAGCACGAGGCCGCAATCGCGGCCCCCATCCGCGCCGTGACGGTCGAGTCGCCCGGCGAGCTGGATCGCCTCGAGCGGGTGGCGGCAGAGGCCGGGCGGCGAGCCGCCGTCCTCCTGCGGGCCTCGACGGCCGGAACCTCGCGACGGGAGCGGGTTCGCGTCATCGGCGACGAGGGGGCCGGCAAGTTCGGGATGGGCCCCGATGACCTTCGGGCCGCGGCCCGTGTCGCGGCCCGGTCGCCGCACCTCGAGCTGCTCGGGCTCCACCGGTTCGGTGCATCGAACGTCCTCGACGCGGGAGCCCTCGCTGCTCACGTCGCGGAGACCGTCGAGCTCGCGCTCGACGCCGCGGGAACGGCCGGTGTCCCCCTCCGGCTCGTCGATGCCGGGGGCGGCCTCGGCATCCCCTACGAGCCGCGCGCGGCGCCGTTCGACGCCGCCGGCTTCGGGCGCCGTCTCGCGCGCCTGGCGGACGGGTGGGCGTCGTCGCCGGGAACCCGCCGGATGCGCGTGCTCCTCGAGCCAGGCCGCTATCTCGTCGCGCCGGCCGGCACCTATGTCACCCGCGTCGTCGACCGAAAGCGCGCGGGCGAGGGGCATGTCGTCATCGTCGACGGTGGCATCCACCACCTCCTCCGGCCGGTTCTCGTCGGCGAGAACCACAGGCTTCGGGTGCTCGGACCGCGGGGACGCGGCCGGCGGTCGTGGCCGGCGACGGTGGCGGGACCCCTGTGTTCCGGGCTCGACGTGCTCGCGGCTCGCGCCGGGCTGCCCCTGCCCGAGCCCGGTGACCTGATCGCGGTTCTCGACGCGGGCGCCTACGGCTTCACCGAGGCGATGCCCTTCTTTCTCTCCCACCCGATCCCCGCGGAGGTCGCCGTCCTCGATGGGCGAGCCGCGGTCATCCGGCCACGGATGGCGCCCGCCGAGTGGTTGGGCCGACAGCTGATCCCGGAGTGGTGAGGGCACAGCCCGGGCATCCGCCTGCCGGGCTCGTCACGATTCCGGTGGTCGGCGCTCCGTCGAACTGGGTTGGAGCGCCCGAGCGACGACGCGGCTGGCGGTCGAGCCCTGGACGAGGAGCGTGAACAGGACGACGCCGAACGTGATCTCCTGCAGCAGGGGCCGCTGCTCGATGCCCTCCGGCAACGCGAGCGCCATGGCGACCGCGACGGCTCCGCGCAGCCCCGCCCAGAACACGATGTGGAGCCAGCCGATCGGGACCGCCGCGGCGAGGCTCGCGGGCTGGGCTCGCCGCATCAGCCAGGCCGGAATGCCCAGGAGGCCATAGGTGACCAGGGCCCGCGCCAGGAGGGTCCCCGCGATCGCCCAGGCGATGGGGCCCAGGCCGGTGACCAGCGCGCCGGGGTCGATGGCGAACCCGATCAGCAGGAAGACGATCGCCGTCAGCACGAAGGCGATGAACTCCCAGACCGTGTCCAGCGCCTCGACGCCGGCGGGGCTGATCGTCCGGCTGCGGCCGTAGGTGCCCAGGACCACCGCCGCGACGACCGTGGCGATGATCCCCGAATAGTGCAGCTCGTCGGCGATCAGGTACGTGCCGTAGGCGAGGACCAGGGACAGGGTCAGCTCCACCAGGTGATCGTCCGTCACTCCCAGCAGCCGCGTGACCACGATCCCTGACACCAGGCCGATGGCCGCGCTGACCGTGACGGCCGTGGTGAAGGTGCCGACTCCACTGACGAGGCTTATCGGCTCGGACACGGCTCCGATCGCGAGCGCATAGAGGACGAGGCCGGTGCCGTCGTTGAGGAGGCTCTCGCCTTCGACGAGGGTCGAGAGTGCCTCCGGGGTCCGCAGCTGACGGAATGTCGCGATGACGGCGACCGGGTCGGTCGCCGAGACCATGGCCCCGACCACGAAGGCAAGCTCGAGGCGGAGCCCGGTGGCGAGGTTCAGGACGACGGCGACCACGGTCGCCGACAGGAGCACGCCTGGAACGGCCAGGATGGCCAGGCCGGCCGAGGTCCGCCGGACGTTGTGAAGGTCGAGGCGGAAGCCGGCCTCGAAGACGAGGCCCGGCACCAACGCGATCAGGACGAGATCCGGGGTCACGCGCAGCTCGGCCGCAGGAAAGGCCCGGGCAACGACGCCTGCGCCGACGAACCCGACCACCACCAGGGCCACGCTGTAGGGCACGCGCAGCGGGCGGATGATCAGCGCCACCAGGGCCGCGACGCCGAGAAGGGCCACGATCACCGCGAGCACCTGCACGACGTCGACGTTGGTCACGGGTGAATGCTACCGGTCATGCGTGCCGCAGGCGGGCGGGCGGCGCGAATGGATCGGCTCCTTCCGGCCCGGCGGGCCCGGCGGGCCCGGCCGGCCTGCTGCCATGCCCCGGCCCCAACCGCAACGTCGCCGCCACCGGGTCGTCACTTCGGTGGACGGCGATGCTACGATCAGGAGAACCCGAGCAGGCTCCTCGTACGGGGTCCGTCCGAGTCCGCTCACGCGGCCGGATGCAAGGACCCGCGATGCCCCGGCCGGGCGGAGGTCTCTGGCATGGCGACCGTCACCTTCGACCACGTCACCAAGAAGTACGGTGACGTCACCGCCGTCGACGACTTGAGCCTGGAGATCCAGGACGGCGAGTTCATGGTGCTCGTCGGGCCGTCCGGCTGCGGCAAGACCACGAGCCTGCGGATGATCGCCGGGCTCGAGGACATCACCATCGGCGAGCTCAAGATCGGCGAGCGTGTCGTCAACGACATGCCGCCCAAGGACCGCGACATCGCGATGGTGTTCCAGTCGTACGCGCTGTACCCGCACATGAGCGTGTACGACAACCTCGCGTTCGGCCTCAAGCTCCGCAAGGTCGACAAGAAGGACATCGATCGGCGGGTCAAGGAGGCGGCCGAGACCATCCAGCTCACCACCCTGTTGCAGCGGAAGCCGAAAGAGCTTTCGGGCGGCCAGCGCCAGCGCGTCGCCCTGGGCCGTGCGATCGTCCGGGAGCCGGCGGTATTCCTCATGGACGAGCCGCTCTCCAACCTCGACGCAAAGCTGCGCGTCCAGACGCGCGCGGAGATCGCCCGCCTGCACCAGCGCCTCAAGACCACGATCGTGTACGTGACCCACGACCAGGTCGAGGCCATGACGATGGGCCAGCGGATCGCGGTCATGAGCCAGGCCAAGCTCCAGCAGGTGGGGCCGCCCCAGGAGCTCTACGACCACCCGGTCAACAAGTTCGTGGCCGGCTTCATCGGCAGCCCGTCGATGAACTTCCTGTCCGTCCGACGGACCGGCACCGGCGACGCCATGATGCTGGCCGCCGACGGCATCTCGATCCCGCTTCCGGAGGACTTCCGCGAGTCCGTGGCCGGCGCAACCGTCGCCGACCTGACGATGGGCATCCGGCCGGAGCATCTCGACGTCGCAGCCCCGTCGGACGGGCCGAGCGCAACCGTCCAGGCGAAGGCCGACGTCGTCGAGTACCTCGGCAACGAGGAGCTGCTCCACGCGATCGTCGCCGGGGTCGACATGGTTGCCGTGGTGTCGGCCGACCGGAAGGTCCGCCCAGGCGACGTCATCACGCTGCACATCCCGCACGCCAAGATCCACCTCTTCGACGGTGAGACGGAGCTCTCGCTGCCGCGTCGGAGCGCGGTCGCCGCCGGCGCCTGAGTCGCCCATCCCCAGCGGAACCTTCGGAGCCGGGCGTCACGCCCGGCTCCGGTCGCGACCGGGTGCTGCACGGCCTCGGCTGAGGTTCGTCGCGCGTGCCTCCGGATCAGGATCCCGCGCCGGCTGCCCCGCCGGGCCTGAGCGCCGGCTGCGCCGCCGGGCCCGAGCGCCGGCGGCGTGCGATGATCCGGCCATGCCCGAACCTCGCTCCGCGGCGCCATCTCCGCGTTCCGGGCTGGTCGACGCGGCGGGGCCGGATCCCCTGGCCGAGTCCGTCGTCGCCAGCCGCACGATCCACCGCGGCCGGTACCTCGAGCTGCGCCTGGAGACGATCGAACGGACCGACGGGACGCAGCACGTCCGCGAGGTCGTCGGCCATCCAGGTGCGGTCGCGATCGTCGCCCTCGACGGCGAGGGGCGAGTCCTGCTCGTCCGCCAGTGGCGGCTACCGGCCGGGCGTGCGCTGCTCGAGATCCCGGCCGGCACCCTGGACCGCGATCCGGCGACGGGCACGGTGGAGGATCCGGACGTCGCAGCCCCGCGCGAGCTCGAGGAGGAGACGGGCCATCGCGCCGACCGCTGGGAGCGGCTGGGCAGCTTCTGGACGGCGCCCGGCTTCGCCACCGAGCTGATGCACCTCTACCTTGCCACCGGCCTGCGACCCGCGGGCACGGACCGCCGTGGCCCGGACGAGGACGAAGCGCTCGAGCTGGTCCGGCTCCCCTGGCGAGAGGCCGTCGCGGCCGCCGAGGCAGGTCGAGATCGCCGATGCCAAGTCGATCGTCGGGCTGTTCTGGCTCGCCCGGCGGATGGGGGGCGGCGGCGCCGCGTAGCCATCGCACCGGCGCGGCCCGTCCGATCGAGGACGGCCGTCGCTCAGGCCTCGTCGCGCGCGGCATCCTCCGGTGAGAGCCGCTCGAGCCCGCCGCGGTAGAGGCGGCTGTGTGGCGCCAGGGCCACCGCGAGCCGGAGGTGCGTCCGCCCCTCTGCCGGCCGGCCCAGCCGGAACAGGCTGCGCCCCAGACCGTAATGAGCGAAGTGGTTCGACGGGTCGACTTCCAGGAGCGCCTCGAACGTCTCCACGGCCCGGCCGAGCTGGCCGCTCATGAAGTACGCGCGTCCGAGCGGCTCGAGGATGGAGCCGCGGCCGGGCTCGATGTTGGCGGCCCGCTGCAGCACCGTGGCGGCCTGTGCGGGATGGCGCCGGCGAAGGAGGTCCTGACCCCGCTGCAGCAGGTCGTAGGCGTCCTCGTTCGGCGGAGGCGACGGGCGGTCAAAGGGCTGCTCGTCCATCGCGGGATGGTCGCACGGATCGCGATGGGACGCCTGCGCCGGCCCGGCCCGGACCGCGGCCAGGCGGGCCGCGCCCGACCGGACGCGGGGGGTCGGGGGTTCGCGTCCCGGCGGATCGCCCGCGGGTCCGGGACGGCGGGTCAGCGCCTCACGCGTCCGCGCGCCAGGCCGCGAGGTCCACCGTTCGAAGGCGCGGGCTGAGCGTGGGTCCCGGGATCCGGCCGCGCTTGGCGATGGGCCGGCCGTCGATCTCCTTGATGTCGCCCGTGAAGTCGATCGGGCTGGCCCCGCTGATGAAGCTGCCGACCGCGAAGTTGTCCGCGGGCGCTCCCTGCTCCTTGAACGAGCGGATGCGGTCCGGCGTCAGCCCGCCCGAGACGACGATCCGCACGTGCGAGTGACCAGCCTGGTCGAGCCGCGCCCGGATCTCCTTCACGAGGTCGGCCGTCACGCGGCCGCGCTCCGACGGCGTGTCCAGGCGAATGCCGTACAGGCGCGAGCCCAGCGCGTCGGCGACCCGGAGCGCCTCCTCCGCCTCGTCCTTGAACGTGTCGACCAGGACGATACGGGGAACGTCCTCCTCGAGGTCCCGATCGAACGCGAGCGCCGCCTGGACCGTGTCGCCGACGATGAGCACGAGTGAATGCGGCATCGTGCCGGTCGGGTTGAGGCCGGCGAGGCGAGCTCCGGCCGGCGTGCTCGCCCCCACGCATCCGCCGACGATCGCCGCGTAGTCCAGGACATGGCTGACACGCGGGTGGACGTGGCGCGCCCCGAAGCTGATCACGGGCTGCGGCGCGGCCGCCTCCACGCACGCCCGGGCGGCCGTGGCCCAGCCCGTCGCCTGGGCCATCATGCCCAGGATGGCCGTCTCGTAGAGGCCGAACAGGCGGTAGCGGCCGCGGATGCGAAGGACGATCTCCTTGGGCGAGAAGGCATCGCCGTCGTCGAGCCCCTCGACCAGGAACTCCGACGGGTCGGCGTCCTCGAGCGCGTGGGCCAGCAGGTTCTTGGCCTCGTCGACGCCGCAGAGGACGCCCGTCTGTCGACTGAAGACCTCCATGGTCACGATCGGGTCCATGCCCTCGCGCGCCATGATGCGGCGGGCGCGATCGAAATAGACGTCCGCGGACTCGCCGGACAGGATCTCGCTGGAGGGTTGGTGTGGCTTCATGCGCGGGTGGCGCGGATCACGGCTCGACTGCGGCTCCGTGCTTCGTCAGCCCCGCGTCGGGCGGTGACCCGGCGGGACACTGGCCGGGAGTGTAGCAGCACGCCCGGCCGTGCCTGACGCGGTGCCGACGCGGCCAGGCCCCGGCGGTCAGGTGGCACGGTTGCGGACGCGGCCGCGACGGTCCGGCCGCCGTCACGACGCGGCCGTGGCTCAGCGCGGGCCGCCGAGCTCGCCCAGCCGACCGGCGTATGCGGCGAACAGGCCGGCCTGGCGGGACTCGCGATCGCTCCAGTCCGGGACGCGGCCGCCCACCCAGATCCACGGCGCCACCTCCTCGAGCAGCAGGTCGGCGACGGCCAGCACGCGGACGATGGCCACGGCGAGCTCGTCCCGGCTGAGCCGATCGGCGGGGATCTCGACGCTGGCGGCGGGCCGTTCGTCCTCGGTGATCGTGAACTTCACGAACGGGATCTCGTCGCTCCAGCGCAGGAGCCGCCGGTAGGACTTCCGGAAGCTGTCGACGATCGGCGGTGCGAGCGGGGCCCACACGATGCAGCCGAGCGCCGGATCGAGCATGACCGTGACCCTCACGTCGAAGCGACGGCGGCCGTCGAGGTGCAGGTCCCAGGACGCCGTGCCCTCGCGCTCGAGCCGTTCGCCCGGTGGCAGGTCGAGCTCCGCCAGCCAGTCTTCGATGGCGCTCGCCGCGGCCGGGCC
This sequence comes from uncultured Chloroflexia bacterium, assembly GCA_963821595.1. Lineage (GTDB taxonomy): Bacteria > Chloroflexota > Limnocylindria > Limnocylindrales > CSP1-4 > CTSoil-043. Next base: position 25,550 of record CAWGEL010000004.1, on the reverse strand, counting down.
GCCGTTCGGGATCGGGCCGTCGTTCGGGGCCGCGCCAACCGTGTCGAGCGGGCCGGCCACCACGGCGTGCCCCATGCGACGCGGGAGCGCCGATCCGCGGGGTGTCAGCGTCCGGCCCGGCCTCGTCCGGCCGCGTCGCGGCCGACGGGCACCGCGGTCAGTGCCGGCCCATCGGACCGCCGCTCGCCCGGGCCCGGCCGCGCCCCGGCGCGGCGTCGGCTGACCTCGCGGTGCACGACCGTCGCCCCGGACTCCACGACGCGCCCGGTGAAGTCCGTGGCCCGGACGTCGGCGTCCACCCGCACGTTCCGCCCGAGGCGGATGCCGCGAGGGATCGACCGCCCGCTTGCCGATGATGGTGATGCCCGTATTGAGGTGGGTTGGCGTCAGCCGGTTCGGGACGAGGAGGTCTGCACCCTCGCCGATGATCGCGCTCGGGCCGACGGTGACCTCCTTGTCGAGGATCGCCCGGTCGAGGACGGCGCCCGGCCGGATCACCGAGTCGAACATGACGATCGAATCGCGGACCACCGCGCCCACGCCGACCACCACGCCCGGCGAGAGGACGGAGTTGACGACCATGCCCTCCACCAGGCAGCCGTGCGAGATCAGGCTTCGGTGGACCTGGGCGGTCGCCCCGATCTTGGCCGGTGCGCGCTCCTCGGACCTCGTGTGGATGAGCCACTCCCGGTCGTACAGGTCCAGGTCCGGGCGATCCTCCAGGAGGGCCATGTTGGCCTCCCAGTAGCTCTGGATCGTCCCCACGTCCTGCCAGTAGCCGTCGAAGCGATAGCCGAAGACGCGGGCGCCGCCGGACAGCATGGCCGGGATGACGTCGCTCCCGAAGTCGGGACTCTCCTCGTCCAGCCAGCGATGCAGGGCCCGCTTCGTGAACACGTAGACGCCCATGCTGGCCAGGTCGGAGCGCGGCTGCTTGGGCTTCTCCTGGAACTCCGTGATCCGGCCGGTCTCGTCGGCGGCGAGGACGCCCATCCGGGTCGCCTCGGCCAGGGGCACGCGCCGTACCGCGATCGTGGCGTCGGCGTTCTTGCGGCGGTGGAAGGCCACGAACGGCTGGTAGTCCATCTTGTAGACGTGGTCGCCGGCCAGGATGACCACGAGGTCGCCGGGTGCCTGGTCCACGACGGAGAGGTTCTGCAGGACCGCGTCGGCGGTGCCCCGATACCACTCGTTGGCCTTGCCGCGGGCGATGTACGGCTGCAGCATCCGCACGCCGCCGGTGTTGCGGTCGAGATCCCACGGCCTGCCCAGGCCGATGTGGTCGTTGAGCGAGCGGGGGTTGTACTGGGTCAGGACCACGACGTTGTCGAGGTCGGAGTTGACGCAGTTGCTGAGCGCGAAGTCGATGATCCGGTACTTGCCGCCGAAGGGGACCGCGGGCTTGGCCCGCTTCTCGGAGAGGATCGAGAGGCGCGCACCCTCTCCACCGGCCAGGATCACGGCAAGGGCTCGCTTCATGCCACCTCCTCCGCGCCGCACCCACTCGGGTGGCGCGGCAAGCCTACCACGGGGTCCGGCCGGCGCGGCCCACGCTCGGTGGCCGCCAGCGTGACGGCCATCGACGTTCGACTGGCCGTCCCCGTGGCACAGGAACCGCCCGACGGGGCGGGTCGGATGGCGAGCGCCGCGCCTACGTGAAGAGGCGCGGGTTGGCGAAGTTGCCGTTGAACATGACCGCCCAGTGGAGGTGCGGGCCGGTCGTGTTGCCGGTCATCCCCTCGTACGCGATGACCTGGCCCTGGCTGACGTGCTGGCCCGCGACGACCGGGATCGAATGGCTCCCGTTGTCCACGTGGGCGTACCACGTCGCCAGCGTGTCGCTGTGGGCGATGATCACGATCCAGGCCTTGGGGTACGGATCCCACGGGTTCGGGCCGGCAAAGACCACCACGCCGTCCGCCGCGGCCCGGATCGGCGTGTACATGGGTGCGGCGATGTCGATGCCCTCGTGGAAATGGGCGCAGCTGCCCAGGGGTGGCTCGGACGGGAACCCCGTGCAGCCGAACTCCTGGGTGATGACGCCGGACATCGGCCACCGGAGCGTGCCGTTGTACTGGGACGGGATATTGCCGAGCTGGGCCTGGGCGGCGAGCAGGTCCCTGATCTTGGACTGGAGCTTCGCCTGGGCGCGCTGGTCGGCGGCGATCGCGGCCGCCGCGGCGGTGCGGTTCCTGGCGATCTTGGCCCACGCCGCCCGCTGGATGGCCAGCTGCTGGTTCGTCTGCTTCTGGAGCGCGGCGAGGTGGGCCTTGGCGGCCTTGAGGTCGGCCGCCTGGGCGTCCAGCAGCTGCTTCTGGGCCACGGTCTGGGCAACGAGATCCTGCTTGGCGGAAAGGGACGCGGTCAGCGTCTGGCCAAGCGTCGTCAGCGTCTGCTGATCCTGCTGGATCTGGGCGGCGATGGCCTGGTCCTGGCTGCCGAGGTCCAGGTAGTCGCCGACGTCCTGGAAGACGTCAGAGATCGAACCCGCGGTGAGCAGCTGCTGCACGAGCGGCGTGCGGTCGGTCCGATACGCCTCGCGCACGCGCGCGGCCAGCATCGCCTTCCGGTCGGCCAGCGCCTGGGCGGTCGCCACCTGGTCCTGGCGAAGCGAGTCGATCTGGGCATTCAGGAGGTCGACCTGGCGAACCAGGTCCGCGTACGTCGCCTGGACGACGGCGATCTCCTGCGACACTTTCGTGATGCGAACCTTCGTCGCGGCCAGGTCCTGGTTGATCCCGTTGAGGGCGACCTGGGTCGACGCGATGTCGGCGGAGAGGCTGACCTGCATCGCCTTGAGCTTCGCGACCTGGGCCCGCTGGGCCGCAATCTGGGCGGCCAGTGCCTTCTGCTTCGCCTGGGCGTCGGACAGCTCGTTGCCGCTCGTCGTGGCCGGTCCGGCGATGCCGACCAGCAAGGGCAGCAGCAGCGCCAGCGCGAGCAGGCGCGAGGGCGGCCGAGATGGGCGCAGGACGAGCCGGGGGGACGGCCGCCGCCACCCGGGCGCCAGCTGCACGCGGCGCGGGCGGGAGGAACGGCGCGGCGCGCCGAACGCGCCCCGGATCAGGCGGGCGAGACGGTCCATTCCGTTGGCGTCGACATCGTGCGAGGCATTGCTCCGTTGGGCACGCTTTCCCGGGCGAGCCGTGGCGGGAAGACCCGCCGGTTGTCGCCGTCAACGCGTATGGGCACAGCCGCGTGACGACACCGACGCCGGGATTGTACGCCAGCGTGCCAACGGTCCGTCGTGCGGGAGGCGGGCCCGGCGCCCGGACCGGGACTTGCCCTCTCTCAGGTGGCGAGCAGCACCGCCCAGTACGCGCCCACGATGAGGAACGGCCCGAACGGGATATAGGTGCGCAGGCTGATCCGCCGGGCGGCGAGCAGGACCACGATGACCACGCCGCCGACGAGGACGCCGACCACGACGCCGCTGACGGCGCGGAGCAGGCCTGTCAGCAGGCCGACCGACACCAGCAGCTTGAGATCGCCGATCCCGATGGCCCCTGCTCCGAACGGCACGGACACGACCCACAGGATCGCGGGAATGGCCAGCGCCGCGACCAGCGCGAGGACCAGGCCGCTCGGGGGGACGAGCGGATTCCAGCCCAGGGCACCGATCAGCAGCGCGACCGGGATCAGCGGCAGGGTCACGACGTCGGGCAGGAGCCGCTGGTCGAGATCCGTCGCGAGGAGCAGGGTCAGTGCCAGGAAGTAGGCCGTGAACAGCACGAGCGAACCGGGCGCCCCTGCGAAGCGCAGCGGGAGCGTGCCGAGGGCGGCGCCGCCGAGCACGGGCACGGCGACCGTTCGCCAGTCCACCGCCCGCACCGCACGATCGTCGTGCGCCGGCCAGCGAGCGGCGACCCGGTCGGCGACCACTCCCCAGGCGGCGCCGGCCACGGTGAAGGCGAGCGAGAGCGGGTCCAAGCGCGAGCCGCCGCCGGTCCGACCGCGCGGGCTACGCGGGCCCGGCGCTCGCGCCCGCGAGGGCCAGCTCGACGAGCGTCGCCGTGGCGGCCCCGGTTGCGCCGCGGGCGCCCCACGGGGTCGCCTTCCGGAAGTAGCCCGACCCGGCGATGTCCAGGTGCACCCACGGCACGGTCACGAACTGGCGCAGGAAGAGGGCGCTCTTGATGAGACCCCCCTCCGGCAGGCCCGTGTTGGCCATCTCGGCGTACCAGCTCTCCATCTCCGGCCAGTACTCATCGACGAGCGGGAGTCGCCAGAATCGCTCGCCCGCGGCGCGCGAGGCCGCCGCGACCTCCTCGTACCAGTCGTCGGGCGCTCCGAACGCGCCCGTGACCAGGTGTCCGAGCGCTCGTGCGACCGCACCGGTCAGCGTGGCGACGTCGACGACGTGCGTGGCGCCGAGCTGCTCCGCGTAGGTCATGGCGTCGCCGAGGATCAGCCGGCCCTCCGCGTCGGTGTTCGTGATCTCGACGGTTCTGCCGTTGAGGGCCGTCACCACGTCGCCGGGGCGGGCGCTGTGGGGCCCGGGCATGTTCTCGACCGCCGGGGCGACCGCGAGGAGCGGGAGCCCGGGCGACAGGCGGGCGGCGGTGACGATCGCCGAGATGACGGTGCAGGCCCCGGCCTTGTCCGTCTTCATCTCCTCCATGCGATCGGCCGGCTTGATGCTGATCCCACCGGAGTCGAAGCAGACACCCTTGCCGACCAGGGCGACGAGGCGCCCGCGCGCGTCCCGGGCAGCCGGGTCGCCGGACCGCAGCACGATCATCCGCGGCGGGTTGTCGCTGCCGCGGCCGACGGCGAGGAACATGCCCATGCCGAGCTCCGCGGCGCGATCCGCGTCGAGGACGTCGATCGTCAGGCCATGTTCGGTCGCGAGGTCGCCGGCGAGGTCGGCCAGGACCCGGGGGCTGACGTTGTTGGCGGCCCGGTTGGCCATCCGGCGGGCCAGGTTCGTGCCTTCGCCGATGATGCGGCCGCGCTCCGCGGCGCGGGCGAGCGCGGCCGCGTCGGCCCCGGGCGCGACGACGATCATCTCGTCGAGGTCGGGCGGTGCCTCGCGGTTCGCCCGGTAGATCGAGGCGGGGTCGAAGCTTCCCTCGACGACGCCACGGACGAGCAGCTCGGTGGCGGTCGCCGCTCCCCCGTCGACGGCCTTCGGGAGCCCCCCGAGCCAGACGGCCAGGCGGTGGACCGATCGGCCCGCGAGGCGCCGCTCGATGGTCGCGCCGAGGTGGACGATCGCCTCCCGGTCGAGGCTTCCGGCGGGTCCGCCGGCCACGACCACCAGCCACGCCGCGCCGAGATCGCGCCCCGCGACCAGCGCCGTCGCGTACCGCTTCGACTCGAGCTCACCGAACGATGCGAGCTGGCGGAGGCTCCCACCGGCACGCCGGTCCAGTTCGCCGAGTGGGCCGTCGAATGCCGGCTCTCCCAGGAACGGGGCTGCCAGGACGTCCGCCTGCACGTCCCACGGCTGATCGGCAACGATCCGCACCTGCATGCGGGCTGGCTCCTTCCGGTTGCGGTGGCGCCGCCCGGCCGGCGCGCCTCTGGCAAGTCTAGCGGGGCCCGGGCCGGTGCTCGGCCTCGCCCGCGTTCGGCATCGCCCCACGCTCGTCGGAGGGCGACCGGTCGGCGGACGGGGCATGCGGGGGGGGCGGGCGTCCGGCAGGACCTGCCGCCGGGCGGAGCTGCCGGGCGGAGCCGCCGGCGGAGCTGGCGGGCGGAGCCTACGGACTGGCTGACGGAGCCGGCGTCGCGGGAGCAGCGCCGCTCGGCGATGGCGAGCCGGGCGAGGTCGCACCCGGCGATGCCGGGGGCTGTGCCGATGCCGGGGGCTGTGCCGATGCCGGGGCTTCCGGCGATGCCGCGGTCGAGGGCTCGGGCGACGCGCTCGAGACGGCCGCGGCCGTCGACGCGAGGAGTCGTCCGCGAGCCTGCTCGATGGCGATGACGGCCTGGTTCAGGCCGCCGCGCGCGACGTCTCCGAGGATGATCACCAGCGCCTTCGTATCAGCCGGCAGGGATGCCTTCGCGGCCTCGTAACGCTTTGCCGCCGCCGTCACGGCGGCCGTGGACCTGCCCTTCGAGGCCGCAATCGCGGTCCACAGGTCGCCGACGGCCGTGTCGAACTCGGCGTTGCGGGCGATCCACTCGTCGAGCGTCGACACGTCGACGTGGCTGGCCAGCTGATCCCGGATCTTCCTCGCTGCCGCCAGCTCTGCCTTGGCCCCGTCGAGCGTCTTCAGTGCGTCGGCGTACTTGCCGGCGGAGCCCAGCCTGGCGGCCTCGCCGGCGACCCGATCGTGGGCGGTCAGGTGGCCGGAGAGCTCGATGGCCGGCACCGCCCCACCGGCGAGGCGCTGCCACGCGTCGCCGAGGCCGTCAACGGCGGGCAGGGCGTCGACCAGTGCCGCGTAGCGGGCGATGGCGGGAGGACCCAGGCGCGCTTCCATGCCCGGCCCGACGCCGGGCAGGGCGTCGAGCCGCGCGCGCAGCGCGGCCGCCGCGGACTCGATGTCGGCGATCTTCCGGGACCCGGCCGTGATCGCCGCCTGAAGTCCGGTCGCGTCGCTCGACACCAGCGAGGTCAGGGCGGAACGCCCCAGATCGGCAAGGTTGTTCACTTTCGCCGAGAGCGCCTCGAGGTCGACGGTCGCCGCGTCGAGTCCGGGAGCGATGGCCTGGTCCGCGCCCCAGGTGAGCTCCGGCCGGCCCGCCGACCCCGGAAGGTGATCCAGGCCGGCGGCGATCCCCGCCGTTCCCAGCGCCAGGACGACGGCCGCCGCGGCCCAGGTCAGCCGGACGACGATCGCCCGGAGCCCGCGCGAGCGGTTCACGCCGGACCGCTGTCCGGCGTGACCTGGCGATCAGGCCGCTGCCGCAGGTACCCGAGCGCTCCTTCCATCGGGCGCGGTTCGAAGCCGAAGGACCGGACGACCGAATCCGCGGTCGTGACGTTGTCGAAGACGAGCTGGCGAAGCTGGTCGCTCGCGACGGGAAAGCCGCGCAGGCGGAGCGCCTCCGCCGTTCGCGCGACGATCGCGATCAGCGGCACCGGCACGGGCACGATGACCCGCCGTGCGCCGAGTCCGCGCAGGACCTCGCCCAGGATCTCGCGGTAGCTCCATGTCCGGGGGCCGCCGAGCTCGTACCTCGCGCCGATGGTCTCCGGCCGTTCGAGGGCGACCCGCACGCAGCGGGCGAGGTCGGCGGCGTGGAGCGGCTGGAACCGTGCTCGACCCCGACCCGGGACCGGGACCAGGCCGGGCGACATGCGGACCAGGCCGGCCAGGAGGTTGAAGAACCCGTCCCGTGGCCCGAACATCAGGCTCGGCTTCAGGATCGTCCAGTCGAGGCCGCTCTCGGCCACGACGCGCTCCGCCCGCGCCTTCGACGCGCCGTAGTGGAGGTCCGGCCGATCGACGACGCCGAGTGCGCCCAGGTGGACCAGGCGACGAACGCCGGCCGCCTGCATCGCGGCCACCACGTTCCGGGTGCCGCCCAGGTTCACGGCCAGGAGGTCGCGGCCACCGTTCCAGTCGCGCGGGATCGCGGCGAGGTGGACGACCGCGTCGACGCCGGCCAGGGCCGGCGGCAGTGTCTCGGCCCGCCGCACGTCGGCGAGCCTGACCTCGATCCCCGCGTCGGCCGGATGACCGGTGCGCGCGCCGGCCTGGGGCGCGGCGCGCTCCGATCGGCTTACCGCAACGACGCGATGACCGGCCGCCAGCAGTTCGGGGACCACGTGGCTCCCGACGAAGCCCGAAGCACCGGTGACCAGGACCGTCGCCATCTCCGCCAGCGTAGCAGGCGGTGCCAGGTGCGGGCGGCCCGCGCGCCTTCAGGCGCCGGCGGTGCCGGCGGTGCCGGCGGCGCCGGCGGTCGAGAGCTCCGCCAGGGCGCGTTCCAGCCCGGCTGCATCGGCCGCGACCGCGATCGGGCGCTCGCCGTCCGGCAGCGAGGCCGCCTGCGCGGCGGTCGTCACCCCCGTGAGCATCAGGATGCACGGGATCCCGACCGCGCGCGCCGCGGCGAGGTCCGTGGCCAGGCCGTCCCCGATCATGACGGCGTCCTCCCGGCGCATGCCCGCGGCCCGGATCGCGAGCTCGAGCAGGAGCGGCGCGGGCTTGCCGATCGAGATCGGCTCGGCCTCGGCCCCTGCGGCAAGGGCCGCGACCATCGTGCCGGCCCCCGGCCTGACGCCGCCGGCCACCGGCAGGACGGGATCTCGGTTCGTCGCCACGAACCGTGCGCCATGACGCACGCAATCGAGGGCGACCGCAAGCTTCTGGTAGGTGAACTGCGGGTCGAGGCCCACGACCACCGTGTCCGGCTGGCCGGCCGCGGCCCATCCCTCGATTCCTTCCCGCGAGAGCCGCTCGGCGGCGGCCGCCGCCGTGACCACGTCGAGGCCGGCCTCGCGGCACTCGCGCTCCAGGCCGCCCGCGCCCAGGACGAGGACGCGGCGGCCGGGCGGCGCGAGGCCGTCACCGGCGACGAAGAGCGCCGTGGCGCTCGCCGAGGTCACGACGCGATCGGCCGAGACGGGCGCGCCCATGCCTTCGAGACGCGCGACGTAGTCGGCATGGTGGTGCATCGAGTTGTTGGTGACGAAGACCACGACATCGCCTGCCTCGGCCCGCGCCGCCAGCACGCTCGCCACGCCGGGAACCGGGTCGGCGCCGCGATACAGGACACCGTCGAGATCGACGAGGAGGAGCATCGCCGGAATGGTAGCGGCTGGCCCTGGCGACCGGATCGGTCATGATGGCCGGGACATGCCGACGCCGCACTCGTGACCCGGCCGCTCCGGTCGCCCCTCGAAGGCGTCTCGCGCCTGATCGTGGACGGCACGAACCTCCTGTACGCCCTCGCCCGGTCGTCCGAACCGGTCCCGGCCGCGAGCCTCGTCGGCCGCCTGCGGTCCATCGTCCCGGGCGGCGTCGCGGTCGTCGTCGCGCTCGACGGCTCGCCCGCCCCGGGCGGCATGACGCGCAGGGTCGCCGCCGGAGTCGAGGTGCGGTACGCAGGCAGCCGGCCGGCCGACGACCTCGTCCGGGACCTGGCCGCCGTCGACGCCGCCACGACGCTCGTCGTGACGGACGATCGGGAGCTGCGGGCGCTGCTCGCCCGCATGGGCGCCCGTTCCGCGGGGAACCCCTGGCTGCTGGGGCTGCTGGCGCGGCAGCGCCTCGCCGCGCCCGCCGCCGGGCGCCCCCGATCCCCCCAGCAGGCGCCCCCCGCGGGCGCGCATGATGGCGACGACAATGCCCGGTCGCCGTGGCGCCCGGGTCGGGGAGCGACGCGCAAGACGGGCAACCCTCGGCGGGCGCGCCGAACCCGGCCGGGCTGAGATCGGCCGGATCCAGGCAGGTCCCGCGCCCTGCGCTGCTCGCCCCGCGGCGCGGCCCGCCTCCCGGAACATGACGCAGCGCGTCCCGCGTCGATGGCAGGCTGGGCCGGATCCATCACGCAGCGGGGAGATACACCCGTGAAGCAGCTCAAGGTCCTGCTCGTCGGAGTCGGCACGGTCGGTGAGGCCATCGCCAGGCTCAGCGCCGAGCGACCATGGCTGGAACGGATGGTCCTGGCCGACTACGACGTCGAGCGCGCCCGGCTCATCCAGGGACGGCTCGGCGGGGGGCCCGCGGACGCCGCTGCGACCGCGAGGTTCCCGGCCGCCTTCGTCGATGCGGGCAAGCCGGACCTCGTCGCCCAGCTCGCCCGCGAGCACGGGGTGGACCTCGTCGTCAACGCCGCGGACCCGCGCTTCGTGCCGACCATCTTCGATGCGTGCCTTGCCGCCGGCGTCGACTACCTGGACATGGCGGTGAGCCTGTCCGAGCCGCACCCGCGACCCGTTCCACCTCCCCGGCGTCAAGCTCGGCGACTACCAGTTCGCCGAAGGACGAGCGTGGAAGGCGGCCGGGCGGCAGGCCATCGCTTGGGCCTGGGCATGGATCCCGGCCTGACGCGACATCTTCGCCGCGTACGCCGCGAAGCACCTCTTCGATGAGGTCGACGAGCTGCACGTCCGCGACGGCGGCGACCTGTACATCGAGGGCCACGCGTTCGCGCCGGTCTTCTCGATCTGGACGACGATCGAGGAGTGCCTGAACCCGCCGCTGCTCTGGGAGCGGCCGCGGCGGCCACTACACGACCGAGCCGTTCTCCGCGCCCGAGTCGTTCGTCTTCCCGGAGGGCATCGGCCCGGTCGAGTGCGTCAACGTCGAGCACGAGGAGGTCGTCCTGATCCCGCGCGGGATCCCGGGCGTCAGAGGGCCTCGTTCAAGTACGCCCTCGGCGCCGACTTCATCAACGTGCTCCGCGTCCTCCACGCCGTCGGGCTCGACTCGACCAGGCCGGTCACCGTGAAGGGCGTGGAGGTCGTCCCGCGCGACCTCGTCGCCGCGATCACGCCCGACCCGGCCAAGGTCGGCGAGCGCATGAAGGGCCGGGCCATCGTGGGTACGTGGGCCATCGGCCGCAAGGACGGCAAGCCGCGCGAGGTCTACGTCTACCAGAAGACCGTGGGCGAGGAGATCGTGGGCGCGACTCACGGCCTGCAGGCGGTCGCCTTCCAGACCGGCTTCAACCCGGTCGTCGGCATGGAGCTTCGCGCGGCCGGCGACCTGGGGAGCGCGCGGCGTGCTCGTCCCCGAGCAGCTCGACCCCGATCCGTACCTGGCGGCGCTGGACCGCAACGGCATCCACTGGGCGGTCGAGGAGCGCACACCCGGGGCCGCCGTTCCCAGCTGACCCGGCGACCACGGCGGGGGCCGGAGGCGGCATCGGCCGTCCCGGCCCCGCCACATCCCGCCATCGCGAGAGCGACTCGGGCCGAGTGGAGTGAGCCAGCGACCCTGGGCTTGACCTGACCGGGCGCGCCGGGAGGCTGACCGCGGGCATGGCCCCGCATCTGGTCCCGCGCGGCAACGAGTCTAGAATGCCGCCCATGGGTGACCTCGGCAGCAGCATCCAGCAGGCGTGGGATGGCGTCCTGAACGTGGTTGGCCTGATCGTCAACCCGGACTGGAATGCGCTGGTCCCGCTGATCCCGATCGGAATCGCCGGCGCACTCGCCCTCTACATCATGGTCACCGGCGGCGCCTGGTCCGTGGCAGCGATCCGCCGCCCACGGCCGCGGCTCCGCTACGAGGACGGTCCTCGGCCGCTCCTGAAGGGTCGGGACGGCACGCTGGTCCTCCCGCTCGGCCAGCCGTTCTCGCTGCGGACCGGGCTCGCCTACCCATTCGGCACCCTGCGCACCGCTGACGGCGAGGATCTCTCCCTGCGCTGTCCGAAGTGCGGCCTGGAGCGGTCTGCCGGCCTCCCCACCTGTGGCAACTGCGGGCTGGTGCTCCGCGTGGCGCGCCAGCTCCACGTGGCCAGCCCGGCCGGACCACCTCCCGGCGGCGCCGCGGCCGCCTGACCCCCAGCCTCCCGGGCCCGCAGGCAGCGGGCGCATCCCCCCCGCGAAAGGTGACAGACCACCCGATGGCCACCCTCTCGTTCTACCTCTACGTGGTCGCCGGCCTCCTCCTGGTCGGCGCGTTCGCGGCCCACGTCGTCCACATCACGCTCCTCGCCGGCGGCCGCCGGCTGGCAGCGGTGACCCGGGTTCGCCAGCCGGCATTCGCCGGGGTCGTCACGGGCAGCTTCGTTGCGGAACTGGACGCGGGTCCATCCGACGGCACGCCGCGCAGCGCGGCGGGCCCGTTCGCGATCGGCCTGGCCTGGTCGGCAGTCGCCGTCCTCGGCCTCTCCCTGCTGGTGCGGGGCCTGGTGGTCGGGCGTGGCCCGTGGGGCAACCTCTATGAGTTCGTGGTCGCCTTCGCGTTCTCGATCTCCACCGGCTACGTCCTGCTGGAGCGCCGCTATCCGGTGCGCTCGCTCGGCGCCGTGCCGCTGGGCGTCGCCCTCGCCCTGTACTTCTACTCCCTGACCCTGCCGATGTCGATCGAGCCGCTCGTGCCGGCGCTCCAGAACCCGCCGCTCCTCACGATCCACGTGGGCCTGGCCATGATCAGCTACGGCATCTTCGCGATGAGCTTCGCGGCCGGCGTCGGGTACCTGATCCAGGAGAAGCGCCGCCCGGACGGCTCGACGACGGAGCGGTTCGCCTGGCTGCCGACGCGCGAGGTGCTCGACGCGGTGGCCTACCGGTCCGTGGTCATCGGGTTTCCGGTCTTTGCCACGATGATCGTGCTGGGGTCGTGGTGGGCATCGATCGCCTGGTCGCGGTACTGGGGATGGGACCCGAAGGAGACCAGCGCCCTCGTGACCTGGCTCGTCTATGCCGTGTACCTGCACCTGCGCAATCAGAAGGGCTGGCACGGGCGCCCGGCAGCCCTGATCCTGGTGGTCGGGTTCGCCATGATCCTGGTCACGCTGTCCGGCAACCTCTGGTTCCCCGGCCTCCACTCGTACAGCGGCATCAGCTGACCGTCGGCCTCAGGGTATCGAGCGCGAATTCAGGCGCCGGCGCCCTGCGGGGCCGCCCCGGCCGGACGGCCGTCCGGCGCCGCCATCCACCACTCCTGGAACGAGCTCGCCATGCCGTCCTCGCCGAGACGCACGATCCAGAGGTTCGCGTACCGCGTCTTGGGCGAGCCCGGGCGGGCGAGGTAGGTCGTCGTCCCGGCGATCGCCGCGATGCCGCCGTCGACCGCGAGGACGCGGCCGTCGAACCGCCACGTGCCGGGCTCATCGCGCCGGTCGAGCCAGAGGCGAACGATCTCCTCGCGTCCCGACCAGGGTTGCTCCCACGGCGAGGGCAGGTAGCGCGCATCTGCGGTGAACAGCCCGCCGATGTCGGCCGCGTCATTCGTCCGCCACGCGTCGACGTACCGGGCGAGCCACGCCTCCGCGGCCGCGGTCGCGACCTGCGTCGCCGCGCTCATGACTGGCGCCCCCGCGGATCCAGCGTGACGGTCAAGGCCAGGCGCGGCATGCGCAGCGTCCACGCCCGCGGTGGTTTGGGCCTCGAGTCTTGCCCGCTCTCCTGCCTCGAGAGCTCCCACTGCCGGTTCCGCTCGTACTCGGCGTCCCTCGCCTGCATGCTCTCCTGGGTCAGCTGCCACACGATCCACCAGTGATGCATCTCGCCGTCCTCCGGGCCGGATCTCGCCGTTGCCTGCCGGCGGCAGACAACACCTGCGTAATCCGTTTGCTGGTTAGCGCATGGTAGCCCGGATGTGCTAACCTGTCAACCATGATCAGTGGTGACGACACCCGGGTCGAGCCCGCGACGGACCTTCCGTCCCCGGACGTCGCGGCCGCAGCGGCCGCACCGGGGATCGGCCGGATCGCGGCCTTCGTCAACACGGCCGACATCGAGTCGGGCAGCGACGACCTGGCCGCCCCGGATGGCCTCCGCGACTGGCTCCGCGCGGCGGGACTTCCCGGTGCCGATGATCCGCTCGCGGCCGGGGACGTCGCCAGGGCTCGCGAGATCCGCGAGGCCATCCGCGACCTGCTCGCGGCGAACGCCGGCCATGGCCTGCGCGCGGCCTCGCTCCAACGCCTTGACCGTGAGAGCCGCCTCGCCCCGCTGGGGCTGGCGGTCGGGGCCGGTGGGGAGCTGGGCCTGCGGCCGCTGGCGGCCGGCCTGGATGCCGCCCTCGCGACACTCTTCGCGGATGTCGCGACCGCCGTCGCGAACGGCTCCTGGCCGCGGCTCAAGGTGTGCCGCAGCGAGACCTGCCAGTACGCGTACATCGACGAGTCGAAGAACGGCTCGCGGCAGTGGTGTTCGATGGCTGTCTGCGGCAACCGGATGAAGGGACGTGCGTACCGGCGGCGCGCCCGCGCGGCCGGGGCCGGCTGACCGCGAGACGGCGACACGCGACGGGGCGTCCACCGAGTCGCGGCGTCCCCCGGGCCGGGCCATGGCGGCGCCGCTGACGGCCTCACCGCCAGCCGCAGATTCGAACGCGTGTTCCTGAACGAGGTATTTCCCCACCGCGACGCGAGCCATCCACCGCGGGCGTGAGGGTTGTCCGCATCGGCGCTCCGCGTTCTCCACCGGGGCTCCGCAGGCGCGCAGCGAAATCGAGCCGAACCCCAACATGTCGTGGTGGCTGGGCTGGAGCGACACTACATCTTGTGGTTTGGGCATTGACGCAGGGCATCGGTCGAGGTACAGTGACTCGACCGCCCACCGCCGGGTGAGGCCCTCGGAACATCCTCGCCGGGGGCCCGTATCGGCCCTCGTGGTGGGACGCGCGCCGGGTGGCAGGCACGGGCCGCGGGCGCAGTCGCAGCTACGAGGAAGGCCCAGGACGGGCCACGGTGACAAGTCCCGACGGGCGGCCGGACCCCCAGGCCATCGCCCGCAGGACGGCAGGGAGGTCGGCGCCCGGGCGCCGCAGGATGGGTTCGACGGCACGCGTCGCCCCCGCGTGAGGAGCAAGCAGCAATGGCTCGAGCCACCGACGAGGTCGTACCGGTCATGTCCGCCACGCATCCACGGCACGGCAAAGCCGGCCGGTCCAAGGCCCCTGGCCAGGCCCCCGGCCAGGCCGCATCGACGACGGCGGCCGTGGCCGCCCGCGGCCAGGCCGAGTTCGAGCGGGCTCGAGCCCTGCGCGACGCCGCCGAGCAGGCGGCCCGGGCCGCCATGGATGCCCTCCGGTTCACCGGCGAGGGCACCCGCGGCCTCACCATCGAGCGCCGCTGGACGCGGCCCGGCGTGCACCCCTACGACGAGATCACCTGGGAGATCCGGACCGCCTCGATCGGCAACGAGTCGGGCAAGGTCGTCTTCGAGCAGAAGGACGTCGAAGTCCCGGCGTTCTGGAGCCAGCTCGCCACCAATGTCGTGGTCAGCAAGTATTTCCGCGGCCATCTCGGCACGCCGGAGCGCGAGACGTCGGTCCGCCAGTTGATCGACCGCGTCGTCCTGGCCATCGCCGCGTGGGCGGAGACCCAGCACTACTTCGCGACGGACGAGGACCTGGCCGCCTTCCGCGCCGAGCTCACGCACCTCCTGCGTGCACCAGAAGATGGCCTTCAACTCGCCGGTCTGGTTCAACGTCGGCATCGAGGCGCGACCACAGTGCAGCGCATGCCAGCCCTACGACGCCCGCATCTCGACGCCGCAAGGCATGATCCCGATCGGTCGGCTCGTGGACGAGAACGCGATCGGCCGCGAGGTCTACGACGCGAACGGGATCACCCGGATCGTCGCCGTCAAGAGAAACGGCCGAAAGCCGGTCCGCCGCATCCGCCTCGCCAACGGCAACTTCGTCGAGGCGACGCCTGACCACGTCGTCAAGGCCGTCCGGGAGCGTCGGACCGCGCCCGAGTGGCTGCGCGTCGATCAGCTCGAGGTCGGCATGCGGATGCACCTCCATCCCCACCGTGCGCGTGTGGCATCGCCGGTCCAGGTTCCAGCCGCCGTTGGCGCCCCCGGTGGCGATCTCGCGGAGGACGAGCCGATCGACCGCCAGGCCAGGATCCTGGAGGCCGAGGCGGCACTCGCCGGATGGCTCCAGGCAGACGGATTTGTCGGCCAGTACGAGTCCGGCACCAACCGCTCGCTGACGCTCGAGTTCCAGGTCGCCAACGATGACGAATACCGCTGGGTCATGGACAACCTCGATGTCGCCGTGCCGCATGTTCACCGCACGGTGCGCGACGCGGACACGAAAGAGATTCGGGTCCAGCGAATCCGCATCTATGGCGAGGTCGTCCGCGACTTTGTAGAGCGGTGGAGCCTGCTCGACCGGGGGACGAAGATCCGTGTCCCTGAGCGTCTCTGGTCCGCGTCGTATGAAGAAGTCTGCGCCTACCTCCGGAGCATCTTCCAGGCGGACGGGTACGTCGCCCTCAGCCGGGCGCGTGGCCAGGAGTCGGCGCGGATCGGGTTCGCGGTCATCGGGGATCGCTGGACGGAGGATGTCCAGCTGCTACTGAACTCGATCGGGATCTACTCACGGCGGACGCTCAAGCGCGAGAAGCGGACTGACCGGCATGACCTCCACGAGGTCGCGATTTCGGTCGGCAGCGAGCGTGCGCGATTCGCCGAGCTGGTCGGCTTCGTCGGCCGCGAGAAGCGGGCACGCCTGCTCGAGTCGCTTGGCCTCCGCGACCTGAAGCACGTGCCGAGCGTCCGGGAAGAGCAGATCGTCGCGATCGAGGACCTGGGCCTCGACGAGGTCTACGACATCCAGACGGAGTCGGGCGAGTACCTGTCCAACAACGTCGCCGTCCACAACTGCTTCATCAACTCGGTCCAGGACTCCATGACCTCGATCATGGACCTCGCCAAGACGGAGGCGATGCTGTTCAAGTTCGGCTCCGGTGCGGGCAGCAACCTGTCGCCGATTCGCTCATCGAAGGAGAGGATGGCCGGCGGGGGGATCGCCTCCGGCCCGGTCAGTTTCATGCGCGGTTACGACTCCTTCGCCGGCGTCATAAAGTCGGGCGGCAAGACCAGGCGCGCCGCCAAGATGGTCATCCTCGACGCCGGCCACCCCGACATCCTCGACTTCATCGACAGCAAGATGCTCGAGGAGAAGAAGGCCTGGGCCCTGATCGAGGAGGGCTACGACCCCTCGTTCACGGGCGAGGCGTACGGCTCCGTGGCGTTCCAGAACGCCAACCACTCCGTCCGCGTCACGGACGACTTCATGCGAGCGGTCGAAGCGGACGGCGACTGGACCACTCACGCGGTCGTCGGCGGGCGCGAGATGGGAACGTACCGGGCTCGCGAGATCTTCCGCCGCATGGCGGACGCGGCCTGGGTCTGCGGCGACCCCGGCATCCAGTACGACACGACCATCAACGAGTGGAACCCGGTTCAGCAACTCGGACCGCCAGTACGCCACGAACCCCTGCAGTGAGTTCTCGTTCATTAACGACACCAGCTGCAATCTGGCGTCGGTCAACCTGATGAAGTTCGTCGGCGAGGACGGCGAGTTCGACGTCGACGCGTATCGGTACGCGTGCCGGCTGACGATCACGGCCCAGGAGATCCTGGTCGACAACGCCAGCTACCCGACGCCGAAGATCGAGGAGAACAGCCACCGCTACCGGCCGCTCGGACTTGGCTACGCCAACCTCGGCGCGCTGCTGATGAGCCGGGGCCTGGCCTACGACTCGCCCGACGGCCAGGCCTATGCGGCGGCGCTGACCTCGATCATGACCGCCGAGGCATACCGCCAGTCGGCCGTGATCGCCCGCGACCACGGCGGCCCGTTCGTCGAGTTCGAGAAGAACCGCGAACCGTTCCTGGGCGTCATGGAGGCGCATCGCGCGGCCGCGACCCGGATCCCGACGGAGACCCTGCCGGCGAACCTCGCCGCCACGGCCCGCGTCGCTGTGGGACGAGACGCTGGAGCTGGACGAGCCAACGGCTACCGCAACGCCCAGACGACGCTGCTCGCTCCCACCGGCTGCCTGGTCGGCGACAGCATGGTGCTCACCGATCGAGGCCTGGTCCGCCTCAAGGGCCTCGGCAATCCCGACGGCGAGAAGTGGCAGGACCTGGACCTGCGCGTCGCGACCGACGACGGCCCGCGCCCAGCCACGAAGTTCTTCGTCAACGGCGCCGAGCCCGTCGTGACCGTGGAGACAGCCCGTGGCTACCGGGTCCAGGGGACCACCACCCATCGGATCCGGGTCGTCGACGCCGGTGGGGACTGGCAGTGGCGCCGCTTCGCCGACCTGCGTGCCGGCGATCGCGTGCCGATGCTGCTGGGCGGAATGGTCGGCGAGCCTCGCGAGGTTCCTCTGCCTCCGCTGCCGGAGGCGTACTGGACCTCCGACCACCGGACGTTCGTGCCTCGCTTCGTCAGCGGCGACCTGGCGGAGCTGGTCGGCTACTTCATGGGTGACGGATCGCTCCACGCCCGCGGCCTGCGCTTCGCCGTGACCGCCTCGGACACCGACGTCGTCCAGCGCATCGTCGACCTCGGTCACCGTCTGTTCGGGCTGAAGGCAGCCATCACCAAGAAGGCCGGCTACACCGAGGTGGCCCTCAACTCGGTCCGCCTCGTGCTCTGGTGGGAGGCGTGCGGGTTTGCCAAGCACGCCCCGGCCGGCGATCACCGCGGCAAGGGCTACCAACCTCACATCCCGGACGTGATCCTCTACACGAATGACCCGGCGGCCTACCGGGCATTCGTCCGCGGCCTGTTCGAGGCCGACGGAAACGTGAACAACGGCTACGCCTCCTTCTCTACGGTCTCGGACCGCTTCAGCCGGGAAGTCCAGACGCTGCTCCTGGCGCTCCGCTTCGTGACCACGCGCAAGGTCGATCCGCCGGTTCGCGGGCACCTCGGCGCGAACCCTGTCCATGTCCTGCGCCTGCTCAACGCCGCCTCGGGAGGTCGGTTCCTCGCCGAGATCTCGTTCATCTCCGAGCGCAAGCGCGAGGCGCTGGCGTTGGCCGCCCATCCCCAGGCGGCCCGGTACGACCTCGTGCCGGTGAGCCGCGCGACGGTCGATCGCCTGGCGCCCGAGAACGACGACCTGCGCAAGACGATGCTGCTCTCGCTCTCGCGGACTGGCCTCGTTTCACGCCGTTCCGCGACGGCGCTCCTCGAGCGAACCGCCGATCCCGACCTGGCACAGGCGCTCGGCTACTTCTATGACGAGATCGCGACCGCTACGCTCGGCGCGGAGGAGCTGACCTACGACCTGTCGGTACCGGCCAACGTGACCTACGTGGCCAACGGCTTCGTCAGCCACAACACGATCGCGTTCATGATGGATTGCGACACCACCGGCATCGAGCCCGACATCGCCCTCGTCAAGTACAAGAAGCTGGTCGGTGAGGGCTACCTCAAGATCGTCAACGGGACGGTGCCCCACGCGCTTCGTCGCCTGGGCTACACGCCCGAGCAGGTCGAGGAGATCGACCGCTTCATCGAGGAGCGGGAGACGATCGAAGGCGCGCCCGGCCTCAAGCAGGAGCACCTGACCGTCTTCGACTGCGCCTTCAAGCCGCGCAACGGCACGCGCTCCATCGCCCCGATGGGCCACGTCCGGATGATGGCGGCGGTGCAGCCGTTCCTGTCCGGCGCGATCAGCAAGACCGTCAACATGCCGGAGGCGGCCACCGCCGACGAGATCGAGGAGATCTACCTCAAGGGCTGGAAGCTGGGCCTCAAGGCGATCGCGATCTACCGCGACAACAGCAAGCGCAGCCAGCCGCTCTCGACGTCGCGCCTCAAGAGCGACGACGAGAACAAGGCGGCGTCGGAGATGGTCGAGGAGCTGCGCAGGCAACTCGCCGTCGCCCAGGCCGAGGCGGTCAAGCCGCACCGCCGGCGCCTGCCCGCCGAGCGCACCGCGATCACCCACAAGTTCGACATCACCGGCCACGAGGGATACATCACGGTCGGCCTCTATCCGGACGGCCAGCCGGGCGAGATCTTCCTCAAGATGGCCAAGGAAGGGTCCACCGTCAGCGGCCTCATGGACACCTTCGCCACGGCCATCAGCCTGGCCCTCCAGTACGGCGTGCCGCTGCGCGACCTGGTGAACAAGTTCGCCCACGTCCGCTTCGAGCCGTCCGGCTTCACGGGCAACGCGGAGATCCCCATCGCCAAGTCGACCATCGACTACATCTTCCGCTGGCTCGGCTCGCGCTTCCTCACCGGCGACGATCGGGCCGCCCTGGGCCTGGTCGACCGGTCCGGCGGCGCGGGCGGCTATGGCGCGGCCATGCCCTTCGGGGCGTCGTCGCTCAGCGCGTCGGCGACGGCCAACCCGCTCGCCCCCGCCCCAGGGGAGGGCCCGTCCGCCGTGGACGAGGCGCTCGACGAGCCGCCCTCTCGGCCCACGGCCGTCGCCACGGCCGCGTTCCTGGCCGGCGCGTCGCACGCCGGTCGCGCCGGGCACGGCAGGGGCGAAGAACGGCGCCGCGAAGGCGAACGGCAACGGCCATGCCAACGGCAACGGGAAGGGCAGCGCGGCCTCGGCCATCGCGGCCTCGCTCGGCGCCGACCGCACCGCCTTCACCACCCAGGCCGACGCCCCCTCGTGCGCCGACTGCGGCTCGATCATGATTCGCAACGGCAGCTGCTACAAGTGCCTCAACTGCGGCAGCACGAGCGGCTGCAGCTGAATCTGTGCCTTATTCGCATCTGATGAAGGGATCCTTCACCTGGTGAAGTGAGTCTCAGGCCCGCCCCCGAGCACGGGGCGGGCCTTTCCGTGGTCCGAGTCGCCGGAGTCTCCGGGAAACCCTGCCGATCCCTCTCGGGGATGTTGGCGACGACCAGGGCCCGAGGTACGCCTTGTCCTGGGTCTCCGGTTCTGGGACGGACCTCGCGGTCGCGTGCATCCATCGGAGCGGTGCCGCTTCTTCACGGCATCACAGGGCGTGCCGTGGAAGCGTCTGACGGACGTGCCCGCGCGCCTCGCATCCGTCGGCCTGCTTGCCATGCGGGGCGCGGCCCTGTTCCTCGCTGCGTTCACGCTCATCGGGATTGTTGGCGAGCTCCGCGGCCGAACCCTCGATGTCAGCCTCTGGTGGGTCGACCTGCGCGATCTCCCGACGGGCGCCCGACTCCTCCTGCTGGTGGGGTTCGCCGGGCTGCTCGGGGCGTGGGCGATCGTCCCCGCCGTCGGGGCGCGCCTGGGCCGGGCGACGGCGGTGGCCGCCGGGCTCTTCGCCGGCTTCGCCATCCGCGACGTCGTCCGCTTCTACTCGGCCGTCGGGGCCGGCGACGTCCGTGCGTTCACGGGCGTGCCCCTTTCGCTGGTCACCGCACTGCTGCTGGCCTGCCTCGCGCTGGTGGCCCTCCGGGTGCGGCGCAGGCGCCGCCGTCGGGAAACGGCGCGACGCGATCGCGCTCGCCGGAGCCGTCGGTGGCTGGGCCCTGGTGTTTCCACTTGCCCAGATGCTCTTCTTCGGCACGACGGACTACCGCCGGCCAGCCGACGTCGCGGTGATCTTCGGGGCTGCCGTCTACGCGACGGGGCAGCCGTCGCCGCTGCTCGCCGACCGTGTCAGCACCGGGATCGATCTCTACCGGGGTGGCTTCGTCCGCCTCCTGGTCATGTCTGGCGGGGACGGGAGTGACGGGTTCAACGAGGCCCGGGTCATGCGTGACGTCGCCGTCGCTGAGGGCGTCGACGCCTCGGCGATCCTCGTCGATCCGGCCGGCAACTCGACCGAGGCGACGGTCGCCAATGTCGCAGCGCTGCTCAGCTCCGAGGGAAGCGCCGCCGGCCCGGCGCGCGTCATCGCGGTCAGCCAGGCGTACCACCTGCCACGGGTGCAGCTTGCCTTCGCCAGCGCGGGAATCGACGTCCTGACGGTCCCCGCCGACGATCCCGAACCGATCGGTCAGATGCCCGTCCTGATCGTCCGCGAGGTACCGGCGTTCTGGGCCTACTACCTGCGGATCTGCCTGGGCTAGTTCCCGACCGCTCGCGGCACGACGTTCCGAGGCCAGGAACGCCGTCGAAGCGCACCGTCGCAACGATGGAGGCGAGGAGCCGAGTCGCGGAGGAGAGCGATTGACGTCGTCGAACACCTGAGTACAGTTGTACTCGTGTCTGAGTACAGCTCCCTTTCAGGCACCGGGCGGTCCGCGATCCGACAGCGAATCCTCAGGATCCTTGTCGAGACGCCCGGTGCGCGCCTCCACCTGCGCGCGATTGCGCGCCTCGTGAGCACCTCCGCGGGCACCACAGCGCGAGAACTGGCGCGCCTGGAGGACGCCGGCCTCGTCTGGTCACAAGTGGAGGGGCATCAGCGGTACTTCACCGCGCGATCGCCTTCACCAGTCGAACGCCCCGAGCACGTCGGCGAGATCCTCGCCGCGTACGATCGACGCGTGGACACGATCCTCGGCTCGATCCTGCGCCGCCTCGTGGAGGCTTACCAGCCGGAGGCCGTGTACCTGTTCGGCTCACGGGCTCGCGGTCAGGCCGATCCGGACAGCGACTATGACCTGCTGGTGATCGTGGCGGCCGACGCGCCGGCGGCCCGCCAGCGTCCGCAGCTGGCGGTTCGAGCGCTACGCGGCGTAGGGGTCCCGGTCGATGCGGTGGTCATGACCAGGCCCGCATTCGACCTTCGCGCGCATGTCGTCAACTCCCTGCCGGAGGCGGCCCTTCGCGAAGGGCGGCTCCTCTATGGCGCCTGAGCCTGCGGCTCGAGACCCGGGGCTCGAGGTCGAGGTCCGATCGTGGCTCGCGCTGGCAGCGCTCGATCTCGAAGTCGCGGTCCGACTGGCGCAGGATCCGGGTTTCGCGCCGGTGGCCCTCTTCCACTGCCAGCAGGCGGCCGAGAAGGCCATCAAGGGGTTCCTGACTTGGCATGGAACGAGGTTCGGCCGGACCCACGACCTCGACATGCTCGGCTCGCTGGCCCGACCGCTGGCGGAGGGTTTGGAGCCCGTTCTGGATCGCGCCGTCGAGCTGACCCCGTACGCGTGGCTCTACCGCTACCCGCCGGACTCACCCACTCCGCTCGAGGGCGAGGCGCACCAGGCGATCGAAGCTGCCGGCGAGCTGCTCGCCTCGATCATGGGAACGCTGCCCGGCGACCTTCGGCCGCGATGACAGGCGCTCGCTGCCGTTGTGCGGCTCCGGCATTGCTGAATGAGTGGAACCAGTCAGGCAACATGCCGGATTCCCGATCCGCGACGCGGCCGTTCCAGAGCTCGCCGGCGACAGCCAGGACCCACCGACGGGCGGCGCGACAACGGACCTCCGCGAACGGATCAAGCCGTCCGCTGGGGAGCGGGCCGAGAGTGACGTCGAGTCTCAGCGTCCGACCACCGCGATCGCCCGCTCGAACAGCGTGTCCCACGGACGGGCCGCGACAGTTGGCACTCCGAGGCGGGTGCATTCGGCGGCGAGCCAAGCATCGAAGCGCCATGACTCACGGGCCCGGTCCGGCTGGGCGACGCCGTCTCGTGCGAGGTAGTTGCGGGCGAGCTGGGCCTCGTCGGGCTCGGTGACGAACAGGGCGCGCACGTCGCCGGGCTGGCCGACGGCCGTGACGAGCTCGGGCAGGATGAAGTCGCCTTCGAGGACGACGGGCGTGTCGGTCTCGAGGTGGTTGGCGATGACGGCCTCCAGGGCCGGCGCGAACACCTCGCGGCAGACGCGGACGAAGTGGGCCAGCCGCTCGTCTTCGCCCAGCCGCTCGTACGCCGGACGGTTCGCTGCCCAAAGGTGCAGGAGTGGCTGGTCGCGGGGCGTCGTCACGCGTTCCAGGGCGACCTGGATGTCGTCGACCTCGGTGATGCCGACGCCGAAGTGACGGGCCAGGGCGTAGCTGACGTGGGTCTTGCCAACGCCCGACGCGCCGCCCAGCAGGAGCACGCGCCACGACCGCGCGGGCAGATCGCCCGGCGTCGCGGCGTCGAGATCGCGCGCCGTCACCGCACCTCCTGCTGGCTGGGCCGGCTCGCCGATCGCCGCGGCCCGTGACGGGAGTCTATGGCCAGGCCCTCCGACGCTCCGGGCCGCGGCGCACGGGATGCACGTGAAGGCCACGTGCGCGCGCCCCAGCGACGCCGGACGCGCGCCGTTGAGCCGCCGATGTCGCGATGCGCCGGCTCGCGCACGTCGAACTGGCGCAGATCGGCCACAGACGTCCGCGAATTGCAGCATCACGAGGACGTATCACGCTCGATGCTCGGGCACGCCGCGGAGAGCGCCGCGGAAAGCGCCGCGGCCGAGCCGCCCGGCGTCGCACCGACTGCCCGACGTCTCCCTGATGGCGGACGTACCCTGCCGCCATGATGGTCGAGGGGTTCTGGGCGCTGGTCACGGCGGACGTGGCCACCGCCCTGGACGGGCGGGGCGCAGGCGAGGTGCTCGAGGTCGGGCCGGGCTCTGGGGGGCTCGCGGTGTGGATCGCCCGCCGCATGCCCACCGTCTCCCTGACCGGCATCGACATCAGCCCGTCCATGGTGGCGCGCGCGAACGACCGCGCCGCTCGCGCCGGGGTGGCCGGCCGCGTCCGCTTCGAGGCCGGCGACGCGACCGCGATGCCGTACCCCGACGGCAGCTTCGACGTCGTGGTGAGCACGTCGTCCGTCCACCACTGGGCCGACGCGCCGCGCGGCTTCGCGGAGATCCGCCGGGTCCTGCGACCGGGCGGGCGGGCGATCGTCTATGACCTCCGCGATGGGATCACCCGCTTCCACGGCGGCGCTCGCCCGCTTGCCGAGGTAGCCGCGAAGGGCGGCTGGCCGGGGGCCGTCGCCGAGCGCGTGCCCTGGCCGTGGGGCTTCCTGTCCCTGTTCCGCCGTCTCGAGCTGATCCGGCCCGAATAGCCGCCCCGGCCCGCCGGGGCCGCGGCCGCTACCGCCCCAGCGCGGCCACCCAGCCGAAGCCCGCCAGCGTCCCGCCGTACCACGCGGCGAACCGGACGGCCCACGCGACCGTGCTCCCCTCGCGCTCCACCAGGATCCGCGGGGCGGCGACGAGCATCGCGTAGAAGACGGCGGCCCCGCCGGTGATCAGCCCGAACACGAACAGCCCGAAGCTCGCCGTGTCGCCGACGGTCCCGCCCTGGGTGGCGGCCGTCGCTGTGGAAACGACGCCGCCCAGGAGCGATGGGCCCAGCTCCATGCCACCGATGACGTCGTTGAACATGATCGTGCCGGCCAGGATGAACGGCGCGACCAGCAGCCGGCGAACGGCGGGCGGGACCACCGGCGCCCGGCCGCTCGCCTGGAGCACGAGGGCGGCGGCAACCGCGGCGAGGATGAACGGGATGGGGGCGTCCGTCACGCCGAGGGCGGTGAGCCCCTCGGCCGTCAGGAGCAGGACGCCGGCGAAGAGCGGCCCGAGGATCGCGGTGTGGCCCGCGATGATCGACGGCTCCGCCGCGGCCGTGCCGGGCCGCACGGCGACGAGCGCCCCGGGCGGTGTTCCGGCGGCCGGGTCGGCGGCGGTCCGGGTCGCCAGGGCAGCCAGCGCCGAGAGGGCCCCCACCAGGTACACCAGGCCTCGCAGCGTACGTCCGCCGGACCCGCCCCGGTTCGACTCCGCCGGGAGACCGCGCCGCCGACGGCGAGGCCAAGCAGCGGCAGTCCGATCAGGGCCCACGCGATGAGGAGGACGTCCTCGCTCCGGAGGAAGCCGCGCAGGCGCTCGAGCCGGCGAGGCGAGGGCGGCCGCGATGCTACCTCCACGGGGCCGGATCCTTCGGCTCGTATGGCGCCCGGAAGAAGCAGACCACCGGGCCGTCGGGGTTCGGGCGACCGTCGGACAGGACGTACGCCGGCGTCGATTGCGATGTCGCGTCCGTGACCTCCAGGATCAGGCGGACGCCATCCTGGTCGGGCCAGTTCGGGTCGTAGATGAGGATCGAGAGCGCCCCCCCGTCGAGGTCGTAGCCCCAGGCCAGCACCTGGTGGTTGTGGGCCAGCTGGGCCGGGTCCGCCGAGACGACGCGGACGAGACCGATCGGCGAGAGGCGACCTCGGTCCAGGTCGAACTGCACCTTCGGCCACTCGTCGTGGAGCATCACCCATGTCCGACTGTGGAGCCGCAGGCCGAGCCGCGCGAGCAGGCTGTTCACGGCCGAATCGCGATCGGGCCGCGACGGGCTCATCAGCTCGTAGAAGCGCAGCGGGACGGCGCCC
>CAWGEL010000003.1:0-30371 GCA_963821595.1 uncultured Chloroflexia bacterium | reverse complement strand
GGAAACCCTGCCGATCCCCCTCGGGGATGTTGGGCGAGGACCGGGGCCCGAGGTACGCCTTGTCCTGGGTCTCCGGTTCTGGGACGGACCTCGCGGTCGCGTGCATCCATCGGAGCGGTGCCGCTTCTTCACGGCATCACAGGGCGTGCCGTGGAAGCGTCTGACGGACGTGCCCGCGCGCCTCGCATCCGTCGGCCTGCTTGCCATGCGGGGCGCGGCCCTGTTCCTCTCTGCGTTCACGCTCATCGGGATCGTTGGCGAGCTCCGCGGCCGAACCCTCGATGTCAGCCTCTGGTGGGTCGACCTGCGCGATCTCCCGACGGGCGCCCAAATCCTCCTGCTGGTGGGATTCGCCGGGCTGCTCGGGGCGTGGGCGATCGTCCCCGCCGTCGGGGCGCGCCTGGGCCGGGCGACGGCGGTGGCCGCCGGGCTCTTCGCCGGCTTCGCCATCCGCGACGTCATCCGCTTCTTCTCGGCCGTCGGCGCCGGCGACGTCCGTGCGTTCACGGGCGTGCCCCTTTCCCTGGTCACCGCACTGCTGCTGGCCTGCCTCGCCCTGGTGGCCCTCCGGGTTCGGCGCAGGGCCGCCGTCGGGAAACGGCGCGACGCGATCGCGCTCGCCGGGGCCGTCGGTGGCTGGGCCCTGGTGTTTCCACTTGCCCAGATGCTCTTCTTCGGCACGACGGACTACCGCCGGCCAGCCGACGTCGCGGTGATCTTCGGGGCTGCCGTCTACGCGACAGGGCAGCCGTCGCCGCTGCTCGCCGACCGTGTCCGCACCGGGATCGATCTCTACCGGGGCGGCTTCGTCCGCCTCCTGGTCATGTCTGGCGGGGACGGGAGTGACGGGTTCAACGAGGCCCGGGTCATGCGTGACGTCGCCGTCGCTGCGGGCGTCGACGCCTCGGCGATCCTCGTCGATCCAGCCGGCAACTCGACCGAGGCGACGGTCGCCAATGTCGCAGCGCTGCTCAGCTCCGAGGGAAGCGCCGCCGGCCCGGCGCGCGTCATCGCGGTCAGCCAGGCGTACCACCTGCCACGGGTGCAGCTTGCCTTCGCCAGCGCGGGAATCGACGTCCTCACGGTCCCCGCCGACGATCCCGAACCGATCGGTCAGATGCCCGTCCTGATCGTCCGCGAGGTACCGGCGTTCTGGGCCTACTACCTGCGGATCTGCCTGGGCTAGTTCCCGACCGCTCGCGGCACGACGTTCCGAGGCCAGGTACGCCGTCGAAGCGCGCCGCCGCATCGATGTAGACGCGGCGCCGAGTCGCGGAGGAGAGCGATTGACGTCGTCGAACACCTGAGTACAGTTGTACTCGTGTCTGAGTACAGCTCCCTTTCAGGCACCGGGCGGTCCGCGATCCGACAGCAAATCCTCAGGATCCTTGTCGAGACGCCCGGTGCGCGCCTCCACCTGCGCGCGATTGCGCGCCTCGTGAGCACCTCCGCGGGCACCACAGCGCGAGAACTGGCGCGCCTGGAGGACGCCGGCCTCGTCTGGTCACAAGTGGAGGGGCATCAGCGGTACTTCACCGCGCGATCGCCTTCACCAGACGAACGCCCCGAGCACGTCGGCGAGATCCTCGCCGCGTACGATCGACGCGTGGACACGATCCTCGGCTCGATCCTGCGCCGCCTCGTGGAGGCTTACCAGCCGGAGGCCGTGTACCTGTTCGGCTCACGGGCTCGCGGTCAGGCCGATCCGGACAGCGACTATGACCTGCTCGTGGTCGTGGCGGCCGACGCGCCGGCGGCCCGCCAGCGTCCGCAGCTGGCGGTTCGAGCGCTACGCGGCGTAGGGGTCCCGGTCGATGCGGTGGTCATGAACAGGCCCGCATTCGACCTTCGCGCGCATGTCGTCAACTCGCTGCCGGAGGCGGCCCTTCGCGAAGGGCGGCTCCTCTATGGCGCCTGAGCCTGCGGCTCGAGACCCGGGGCTCGAGGTCGAGGTCCGATCGTGGCTCGCGCTGGCAGCGCTCGATCTCGAAGTCGCGGTCCGACTGGCGCAGGATCCGGGTTTCGCGCCGGTGGCCCTCTTCCACTGCCAGCAGGCGGCCGAGAAGGCCATCAAGGGGTTCCTGACTTGGCATGGAACGAGGTTCGGCCGGACCCACGACCTCGACATGCTCGGCTCGCTGGCCCGACCGCTGGCGGAGGGTTTGGAGCCCGTTCTGGATCGCGCCGTCGAGCTGACCCCGTACGCGTGGCTCTACCGCTACCCGCCGGACTCACCCGCCCCGCTCGAGGGCGAGGCGCACCAGGCGATCGAGGCTGCCGGCGAGCTGCTCGCCTCGATCATGGGAACGCTGCCCGGCGACCTTCGGCCGCGATGACAGGCGCTCGCTGCCGTTGTGCGGCTCCGGGCATTGCTGAATGAGTGGAACCAGTCAGGCAACATGCCGGATTCCCGATCCGCGACGCGGCCGTTCCAGAGGTCGCCGGCGACAGCCAGGACGCACCGACGGGGCGGCGCGACAACGGACCTCCGCTGAACGGATCAAGCCGTCCGCTGGGGAGCGGGCCGAGAGTGACGTCGAGTCTCAGCGTCCGACCACCGCGATCGCCCGCTCGAACAGCGTGTCCCACGGACGGGCCGCGACAGTTGGCACTCCGAGGCGGGTGCATTCGGCGGCGAGCCAAGCATCGAAGCGCCATGACTCACGGGCCCGGTCCGGCTGGGCGACGCCGTCTCGCGCGAGGTAGTTGCGGGCGAGCTGGGCCTCGTCGGGCTCGGTGACGAACAGGGCGCGCACGTCGCCGGGCTGGCCGACGGCCGTGACGAGCTCGGGCAGGATGAAGTCGCCTTCGAGGACGACGGGCGTGTCGGTCTCGAGATGGTTGGCGATGACCGCCTCCAGCGCGGGCGCGAACACCTCGCGGCAGACCCGGACGAAGTGGGCCAGGCGCTCGTCTTCGCCCAGCCGCTCGTACGCCGGCACGGTTCGCCGCCAGAAATGGAGCAGCGAGTTGCTGTTCGCGGGCGTCGTCACGCGTTCCAGGGCGACCTGGATGTCGTCGACCTCGGTGATGCCGACGCCGAAGTGACGGGCCAGGGCGTAGCTGACGTGGGTCTTGCCAACGCCCGACGCGCCGCCCAGCAGGAGCACGCGCCACGACCGCGCGGGCAGATCGCCCGGCGTCGCGGCGTCGAGATCGCGCGCCGTCACCGCACCTCCTGCTGGCTGGGCCGGCTCGCCGATCGCCGCGGCCCGTGACGGGAGTCTATGGCCAGGCCCTCCGACGCTCCGGGCCGCGGCGCACGGGATGCACGTGAAGGCCACGTGCGCGCGCCCCCAGCGACGCCGGACGCGCGCCGTTGAGCCGCCGATGTCGCGATGCGCCGGCTCGCGCACGTCGAACTGGCGCAGATCGGCCACAGACGTCCGCGAATCGCAGCATCACGAGGACGTATCACGCTCGATGCTCGGGCACGCGCAGAGCGCCGCGGAGGCGCCGCGGCCGAGCCGCCCGGCGTCGCACCGACTGCCGACGTCTCCCTGATGGCGGACGTACCCTGCCGCCATGATGGTCGAGGGGTTCTGGGCGCTGGTCACGGCGGACGTGGCCGCCGCCCTGGACGGGCGGGGCGCAGGCGAGGTGCTCGAGGTCGGGCCGGGCTCTGGGGGGCTCGCGGTGTGGATCGCCCGCCGCATGCCCACCGTCTCCCTGACCGGCATCGACATCAGCCCGTCCATGGTGGCGCGCGCGAACGACCGCGCCGCTCGCGCCGGGGTGGCCGGCCGCGTCCGCTTCGAGGCCGGCGACGCGACCGCGATGCCGTACCCCGACGGCAGCTTCGACGTCGTGGTGAGCACGTCGTCCGTCCACCACTGGGCCGACGCGCCGCGCGGCTTCGCGGAGATCCGCCGGGTCCTGCGACCGGGCGGGCGGGCGATCGTCTATGACCTCCGCGATGGGATCACCCGCTTCCACGGCGGCGCTCGCCCGCTTGCCGAGGTAGCCGCGAACGGGCGGCTGGCCGGGGGCCGTCGCCGAGCGCGTGCCCTGGCCGTGGGGCTTCCTGTCCCTGTTCCGCCGTCTCGAGCTGATCCGGCCCGAATAGCCGCCCCAGCCCGCCGGGGCCGCGGCCGCTACCGCCCCAGCGCGGCCACCCAGCCGAAGCCCGCCAGCGTCCCGCCGTACCACGCGGCGAACCGGACGGCCCACGCGACCGTGCTCCCCTCGCGCTCCACCAGGATCCGCGGGGCGGCGACGAGCATCGCGTAGAAGACGGCGGCTCCGCCGGTGATCAGCCCGAAGACGAACAGCCCGAAGCTCGCGGTGTCGCCGGCCGTCCCGCCCTGGGTCGCGGCCGACGCCGTGGAGACGACGCCGCCGAGGATCGACGGGCCCGAGGTCCATGCCACCGATCACGTCGCTGAACATGATCGTGCCGGCCAGGATGAACGGCGCGACCAGCAGTCGGCGGACGACGGGCGGGACCACCGGCGCCCGGCCGCTCGCCTGGAGTCACGAGGGCGACCACGACCGCGAGGCAGATGAGCGGAACGGGCGCGTCCGTCACGCCGAGCGCGATCGAGCCCTTCGGCCGTCAGGAAGAGGACGCCGCCGAAGAGCGGGCCGAGGATGGCGGTATGGCCGGCGATGAGCGACGGCTCGCGCGGCCGCTGCGGGCCGATCGGACCGAGACCAGCGCCCCGGCGGCGCCCCGCGGACCGGATCGACCGCGGTCCGGGTCGCCAGGGCGGCGAGAGCCGACAGTGCCCCCACCAGGTAGACCAGGCCACGCAGCGTACGGCGCGCCGGAACGGCGCCGCGCGCGCGTCGGCGGAGGCTGCCGCGCCGCCGACGGCGAGGCCAAGCAGCGGCAGTCCGATCAGGGCCCACGCGATGAGGAGGACGTCCTCGCTCCGGAGGAAGCCGCGCAGGCGCTCGAGCCGGCGAGGCGAGGGCGGCCGCGATGCTACCTCCACGGGGCCGGATCCTTCGGCTCGTATGGCGCCCGGAAGAAGCAGACCACCGGGCCGTCGGGGTTCGGGCGACCGTCGGACAGGACGTACGCCGGCGTCGATTGCGATGTCGCGTCCGTGACCTCCAGGATCAGGCGGACGCCATCCTGGTCGGGCCAGTTCGGGTCGTAGATGAGGATCGAGAGCGCCGCTCCGTCGAGGTCGTAGCCCCAGGCCAGCACCTGGTGGTTGTGGGCCAGCTGGGCCGGGTCCGCCGAGACGACGCGGACGAGACCGATCGGCGAGAGGCGACCTCGGTCCAGGTCGGACTGCACCTTCGGCCACTCGTCGTGGAGCATCACCCATGTCCGACTGTGGAGCCGCAGGCCGAGCCGCGCGAGCAGGCTGTTCACGGCCGAATCGCGATCGGGCCGCGACGGGCTCATCAGCTCGTAGAAGCGCAGCGGGACGGCGCCCATCTCGAAGCTGTCGACCTGGCGCCCGGCGATGTAGCGGTAGCGGGCGGTGTCGCCGCCTGGCGGGGCCGTGTCCGGGGGCGCGGCGACACCCGCCGCGAGCAGGTCCGCGGCCGTGAACGACATGCCGCCGCACAGGCCGTTGGCGGCGTCGCCGACGGACAGGGTCGCGATGGTGCCCAGCTGGAACTCGGCGATCGGCTCGTGGGGGAACCGGTTGGCGAAGTGGAGGCCGGCGGTCGATGGCGTGAAGCCCGGGACGCGGACCGACGTCATGGCCGGGCCGCCGCCAGCCAGCCGGGCGTTGGGGATCGCGACCGCTGGGGCCACCGGGCTTCTCCCTTTGCGCCACGGCGGCGGCATGCCGGCACGCGGGACGTCCGCACCGCTGGCCATCGCGGTTACGCGCGACGCGAGCCTACGTGACGGACGGCGCGCGGGCAAGCTCCCTGGCCATCGCGGTCGCCCTCCAGCGTCGCCGGCAGACCGGCCGCCGGCACCGCCCTGCGACGATGCCGAGCAGGCGTGGATGCCGTCCGGCGCATCCTTATCCGCGCGCCGCGAGGCCCTCGCTGATGCGCTCGGCGTTGGCCGCGATCGTGAACGCCGGGTGGAAGCCGATCGAGGAAGGGATCACGGAGGCGTCCGTGACGAACAGGCCCGGGTAGCCATGAACCTCACCGGATGGGTCCACGACCCCGTCGTCCGGCGTCCCCCCCATCGTCGCGCCTCCCAACGGATGGACGGTGAGCGTCCGACCGGCGAGCGCCCAGGTCGGAGACGGGACGAGCCGCCCGCCGTACGCGGCCGCGAGGTCCGCGAGGAGCCGCTGCTGGCGCCGGAGCAGCGGAGCCTCCGTCCGGGCGTAGTCCCACGCGACGTCCACCGATGACCCGCCCCGCCACCCCTTCCGAAGAACCACCTGCCCGGACGAGGAATCGCGGCCGATCGCGAAGACCGCGGTGGCATGGCGGGCGGCCTCGAGCCGGGCGCCGCCGGGCCGGCCACCCAGCGCGGCCCGGACCAGGGCCGCGCCAGGCGCGTGTCCCGAGGAGGGCCGCGACCAGGCCGCCGGCTGCCGGCCAGAGAAGCCCGCCGAGCGCGCCGAGCGGACCGGGCCGGATGCCGGCGGTCCGAGTGAGGGCATCCATGACGGGCTCGCTGAACGTGGGCGTCGCGATCGTCACCCCGGGCCCGGCGTCGAAGTCGCGCAGGACGGCGGTCACGTCCGGCCCGCGCCAGGGATCGATGGCGTCCGCGGTGCCCACGATGGCACCGATGAAGTCGCCGTTGCCGGAGAAGCGCTCGCCCAGGCGCCGGCTCAGGTGCGGCAGCGTGCCGTGCTGGTCCCGGGCGCGCAGGAGCAGCTCGGTCGTCCCGAGCGTGCCGGCGGCGAGCACGACCTGGCGCGCGGTGAGGGTCGAGCGACGGAGGTCCGGCACGCCCGAGACCGTGACCCGGTAGCCCGCCCGCACCGGCTCGATGCCGACCACGCGGAAGCCTGTGCGGACCTCGGCGCCCAGCAGGCGGGCCGCGGCCAGGTACGTCGCGTCGAGCGTGCGCTTGGCCCCGAACCGGCAACCGAACTCGCACTCGGCCACGAGGTGGCACGCCTCCCAGTCGACGGCCAGGGGAGGCCGGATGAGCGCTTCGGTGCGGCCGAGGCGTTCCACGGCACGATCCATGGCCACGTTCTTGACGAGCGCGCCGGGCGCGGGCACCGGGCTCGGCCGCAGCATGGCCTCGACCCGGTCGTAGTACGGACCCAGGGTCTCGCGGCCGATGCCGGCCGGCCACCGCTCGTCGAAGACGCGGTCGTCCGGGTGGATCAGGACGTTGGCATAGACCAGCGACCCGCCGCCGAGTGCCGCCGCCGTGAGCGTGGCGATGCCGGAGTTGAAGCGCAGGTCGTAGAGGCCGGTCCAGGAGCGCCGGGCCGGATGCCGCCACAGCAGGCGCGGGGCGTCGAACGGGTCCCGCGGGAAGTCGTGGTCCTCGTAGGAGCGGCCGCGCTCCAGTACCACGACCCGCCGCCCCGCCTGCGCCAGGCGCAGGGCGGCGATGGAGCCGCCGAACCCCGAGCCGACGACGATCGCATCGAACGTGCTCCCGTCAGCCAAGACGGCCACCTCCGCCGAACGGGAGCCGCGGGCGGACGTAGACGTCCAGGAGCGACCCCAGGAAGTAGCGCCAGAAGCCGAGCCAGGCGAGCGCGCTCCCGACGAGCCCCCGCCCGTGCAGGAGGCGGAACGTGGTGGCCTGGCGGAGGAGGTCGGGCAGCCGGAGGTAGAGGACGCCCGCGCCCTCGACCGGCGCGTGCTCGTCCTGGCCGGCGTGCATCGTGACGAAGAGCGTGGTCGTGTCGGTCCAGGCGTCGAGGCCCGGGTCGTCGTGGACCTGCTTGACGCCGTAGAGGAAGTGGCGCCTGCCCGCGCGGTCCGTGAACGGCAGCCGGTACTGGAACTGGCGCCAGCCGGGCTCCACCTGGACGAGGAGATTGAACGTGCCCGCCCCGATCGGCAGGCGCCCGCCAAGGGCCGGGCAGTCGACGGTGCCGGTGGCGGCGGCCTCCCGCGCCGGGTCGGCGAGGAAGCGGTCCATGTCCTCGACCGTGATCGCCAGGCGGACGGCCATCGTCGACCCCGCGGCCCGCCCGGAGGCCTCACCAGCCCGGGGATCCGTGGCGCCGGAGGTCCACCAGCCGCGCATCGTCTCGACGAAGCGGAGGCCGGTGGGCGGTGCCAGGGGCCCGCTCGGCGTGGACGGGACGCCCGCGGCGGCGAGGTAGGCGCGCGCGTCGCGGACGCCCATGTCCACGATCCGGCTCATGTCCCCGGCCGAGAAGAACACCAGGTAGTCGAGGGGAATCGGCGTCGGGTGGCGGATGACATGGACCGTGACGTGGCGATGCGCCGTGTCGGTGCCGGCGGCCACGGCCGCGTTGATCCGCTCGATCTCGCGCAGCTCCTCGTAGAACCGGCCATCGGCGACGGCCTCGATGATGTCGAAGTACTGGCGGTACGGGCCGGCCTTCGTGTCGGACGTCTCCGCGACCGTCCAGATGACCCAGATCTCGTCGGCCCCCCGCCGGACGGCCTCGGTGAGGTTGGCGTCCTTCCAGTAGACGCCATCGATGTACGTCGAGCCGGCGATGCGGACGGACGGAAACCAGATCGGCAGGGCGAAGCACGCGGTGAAGAGCTCCGGCGTCAGCTCCGCGCCATCGTGTATCTCGAGCTCCTTCGTCGTGAAGTTGAGGACGTTGTACGTGCCGGCGATCGGGCTCCGGTGGATCTTCTCGAAGTCGACGCCCCATTCCGGCAGGCGGCGAAGGAGCCTGTCGAACGTCAGCATCGATGGCAGTCGCCACGGCGCGAGGTAGCGCCATGGCGGCCTGGAGCGAGGTCAGCTCGAACGGGCCCGTCGTGCGCCAGTTGTTGGCGATCGCCGTCCCGGACAGCCCCGTCTGGACCATGGCCAGGTTGAGGCAGCCGCCGCTGGTGCCATCGGCATGATCGAAACGCAGCCCGGCCTCGTCGAGCAGGACCTGGAGCACGCCCGCCTGGTAGCCGACCTTCATGCCGCCGCCGGCAAGGATGAGCGAACGGCGGGGGCCGGGCGGGCCGGCCGGATGCGCCACGCCCGTCTCGGTCCCCGGCGCCACTCCCGTCACTGTCCCGGGCACTGCCCCCGTCCCGGCCCGGACCCGCGGCCTGCGCCCGGGCGCGCCTCCCGGCCGGTGACCCTGATTCGGTTCCATCATCGCTCCTCCGCCAGGATGTGCGTGGAGATGCGTTCCGCGAGGGCGGCGATCGTCCGCGACGGGTTGGCGCCGATGGCCCGGGGGAGGATCGCCCCGTCGGCCACGTAGAGGCCCGGGTGATCCCAGACCTGGCCGCGATGGTCCACGACGCTCGTGGCCGGGTCGGACCCCATCCGGCAGCCGCCGAGTGGATGAGGGGTGATCAGGTAGCGCAGGGCGGCCCAGGTGGGGATGTCGTGGGGCGTCCCTCCGGTCGCGATCGCGAGGCGGCGATGCGTCGCCGAGATCGCGTCCAGCAGCGGCATCGAGGCGGCCGGGTTCCAGTCGAGGCCCAGCGTCCAGGGGCCCAGCAGCCACCATCGGCGGCCGAGGTGGAGGCGGCCGTCGGCCGCGTCGCGGCCCTGGGAGAACCACGGCATCAGGTGTTCGATCGCCGCCTCCTCGGCGTCGAGCACTGGGTCCAGGATCCGCGTGAGCAACCGGCGCTGCCGGCGGAGGTGGAAGCGGCGGCGGGATGCCCGCACCCACGACGCCAGCACGTCCGGGAAGCCGCCGTCCTCGATGATGAATGCCCGGCCGTACCGCGCCCCGTCTCGGTAGTCGATCGCGCTGGTGATCGTCGGGCCGACCGTCGGCCGTACCGGGCGCGACGGATGGTCGCCCAGGGTCAGGAAGTCGCCGTTGGAGCTCCACCCGAGGCCGATCGAGCGGGGAAGGCGAGGCAGGGTCCGGGCGACGTCGCGCGATCGAAGGAGCAGCTCGGTCGAGCCGAGGGAGCCGCCGGCCACGATCACCCGGCGGGCAGACGCGGTCGTGTCGACGAGACGTCCGCCGGCGATCCGGCTGGCGTGCAGGCGGTACCCACCGCCGTCCGGGGAGATCGCCCGGACCAGGTGGAGGGGACGGATCTCCGCCCCGAACCGTTCGGCGCGCGCCAGGTAGGTCAGGTCGAGGGTGTTCCGGGCGTTGACGGGGCAGCCGATGTCGCATTCGCCCAGCTGCACGCACGTCCCCTGGCGGCGGCCCTCACCGTTGACGAACGGCACGGACCGGGCCTGCGACCGGGCGTCGGGGCCGTCGGGTCGCCAGGCCGGGTCGAAGGCGACGGCCAGCTCCAGGGGCATGAACCGGTCGCCGTCGCCCGTGGCCACGGCTGCGTCACGCATCAGCCGCGTTCGCTCCGGCCACTGCTCCTCCGGGACGCGCCCGACGGCGAGCATCCGGCCGACGGTCCGCAGGTGCGGCACGAGCCCGGTATACGTCACCTCG
Source organism: uncultured Chloroflexia bacterium (assembly GCA_963821595.1). Taxonomy (GTDB): domain Bacteria; phylum Chloroflexota; class Limnocylindria; order Limnocylindrales; family CSP1-4; genus CTSoil-043. The sequence continues at coordinate 19,950 of CAWGEL010000003.1, read as the reverse complement.
GACGGCCACCCCGCATCGAAGAGGGCAGCGTCCGGCTCGATGCTGATGTTGGCGTAGACGAGCGAGCCGCCGCCCACGCCGGCGCCCTGGGCGACGGCCATCCGCCGGAAGATCCGGACGTCGAACCAGCCGTTCTCACGCTCGGGGTGGAACTGGTCCCAGAGCCACGGGTCCTCCACCGAGCGCGGGAACGTGGAAGGGTCCCAGCGGCGTCCCCGCTCCAGCACGAGCACGCGCCGTCCCGCCTCGGCCAGCCGGCAGGCCACGACGCTGCCGCCAAAGCCAGAGCCGACGACGATGGCGTCGAACCGGTCGCCGGCGCCGCCCGGGCCGCTCACCGGGCGGCCGTCCGCTCTCGAACGCCATCGCCGGTGATGATCGAACCGGGATCCGCGTCGTTGCCTGGGCCGGGGACGCCGCCGCGCGCCGCGGGGCGCGCCCACCTCCGTCGCTGCGCCACGAGAGCCTCCGAGGGGGCCGAATGCTCCTTCCGGTCGACAACCGCGACCGCGAGGGTCCCTTATCACCCGAATGGCGGACGGTTGTCAAGGAGGCCCGCAGGGCTGCGGGGCTCCGGGAGCTGGGTGGGTCGGCTGCTCCCCTACCAGCCGCCGGCGTCGCGGACGATGCGGTGCAGGCTCCTGGCCGCGACCGCCCGCCGGTACGTCGCCGTGGACCGGACGTCGTCGATGGGGCGCACCTCGCCGGCCAGGGCCGCGGCGGCAGCGTCGGCGGTCTCCGCATCGGGCCGGGCGCCCTCGAGGACCGCCTCCGTCCGGCGCGCCCGGATCGGGACCTCCGCGACGGAGCCCAGGGCGACGCGAACGTCGCGCCACGCACCGGCCTCCTCGCGCCACGTCACGGCCATCACGACCTTCGAGATCGCCTGCGCACGGCGCGTGCCGATCTTGCGGAACCGCCCCCGCCGATCCGGCGCAAGCGGCAGGCGAACGCGCACGATCAGCTCGTCGGGCGCCAGCGCGGTCCGACGGTACGCGGTGAAGAAGTCCGCGGCCGGGACGACACGCTCGCCCGCGCGGGCGCTCGCGACGACGATCTGCGCGTCGGACGCCAGCAGGACCGGCAGGCTGTCGCCCGCCGGCGACGCGTTGGCGATGTTCCCGCCGATCGTGGCCCGGTTCTGGATCTGGGCGGCCCCGACGGTCGCGGCCATCGCCGCCAGCAGCGGCGCGTGTTCCCGGACCAGCGAGGATCGGCGCAGGCGGGCGAACGTCGCGGTCGCACCGATCGAGAGGGCGCCGCCGTCCAGCCGGATCTCGCGCAGGCCACCGAGCGCGCCAAGGTCCAGCAGCGGCTCGTCGGGGCTGGTCGCGCCGGCAGCCAGGGCCACCATCAGATCGGTGCCACCGGCGATGGGCCGCGGACGAGGCTCCGCCGCCAGCATCACCAGCGCGTCCCCGAGGCTGGATGGCCCGAGGACCGGCGGGCCACCCCGGGCCATCGTGCCGGCCTCGGGTCGCGCGTCGGGCAGGGCCGGCGCGGTGGGCGCGACTCGGTGGGGGCCGCTCCAGGCGATGGCGGCGCCATCGCCATCCTCGCGGGGTCCGCCGTCCGCCGCGAGCGCGATCGCCTCGACGATCTTGGTGTAGCCGGTGCAGCGGCACAGGTTGCCGGCAATCGCCTCGCGGATCGCCGCATCGGTCGGTGGCGCGCCGGAGTCGAGGAAGGCTCGGCCGGCAAGGAGCATCCCCGGCGTGCAGATGCCGCATTGCGCGCCGCCGGTCTCGAGGAAGGCTGCCTGGAGCGGATCCGGCCGGGCGCCGCGGGCCAGGCCCTCCACCGTGCGCACGTCGTGGCCGGCAACCTGGGAGACCGGGACGAGGCAGCTGTCGACGACCTCGCCGTCGACAAGCACGGTGCAGGCCCCGCACTCGCCCTCGCCGCACCCTTCCTTCGTGCCCGTCAGCTCGAGGTCGACGCGCAGGACGTCGAGGAGGCGGCGGCCACCGGGCCCGGTGACCTCCACGGGCAGCCCGTTGACCGTGAAGCGGTGGACGGACCCGACGGCCGACGCGATCATCGGTCGCCCTCGGCTCGCGCTTCCCCGTCGAGCAACGCGGCGAGGATGCGTTCCGGCGTCGCGGGCAGCTCCTGGATCCAGGCACCCGTGGCGTCGTGGATCGCGGCGACCACCGCCGGCGCGACGATGTCCATCGGCAGCTCTCCGAGGCCCTTGGCCCCATGCGGCGCGCCGGAGAACGGCTCCTCGACCAGGAGCGCGCTGATCCGCGGCGCGTCGAGCGCCGTCGGGACCACGTAGGTCGCCAGCCGATCGTTGAGGTAGCGGCCGCGCTCCATCTTCATCTCCTCGAGCGTGGCGTAGCCGACGGCCTGGAGCGTGCCGCCCTCGACCTGGCCCTCGGCGAGCACGCGGTTGACGATCCGGCCCGCGTCGTCCACGGCGACGATCGAGCGGACCTCCACCTCGCCCGTGTCGAGATCGACGTCGACCTCCGCCACGGCGGCCGCCCAGCTGTAGCAGGGGTAGGCGTCGCCCAGGTGCGTGGCATCGTCCCATTCGATCCCCGGGTAGCCGTCGAACTGTTCGTCCACACGCACCGGTGCGCCGGAAGCTTCCAATGCGTACGTATCGACGAACGGACCGCCGGTCCGCTCTTCGACGAGCTCCCGGAGCCGGTCCGCGGCACGGACAAGGAGCCCACCCACGACCATGGTCGTCCGCGATGCCACAGTGGGCCCGCTGTTGGGCACGATCGACGTGTCCTGGGGAGCCATCTCGACCGCGTCGAGCGGGACGCCCAGCCGCTCCGCGACCAGCTGGGCGAGGACGGTGCGCGAACCCTGACCGATCTCGGTCGAGTCCGCCAGGACGCGGATGCGGCCGGAGGCCGTGATCTCCACGCCGGCGATGCTGGCGAGGTGGCGTTCCCCGCCGCCGGTGAAGCCGCCGCCGTGCCAGCCCAGCGCAAGCCCGGCGCCCGCCGCGCGGGCGCTCGTCGCACTGCGGGTCGCGTCGCCGTTGCCCGGCGCACGCTGCGCACGCGCCGCGGCGGTGACTCCGCGAAGACGCTCGAACTCGGATGCCTCCACGGCCCGGTCGAGCACCTGGGTCGCGGCGACGCTCTCGCGGAGCACCTGGCCGCTCGGCGTGCGGTCGCCGACGCGGTAGGCCCAGCTGCGGCGCAGCGCCGCGGGCGAGATGGCCAGCGCCTCCGCGATCCGGTTCACGTGCGTCTCGATGGCGAACTCGGTCTGCGGCGCGCCGAAGCCCCGCATCGCGCCGTTCGGGGGCGTGTTGGTGGCGACCGCCCGTGAGCGGATGCGGACGTTGGGGCAGGCGTAGGGGCCGCCGGCGTGGAGCGTGCCCCGCGAGAGCACGACCGGTGAGAGCGTCGTGTACGCGCCGGCGTCCATGACGATCTCGATGTCCTGGGCGAGCAGCCGTCCGTCGCGCATGACGCCGGTCCGGTGGCGGACGACCGCCGGGTGGCGCTTCGTGGTCGCCGCGAGGTCCTCGTGCCGGTCGTAGATCATGCGGACCGGGCGGCCCACGCGAAGGGCGAGCATGGCCGCGTGGATCGCGACGCCGGACGGGTACTCCTCCTTGCCGCCGAAGCCGCCGCCGGTCTCCGCCTGGACGACGACCGTGCGCACGTCGTCGAGGTTGAGCGCCCGCTTGAGCGCCGCGTGGACGTAGTACGGGCACTGGATGGACCCGTAGACCGTGATGCCCCCGTCAAGGTGGGGGACGGCGATCATGGCCTGGTTCTCGATGTACAGCTGATCCTGGTGGCCGACCCGGTAGGTGCCTTCGACGACGAGGTCGGCGGCGGCGAGGCCGCCGTCCGGATCTCCCTTCACGATCTCGTAGTGGGCCAGCACGGTCTCCGCGGCGAGCATGTCGAGGACCGCCGGCAGCGGCTCGGTGCGGAGGCGAACGTGGGCGCCGGCGGCGCGGGCCGTGGCGATGTCGGGCGCCGCGACCAGCGCCACGGGCTCCGCGCAGTGGCGGATCTCGCCCGTGGCCAGGACGGGCTGGTCGTCGGCGATCAGGGAGACGAGATTCGCGCCGGGGACGTCGGCCGCGGTGAGCACCACGACCCGGCTCCAGTCGAACGCGGGGTCGAGGTCGACGCCGAGCAGCCGCGCCCGTGCTTCGGTCGACCGGACCACGACACCGTGCCAGGCGCCCTCGAATTCGAGGTCGTCGGTGTAGCGCGCGGCGCCGGTCAGCTTGGCCGGGCCGTCGACGCGGTGGGGCGATCGCGTGGCCCTCGCGGGCACGGCCACGGCCGTCGCCGACGCGCCGCCACTCCCCGCCTGCATGCCTGCCGTCCCCGGCCAGGACGCATCGAATCGGTCTCGACGCACGTGTCAACCCTCGCCCGGTCGCGCCGGGCCGCGGCGGTCACCTCCGGGTTCGTCCGCTCGGACGATCGAACGGGGCGCCTGCCACCTTGCTGGAGTGTGACACCCGACCGGGCCAAGGGTAGCGCCGCTCCGACTGCGCGCAGGGGCTGGAGGGCACGTCCCCCGGCGGCGGTCGAGCAGGAACACCATCCCGATCGGCCCGGCCGCCGGGCGCTACTCCGTGATGTCGGACCGGCGAAGCAGCGCGGCGGCGAGGACGAAGGACAGGACGGCCCAGCCGGCGACGATCGCAAACGACAGCAGCAGCGGCCGATCCACGACGTTCGAGCTCACCTCCGTCGGCCCGAGACCGTACTTCGCCGGATCGACCGCATCCCGCAGGAGGTACCCGACGCTCGCGATCGGCAGCGAGCCGCTGACGAGCTCGAGGTGGAGGTCGCGCCACTGGCTGAAGTTCCCCACGATCCCTTCGGCGATCCAGTAGACGATGCCGACCAGGAACGGCAGGGCCGGGTTGCGCGTGGCGATCGCGAGCAGCGCCGAGAAGGACAGGACGAAGGCGATGGCGACCAGGGATGCCGCGAGGCCCCCGGCGACTTCGATTGGCACCACCTCCGGTGACGGCGGCACCGCATTGCCCATCGCGACGAGCACGCCGGGCAGGGCGACCGCGAGCACCATCAGGATCGCCAGCATGGCGATGGCGATGACCGCGATGACGAGCAGCCGGGAGGCGAGGAGCCGGAGTCGATCGGGCGACGCGAGGAGCGCGGTGCGGATGGTCCCCCACCCGTACTCCAGCCCGATCGTCATGGACGTCAGGAAGAACGCCACCAGGAGCAGCCAGGGGACGTTGCCGATCATCGCCAGGAGGCTATGGGGAAACGCGTACCCCGCGCGCTCCGACGCCATCGCCGCCACGATCTCGGGCGGGATCGGCTGGCTCGGATCCCAGCCGTAGTGGTTCGGGACGTTCACGTAACCCTGGAGGAAGCTCACCGCGACGAGCAGCGGCACCCCGAATCCGACGATCCACGTGTCGGACCGGCCGCGGAAGCGGATCTGATCGGCCCGCAGGTGCGCCCTCACGCCGGGTCGTCCGGGGCGTTGTCCGGCGTCGCGTCCAGGCGGTCATCCCGCGTCAGGTCGAGGAAGACGGCCTCCAGGCTGGCGCGCCGGATCGCGAGCTCGGCCGGGTAGAGCGCGGCCTCCGCGAGGACCCGGGAGATGCGAGAGCCCTCGCCGATCGGCAGGTCGACGAGCAGGGCAAACGGGGCATCCTCGGCGGCCGCCCTCGCGACGATCCCGCGACCGGCGAACAACCGGCTCGCGGCCTCGGCGTCGGCGGCGGTGTCGAAGCGGACCACGAGGCCCTGGCCGCCGCGCAGCTCAGCCGTCAACCCGTCCGCGACCACGCGACCGTGGCGCAGGATCGCGACGCGCGCGCACAGCTGCTCGACCTCCGACAGCACGTGGCTCGAGAGGAAGACCGTGGTCCCGTCGCGGGCGAGGTCGCCGATGATCGCCCTGACCTCGACCACGCCGCCGGGATCGAGGCCGTTCGTCGGCTCGTCCAGGATCACGAGCCGCGGATCATGGAGCATGGCGAGGGCAAGCCCGAGGCGCTGGCGCATCCCGGTCGAGAATCCGCCCACCTTCCGGCGCGCCACCGACGCCAGGCCGGTCCGCTCGAGCGCCGGACCGATGAGCCGCCGCGCCTCGCCGTCGGCCGTCCCGTGCGCGGCGGCGAAGACGCGGAGGTTGTCGGTCGCCGAGAGGTACGGGTAGAAGGCGGGCCGCTCGACGAGGGCGCCGACGCGGCGAAGGTTCACGGATCCCGGCCGTACCGGCTCGCCGAGCAGCGTCACGTCACCGCGCGTCGGGCGGAGCAGGCCGACGAGCATGCGGATGGTCGTCGTCTTGCCGGCCCCGTTCGGGCCGAGGAAACCGAACACGGTCCCGGCCTCGATGGCGAGATCGATGCCGGCCACGGCCTGCACGGGACCGAACTGCTTCGCGAGCGCGCGCGTCTCGATCGCCGGCGTTGCCATATGGGCGGAGCCTACACGGCGGAGTGGCCGGTCGGCGATGGGTCAGGCGGGCAGCAGGTGGCCGCGGACCCAGGCGCCCCGGACCATCCCCGGTCGCGTCCGGAAGATCAGGCGGCTCACGGCCTCGGACGGGTCGTCGGCCCGGCCGGCGCCCGGCAGTGGGTCCGTGGCCGCCGGATCCACCGCGATGAGGTCGGCCTCCTTGCCCGGTTCGATCGAGCCGATCACGTCTTCGAGCCCGAGCGCCCGGGCGCCCCGCCGAGCGTCCCGAGCCGGAGCCAGGCCATCGGATCGGGCGCCGCCCTCCGCTCGCCGGCCAGGGCCATCAGCGCGTGGTGAGCGTAGGCGCCCACCCGCATCACCTCGAAGATCGACGGGTCCGGCCCGCCCGAAACGTCCGAGCCGAGCCCGACGCGGATCCCGGCGTCCAGGTAGCGCGCGAGCGGCATGACGCCGCTGGGCAGGAAGAGGTTCGAGGCCGGGCAGTGGGCGACGGCGGACCCTCCGCCGGCCAGCCGCCCGACCTCCGCGCCGGAAAGGTGGATGGCGTGGGCGTAGATCGCACGTCCAGCCGGGACCCCTGCCCGCTCGTAGACGTCCAGGTAGTCGAGGGCCTCCGGGAAGGCCCGCCGGACTTCCGCGAGCTCGCGCGGATCCTCCGACAGGTGCGTCTGCCAGTACGCCCCCGTCTCCCGGGCGAGCCGGGCCGACGCGCGGAGCAGGTCCGCGGAGCAGCTCACCGCGAAGCGCGGCGTGACGGCGTACCGAAGGCGGCCCGCATCCCGACCGTCCCAGCGGGCGCACAGCGCGGCGGAGGCCTCCAGGCCGGCCGTGCCGGGCGGCAGGTCGCCCCCGCCCGGCAGGCGATCCATCAGCACGTGGCCGATCACGGCGCGGATGCCGTGCGCCTCGGCGGCGACGAACGTCGCCTCGGTGGCAGCCGGGTCGGTCGTCACGTAGGCGACCAGCGTCGTGGTCCCGGCCGCGGCGAATGCCCGGAACACCGCCGGCGCGACCCGCGCGGCGGTCGCCGCGTCGAAGGCCCGCTCCAGCGGCAGCGTGTAGCGCTCGAGCCAGGCGAGCAGGTCGAGCCCGGCCCCGACGCCGGCGTTGGGCAGCTGCGGGATGTGGGCGTGGAGGTCGACCAGGCCGGGAAGGACGAGCCACGCGCGCAGGTCGACGAGGGGCACCGCGGCGGCGGGCATGGTCGCGCCAGCCGCGCCGAACTCCTTGACGCCGGTGATGCGTCCGTCGCCATCGACCTCGATCGAGGCCGTCGGCGAGATACCGCGTGCCGCCGGCCGCCAGGGGCGTGAGCACCCGGGCGCGGAGCGCGAACGGCGGCTCGGCCGGAAGAACCCGGGCGCCTCCAGCCTCGAGCGGATCCACCGTTGCCTCCTTCGGGCATTGGGACGCCTGCCGACGGCCCCAGCGTACCTCGACGGACGGCCGCCGTTGGCGGCCGCAGTTGACCGGCCGGCGGACAGCCCCGGTCCCCGGGGCCGCCAGCCGGCGACGCGCGGCCGGCCGTATGCTCGCCCCGGAACGGCCGGCGCCGCCGGCCACGGCACCAGCGGAGCAGCCATGAGCCGCAGCCTGCGCGTCGGCATCCTCACCGCCGGGGGCGACAGCCCCGGCCTCAATGCCGCCATTCGCGGCTTCGGGAAGGCCGCGATCGGCCATCACGGCATGGAGCTCGTCGCCTTCCGGGACGGATTCCGCGGCCTGGCCGAGGACCGCCGCCTGCGCCTTGATTCGAGTGCCCTGTCGGGCATCCTCACGATCGGCGGGACGATCCTCGGTACCAGCCGCGACAAGCCGCACCGCATGCCGGTCGACGGCGAGCTTCGCGACATGACCGACGTCATCGTCCGGACGTACGCGAAGAACGGGCTCGACGCGCTGGTCTGCCTGGGCGGCGGCGGCACGCAGAAGAACGCCCTGCGCCTGGCCAGGACCGGCATGAACGTGGTCACGCTGCCCAAGACGATCGACAACGACGTCGCCATGACCGACGCCACGCTCGGCTACGCCACCGCCCTGGGGATCGCCACCGACGCGATCGACCGTCTCCACAGCACGGCCCACAGCCATCACCGGATCATCGTGGCCGAGGTCATGGGCCATCGCGCCGGCTGGCTGGCGCTGGGGGCCGGCCTGGCCGGCGGCGCCGACGTCATCCTGATCCCGGAGATCCCCTACGACGTCGACGCCATCGCCGACGCGATCCGGCGCCGGAGCCGCCGCGGCTCCAACTTCAGCATCGTCGCGGTGGCCGAAGGGGCCCGCAACACGGAGGATGCCCGCGCGCTCCGGGCGGCGGAGGCCCGCAAGGCCGAGGCAAGCGGCGCCGCCGAGAAGGCCGGCGCGATGGCCGAGCTGGCCACGGTCGAGGCCGCCCACGCCGGCAACACGCTCCGCCTCGCCCACCTGCTCGAGGAGCGGACGGGCCTGGAGTCGCGCGTCACGATCCTCGGCTACGTCCAGCGCGGCGGAACGCCGTCGGCCGCCGACCGGCTGCTCGCGACGCGCCTCGGGAGCGCAGCCGCGGACATCGTCCATGAGGGCCGCTTCGGGGTCATGGTCGCCGCCCGCGGCGACGGCGTGGAACCGGTCCTCCTGGAGGACGTGGCGGGCAAGCGCAAGACCGTCTCACCGGACCACGGGTGGGTGGCAACGGCTCGCCACGTCGGCACGTGCCTGGGTGACTGAGCCGGAGGGCAGGCCGCCCGCGTCAGGACGCGCCTGAGCCGTCAGCGCTCGCGGGCGGGCGCTCGATTCCAGGTGACCCGGGCGGTCGCCACGAGGTGCGCGCAGAAGGCGCCGCGCCGCCCCTGGAGGCACGAGCAGGACCATCGCAGGGTGACGCCATCGGCGGCCAGGGCAGTCGCCGCCCGGTCCGGGCCGTCGACGCGGGCCGCGACCGACAGCGGGCCGAAGATGGTGATCCGGACGGCTCCGGCCGCCGCGAGGGCATCGCCCGCGGCGAGCACGGCCGGCGCGGCCAGGCCGGCGATCGCGGGTGCTTCGACAAGGTCGGCGACGGACGGCATCAGTCTCTCCTCGGGAGCCTGGCAGGGCGGCACCCCGGGACGGCCGGGGATGCTGCATGCCCCGGAGTGTCGGATCCATACCTGACAGCTTTCGTCATCTTCGAGGTATCCTCGTAGCGTGCGCGCGAGCCGGCTCGTCAACCTCCTCCTGCTGCTCCAGTCGCGTGGCCGCCAGACGGCCGCCGAGCTGGCCGCGGACCTGGAGGTCTCCGTCCGCACGGTCTATCGCGACGTGGAGGCCCTCTCCGAGGCCGGGGTCCCCATCTACGCGGAGCGGGGCCCGGGCGGCGGGGTGCGCCTGGTCGACGGATACCGGACCCGGCTGACCGGACTGACCGCGGACGAGGCGGACGCCCTGCTCCTCTCCGGATTGCCCGGTCCCGCCGCCGAGCTGGGCCTCGGGACCGTCGTCACGGCCGCCCGCCTCAAGATGCTGGCGGCGCTGCCCCCGGAGCTGCGGACCCGCGCGGTGCGCATCGCTGAACGGTTCCACCTCGACGCGCCGGGCTGGTTCCAGCAGGCGGAACCGGTCCCCTGCCTCGAGCTGCTCGCCCGGGCCGTCTGGGAGACCCGCTCCGTGGACGTCGTCTACCGGCGCGGTGAGCGGGTGGAGTCCCGGCGTCTGGATCCCCTGGGCGTGGTCCTCAAGGGCGGCGTCTGGTACCTCGTCGCGATGTCGCGCGGCGAGCCCCGGACGTTCCGCATCTCGCGGGTGGAGCGGGCGGAGCTGAGCGCGCCATTCGAGCGCCCGTCGCCGTTCGACCTGGCGGCGTACTGGACGGAGAGCACGGCCCGGCTCGAGGAATGGCGCGGAGCGATCGAGGTGACCGTCCGCGTCGCCCCGGATCGGCGGCAGGCACTTGAACGGGCCATCGGGCCGTCCGCCGCCGGCACGATCCACCGCGTGGGCCGGAGCCACGCGGGTGGACCCGACGAGTTCCGCTTCCGCCACGAATTGATCGACTACGCCTTCCGGGACCTCGTGGTTGCCGCCCGGGACGTCGAGGTGCTGAGGCCGCCGGAGCTCCGGGCGATGCTCGTCGAGGTGGCCGACCTGCTGGCCGCGAGGTACGGTCCCGAACGGGCGGGCGCGGCCATCCGCGAGGTGGATGCTGCGGCGCCGGCCGAGCCGGCGGTCGACGTGGCGACCGTGGGCGCCGGGACTCCCCGTGCCGGGAGCGTCGGCGACGCGACCGTCGCCGACGCGATGTCCTGACGTTGGCGGCGGCGTCACCCGCTGGCCCGCGCCGCCCGGCCGGGCTGCCCGGCGGCTCCGGCGCCCGCGGACGCACTCGCGGCGTGCGGCGCGCAGGTCGTGTCCGACGGCAGGTTCCGGGCCGCCGCGGCGCGGGCCTCGGCGGCGAGCTGGCGTCGGCGAAGGTCGTCTTCGATCCCTCGCTCGATCTCGCGAACGATCTCCCTGGCAAGCATCAGTGTGCAGCATTCGGTTCGTCACTCCGAGGCGGTTCTGGAACTGGACTGTACGTCCTTGATCATGCCAATTACTGTCAGCAATTGATCTGCAACCCGACCGTGCGCGTGACCCCGGGAAGTGCCGTCTCAGGCGCGGCGCCAGGCGGTCGGGGGCCACCGGCGTCAGGTACGCTGACGCCATTCATCCCAACGCCCGCACCTGGACCTCCTACGGCCTGCTCATCGCCACTGCCTACCTGCTGTACGGCATCGGCTACATCACGCCGTACCTGCGCGCAGACCTCGGCCTGAGCGAGGCGGCGGCCGCGCTGCCCAACTCGGCGTCGGCGGTGGGGATGATCGTCGCCGGCTTCGCGGCCGGCCCGCTGCAAGTGCGACTGGGGGCGCCGATCGCGACGCGCCTCTGGGTAGTGGTCGTGGCCGTCGCCGAAGTCGGCCTCGCATGGGCCCCCGCGTACCCGGCCGTGCTCGTCGCCGCGGTCGTCTTCGGCCTGGGATCGGGAGCCCTGCTGGCCCACGTCAATCGCGTCCTGGGCGCCGACTCGCCGCGGTCTGCGGAGACGCACGTCGCACGGGCCAACGTCTGGGCCATGGTCGGAGGCATGGTTGCGCCGGCAGCGATCGCGGCCGGGGCCACCTCCGTGGTGGGCTGGCGATCGGCGCTCCTGCTGCCCCTCCCGTTGTTCGCCGTGCTGCTCGTCGTGGTGTCCCGGTCGCTGGAACGGCCGACGGCGGAAAGCGTCGCCGAGAGCGCTGGAGACCGCCGGGGCGCGTCTCGGCCGGCACATCGCCGGGGAGCCGTCGCCTGCCGATCGGTTACTGGATCGCGTGGACGTTTACGGTCCTGGTGGTGAGCCTCGAGTTCGGGTTCGTGGTGTTCGGAGCGTCGCTGGTCGTGGCGCGGGCCGGCGTGACCATCACGGCGGCGACCGGCCTCGCGTCCGGCTTCGTCGCCGGCGAGTTCCTCGGCCGCCTGGCGCTGGGTGCGGGCCTCGGCCGGCGCTTCGGCGCACGCGCCAGGCTGCGGGCCGGCCTGGGCCTGGTCCTGGCAGCGGCAGTGCTGCTGCTCGTGGCGACCGATCAGGCGGTCGCGGCGGTCGCGTTCCTGGCCGGCGGCCTTGGCGTCGCGACCCTCTACCCGCTCGCGGTGGTGATGAGCCTGGCCCAGGCTCCCGGTGCATCGGTGATGGCCGCAACTCGGCTCTCGCTGGCCTCCGGCGGCGGCATCCTGGGCGTGCCGCTGGTCCTGGGCGGCGCCGCGCAACTCGCCGGCCTCACGACGGCCTGGCTGCTCGTGCCCGCCACGGCCGTGGTGGCGTTCGCCCTGCTCAGCCGCATCCCGCGGGACCCGGCCGCCGTGGTCGCCGGGCCGGCCGACGTGCCCACCGGGCACGCCCCGAGCTGACGGCCCGGTCCCGCCCCGCGGCGGCTACCAGGGCTGCACGGTTCGCGGGCGGCGGGCCGGCAGGGGGCGGCGGGCCGGAGGGGGAGGCCGGCCCGCCCCGCCCGCAGGTCAGTGCGCGAAGAACTCCTGCATCGAGGTGACCTGGGCGGAGTCGGACGCGTTGCCGAGGAAGCCCAGGTGCCACCCCTGCTCGATCGTGCGCAGGAGCGAGTAGTGGTTGTAGGGCGTGGTGCTGGTGAAGTGGCGGACGCCGTGGCGGGCGATGACGATCGCCGGGACGAGGCCGCCGCCGTACATGCCGCCGGCCCAGACGTGACCGTCGGGCAGGCCGTTCGAGCCCAGGAACTGGTAGCCGGCCGGCAGGATCGGCGAGTCGCAGCAGCCGGCCGCGGATTCCCAGCCATCGGTCGCCGCGTTGCCCGTGTAGTTGTTCTCGTCGGAGACGATGAAGATGACGCTGTTCCCGGTCCAGGCCCGCGAATGCATGATCGTGGTGACGGCCTGGCTCACGAAGGCGTCGGCCTTCTGCTTGAGCGACGCGTTGTTGGCATTGTTGTTGGTCGAGCCGTACGGGCACGGCGTGCCGTCACTGCCGTCGGCCGCGATCTGCGAGTAGACGCCACCGTGCATGTCGTGGCACTGGTTGGGGCTGATCCAGACGAAGTCCGGGGCGTGGCCGCTGTTGAGATCATGGGCCAGCGCCGTGTACGGCTTGACGTGGGCCAGCCGGGCCGGGTTGTCGCGGACGTCGCTGAACAGGACGAACGGATCGTGCTTGCTCGCGTAGAGGGCGGCCGTGGCCGGGTACTGGTCGCCGAGGAAGCCGGCGCTCGGCATCGACTCCATGTAGGCGCCCCAGGAGCGGCCGCTGGCTTCGACCTGGTCCACGAGGTTCGTGTGGTCGAAGCGGTTGGCCGGGTTGTCATTGTTGACGAACCAGTTCGAGCCGCTGATCGCCGCCACATAGTTGGGTTCGCTGGGGTGGGTGACGCCGTAGTACGCGGCGGCCACGCCGTACGTGTGGGCGAGCGACGTGATCACGGGGGCGTTGGGGTCGCCGATGACGCTGGTCTGGGAATGGTTCTCCAGCATGATCACGAACACGCGGCCCAGGCCTTCGTCGCCCGCGTGCCCGCCGCCGAGCGCGACCGGGGCGAGGCTCAGCGCCAGCGCCCCCGCGGCGAGGAGGACGAACGGGCGGGTCAGTCTGGAGCGGGACATCCTTCCCTCCTGTCAAGCCGAACACGCGACTGTCGGGCTCCCCAAGGGCGCCCAGCGATGCCGCCCAGCATCGGCACGCCGCGCTGCGGCAACGTCAACGAAGCCGCGGCTCGCCTTGCGTGCGCATTGCGGTCGGAGCGCGGTGACAGGTGGACTGGGCCGGCCGAGTCGGGCCGGACTGCTCGGGTTCGACCGTTCGGGTGCGCGGGCCTTCAGGCGGCGGCGCCCAACCCGTCCACGGTCACCTCGATGAGCGGGCTGTGCGCGACCATCACGTCGACGTCGGTTCGCTTCCATGCCCGCGCCACGTGCTCGAGGATGCGGCGTCGTTCGGCCGGATCGGTGATCGGCCGAGCGGTGGCCGGCACGTCGGCGGTGACGCCCCGCTTGAGGTGGAGCGTGAAGTGCGGGTTCGCCTCCAGGTTCGAGAGCCAGGCCCGCTTTCGATCGGCTCGCGGCTGGCCGCTGATGTAGATGCGGCCATCGATCACGTGGTAGACGATCTCGATTCGGCGCGGTTGCCCGGTCGTGCGCCCGGTGGTGGTGATGTCGACGACGTCGCCATGCGAGAGGGCGTTGGTGATCGCGGTGTCCATGCAGGGCCTCGGTGGTTCGATGGGCTCTTCGCCAGATAGTTGCGTCCGCAACCAGTCTAGCGCGGGCCGCCGAATTGCGGCGCGAGGGCACCCGAGCGCTGGTCAGCGGGACGGGCTGGCCGTCGGCCCGGGCAGCGTCTGCTGGTCGACCGGCGAGGCCCACCGGGCGTGGTACCAGGTCGTCAAGCGGTCCATGCCGACGCCGTACTCGACTGTCCATCGATCGCCGCTCAGGAAGAGACCGTCGCCGGCGGCCAGGGCCCGCTTGAGGAGGACCTCGTCGGACGAACCCGTGGAGACGGCCACGCGCCAGGTGCGCCCATCCGGGGATGTCAAGACCAACCCAACGAACGGGGTCACGCGGGCTGAGCTCGGCGATTCGGCCGGGCCCGTGCGCTCCTGCACGGTGATTGCCGTGGCGGAGGCGACGAACTCGTCTGCCGTTCCCGCGACACCGCTGCACTCCACCCTGCGACCCTGGATGCCGCCCGCCAAGGAGGCGAGGTCCGCCGCCATGGTCCACGTCAGCCCATCCGGCGACGCCCACAGCTGCGTGCCTCTCGCGAACCCGGGCACCTGGTCGACGTGAACGTCACTCGAGCCGCAGGCGGCCAGGGTTCCGCCGGGTCCGCGGGCCACGCTCGTGAGGCCGGAGCGGGCCGGCCAACCGGCCGCCGGCGCTCGCGTCCAGGCAAGGCCATCGCTCGAGACCCACACCGGGGCTCCGGTCTCGGCCGCGCCGACCGCGACCAGGCCCGGTCCGCCGGCCACGATCGCCCTCAGGCCGCTTGTCTCCCCGGGCTCGGCCCCGTCGAGCGGCGCCACCAGGTGCCATGCCCGCGCATCGGTCGAGGTCCAGATCGCGGGCTCGGAGAGGTTCTCGAGCGGATCCCAGAGGCTGCCGACTGCGACCAGGCGACTCCCGAGCGCGATCACGTCGAGCATGCCGGCCTTGATCGTGTGGCCGTGCGTGAACCCGGCCCGGAGATCTCGACGGTGGCGGGCAGCACCCACGACCATTCGGCGCCGTCCCGCGAGGTCATGATCGTCGTCCCGCCGACGGCCACGAAGCCGCCGTCCCAGGTGGTGACGGCCATGACGTCGGCCGGCCAGGTCCCGCCGCCGGCGATCGTCCCCTTCTCCCAGGTCAAGCCGTTCGGCGAGTGCCAGGCCTGGGCCTGGCCCGACCGCTCGAGCGACGGGCCCATGGCCGTCATGCCCGACGCGTCGACGGCAACGTCGTAGAAGGCCCCGCCACCCGGGACGTCCAGCTGCCGCCACTCGGCGGGCTGGAGCCGGCCACCCGCGAGCAGAGCTGCCGCGAGCAGGGCCAGCACGAGCCCGGCGACCACCAGGAGCATGGGCAGGCGGGCCGGCCCGCGCCGGACGACGGGTTGGGCCAGCGCCCACGGCGCCGGCCACGACCATCGCCGACGGGGCTGGCCGACCGCAACCGCATGGGCGAACGCCACGGCATCGAAGCCGCCCGGCGCCTCCGAGACGTGGCGGCGGAGCGCGGCCCGCAGGCGCGCCTCGAACTCCTGGTCGATCCACTCGTCAGGCATGGTCCAGGTCCTTGCGCAGGCGGCCGAGCAGGCGGGTCAGCCGGGTGCGGACCCCCGAAGCGGTGAGCCCGCGCTGGGCGCCGATCTCGGCCGAGTCGAGCCCCGCGACGTAGCGGAGCGCCAGCAGGTCCCGGTCGTCGACGCTGAGCCGCCGCAGCGCGTTGGCGAGGTCGACGCGGCCGATGACATCCGGCAAGTCGGCGGGCGCGCCGGCGTCGGGCTGGAGCTCGATCTCGACGATCGCGCCTCGATGGCGGTGGCGGGAGATCTGGCGCATCTCGTTGGCCGCGACCGCCAGCAGCCATGGCCGGACCCGATCGGCGTCGCGCAGCGACGGCAGCTTGCGCCAGGCCTTCCAGAGGGCGGCCTGGGTCGCGTCCTCCGCGAGCGCCCAGTCGCCCCCCACGACGTAGGCGACGCGGACCATCTCGTCGTGGAACGTCGCGGCGATCGTCGCGAAGGCGGCTTCGTCGCCGCCGGCCGCAAGGCGAACCGTCGAAGCGAGCGTCGCGTCCCGCGCCAGTCCCGTCATACGCCTGAGATGCCGTCCACGAGCCGCCTGTCCCAACTTCGAGTTGCCGGAGTTGCGGCGCTCGTCGGCGCCAGCGTCGCCGGCGGGCGAACCGGGTGCCAGAGGCCTTCGTCATGCACGCGCGCACCCAGAGGGCGCCGGACCTCCCGCTCGCCGCGCGTTGTCACACGCCCGCCACGATCTCCTGTCAGGATGAGGTTCCACAGCGTCCCGCAGCCAGGATTTCGACAGCCATGGGCATCCTCGATTTCCTTCGCCCCGATCCGGCGAAGCTCACGCTCCCCTCCCCTGACGACGCCCTGCCCGGACGATCGCAGGCCATGCCGATCTCCGGCCGCCACACCGTCCTCGGCACGCCCATCGCCGGGCCCCCGCCCGCCGGCGCCCAGGAGGCGTTCTTCGCCCTGGGCTGTTTCTGGGGAGCCGAGAAGGACTTCTGGCAGGTGCCGGGCGTGATCACGACCGCGGTCGGCTACCAGGGCGGCCTCTCGCCGAACCCGACGTATGCCGAGGTGTGCTCCGGCAGGACCGGCCACGCCGAGACCGTTCGCGTCGTCTTCGACCCGACGAAGGTGACCTACGAGCAGCTGCTCAAGGTCTTCTGGGAGAGCCACGACCCGACGCAGGGCATGCGCCAGGGCAACGACATCGGTACCCAGTACCGGTCCGCGATCTTCACGACGGACGAGGCGCAGCAGCGAGCCGCCGAGGCGTCACGCGAGATGTACGCCGCGTCTCTCGCCGCGGCCGGATACGGTGCGATCACGACGGAGGTTGCCCCAGCCGGCCCGTTCTACTACGCCGAGGACTATCACCAGCAATACCTCGACAAGAACCCGGGGGCTACTGCCCGAACCATTCGGACGGGTGTCGCCTGCCCGATCGGGCTGGGAGTCGACGCGCCGTTGGGGTAGGCTCCGAGGCATGCTCGGTGGGCTCGACCCAGCCGCCGTCGGCCTCGGCCTGATCGCTCTCGCAGTGGCCGCGTTCGCGGCCTCCTGGTACGGCCGTCGTCGTACGGGCCTCATCTGGCTCTCACGAGCCGGAACCTTAATCGTCGTCCTGATAGTCGTGGGTCTCGTCGTGCTGGTTGGCTACACCGTCGCGACCGAGGTGGGCGATTGAAGTAGCCATTCGAGTATCCCGGGGGCTATTGCCCCAACCACTCGACCGTCATCACGTGCCCGATCGGATCTGGAGCGCGCTCGGAACCGACAACAACCTGGGCGAGGAGCGCCTCCGGGCCCTCTGACAACCTACGTTGGTAGCGGTCAACGCCCAACACCCCACCAGGTTCGGTTCACCACGATCCCATGACGAAATCGCCCGTCATGAAGTCGATGTAGATCGTCGCCTGCGTCGCAGGTGATGGACACGGCCGAGGCGTCCAGCCAGAGTAGAGGGCAGGGCCACAGCTCCCCCTGGAAGCTGCCAGTCACGACGATGGCCCACACCATGCGATCGCCCGGCACGCCGGACTGGCGAGGCTCGAAGCTGCCGATCCGACCAGCGGTCGCGCTGATGACTCGGTCGAACGGCTCTGCATGGCGTGCCGCCGCGATGGCTTGGTCGCGGGTCAGGCCGGCCAGTGCCGCGGGAGACGGCGGCGGCTCGGATCCCCCGAGAGCACAGCCTCCGACAACCATGGCCAACGCGGCTACGAGCAAGAAGCGCATGTCGCCTCCCCCTGCCGCCCATTCTCGATGTCCGCGCAACATCGCTGGGTCCGGGCAGCACGGAGGAGACTCAGCACACGGCGGACGGCCCGCGTCCCATGCCCAGGGCCACCCGGCGAACCTGCGTCCACGTCACGACGACGAGGGTGTCGCCAGAGGCGAGCCTCAGGCGAAGCCCGGCCGCATCGTCTTCGATATCGGCGAGAAGACCTACTGGCCGCCCAATTCGAGCTCGCCGGTCCGGCCACCTCCGGTCCTCATGGACGCGGGTCCGCGGGAGGAGGCAACCGCGGCCACGCGGGGGACTTCGATGAGCGAGGACGCGAGGGTCGAAAGCGACCGACGACGCGCCGGTGTTCCGCCTCGTCCACGTCCGAACCGGCTCAGCATCCGGCCTGACGGTGTGGTTCGAGGGCGAGGAACTCGGACAGAGCCTCCTCGTCGTGCATGGGCGTGTGCCCCTCTTCCCGGGCATCGAGGATCTGCGCGCGTTTGCCGCGTCGCCCCTGCCGGAGGGTGCGGAGCTCGCCGACGAGATCGACGCCGACCCGGAGGGCGCCGAGCGTGCGCTGGCGGCACAGCCGCTCGCGGTCGACCTCGAGGTTCTCGGGCACCTCGGCGAGACGACGTTCCGCGGTCTTGACGCCGTTGCCGCCCTCGATGCGTTCGAGGTGGCGAGCGCCATCGCGGCGGCCACAGACGATCGGCTGGCTCAGAGCCTGCTTGCGGGCGGTGGTCGGTTGGCTCGCGCGCGGGCGCACCTGGAGGCGGCGGTCGACCGGATGCCCGTCGCGGGGACGCTCGTGCCGATGGGAGACATCGCCGGTCGCCTCGTCGAGTTGTTGGCTGACGACGTCGTCGTCCTCGACGCCGCAGGCCTCGCAACTGCCATGTCCGACGAGCAGCGAAGCGGAGGGCGATCCCGGGCCATTCGCGAGAGGTGGAACCAGGCTGCGGGCGGCAGGCTCGCCGGCATTCCGGCGCGGTACCTGCTTGTAGCCGGCACGGCTGCCGCGCTCGTCGCCTTGGCCCGGCTTTGGCAGCTGACAACCATCGACCTGGCAACCGCGCCGCTCGCAAGCATCGCGATCGTCGTCCTCACCGCGGTCGAGGCCGCGCTCATCGTGCTGTTCCCGCTCGCCCTTCTGGCCGGGGCACACGACGCCGCGACCACGAACCGGCCCCTGCTTGCCGGCGCGACCATCGGCGCCGTCCATGAGGTGGCCAACGCAGCGTGGGGCCCGCTCCTGCAGCCGTCCCTGCGGATGCTGTTGCTGAGTGACTCCGGCCTCTCCGGCCTTTCCGGCGACTTCGGCAGCGGCCCGATCCAGGCGTACACGGATTGGACCAGTGCGGTTCTCCTCGGCATGCGCATCGTGGGTATTGCGGGAGCGGTGCTGCTCGCGGTCGGCTTCGCCCGGGGAGCGGCGCGGTGGCGCGGTGTGACCTTGCTCGTGGCGCTGGGCGCATCCGGGAGCCTCGAGGTCGTGAGCCTCTTGCACGTTCTCGATCTCGAGTTTACGGCTACCTGGTGGACTGGCCTGGCCCTTGCCTCCGATGCCTGCCTCCTGGTCGCTCTCGCCGTCCAGGCGGCGCTGGCGACGAGCGCCGCGTTCGGCGGCCGCGATCCTCGTGCCCCATGGCGTCTCGCCGCGGCCGGGGCTTCACTCCGAACGCTGGACCCTGCGGCGACTGTCGTATGGACGACCAGACTCTCCCTTGGCGTGCTCGACATCGTCCCCCAGGCGCTCCTCGCCGCCTGCGCGTTTACCGGGGCGGCCTGCCTTCTGATGGCCGCCGTGCGCGGCCTCGGCGTGACGCCCGAGCCCGCATCAGGCCAACCTCCACCCGTCGATGATCCGTCCTCGGTTGGTGAGCGAGTGTCCGCCGGCCTCTGACAGGCCGCCGTCTCGTTCCACGAGAAGAACAGCGGTGAGGAGGACCCACGGGTTCGCGAGCGTCGTAGCTGCGGCAGACTCGAAGGCGGTTCGGGCGGAGCCGCTGCCGTCGATCGCTTGTGCCGGTCCTGGCCCACGGGCGCCAGGTGGCTGATTGGAACTCGCA
>CAWGEL010000002.1:0-130942 GCA_963821595.1 uncultured Chloroflexia bacterium | reverse complement strand
GAAGCGCACCAGGACCTGGTTCAGCACGACGTCGTTGAGCACCCGCACGCCGCCTCCCGCGGCCCGCAGGCCGTCGGCCATTCGGGTCGCGTGCGCACAGCACCGCTCGACCAGATCGGCCACGCCGGACCGGCCGAGCGATCGAAGCGCGGCCCAGGTCGCGAAGCCGCGGGCGCGCCGCGAGTACTCGGGGACCCACCGGAACTCGTCGCGCTCGGCGTCGCCGTACACGATGTAGGCCGCGCTCTGGGGCGAGAGGGCACGGGCGTGGGCCGCTGCATCGCGCACGAAGGCGTACCCGCAGTCGTACGGCACGTTGAGCCACTTGTGTCCGTCGGTCGCCCAGGAGTCGGCCTGTGCCATGCCGGCCACGAGGTGCCGGAGGCGCGGGCTCGCCGCGGCCCACATGCCGAACGCCCCGTCCACGTGGATCCAGGCGTCCGGGCGCTCTGTCCGGACCAGCTCGATCGCCGGTTCGAGGGGGTCGAACGAACCGGTGTTCACGTTGCCGGCCTGGAGGTTGACGATGAGCGGCCCGTCGCCGCCGGGCAGGCCCGCCGCGAGGGCATCGACGCGGATTCGACCCTGCTCGTCGGTCTCGACCGTCGTGACCCGCGCCCGCCCGAGTCCAAGGTACTGGAGGGCGGTGGGCACCGTGGCGTGTGCCTCGGCACCCACGACCACCTCGATCTTCGGGGCGCCGGCGAGGCCGTCTGCCTCGACGTCCCAGCCGACGCGCTCGAGGACTCCATTGCGGGCGGCGGCGAGGCACGTGAAGTGGGCCATCTGGCAGCCCGTCGTGAGCCCGAAGCTCGTGCCGCTCGGGAGGCCCAGCAGGTCGACGAGCCACGACCCGACCACTTCCTCGACGACCGATGCGGATGGCCCGGCCGCGTAGACCCCGGCGTTCTGGTCCCAGGTCGAGGTGAGCCAGTCGGCCGCGAGCGCAGCCGGCAGCGAGCCGCCGATGACGAAGCCGAAGTAGCGCGGGCCGGGGATCGCGACGAGCCCCGGGTCCGCCTCCCTCGCCAGGTGCTCCAGGACGTCGATGGGCGCCCGCCCCTCGTCCGGCAGCGGCCCGCCGAGACCTGCCAGCAGCTCCTCGCGTGAGGCCCGGGCGCGCACCGGGCGCTCGGCGAGCCCGGCGAGGAAGTCCGTGGCGAGGCCAGCGGTTCGTCGCAGCACGGCAGCGCGCGTCGTGGTGGCGTCGTCCACGCTCATGCCAGCGCCGCCCGTTCCGCTTCTCGCGAGGACGGCTCCTGCACCCGAAGATGGCGATCCGGCACGAGGGCTACTTCTTCGTCGCCTCCCACGTTCCCGTGGCATCGGAGCACTGAGCCGAGGCGGTGTAGGTGCCCTTCATGGTCGTGCCGCTGATCGAGCCGGAATAGGAGATCTGGATCCGGCCGGACACCGCGCCGAAGCTGATGGCGGTGCCGTTGACCGTTCCCGTCACGGTCCCGGCGCTGAGGCAGGGCGTCCCCTTGACGGTGATGCTTCCCGTCAGCGCGGTCCCGTTCTGTGCCAGCGTGACCACGAACGAGCCGGCGGCCTGGTCGGGCGTCTTGTCATGCCAGGTTCCGTTCCACGAGCCGGCGACGCCGCCACTCGCTGGCGAGGCGCTGGGTGCCGCCGAAGGAGCCGGCGTGGCGGTCGCCTCGGGCGAGGGCAGGACGACGGGCGAGGCCGACGCGACCGCCGAGGGCGAGGCCGCCGAGGACGCCGCCGCGGACGGCGCCTGGCTGACCGCGGCCGGGGATACGTTCAACGCCGGCGGTGATGCCGCCGGCGAGGCTGCAGAGCTGCAGCCGCCGAGGACCAGGATCAGCCCGGCCGCAACTGCGACGGCGCGGACGAACGCTCGCTGCATCGGGGACGCCTCCTGATTGCCCGGTCCGGCGCCGGGCAACGGATTGTGCCACGTCATCCCGAAAGCGGCAGCGGCGAGTCGTGCGGCCGCTTCCGGCCGCCTGGGCGTCAGGCGCCGGCGCCGTCCGGTCCCTGGCCCCCGTCGGACGCATCCTCGGCGTCAACGGCCGAATTGTCGTCGGCCAGCAGCCGGTACAGGTCACGGCGGGCGGCAACGAGGATGCGACGAGCCTCGACGGCGGCCGTGGTGGTTCCGACGCGCGACACCTGCATGGCAGCCTGGGCGACCTGCGCGACCAGGGTGCGGACATCCGAGGCGGTGCGGTCGCCATCGACCTCCCAGGGCGCACCGGCGGCCCGGGCCTTGACCGCTTCAGCCTGGCCCAGATCGGTCAGCGTGAACACGCGCCGCCCGTCCTGGTCGACGCCGCGCACGAGACCCTCGTCCTCGAGCTGCTGGAGGGTGGGATAGATGGAGCCCGCGCTCGGGGCCCAGGCGCCACCGCTGCGCTCGCGGAGCTCCTGCATGACCTGGTAGCCGTGCATCGGGCGATCGGCGAGCACTGCCAGGATCGCCGTGCGCACATCGCCGCGCCGCACGGCGCGACCCCGGCCGAGCGAGCCGCCGAACCCGCGCCCGAACATGATCCCGAACCCCCGGCCGGGCCCCATGCCATGGCCATGCCGATCGAACCCGAAGCCTCGGCCGTGACCTCGAGCGTGGTCGCCGGCGGGCGGCACGTCGGCAGGCCCGCCCTCGAAGTGATGTCCGCGCGGGCGGGGCCTGTCGCCCCGGCGCGGATCGCCTGTCTCGTTGAACATCTGTAGAAGCCTCCTGCGCCATGTCTTGCATATCGGCGCAGCATCACGATATATCGCGACAGCGCGTCCCGTCAAGCGGCGCGAGAGGTGGCGCCCGGCGCGCCGTTCCGGCAGGCTCGCCGTTGCGGCTCGGCCCGCGGTTGCGGCCGGCGCGCCGTTCCGGCAATGATTGATGCGTTCGACCGCCGGAGTGGTCCGACGAGGGGTCGCGTCATGCCCGAACGCACCGGATCGCGCCGGAACGGCAGCCGGGTCATGCGGTCCGGCCGAGCTGGACGGCTGGAGCCGGTTCACACGGTGGGGCGGCAGCGCTGAACGCATGGAAGATTGCCGTTCCGGCACGGCCGCGCCCCCGCCGAGGCCCGGCCCGTCGGTCGTGATCGAGGGCCGCTCAGGTCAGCGCAAGGACGTGCACCGGGACCGGTCGCGTGTCGTCGTATGCGTCCTCGGCCGCCAGTCCCGCCACGGCGAAGATGGCTTCGCCCTCGAACGTGGCCAGCCGGCAGGCCGGCTGCACGGCGGCGACCATGGCGTCGAGCAGGTTCGACAGCACCGCGTGCGCCGGCGGCGGCTCGTCGGCCTCGATGATCGGGGCGCGATGCGCGTCCGCAACGCCCTGCAGGAAGCCCGTGTACCCGGAGATCTCGGCCATGAGGAGGCCGCCCTGCGGCACGAGGACGGGGGAGCGGAACCGGTCATCGGCGATGGTGACGCACCATGCCTCGGCGATCATCGGCGACCGATGAGGTTCGGTGGTCCCCGTTGTTGTACGGGCATGCACGCCGGTAGGTAGCCGGCGCAACCCACGGAGGTCATGACCATGGACTGGACGCTCGAGCTGATCGTCGTTCCCGTATCGGACATCGACCGCGCCAAGTTGTTCTACGTCGACAAGGCGGGGTTCGTCGAGCTCGTCGACGTCAAGGTGGGCGAGGACACCCGAGTCGTGCAGCTGACGCCGCCCGGATCGGCGTGTGCGATCGCGCTCATGAACCAGACGCCGATGGCCGCCGGGTCCATCTACGGCCTGCACGTGATCGTGCCCGACATCGAGGCCGGCCGTTCGGAGCTGACCGGGCGCGGCGTGGACGTCAGCGACCTCTTCCACTTCGGCGCCGCCGGCCAGGAACCGGGACCTGATCCACAGCGCCGCAACTACAACACGTTCGCATCCTTCCAGGACCCGGACGGGAACACGTGGCTGATCCAGGAAGTCGACCGGACGAAGCAGCAGGCGTGAGGGGACAATGGCCGGCATGACCGGTTCGGGCGCCGACCGAGGCGAGGCCGCGAGGGGCGGGGATGACCCCGCCCTGGCGGCGCTGCTCGAACGGCACCGGCGGGAGCTCCACCTCCACTGCTACCGCATGCTCGCCTCATTCGACGAGGCCGACGACGCGGTCCAGGAGACGTACCTGCGGGCATGGTCCGCGCGCCGGGACGATGTCGCTTCGGCCGTCACCCGGGCCTGGCTCTACCGGATCGCCACCAACGTCTGCATCGACGCGCTCCGTCGGCGTTCGCGCCGCGGCGCCAGGATCGAAACGTTCCGCGACGTGCCCTGGCTGCAGCCGTATCCGGACGAACTGCCGGACGAGATCCCGGGCGTGGACCAGCCTCCAGATGCCGTCGCCGTCGAGCGGGAGACCATCTCGCTCGTGTTCCTGGTGGCACTCCAGGTCCTGCCGCCTCGCCAGCGGGCCGCCCTCATCGCCCGCGACGTGCTCGGCTGGCCGGCGACGGAAGCCGCGTCGCTCCTGCGGACGAGCGTGCCCGCCGCCAACAGCGCCGTGCAGCGGGCCCGCGTCACGATGCGGGCCCACCTGCCGCCGAGGCGATCCGAATGGGCCGCTCCCGAGTCGAGCGAGCGGGAGCGGGAACTCCTCTCGCAGTTCATCGCCGCCCACGAGCGGGGCGACGTGGCCCTGGCGGTCGCACTGGCGGCAGCCGATCTGCGTGTCACGATGCCGCCGCTGCCGTACCTCTACGAGGGAGCCAGGCAGATCGAGCCGCTCCTCGGCCAGGCGATCGGGATGGGCGAATGGCGGCTGGTGCCGACCAGCGCCAACCGGATGCCAACCGCGGCGAGCTACCTGCGCCGGCCGGGTGACACGGTCTTCCGCGCCTTCAAGTTCGACGTGCTGCGGATCAGCGATGGCCGCATCGCCGAGATCACGACGTTCCGTCCGGAGCTGTTCCCGGCGTTCGGTCTCCCGCCGACGCTCACTCCGTGACCGATTTGGGGAAGCGCCACGCCGCAAGGCCCAGGAGCACGACGGCGAAGGAGGCCAGCACGACCAGGTTCGGGATCACCGACGAGAGGCCGCCGTCGTCGCGGATCAGGGTCTGGAGTCCGAGCACCGCCCAGGAGTGGGGGATCAGCCTCGCGATCGCCTGCATCTGGGCGGGCATGCTCTGGAACGGGATCATGCAGCCGCCCAGGAGGGCCAGGGCGAGGCCGGCGAAGGCCGCCCTCGAGGCAGTCTGGCTCAGGTTCCGTCCGACGGCGCCAAGCAGCATCGCCGCACCGGCGGCGACCGCGCAGAACATCGCGATGAGCAGTCCCGCAGCCAGCGGGTCGGTTCCCCACGAGACCCCGAACAGCGCCGACGACACGACGACGATGTAGCCCGCCTGCAGCAGGGCGATCGCGAAGCGTCCGAGCGCCTCTCCCACGACGATCGTCCATGCCGAGGTCGGCGTGGCGATCATGCGGCGGGAGACGCCGAGCTGCCTCGAGTGGAGAAGCCGGGTGGCGGCCGTCAGCGACGTCTGGAACGTGAAGAGGATCAGCATCATCGACGCGCCGGGCGCGAACTGCCCGAAGCCCGCGAACGTTGGCCGGTCGCCTGACTCCACCAGGGAAACCTCGACGCCGGGAACGGACCCGCGGTCGGCCGCGGCCGCCGACGCCGCCGCTGCCCAGTCGCCCGCCCCGTCGGCCACGGCCACCCGGGTGGCCGTCATGACCGCTCCCATGCGCGAGACGATGGCTTCGACCGGCGCGCGCAGGCCGACCGTCAGCGCCCCTGGGGTGCCGAGGTAGGCGACGTCCACCGTTGCGGTGCCATGGAGGGAAGCCTCGAATCCGGCCGGGATGACGATGCCCGCCTCGAGCTGGCCATGCTCGACCTCGGTGCGCAGCGTCGCCTCGTCGGCGATCGTCCGCACCTCGAACTGGGTGGTGTCGGCCGCGAACGCCTGGACAAGCGCCGCCGCCGCATCGCCGGGTGGAGACACGACGCCGAGGCGCGCCCGCGTCGTGTCCGCGAACTGCAGGCCGAGCACGACGATGATGATCGTGGGCAGCACGAACACCGGGAAGAGGTCGCTCCGGTCGCGCAGCTGCTGGACCAGGTTGACGCGGGCGATGGCGATCGCCTTGCCGAGCTGGATCATCGGACGGCCACCAGGCGCCGGGCGCGCATCATCCCGGCGCCACCGGTGACGACGCCGACCGAGACGAGCACGGCGACCGCGGGCAGGCAGGCGAGGACCGACGCGCCCGTCCCGTGCAGGTCGGCGAGCCCGCGCAGGAACCAGCCGTGGGGCGTCGCCATGGACAGAGCGGAGAGCAGCGGCGGGCCCTGGCCATTCATCGTGAACGCCCCGCCGACGATCCCCAGCGTCATCGCCGCCGCGGTGCACGCCGCGCCGGCGGCCTCTGCCGAGCGCGCGAATGAGGCGACGAGGCTGGTCACGCCGAGGGCGGCCACGGTCGCCCCCACCACGAGGGCCGCAACGCCGAGCAGGCGATTGCCCAGTCGGCCCGGATGAACGACGTCGTCGCCACGACGAGGACTGCCATCGAGACGAGACCGAGCGCGAACGCCCCGAGCGTCTTGCCAAGGAGCACGTTCGACGGGCGGACCGGCCCGGCGAGCATCCGCCCGAGCGTGCCAAGGCGACGTTCCTCGAACAGGCTGACGACGCCGACCTGCGCCGAGAGGAAGAGGAACAGCACGGCCATCGAAGCAGCGAAGTACGTCGTCGGACTCAGCTGCCGGAGCGCCGCGTCCTGGTCCGCGAGCGCGATCGCGGGCGGAGCGGCGGAGGCCGCGCCGGCAACCCGGGCCCGCGCGGCGGCATCGAGCGACCGGCCCGACAGCGATGCCTCCGTGGCGAGGGCGAGCTGGACGGGTCACGACGCCGTTGCCGAACTGGTCGGCCAGGGACTGGGCGATCTCGACGGCAAGGCTGCCGTCGCGGGCGCCGACCAGCGCGAGGTTGGCCGGATGACCGGATTCGACGGCAGCGGTGAACCCCGGCGGGATGATGAACGCCGCGCTCGAGCCGCCGCCCTCGACCGAGGCGCGGGCTGCCGCTTCCGAAGGCTCGTCGATGACGGTGGCGACGCCTGTCCGCTCCAGGCTGCCGATCACGTCCTGCCGCAGGACGGCCGCCTGGCTGCCACCGTCCAGGTCCGCCACGGCGTAGGTCGCATGGAAGTCGGTCATGCCCGCGAGCATCTGGCTGAAGATCACGGCCAGGCCGAGCGGCGCCACGACCGCGATCACGATCGCCGAGCGGTCCGTCAGCCGCTGCCGGAGATCCTTGCGGGCGATCACGGCGACGTGGAAGGGGCCGCTCCGCATCGTCCCGATCGCGGGGCTCCCGATCGCGGGGCTCCCGATCGCGGGGCTCCCGATCGCGGGGCTCCCGATCGCAGGGGTTGTCGCACGCGGCCCGGCCGATACCCGCCCGGTTCGGTCCACTGTCGCCGGAGGCTCCGTCCCGGCGCGGCCTCGAAACACGCCTCGGGCCCGCTCCGCCGCGCGCCCGCTCGCGTGGCCAGCCTCGACGGGCAGGATCAGGAAGCGGCCGAGCGTCCGTCGCGGTGCCGGAAGGGCATCGAGCCGGCTGCGCACCGCCGGCAGGCCGCCACGTTTCGCCACCGCCCGACGGGCGATCGCCGCCCACAGCACGGCGACGACCAAGAGCTGAATCCAGTCGCCGGCTTCCACGGCGAGCCATCTCCTTGCGTCCACCCCGAGGCCCAACAGGCGGTGCCTCGACTCAACGGCTACCCGGCAAGCAAACGGGACCGCCAGTCGTGCGCAAAGGGCCGCAGGGCTCCAAGGAAGGGGACATTCCGGCG
The DNA here is from genome assembly GCA_963821595.1 of uncultured Chloroflexia bacterium. Classification (GTDB taxonomy): domain Bacteria; phylum Chloroflexota; class Limnocylindria; order Limnocylindrales; family CSP1-4; genus CTSoil-043. The sequence continues at coordinate 123,153 of CAWGEL010000002.1, read as the reverse complement.
TGGCCGGCCGATGGCCCCTACGCCGCGGGCGCGTCCAGGATCCCGCGCACGGTCCTGAGCAGCGCGTCAGAGGTGAACGGCTTGGCGAGGTAGGCGCGCCGGGCATCGGGCGTGCCGACCCCGAACGTGGCACCCTGCGGATAGCCCGACGTGAAGACCACCGAGATCGTCGGGCGCGAACGGACGATGCGGTCCGTGAGCTCCTGGCCACCCAGCCCGGGCATCACGACATCCGTGAGCAGGAGATCGATCCGGGCCTGGCGGTCCTCCGCCAGCACGATCGCCTCGGCAGGGTCTCGCGCAGCCAGGACCTCGTAGCCGCGCTGCTCGAGCACACGGCAGACCAGCGTCCGGACCGCTTCCTCGTCCTCGACCACGAGGATCGTCTCGCCGCTGCCGCCGCGGACGGGCTCGCGATCGCCGCGAGCCGGAGCTGGGGCGGCCGCGTCGGCCCACGGCAGGTAGATGCGGAAGGTCGCTCCCGCGCCCTGCTCGCTCGTCGCCGCGACGTGGCCGCGGGACTGCTCGATGATGCCCACCACCGTCGACAGGCCGAGGCCCGTGCCCTTGCCCTGCTCCTTGGTGGTGAAGAACGGCTCGAAGGCCCGCTCGAGGACGTCCGGGGCCATGCCACAGCCCGTGTCCGAGACGGCGAGCACCGCATAGTCGCCGGCCACGATGCCGGGATGAGACGCGGCGAAGGCCGCGTCGAGCTGCGCGTTTGCCGTCTCGAGGGTGAGTCGCCCGCCGCCGGGCATCGCGTCGCGTGCGTTGACGGCGAGGTTCATGATCACCTGCTCCACCTGCCCGCGGTCGGCGACCGTCGGCCCGAGGTCGGGCTCGGCGCGCACGACCAGTTCGATGTCCTCGCCGATCAGCCGTCGGAGCAACGGGGCCAGCCCGCGGATCACGTCGTTGAGGTCCAGCGTCTGCAGGTGCAGGACGCTCTTGCGGGCGAAGGCAAGCAGCTGCTGCGTCAGGGCTTCCGCGCGCTCGGCCGCCTTCCGGATCTCGGCAACGTCGCCGGCCTCCGTGGAGTCGGGGGGCATCCTCCCCGCCAGCAGCTCGGCATAGCCGCTGATGGCCGTGAGCAGGTTGTTGAAGTCGTGGGCCACGCCGCCGGCCAGCCGCCCGATCGCCTCCATCTTCTGGGCCTGGCGGAGCTGAGCCTCGAGCGCTCGCTCACGGGTCACGTCACGCTTCGCCGACATGAAGCCGACCGCGGATCCCTGCTCGTCGAGGATGGTGAGATCACCGCCTCTTCGGTGTAGAAGGTCCCGTCCTTGCGGCGGCTGCGGACCGTTCCACGCCAGCTTGCTCCGCTCCGGAGCGTGCCGACCGCGTCCGCCTGCTGGTCCGGCGCCTCCTCGTCCCACAGGAGCTTCGCATGGCTGCCAAGGAGTTCCGAGCCCCGTGTAGCCGGAACGTGCGCTCGAACGCCGGGTTGACGTAGAGGATGGAGCCGTCGACCGCCGTGACGACGATCGCATCCGAGGTCTGTTCGACCGCCGCCGCCAGCCGGTCCCGCTCGGCCGCCGCGGCCTTCCGTGCACTGATGTCGCGGACGATGGCGTGGATCTGCCCGTCCGACAGCATTCGCGCCGTGAGCTCGACCGGGACCCGCGAGCCGTCCTTGCGGGGCAGGAGGAACTCCACCAGCACGCCCGCGTCAGCGCGCAGGACGTTGAGCTGCGCCCTGCCCTCGGGTGTCGCCAGCTGCGGCACGAGATCGTCGATCGTGAGGGCGAGGAGCTCGTCGCGGGTGTAGCCGAGCAGCGCGCAGCCGGCCGGGTTCACGTCGACGAGCCGATGGTGGCGGTCGGTGATGAAGATCGCGTCGGTGGCCTGCTCCGCGAGGGTGCGGTACCGGTACTCGGACGACCGGAGTGCCTCCTCGGTGGCTCGCCGTTCGGAGAGGTCGGTGATGAACGCGAAGACCGCCGGGCCGTCGGACAGCTCGACCCGCAGCGGGTCGACGCGGACCGGCGCGAGCGTCCCGTCGGCTCGGAGCCGCGTGGGTCTCGAAGGGCTCCAGCGGGTCGCCGTAGGCACGGCCGCGGATGCGGCGTGCCACCGTCTCGCCCTCGGACGGAGGGAACAGCGCAACGAGCCCATCCCGCAGGGCCGCTTCGACGCGAGCTTCCCCGACCAGGCGGACGGCGGCCGGGTTCGCGTAGAGGAGGCGAGTGCCCCGGCCGATCCCGATGGCGACCGGGGCATGCTCGACCAGGATGCGAAACGGTTGGACCCCGGCCTGCATGAAGTCTCCGAGCCCAGCCGGAGCGACCGCTGGCTGACCGATGTTGCCCTCCCGGACAGGCGTCCGCTGCCGCCCCGTCGCCAATTCTCCGCGCATGCCGCCGGACGACCGCGTCCGTGGCGGCTCCAGGCAAGTGTCGCCGATCGTCCGCCTCGCCTCCATCCCCCGCATCGGGCAATCGCTCCTACGTCAGCTCCAGTAGGGTTCCGGGCCCGCGCCGATGCTCTATCCGCGCAGCCGGGCCCGCGCGCAGTGGGCGCAGGCGAACGCTGGCCCGGATCCCGTCAGGCGGCCGCGCGGGGTCGGCGCCCGGCCGCGGGCGCGCCCGCCGCGAGAGGTCGGCGCCCGGCCGCGGTCGGCGCCCGCCGCGAGGGCGCGCAAACGCGCGACGCCCCGGCGCCGGCGGTCAGTGCACGCGCAGCAGGAAGCTCCTGCTCGTGGCGTGGCCCGCCCGGTCCCGCACCACCCACTGGATGCGATGAACGCCCCGCCCCAGGCGCGTGCGGGAGACCCAGCCCGCGCGGTACGCGCTGCGCCCGCTCACGTTCCATGCCCGGACCAGCCGACCGTCGACGCGCAGCTCCACCCGCGAGAGCGCGACGTTGTCAGAGACCGACGCGCCGAAGGTGTGGCCATAGCCGCGGCGCAGGTCGTGGATCACGCCGGTGAGCCTGGCGATCCGCGGCGCGACCGTATCGGCCGGGGCCACGGGCGCCGCCGTCGTCGCGGCGGGTCCGCCCTTGCTGAACAGGCAGGCGTAGTAATCGATGCCGTTCACGGCCAGGCCCGAGCCGCAGCCGAACCGGTCGTAGTTGCCCAGGATGGCGGCCCGGTGCCCGGCGCTCATCATGAACTGGTGCTCGGCGGCCGCGACCGTCGCGATCGAATCGGTCGAGCCCCGGCACGCGGTGCCGTCGAGCGCACAGCCGAACTGGTAGGCGGCCGCCGCGGTCCCGTAGTTGTTCAGGGCGATGTTCTCGGCACGGTTGGTGTTGTAGCCCAGGAGTGCCATCTCGTCGAGGCCGCCGAACCCGGTGCCGTCGCTCTTCGTGCAGCCCAGCACGGCGTGGCTGAAGTAGCCGCGCGCGGCCATGTCCTGCGCTCGACCGTAGACGATCAGCGTGCTCGTCGGGCACGTGAACGGCAGGCCCGTCGCCAGCGCGACGAGGGTCGGGTCCTGGGTCATCGCCGGCAGGCCAAGGCTCGCCCGGTCGACGTTCGTGAGACGCATCAGCTCGGCACCCAGGGGATTCATCGTCGCGGCGCTCGCCACGGCCGGGGCGGCGACCTGGAGCCCCAGGGCGAGGGATGGCACGACGAGCAGGAGGGACAGGCGGCGATGGCGCATGGAGGGTTCCTCGACGGGCGGCGGCGGGCATCGCCACTGTCCCGCCCGCGCCCGCCCCGAGCCATCGCACAAGGGGTGCCGGAGCTTTCGGACGGTCGTCCGGGTCGGCGTACGGAGATCGGCCCAGTCGGTGGGCGAGAGGGCCGTGGGACCGTCAGGAGCTCGAATTCGGCAGGCACGGTCATGCCTTCGACGGGGACCGATCCTGGGTGCCGTGACCGGTACGGCGCCTCGCTGCCGAATCGACGAGGTCACACAGGGTGCGCGGTGACTCGAGGGTGGACAGGAACGCGTCGGCGCCGGCCGCGATGGCCCGACCTCCGAGGCCCGGGGTGTCGCCGACAGCGACGATGGCGGTGTCGGCGCAGGTGGATCGCACCGCCGCGATCGCGTCCAGCCCCGCCGCAACGGCGCGCGGGTTGAGATCGATCACGACGATCGTCGGGCAATGGCGCCCGATCATGGCAACGGCATCGTCCGGCGTCCCTGCCTCGGCCACGATCTCGGCGCGGCCGGCTGCCAGGAGGAAGCCTCCCAGCGCGTGGCGGACACGCGCGTCCGTTCCGACGACGAGCGCCTGGATCGGCCGACGGGAACCCCCAGCCATGGCGCCCAGCATCGGTCGTTGCCGGGTCGCGGTCGCCCCTTCCGCGTCAACAGTTCGTCCAGACGCGCGTCCCGGCCCGCCTGCGACAAATGTCCTGGGCGGCTACGCACCGTCCGCGGCGTGTGGATCGTCGGGGCGAGATACCGGGATCGTGACCGCGACGACCGTTCCATGGCCCGGAGCCGACTCCACGGTGACCGTCCCTCCCAGGCGCTCCGCACGCGCGGCCATGCCGGCCAGTCCGAGGCCGTTGCGCCGGGAGTTCGGATCGAACCCGGCTCCGTCATCGCGGATCTCCATGCGGACGGCGGCCGGTGGGCTCGCGATCCCGATGTCGACTTCGCGCGCGTTCGCGTGCTTGACGACGTTGTGGACGGCTTCCTGTGCAATCCGGTAGAGCGCGTCCTCGACCGCGAGCGGTAGCCGACGCACCTCCAGGTCAACCTCGAGCCGGATCTCCAGGCCCGTCCGGCCCTGGACCGCGGCGACATGCTTCTCGAGGGCAGGCACGAAGCCTTCCTCGGCGAGGCTTCCCGGTCGGAGCTCGAAGATGAGGCTTCGCATCTCCGCGAGGGCATCGCGAGCGAGCCCGCTGAGCTCGTCGAGCTTGGCGTCGACCCCGGGCGCGTTCCGCTCGAGGAGCATGCGCGCCGCACCGGCCGTGATCGTCATGCTGAACAGCGCCTGGGTGACCGAGTCGTGGAGCTCCTGGGCAAGGTGGGCACGCTCGCGGTTGGCCGCCAGCTCGGCCGCCTGGGAGCGGATCTCCCGCTCCAGCCGGTCGCGCTCGGTCATCTCGCGCGCCGATCCCGTCCCGCCGCCATATCGCCCGTTCACGGGGGTGCCGATGTTGTGCACCTCGACCGGCACGGCATGCCCGTCCCGGTGCCGCAGGTTGACCCGATAGGTCTGGTCGCCTTCCGGGTGGGCGACCTGCCAGCGGTACCCCCGGGCGAAAGCCTCCCGAGAGGAGTCGTGCATGATCAGCTCCGAGCTCCGCCCCACGAGCTCCTCGGGGCGGTAGCCGAGGAGCTGCTCGCTGCCAGCGCTCACGTAGGTGAAGATGCGGTCCGCCCCGGCGGCCCAGATGACGTCCGGCAGCCGATCCAGCAGGAATCGATGGCGCGCCTCGACGTCATCGAGGCGCTCCTCGAGACGCCGGCACTCGATCGCCAGCGCCGCGCGGCCCGCGAGCGCACGCACGAATGCGAGGTCGCGCGACGTGAAGCGGCGCCCCGCGCCGTCGTACAGGCACAGCGCGCCGAGCGGCTCGCGGCCGCTGCCCATCATCGGCGCGGCGAGGACGGCCTTCGGCAGGCGGGTTGGATCCGCATCCTCCCGACGCCGGCACGCCCCGGGCGACTCGGCAGCGGCCTCGCCCTCGGTGACGATCGTGTCGGCCGTGGCGAGCGCGTGGCCTGCCATCCCGACGCCGATCCGCACGGTCGATGTGCGGACGATGCGGCGGACGATCCCGTCGCGGATTCCGGCGTCGACTGCCCAGCGCGCCTCGTCGTCGCCCGGGGCGACGAGGTAGATCACCGCGGCGTCGACCTCGAGGAGGGCGAGTGCTTCGTCCACGGTCTCCCGGAGCAGCGCCGCGGGGTCGATCGCCACCGAGGCGGTCGTCGGCCGAGAGGATCCGGTCGTCAGGGTCGTCATCGCCGCTCCGTCCGGTGCCCGCCGTGCGTCGCCGATCAGGCCTTCGCGCCCGACGCCGTGCGCGTGGTGACACCGTGCTCCACGGCATAGAGCGCCGCCTGCGTCCGGCTGGCCAGGCCAAGCTTGCCGAGGACGTTGCTCACGTGCGTGCGGGCCGTGCCGTCGGCGATGAAGAGCTCAGCCGCGATCTCCTTGTTGCTCTTCCCGCGCCCCAGGAGCGCGAGGACGTCGACCTCCCGATCGGTGAGCGGATCGACGGGCGGCGCGACGGGACGCCGTCGAAGTCGCTCGGCGAGCAGCCTCGCCACCGCCGGATCGAGTCGAACCTCGCCTTCGTGGGCGGCACGAATCGCACCGATCACCTCGCGCTCGTCGGCATCCTTGAGGAGATACCCGACGGCGCCGGCCTCCAGTGCGGCAACGACCTTCTGCTCCTCGATGAAGCTGGTCAGGGCGACGACCTCGACCTCCGGGTGCCGCTCCTTGATCTCGCCGATCGCGGCAATCCCGTCCTTGACGGGCATCACGATGTCCATGAGGACCACGTCGGGAGCGCACTCAGCCGCCACCCTGACTGCCTCCTCGCCGTCGGCGGCCTCGCCCACGACGACCATGTCGTCGACGAGTTGGAGCAGGCCGCGCAGCCCCCGCCGCACGACCGCGTGATCGTCGACGATGAGGACCCGGATCGGGGTCTTCTCGCTCATGGCGCGACTCCACGTACGAGCCACCGCCAGGTCCCCGCCCGACCCTCTCCCCGGCCACGCGGACGAACGCGACGGCGACGTGCCAGCGGAGTGTGGCGCCGCGGGGCAGCCGAGCGGAAGGGTCCTTCGGCCAGACTCTCCGAGTCACGGTGCCTTGGCCTCCGACGTTCGTCCGCGCGGCGTGTCCCGGCGGACCTCTCCGTCATTTGTCGCGCGGCGCATCGACAAGCGTCGCGTCGCGGTTCGGCACACCGAGGCGACGACGGGGGAGGGCACGCGCGAGATCCTCATCGACGCTCGTCAGGAGGATCTCCAATGCTCGCCATCGACACGCTCCGCAAGCGCTTCGGCGCCATCCAGGCGCTCGACGGCATCAGCTTCGCCGCGCGGCCGGGCGAGGTGTTCGGCTTCCTCGGCCCCAATGGGGCAGGCAAGACGACGACGATGCGGATCGTCCTGGACATCCTCCACGCGGACGAGGGATCGGTGACGTGGTGCGGCGCGCCTGCCGCATCGGTTCCCCGAAGGACCTGGGGCTATCTCCCCGAGGAACGCGGCCTCTATCCCCGGATGAAGGTGCTTGACCAGCTCGTCTTCGTCGGCTCGATCTACGGGCTCTCGCGTGCCGAAGCCGCCCGTCGGGCGAAGCGCTGGCTGACGCGGTTCCGGATCGGCGACTCCGGCGAGCGGCGAGCCGAGGAGCTCAGCAAGGGCAACCAGCAGAAGGTCCAGTTCATCGGCGCCATCCTCCACGACCCGGACGTCCTGCTCATGGACGAGCCGTTCTCCGGCCTCGACCCGATCAACGTCGCGCTCCTCAAGGAAGCCTTCATCGAGCTGCGCGACCGGGGCAAGGCGATCGTCTTCAGCACGCACCAGATGGAGGCGGTCGAGGAGCTGTGCGACTCGATCGCGATCATCGACCGGGGTCGAGTGGTCGTCTCCGGGCCGACCCACGACGTGAAGCGTCGGTCGGGACGCCTCGTCGTGCGCCTCGGCGTGTCCGGGGACCGCGACCTGGCCTGGCTCGACGGCCGGTCCGACGCGACCGTGAGGCGTTCCGGGCTCGACTACCACGAGGTCCAGGTCCGGACCGGCATCGACCCGGAGACGATTCTCCGGGAGGCGCTCGCCCGGCACGAGTACGTCACCCGCTTCGAGATCGCGGAGCCGTCGATCGAGGACATCTTCATCGAGCACGTCGGGGCGAGGACCATGGACGAGCGGACGCTGGCAGCGGCCGCGGCGGAGGCAAGGCGATGAGATCCATGGCGTTCCCCGGCACTGGCAACATCATCGCCGTCGCCCGGAGGGAGTTCGTCGCCCGGGCCCGGACCCGCACCTACGTGGTCACGACCGTCGTCCTCGTCGTCGCCGCGGTGGTGGTGGGACTGGCGCCGGTCGTGGTCGGCTACTTCAGCCGCGATTCCACTCGTGTCGCGGTCTACGTCGGCGCGGCGGACCTGCGGGGTGATCCCGTCGCAACCCTCGACGCGCTCCTGAACCCGCCGTCGAGCCCGGCCGGCGGCGAGCCCGCCGCCAGCGACACCAGGGCGTTCACCGTCCGACCCTCGACGGACCTGGAGGCGGATCGCCAGCTCGTCCTCGCGGGCAAGCTCAACGCTCTCCTCGACGTGGAGCGCGACGCGCAGGGAGCGACGATCTTCACGGTCTACACGACCGAGCCGGCCAGCGGCCGGGTGAGCCTGCTCGGCCGGCAGGCGGCCACCTCGATCGCCGTCGCGGACCGGCTCGGACACGTCGGCCTCGCGCCCGCGGACCAGGCGGCGCTGTTCGTGCCCCCGCAGGTCACCATCCGTTCGCCGGACCTGTCCAGGCCGGCGGCGAGCTCGGGTGCGCAGGCCCAGGAGCTGGCGGACGTGACCGTGATCCTGGCGCTCGAGATGTTCCTCCTGCTGGCGATCGTCCTCTACGGGACGTGGGTGGCCCAGAGCGTCGTCGAGGAGAAGAGCAGCCGGATGATGGAGATCATCCTGGCCGCGGCCACGCCCTTCCAGCTCCTTGCCGGCAAGGTCATCGGGGTCAGCGCGGTTGCCCTGCTGCAGTTCGCGGCGGCACTCGCCGCGGTGGTCGTCGCGCTCTTCGCCGAGGGCCAGGTCGCGGCGCTCGTCCTTGGGGACTCCGCGGGCGTGGGGTTGCCGTCCGGCCTCTCGCCATCGCTCCTCGTCGCGTTCTCGGTCCTCTTCGTGCTCGGCTTCGTGCTCTACGCCGTGCTCTTCGCCGCGGCGGGCTCGCTGGTCAGCCGGCACGAGGACATCAACCAGATGATCACCCCCATGACGCTCGTGGGATCGGCGGGCTACCTGGTCGCCATGTATGCCTCCATCGGCACGCTGGACCCGCACGCACCCTGGGTCGTCGCCCTCTCCTGGGTTCCGTTCCTGTCTCCGTACATGATGGTGTCGCGGCTGGCCGCCGGGCAGGTTGGCACGCTCGAGGTGGGCGTGGCCGTCCTTCTCCTGGTGGTGACCATCGTGGTCGCGATCTGGGTCGCGGCCCGGATCTACGCGGCGGGCGTCCTCATGTACGGGCAGAAGCCCAGCGTCCGCGGCATGCTGACGGCGGTCCGCCAGGCGCGCTGAGACGCGTTGCGGGACGCCGCGTCCGTCGGGCCCCGCTGACGGGCGTGCCGTCCTCTACGCGCCGTTGCCCGTCCCGAACGCGGCGAGCGCCTCGGCCGACGGCACCACGTAATAGGCACCGGTGAGCGGGTGCGTGAAATCCGTGAGCCGGTCCGTCGGACCGCCGCCCGCGCCGACCATGCTCTCCAGCATGGTGGCGAGGATCGGCTGACCGGCGCTGAAGCCGACGAAGATCGTGCCGTGGCGATCGACGGAGCCGTAGGCGATGTTCCGCCGGAAGATGCGGCCGAACCGCTCCTGGTCGGTACGGGCGACGTGCGACGTCGGCAGCTTCGGGTCGAGCTCCGCGCTGTCGGCCTTCCGGCGGCCGATGACCGCCTCCTGTGACTCCACCGGAAGCGCCTCCCAGGCCCCGGCGTCGTGCTCCCACTGCTGGAGCAGCAGGATCGAGCTGCCCGCACCCGGTGAACCTGCCGGCACGAGCGCGACCGCCGTCGCTTCGACGAGCGTCGGGTTCTCCGTGCCATCGATGAACCCGGTGAGATCGAGATCGTGGTGGTACGGCCAGCCGACCATCTCGTGCGCGAGCGTCGCCCTCCCGTCGAGCTCGTTGACGACGTCGCGCGACAGGTCGAAGACGACGTCGTATGACGCGCCGGCCAGCCAGATGACCACGTCATGCTGCGTGGCGGGGAGCACGTAGCCCGTCGGCCCGACGATCGGCTCGTTGAAACCCACCACGCCGGGTGGTGCCACGTCCGGCGCGACCGCCGCCCACAGCTCCGGCCGGAAGCCGGCGACCAGGTTGACGCCCCCGATCGTCGTACGCGGCTCCCGCAGGTGGGCGACTCGACGCACCACCGATCCGAGCCCAACGGAGGCGACCAGGTCGAACTCGAGGTACGCGTGCGAGCCGGTACCCAGGGCGAAGATGCCGGTCTGGGGCGATGCCATGCTTCGTCCTTCCAGTCTCGACGGGCGCGGTGGGTCGCGCGCTATGCCACCGCTTGCTTGAGCAGCGGACCGGCGGCACTGATGTTCCGTGCCAGGTCCTCCGGGACGCCGTGACGCAGCCGCAGGTAGTCGGGGCTGTTGTAGGCGACCCACACGTCGCCGGCGGCGTCCTGCGACACGAGCGCCTTGAGTGGCAGGTCGATGGCGCTGCTGGGCGCAGCCACCATGACGGGCGTGCCCGCGGCCGGACTCCCGAAGATCACGAGCCTGGTGGGCCGCATCGCCAGGCCCGCCCGTTCGGCCTCGCCGCTGTGGTCGACGACGCAGAAGATCGTGAGACCTCGCTGGCGAAGGACCGCCTCGATCCGGCGGACCGTCTCGTCGACCGAGTACGGACTCCGGAGACGGACGAGCCCATTCTCCTGGCCTGCCTCCACGTTCAACCTCCGGGCCGCCTGCGGGGCCTGCTCCTCACCGTGACTCCACGAACCTGACCGGGCGGCACGGCACGAGGCGTGGCCGATTCCGGACGCCCGGATCATGCCCCCAACGGCGCGACGCCGCGGTCCGGGATCTGCCGTCAGCACGGGCGCGAGCGTCTCGCGCGCCAGGCGAGCGCCCCGCTCGAGCGGCCTCGGAGGAGTGGGCAGGGGACGAGGCGGCCATTCCGGTCGCCTCCGGTGAGTCCCTCAGTGGCTCGCCGCCAGCCGCGCCTTCTTCCTTCTTGCGGCCCGCCTGGCCTTGGGGCCCCGAACGGCGTCCTGGACATCGCCCAGGACCTTCTGTGCGGCGCCCTGGACCTGCCTGGCCCTGCCGTGGGCCTCCTTCTCCCGGTCGCCCGTCACCCTGCCGAGCACCTCCTCGACCTTGCCCTGGGCCTGGCTGATGGTGCCCTTGATGTGCTCGTCGGTCATGTCCGCACTCCTTCTGTCCGCGCATCGCCCGCGTGACGTCGCCGCGCGGTGGCGCGCATGGCCGGGCATCGCTCCCGCCACCAGGCCCGACCCCCAGTGTGTCGCCGCGGCGCGACACGGTCATGACGGAGCGTCATGCGGCGAGCACCCACGACCGACGTCCGCCGGAGCTTCGACCAACGGGGGCGATGCCCGCGCCCGACCTGCGGCATCATCACGACCTCCTGGATGAGGTGTGAACATGGGTCCCTGGCCAGCCGGCATCAGCGCCATCACGCTGTTCGTGGAAGACCTCGCCGCTGCGAAGCGGTTCTACGGCGAGGCCTTCGGCCTCCCGATCGCGTACGAGGACGACGCCTCGGCGGTGTTCAACTTCGGGAACACGCTGGTCAACCTGCTCAAGGCCAGCGAGGCGCCGGAGCTCATCGGGCCGGCCACGGTCGCATCCCGCGACGCCGGATCCCGGATGCAGCTCACGATCACCGTCGACGACGTCGATGCCCGCTGCGCGGCGCTGACCGCCCACGGGGTGCAGCTCCTGAACGGCCCGATCGACCGCCCCTGGGGTATCCGGACCGCCAGCTTCAGGGATCCGGCGGGCCACATCTGGGAGATCGCCAAGTAGGGGCGATTCGGCCGGGTCCAGGTCCCGCGCCCGGCGGATCCCTGGACCTGCGCGCGGCAGTCCGACGTCGCGGCCGGGGCGTCAGCGGCAGAAGGCGCGGGCGCCGCCAGTCAGCACGTCCGCGCAGGCGGTCACGCTTCGCATGCTGACCCACTCCTCGTCGGCGTGCGCGCCCTCTCCGGCGGGGCCGAACAGGACCGTCGGGATGCCGGCCGCCGCCGTGAACGCCGAGTCCGCCCAGAAGGACACGCCTTCGATCGCGGGTGGAGCCCCCAGCACCTGGCCGGCGGCGGCGCGGACAAGGACGACGAAGGGATGGGCGGCGTCGATCTCGAATGGATCGCGCGCGAGCGTGACGCGCGCGGCCGCGCGCAGGACCGGGTCGGCGGTTCGGCAGGCGTCCAGCACGGCGTCGATCTCCGCCTGGACCATGGCCTCCGTCTCGCCGGGGATGGTCCGGCGCTCCACGGAGAGCAGGACGCGGTCGGGGAGCGTCGCCATCTCCGACCCGCCCGCGATGAGCGACGCGTGCAGCAGGCCAGGTCCGAGCAGCGGGTGCCGCGAGCCGCGGAGGCCGGCGTCGTAGGCCTCCAGCGCGGCGATCACCGGGCCCGTCCTGAAGATCGCGTCCACGCCGAGGTGAGGGCGAGAGCCGTGGGCCGCCTTGCCGACGACCTCGATCTCCACCCAGGCGAAGCCCTTGTGGGCGATCCCGATCGCGAGCTCGGTCGGTTCGGTGATGATCGCGGCGTCCGCCGTGACGTGCTCGAGGACGGCCTGGATGCCCAGGCTGGCGCGCTCCTCGTCGGCCACGGCGGCGACGATCACCTGCCCGTTGACGCCGGCCCGCGTGGCATCGCGACACGCGACCAGCGTTGCGGCAAGGCCCGCCTTCATGTCGTAGGCGCCGCGCCCGACCAGCCGGTCCCCGTCGATCCGGGGTTCCAGCGGACGCTCCATCGACCCCAGGCCGACGGTGTCCAGGTGGCCGCAGAGCATGAGGGTTGGTCCGTCGCCGGTCCGCCGGCCCCGCACGATGACGTTCGGCCGGCCGTCGGGGGAGGGGATCGTCTCGGCCGCCATGCCGTTGGCCTCCGCCCAGCCGGTGACGAATCGCGCGATCTCGCCCTCCCCGGCTCCCCCCGGCACCAGCGTCGGGTTGACCGATTCGATGGCGACGAGGCGCTGCGTGAGCTCGATGACGTCACTGGTCATGTCCGGAGGATGGGCCGCGTCGGCGCCGGACGCAACCTCGGCCCGCTCGTCGGTAGCTCCCGCCGGAGAGCCGCCCGAGAGCCGCCGGCGTGCCGGGACCGAGCGTGATCGGCGCCGGCGCCATCTCGGCTGCCCTCAGCCGGGCGCTGGTGCCTCGAGGTTCACGAGGGCCTGGCGGACCGTGGCGATCCGCTCCTCGTCCCAGGTGATCGTCGGGTCAGGTTCGAAGCACGCCGTCGCGATGGACGCCGCCGCGACGGCCGGCGCGGACCACGCCGCGACCCCGTCCGCCCCCTCTGGCCGCGCTTCGATCATGCGCGTCGCGAGGTCGGGGCCGGCCAGCGCCATGAGGACATGGCCGCGCAGGTCGGCGCTGAGCAGCGCGGCGATGGTCTCGTACGTGAGGCCGAGCTCCGGCCGGAGCCGATAGCCCAGGAGCCGGCTGAGCCGCTCCCAGGAGGCCGCGATCCGCCGGATGAAGGACGCCTCGGACAGTGCCAGGCCGGCCTGGAGATCGGCGCGCAGCGCCTCGTCGACCACCCCCTGGAACGTGGCGTGCAGCGCCAGGTACGTGCGCCATTCGATCGACCCGCGCATCGTGTCGAAGTCGTGCTGGGCGCCCACGCGGATCAGCTCCAGGAGCAGGCTCCGGCGCCGGTCCGCGGTCGCCAGCCAGTCAAGGTGTTCCAGGAATACGGCCTTGACCACCGCCAGCCCGGCAGCCTCGCCGGCGAGCGCAGCCGGCGTGGCTGCGTTCGCCAGTTCCTTGAGCAGGTCGCTGAAGAACAGGTCCTTGTACGGCCACCGGCGGTAGACGGTGCTCCGCGAGACCTTCGCCTCGCGGATGACGTCCTCGAAGCTCAGGTGCTCGATGCTGACCGTGAGCCCCGCCTGGTTCACCATCGAAACGCCTGCCTGGACCATGCGACGTTCCGTCTCCTCGTCGGAGATCCGGCGACGGCGCCGAGCGAGGCCGGTCGGCGGTTGCGTCATTCCCACCTCCTCGGCTAGTATAGAGACATGACATCCCAAGTATCTACCGATCGCGACCGGGGCGTCGACCGCATCGAAGCCTACCAGCCCGATCCGCCCGGGGAGGCGCCCGTGGGCCGCCTCGAGCGGCTGATGTACCGACACGAACGGGGGTTGTACCCGGGCGGGCGGCCGAACCGGATGGCCGCGATCCTCAACCGGCTGTGGGCCGTCGTGGGCTCGTCCGGGCTGGGACGGGGCCGCGTCGTGACCCTGGACGTCCCTGGCCGCCACAGCGGCCTCATGCGGTCGGTTCCCCTGATCGTCGCGGACGTCGCCGGCGATCGCTACCTGGTGGCGATGCTGGGGGAGGGGGCGGACTGGGTGGCCAACGTCCGGGCGGCCGGCGGTCGAGTCGTGCTTCGGCACGGCCGTCGCGAGCACGTGCTCCTGCAGGAGGTGGTTCCTCGCGATCGGGCGCCGATCGTTCGGCGGCATCTCGAGGTGGCGCCCGCCGCGCGCTCGTTCATCGCCACTGACCGTCGCGCCTCACCGGATGCGTTCGACGCCGTCGCCCGCGGCGTCCCCGTGTTCCGGATCGTCGCCCTTCCGGAACTGCCCGCCAAGCCCCCGCGAGAAGGTGCCGCATGACCAGCCCGTCGATCATCACGCCCGCTCCGGCACGCCGGCGGCGGCGGCCGCGACGGCGATGGGTCGTGGCCATCGTCGCCGTGCTCCTCGTGGTGGTCGTCGGGGCCCTGGTCGCCGCCGGTACGGCATCCGGCCCGCCTCCGCTGGCGCTCCCGTCGACGGCGGCAGCCGCGCCGGTCGGTCCGCTTGACGGACGCTGGACGGTCGCCACGGGATCCGTGGCCGGGTTCCGGATCGAGCAGACCTTCCTGGGCATGCACGCCGACGTGGTGGGCAGGAGCGGCGTTGTCACCGGGACCGCCACCGTCGTCAGTGGCCAGGTGACGGCCGCGTCGTTCACGGTCGACCTCGGCACCCTGATCGTCAACGGCAAGCCGCCGCCGCAGCTCGCCATCAGCCTCGACACCGGGGCGTATCCGCTGGCCACGATCGAACTGACGCCGCCCCTTGTGCTGGGGCCGGCGCTCGCCTCGGGCGGGCCAGCCTCGATGACCGCGAAGGGCAAGCTCACGATGAACGGCGTCACGAAGCCCGTCACGATCGCACTCTCGGTTCGGCGCGACGGGACGGCCGTCCAGGCGGTCGGGTCGATCCCCGTCGCCTTCACCGACTGGAACGTCCAGGGCCCCGCCGGCTACGGCTTCTTCGGCTCACTCGCCGACCACGGCATCGCCGAGTTCCTCCTCGTGCTGCAGCAGGGATCCGGCTGAGGGCACCGGCCGCGCAGTTCCGTGCACTGCGCGCCGGGGCCGCTCGCTCCGGCCGCCCGCCACCAGGAGATCTGGTCGGCTGGAGCGTGGACTCACGGCGAATGGTGGGATCCGGCGCGTAGCGCGGGTGGGAGGTCGCGGCCGGGCGGGCAGGCCCTGACTTCTGACAGCCTCGGACCGCCGCCCGACGAAAGACGCGGGCGATCTGGCGCTCGCGGGCCTCGTCGTCCGGGTGGTCGGGAGGAGTGCCCGCGCCGGCCGTCGCCACGCCGCCGGAATCCTCGCGGCAATCGCGGCCCGGTCGTGGCGTGGTGGATGGCGGCCGCTCCGGCCGGCCCTACTTCAGGACGGCGTACTGGTACGTCAGTCGCAGGTAGTGGAGGTCGAAGGCGTCGCCCATGTCCTCGCCGCAGAACAACACGACCGCCACCTTCCGGGAGGCGATGTACGACTTCGAGACGGGGACCCCGTAGCCGTCGCCGAGGTACTCGGGATTCGAGTTCACGAACGCCCAGTCCCCGTTCGTCGGGTTGACGAGGTACGTCGAACCGGGATGGTCGTAGTCCACGTACCCGTGGCCTTCGGTGGCGTGGGCCCGACGTCGTCGACAACGAGCGCCTGAGGGACACGTAGGGCATCCTGAAGGCAGGCGGTCAGCTCCGCGTCGACCGCCGGTCGCGATCGCGTTCCGGGCACCACACGAGGAGGCCTGAGCCATGCGCGTTCGACCCATCCTCGTCGCGGTCCTGCTCCTTCCCGTGGCGGCGCTGGCCGCGCTCGTCGGCCTGCTCGTCGCGAGGAGCCCGGGCAAGCCGAGGCCCGTCACGGGCGCGGACGGCCGCGTCGTGCCCGGCAGCCTGTCCCAGAAGACCTGGGTCCGCATCAACGGCCTCGACCAGGGCATGTTCATCAAGGCGGCTGACCCGACAAATCCCGTCCTGCTCTTCGTCCACGGCGGCCCCGGCATGCCCGGCTACTGGCTGACCCACTGGTACCCGACGGCCCTCGAGCAGCACTTCACGGTGTGCTGGTGGGAGCAGCGAGGCGCGTGCCTCTCCTACCGTCCCGACATCCCGGCGGAGACGATGGTCGCCGAGCAGTTCGTCGACGACCTCCTCGCAGTGGCGGACTACCTGCGGGAGCGCTTCGGCCAGGAGCGCATCTACCTGATGGGGCACTCGTGGGGCAGCTACGTCGCCGTCCAGGCGGCCGCGAAGGACCCCTCGAGGTTCCACGCCTACATCGGCGTCGCCCAGGTGGTCCACCAGATCCGGTCCGAGCGCCTGTCGTGGGAGTACATGCTGGAGCGGTTCCGGGAGACCGGCAACGCGGCCATGGCCCGACGACTCGAGGCGGCGCCGGTCGACGTGAATGCCCCGCTGCCGGCCGCCTACGACGCCATCCGCGACAAGGCGATGCACATGCTCGGCGTCGGGACGACGCATGACATGCGGTCGGTGGTCACCGGCATCTTCCTGCGCTCGTGGTGGTTCCCCGAGTACACGCTGCGCGAGAAGGTGAACCTGTGGCGCGGCAAAGTGACCTCCAGGCGGTCCGGGCTCTGGGACCGGATGCAGGCCACGGACCTCGCGGCGCTGGTCACCGAGCTCGAGATCCCGGCGTACTTCCTCCACGGCGTGCACGACTACACCTGCTGCTTCAGCCTCGGGAAGGCCTTCGCCGCGGAGCTCAAGGCCCCGCTGGTGGGGTTCTACTCGTTCGAACGCTCGGCCCACAGCCCGTTCATGGAAGAACCCGAGCGGACGCTGCGGATCCTGACCGAGGACGTCCTCAAGGGCACGACCGCGCTCGCCGACCCGTAGCCGAAGCGCCCAGCATCACGTGCCGGCGGACGCCGCGGCGGCGCGACGGATCTCGCCGATCACGTGATCGACGTGTGGCCGGATGCGGGGGAAGAGGCCGGCCCATTCCTCGGGGGCATCGCCGCGGTACATGTCGCGGGCAAGCTCGAGCACCGGGCGATGCTCCGGAGGCAGGAGCGGGAGAGACCAGTCCGCGGCCGCATCCTTGGAGCGGATCGTCCCCGTCGCGAGTGTCGTCCAGATCCGCGCGAACGTGAGGACGACATTGCGCTCGTCCCCGTCGAGGTAGGACAGCAGCGCGGGAATGCTGTCGAGCATCGCCCGCCGAACGTCGGCCGGCGGGACGGGATCGAGGACCTCGGCGGGCGGCGGTCCGAAGAGCGGGTGGTTCGCCTGGAGGACCACCTCGAGAAGGAGCGCGACGTCGGGATTGGGCGATTCCCACGGCGAGAAGTTGCCGCGCTCGAACTCGGCCCGCCACCAGTCGCCGTACTGGAGCTCCAGGCGGGGCGGGTAGGCCCACGGCCGCACGTCGGCCTGGACGACGACTTCCAGGCCGATCGAGCGGGACCGGCCCGTCGGATCGCCTCGCCCGGAGATCGGCATCAACCGACGGATCAGCTCACGGCGCTGATCCCGCGTCATCGATCGGTTCGCCACGACCAGCAGGTCGAGGTCGCTCGTCGGCTTCAGCCCGCCGATGACTGCCGAACCGTGGAGGTAGACGCCGATGACCGCCTCGCCCAGCACCTCGCGGACGAGCGCGACCACCCGATCACACTGGTCGGCCACGGTCTCCACTCGAGGCTCTCGGGTCGCCGCCGCCGGCTGACCTCCATCCGTGCCCGTGGGGCGGTTCACTGCTCGGCGCCGCTCACGTGGCGCGTCTCCGGCAGCAGCGCGATGAAGGGGAGGGCAAGCAGGGCCGCCGCGGCCGCCAGGATCAGCGCCGCCTGCAGGCCGATCGCCTGGCCCAGGGCACCCACCACCACGGTGCCCAGCGCGCTGGCCATGGTGGTCGCGAAGATGCTCAGGCCAACCGCCATGCCGCGGTTGTCGGGCAGCAGCTCCTGCATGAGCACCAGCTGGACCGGCCCGGCGCTGAGCAGGGCGACCCCGGCGAATGCCAGCACCACGAGCAAGCAGCGGTCCCACCGGCAGCGCCAGGGCCACGATGAGCAGCGGTGCTCCCACCGCCACCGACAGGGCGAGCATCGTCCGGCGCCCGATCCGGTCGGAGAGGGTGCCGCCGCTGAAGGCTCCGATCGCGCCGCCGATCTCGAACACGGTCACCGCGGCGCCCGCCAGGACGAGGTCGGCCCCGGCGCCCGTGAGGTAGGTGGGGATGAACACCAGCAGGCCCACCGTCGCCATCGACAGCAGCGCCGTGGATGCGACCAGAAGCAGGAACCCGCGGCGTGCCGACCGGAGCGCGTCGCGGATGGAGCCCGCGGGATGCTGCAGGTGGCCGGTGGAGCGGTGGGCCAGGCGCAGGTACAGGAACCCGGACGCGAGCACGCCCGGGATCATCGCGATCCAGCTGGCGGCCAGCCCGCCCACCGACAGGACGAAGGCGATGAGCACGGGCCCGACCGCCCGGCCGGACTCGCCGCCGGTCATGAAGATCGAGGTCCCACGGCCCCACTGGGTGCCCGAGGAGCGGGTGACCAGGGCCGCCGCGGCCGGGTGGAAGACGGCCGAGCTGACCCCGGCCAGGGCGAGCAGCAGGGCGACGGACCAGACGCCGGGGGCCACGCCAAGCAGCCCGATCGCGACGGCGGTCGCGCCGGGCGCCACGATGATCCAGTAGCGGGTGTCGGCCCGATCCGCGATGTATCCGAGGATCGGCTGCACCCCCGTGGCCACCCGGAACGTCGCGGCCAGCAGCCCGGCGACCGCCAGGTCGATCCCCAGGCGCGGGATCAACAGCGGCAGCAGCACACCGATGAACGCCGGGTACGTGTCATGGACCAGGTGAGCGGTGGCGACCGAGAGGATGGTGGGCGTATCGAAGGCGGCAATCCTGCTCGCGCCGGCCGGGCTGGCTGCGGGCTGCTCGGCGGGGTCGGTGGTGGCCATGCGCGGGCCATTGTCGCGCGGATGCCGGGCGTCGACGCTGCCGATCGATCAGAGATCCGGATCGGCCTCGGTCCCGTCGAACGGCTCCAACAGCGCGATCGCCCCGACGAGGGGCTCATCGGGTGGGCGGCGCGGCACCCGGTTGCCCGCTCCCGCCGGGCCGCCGAAGTGCGGTCCGTCCGGCCCCGCCAGCCACGCCTGATCGTCGAGCCGGAGCGGGCTCGGCCCGGGGCGAAGGAGCAGCCGTAGCCTGAGCACGATGCGCTCCCATAGCCGCGGCGGATGGTCCAGGACGACCCCGCGACCGAATGCCGCGAACACGAACTGCCGCCGCCGGAGCGTTCCCCGATGCTGCACGGGTTCGATGATACCGTGGCCCTCCCGGCGGGCAGAAGGGGCGCGGAGGATGTCCGGGCGCGGGGCGATTGCCATCGACCGTTTCGGTCGATGTTCTGCGCGTTCGCAGGTCCGGATTGACCCGTGCGGCCTTCGAACCCGACGCCGACGCACGCCGCCATGACAGCTGCGGTCAGCACTCCGTGCGGTGGAGCCGGTTCGGCGCCGCCAGCTTCGGCCAGCGCACGAAACATCGACCGTAGCGGCGCGATCGGCGGCGCAGACCCGGGCCAGCGCACGAAACATGGACCGCAGCGGCGCCGCGGCCGAACGTGCGGGCCCGCCGCACGGCCGCGAGCTCCCCCGAATCGGAGCCCCAGCAGTCGCAGGCTGCGTTGCGATGCAGGCGGCACAGTCCATGCGGACGGACAGGCGGCTTCGGTGCGAACGGCCCTCGCGGCGCACCAACCGGCCGCCGAGACTCGGGCGACGGCCCGGCGAGCGCTGCCGCCGTCGAACCCACCTCGTCGCGTGGACAGCGGAGCTCACGAGTGCACACGCCAGCAGTGCCGGGTGGCCCGGGCCTGGGCATCAGGTCGGTACCGAACCTGCGTGACGCGGGCGGCAGTCCGACGCGTGACGGCCGCGCCGTCCAGACCGGCCTGCTGTACCGGTCCGGCGCCCTCCAGCGCCTGGACGGCGCGGACATGGAGGCGTTCGGGCGACTCGGCATCCGCGGCGTCTACGACCTGCGCGGCGAACGGGAGCGGGAGGTCGCCCCCGACCGGCTGCCGCCGGGAACGGCATACGTGAGCGGCGACGTGCTCGCGGACTGGATCGACGGGGCCCCGGACCGCGTGTTCGCCTGGTTTGACGACCCCGCTGCCGCCCGCGAGGGCCTGGGCGGCGGCCGCGCCGAGGCGCTGTGGATCGAGCAGTACCGCAAGCTTGTCACGCTCCCCAGTGCGCATGCCGCCTACGGGCGCATCTTCCGCGACCTCGGAAGCGCGGCGAATTGGCCGGTGCTGGTCCACTGCTCCGGCGGCAAGGATCGCACCGGCTGGGCGGTCGCCTCGCTGCTCCTGATGCTGGGCGTCGAACCGGACATGGTCATGGCCGACTACCTGCGCAGCGGCTGGCACGAGGACGCCTCGGCGACCGCGATGATGCGGGCCCTGGCCGAGCGGGGCGGCGATCCCAAGCTGTGGCGGCCCATCTTCGCCGCCGACCCCCGCTACCTGGAGGCGGCGCTGGACGAGGTCAGCCTCTCGTTCGGCTCCATCGAGGCGTACTTCGCCCTCGGCCTGGGCGTGGACGCCGAGGCGCAGGAAGCGCTGCGGGCCGCGTTCGTCGGCTGAGGAGCAACGGCTGGGCCCGGCTCGTGGCCTCGCGCCCGGTGCCGACCTGCCGGCCGCGCCTCCTCAGGGTTCCTCAGGATCCTAGGTCCCGGTCCTCCAGCTCCCAGGCATGATCCATGACGTGGTGGGCCGTGCGGCGCACGAGAAACTGGATCGGCCAGCTCCGCGCCGGCCGGCCCTCGGCGTTGTACGCACGAATTGCATCAAGGTACGCGGCCCGATGCGCCGCCATGCCGTCCGGGGTGAGGACGACGTCGATCTGCGTCCGGACCTCGACCTTGCGCGAGAACTGCTGGGGCTCGTTGAAGTAGACGTGGCGGATGATCTGGTCGCGACTGCGCCCGGCGCTGCGCGCTCCCGGGCGGAGCTCGGGGGACACGCGGGCGGCGACATCGTCGAAATAGGCCCAGCAGGCGCGCAGGAGGTCGAGCCGCCGTTCCAGGTCGTCCGGTGACAGCACGTCGCGCTCGATCGCCGAAGGCACGTGGGCGATGCCCCAGAAGTCTGTGGAGCTGGATCCGGGGACCCGCTCCACCACCTCGACGTCACGCACGCGCGCGAACGCACTGCCCCGGCCGGCGCGCTCTGCGACGCCGGCGTACCGCGGGAGGTAGGACGACAGCCTGCCGAGGGCGTCGTCCTCCGAGGTTCCCCAGCGATCGAGGCCGGGCCAGTCCATGGCGCCGGCCACGACCCGCCGCTTCCTGCCGATCTCCAGGATCACCCGCAGCGCGTCGGCCATGGCCGCAGCCTACCGCGCCGCGGTCCGCTATGCCTCCGTGAGGACCTCGCGCAGCTTCGCGGCGAAGCCATCGGGGTCGCCGGGCTGGCCGTACTCATTGCCCAGGAAGCCGCCGTGGCCGCTCGGGAAGATCACGGGCGCCGTGCCCAGGCGCTCGGCAACGGCGAGCGCGCCGCGATGCGCCAATGTGCCCGCGGATTCCGCTCCGGCGCCCATCACGATCCGGGTGGAAGCTGCCCGCAACGCCTCGAAGTCAGGCTCGAAGTGCGTGCAGGAGATGATGTTCTGGCCCAGGAGCGGGTCGGTCCGGTTGCCGTCGTCCCCGGTGGGCAACCCGAACGTCGCCGGATCCGGCGCGGGCTGGCCGGCGTCGTCGGGGCCGAACGGTCCATTCTGACTGACGGTGGCGATGAACCGGGCCATGCCGGCACCGAACCCGCCGCGCTCGTACGCCTCGTGGACCGCGCGGCAGGCCGCCAGCGCGCCCTCGCGATCGGGGAGGATCGACGCGACCGGCGGCTCATGGGCGACGAGCGTCCGGACCTGCTCCGGGTGCGTCGCCACCAGGGCGAGCGCGTTCACGGCGCCACCGCTGCTGGCGAAGAGGTCCACCGGGCCCGCGTCGAGCTCGGTGATGAGCCGATGCAGGTCGTCGGCGTGCTCCTGGGGCGTGGACGGGCTGGCCGGGTCGGCCTTCGTGCTGCGCTCGACGCCCCGCGGGTCGTACGTCACCACGGTGCGATCGGGAAAATGCCCGGCGAGCGTGACGAATCCGCTCGCGCCCATCGGCGATCCGATCACGAGCAGGACCGGGTCCGTGGTCGTGGCGTTCCTTCGGATGTCATACGTCAGGACGGCGCCCGGCACCTCCAGGGTGCGCGTCGTCGTCTCGGTCATCGTGGTCATGCTGTGACTCCTTCGGCCAGGATGGCGTCGATCTGGCCGACCGCCTGGGTGATGCCTTCCTCCATGCCCATGGCGAGGAGCTGCTGCATCGCCTCGGTGCTCGGGAAACGGCTCTCGATCGACATCCGGGTTCGGCCCGCATCGATCGGCTCGATCGTCACGCGGGCGCTCGTGAGGGGCATGTCGGGGTTCGGCGTGCCGTCGTCGTTCCTGAATCCGTCGCGGAAGACGAGCCGGCGTGGCGGATCGGCCTCCAGGATGTCCCAGTAGCCGCGCGGCTGGTCGCCGCTCGGACCCGTCATGTGGTACTCGACACGACTGCCGGGCGTGAGGGCGTGGGCCGTGAACGTGGCGGGATAGGTGGGCGGACCCCACCAGCGTTCGAGCTGGCGCGGATCGGCCCACAGCTGCCACACCCGCGTCGGCGAAGCGTCGAACTCGGCGGTCAGGGTCATCGTCAGGGCGCCTGGGTCCTTGCGGACGGCGGTGACACTCATGCGTCGAACTCCTCCGTGCTGCTGATGAGGTCCGTCATGCGCTCGACGCGGCCGCGCCACAGCGCCTCGTACTGGTCGAGCAGCCCCCGCGCGAGGCGGAGCGCCTCCACGTTGGTCCGGACGACCTTGCGACGGCCCGTGCGTTCCTTGGTGACGAGGCCGGCCCGCTCGAGCACGGCGACGTGCTTCTGCACCGCGGCAAAGCTCATCGGGTAGTGCCCGGCCAGCTCCGCCACGCCTTCGCTGCCCGCCAGTGCCCGCAGGACGATGTCGCGCCGGGTGGCATCTGCCAGGGCGGCGAAGACGTGGTCGGCGTTGAAGCTGGCGTTCATTGATACAACCATACGGTTGTATGAGTGATCCGTCAAGACCCCGGGCGCGAAGTGCCCGTGAGCAATCCGTCGCCGCGAGCCACCCATCGACCGGCTTGTCGACCGCCAGGCCGCGCCTGCCGCCGGGCCGAACGCCGCCGGCCGCTCCGGGCCGGGGAGCGCCGGATGCCGAGCGCCGACGCCGCAGCCGGGCCGGACCCCGCAGTCGGCTCCTGGCCGGTACCCTTGAGCGGCCATGCCAGCCGAGTTCATCTACAGCACGTACAGGCTCGCCCGCCACTACCCGCCGGATCGGACGGTCCTCGAGGACATCTCGATCTCGTTCTTCCCGGGCGCCAAGATCGGGGTGATCGGCCCGAATGGGGCCGGGAAGTCGAGCCTCCTGCGGATCATGGCCGGCCTGGACGACGGGTTCACGGGTGAGGCACGGCTGACCCCGCGCTTCACGGTCGGCTACCTCAGCCAGGAGCCGCAGCTCGACCCGGCCAGGGACGTCAAGGGCAACGTCATGGACGGCGTCCACGAAGTCCAGGCGATCCTCGACCAGTACAACGCCGTCATGGCGCGATGGTCCGAGCCCGACGCGGACTACGAGGCGATCGGCCTCGAGCAGAGCGCGCTCGAGGACCGGATCAACGCCGCCGACGCATGGAACGTCGAGCGCAACGTCGAGATCGCGATGGAAGCCCTGCGCTGCCCGCCGGACGACGCCGACGTGAGAACGCTTTCCGGCGGTGAGAAGCGCCGGGTCGCGCTCGCCCGACTGCTCCTCCGGCACCCGGGCCTGCTCCTGCTCGACGAGCCCACGAACCACCTCGACGCCGAGTCGGTCGAATGGCTGGAGCATTTCCTCGATGAGTACGCCGGCACGGTGGTCGCCGTCACCCACGACCGGTACTTCCTCGACAACGTCGCCAAGTGGATCCTCGAGCTGGACCGGGGGAGGGGAGTCCCGTTCTCCGGCAACTACTCGAGCTGGCTCGAACAGAAGATCGAGCGGATGGCCCGGGAGTCGAAGTCGGCCGACGCGCGGCAGCGCACGCTCGCCCGCGAGCTCGAGTGGGTGCGGATGGGCGCGAAGGCGCGCCAGGCGAAGGGCAAGGCGCGGCTGTCCGCGTACGAGCGGCTGCTCGCCGAGGCGAACGATGCGAAGGACACGACCCGCGAGCTCGAGATCGCGATCCCGCCCGGCCCCCGCCTCGGCGACACTGTCATCGAGATCCGGAACCTGCGCAAGGGCTACGGCGACCGCCTGCTCATCGAGGACCTGACGTTCTCGCTGCCGCGATCCGGAATCGTCGGGATCATCGGGCCCAACGGCGCCGGCAAGACGACGCTGTTCAGGATGATCGTGGGCCAGGAATCGCCGGACGGCGGGACGGTCGAGATCGGGGAGACCGTCAAGCTCAGCTACGTCGACCAGGGCCGCGATGAGCTGCGCCCGGACCTGACCGTCTTCGAGGAGATCACCGACGGCGTCGAGATGGTCAAGGTGGGCAACCGGGAAGTCCCGGCGCGCGCCTACGTGTCGAGCTTCAACTTCCGCGGCGCGGATCAGCAGAAAATCGTCGGGACGCTGTCCGGCGGCGAGCGGAACCGCGTCCACCTGGCCAAGCTGCTGCAGGCCGGGGGCAACGTCCTGCTCCTCGACGAGCCGACGAACGACCTCGACGTCGACACGCTGCGGGCGCTGGAGGCGGGCTTCGAGTCCTTCCCGGGCTGCGTCGTGGTCATCAGCCACGACCGCTGGTTCCTGGACCGGATCGCGACGCACATCCTGGCCTTCGAGGGCGACAGCCAGGTTCGATTCTTCGAAGGCAACGTCAGCGACTACGAGGCGTTCCGCCACGCGGAGCTCGGCACCTCGGCAGACCAGCCGCGCCGGATCCGCTACAAGCGGCTGTCGACCTGACGCTGGTGACGCGCTTCCCCGGATCGGGCAGACGCGCTACCGTCAACATCCGACCCGAGCCGTGGACCACGTGGACAAGGAGGACGACATGGCACTGACGCTTGGGATCCTGGCCCTGGTCGAGGCGAAGCCCGGCAAGGAAGCGGAGGTCGAGGCCTTCGTCAAGGGCGGCCAGGCGATCGTCCAGCAGGAGCCGGGCACGCGGGTCTGGTACGGCTTCCGCGTCAACGACTCGACGTTCGGGATCTTCGACGCCTTCGAGGACGAAGCGGCGCGCCAGGCGCACCTCTCGGGACAGATCCCGGCGGCGCTGGCCGCAGCGGGCCCCCAGCTGCTTGCCAGGGATCCCGATATCCGCCTCGTCGACGTGCTCGCG
Organism: uncultured Chloroflexia bacterium; assembly: GCA_963821595.1. GTDB lineage: Bacteria > Chloroflexota > Limnocylindria > Limnocylindrales > CSP1-4 > CTSoil-043. Next base: position 97,564 of record CAWGEL010000002.1, on the reverse strand, counting down.
GTCAAGGGCTGAGGCCCGGCGTGTCCTGCGCCGTTGCATCAGCGACGAGGTCTTCCGGCGGATGCGCGACGACGAGGACCTCCAGGCGGCCGGAGGACCACCACTCATCGCGGCCGCTTGACATAGGAGCGTTGGTGGCGGGCGGCTGGAGAGCAACTGCCAGGGGACTTCCATAGTCGCGCGCGGCCAGAGAGCGACCGTCAGCCGGCTCCCGGGTCTCGACCGTACCGTGACCAACCTCCTGGGATCGGCGACACTGTCGCCGATCGCCCTCGGCACCGCCGCCGGCCTCGGTTCGTGGCTGGCACGTCCTTCCTCGTGGCGATGGCGGCACTCGCGATGAACGGCTTCAGGCCCAAGTCACCGCCGACCCACGAGGCTCGAGGTCCAGGACCGCAGAGAGGCCGACGGGGGCGCGAGGCAGGGACATGACCGTCATCGAATGGTTGCTCGACTCCGATCCGTCCATCCGCTGGCAGGTACAGCGCGACCTCGCGCACGAACCGCCTGACGTGATCGCCGCCGAGCGGTCGAGGGTCGCGACGGAGGGCTGGGGCGCCAGGCTGCTCGCGCAGCAGGGCCCTGATGGCCTGTGGGCCGGCAAGGCCTGGTCGCACGACTGGACGGACACGTTCCACGCCCTGGAGCTCCTGCGGCGCCTCGGGCTCGATCCTGGCAGCGAGCAGGCCCGGCAGGCCGTCGGCCTCGTCCGCGAGCACGTCAGGTGGGGGGACGGCTCCCCGTGGGAGAGCCCCTGGGCCAGCAACCGGTTCTTCGAGGGCGAGGTGGAGCCGTGCATCAACGGTAACGTCGTCGCCACCGGCTCGTACTTCGGGGTGGACATGACGGGTCTCGTCGGCCGGCTCCTCAGCGAGCAGCTCCCCGATGGCGGCTGGAACTGCGAGGTGGAGAACGGCGCGACCGTGTCCTCGTTCGGGACCACGATCAACGTCCTCGAGGGCTTGCTCGAGCATGAGCGGGCGATCGGCGGCTCGGCCGAGGTGCGCGCGGCACGCCGCCGCGGCGAGGAGTACCTGCTGCAGCGCCGGCTGTTCCGTCGGAAGACGACCGGCGAGGTGATCGACGCCAGCTGGCTCCGGTTCTCGTTCCCGACCTGGTACTTCTACGACCTCCTGCGCGGCCTCGACTACCTGCGCGGCACCGAGGTCGGGCCCGAGGAGCGCATCGACGAGGCGATCGGGGTCGTCGAGCGAAATCGCGACCAGGACGACCGGTGGCCGCTCCAGAACGTCCACGCGGGCGAGTCCTACTTTGAGATGGAGGACGGCGAGGGCCGGCCCAGCCGGTGGAACACGCTCCGCGCGCTGCGCGTGCTCGACTGGTTCGCGCAGGGCGGATAAGCAGATCAGCCGGCGGTTCGATGCATCGCGCGCGTCGCCGCGAGGCGGTCGTGCGCTTCCTGGAGCAGCGGCTTGACGAGCGTCTCGAACGACTCGGCGCTCGGGTTCAGGATCGAGATCCAGTGCTGCTTCGCGTAGACGGGATGGGGGAGGAGCCGGTCGAGGGCGGCGAAGTCCGGCTCGCTTGCGCCGCCGACGGTGCGATCGAACGTCGCGCGGCTCACGCCGATGTTCAGCCGGAACACGTCCGGCCTGGCGCTCAGGTTGGACGGTGAGCCCATGTCGTGCTCGTCGGTCGTAACGATGGTCGCGAAGTTCGGCCAGTGCTTCTCGGGATCGAGCGAGAAGAACGTGGCGCCCATCGCCGTGACGACGTCGACGCCCGGGAACGCCTCGGAGATGTAGTGGACGACGGCCTCGTGATCGGGCCCGTGGCGGTTCAAATCACTCATTTCCCGAGCGTACCGGATGCATGTCAAGAGGCCCGGACCGCGTGATCGCTTCGCCGACGCACGACGTCGCGGATGGCCAGCCTGCACTTCACCTCGATCACCTCGCCCGACGGCTACTTCGTCGACGATGAGGATCGCTTCGACTGGGAGAGCCCGACCCCGAGGTCCACAGGTTCGTCAATGACCTCGAGCGGCCCGTCGGCACGTACCTGTACGGCCGGCCGCTTCGGGCACGGCGTCGTGTACCTGCACTACCGAGTCGCCTGACGGTCCAGCGTGGGCGGGGCTGACAACGGACGATCACCGGCCGGTCGACGGGCCGGCGGCGGCGGGCCTGCCGGATCCGGAGCGCTCGGGGCGGTTGTCCCGCCGGAGCGGGCCCGGGACGGGCCCAGCATTCCATGGTGCGCCGTCGCCGTCGAGCGGGGGCCCCGCTCGTCCGAGCGCTGGCCACGCGCGGCGCACTCAAGCCTGTGCACGAAGCCCCCCACGGCCACGTGGCCAATTCGGACCCTCAGGCGGACAACATCCGACGCGCCGCGCGCCCTGGCCGGCCTACGGCCCCACCGGCACCTCGACGCGCCGCGCGCCCTGGCCTGCGCGGCCGGTGGCTGCCCACGTGTCGACAGGCTCGGGGTGACCGAACAGGTAGCCTTGCGCGAACTCGACACCGAGCGACGTCAGGGTTCGCGCTTCCTCGCCTGTCTCGACTCCCTCGGCGATCAGCCTGCAGCCTGCGGTGCGGCTGAAGTGGCGCATCCCCACCACGATCGCCTGGCGTCCGAGGTTCTCGTTGACCCGCCGGACGAGGCTGATGTCCAGCTTCACGAAGTCAGGGCGCAGATCGATGATGTGGCCGAAGTTGGCGATCCCCGCACCCGCGTCGTCGACGGCGAGGCGGATGTCGCGCCCGAGCTCCCGGATCGATGTGCGGACCGCGTCGTAGTCCTCGATCACCTCGTGCTCGGTCACCTCGAGCACGAGCGGTCGATCGGCATCCCACAGGATCGGGCTGAGGCGCCCCGGGTCGGCGAGCAGGCGGGGCGAGACGTTGAGGTCGAGCCAGACGCCGGGTGCCAGTCGCTTGCTCGCCTCCACCGCGGCTGCCAGGGTGGCGAGCTCCATCTCCGGTCCGAGGCCCACCGACCAGGCGTCAGCAAAGCAGAGATCCGGACGCTGCCCCGAGTCGAAGCGGGTCAGCGCCTCGAAGCCGACGATCTCGCCCGTCTCGAGATCGACGATCGGCTGGAACACCGGGCGGAATGAAGACGTGGCGAGGGTGGCGGCGATTCCGTCGTGCAGGTCCCGCATGAGCCGAACGGCATGCAACCGCTCCGCCAGCAGGGCGCTCAGGGTCGTGCTGGACGAGATGATCCCGGGCATCTTCTCGACCAGTGTGCGGGCGAAGTGCTCGTGCACGGTTCCGATCAGGAGGACGCCCTCCACGTGGTCACCGTGCGCGATTGGCCCGAAGGCAAGCGCCTTGATACCGGCGGCAATGGTCCCTGGCAGCCATTGGGCGGCGGGATCCTCGGACACGTACTCGGCCCAGGGGCCGCCGGTCGCCCGCTCTCGGACGATCGCAGCGCGGATCGGCGGCAATAGGGTGCCGACCGCCACCGGGTAGGCCGCTGGAGTGCCCTGGGCGATGATCTGGACGTCGCGAGCGCCGACGAAGACCTGCACCGCGGCCATGTCCACGAACGGAAGTGTGGCCAGTTGGTCGCAGATTGCCTGCGCGGCCTCTGAGACACTTGCCCCTTCGGGAATCGCGTGCAGGCTCTCGGCGAGCACCGCGCGGATGTTCATCTCGAGTTCCGCGTCGGCCTGCGCCTCGCGCAGCTCGGACACGTCCCGCAGGACGGTGACGATGCTCGTGACGGCGCCGTCCTGACCACGGCCCGGGGTGGCGCTGAGCTGCGTGCGGCGGCTGGTCCCGTCGGCAAGGCGCTGGGCGACCTCGCCCAGCCATCGGGTGCCGCTGCGCACGGCAACGTCGATGGCGTCGATCGTTGCCGGAGCGAGGGCGTCAGCCATGACCTTCGGCAACGCCCTGCCCTTGAGATCCCCCAGCCCCACCCCGATCTCGGCCTCGAAGGCGGGGTTGGCATAAACGATGCGCCCAGCAGCGTCGGTGATCGCCGTGGCGTCGGCCGCCTGCTCGACCACGGCCGCGAGGCGTTCGCGTTCGCGGCCGAGCCGCGTGCGCTCCGTGACGTCCCGGAAGACGAGAAAGAACCCGTCGTCGAACCGGGCGATCGTCACGTCCACGAGGAGCTCGTCGCCGGGCCCAGTGGTGTGCGGTCCGGCAAGACCCAGTCCATCCGCCGAGTGGGGGAGACCCGTCTCCACGACCCCCACGCAGGAGTCGTAGAACCGCGATCCGAAGCTTCCCATCGACCGGCGGAACGTCCGCCCGATCAGCGCGGACGGTTCGGTGGACATGAATGCCGCCGCCGCCCGGTTGGCGAACGCGACGCGGAAGTCGACGATCACACCCTTGGCGTCCCGAATCGCAGTTGCCACGACAAACGGGTCGGCCATCGCGTCAAGCGAGCCGCGCATCGCCGCCTGCGTCGCCGCGAGCTCCGCCCCGAGCCTCGCGTTCTCTCGTCGTTCGGCGGACTCTGCCAGGGCCCGCCGCACCGCCGGCACGAGCGCTTCGAGGCGCTGCTTCAGGACGTAGTCGGTGGCGCCAGCATGGAGCGCCTCGACCACCAGCTCCTCGCCGAGCGTGCCCGAGACGAGGATGCAGGGCACTGAGGGGTCCCAGTCGTGGGCGATCGCCACGGCGGCCGCGCCGGAGAAGGCCGGCATCGCCCAATCGGCGAGGATCAGCTGGGGCGAGAACCCTGCCAGCTCCTCCCTGAACTCGCGCTCGCCGGCCACCAGCCGCGGCTCGATCTCCAGGCCGCCATCGCGCAGCCTTCGAAGCACGAGCTCGGCGTCGTCGGCGGAGTCGTCGACGAGCAGGGTACGGATCGGCGGCGCAGGGTCGGTCATGCGGGGACCTGGTTGAGGAGCAGCCAGTACAGCCCGAGCTCGCTGACCGCGCGCATGAACTGCTCGAAGTCGACCGGCTTCACGATGTAGCTGTTGGCTCCGAGGTCGTAGCTCCTGACCATGTCGCTCTCCTCGCGCGAGGAGGTCAGGACGACCACGGGGATGTCCCTGGTGGCAACCGATGCCTTGAGCCGTCGGAGCACCTCGAGCCCGTCGACGCGCGGGAGCTTGAGGTCGAGGAGCACGACCTTGGGAAAGCCGTCGGACGGTACGTGGGCCGGATCCTCGGGCAACAGGTAGGCGAGCGCCTCCACCCCATCGCTCACGACCTTGACCCGGTTCGCGAGCTTGTGCGTGTTCAGGGCGCGCAGGGTCAGCTCGACGTCGTCGGGGTTGTCCTCGACCAGCAGGATCTCGATCTGCGTGGCGCTCATGGCGTCTCCTTCTCGGCTGGAAGGGCGAACCCGAATGTCGCACCTTCGCCCTGCTTCCCGTTCGCCCAGACCCGACCGCCGTGCCGCCCGACGATCCGGGCCACGATCGCGAGCCCGATCCCAGTGCCCGGGAACTCCGCCGTCGCGTGCAGGCGCGAGAACGGCTTGAAGAGCTTGTCGCCGTAGGCCGGGTCGAAGCCGACGCCGTTGTCGCGAACGGAGTAGCGGCACTCGCCGCCGACCCGCTCGCAGCGGACCTCGATGCGGGGCGCCTTCACGGGACGGCTGAACTTGGCGGCGTTGCCGAGCAGGTTCGTCCAGACCTGCCGCAGGAGCGCCGGGTCGCCAGGAACGGCGTACAGGTCCCCGATGTCGCAGGCGACGTCGCACGCGGGATCCGCCGCCCGCAGCTCCTCGACCGTCGCGCGGACGAGACGGTTCATGTCGACGTGCCGGCGATCGAGCTCCTTGCGTGTCACCCGAGAGAAGGCGAGGAGATCGTCGATCAGGAACCCCATCTGCTTCGCATTGCGCAGCACGACCCCGAGCACCCGCCGACCTTCGGCGTCGAGGGGGGCGGCAAATTCGTTGAGCAGGATCTGGCTGAAGGCGTCGATCGAGCGCAGCGGCGCCCGCAGGTCATGGCTCACGGAGTAGCTGAACGCCTCGAGCTCGTGGTTGGCCATCTCGAGGGCGGCGGTGCGGTCGATCACGCGCTGCTCCAGCCCCTCGTTGGCGGCCACGACCGCCGCCTCGGCGGCCGCCCTCCGCCGCAGCGCCGCGTACAACAGCAGGACGACGCCGAGGTTGAGCAGCGCGAGCACACCCGCCGTGAGGAGCACGGCCCGCTGCATCACGCCGAGCCCGGCGAGCGCCTCCGCGGTCGGCAGCTGGGCGACGACGGCCCAGTTCGCCCACGGCACGGGCGCGTAGGCCGCCATGGTGTCGGCAGCGCGGTCGTCCCCGCCAGTCCGACCCTGGAGGGCGGCGAGCACATCCGGATCGGTCGCCTTGACCAGCACGGTCGTGCCGCCCCCCGGTTGCGCCACGATGGTGCCGTCGCGACTCGTCACCAGGAGGCGTACGCCCACGCTGGCCTGGTATGCGTCGACGTACTGCTGCAGCGACTGCAGGTCAAACGCCACGCCGACGAGTCCGACCAGCCGGTGGTCGGCATCGGTGATCCGGGTCGCCGCCGAACACAACCAGCGGGTGCGGTGGAGTCGCGCTGATGTACACGCTCGACAGGTATGAACCGTCGATGGTCGCGGCGCCCTGGAACCAGTCGCGATAGGAGAAGTCCTGGCCGACGAGCGCCGGCTGAGGCGGCGAGACGGCGACCACGGACCCGTCGGCTGTCGTCACCCAGGCGTTGAAGGCGCCGTCGATCGAATGCTGGAGGCTCGCGAGGAAGTCCTCCGCATAGGGCTGGAAGGACGGGTCGGGCTGCGCGAGGGCCAGGCGAGTCGCCAGGCCCGGGCGGCCCGCGAATGCGACCAGGACATCGGCGCGGGCCCGCAGCGACAGGCCGAGGTAGCTCGCGCTCGCGTTTGCGCTCGACTGCAGCCCCCGGTCGACCTGGTCGCGCACCGCAGCCGCCCCGAACACCAGCGCCGAGCCCGTCAACGCGACGAGGATCGCAAAGCTGCTGACGGCGTAGAGCGCGACGAGACGCCGATGGCCAAGGTTCAGCAGACGATCCAGCGACACCCTTCGTCGCTGTCGCCCGGCGGACCGTTCGGCGGTCGCGCGGTGCGCCGCGTCCGGGGTGACGACTCCGACGGTCGCCGTCGGCGGGGCGGGCGACGGCGCGGGTGCAGGCCGGATGCCCTCGAGGCTCACGATCCGGCCGTCCCGATCAGGCTGTCAACGCCGCGGTCGCAGGCCATTGCTCGGTTGCGACTGCGAGTTGGCTGGAGCCGTCGCCGGCGCTCGACCACGAGATGCCCCCGGGGGATTCCACTCGTGGTGGCCGCCCAGGCAGGCGACAATGTCAGAACGGGCAGATAGGCCAAGTTCGGGGTAGCACCGCCGCCGGCGGCTGTCAAGCACCCTGACGTCATCAGGGCGCGCGGTGACATGACACGCCCGAGCGTCCGCGAGCGGGGACGGGCTCGTGGGCGACGTGCACGACTGTCGCCGACCTCACAGGACGACCTCGGTGTTTCGCCCGGTCAGCGGTGCCTGCAGGCACCGCCGTGCTTTCCTGCCTCGTCCGCAGCACGGGGTCGTGGAGGGCGAACACGTGCCCGATCATCACGTCGCCGGGTTGGCCGCGCCGCGGCTGGCGTATGCTCGGAACCGGGTACGAGGGCGACAGGGTGGAGCTTCGACGACAGCTGGGCAGGGACGGCCCGCGCCGGACACACGATCCCGGACGGCCCGGATGGGGCCGACGCCATCGCGCATCGCCGACGATGAACTCACCGCGGAGCTCGCTCCGGGGGCCGCCATCCTGCGGCCTGCTGACGCCGGTGCCCCAGCGGGTTGACGACCTCGAGCGAGGGCACCGGCTGCCGCCGCGATCGAGTGGAGGGGTCTGGACGCCGGCGAGGAGCGCGGGAGCATGGAAAGCCACACTTGACATGCGCGAACCAGCGACCTACGGTGCCGCCACGCCGCGCCGGACTCGCTGACGCCGACCCAGCCCTGGCGGCGTGGAGCCAGGGCCGACGAGGGAAGGGTGGCTCGTCGGCGTCTCCGATAACAGGCGCCTCGGCGGACGTCTCCGCAGCCAACGGGCCCAACCGCGCGGACTCGTCCAGGCACCACGAAGAGGGAAGGGAGGACGACGATGGGCGTATTCCTGGAGCATGCTGCTCCTCCGGCGCTCGCACAGGTCGTGCGCCAGGCGCTCGCGGCCGATCCAGCCGATGCGACGAATGACACGACCGTTACGAACGTGACCGCCAACGCTCAGGCGGCGGCAACGGGCGGCGGCGCCGTCGTCCTCAAGGTCGGCAGGATCGTCGCGGGCATCGCCATCGGCGCGGCCCTGCTCGCCGTCGGCCTGTACCTGGTGTGGCTTGGCGACCAGCAGGCGATCGACCAGGCCAAACTGGCCGTCACCCTCGCCGGCTACAAGCCACCCACGCTCGGCATCGCCGCTGCCGGCACCTCGGTCATCACGCTGGCAGGAGCGTGGTCTGCAGCTCTCGTCGGGGTGATCCTCACCGAGAAGTAGGGGCCTCGCCCTCCACGAGTCATCGACACGTGGCGCGGGAGAGCGAGCACGTCAACAGCACGACGGCGCGCGAGCAGACCTACGGCTACGGCGCGGACCCCGACGAGTTCGATGCCTACCTGTCGAGGTCGAATTCTCGTACCGCCGCGAGCGCATTCGGACAGCGGCCCTCCAGGCCAGCGTCCGCGTTCACTAGGATCGGCTGAGGATCATCTGCGGCTCGCCGAACGATCCGAGTCCGTCCTGCATGAACTCGCAGGTGCCGCCACGGACGTTGCCGTTGTTCCAGGCGCTGCGGAGGCAGTTTCGCAGGGCCAGCTGTCCCCAGTAGTTGGGGTGGAAGGACTCGTTCTTGTAGTAGACGCTGCCGGGCAGCGGGATCTTGCCGCCGACCGAGAAGACGCCCCGGATCTGGGCCACCCACTCGGAGCCGTCGGAGGCCCCGTTGTCCAGCCAGTCCTCGACCGAGCGGGTCAGCCCAACCTGGTCGACCCCCTTCTCGCACAGGCGGTGGCCCACGAGTGCCTTGCTCACGTCCATGACGTGGACGTCGACCCCGGGGTAGTTGGCCGAGAACACGGCGATGGCGGCATTGATCGTGCTGCTGATGGTCGTCAACGCCGTGCTATTGGCCCAGTTGGCGTCCTCGTTCCAGAACGGGCAGCCCTCGGTGAAGCGCACGTAGCCCGACTGGCCGTAGCGGATGCTGTCACCCGGGGGCAATGGCGACGGGTAGTTCTGGATCAGGAGCGACCAGTCGGAGTCGAGATAATGGGCGGCCCGCATGGCCAGCACGATGTCCTCGTAGGCGTTGGTCAACTTCTGGCGCACGGCGAGGACATTGTCAGGACTGAAGCGGGCGATGACCGAGTTGTCGTCGTAGCAGTGGTCCGAGTCGTAGTAATAGGACGACGTGAGGAAGTCCATGCTGCACTGGACGACCGTGTCGGAGAAGTTGAGATCGTTGCCGCCGATCGAGAGCACGACCAGTTTCACGTTGTGATTGCCGGCGATCGTGGTCAGCCGATGGGTCTGCCCTTCGACGCCAACGGCGGGGACGGCGGAAGTCGTCCTGGGAAGCGCGGCGGCGCTGCCGTGGGAGGACGGTCGATTTACGGCCGTCACCTGCAGCGACGCCTTCCCCTTCTTCCCCGACCCCCAACGCGCCCTGGCCGAGATGTGCCGCGTCCTCCGCCCCGGCGGGCGGGCCGTCATCGACATGAACCCGAAGGTTCCCGAGGGGAAGGAGTCCCACCAGTTCCATGGGCCGGCGGGCCAGTTCTGGGCGTGGAATGAGGCGGATGCGCGGCGGATGATGGAGGCGGCGGGGTTCGACGATGTCGCCATCACCTACGCGCGCCCCGCCGGCGGGCACCGCCTCGCCAACCTGCTGCTCCGGCGCTTCCTCGGAGCGGACGAGGAAACGGTCGTCGCGGCCGTGAAGCCCGTGCCCGTCCGGCCCGCGGACGTCGCGAGGGCAGAGGAGGCCGTCGCCGTCGGCTGACCCGGAGCGGCAGGCGACCGCGAGGATGGGGCTGGCCGCGCTTTGATCTCGGGCTCCCGACCCACCTCGAACCTGGGCCACGCGGCCCCTCTTCAGCTGCCGATGATCGACGGATCGCTGGATCAGCGAGCGGTTCGCCGAGCCGGAGCCCACATTCGGGGCTATCTGGACCTTGACGGAGCCGGATCGCCCGGGAAATGTGGTCGTCAACCCAGGAAGTGGAGAGGGGTATGGATCTCGTGCGCTGGTATCAGGCGTGGTTCGTCCGTCGGATGACGCCACGGGTTGGCGAGGAGCGGGCGCATCGGGAGGGGCCGGCCTCGGCGGTCCTCGTGCTCGCGCTGCTCTCGTGGACCGCGGTGGTGGCCCTCGCGTCATTGGCGCGAGAGGCGGGAGCTCCCGAGCTTGCCATCGCCCTCTATCTCGTGGCGATCGGAATGGCCCCGTTCGTGTTCGTCGCGTGGCGCCGACTGAGTCGCATCCGACGCCCCGAGTCGGACGACGCCAAGACGCCGCCAAGGGCCAGGGCTGAATAGTCTCCGAGACCCGGCCTCGGGGCGCTCGACTACGTCCACGCACGGGCGCCGCCGCCATATGGCCATGGTGATACTTCGGGTATGAAGACGGCAGTGTCGGTACCCGACGACGTGTTCGAACGCGCGGAACGACTGGCCCGTCGGGAGAAGCGCTCGCGCAGCGACGTCTACAGCGCCGCCCTGCGCGAATACGTTGCCCGTCACTCGCCAGACGAGGTTGCCGAGGCGCTCGACCGTGTCGTGGCCGAAGTCGGCGAGGGGATCGACCCGTTGGTGACCGCCGCCGGCCGGCAGATCCTCGAGTCCACGGAGTGGTGATCTCCCAGGGCGAGGTGTGGTGGGCCGATCTCGGCGAACCGGTCGGCTCGGGACCCGGCTTTCGACGACCCGTCGCCGTCGTCCAGGGCGACAGCTTCATCCGGAGCGCGCTGCGCACGGTCGTCGTGGTCCCTCTCACGAGCAACCTCCGCTGGGCGGCGGCGCCGGGCAACGTGCTGTTGCGGCACCGAAGCACGGGGCTCGATCGGGACTCGGTCGCCAACGTGTCCCAGGTCGTCACGCTCGACCGGACCGTGCTGTCCGAACGAGTGGGGAAGGTGTCGTCGGCCAAGCTGGACCTCGTCCTCGCCGGCATCGACGTCGTCCTGGCCGCTGAGCGCCTCACCGCGAGGCGTGCCGTCTCACCGAGGCCGCGATTGGAGAGAGGCCACCCTCCCATGGCAGAGCCGGTCAACATCCGTCCCGGCCCAGCCGCGCGCTGCAGCCCGTTCGGGCCGATGTGCCCGTGACACGCGCTCCGGCCGTAGGGCTCGAGGCCTGCCCCGCTTCCGGGTGACCTCTGGCTCACGGCCGGCGCGGCGGGGCGGCCGGCGAGCGGGCGCGGGCCGTCCGCCGGACGTGGACCGCGGCCGCGCCGATGCCGCCGAGGAAGAAGAGCCCGCTGCCGAAGGGCACGATGAAGTCGAGCGGAGAAGGGCTCACGTCGTACCAGGATCCGTCGAACTCCACGCGGAGCGCCGACTGGTCGGCGCTGCTGACCTCGACGCTCAGGGCCGGCGTGGCCCCCTGGGCGAGCTCCTGGCTGGTCGTCTGGTCGAGTTCAATGTCGAGCGCCAGATCCGAGCTCGCGACGCGTCGAGTCGCGCCGCCCCAGGCCAGGTCGACGTAGCTGTTGGCGGCGTCGAGCAGGCTCGCGGTCACCGTCGTGCGCGGGCCGAACGTCACCCAGAGGCCCTGGGCGCCGTAGGCGATCATCCACAGGCCCACCCCGACGCCGGCGATCGCGATCGCGACGATCGTCGCCTGCTCCAACCGCCAGATCCGGTCCGCGCCCAGTGGCACGCGGCGGAAGGCGAGCAGGGCGCCGACCACGACCATCAGCAACCCGACGGCCACCGTACCTCCGTCGAGCGTGAGCGAGAGGTTCCCATCGCGGTACGAGCGCCCGCCGAGCTCGACCGCGACCACCGCGCCGGTGAGGGTGCTGCGCTCCAGGGTCACCGCCGGCTCGCCGTCCAGGGGGGAGAGCGCCGCGTACAGGTCGTACGACTCGATGCTGCCGCTGCCTCCTGGCCAGGCGACGTCGATCACGTAGGACGTCACGTGGCGGTTGGTCGTGGAGGTGAGCTCGGTCACCCGGCCGGACACCCTGCCGGTGGGCCCGAAGGCGCTGGCCAGCAGCCAGGTGCCCCAGACGACGAGGCCCAGCCCGACGACCGCGACGACCACGCCGACGATCCGCCGGGCGCGCGTTGCCCGCCGACGGGGATCCCTGCCGCCGGTCGGGGCGCTCATGATCGCACCGATCCTCCCGCGTTCATCGGCTCGACCGTCGCATGCACGCCACGTGGCGGGGAGTCTGCAGCAACACCTGGCGGGACGCCATCGGGATCGGCGGCGCCACGCTCGCCGGTGAGGCCGCCCGGCTGGGTCTGATCGACGAGTTCCACGTCATCGTCCACCCCGTGCTGGTCGGCGGTGGCATCCCGTACTACCCGCAGTCCGAACGCCGGCTCGATCTCGAGCTGATCGAGTCCCGGACCTCCAGCTGGCGTGCCGTCTACCTGCGCTATCGCCTGGCGCGCTCCCAGCCGCCGGCGGGTCGTCCTCCGCAGGTCAGGCGCCGTGCGGCGTCATGCCGAGGAGCCCTGCGAGATCGGGCCTCGAGATCGGGTCGTCCTCGACGATCTTGCCATCGGCGACACGGTAGTAGGTGAGAGCCTGGGCCGAGGCCTTCTCCGCGCCAGGGCGCGTGGCCTCGATGGTGAGGCGAGCGACCACCGAATCACCCTCCGCCACGAGATCCTGGATCGTGAATCGCAGACTGATGCCCGCCGCGGCCATGCCGGCGAGGATCCCCTTGAAGGCCGCCAGGTCCGCGCCGCCCATGGCCGGGTTGACGTAGGTCGGGGCCAGCAGCTCGTCCACCAGGTCGAGCTTGCCTCCCTGCAGGACGTCGGTCATGAACCGGCGGACGATGGCCTTGTTCTGATCCGTGGACATGGGGGACGCTCCTTCGGGGACGACGATGGGCGGCAAGTATGTCCGCGGGCAGCCGCAGCGCCGACCCGTTCCCCCTGACGGACCACCTATCCGACCATCATCACGGGCGCCAGGGGCTGGACAGGCCACCGCACGCCCGAGTTGCCGATTTCAGAGCGTGAACCGCGGTCAGGGCGCCGAGGTCGGCGGGGCCGGCGGGACGCGCCCTCCGTCGAGCACAGTTCGATTCCCGAGCGGCTCCGACAGGTGGATCGTGAACGGCGTTCCGTGGCTTGGCAGGGGGCACGTGAACGCCTGGCCGGGCTCGGCCTGGGGCAGGCGAACCCCGAGCGTGATCGTGACGGTGGATGATCCGTAGGCGACCACCGGATCCGAGATCCGCCCGGTCACGTCCCGGCCGTCGTCGCAGGTGGCCTCCCAGACCTCGACGTGGAGGTCCATCGTGGCGGTCGACGGTGCCGGGAAGGCGGGATCGAGCGCCCACCACGCTGGTCCGAACTCGGGCGAGAGGACGACGCGCGGATCGCACTGTCCGATGTTCGCCGGCTTCCATGTGCCGTCTTCCAGCCCGACATTGATCTCGACCCAGGGGGGCGCTCCCTCCACGTCGGACCTGGCCAGGAAGATGGCGGTGGTGGCATCCCGACCGGCCAGGCGCCAGGTCAGGCTGCCGATGCCCGGGAACTGGTCGCCGAAGGCCGCCAGCGCGGCGCGCAGGGCGTCGAACTCGGGGCCGGTCGCATGCTCCGCCCCCGCCGGCGCATCCAGGCCGGAGGCAGGGAAGTTCGGGCCCGCGCAGGTCAGCATGGGCGCCGGGCTCGTGGAGTTCGACGAAGAGGACGGCCCCGGCGGCGCTGGCGAACCTGGCCGGGACGTGCTCCCGCCCGAATCGCACGCCGCGATCATCGTGGCCGCGAGCAGCAACGCGAGCGACCCGCGCTTGCGACGACGTCCCGCCGCCCATCTGCGCCACAGCAGAAGCCGTCTCACCTCCAGGTCTCCTAGTTCGTCGTCAGCAGCGCGTCGACATCCAGGCGCGGATGCCCGGCCGTGCCGGACACGCGGATCGTGACCGTGCGCGTCGCGAGTCGCGACCATGTGACCGCGTACAGGACTCGACGGTTCGCATTCGATCTGGCCCACAGGCTGATCGTCTTGACGAGGACGCCGTTCACATAGATCCGGGCCGACCCGCGACTCGGACCGACCGACCCGACCCACGCGAAGGACCGCCCCGTGAAGGTCAGCCGGGCCGTGGCCCCTGCGCCCGTGGCATACCGGTCATGGCCACCCCAGTACGCCGAGCTGGATCCGGTACGCCACCAGCCGCCGTAGCGGATCGAGCCCGACGACTCCTGGTAGGCCCTGAGGGTGAAGCTGGTGCCATAGGCCCAGGCGCCCGTGTTGCCCGCGCGGTCGATCGCGCGGACCCGGAGCCGGTAGGTGTGGCCCGCGGCAAGCACCCGCGTGAGCGAGGGGCCGGCGAGGCTGGAACTGACGAGCGCGTAGGCTCGGCCGTCCGTGCTCTGGTCGAGCTCGTAGCGGGCGATGCCCGAGTTGGAGTCGGAGCCCGACCACGAGAGGAGCACGGCGGGGCCGCCGCCGACCGTGCTGCCGGCCGCAGACACCCTGGCGGGCGCACCTGCCGTGGGGGCGACAGTGTCGAGGACGATCCCTTCCGTCGCGACCCCGGACCAAAGCCCCGCACCGCTGCGCCACCGGGCATAGATCGTCCTGGCTCCGTCGCCGCCCGCCAGCGTCCAGGCCTGCATCGCAGCGTAGTCGCGCATCGTCCACGTCGATCCGTCGTTCGAGAGGGCGACCTGGGTCACGCCGGACACCGCAGTGGCCGGGACATCGAGCGTGACGGCGATCGAGTTCGTGTACGCCCCGCCCGACGCGACCGTGAGGCTGCCGCTCGGCGCCAGCGTGTCCAGCACGGTCGTGGCGTTCGCAACCGCACTCCAGTTGCCGGCGCTGTCGAGCCACTTCGTGTACACGGTCTTTGGGCCGTCCCCGACTGAAAGCGTCCAGCTCTGGGTCGGCGAGTAGGCTCGCTCGGTCCAGACGACGCCGTCGTTCGAGAGCGCGATCCTGGCCACGCCAGTCCCGGCATCGGTGGCGGGAACGGCCAGGCTGACGTCTGCCGAGCTGGCATAGGCGTCCCCGCCATCGATCGTAACGGAACCCGCCGGCGCCGTGACATCGGGCGGGGGAGCGGCGGGGGACGGACTCGGGCTCGCCGGAGTCGGGTCGGGCACGGCAGCGGCTCCCCTGACGACGATCAGGCCGTGCGCCCACCCGCCGATGTCGACCTCGAAAGCGTTCTCGTAGGTGTTGGTGGGCGCCGCGCCAGCCGGCAGGTCAAAGGCGAACGTGATCGAGCATGAGCCGTGCGGCGGGATGGGAGCGGCCGTGCAGGTCTCACTGTCGAGGCTGAGCTCGCCGTTGTGATCACCGACCTGCGCGACGACCACGGCCGTGATGGTGATCGGCACGGACGTCACGGAGTCGACCGCCACCGAGCGAGTGATATGGGTGCCGGGTGCCTGAGCTCCGAAATCGAACTCCTCCGGGATGGAGACCGGCGACTCGCCGACGCCCTGCACATAGAAGGCATGGGTCCCACCGACGCCGTCGCCGCCGATGACGATCCGGGACGAGAATCTGTCGTTGGACGTCGGCGTGAAGGCGACCTCGATCCAGCAGCTGGTTCCGGCCGCGACAGGTGCGGAAGAGCAGGTGTCAGCGGTGACCTCGAACGGCGACGCCTGCCCCTCGTCGACGATCGGGACGCCGAACGTCGCGGGCAATGCTCCGGCGACGGTCACCACGAACCGATGCGGAGCCGACGGGTCGTAGCCCGGTTGGTCGCCGAAATCCGTCACTCCGTCGATCGAAATGGGATCGCGCACGATCCCGGCCGCCCCGAGCCCGACCGTCTCGGCAGGCGTGTTCGCAGGCGCGACCAGCTCCACCACGTGCCACGGGCCGGCCGACAGCGGGATGAACTGGACGTCGATCGAACAGGAATCCCCTGGCGCCAGGACCGCGCCCGAGCAGCCGTCGGCGACGATCATGTATTCCGTGGAACCGGGCTCGGAGGTCCCGTCCCTCAGGACGGTCCGCATCTCGAACGCTCCCAGCTCCAGCGGCCCGGTGCCCGTGGCCGTGATCGTGCGAGTGGTATTGGCGCTCTCCCCCGGATACACGGCCGCAAGGGCGGTCTCGGTCGTCGAGACGTCGACGTACGGCAGCGCCGAGTTGATCCGAACGACGTCGTAGGTGTCGTCTGTGCACCAGAGGTCGAACGCGAGCGACGTCACGGTGCCATCCGGGTCGGCCGCGACATCGGACACGATCGCGTTCGCCGGCCCGCCGTGGCCGTCACAGCTCGACAGGGCCTGGTCAGGGTGCTGGCTCAGGTCGCCGTCGAAAGCCAGCCCGCGGTACAGGCTGCCGACCTCGAGATCCTGGCCCTGGGCTGCATAGAGAGCGACGGTGAACGGATACCCCGTATACACCGGGGGCACCACGGTGACGACGAGCGAACCGCGATCCGCCGGCCCGGTGCTGCGATGCAGCACGGCGGTGATGTCGGCCGTCGGTGCCGGGTAGATGGTCGTCTGCCAGGGCGCCGTACCCTGGCGGTCACGCATGAAGGTCGAGGGCGCGGGGTTCGTCGACGCCGAGGGCGCCTGCGGCTCGGCCGCCGCAACTGCGGGGAGTCCGAGGGGCCCGGTTACCAGCGCGAGGGCCGCGATGAGGCTGGCGGCACGCCCGATCGCCACCGACCCACGGTCACGCAAGACGACCGGTGGCATGAGGATCCCCCTCCAAGCACTCGCCGGGCCACATCAGGTTGCACAGACGAACCTGGGCCCCGGCGCCTCGCGACCACACGATCCTCTGGCCCGCGTCGATCGTCGAGAGCCAGACGGACTGGTCGTTCCAGGGCCCGTCGCTGCGGCAGCGACGGTCAACGCGTGACGCCCCCAGGCGCAGTCCTTCGGTCGCTCGTTCGCGGTGCGCTCCGCCGTTGAAGCGACCATCGGCTCACTGCGATGACCGCGCCGGCCCACCCGATCCGCATGCGGCGGTCTGCCGGCGGGATGCGAAGCGCCGGGCTGGCGTTCCGGTCCGCGGTGGTCCAGGGCTGCGTGACCGGGAGCGACCGGCAGCACGAGCGCCCGGGTCTAGCATTGACCTCACCGTCGAAAGCGACGGCGCTCCAGGCACACGAGGCGAGACCGCGATGCGAACGAGGACCGAGCAGATCGCCGCCATCCGGGCGGACCAGCAGTTCTGGCGCGATCTCGCCGCGGAGGTCGGGCCCGACCGCTTCGCCCAGCCCGGGCCGATGGGGGAGTGGAGCTTCGGCGACCTGGCCGGCCACCTCGTCGGCTGGCGCAACCGGACGATCGCGCTCCTGGAGGCGTCCGCGCGGGGCGAGCCCGACCCGCCCGACCCGTGGCCGGCGGAGCTCGACGACGATGCGATCAACGCCTGGATTCGCGAGCGGCACGCCGACCGCACGCCCGAGCAGTCCGTTGGGGACTACGACGCCTCGTACGATCGCCTGACCGCCGTGATCGACGGGATGCCCGACGACAGGCTGACCGACCCGAACGCGATCCCGTGGATCGGCGGCCCGCTCGTGGACGTCGACTTCACCGGCCACCTCCACGACGAGCACGTCCCGGGCGTCCGGGCGTGGCTGGATCGCTCCGGGACGCATGGATGACTTCGAGGGCACGCGGCGGCTCGCGCCAGGCGTCCGGAGAACGGAGGGGGCCCCCGCGCGAACTACCGAAGGGGTTCGAGGCCGGCTGCCTGCAGGTCCGCGTCGAAGGCGAGGGCGCGCTCGATCCCGTGCGCCCGCGCGAACGCGATCGTGACGCGGTCCACGAAGCTCGTCCCTCCGCCCACCGACCGGTACGTGCGCAACGCATCGTCGTGCACGTCGTGGGTGACCATCTCCGTGCGGATCGCAGGAAGCAGGTGATCGACGAACTCGACGGCTGCGGGCCACCCCAGGCGCGACCGGATGAGGGCCAGCGACTCGGTGACCACGTACGCGTGAACGACGAGATCGATGGCGGCCGCGCGGTCCCAGGCTTCGACGGCCGCTTCATGGTGGGCATCGTCCGCGTCGAGCAACGCGAAGATCGCGCTGGTGTCGACGATGGCCGCTACCACCGCTCGAGCTCGGCCAGGTATTCGTCGTGGCGCTCGGAGACGTCCGTCGCCCCGGAATGGAAGCGCCCGAAGACCTCGCGTGCCGCTGCCCGAAGCTGCGCCTGTCCGTCGGCCGCGTCGGGGTAGACCTGGTCCACCGCCTCCCGGACCAACGCACCGACGCTTCGGCGACGCCGGCCGGACTCCAGTCGAAGCCGGGCGTGCTGCTCGTCGGTCAGGCCGATGGGAATGCGCTTCACCCGACCAGGATATCACCGACGACTGCGGTGATATCACTTCCACCCGCGGGAGGCGATCGCAGTCCTCGGTGGCGGTGAATTCGGTCGTCCGTCGCCGTGCCGCGATGGCTTCGGCGGCGCCTGGGGTCAGAATGTCCAACCGATCCCGAGGAGGACCTCCGATGCGCAGCGTGATCTACTCGATGAACGTCTCGCTCGACGGATACATCGTCGGCCCGGACGGCAACTTCAACTGGACGACGCCCGACGCGGACGTCTTCCGCTTCGCCACCGATCGGACGCAGGAGCTCGCCGCGCACGTGCTGGGTCGACGGCTGTACGAGACGATGCTGTACTGGGAGACGGTCGAGCAGAATCCTTCGCTGGACTTCGACACCGCCGAGTTCGCTTCGATCTGGAGGCGCCTCCCGAAGGTCGTCTTCTCGAGGACGCTATCGGCGGTGGAGGGGAATGCGCGGCTCGCCTCAGCCAGCCTGGTCGAGGAGATCGAGCGGTTGCGGGCCGAGCCCGCAGACGGCGACATCGGGATCGGCGGCGCCACGCTCGCCGGTGAAGCCGCCCGTCTGCGTCTGATCGACGAGTTCCGCGTCATCGTCAACCCCGTGCTGGTCGGCGGTGGCATCCCGTTCTACCGGCAGAACGGGCGCCGGCTCGATCTCGAGCTGATCGAGTCGCGGACCTTCAGCTCGCGGGCCGTCTACCTTCGCTATCGCGTGGCGCGCTCCCGGGCCCTGTCCAGCTCCCAGGCCGTGTCCGGGAAGTGAGACGCCGGAGCCGAGACACGCGGCGTCCTTCACGTGGACGGCGGCCAGCGGCCGGCCCCGTCGCCGATGCAGCCGGAGACGCCGTTGGTCCGGGGCCACGGCGATGAGCTGGGGACGAACGGTTTCGTTCGAGATCTGCAACGGATCGCGGACCCTGGCTGGCGCGGGCGTCGGTGCGTGCCTGCTCCACTGGGTGCCTCGCCCGCAGGAGCCTCGCCCGCAGGAGCCTCGCCCGCAGGAGCCTCGCTCACAGGAGGATCGCGATGGACGTGGAGACCGTTCGTGACCGCGCCACGGCGTTCTGTGCGGCGCTCGATGCCGGAGACATCGGGGCCGCGACAAAGCACCTGAGCCCCGAGCTTCGGCGCAACCTGGGCGAGGTCCTGGCCCTCCTGCCGCTGCCGTCGAACAAGTCGAGGGTCCTCTCGGTGGACCATGGCGGCTCGGGCTTCAACGTCGTCATCCGGGTCGCGGGCGAGTCCGACCAGGTCGAACTCCAGACCCGCTGGAAGGACCGCAACGGCGAGCCGACGCTCGTCGAAGCCAGCCACGTGCACCGACCGGAACCAGTCGAAGCCGAGGCCGCGGCAGGGGATGGGGAAGCCCTCGG
Source organism: uncultured Chloroflexia bacterium (assembly GCA_963821595.1). Taxonomy (GTDB): domain Bacteria; phylum Chloroflexota; class Limnocylindria; order Limnocylindrales; family CSP1-4; genus CTSoil-043. The sequence continues at coordinate 77,776 of CAWGEL010000002.1, read as the reverse complement.
CGTCGACGCTTGACCCTGCGCGACCATCGCTCTGCACTACGACTGGGCCCACGCCTCGCTGGGCCAGTGGCCGCATAGGACGACGAGGCCCCGGCATCGACGTCTGGGCCGGTTGCGCCCGCTGAACCCGCGTTCTACAATCGGCCCGTGTAACACGGAGCACATCATGGCGAACCTCACCATCACGATCGACGAGAGCGTGCTCCGGCGCGCCCGGACGAAGGCAGCGGCAAGCGGCACGTCGGTGAACGCCGTCATGCGGGACTTCCTGGAGCAGTACGCCGGCCGTTCGGACATCGCCGCGGCCCTCGCCGAGATGTTCGAGATCGCCGATTCGGCCGGCGCCTCGAGCGGCGAAGCGGGCATCACCTGGACACGCGAGGACCTGCACGACCGTGCGAACGTTCGTTGACACCAACGTCTTCGTCTACGCGGTTGACGAACGTGACCCGGCCAAACGGCGACGCGCCCGCGAGGTGCTGGCCAGCGCACCGGACAGCCTGGTCGTCTCGCCCCAGGTGATGGGGGAGCTCTACGTCACGCTGACCCGCAAGCTCCCGAAGCCGATGAGCCCGGCCGATGCGCGGGCGATGGTGATGCGGGTTGGCCGCCTTCACGTTGCCCCGATCGACGCCCAGGTCGTGGCGGCGGCCATGGGCATCGCCGAAGGTGAACACGTGTCGTATTGGGACGCCCTCATCATCGCCACCGCACGCGCCTCCGGTTGCGAGCGGCTCCTGACCGAAGACCTCGCCGCGGGCATGGTCATCAGCGGCATCCGCGTCGAGAACCCATTCTCAGAGCGCCGGCGCCTGTCGGAGGCGCCGGCAGCGTACGGTCATGGTTCGGGCCCCTGGAGCGACGACGCCCTCCGCGACGCCCTGGCCGCGTACGAGCAGGCATGCCGGGACGCCGGCATGCGGCCCAACGCCATCCACTCCTACTGGGACTACGCCCGCCGCTTCCTGGACTGGCGGACCGGGGAGTACCGGCCGCGGGGCATGCCCCCGAGCGGCCGCCCGGTCCCGGCGACGCCCGCAGCCACCGACGACCTCGAACGGCAGGCGGCGACCTACGCCCACGCCATCGAAGCCGCCGGCCGGGAGCCGGCGACGATCGACACGTACCACCGGCACGCGCTGTTCTTCATCCGCTGGCTGCGCGGCGAGTTCCGCCCGGGCGCTCGGCTGGGCTGACCGTCAGGGTCACTCCGGCAGGCCGAGCAGGCGGGGAATGCACAACATTGACAGTTACAGTATGTGTCATGTAGTCTCATCGCATGAGCGAACGGCGCGGAGGCGCCAGCCTGATCGAGCTCGTGCACCTGGCCTTCCTCCAGGTCCTGCCGTCGCACCTGCGGGTGGGCGACTACATCGTGAAGGGCGGCGCGAACCTGCGCCTCTTCTACCACAGCCGCCGGCGTTCCCAGGACATCGACCTCGACTACATCGGCGGGCACCCCGAGGAGCTCGAGGATAGGATCGACCGCTGCCTCGCGTCGAGCGCCTTCGGCGGGCTGCTTCGCCTCGCGGGCGTCGCAGTGACCGGGCCAACCAAGCCCAAACAGACGGCGACGACGAGGCGCTGGAAGTTCGCCGTCGAAGGCCCCGGTGCCCACCTCAACTCCAAGATCGAGTTCTCGGCGCGTGGTCCGGGCGACCCGGAGCACGCCCTGGAGCCGGCGCGCGACGACATCGGGCGTGACATCGGGCTGCGGGTGGTCAAGGCGGAGCATTACCTGCCCCCAGCCGCGATCCGCCAGAAGATCCGGGCGCTCGCCGAGCGTTCGGCGACGGAGCCCCGCGACGTCTTCGACCTCGATCTGCTCTTCGGCCGCTTCCCCGACGCGATCCGGCGCGGCGACGTCGGTGGGGACCTCCCGGCGAAGGCCGCCACAGCGGCACTCGGCATCGAGTTCGCCGCCTACGAGGAACTCGTCGTCGAGTTCATCGACGATGAGTTCGTCGAGAGCCTCGGGCGCGAGGAGGTGTGGTCGGACATGGTGCTCCGCGTGGTGGAGCGCCTCGAGGCGCTGGCATGAGCAGCCTCGCCGCGTACGCCGTCGTCGAGAAGCTCGGGCCGGTCGTCAGCACCGCCGAGGTCGCCGCGGCCCTCCGGCGCACCTCGAGCTCGGCGAGCCGCGTGCTCCGCGGCCTCGAGGAGGCCGGCCGTATCCACCGTCTCCGGTCCGGGCTGTGGGCGAACGGGCCGAATCTTCCCGACCCCTTCACGATCGCCGCCGACCTGACCGCGCCGCACCCGGCGTACGTCTCGTTCCTGTCCGCGCTCAGCTTCCATGGCGCCATCGACCAGGTTCCACGGGTCGTGTCAGTGGCGTCGCTCGATCGCGCCCGGCGGATCCAGACCGAGGTCGGGAGCTACGCGATCCATCACCTGCCGCCCGAGCTCTTCGGTGGCTGGGCAGAGACCCGGCGGGGGCGGGTGGCCACGCCGGCCAAGGCGATCTTCGACCTGTGCTACGTCAGCGCAGCGAGCACCGGCCGCGCGCGATCGATCCCCGAGCTCGACCTGCCCGGCGACTTCGACCGCGCCGAGATCGACCGTTGGCTGGAGCGCGTCGCGAACCCGCGCCTGGGGACCCTCACGCGACGCGGCGTGGCCAAGGCGCTTGCGCGCGCTGTCCGCTAGCGGCCCGGGCAGATCGAAGGCCGACATGTCCGCGGTGGGCGATGACCTCGAGGCCGCCTCGTCCAGCCGATGAGCTACAAGGAAGAGGTGTGGTTGACGATCGACGGTTCATGGTCGGTCCGGCAGCTGCAGACGAGGAGCCCCGATGAACAAGGTCCTCGACGGGCGCCTCGACGCGGTCGACGAGCTGTGCCCGCGCCACGTCGTGCGCCGGCTGGGCCTGTTCGGCTCGGTGGTCCGTGACCACTACGATCCGGAGCGCGGGGACGTCGACTGTTCGGACCGCAACGCCCGTTGGTTGGGCATGGATCGAAGGCTTCCTCGCCGGGTCTGCTTCGGGCGCGGCCACTGCGCCTCGAGAGCGTCAGCGACCAGTACGCCTACTGCCCCGATTGCGGCGAGCTGACCGAGGCGATCACGGTCGAGAACAACGAACAATAGGCGGCCATCGAGGAGTCCGGTGAACGGGGAGGGGGACGCCGGCGTGATCGGGATCTACTGGTGCGGCAGCCACCACGGCCACCAGGTTGGTACGCCGCCCGAGCCGCAGGTGGTCACGGCGTCTGGCGCCGGCGCGAGCCACTGGCTGAAAGGCGTGTCGGCGAATTCGATCGGTGTCGGGCTGGGGCGAATGATGGCGTTGTCGTCGTCGGCAGCGGAGCCCAGGGGGACGTTCTCGCGCATGGCGAAGCCGCAGACCAGGAGGACCAGGACCAGGGCGACGCCGAGGCGCCAGACGATCGCGAACCTCCTCACCGCGATCGCTCCGGCAACGAACGCGATCCAAGCCAAGACGGCGATGCCGATCGCCAGCCCGAACAAGCCGAACCGATCGCCCGCGTCGAGGCGCGTGCACGCCTGCCATGCGGAGGCGATCACCTGGGCCGCGAGATACGCAGCAACGCTTGAAACCGGGATCCCGACGATCGCAAGGGCCATCGTCGACCGGTCCTGAGTGCGGCAGCAAGTGGCGTTCAAGTCCGGCAGGAGGTGGACATGGCGGCGTATTCCGTCTCGATCTGACTTGACCTCACGCGGTCCTTCGCCACGGCGATACGGTTCGACCTCGCGAGACTCCATGCAGCATAGGCTTGCGGCCGCTGCGCCGGCAGTTCATGCTCAACCGAGGCCGTCTGCCGCGAACCAAGTGAGCCAGGGAGGGAACTGGGGCGATGCCGCTCGATCGGCATGTATGGGTCGAGATCATCGCGGGATCGGCTGGGTTCGGCGCATACATCGCCATCGGGCTCGCTCTGCCCGCCCCGCATCCGAACCTGCTCCTACTTCTCGCCGTCGGGCTCGCGGTCGCGCTCGTCACGCAGGTCGGAGCAACGCTCGCGTTGGAAGGCCGCCTTCCGACTCGTCGCGACCTGATGCCGAGGTACGACTGGGACGGTCGGGCCATGGCAATCGGCCTGGCCGTGATGATCCCCGCGGCGCTCCTGCTCTCGGTGCTGCTCGCTCCTGACCAGTCATGGCTCGCATCGATGAGCGCGTTCTGGGCCGGCTGGATGCGTTGATTGACGCCCAGGCGACTGTCACCCCGTCGGAGGCGACCATCGGCCCGGAATTCTGTGCCCAGTCGCCGCCGAGCTGATGAATCGTGACGGCCGAGCCTGTGCTTGCGGGGGGTTGTGTCGCGGGAACCGTAGCGCTGGGCGAGAACGGCGAAGGGTCCGCCGAACGGCTCGCGCTCGACGCGGACGCGGGCGGGCGCCCGGAGGACGGCGATGGTGAGCAACTCGCCAGGAGCCCCGCGAGGAACAAGGCCGGGATGCTCCGACGGACGCCCCTGGCGGCTCTCATCGTCTGCCTACCAGACGAGCGAGTTGCTGCGGTCGTGAATCAGGTACCAGACGTCGACCGCCCGCTGCGTATAGGTCCCTGTCCCGCCACCCCAGTGCCCGGAGCTGTCATCAAAGGTGATCTTCGTGCTGGTCGTCTCCGTCCAATTGCCAAGATACCCTTTGAGCACGATCCAGTGCCCACCAGACGACTGTGTCGACCAATCGACGAGGTGATTCCAGGTCCCGTTGTGCTGCCACCACGGCGCGAGGTTGCCGATAAGGGGAAGGTGGACACTCACATCGTATTGAACGTGATTCCAGAACTCCTGTCCACTTGCGGAATGGACGAGCAGGTACGGGATGTCGTCGAATCTCGATCCGGCCTTTGCCCTGTTCGCGCCGATGACTTCGTCGGCCACGGCTGTGCCACCGGTGCCCATGTTCGTCCAGCCGGCGATGGTGCCCTGCGAGTACTTGCTGCCCGAGCCCGTTCCCCATTCATAGTCGGACACAATCTGAATCGCTGCCGGGCCACGGCTGGCGAGTTCAACGGCGTCGAAGCACCGCCTCGAAACGCGCGTGGCGCTCGAGCGGACCCTCGCCATGGCGATGCTCGGGCCCCATAGCCTCGTTGCAGGCGATCGCCTCGAACTGCGGCGACAACGCCACGAGCTCGCCGGGTTCCAGGAACGTGCGGATCCGGCCCCGCGGGTCTTCGAATGAGGTCCTGCCGACCTGACGGAAGGAACTCCAGGTGGCGAACGAGGGGTCCTCCGTGGTGAAGCCGGTGAAGAAGGCCAGGCCGCCAGGGGCCAGCCACTGGCCAGTGCGCTCCAGCAGTGCCGTGACCTGGCCGCGAGCCAGGTCGGGGATGAGACCAAAGACCAGGGCGGCGCCATAGTGTCCTGGCCGCCTGAAGTCCTCGAACCGTTGATTGATCACGCCGATCGTCAGCCCGGTCCGTGCTGCCGCTGCGGAGATCTGAGCGGCGCCCTCGGAGGACGGCTCCAGGGCGTCGACGCGGTACCCGAGCCGGGCGAGGTAGAGCGCGTTGCGGCCCTGACCCGCGCCGACGTCCAGGAGCGGCTCCTCTTTCTCGATCAGGGCAAGGTGATCGGCCAGCAGGGAATCGGGCGCGGTGCCGAAGAAGGCAGGGCTGCGCGCGTAGCTTTCGTCGTAACCCAGGGACTGCAGTTGGTGCTCCTCAGGAAGGTTGAGGGCGGACACGATGCCCGCCCTCGATGAAGACAGGACCGAAATCAGGCGACCTTCGCGGGCTGGGCTTCGCCACTGGTCGCGAAGGCCGTCCAGGGGCCGGCGACCTGCCTGGTCGTCACGTTGAGGCGATTCCAGGTGTTGATCGCGGCGATGCCGACGACGAGCGCCGCCAGGGCCGGCTCGTCGTAGTAACGCGCGGCCTCGTCCCAGATCTCGTCGGAGACCGGGTCCGGCCGATCGCAGATCCGGGTCGCGGCTTCGGCGAGCGCCAGCGCCGAACGCTCCGCGTCCGTGAAGTAGGGCGACTCGCGCCAGGCGGCCAGCGCGAACATCCGCTCGTCGGTCTCGCCGGCGTGCCTGAGGTCGCGGGCGTGGAGCTCGACGCACACGCTGCAACCGTTGATCTGGCTCACGCGAAGGTAGACGAGGTCGAGCGTCCGCGACGCCACCCTGCCCGCGGTTGCCGCCGACAGCGCACTCAGCGCCTCGATGACGCCGGGGACCGCCATGGCCGGGTTGTTGATTCGTGCCTGCATTGACAACGCTCCTTCGGGGGGCTCCCCCGATCGATTGACTGCACGACCACTCGGGACGCGAGACGCTTTCGACGCCTCTGTCACATCGGCCGCGTAGGCTGGTTCAATGGGATGAAACGCCCCGAGGAAGGAATGTGACCGATGAACGAGCAGGACATGCTGGCCGACCGTTTCGAGGCCCACCGTGGCCACCTGCGGGCCGTCGGCTATCGCATGCTCGGCTCTCTCATGGAGGCTGAGGACGCGGTCCAGGAGACGTGGGTCAGGATCAGCCGGGCGGACGCCCGCGAGGTCGAGAACCTGGGCGGCTGGCTCACCACGGCCGTCTCGCGCGTGTGCCTGAACATGCTTCGCTCGCGGCGGTCACGGCGCGAGGACTCCCTCGACGTCCACGTGCCCGACCCGATCGTGGACCGAGCCGGCGGCGTCGATCCCGAGCACGAGGCCATCCTGGCCGACTCGGTCGGGCTCGCGCTGCTGGTGGTCCTCGAGAAGCTGGCACCCGCCGAGCGCGTCGCGTTCGTCCTCCACGACGTGTTCGCCATGCCCTTCGACGAGATCGCGGAGGTCGTCGGGCGCTCTTCGACCGCGACCCGCCAGCTTGCCAGCCGGGCCCGCCGGCGGGTACGGACCGAGGGATCAGGACAGGCTCCCGATGAGGACCGATCCCACCAGAGGGCCGCCGTGGATGCCTTCCTGGCGGCTGCGCGCGGCGGCGACCTCGCCGGGTTGCTGGCGGTGCTCGACCCGAACGTCATCCTGCGAGCGGACGGCGGTCCGACACCGGCCGGAGGCACCCGAGAGGTCCGCGGCGCCAGGGCGGTGGCTGGACTGTCGATCTCGTTCACGCGCCGACTGGCGGGCCTTGCGGCTCGTCCGGCCCTGGTGAACGGAGCCGCCGGAATCGTCTCCCGGGGCCCGGACGGTCAGCTGCTCTCGATCATGGGTTTCACGATCGCCCACGGGAAGATCGTCGAGATCGACATCCTGGCCGACGTCGCCCGGCTCGCCGCGCTCGACCTGCCGGCCCTCGACGACTGATCTCGGTTACCCGGCGGATTGCCGCAGCAGTGCACCGCCGGTCAGCCGAGGTGAGTCCGCACTTCGTGGCGACCTCGATCGCCAGCGGCCCGAAAGGCTGCATCCGCTGTGCGGATGCGAAGCACCCGGACGCCGAATGGCGCGGGGGACGCCGACCGAGTCAGGTAGTCATCAGGGCCAGCAGCTTGCGGGTGGTGTTGCAGTTGCGACTTGTCAGCCGCCGGTAGAGGGGCGTGCCGATCAGTTTCGGCAGTCCGCTCCTGGAGACATCGTGGCGGTCAACCCGCCAGATGACCGCGCCCGGAATGTAGACAACGTCGTCGATCTCGGGCTTGGGCCTCAGTTCATCCACGACAGATGGCCTGTCCGCATCGGACCAGAGGAACAAGACATCGCACCTCTGATTGGCGTCGTTGCTCCAGCCGGCCGGGATCGCATCGACGATGGCGGCCATCTCCGCGACGTCTCGAATCAGCACGCCAACTGCCAGGCCGATACGTTCGCTGATACCGCGTTCGAGGATGGCGACCAACTCGAGGCGATCCCGCCGTTCGCTGGAGAAGATCACATTGCCTGAGTTGATGTATGTACGGACGGAGTCCATGCCAGCCGCCTCAAAGGCGGCCTTCAACTCCACCATCTTCACCGGATTGTTGCCTCCGACGTTGACACCCCGGAGCAGCGCCACGTACACCATCGCGGGAGTCTAGCCGGACCGCGCGAAGTGCCATTGGGGCTGCGGACCGTCACCTCACGGCGTCATCGGGGCCCGGATGGGACCTGCGGTACATCCAGGAACCAGCTGTGACTGTGGAGTACGTGGAGCCCTCGAACACGGTCGGGCGAAGCACGTCGACGTCGTAGCGCGTCGCCTGGTTCTGCGCCCAGCAGCGCACGATCTGCTCGCTGAACATGCCGAAGAGCCGTAACCGGAAATTGTCCTGCCGCGGGTTGGTCTTCGTCGCGAAGATGTCCTCGAAGCGCATGTCCCCTCCACGACCACGTCGGGTCAGGCTTCCCTGTGTCGAAACAAGAGCGTAGCGTGCGCCGGACAGCCGGCGCGGCAGGGGTCGACGAGATGGGACCGGCCGGGCAAGCGTTCGCGCACGGCTCCGGGCGCCGTCCAACTTCCGCACGACGACCCCCCGGGGCCCGGTGCCCCCTGGTACGTTCGTCTACTCGTCACGCACCCATTGCTGCGGCGTACACTCGGACTTGATGGCGAGGCGGCCATCGAGGAGACCGGGGAGCGGGGGAGGGGATCACGCGCGACCAGCGCACCCACCCTGACGAAGGCCGCCCAACGGCCCCATATGGCGGCACAGCCGCCATTTGCGCGCCCGTGGCTCGGAGTACCGTCGTCAGAGCGCGCGTGGTGAGTCCGTATTGGGGGATTCGGAAATGGTAGTCGCCAAACAGGCGTCGAAGGCGGCAACGAACGACAACGGCAAGGGACCGACCGCGAAGACGCCGCCCGCCAGGCCGGAGGATGCCTGGCACAAGGCGCGGCTCATCCCGACGACCGGCATCGGGGGCCAGGACGAGCAGGAGCAGCGGGCGACTTCTTCGCTTCTCGCGGTCATGAAGGCGGTGCCTCAGTTTGGGCGCGCCATCGTTGCCCACGCGGACGCACCCGGCGGGCGGATCGAAACCTACACCGAGGTTCGGTTGCAGGACCAGGACGACAAGGCGGTCATCCCTGACGGTGCCATCGTCGTCGAGCGTGGCAAGACGCGCTGGGTGTGCCTCGTCGAGGTCAAGACAGGCGGCGCGCCGCTGAACCCGGCGCAGATCGAAAAGTACCTCGAAGTCGGCCGCGTCAACGGCTTCGATGCGGTGCTCACCATTAGCAACCAGATCACGGCCTCGCCCGAAGAGAGTCCCATTCGGGTCGACCCCCGCAAGACCAAGCGGGTTGCGCTGCGCCACCTGTCCTGGTGGCAGGTCATGACCGAGGCACGAGTTCAGCACGAGCACCGTGGCATCGCGGACACCGATCAGGCCTGGATCCTTGGTGAGCTCATCGCGTACCTGGACCACGAGAAGGCGGGCGCGGGCGGCTTCGACGACATGGGCGAGGCGTGGGTTGCCGTTCGTGACGGCGCCCGTCAGCGCACCCTGCGGGCGGCCGACAAGGGGGTCCGGGACGTCGGCGGCCATTGGGAGCAGTTCGTCCAGTACCTGGCGCTCGGCCTGTGTCAGACGCTCGGGCGCAACGTCGAAGCCGTCTGGCCGCGGAAGCTCGACGCGGCCGGTCGCCTCGATGCCGCCGTGCAGGGACTGATCGACCGCGGACGGCTCGAGGCGACGGTCCGCATCCCCGACGCGGTCGCCCCGATCGAGCTTGTGGCCGACCTGCGCACGCGGCTGTTCGTCACCGCGGTCGAGGTCCCGGCCCCGCGCGAAGGCAGGCCGAAGACGCGCATCAACTGGCTGGTACGGCAGCTCAAGGACGCACCCGACAACCTCCGGATCGAGGTTCGCTACCCGAACGCCAAGGATTCTGTTGCGGCCTTCCTCAAGGACGCGCGAGAGAGGCCGGATAAGCTGCTGTTCGGGGGCGACCCGGCCCGTGAGCCGCGCTCATTTCGCCTGTGCGCGTCCTCGGAGATGGGGACGAAACGCGGTCGTCAGCAGGGCTCGTTCGTCGCAGAGAGCCGCCGACAGTCCATCGAGTTCTACCGGGCGATCGTGCAGGGACTGAAGCCCTGGAGCGCGCCGGCGCCCAAGCTGCCGGGCGAGCTCGCAGCGCCCGCCACCGAGGTTGCGACCCCCGAGCCGCCCGACTTCGGCGCCGATGGGCGCGAGTTCGGCGAGGCGTCTCTGCCCGAGGGATGACCGCTGGCCTGCTCGCCACGAGCGAGCGTCATGCGGGGACGAACGGTAAGCCCGCGGCGGAGAGCGCGGGCGTCGCGCAGGCTGATCGCGTAGCGGTGGGGAGACGGGCAGTGGTTCAGAGCCGGCAACCGCGGCGTCTCGGGTTCGCCGCGCACGCCCTGTCTCTCCTCGCCGCACTCCCCGCCGTGCTGTCGGGCTGCTCGCTGCCTAACTGCCCGGGGGGAAGGTCCAGGCATGGGTCCAGAGCCGAGCTCAAACGCGCCGCTCGCTCGCGCAGTCACGGCGCCCCGTCCGCTTACCGGAGCGGGTGCGATCATCGATTGCAGAGGTCGAGCGGGCGGAGGCGATAGCCGCGGCCTTGACCGAGGGATATCCACGGTATATCTTGCCGCCATGGGCAAGGTGCTGATCTCGGTGCCCGACGACCTCCTGGAGCGGATCGATCGGGAGGCGCGGGCCACCGGAACCACGAGGAGCGGCTTTCTCCAGGAGGCTGCGCGGCAGCAGCTTGGTTGGCCCGCTCCGGAGACGATGGACGAAGCCCTCGCGCGAGCGCGCGCGGCGCTCGCCTCCGCGGGGGCGTTCCACGCCGCCGAACTGATCCGACGGGACCGGGATGCCCGAGATGCCGCCGATCGACATCGTCTGTGACGCCAGCGTCGTCATCACGTGGTTTCACGCGGAGGGCGAGCACGAGGTCGAGGATGGACGCGCCCTGCTCGACCTCCACCGACGGCGGGTCCTTGCCCTGTCGGTCCTCGACCTGACGCCCTACGAGGTCGGCAACGGCCTGCTGCGGGGGCGCCCCGGGATCGGCGCCGTACAGGTTGCGACCGTCCTCGAGGCGCTCCTCGTGATCTGTCCCCGAATCGCCCTCACCCAGACCGAGCTCGCCGACGCCGGCGCGATCGCCGAGGAACACGCACTGACGATGTACGACGCGGCGTACGCGTCCGCCGCCCGCACCAGGCACGCCCAGCTCGCAACCCTCGATCGAAAGCTGCTCGCCGCTGGACTCGGTCGGCGCCCGTCCGCGATCGTCGCCGAGATCACCTGACGAGTCCTGTTCGCCCGGCTGACTCCGATTGCGGCGGAGGGATACTGTGGACGGCAAGATGGAATTGCTGAGGCTGCCGCGATGAGCAAGACGAAGCCGCTGGTTACGCGATCGGACGATCGGGCTTGGGGCGCCACGGTCTTTGCTGGGACGCGGGTTCCGGTTGACGCGCTGTTCGAATACCTCGAGGCCGGCGACAGCCTCGACGAGTTCCTCCGCCAGTTCCCAACGGTAACTCGAAAGCAGGCACTTGCGGTGCTGGAGATGGCTCGTCGTCACGCCCGCGACGAGGCAGTCCCCGCGTGAGAGTGCTGCTGGACGAGATGCTGCCGGCCGACGTGGCCGGCCTGATCACCGGCCACACGGTCACCACCGTTCAGCAGGCTGGATACAAGGGCCTCGAGAACGGCGAGCTGCTGCGGCGGGCAGCAACAAACGGGTACGACGTGCTCCTCACCGCCGACCGGAACCTCCCTGCTCAGCAGAACATCGCGGCCTCGGGCATCGCGGTCGTGCTCGTCCGAGGCAGCAGGATGTCGGAGGTCGCCGCTCGGGCGGCCCAAATCCAGGTCGCCGTCGACGGGGCAAGGCCCGGCACCGTCACCAGGGCGTAACGATCATCCGGCCGACCAGGCCGTCGGCGTCACGCGCAAAGCGGCCTCCGCGCGCTACTGGGGGCCGACAATCCCTGCTTGAGCCCGGTGCCGGCGAAGACACCCGCGTCGGCCGAGGCCCGCCCGCGCCGGGCCTCCCGTCTACTTGGCCGGGAATGCCGTCGCGAGGCTCCTGACCACCAACGCAACCGTTTCCGCTCCGATCACCCGCGGTCCGCAGACCAGCCTTCGCAGGGAGCGCGGGCTCTCCAGGAGGACGCCGCGGAAGGACGATGGCGGGCGAAACCACGGCCAGTCGGCCCGCGTGAAGCAGAGGACCGGGGTCACCGGAGGCGGCTCCGGCAGCCCGGCAGCATCCAAGGCGGCCCGCACTGCGTCCACCTGCCAGCCCATCCCATCGGCGAGGTCCGAGTGGTCGCGCCCACCCACATAGAGCCGGAGGTCGGTCCGGAAGAGCCCACCCCTGTCCCGCACGGCGACCAGCCCGCGATGGTTCTTCGCGTCGACCACGAAGACGCCGGCCGGCGCGATGACCAGGTGGTCGATGTTGCGCTGCGTGCGCGGTACCCGGCGGTCGTGGAGGACGGTCACGTCCGCAAGTCCGTCCAAAGCTCTCCCGAGCGCCTCTTCGCCGGCGGCGCCGGACGCCCAGGCCTTCGTCGAAGCTGGCTCGTCAGTGAGGGCGAGTACGACGCGGCCGAGGTGTCGGCCCCACCTGCTCGTGACCCGCTCCTCGCGCCGGGTCACCAGGCGGTCGTGCTTTTCCGTGGCCGAGCGGCCTGCGACGCCCTCGTCGATGGCCGCCACGTCAGCGGTGCCGTCTGAACCCGGGCATTCGACGCACCGGACCTTCCGGCTCGCGGCGTGGTACATCGCCTCCGTGCCCGTCGGCAGCGCGGCACCGCAGGCAATGCATGTGCCTGCGTACCGGAGCCGGAGCGGACGGAACTTCGACGGGTCGGGTGGGGGAGTGCCTGCCATCAGCCGATGACCGATGACCACGGCTGGCGAAACGATTCGTTGACGACCGCTGCCGCCAGGACCACGAGCGGGACGGCCAAGGCAATCGCCAGGATGCGGAGTCGATCGGGCATCAGGAGAACCCCCCAAGGTCCACCTTGGCATCGCGACGCGACGACGGTCCAATGGCCGGGCCGGGGACGCGATCGAATGATCCTAGCGTGCGGCCGAGGCCTGGTGTGCGACCTTGCCGCGACCCTTGCCCCTGGTACCTCCGTCTACTCGTCACGGGCCCAGTGCTGCGGCGTACACTCGCAATTGATGGCGAGGCGGCCATCGGGGAGTCCGGGGAGCAGGGGAGGGGACGCCGGCGTGATCGGGGCACTCACGTGCGTGCGCGCCTCCCGCCCGCGCACCTGCGGACCGCGCCTATGCGCGCCGCGCGCCCGACACGCGCCCGGGCCTGATCGCGTCGCCCGCCCTTGACCACCGCCCCGACCCTGACCCCCGCCGCCTTCGCGGCGAAGTGGCGCGGCGTCACCACCACCGAGAAGGCCGTCGGCCCAGGAGCACTTCATCGACCTGTGCCGGATGCTCGGCCAGCCGACGCCCCACGAGGCGGACCCCACCGGCGAGAGCTACGCCTTCGAGCGGCGCGTCGAGAAGGCCGGGGGAGGGGACGGCTTCGCCGATGTCTGGAAGCGCGGCTTCTTCGCCTGGGAGTACAAGGGCCACCGCAAGGACCTGAAAGCCGCCTACGTCCAGCTGATGGCCTACAAGGACGACCTGGGCAACCCGCCGCTCCTGATCGTCTCCGACCTCGACCGCATCGAGATCCACACGAACTTCACGAGCCTGAGCCCGGTCCTGAGGACGATCACCCTCGACGACCTGGCCGCCGACGACCCCAGCGGCGCCCTGACCGCCCTCCGCGACGCCTTCACCGCCCCCGACGAGCTCCGGCCGCGCATCAAGCCGGCCGAGATCACGGAGCAGGCCGCCCGCCACTTCGCGGAGATCGCCCAGGGCCTGCGGGCGCGGGGAAACGATCCGGACAAGGTGGCCCACTTCCTGGACCGCATCCTGTTCTGCCTGTTCGCCGAGGACGCCGGCCTCCTGCCGAAGGGCATCTTCAACCGCCTCTCGGAAGCCGCCCACGGCCGCTCCGCCGTCTTCACCCAGGCGCTCGGCGAGCTGTTCGCCAAGATGAGCAGCGACGGCGGCCTCTTCGGCACCGAGGAGATCGACTGGTTCAACGGCGGCCTGTTCGACTCGCCCGACGTCATCCCGCTCACCGGCACGGAGATCGGCACGCTCCTGGAGGTGAGCCGGCTCAACTGGGCGCTCATCGAGCCCGCCATCTTCGGCACCCTCTTCGAGCGCGGCCTGGACCCGAACCAGCGCGCCCAGCTGGGCGCCCACTACACCGACCGCGACGCCATCTGGGGCCTGGTCGAGCCCGTCATCCTGCGCCCGCTCCGCCGCGAGTTCGCGGCCATGCAGGCCCGCGTGACGGAGCTGCTGCTGTCCGGCAAGAAGGTGACCAAGGCCACGCCGCGCGACCAGGACCCGGGCGCGGTGTTCGAGGACTTCCTGGCGCGCCTTCGAAGCGTACGCGTGCTCGACCCCGCCTGCGGCTCCGGCAACTTCCTGGTCGTCGCCCTGTGGGCGCTCAAGGACCTCGAGTACGAGGCCATCAACTGGGGCTCGCTCGTCCTCAAGCGGCCGATGCAGCTGCCGCAGATCGGCCCCGAAGCGGTGCTGGGCATCGAGATCAACGCCTACGCCGCCGAGCTGGCCCGGGTGACCATCTGGATCGGCGAGATCCAGTGGATGATCCGCCACGGCCTCGGCTACCGCCGCGACCCCATCCTCCGCCCGCTCCACCACATCGAAACGCGCGACGCCCTGCTCGACCTATCCGACCCGGCACACCCGCGCGAGGCCGAATGGCCCGCGGCGGAGTTCATCGTCGGGAACCCGCCGTTCTTGGGCGGAAAGTGGATGCGGCGAGGCCTCGGAAGCGACTACATCGACACACTGTTCCAGGTCTTTGACGGCCGGCGTCCCGCGTGAAGCCGACTTCGTGACGCTACTGGCATGAGAAGGCCCGAGCCGCGATCGAACTCGGTCGCACGCGTCGCGCCGGCCTTCTGGCGACCCAGGCAATCCGGGCTGGTGCAAACCGACGCATCCTGCAACGGATCAGCAGTCTGGCGCCATCTTCTTCGCGAGGGCCAGCGAGCCATGGGTGCTGGCCGGCGCCAACGTCCACATCAGCTTCGTCGGCCAGGACGACGGCACCGAGACGGACCGGGAGCTCGATGGCCAGCGCGTGGCCGCGATCAATTCGAACCTCACCTCCGGCCTGGACCTCTCGCAGATGCGGCCGATCCCTGCCAACCTCGGCATCTCCTTCATGGGCGACACGAAGGGCGGATCCGTTCGAGATCGAGCCCACGACCGCCGCGCGATTGCTCGTATCACCGAACCCAGACGGGCGTTCAAACGCAGAAGTCGTTCGTCCCTGGATGAATGGCGAGGACGTCACCGGACGGCCGCGCGGCTACGTACATCATCGATTTCGGGTCGGACATGACGGAGGAGAGGCAGCCCTGTACGAGGCTCCGTTCGAATACGTCCGATCGCACGTGCGTGCGGAGCGCCTCCGGGTCCGCCGTCTCAGGTACGCCGAGCACTGGTGGCTCCACGTCGAGCCTCGTCCGGGGCTTCGTGCCGCTATGCGCGGTCTCACCCGGTACATCGCAACCCCGCGCGTCTCAAAGCATCGGCTGTTCATCTGGGTCGACCCGGAGGTCCTGCCCGACAGCAGGCTGATTGTCTTCGCACGCCACGACGACTATATCTTCGGCGTCCTCCACAGCCGAGTACACGAGGTCTGGTCACTGGCGACTGGCCCGCGCCACGAGACGAGCCGGCCGACGTACACACCGACGACGTGCTTCGAGACCTTCCCATTCCCACCCACCCCACGCCCGACCAGCGAGCCAGGGTAGGGGAGGCCGCGCGCCGCCTCGTCGAGCTCCGCGACGGCTGGCTCAACCCGCCCGGCCTCGACCCCGCCGACCTCGCCAAGCGTACCCTCACCAACCTCTACAACCAGCGCCCTAGCTGGCTCGCCAACGCCCACTCCGACCTCGACGCCGCGGTCCTCGCCGCCTACGGCTGGCCCTCCAACGATTCCGATGCCGAGATTCTCGAGCGGCTCCTCGCCATCAACTTGGACCGGGGACCCAATCCCTCGGGGAAACGAGGTCGACTGTGACGGACAAGCCGGCACGGGTCCGTAGACGATTAGTGGGGGGCCAGCTCGAACTCTGGGTACCCACGGAGGCATCCGTGCCGACGCTTGTGCATGCGTCCCGTCGCCCACGCAAGACCCGACAACTAGCGCGCTGCAGTTCAGTGATGCTCAAGTGGGGTCGAGAGAGCCTGGGCTTGTCGCTCGAGGCGGCCGCTGACCGGCTTCGGATTCCGGCCGGTCGCCTGGATTCGTGGGAGCGCGGTGATTCCCAGCCCACGATTTCTCAGCTCCGGAAGCTTTCCCACGGCTACCGCCGGTCACTCCCGGTCTTCTTCTTGCCCGAGCCACCGAAGGACTGGCCCGTTCCGCGAGACTGGCGGCGCCTTCCCGGCCAACCGCCTCTACAGCATTCTCCGGAACTCTTGATCGCGTTGCGGCTCGCCTTCTATCGACGATCCATCGCCCTAGACCTCGATCCGGAGGCGCGGGAGTCGCCACTGGTCGGAGCCGCTCCGACCCGGGTGGCCGCGGAGGAGATGGCGGCACAGGCACGAGCCCTGCTTGGCGTCGCTCTCGAACAGCAGGAGCACTGGGAACCCGAGTACGGCGCTCTCAACGGTTGGAAGAACGCGGTAGAGCGTGGGGGCGTCTTGGTCTTCCATTTTACTGACGTGCCCGTCGCGGAAGTGCGAGGCTTCTCGCTGAGCGAACGAATTCTTCCTGTAATCGGCGTAAACGGTCACGATAGCGTCAACGGCAGGATCTTCACCCTCGCGCATGAGCTTGGGCACCTCATGCTGGGTGAGGGCGGCAGTTGCGATCTCGGCGATGCGACTCGGGCGCGCCTGGCGAGAAGTCGGACAGAGGTGTTCTGTAACCGCTTTGCCGGTGCTCTCCTTGTGCCGGCCGATGCGCTCCTTGCGGATCCGGTTGTGGCGCGCGCGGACCAGGGCTCAGAGTGGTCGGATATCGAGCTCGACCGTCTCGCGAGGCGCTTCCGGGCGAGCCGCGAGGTCGTGTTGCGTCGTCTTCTTGTGATCGGACGCGCCAGCATCGATTTGTATCGCCGGAAGCGCGCAGAGCTCTTGGCCCTGCCCCTCGCCGACAAGAGGGAGGCGAAGAGCGAATCCAAAGGCGGTGGCCCGGGCGTCGCTGTCATGGTCGTCCGGGACGTCGGCAAGCCGTTCGCTCGGCTCGTCCTCGATGCCTATCACGCCGATGCGATCTCTGGGCCGGACGTTACGGATTTCTTGGGCGTCGGACTTCGCCACCTAGTTTCTATTGAAACACGGCTGGTCGGACACGATGTGCTGACCGGTGGTGACGTATGAGTCCTGAAGGCGTCGTCTACTGCCTTGATACGAGCGCACTCATCAATCCGTGGAACCGGTACTACGGGATGGACGTGGCCCCTGGATACTGGCGCGACATCGAGCGACTCGTGGCCGCGGGCAGGATCGTTATCAGCGAAGAGGTCCGCGATGAAGTTCGGGCGCAGCGAGATGGCTTGGCCGAGTGGTCGACACGCATCACGGACTGGTACCCACTATCGGACGACGTGCAGGACCATCTCACTCGCGTCATGGCAAGGTGGGGCCACATGGTTCGCCTTGGTAAGCGCAACCGCGCGGATCCGGTCGTGATCGCATCAGCCTGGTCGCTCGGAGCAACCGTCGTGACCGAGGAGGGACCTGGCTCCGAGATGCGACCCAGCATTCCGTATATATGCGGCCAGCTCGGGTTACGCATTCTCTCTGTGCAGGCGTTCGTTCGGGAGGCGTCCATCAAGCTGACGTGACCGCTGACGGTTGTGGTGGACGTGCCCTTGGAGTCGCCGCCTGAGGAGGGATCATGGATCTCCTACCCCTGTCGCGAATGGTTGATCGGATCGAACGTGCTCGCGCGGACTCCGACACGGCTTACTTCTACGACCTCCTCTCTTACGGCGAACTCGTCACCAAACTCGTGGCCGCCGGACTTATCGCGACGCTTCCGGTTGACCGTGAAGGGCATCGTTACCGACTCGAATACGGGCTCGTGCGGGCGACTGGCCTTGGAGAGTGGGTTGAGGCCATCGATGACGTCCTTACGGGGCCGGCGAGCCAGCATCTGCCCGAGGCCGCTCGAGTCGAGCAGACGGCTCTGACCAAGTGGTGGACTGACGAGAACAACGCGTGGCAGTACCGCGCTGTGGCGTCCCTTGAAGCAGCCTGCAGGACGATTGACCCCACGGTCAAGACCGCACGGAAGGCGCAACTTCGATCGTGGTTTCACCGATTTACCTGGCTTCGGAACAAGACCCGCGGCCACGGAGCGGCGACTGCACAGAGGTGCAGCGACATGGCTGAGCCTTTGCGTTTGTCGATCGACGAGATTACCTCCAACCTCCCGCTCTTCGCCCGTTCGTGGGCCGTAATCCGGCGCAACCTGTCAGGCAAGTACCGAGTTACAGGCCTGGGAGGCAACCGCGACGAGTTCGCGCACCTGACTCGTTCTGATCACCACTCCTACGCTGACGGCGTGTACGTCGCGATCGACGGTCTGAACCACGTCACTCTTGTGTCGTCGGATGCCGAGGGAACGGACTTCTTCGTCGCCAACGGCGCGTTTACGGACGAGCGGTATGAACTCCTCTCCTACGCGACCGACGAGCACAGCTATCCGTCGAGTCGCGACTACCTTCGACCGCCGGCTCCGCTGCCTGCCAGCGAGACCGAGGGTCTTGCGCAGCTCGGCATATTCGGGAAGACCTTCGCGAAATCTCCGCCCTGCATGCAGGAGTACATCACAAGAGGACAACTCGAATCGGAACTCCGTGATCGCCTGACCGACGGCCGTCATCCAGTAATCACTTTGGTCGGGCTGGGCGGGGCCGGCAAGACATCGCTTGCCCTACAGGTCCTGCACTCACTCGCTGAAGAGGGCTGCTACGTCGCGATCATCTGGTTTAGTGCGCGAGACATCGACTTGCTGCCATACGGCCCCAGGCAAGTCAAACCGCACATCCTCGCCCAGAAGGAGATTAGTGAGGAGTTGGCACGGCTCCTGGCTCCGGATGGTAGTGAGGAGAAGGGATTCGATCATGCCGCTTTCCTCGCGAAAAGCCTCGCCGGCTCAACCGGCCTCGGGGCAACGCTCTTCGTTTTCGACAACTTCGAGACTCTGCGGAGCCCAAATGAGACCTTTCGCTGGCTGGATCAAGCAATCCGCCTTCCGAACAAGATCCTGATCACAACGCAAATCCGTGAGTTCCGAGGAGACTATCCGGTCGATGTCCGCGGCATGGTTCGACAGGAGTTTGACGCCCTCGTTGATGTGACAGCTGCCCGGCTTGGGGTGCTCGACAGACTGACCGACTCCTACCGCGATAGCCTCTACAGTGAGACTGAAGGGCATCCCTACGTCACGAAGATCTTGCTCGGCGAAGCTGCCGTATCCGGCCAGTTCGGGTCTGTATGGCGAATCCTCGGTGCGAAGGAGACCATCCTTGACGCCTTGTTCGAGCGCACATACGCGGCTCTTCCGCCTGCCGCTCAGCAAGTCTTCCTCCTGCTAAGTAGCTGGCGGGCCGTCGTTCCGGTGGCGGCTCTGACCGCAGCCGTACTGCGACCCGAGAACGAGAGAATTGACATTGAGACAGTTGTCGACCAGCTCAGCCAGTCATCTTTCATCGATGTCTTGACGTCGGAGACAGATGGCGAGCGTTTTGTGAGCGTCCCGCTTGCGGCCTCCCTTTTCGGCCGCAAGAAGGTCATCGTCAGTCCCCTGAAGACTGCCATCGAATCGGACCTCGAGATCCTTCGGCTGTTCGGCGCCGCTCAGGCAACAGACGTGCGCAGAGGGCTGGCTCCCCGCGTCGAGTCACTTTTCAGGGCCGCGGCGGCGCGATACCAGAAGCCGGGAGATGCCAGTGTTCAGCTGCTGCCGGTTCTCGAGTTGATAGCGCAAACCTATCCTCCTGCCCGCCTCCGGTATGCCGAGTTTCTACTCGAAGTCGGTGATGTCCCTGGCGCAATTGAGGCGGTTCGCCGGTTCCTCCAGGAGCGACCCACCGACCACGAAGCGTGGCGATTCCTCGCGCTCCTTTCCAGGAAGACGGGTGACTACCTCAGCGAGATGCACGCCCTCCTGGAGCTCGCTCGTTTGCCCGGCACTCCCTTTGGTGAGCTCAGCGACGGCGCCAACCGCTTCAACTATCTCCTGAGGGAGCACGTCATCGACGTCCAGACGGATGAGAAGCATCTCATGGCCGACACGCTTCGAAAGACCATGGAGAAGCGGATCAACGAAGCCAGCGCCACGGATCTCTCGCGGCTGGGATGGCTGTGTGTTCATCTCAACGATGTGGAGGCGGCCAAAGAGTACGGGCGCCGCGGCTTGGCGCTCGAACCGACCAACGGATACTGCAAAGGACTCACAGCGATCCAACTTAGGTAGGCCGAAGCAACATCCGGTCGCGGCTCGCCCGCCGCAGGTATTGGACATAACTTGCATTATCGGAAGTAATGTCCCGACCGTGCAGGGCTGGGCAACGTGGTCCCGAAGGGGTTCACGTGCGACGAAGCAGCCTGTCCCCACTCCAGATGTTGCGACTGGCGAAGGGCGCCGGCGTCGACTCGCGGAGCCACCCGCGAATCCTGCCGGTGCCTCTGTAGAGGTACCACGGACGCGGGAGCTCGAATTCCGGATCGCGCGTCCAGCTCGGCACCGGGAGACCGTCGCGGGTGCACAGCGCCTCCACGGTGGCCGCGAGCAACGAGGCCCACCGCCTGTGCTCCGGCCGGGAAGCCTCGGCGCCGGCGACGATGAGCTCCGCGCGGGTTTCGGGGGCGTATGTCCAGTCCTCCAGGAAGTCGCGATACGCGATCCAAGGGTCGACGCCCGCGGCGATCCGCGCCATGGTGTCCGAGATCGTCTGGGGTCGATACGCGGTCGTCATTCGAAGAGGCTCTCGAGGAGGATCTGGACCTCGCGTGTGAGCTCGCCCGGCGAGTAGCTGCGTACGATGTCGAAGGCTTCGTGCTCATCCTTGACGCCCAATGCCTTCGCGAGCTTGCGGAGGTCGCGCTGGTCGATCGGGTCACCCGCCCAGGCTTTCATGTAGAAGAGGTAGTCGAGCCCGACCATCCGCACGACCAACCCGGGGATCTCGAAGAACGCGATCGTGGGCGCATCCTCCGCCACGAAGATGCGGACGTGGTCGTTGAGCCACATCGCCGGCAGATCGTGGGCGTCGGCGACCTCGCGTGCTGCTTCTCGAATGGCCGCCCCTTCGCGGATGAACACGGCGTCGATGTCGCGGGAACCGCCACGCGCGTGGAGGGCCATGACCATGACTGCCCCACCGGCAAGTACGATCTCTCCTGTCGTACCGCGCGAAGCGAGGCGCTCCCCTACCTCGGTCAAGTAGCGACGCATCTGCGTGCCGGTCATCGCCGGTCGTTCCGGTCTCACGGAATCCTTCCCGCTCCACAGGTCCACCTGCCGAGGCACCGTGCCGGCCGCTGCAACGGCGACCCGACCAATGATGGACACCGTACGATCGCGATCAAGTCCGAATTCGGCGCAGGAGCCGGGTCCCGGTCCAGCTCTTGCCGCTGGACGCTGACATTCATGCGCCAGCCTGACCGGGCGACTCCACCATCAGCCCGGCGTCGGTCGCGGCGGCCGCCTGGCGACAGTCGTACGTCACGAACGTGTCGATCTCCGACGCGAACTCGAGAGCGGTGGCGAGATGGACGGCATCGAGCGTCCGGAGCGTGGACGGCATCAGACGAGTGGCTCGCTCCGCGATCGACTCGTCGACGCCGACGATCGTGCACCGCGCGAGGATGCCTTCTGCGACCCCTGGGAGGCCCGCCCGGGAGAGAGCGCGGGCCAACTCGACCGTCCCAACCACGCTGGTCACCAGCTGGTTGGCAGCGTTCGCCTGCTCGACCATGGCCGACGAGCCTGTCTCGAGGGCTCCCAGCCTGACGAGCGCGGACGCGTCGAGGTAGAGGACGCTCACAGCCGTTCCTCACGCTGCTGGCGGAGCGCCTCGCTGGCGGACATCCCCGACCCGGCCCGTGCCGGCATCTCGAACGGAGCCTGGAGGCGGGGCGCCGTGGCTCGGCCGTCGGCGAGCATGCGGTCCAGGACCGACAGCGGAACGCGCGCTCGATCGAAGATGATCTCCTCATCCGCCCCGGGCGTGTCCGTTTCGGCTCCCGTGCGAATCCGGACGCGGGTGCCCGCGGTCTCGACGGCTTGGCCAATGCGACCGACCTCGCTCCGCGCCGGCTCGCGATCCAGATCGATGATGACGATGGGGCTCGTCGTCTCGCCCGAAGCGCCGGCGATCGAGATCCTGCGTGGAGCCACGATCGCCGCTAGCGTGGCCACGAGCGTGGCCAGCGCGTGCGTGGGGAGCCCATCATCGGGAGCGCGGCCCGCCGAGACCGCGGGGCTCCTCGACGCCCTCGCGGCCCGGTCCAGGGCCCGAACGGCCCGTGCTCCCCCCGGTCGGCGAGGCCTCGCATGGCCTCCGCGGCCTCCCCCACCCGATCCGCGAGGCCGATCCCGGCAGCGTCGCCGGCCACGGTGACGATCACCGCCTCCGGCACGCCGCGGTTGAGGACCAGCACGGGGCCTTCGCGGGCATCCCGGAGCGCCTCGCTCGGGTTCGACTTCAGCTCGCGCACGGTCACGGTTCGCATGTGCCTGCATGATGAGGGAACATCGAGTCTGCGTCAACCGGGTGCGTGCGAGCGCAGACCCCGAGATGATGGGAACGGCCTACTGGCCGGCGAGCGCGTGCAGCTTCTTGAGGGCGGCGTCGGCGGCGGGCCCCGGCGGGACCAGGACGACCGCCAATTCGAGGCGGGCCGCGACGGCGGCGGCGCCCGGAGCGTGGCGGATGAGGCCGACCAGCCGGTCCAGCGCTTCGGGCGTGATCGAGATGTGGGCGGCGTCGAAGGCGACCTGCGCGGGCGTCACGCGGTAGATCGACACGTGGAGCGGCGAGGCGCCGCGGACCGGGAACGTCCACTCGGCCGCCAGCGAGAAACCCGTCGCCCGCTTCAGGGCGTCCTCGATCATCGGCGCGCTCGTGCTGATGCCGGTCACGTACACCCAGTACGTGGCGCCGGTGGCCTGGAACGAGCGCACCAGCCAGGTCGCGCGGAAGGCCTGGAACTCGTTGACGTTGCGGGGCGCGGTGTCCACCGCGATCCAGTCGCCGCCCGCCGGCTCGCCGTTGAGGATGAGGCCATCGGGTGCGGCCGGATCGCTGATCGCGATGCGAGCCGTGATCTGGCGGAGCCGGAACGTCCCCACCAGCGAATAGCCCAATTCCTGCGACAGGAAGTTGCCGAAGGCCACCGTGCTGCCGGCGGGCACGTTCGCCCGGACCCAGGACACGATCGCGCCCTGGGCCTCCGCCCGGGCGGCGCCACCCGCCGGATCTCGCGACAGCCAGCCGTAGGCTGCGAGCTCGCCCGCCCCGCCCACCAGGACCGCGAGCGTCACCGCGATCGGGGCGAGCCCCAGCCAGCGCTCGCGGCCGGTCCGACGGATGGCCAGCACGGCGCCCGCCGCGGCGACGGCCAGCACGGCGCCCAGGACGAGTCCGCCGGCCAGGCGAAGGTGGGCCGGCAGCGCCAGGCCGAGGCCCGCGACCAGGCCCAGGGCGCCCCAGGCGGCGGCGCCGGCCGCCGACGACCGCGCGGCCATGGTCTCGAGCAGGGCGATCCAGCCGCCGGCGGCGAGGGCGGTCGCCAGGGCGATGCTGGAGATGTAGTTGCGCGGGGGCTCGCCGACCACGACCACCAGGAACACGAGCGGCGCGCCGCAGATCGCCGCCAGCAGGAGGTCGCGCAGCGGCTCGGCGGCCGGCGTCCCCCGCCGGCGCCACAGGAGCACGAGGGCGGCCAGCACGCCAACGGCGCAGAAGACCGTGATCGGGCTCATCCAGACCGCCCACTCCCGCAGGTACAGCCGGAGCTGGGTCAGGTCGATGATCGGGTGACCGGCGAGGCGCGAGGTCTTCACATATCCGTACAGCTGGACGAGCGTCCAGATCGCCACCAGCCCCCAGCCGACGATGAGGCGGAGGCGAGCCTGGCCGACGGTTCGCCCGAGGAACGCCTCGATCCCCTGCCCCACCCGGCGCCCGGCGAGCCACGGGCTGGCGATCCCGAGCGCGCAGAGCGCCACCACGCCGGCAGCGATCGGCCCCAGCCACGCGTCGGACACGCCGAGCCGGTACACCTGGTGCGACAGTGTCGCGAAGTACCAGATCCACGGCGAGATCCCGACGACGGAGATCGCCAGGATGAAGCCCATGCTCCAGCCGACCCGCCGCCATGGACGGCCGGCCAGCAGCCCGGCCACCAGCGGCACCGGGAGCAGCGGCAGGTCGATCTCCTTCACGAGGAAGCCGATCGCGAACACGACGCCCGCGGCGATCCCCCATCGCGCGCTCCCCCGCCGGATCGCGGCCAGGCCGACGATCAGGTACGCCATGGAGAGCGCCGCCGCCGGCACGTCGAGGCGGGCGGTCCGCGTCTGGCTCATCAGGTAGATGAAGGCGAGCATGACGCAGGCGGTGAGCGCCCCGGCCAGCGGCCGGATGCGCCAGCCGAACCAGGCCGCCATCACGATCAGGGCGACCGCGGCGACCGCGTTGAGCGCCCGGCCCACCGTGAGGGCGTCGAGGCCGATCAGCGCCTGCGGCGCGCCGATGATGACGGGCCAGCCCGGAGCGTGCGGGGTGAACGTCTGGCCGAACACCGTCAGCGGACCCAGGCCGGCCCACATGCTCCGGGCGATGCCGAGGTACTTGGCCTCGTCGTACGACTCGAAGAACGAGGGCACGAGCAGGAGCACGGCGACGAAGGCCACCAGCGCCGCGCCCACGATGATCGCGGACGTGCGAACCTCGCCCCGGTTGGTCGACTCGGTCACAGGTCCGAAGGGTAGACGAATCGGGGGCTCCCGCGGAGCTCGCGCGGCGGGCACAGCGCCGGCGGGCGGCCGACGCTCAGGCCTGGTGCGTCGGCGGTGGCATGTGCGGTCGTGCCGGGCCGGGCTCGCCCGGCGATGCGAGCCAGCCTGCGACGGACCCGGCGAGACACAGCGCCGCCGCGAGCGCGAGCCCGATCCCGACCACGGCCACCGGCACCTCGACCGGACCGACCTGGACCGATGCCAGCCGGAGTTCGGTGCCGAATGAGATCCAGATGCCGGTCCCGAGCGCGAGGACCGACCAGATGGCGGCGATCAGGAAGACGGGCCGCGCCCGGAAGAACGCGACCGCAGCGCCAAGGACCAGCGCGATCACCGCCTCGCCGAGTGCGCCGGCGCTCGCGGCGTCGTAGGTCGCCGCGTCGGGCGCCGGGCTGCCGGGCAACGCGAGGCCGCGCACGAACGCTGCGGTGCTCGCCTCGCCGAGGGCGTAGGCGCCCATCGCCGCCGCGATCACCACCAGGCTGGCCGCCACCCAGATCACCGCGAGATCCGCCCCTGCGGATCGGTTCCGCTGGCCCGTCATGCCCGGCCCTCCCCCACTCCACTCGACGTTGCGGCGGTCGTGCGCTCAGGCGGCGGCCGCCCCTTCCACGCGCCGGCGGATGCCCAGCATCTGCTTGCGCACCATGACGAACACGCCGAAGCCCATGAGCGGGCGGAGGAACTCGGACCACGGCTTCTCACTGCCCGAGAAGTCGGCCCGCACGCGCTCGATGAGGCGCGTCGCGTCCTCGCCGTCGGGCTCGAGGACGAACGTCCACGAGGCCTTGAACTCCTCCGGCTGCGAGTTCGCCATGAACGCCCCGGCGGCCTTGAGGTTCGCCGGCGTCTCCTCGGCGTCGCCGCCGGACTTCGCGGCCGCGGCCAGAGCCTGGGCCCGCGCCATCGCCGCGTCCATGTACAGCACCAGGGCGTGCTCGGGCTCGATCGCCCGAACCTCGAAGCCACCGGTCGGGTGGGTCGGGACGATGTCGCCGACGGCGAGCGCCTGGTGGTCCGGCAGGATGCCGGCCGCGCTCGAGCCGCGCATGTCAATCGCGTCGTAGCTGTACCAGCCGCCGCGGCCGTAGCCCATCTGGAGCAGCCACGGCCACACGGCCGACGGCGGAGCGGCCACCCGCAGCGACCGCGTGTCGCTGATCGGCGCGCCGGGGATCACGTCGTCGCCGGGGAGCGCCCGCTCGGCATCGGCGGGGTCCACACCCCAGGAGTGCCACCACGGCCGCACGGTCATCCAGGCGGCCGCGCCGCCGAGCGTGACGGTGCCGCAGACGACGGCGAGGACGTTGCGCAGCTTGGGCATCAGGTTGCACCTCTTGTTTCTTCTTTTCCCTTTTTCGAGCCAGCGTGCCCGGGCAACCAGCCGCCGGGAGCGCCAGTGTCGGCCCGCCCACCGGGGCGGGCCGGGCGGCCTGCCGCCAGGCATCGAGAACCGGCGCTCAACACCGAGCGCCGGTTCGACGGATCGTGGTGCCGACACCGTGGTCGGGTGGGGCGGAGAGCCGGCCCTCGGCGGGCTCTACCGCCGGGCTAAGCCCGCCCGCGTGTCGGAGCTCAGGTTGCCCGCCCGGGGCGTGCTCGCGGGGTTCGCGGCGCCGCGATCAGCATCGGCCGTTGCGGGACCCGTGGTGGCCACGAGGGCCCGGGTGCTCCGTTCGAGATTCGGTCTCGAGTCTGTGGCCGGCTGCGTCACCTTGATCCTCGCGGATGGGCGGTGGGCGGACGTGCGACTGGTCTGATTGTGGACCTGTGGCCGGCGGCGTCAAGTCCCCCGGTCGGCGGTCGCACCGGCGTCGGCCGGCCGCGGCTGCCGGAGAGCCGCCCCGATGGCCGAGGTCAGCTGCGCCTGCGTGAACGGCTTCGAGAGGACCGGCGCGTCCAGGCCCGGCCAGGATGTCGTCCGACGCGTATCCGGAGACGCACAGCACGGCGAGCCCGGGAGAGACGGCGCGGGCGCGGGCGATCAGCTCGCGACCGTTCATGCCGGGCATGACGAGGTCGGTCACCAGGATGTCGGCGCGGTTGGCGGGCTCGTGGAGCCAGGCCAGCGCCTCGGGCCCGGTGCCGACGTCGATGACCCGATAGCCGGCCCTGCCCAGCGACTTGAGGACGAGCCGGCGCACGTCGACCTCGTCCTCCGCGAGCAGCACGACCCTGCCGGCGGCGGGCTCGGGCGCGGGCTCGGACCCCGCCGCGGGCTCGGGCCCGGGCGCGGGCGCCGCGAGCCCTGCCGCGGGCGCCGCGTCGGCCGCCGCCTCGGGCCCCGCCGCGGGCGCCGCGTCGGGTGGGCTGTCCGCCGGGAGGTCCCGGGGCGCGTGATCCGGATTGAGCACGAGCGTGATCGTCGTCCCGCTGCCCCGTTCGCTCGCCACGTCAAGGCGGCCGCCGACGTTCGTGGCGAAGGAGAGGACGATGGGCAGGCCAAGGCCGGTCCCCTTCCCCGCCGGCTTGGTGGTGAAGTACGGCTCGAAGAGGTGCGCCTGGACCTCCGGCGACATGCCGACTCCCGTGTCCACGACATCGATGTAGACGCGGGGCGCGCCGTCGCCGTCGACGCCCGAGCGAACCCGCAGGATCAGCCCGCCGCCATCGGGCATCGCATCGCGGCCGTTGGTGGCCAGGTTGACGAGGGCCTGCTCCAGCTGCGATCGGTCGACGGAGACCCAGACCGGGCCGGGCGGCACGTCCACCACGATCCCGATCGTCTCGCCCAGCGTGCGGGCGAGGAACGGGGCGAGATCGCGCACCACGCGGGCCGCATCGACCGACGCGAGGGCGACCGGCTGGGGCCGCCCGAAGAGCAGCAGGCGGCGCGTCAGCTGGGCGGCCCGCTCGGCCCCCTCCCGGATGGCGTCGGCCTCGACTCGGCGGCGATCGTCGGGGGCGAGGTCGTTGAGGAGCAGCTCGGTGCGCCCGAGGATCGCGGTGAGGATGTTGTTGAAGTCGTGGGCGATGCCGCCCGCGAGGCGCCCGACGGTCTCGAACAACGCGGCCCGCCACCGCGCCTCCTCTTCGGCGCGCGCGCGGGTCACGTCGGTGATGACGCCGAGCAGCCCGGCCTCCCCGCCGGACGGGTCCCGGTACACGACCATCCGGTCGATCACGGTCCGGACGGTGCCCGTCCCGTCGACGATCCGGTACTCGAGCTCCAGCGGCGCCGACGGCCGCGTCTGCAGCGCGCCGACCTGGGCCGCGCGGGCGCGCTCGCGATCGTCGGGGTGGACGTGGGCGTAGTAGCGATCGAGGTCGATCCAGTCGGCCGCCGGGATCCCGGTCACGTCCTGTGCCTGCGGGCTCAGGTAGCGGTTGTGGCCGGTCTCGTCGAGGTCGTCGATGTAGACGGCGACCGGCAGCTGCTCGACCAGCGTCCGGAAGCGCGCTTCCGCTTCGCGAAGGGCGCTCTCGGTCTCGCGCCGCCGGCGGAGCTCCCGCCGGAACGCCTCGATGACGGTGGCGTTCTCGAGCGCGATCGTGGCGAGCTGCGCCAGGCGCTCCATGGTCCCGACCAGGCTCGCGTCGAAGCGCCGTGCGGGATCGGTGGTCCCCACGACGAGGATTCCGGCCACGCGCCGGCCGACCAGGAGCGGCACGCCCGTCGCCGCATGGACCGAGGCCGCATTCGGGATCCGCGCGATCCGGTCATGCCAGCGGCCGTATTCCTCGACGGTGATGGGCCGCCCTGTCGCCCAGACCTGGCCCGCGATCCCCTCGCCGAAGGCGACGGCGAAGCCGGTCATGTCCGTGAAGACACCGGTGCCGACGCGAACGACCGCATGCACGCCAGACTGGTCCACGAGGTAGACGCACCCGTGCGGCGCGTGGGCGAGCTCTGTCACCCGTTCCAGCAGCCGCCGGAGCACCCCGTCGACGTCGACCTCGCGGCCCAGGTCCACGGCGGTCTCGTGGAGGGCCAGCAGCTCGCGGAGGCCGGCGTCGACCTCGTCGGGCGCCGGCCCTGCGGGCGGTCCGGGCTCGCTCGTGGCGCTGGAGGTCGCCCTCGAGGTGGAGACCGGAGGCGGCCATGGAGATGGCCGCCGGCGCGTCGGCGGCTGTGGCGTCCATCGCCGGCCCCGGCGCGGCGGCGGCCGTGGCGTCCGTCGCCGGCCCCGGCACGGCGTCGGCGGCAGTGGCGTCCATCGCCGGCCCCGGCACGGCGTCGGCGGCAGTGGCGTCCATCGCCGGCCCCGGTGCGGCGTCGGCGACAGTTCCGGGCGTCGCCTCCTCGAAGAGCACGGACACCCCGTCGGGACCCGGGAAGACGCGGAAGAGAAGATCGCGGGCCGGGTTCCCTGTCCGCGCGATCAGCGTGGCGGGCACGCCCTCCCGGAGCGCATCGCGACACGCGCGCGCCACCAGCGGCTCATCCTGGGGTCCGCGGGCGCGCCAGGGCACGGTGCCGATGAGATCGCCGGCATCTCGCCCGATCAGGCGGGCTCCCGCATCGTTGGCGAAGGTGCACCGCAGTGCTCGGTCCAGGGTCACGTACCCGACCGCTAGGCGGTCGAGGTGCGTCCCACCTCGCACGTGCGGACCTCGGCCCGCTGGCGCGTCCACGCGGGCATCATGCCACCCCGGCCCTCGCCGACGCCGCCCCCCGGCCGTGGGGGTGCCGGGTGCCGTTGGCGGTGGGCCGGATGGGTGATGCGCGCGAGCCCGTCGGCAGGCAGCGAGCGCGGGACGGGCCCTCCGGGGCGCCAGGCGCCAGGCACGCGGCACGCGGGCGCGCCGGCCCTTCGCGACGCGCGCAGCCGCGAGTCGGATTTTCGTCGGTGCGCCCGCTCAGGGCGACGTCAGGGCTCCTCGGCGGCCCCGTCCACGACGCCGGCGAGGGCCTCCGCCCAGCGCGAGGCGACGGCGCGCAGCTCGCCCGCGAGCGCCGGCGCGACCCTGCCGTGGACACGGACGTCACGCTCGCGGTACTGCAGCTCGACGGTGCCGCGCTCGCGGACGCGAGCGAGCAGTTCGCCGGCGGCGTACGGGACGGCCACGTCGAGGTCCTCCCACAGGCTCGCGAGCAGCGCCGCCAGCTCGGTCCGGAGGCTGTCGAGGCCGAAGCTCGTGAGGGCGGAGACCAGCACGCTGCCGGCGACAATGGGGGCGTGGGTCGCGGCGTCGCCGTCGGCCACGAGCAGGTCCGCCTTGTTGAACGCCACCAGGCGGGGCTTGTCCCCTGCGCCGAGCTCGGTCAGGACGGCCTGGACGGTCGTCCGATGCTCTTCGAAATGCCGATCCGAGGCGTCCACGACCTCGACGAGGACGTCGGCCCGCGTGACTTCCTCGAGCGTGGCCCGGAACGCGTCCACGAGCTGGTGCGGCAGCTTGTGGATGAAGCCGACGGTGTCGGTGGCGATCGCGGTCTGGCCGTCGCCGAGGCGGACCTGGCGGCTGGTGGGGTCCAGGGTCGCGAAGAGCCGGTCCTCGGCCAGCGCGACGTCGCTGCCGACCAGCGCGTTGAGCATGGTCGACTTCCCGGCGTTCGTGTACCCGACGATCGCGACCGTGGGCATGAGCCGCCGGTCACGGCCGCGCGCGGCCGTCGCCCGCTGGCGGCGGACGTCTTCGACGCGCTCCTTCATCTTCTTGATCCGCTCGCGGATGAGCCGCCGGTCCGTCTCGAGCTGGGACTCACCGGGGCCGCGGGTGCCGATGCCGCCGCCGGTCCGCGACAGGTGCGTCCACAGGCGGGTCAGGCGCGGGAGCTGGTATTCGAGCTGGGCGAGCTCCACCTGGAGGCGGCCCTCGTGGGTGCGGGCGTGCTGCGCGAAGATGTCGAGGATCAGGCGGCTTCGGTCGATGACCTTGACCGAGAGCAGCCCTTCGAGCGCGCGCTGCTGGCCGGGCGACAGCTCGTCGTCGGCGACGAGCAGGTCGAAGCCGGTCTCGGAGCGGGCGGCCATGAGCTCGTCCGCCTTGCCCTTGCCCACGTACCAGTTGGGGTCGACGTGGCGCCGGTTCTGCCACTCCGCGCCGACCACCTCGGCGCCGGCCGTTTCCGCGAGCGAGGCGAGCTCGGCAAGGCTGTCCTCCGCGGACCAGCCTGGATCGTCGCCGGTGTCGACGGCGACGAGGAACGCCTTCTCGACCGGCGGGGCCAGGTCGACGGTGGACGAACGGGTCATCCGCCCGAGCATAGCCGAAGGGGCGCGGGGCGGGCTGCGGGCTGTGGCGGACGGCCATGGCGGGCCGCGGGCCGGGCGCGCTCCAGGTTGTGGCGGGCCGGCCGTGGCGAGCCGGGTGGCGGTTTCCTCTCATATTCCCGCCCGGTGACGGTTAGCGGCGCTGACACTGCGCTTCGCCCGTTCGCGCCGCCCGATGTCGCCCGGCGTCCGCTCGCCGCGGGCGAGTCGGGCGCGTTCCTGCGGTGCCGGGTCGTCGTCTCTCGTGGATAAGCGACACCAGGCGGGAATCTGATACGAACGCCGCGTCGGCGCCTTGGCGCCCACGGGCCGGCGGGACAGGATCGCGACCGGCCCAGACCATGGCCAGCGCCGCCCACGGGCCGGCGGCCGGCTCAGAGGGTGGCCACGGCCCCCGCGTTCGGGCTCCTCACGCGAGGGGGACGATGACCTCGGTCCGCCAGGTCGCCGGGTCAGGCTCCGCCCCGGGGTCCGTCCAGTACACCTCCCACATCGGGCCGCCCGGGCATCGACCCTGCTCGCCGATCCAGCGCATGAGCGCGTCGTAGGTCTGGTCGAGCGTGTCGTACGGTCCGACGTGCCAGCCCACGGCAACTTCGCCGCCGGGCAGCTCGCCGGGCTCGGCCCGACCCAGGCCCGCCCCCGCGCGATCGGGCACCGGAACGCCCGCCTCGAACTCGACGTCACCGGGGGGCATGGAGAAGTAGCGCGTGAACGGCGGCCCGGACGGTGGCAGGCCGAGGGCTTCCGCGGCGTGCCAGGCCTCCGGCAGCGCCTCGCCCATGACGGCGGGAATCCCCTCGACGGGAGCGTGCAGGTAAATCGTCAGCGTCGCCTGGGGACCTCGGCGCTGCACCTCGAACCCGGACATCGCAGCCACCTTCCGCGGGCCCGCTGTCCGGCGCCCGCGCGGACGGGCGGTCCGGGGGGCCCGTGACCGCGATTCTCGCGCGGCGCGGACGCCGGTGTGCGACGTTCGCGCGCCTCCGATTCGCCCGGGCGCCGGCGCGCGCGCGCCCGCCTACGTCGCAGTAGGCCCGGGCACGTCGTAGCGCAGCGACCGCAACCGGAACTCGCCGTACATGAACGGGCCCTCGGCCAGGTTCCACACGGCGCCGCCCCAGGTCGGCAGGCGCATCCCGTCGATGTCCCGGTACTCACCGATCGGCGTGTTCCAGCGACATGGGATGAATGCGCCGGTGCTGCTGTCAGGCCGGTCGTCCGACCAGAAGTCGACCAGCTCGTCCCGGTCGTTGAAGACCAGGGTCGCCGACACGTGGTGCGGCCCATTGTTGAAGGTGACCAGCGCGCTGCGGTCGTTCACCGGCTGCCACGCGAGGCGCTCGTCGACCAGCGCGCCCGGCGCCATGACGCACCAATCGTTGAGCACCGTCACGCTCTCGGCACCGCTGATCCCGGGCCCGGCCTCGTCCACGATGGTCTTGAGGTCGAGGAGCCGCACCTGGAAGGTCGCCGCCTCCTCCCGATAGAGGTGCAGGGCACGGACCGGGATCCCGAACATCCTCGCCTGCATCAGGAACAGTCGGGCGGGTTGGCCGAAGAAGTTGTACTGGACCGAGGTGGACACCATCGGGTCTGCGCCGGGCTTCCGGCGCATGAGCGCATCGAACGCGACCCGGACGTTCTGGGGGCGAGGTCGCCCGATCGCGCCCGACGCACGGACGTATCGCTGGACCGGCGCCGGCAGCCCGTCGAGGTCGGCGTCGACCAGCAGCACGGAGGCGCCCAGCGGCTGCCGCGCGAACTCGGCCGCGACGGCCTCGGCGTGGCGGCGATCGAACGAGGCCATGGTGCAACGCCTACCCGCGACGGCTCGCGGCACGGTCCCTGGTGAGCGCGAGGTACGCCACCGCGGCGAGGATCACGCCGTCGATCACGACGCCCGCCGCTGCCTCGGGCAGCCCGAGCGCGCAGACGACCAGGGAGACGATGGCGAGGGCGCCCGTGACTCCCGCCGCCCATCGCTCGCCGCGCCAGACGCCGTAGCCGGCGGCCAGGAAGCCGAAGGTCAGGGCCAGCCACACCAGGCCGACGGCCTGGATACCTGTGCTGCCGATGTCCCACGTGCCGTTGAAGACCGTGGTTCGGTACGTGAACCCCTCGAGCGTGGCGATCCGCCAGGGCGTCACGAACCCGATGAGATGGATGACGCCGTGCAGGGCGAGCAGGATCGCAGCGATGTGCCGGATCACGAGGAAGCGCTGGGCGGGCACGAGCATTGGGGTCATCCACCTCTCGGCTGGTGATGGAGCTTCATGTCAACTGTGGTCGGCGATCGTCGTGGATGGCAGAGGCGAGCGTGCGCTCTCGTGCGTGACTTGTGGCCCGACTGGCCGGCCGTCGCCCGTCGCATGCCGCGCTGGCGGCGGCTATCTCGGTGCTACGAGCAGACGGCGCTCGGCGCGCGGAGCTGGCTCGAGATCTCCTGTGTCGCCTACCTGTGCGGGAGGCCGCGGGTGGAGCCGACCTGATCTTGCGCATCACCGCGCGGATGTCCCGTCGAACGATCAGGACCCGTCTTCGCTGACGAACCAGATCGTCTCCGGGTCGATCTCGCGGTCGAGGTCGAGAGCGACACTGCGGCTGATCCCTGCCAGCCGGCACGCGCCGCCCGTGGTCTCCGTCGTCTCGTTGATCGTCAGCGTGCCGGCGTTCGAGGTGACCGAAAGGGTGGTGCGGACATCGCAGAGCCCACCGAGCCAGCTCACGATCACCTGATCGGGCCTGTCGCTGCGCCCGATACCCTCCTTCCAGTCGACGGGATCCCTGCTCTCGACGCCCGCTACGACGCCTGCCCGATCCACGACGACGACATCCAGCGCCGGGATCCCTTCCCGCGGCGACGGCACGCGCACCCCAAACGATGGAGCCGCCCCGAGCTGGCACGCGGCGAAGCAGACCGCGAGGACGATGCTCGACGCCAGCCGTTTCATCCCGGTCACTCCCCCTGAACGCCATCCCACTGCAACGCCATCCCACCGCATTGCAGGCTATCGAACCTGGGTGCTCGGTCAAGAGCCGCTGGCCTGCCAGTTGGGGCAATCGGCTGCAGGCTCTCAGCTCCCGATGATGCAGACGTGGAACGCGTCGTCGTCGCCCACGCCACCGCCGAAGCCGCCGATGGTGTCGCCCTCCCGGCCGACGATCGCGCCGTCGCGAGTCACCAGCTCCGCGCGCCCGTCGAGCCGCCAGGCCGCCCACCCGCTCGGCCACACGACCGCGATCGTCTCGTTCGTCGCCGGGGACACGAGGACGAGGGCATCACCCGCCGAGGCGACGCGGGCCGGGGCGAGCAGGGCGGTGTTGCACGCAAGGGTCGGCACGAGATGCGGTGGGGCGGTCTCGATGTGGAGACGTGTCGCGCCCGGCGGCAGGCCCGGTCCGGGCCACAGCGGGCTCAGCCTGAACGTGGCGGCGGCCACCAGCAGGACCGTTCCGGCGAGGATCGCGAGGAGGCGGACGTGTCGGCGGAGCACGCGCTCACCCTGCGCACGGGGCTGGGCCGGGTCAAGTGCCAGCCCTCCTTCCCGGGACGAAAGCGTTCGACCGCGCACGTCCCCGGCGGCGCGGCGCCCCTCGGCCGGAACCCTGCCTCGGCGCCTCTCGGCGGGACCGGGCCTCGGCGGACCTCGGCCGGATCCGGGCCTCGGCGCCTCTCGGCCCGATCCGGGCCCCGGCGCGCCACGGCCGCGGCCGCGCAAGCCTCAGCCGGATCCGAGGAGTCCGCGCGCGCGCTCGAGGGCCCGGGGCAGCGGGTCGGCGTCCGCGTCGAGCCACTCGAGGTCCGGCTCGGCCCGGAACCACGTCCGCTGGCGGCGGGCGAAGGCCACGTTCCGCGCGGCATCCAGGCGGATCGCCTCTTCGACCGTGGCCTGGCCGTCAAGGACCGCCCACGCCTCGCGGTAGCCGATCGCGCTGAAGGCGGGCAGCGACGGATCGAACCGGCTCCGCAGTCGATCCGCCTCCTCGACCAGGCCCGCCTCGAACTGGGCGCGTGCCCGAGCCACGATCCGCGCCCGGTGCGCGACCGGATCGACCGTCAGCGCCAGCCAGGCGACAGGTCCGCCGTAGCCCCGGGGGCGCGGTCGCGGCCGGCCACCGGTCAGGATGGCGAGCTCGAGCGCCCGCACGACGCGCCGGGGATTGTGCAGGTCGACTTCCGCGGCACGTCCGGGCGCGACGGCCCGGAGCCGCTCCACGAGCCGGCCCACGCCGCTGCGCGCCAGCTCGGCCTCAAGCTCGGCGCGAAGCTCCGGGTCGTGGGGCAGCGCTGCCGTGTCCAGGCCGCGAGCCACGGCACGCAGGTAGAGGCCCGTGCCGCCGACGAGGAGGGCGACGCGGCCACGGGCGGCGATGCCGGCGAGGGCAGCGCAGGCATGATCGACGAATTCGGCCACGCTGAACGGCTGGTCGGGGTCAACGAGGTCCAGGCCGTGATGCGTGATCCCGCGCCGCTCCGCCGCGGAGGCCTTGGCGGTGCCGATGTCGAGGCCGCGGTAGACCTGCCGCGAATCGGCCGAAATGACCTCCGCGCCGACGCCAAGCTCGGCGAGAGCGACGGCCAGGTCGACGGCGAGGCCGGTCTTGCCGGTGGCAGTGGCCCCGCCGATCACCACGAGCGGCGGCTGTGCCGGGCTGACGAGGGGCGGCAGTGCCGGGCTGGACTCGGCCGGCACCCCGCGCTCCCGCGCCTCGCCCCCGCTCCCCTCCCCTGCGTTCAGGCGAGCCTCCCGCGCAGGCTGTACGGGCCGGCACCGACGATGCGGACGTCGACGATGCGGCCGAGGAGCTCCGGCGGCCCGGGCAGGTGGACCAGGCGGTTCTCGCGCGAGCGACCCAGGCAGCGCACCCAGCCCGCCGGCAACGGGGCCCCGAAGGGATCCTCGCCCGCCAGCGATGCCGGACGCCGGGCTGCTCCGGCCGCCCCGTCGGTCGCTCCGCCGGTCGCTCCGTCGTCCTCGTCGTGGTCGTGGGAGCGCGGCCCGGCGATCGAATCGACCAGCACCGAGGCCACCGAGCCGATCCGGGCCCGGCTCCGTTCGAAGCCGATCGCCTCCTGCACGGCGAGGAGCCGGTTGAGTCGCGCGCGCTTCGTCTCCGCCGGAACGTCGTCGGGCAGGCGCTCCGCGGGCGTTCCCGGACGCGGCGAGAACGCGGCCGCGAAGACCTGGTCGAAGCGGACCGTCTCGAGGAGTCCCAGCGTCGCCTCGTACTGCTCGTCCGACTCGCCACAGAACCCGACGATGACGTCCGTGCTGACAGTGATGCCGGGTACGGCCGCCCGGACGCGGGCCAGGCGCTCCAGGTAGTGGTCGATCGTGTACTGGCGGCCCATGCGCCGCAGGACCGCGTCGTCGCCCGACTGCACCGGCAAGTGGAGCGACGCGCACACGGAGCGGCACCCGGCCATCGCGTCGACCAGCCGATCGGAGAGGTCCCACGGGTGCGACGTGATGAAGCGCAGGCGCGGAATCGCCGGGCCGCCGTCGAGGCCGGGCAGCGCGTCGATCGCCCGGATCAGCTCGGCCAGGTCCGGTCGCCCGTCCGCTTCGATCCGGTGGCCGACCGTCCGGGCGCCGTTGATGTGGGCGAAGCGGGCCTCCGGCGCGAGGTCGTGCCCGTAGCTGTTGACGTTCTGGCCGAGGAGCGTGACCTCGCGATACCCCGCGTCGGCGAGGACCCGAGCCTCGCCCACCACCTCGTCGAACGGCCGGCTGCGCTCCGGGCCCCGACTGAAGGGCACGATGCAGTAGGTGCATGTCTTGTCGCAGCCGTAGATGATCGGCAGCCAGCCGGCGATGGCGGACTCCCGGCGCACGGCGCCCTCGCCGATCGCCGCGGCGCGCGCACCGGACAGGCGGTCCGCCGCCGAGACCGGCACGCCCTTGACCAGCGTCGTGGTGGCCGTGGTCGGGGCCAGTCCGACCGCGCCCGGGGCGAGGCCGACCGCGCCCTGGGCCGAGGCGAGCCCGAGCCGCTCGGCGAGCTCCGGCTCCTCGTCGGGCCGCAGGAAGAGGTCGACGGCCGGGAACCGCCTCGCCAGGCCGGCGCGATCGCGCTCGCGCACGGCACAGCCGGTCAGGACGACGCGCAGCCTCGGGTTGGCCCCCTTGAGGGCCTGCAGGACGCCCTGCCTGCCGATCACCTTGGCCTCGGCCGCCTCGCGGATCGCGCACGTGTTGATCACGACCAGGTCGGCGGCCTCCGCGGTCCGCGCTTCGGCGCAGCCGGCGGCCAGCAGGCGGCCGGCCATCTCCTCGGAGTCGGACCGGTTCATCTGGCAGCCCAGCGTCCACATCCAGAAGCGCGGCAGCGCCTGGTCCTCGGGCCGGAACTCGCCGACGCGCTCGTCCGCCGCACGGGCGGCCGGTCGCCCCGCGGCCGGGGCCGGCGGCACCAGGTCCAGGACCGGCAGGGCCCGGCCGCTCATGGCGCCGGGGCCGCGGTCGGTGCCGCGTCCGGTCCGGATGCCGTGGCGGGCCCGGATGCCGCGCCCGGCCCGGATGCAGTGGCTGGCCCGGATGCGGTGGCTGGCCCGGATGCCGCGCCCGGTCCGGTGACGGCCCGCGGTCCGGTGACGGCCCGCGGACCCACCAGGCTGCGGACGTGCTCGGCCACGTCGGGAGGGATCCACGTCTCCGCGAGCGCCTCCGCGTACGTCTCCCCATCGCCGTGGTAGTCCGTGCCCCCGCTGGCGACCAGGCCGAGGCTCCGGGCCACGGCCCCGACCGCGGCCACGGTCGGCGCGTCGAAGCTCCGGTGATGGGCCTCGATTCCGTCGAGGCCCTGGGCCATGAGGTCGCGGATCAGGTCGATGCGGGTCGGTGCGATCGAGAAGTGGGCGAGGACGGCGATGCCCCCGGCGGCCCGGATGGCGCGGATCGCCCCGGACGGGTCCAGGCCCTCGCGCGGGACGTAGCCGGGCCCGCCGTGGCCGACCAGTCGCGCGAACGCGTCCTGGACGCTCTCGGCATGACCGGCGGCGACGAGCGCACGGGCGAGCGTCGGCCTGCCCAGCGAGTCGTCACGGTCGAGGTCGAGGCCGTCGAGCTGCGCGTCGACACCGAACCCGGCGTCGCGCAGGCGCCCCACCATCGCCTCGAACCGGGCGCGGCGCCTCGCGCGCTGGCCGGCAAGGGCGGCCTCCAGCGCATCGTCGTCCGGGTCCACGCCCAGGCCCACGACGTGGAGCTCGCCGTCGGGAAGGTCGCGCAGGCCGCGAGCCACCGCGTTGATCTCCACGCCGGGGATGAGGGCCAGGCCGGCCGGCAGCGGCGCGGCCCCCGGACCGGTCACCTCGCGGTAGCCGACGAGCGTGTCGTGGTCCGTGATCGCCAGCAGGTGCAGGCCCGCTTCGGCCGCGGCCGCGACCAGCTCGCCCGGCTCGAGCAGGCCGTCGGAGCGGGACGTATGAGCGTGCAGGTCGGCGTCCGTCGGCTCCGGCGGCATCACCCGATCGAC
This sequence comes from uncultured Chloroflexia bacterium, assembly GCA_963821595.1. GTDB lineage: Bacteria > Chloroflexota > Limnocylindria > Limnocylindrales > CSP1-4 > CTSoil-043. The sequence continues at coordinate 39,183 of CAWGEL010000002.1, read as the reverse complement.
CGCCGGAGCGCGGCGTCCGCGCCCCACCTCAGGCCTCGATGGTGCGCTGGACGCGTTCCACGGCCAGGGCGCGCCCGGTGGCCGGGTCCACCTCCACGCGGAGAGCGTTGAGCACGACCGGGAAGTCGCCCACCGCGAAGCGCGTGGGCAGGCCGTTGCGGAAGCGCGGCAGGACCGTGGCCGGGTCGAAGCCGATGATCGAGTGGAGGGGACCCGTCATGCCGAGGTCGCTCTGGTAGGCCGTGCCGCGCGGCAGGATGCGCTCGTCGGCCGTGGGGACGTGGGTGTGCGTCCCGGCGACCACGGAGACGCGCCCGTCGAGGTGGACGCCGAAGGCGTTCTTCTCGCTGGTGATCTCGCAGTGGAAATCGACCAGGCGCACCGGCGGCAGCGCGTCCGCGGCCTCGTCCAGCAGGTGGTCGGCGTCGGTGAACGGGTTCTCGATCGGGATCATGTAGGTGCGGCCCTGGAAGTTGAGCACCGCGACGTCCGTCCCGTCGGCCGCGGTGTACACGCCCCAGCCGCGCCCGGGCACGCCGTCGGCGCCGTAGTTGTGGGGGCGCAGGATGCGCTCGTCGCTCTCGAGCGCGGGGTAGATCTCGCGCTTGTCCCAGATGTGGTTGCCCGACGTGATGACGTCGACGCCGGCGCCGAACAGCGACGCGGCCGTCTGGGTGGTGAGGCCCATGCCGCCGGCCAGGTTCTCGCCGTTCGCCGTGACGAGGTCGAGCGACAGCTCCTCGCGCAACGCCGGCAACGCTCGCTCGACGGCCTCCCGGCCAGGCTTGCCGATGACGTCGCCGATCATCAGCACCCGGCACGGGCGCGGAACCCGGGTGCCCGCCACGCTACTTCGCGTACTCGACGGCCCGCGTCTCGCGGATCACCGTCACCTTGATCTGGCCCGGGTACGTGAGCTCCTCCTCGATCTTGTGGACGATGTCGCGGGCGAGGCGGGTGGCCGACAGGTCGTCGATCTCCTGCGGCCGGACCAGGATGCGGACCTCCCGGCCCGCCTGGACGGCGAAGGAGCGATCGACGCCGGCGAAGCTCTCCGCGATCGCCTGGAGGTCCTCGAGCCGCTTGAGGTACATCTCCACCGACTCGCCGCGCGCGCCCGGGCGCGACGCGCTGATCGCGTCGGCGGCCTGGACGAGGGGCGCCTCGAGGCAGGCGAACTCGACTTCCTGGTGGTGGGCGGCGATGCTGTTGATGACCTTGAACGGCATGTTGTGGCGCTGGGCGATCCCGGCACCGATGGCGGCGTGGGGGCCCTCGACCTCGTGGTCCACGGCCTTCCCGATGTCGTGGAGCAGGCCGCCGGCCTTGGCGGCCATGACGTCCGCGCCCAGCTCCGCGGCCATGATCGAGGCGAGGTGGCTGGTCTCGACGACGTGCACCAGGACGTTCTGGCCGTAGCTGGTCCGGAACTTCAGGCGGCCGAGCAGCCGCAGCACCTCGAGCGGCAGGCCGGGCACGCCGGCGTCGTAGGCGGCCTGCTCGCCGGCCTGGCGGATCACCAGGTCGACCTCCGCCCGCGACTTGGCCACCACTTCCTCGATGCGCCCGGGATGGATCCGGCCGTCGGCCATGAGCTTGGTGAGGGCGATCCGGGCGATCTCGCGGCGAACCGGGTCGAACCCGGACAGGACGACCGTCTCGGGCGTGTCGTCGATGATCAGGTCGATCCCGGTGGCCTGCTCGAAGGCGCGGATGTTGCGCCCCTCGCGGCCGATGATCCGGCCCTTCATCTCGTCCGACGGGAGGTGGACGACCGACACGGTGTGCTCGGCGGTGTGGTCCGCGGCCACCCGCTGGATGGCCGTCACGATGACTTCGCGGGCCCGGTCCTGGGCCTCGTCGCGGGCCCGCCGGTCGATGGCCCGCGCGGTCCGCACCGCGTCGACTTCGGCCTCCGCACGAACCGCCTCGAGGATCTGGGCCTTGGCCTCGTCGGCGGTCAGGCCGCTGACGCGCTCCAGGGCCTGGACCTGCTCGGCGCGGGCCCGGGTCAGGTCCTCGCGGGCGTGCTCGAGGTCGCGCTCCTTCTCGAGGAGCTTGCGGTCGCGCTGCTCGAGCATGTCCGTGCGCTGGTCGAGCTGCTCGTCGCGGGAGAGCAGCCGACGCTCCAGGTTGGCCAGCTCCGCCCGACGCGTCCGCGCCTCTTCCTCGGCCTCCCGCTGCAGGCGGAGCTTCTCGTCCTTCGCCTCGAGGATCAGCTCTTTCTGCTGGGTCCGCGCCTCGGCCACGATCCGGGCCGCCTTCTCCTGGGCGGCCTTGCCCTGCAGGCTGACGAAGCGCCCGCGGGCGAAGAATCCGAGCGTGAGGCCGCCGGCGATGCCCAGGACCAGGGCCAACGCCGCCACAAGGGGGTCGATCATCGTGCTCTCGCCTCCCGTCCGACCGGCGGGCCGGTCGGCGAGTCGTCTGCGGGTACGGCGACGACGGGGCAGCGGCCGCAGTTCCGGGGAGTGGGCGGCTCGGGCCCCGGCGTGGGCTCGCCGGGTTGATTCAAAGCTTCGGTGGGCTCCGCGACAGGCCGACGATCCCGGAACCGCCGCGAGACCCGTCTGCGTAGCCTACGGCCGACCGTCCGGGGGGTCAAACGCCCCTGTTTCGAACCCTCTCCGCAACCCTGAACCTCTCCGCAACCCTGAACCCTCTCCGCAACCCTGACTTGGGGCGGCTGCCGGGCGACAAACCCCGCCTGCCCGGGCGACGCGCCCCGCGGGCCCGCCTCAGCAGCACAGCCCGCGGCCCGAGTCCGCGGCCCGAGTCAGCGGCACTGCCCGCGGACCTCGAGTCAGCACTGACTCGGTCAGGCGTAGTTGAGCACGGCCGTCGGACTGGACGGCCGGAATCGGGTCCCGGGCAGCTACGCCACGCTCCTCTGTCTCCCCACGAGTCAGCTGTGACTCGCCCGCTCGGCCGGGGACCCGCCAGACCGCCGGCCCGGCAACGGCCCCCCGCCGCCGAGCGATCAGCCGCGGACCAGGCGTGCCAGCGCGCGGACCATCAGTGCCACCGTCATTCCGGCGACCAGCACGAAGACGGGGCTCGGATACGGCGGCACGATGGGCCGGAACGTCGCACCCGCCGGGCCGATCTCCAGGAAGCCGACCGGATCGCCGGCCACGCCGCCACCGCCACCGGAGCCACCGGCGCCCGCTTCTCCCGGCCCTGCCGGCACCGCGCCGCCGGATCCGCCGCCGAACGCCCAACGCATCCGGGCCACCGGCACGACCGTCAGGTCGCCGCGCTCGATCGGCTCGCCGAAGACCGCCGTCACGCCGGCCCGGCCGCCGACGCGCTCGATCATGCGCTCGACGAACCCCTGGTCGAAGCCCGCCGCGGCCGCGGCCCTGGCCTCGTCCTCGGCTGCTGCCCGCTCCGTCGTCATGGCGCACCTCCACATTCGAACCGACCGGGCCCGGGCCGCACTTCGGCTCCGCTGCTTCCGGCCCGCTGCTTCGGCCGGGCGGCTCGCCCGGACGGCCTCGGCGCCTCCCTGACGGCCGGCGGCCGCGGCGCCGTCGGCTTCGGCCTCGCGGCCTGGGCGCCGTCATCACGGCGGCCAATGACATGGCAGCAACGCGCCATCCGAGGCCGGGCGTCGAGCCCTCGTATCGGTCAGGGAGACCCTACGCCCTCGCCGTCGGGATCGTCCGGATCGTCAGGCTGGCCCGCGCCGGCCGCCAGCCAGGCCGTCACGGCGGAGGCCGCCACCGATGGGTCGAACCCGTTTCGCGCGAGCAGGGCATAGGCGCGCTGGCGGCGCCGGCGCGGGTCCGGCTCCCGGCTCAGTGCGGCGCCGCGGCGGGCCAGCAGGCGCGCCGCGGCAGCCTCGTCGGCGGCGCCGGAATCGGCCCGCTCCCCGGGAGCCAGCGCCGGCGAAGGGCCGGTCGCTCCAAGCTCGCCGGGCTGGCCCGACCCGTCTTCGTCGGACGCCCGCTCGGCGCCCGCCGCCCGCCCGGCGAGGGCAGCCTCCGCGTCGTCGGCCGTCACGCCCTTTCGGCGCAGCTCGTCGCGCAGCGCTCTCGCGCCGCGTGGCCGGGCGCGATCGCGGCTCTCGACCCAGGCGCGGGCGAAGGCGGCGTCGTCGAGGTAGCCGAGCTCGACGAGGCGCTGCACCGCACGCTCGACCAGGGCAGCCTGGTAGCCCTGGTCGGTCAGCCGGCGCCGCACGTCGGCGGTCGTACGGGACCGGTTCTCGAGGAGGTGCGCGGCCGCCTCAAGGACCTCGGCCGGATCGTCGACCTCCGCCCGGCGCGCGCGTCGTTCGGCAATCGACGCCCGCCGCTCGGCGAAGGTCGGCCGCGCGTCGCGCCGCGGCCCGGCCATCGGCGGTTGGGCGTCGCGCCTTGGCTCGGCGAAGGTCGGCCGCGCGTCGCGCGGCGGTCGGGACATCGGCGGTTGGGCGTCGCGCCGCGGCCCGGGCATCGGCGGCCGGTGCCTCCGGCTCCGGGGACGGCCCTACTCCGCCTCTTCGATCCCCTCGACCGGGATGGCCGCCTCGGCGAGGCCGGACCGGATCCGCGACTCGATCTCGGCGCCGATCGGCGGGTTCTCGCGCAGGAATGCCTTGGCGGCCTCGCGGCCCTGCCCCAGGCGCGTCTCGCCGAACGTGAACCAGGCGCCCGTCTTGGCGACGACGTCCATGGCCACGCCGACGTCGAGCAGGCCGCCCTCGCGGCTGATGCCGGTGCCGTACATGACGTCGAATTCGGCGACCCGGAACGGCGGGGCCACCTTGTTCTTCACGACCTTGACGCGGACGCGGCTGCCCACCGACTCCGTGCCCGTCTTGATGGTCTCGATGCGCCGGATGTCGAGGCGCACGGAGGCGTAGAACTTGAGGGCCCGGCCGCCCGGCGTCGTCTCCGGATTGCCGAACATGACGCCGATCTTCTCGCGCAGCTGGTTCGTGAAGACCAGCGACGTGTTCGAACGGCTGACGGCGCCCGTCAGCTTGCGCAGCGCCTGGCTCATGAGGCGGGCCTGGATGCCGACGAAGCTGTCGCCCATCTCGCCTTCGATCTCGGCGCGCGGCACCAGGGCGGCGACCGAGTCCACCACGACGACATCGATGCCCCCGGAGCGGATGAGCGTCTCCGTGATCTCGAGGGCCTGCTCGCCGGTGTCCGGCTGGCTCACCAGGAGCTCGTCGACGTTGACGCCGCAGGCTCGCGCGTAGGCCGGGTCCAGGGCGTGCTCCACGTCGATGAAGGCGGCCACCCCGCCCTTGCGCTGGGCCTCCGCGATGATGTGCTGGCAGACGGTCGTCTTGCCGGACGACTCCGGCCCGAAGATCTCCGTGATGCGGCCGCGCGGGATGCCGCCGACGCCGAGCGCGAGGTCCAGCGCGATCGACCCCGACGGGATGAAGTCGACCGCCTGGCGCTCCCGAGAGCCGAGCTTCATGATCGAGCCGCGCCCGAACTGCTTCTCGATGGACAGGATGGCGGCCTCGACCGCCCGGGAACGCTCGCCGCTGCTCTGCCCGGTCCGCGGCTCGTCCAGCCGCCGATCGCCCGTCAGTGCCATCTCGTCACGCTCCTCATGCTCCCGGGGGTCCCGGCGGAGCGGACGTCGCGTCCGCTCGACCCGTCGGAGCGGACGATGCGTCCGCCCGGCGCGTCAGCTCTCGCCCTCTTCCTCGACGGTTCGCGGCTTCCGTTTCGGCTTGATGATCTCGACGTTCTGCGGCGGATCGAGGTAGGGCTGCAGCTTCGGGCGCTGGTCCGCGACCTTTGCCTTCTTCTTGACTTCGCGGTGTGGTCGATCCCGGGTACCCATCGTCAGACGCCTCCGCGGATGTGGAGCGTACCGGCACGGCCTTCACGCGGGCTGCACTGCGATGTCCTCGCCACGCACGCCCCCAGCATGCGCTCGCAGCCCCGGAAGGCTCTGGGAAAGGATCCCGGAGCGCACGGCGGCCCGGATCCCGGCCATGAAGTCTAGGGTGAAGGTGAGGTTGTGACAAGTCGCGAGCCGGTACGCGAGCAGCTCGCCGGCCCGGAACAGGTGCGCGAGATAGGCCCGGCTGAAGCGCCGGCAGCAGATGCAGCGGCAGCCGTCCTGGACCGGCGCCGGATCGTCGCGGAAGCGCTCGTTGCGCAGGTTCAGCCGGCCCCCGGGCACCCACAGCTGGCCGTTCCTCGCCACCCGCGCCGGCAGCACGGAATTGAAGAGGTCGACGCCGCGGAGGGCGGCCTCGAGCAGGTCGCGGGGCGATCCCAGGCCCATCAGGTAGCGGACCCGCGGATCGCCGTCGAGCAGCGGGATCACCAGGTCCAGGACGGCACCACGCTGCTCCGGCGTCTCGTCGCCGGCCAGGCCGCCGATGTTGAGGCCGTCGAAGGGCATCCCGGCGATGGTGAGGGTCGACCGCCGGCGGAGTTCGGGGTCGAGCCCGCCCTGGATGACGCCGAAGAGCGCCTGGTCCGGCCGCCGGTGAGCGGCCAGCGAGCGCTCCGCCCACCGATGCGTGCGTTCCATGGCCGTCGCGACCGCGTCCGGGCTGCTCGACGCCGGCGGGACCGGCTGGTCGAAGGCGACCGCCACGTCCGCGCCGAGGGCCTCCTGGATGGCCATCGACGTCTCGGCGGTGAACCGGTGGCGGGACCCGTCGTGATGGCTGCGGAACGTGACGCCGTCGTCGTCGATCGCGTTGAGGTCGCCGAGCGAGACGACCTGGAAGCCGCCGGAGTCAGTCAGGATGGGGTGATCCCAGCCCATGAAGCGGTGGAGTCCGCCGAGCCGCTCGATCCGCTCGTGACCCGGCCGCAGGTACAGGTGATACGTGTTGGCGAGGACGATCCGCGCGCCGACCTCCTCGAGGTCGTCGGGGTCCAGCGCCTTGACGGTGGCGTTCGTGCCGACGGGCATGAATGCGGGCGTCTCGACGACGCCGTGGGGCAGGGAGAGCCGCCCGACCCTGGCCCGGAACTCCCCGCCGGGGGGCGGGCCGACCTCGACGGTGAACGTCGCGGCGCCGCTCACGGGCGGGCGCAGGCTCGGACGCGCGGACGGGCGCACGGGCGGGCGCATGGGCGGGCGCAGGCGCGGGCGCAGGCGCGGACGCAGGCGCGGACGCGCGGACCGCGGCACCGATGGTCGGCCGGCTGCCGGCCGGCACTGGGCGCGGGGGCGGGGCGTGACACGTGCCGGCTAGCCGTCCGTCCCGCCGGTCGCCGCGTCCCACAGGCCTGGCTCGCGCTCCTGGCGCCGCGGAGGCAACTCGTAACCGAGGCTCGCGAGGTGCGCACGGGCCCGATCGGTGGCCACGCGGCCCTGGGGCGTGCGGTCCAGGAAGCCGATCCGCAGCAGGAACGGCTCGTAGACGTCTTCGACGGTCTCGGTCTCCTCGGAGAGGACGGCCCCCAGCGCGGCCACGCCCACGGGGCCGCCGCCGAACTTCTGGACGATCGCGGCGAGCAGGCGCCGGTCCGTGGCGTCGAGGCCGATCCCGTCGATCTCGAGCACGCCCATCGCCTCGTGCACGGCGGCCAGCGTGACCCGGCCATCGCCGTGGACCTCGGCGTGGTCGCGGACGCGCTTGAGGAGGCGGTTCACGATGCGCGGCGTGGCGCGGGCCCGGGCGGCGATCGCGGCGGCCGCCTCGTCGGTCATCTCGATGCCCAGGATGCGCGCCGAGCGGTGGACGATCGAGCGCAGGTCGTCCTCAGCGTAGAAGTCGAGGCGGTAGACGGCCCCGAAGCGATCGCGCAGCGGGCCGCTGATGCGCCCGGCGCGGGTGGTCGCGCCGACGATCGTGAACGGCCGCAGCGTCAGCCGAAGGGATCGCGCGGACGGTCCCTTGCCGATCATCACGTCCAGGGCGTAGTCCTCCATCGCCGGGTACAGGATCTCCTCCACGGCCCGGTTCAGGCGGTGGATCTCATCGATGAAGAGGACGTCGCGCTCGTCGAGCGACGTCAGGACCGCGGCCAGATCTCCCGCCCGCTCGATCGCCGGCCCGGACGTGTAGCGGATGTTGACGTCCAGCTCGCGGGCGATGATCGTGGCCAGGGTCGTCTTGCCCAGGCCGGGCGGACCGTGCAGGAGGATGTGGTCCGCCGCCTCTCCCCTCCCCCGGGCCGCGGCCAGGAGCACGGAGAGGCCAGCCTTGACCTCCCGCTGGCCCAGGTACTCGTCCAGACTGCGCGGCCGCAGGGAGCGCTCGATCGCGACTTCCTCCTCGTCGAGGAGCTTCGTGGCGAGGAATCCGGGGCCGTCCGTCATCGTCGCGAGTCTAGCATGGCCGTGGTCAATTCGCACACCTGTTCGACTGGCTGTGGGCTGCCCACGGCCGCCGCGCCCGCCGGGCCGCCCTACCGGGCGTGCTCCCATCCACCTGCGGCGCCGGGCTGCCCACGGCCGCCGCGCCCGCCGGGCCGCCCTACCGGGCGAGCTCCCATCCACCTGCGGCGCCGGGCTGCCCACGGCCGCCACGGCCGCCGTGGAGACCTCCGAGGCGAGCCGCGTCCGCTATGGCAAACCACCCCGCCGAGCCGCGTCCGTCACGGCAACCACGCCGCCGAACCGCGTCCGCCGCGGCGACCTCGTCCGCCGAATGTTCCATACATCCGCCCACGGCATCGTATCGGGCAGTAACGATGGAATTCCTGCCACTCATCCACCACACGCATGCTCGGCCGGACTGGGGCCCGGCCGGGGCCAAGCCGGGCCCGGCTGGGGCCCGTCGAGCGCCAGGGCCAAGCGTGACCCCGGAGCCCGAGCGCCGTCCGCGCCGGTCCAGGGCCGTCACGGACCGTCGACAATTCCCGGGATGGATATCCGGCGGTCCGGCGGTTCGGCAGAGGGGCGGCCGACGAACCGGCCGGCCACGGCCGACTTCGGCAGGCACGTGTCCGGCTCCGCGCGCGAAGCGAGCATGCGAGGTCATGGCCCCGGCCCGCCCGACCGGAACGGCAATCCTGCGTGCGTTCGGGCAACGGCGGGAGGTGAATTTCGGGTTCGACGGGGCCCGACCGCACGATTGCCTTACCACCGCGGCAGCGGATCCGTGCGCCAGCACCCAGACGACCGATCGAACGCACCAAACATCGCCGTAACGGCAGCCGCCGGATCCGGCCCGCGCCGGCCCGCGCCGTGCCGCGCCGGCCCGCGCCGTGCCGGCGCTGGACCCCCTAGCCGCCGGATCCGGCCCGCGCCGGCCCGCGCCGTGCCGCGCCGGCCCGCGCCGTGCCGCGCCGGCGCTGGACCCCCTAGCCGCCGGACATCGCCAGCAGCGCCGCCTTGACCCGCTCCTCGAGCGTCTCGCCACGGGCGGCCCGGGCCGCCCCGCGCGCCTCGGCGAGCGTGTAGCCCAACGTCTGGAGCGCGCCGACGACCTCGGACTCGATCGGCGCCAGGGCGGCATCGCCGGGCTGGCGCGCGGCCGCGGCGGCCATCCCCGCCGACTCGACCTTCTCGCGCAATTCGAGGACGATCCGCGCGGCCAGCCGCTTGCCAACGCCCGTGACCGACGTCAGGACGGCCTGGTCGTCGGTCATGATCGCCATCTGCAGGTCCGCAACCGGACGGCTGCCAAGGATCGCGAGCGCGACTTTCGGCCCGACCCCGGTCACCGTCATCAGGAGACCGAAGAACCCGAGTTCCTCCGGCGTCCGGAACCCGTACAGCGCCTGCACGTCCTCGCGGACGAGGTGGTGAGTGTGGAGCTTGAGGCGGGACCCCGGCGGCGCCGCCGCGAGCACCGCCGGAGCGGCAAAGACGCGGTAGCCGACACCGCCGACCTCGAGGACGAGGGCGTCGGTCCCGACGGACGCGACCGTCCCGTCGAGCGAGGCGATCATGCCGTCCGGCCGGGGTCCGACCTGCGGCGGCGGCGCGGCGCGGCCGCCATGCCGGAGCGGCCGGCTCCGGCCTCGGGCGCCACGACCGGCCGGCCGGCTCCGGCCCCGGCCGCCATGGCCGGCCTGGCGGCACCGGCCTCGGTCGCCATGGCCGGCCGGCCGGCTCCGGCCCCGGCCGCCATGGCCGGCCTGCCGGCACCAACCTCGGCCACCATGGACTGCCGGCCGGCTCCGGCCTCGGTCGCCACGGCGGATTGGCCGGCTCCAGCCCCGGCCGGCAGGCCATCCCACGCGACCAGCATCTCGCGCTCGCGGGCGAGCGCTTCGCGGACCGCCCGCTCGTACGGGCTCTCCCCGCTCCGCTTGGGGTCGACCGCCGCGCGGTCGAGGATGCCCGCGTTCAGCCGTTCGCCGGCCCGCTCCGCGTGCACCGTCCACACCGCGATCGCCAGCGCGTCCGCGGCGTCGTCAGGAGTCGGGAGCTCCGGCAGGCCCAGCATCACCTGGACCATGCGCGCGACCTGGCCCTTGTCGGCCGCGCCGTACCCGGTGACCGCCAGCTTCACCTCGGAGGGCGTCGCCTCGCGGACGTCGATGTCGTACTCGGCGGCCGTCATGAGGACCACGCCGCGGGCATGCCCGACGGCCAGCGCCGTCTGGACGTTGCGGGTGTGGAACACGCGCTCGACGCCGACCAGGCCCGGCCGATGGAGTTCGATCACGTCCACCAGGAACGTGTGGATCGCCGCCAGGCGCGCGGGCAGGGGCAACTCGGGGCCCGTCGAGAACACGCCCCAGTCGACCGCCCGCAGCCGGCTGCCGCTGCGCTCCACCAGGCCGTAGCCGAGCGCCGCCGTACCCGGATCGATGCCGAGGACGATCACGGGCCTAGCCCACGACCTCGGCCAGCAGCTCCTCGGAGATCTCCATGTTGGAGGTCACCCGCTGGACGTCCTCGAGGTCCTCGAGCGTCTCGACGAGGCGGAGGTTCTGCCGGGCGCGGCCGACGTCCACCCCGATCGTCTGGTGGGCCAGCATCGTCTGCTCGGCGGATTTCGACCTTGACCCCGGCAGCCTCCAGCGCCGTCCGGACCCGCTCCAGGTCGCCCGGCTCCGTGTAGATCTCGATCGGGTCGGAGTCCGTCTCGACGTCGCTGGCCCCGGCGTCGATGGCGAGGAGCGCCACCTCGTCCGGATCGTTGCCCGCGCGCGGTATCGACACGAGCCCGCGGGCCTCGAACTGCCAGGCGACGGCGCCAGAGCCGGCGAGCTGGCCGCCGGCCTTGGAGAAGATCGAGCGGATCTCGGCGGCCGTCCGGTTGCGGTTGTCGGTGGCCGCCTCCACGAGCAGGGCGACACCGCCCGGGCCGTAGCCCTCGTAGAGGATCTCCTCGTACTGCTCGCCCTCGGCGCCGCCCGTCGCCTTCTCGATGGCGCGCTTGATCGTGTCGAGCGGCATGTTGGCCGCGCGCGCCTTGTCGATCGCCAGGCGGAGGCGGAAGTTGCCGTCCGCGTCGCCCCCACCTGCCCGTGCGGCCACGGCGATCTCGCGACCCATCTTCGTGAAGATCGCGCCGCGCTTGACGTCGTTGACGCCTTTCTGGCGCTTGATCTGGGACCATTTGGAGTGACCGGACATCGCCGGCGAGTATACCGGACTATCATGGCCCGAACGCCGTTCCCGGTCGTGCGTATGCGCCGGCCCGGCTCCGCGTGGGCGTCCCCGCGACCACTCCGCCCGATCCAGGACGAGGTTCGACGAGCGAACGATGGCGACCCTCAAGAGTGCCGATCTGCCCCACCTTCGGAGCGTCGTCCTGGCCGGCCACGCCGGCGCCGGCAAGACGACGCTCGCCGAAGCGCTCCTCTTTCGGGCCGGAGCCATCTCCCGCCTGGGCAAGGTCGAGGACGGAACGGCGAGCCTCGACACGGAGCCCGAGGCGCAGAAGCGGCGCATGTCGCTCTCGCTCGGCGTCAGCTCGCTCGACGACGACGGCAACGTCGTCACGCTCCTCGACACGCCGGGCTACCCGGACTTCGTGTCCGAGGTGATCGCCGGCTTCCAGGCCGCCGACGCCGCCCTGTTCTGCATCGACGGCTCCGGCGGCGTCGAGGCCGGCACGGAACAGGCCGTCGCTCTCGGTCGAAACCTGCACCGGGCCGCGCTGTTCGTGGTCACCAAGTGCGATCGCGAGAACGCCGACCCGCTGGCCGCGGTCGACGCCCTGCGGGCCACCTTCGGCACCAAGATCGCCTCGCTCCAGGTGCCGATCGGCAAGGCCGAAGGTTTCGCCGGCTACGTGGACCTCGTCCACCGCCGGGCCTACCGGTGGGACGGCCGGCAGGAGGTCGAGACCGAGATCCCCGCCGACCTCGCCGCCGAGGTCGCATCGCGCCGCGACCAGCTCCTGGAAGCCGCCGCCGAGGCCGATGACGACGTCCTGACCAAGTACCTCGAGGGCGAGGAGATCAGCGACGCCGAGCTCGACGCATGCCTCCACCGCGGCGTCCGGGATTCGATCCTCGCGCCCGTCGTGCTGACCTCGGCCGCCCACGGGATCGGGCTGCGGGGCCTGCTCGACGCCCTCGTCCGCTACCTCCCGGCGCCGTCCGAGGAGCCCCCGGTGGTGGCCCGCGACCCGAAGTCGAACGACCCCATCGAGGTGTCGGCGACCGATGACGGGCCGCTCCTGGTGCGCGTCGTGAGGACCACGGCCGATCCGTTCGTCGGCCGCCTCTCCTACCTGCGCGTCCTGTCCGGCACGCTGCGCAGCCAGACGCACGCGTGGAACGCGGAGCGCAACGAGGACGAGCGCATCGGCCAGCTCCTCCGCATCCGCGGCAAGGAACAGGAACCGATCGGCGAGCTGCGGGCGGGCGAGATCGGGGCGGTGGCCAAGCTCGCCGCGACCGCCACCGGCGACGCCCTCTCCACGAAGGAGCGGCCGTTCGTCCTGGACCGGCCCACCTACCCGGCGCCCACCCTGGTGGTCGCGATCGAGCCGCAGACGAAGGGCGACCTCGACAAGATGGGCCCGGCGCTCCAGCGCATGCTGGAAGAGGAGCCGTGCGTCCGCGTCGAGCGCAGCACCACCGGCGAGCAGCTGCTGGTGGCGATGGGCGAGACGCACGTCGCCGTCCTCACCGAGCGGATCAAGCGCAAGTTCGGCGCCGCCATCGCCACGCACACGCCGCGCGTCCCGTACCGGGAGACGATCCGGGGCCGCACCCAGGTGGAAGGCCGCTACAAGAAGCAGACCGGCGGCCACGGGATGTTCGGCCACGTGTGGCTGGAGATCGAGCCGAACCCGGACGGTGGCGTCGCCTTCGCCGAGAAGGTTGTCGGGGGCGTCGTGCCCCGCAACTTCTACCCTGGCGTGGAGAAGGGCGTGCGGTCGGCGGCCGCGGAGGGCATCCTCGCCGGCTACCCCCTGATCGACTTCAAGGCGACGCTGTACGACGGCTCCTATCACACCGTCGACTCGAACGACCTGTCCTTCCAGATCGCGGCATCGATGGCCCTCAAGAAGGGCGTCATGGACTGCAAGCCCGTCCTCCAGGAGCCCATCATGGCCGTGGAGATCCGGGTGCCGGAGCGGTTCATGGGCGACGTCAACCGCGACCTCAACGGCCGCCGCGGCCGCGTCCTGGGCATGGACACCCTCGGCGACGGCATGCAGTCGATCACGGCGCACGTCCCGCAGGCGGAGCTGTTCAGCTACGCCACCGAGCTCGCCCGGCTCACCGGCGGCCGGGGCACGTTCTCGCAGACCCTCGATCACTACGAGGACGTCCCCTCGCAGATCGCCGACAAAGTGATCGAGGCGCACCGGAAGGAGCAGGAGGCCCAGGCGGGCCACTGAGCAGCGGCGCTTCGGAGCGCCACCGTCGCGGGTGCGGAGCGGGACACGTGCCTGCCGAAGTTGGCCGTGGCCGGCCGGTTCGTCGGCCGCCCCTCTGCCGAACCGCCGGACCGCCGGATATCCATCCCGGGAATTGTCGACGGTCCGTGACGGCCCTGGACCGGCGCGGACGGCGCTCGGGCTCCGGGGTCACGCTTGGCCCTGGCGCTCGACGGGCTCCAGCCGGGCCCCGGCCGGGCCCCAGTCGGGCTCCACTCCGGCCGAGCATGCATGTGGTCGATGAGTGGCAGGAATTCCGCCGACCGGGCCCCAGCCCACCGCCCGAGCATGCGTGTGGTGGATGAGTGGCAGGAGCCCCTCCGACCGGGCCCCAGCCCACCGCCCGGGCCACGCCCGAAGCGGCCGGGCTCGCCGAACCGCCCGGCCCTCAGCCTGCCGCCCGGGCAACGCCCGAACCACCGGGCCCCAGCCTGCCGCCCGGGCCCCAGCCTGCGGCTTGGCTTCAGCCCACGGCCGCCAGCGCGGCGGCGACTGACAGGTGGCCTTCGTACAGGGCGCGGCCGATGATTGCGCCCGTGCACCCGATCGCTCTCAGCGCCTGCAGGTCCTCGACGGACCGCACCCCCGCCGACGCGATGACGTGCGACGCCGTTCGCGTCGCGAGGCGCTCGAGCAGCGCGAGATCAGGCCCCTCCAGTGTGCCGTCCCGTTCGATGGCGGTCACTTCGAATGTCGCGACGCCGGCCTGCTCCAGCCTGGCCATCGCCTCCTCGACCGGCACGCCATCTCCGCTCCGCGATACCCAGCCCTGGCCCACCGCCAGCCCGCCGCGGACGTCGAGTGCGACCGCGATCCGGTCGCTGCCGAACCGTGCCACGAGTCCGGCGACCAGCTCCGGCCGGAGAAGTGCCGCAGTGCCGACCACGATGCGATCGGCACCGAGCGTGAAGACCGCCTCGACCGCCTCCTCGCTCCGAAGCCCCCCGGCGACCTCGCAGTGGACGCGTCCCCTCACCTCGTCGATCACCTGCGCGATGGCCGCATGGTTCCACGGCTCTCCCTCGCGTGCGCCGTCCAGGTCGACGATGTGGATCCGGCGCGCACCCTCCTCGGCGAACCTGGCCGCAATGGCGACTGGGTCGCTCGCATAGGGCGTTTCCGTCCCGAACTCCCCGCGAACCAGGCGCACGACGTGGCCGCCCAGGAGGTCGATCGCGGGCAGCACCTCGAACGGCGAGGAGGACGATTGGCCGACGGTGTTCGCGGCGGGTTGCGGTTTGCGTGCCACCATGCCTACATGCTACCCTTTTAACACGTTAACACGATATCACGATACCAAGGAGATGCCATGACCGACGCCCCGGCGGATTGGCGATCTCCCGACGTGGACGCGCTCCTCGAGGCAGTGGTCCACCTGCAGACGCGCGACGAGGCTGCAGCCTTCCTCCGCGACCTGTGCACGCTCGGCGAACTGCATGACCTCGCCCAGCGCTGGTCGGTCGTCCGGCTGCTCGACGGCGGGATGCACTACGGCGAGATCAGCCGCCGCACCGGGGCGAGCACGGCCACGATCACCCGCATCGCCTCGTGGCTCCACCACGGCGAGGGCGGCTACCAGCTGATGCTTTCCCGCCTGAAGACCGAGGGCGGTACCCTCCCCTACCCGCCCGTTCGCGACCCGCACGCCGCCCGGTCAGGACGATGACAGATCGCCGCACGCCGACGGTTGATCGCAGCACGCCGACGGCCGATCGCCGCACGCCGACGGTTGATCGCAGCACGCCGACGGCCGATCGGCACACGCCGATCACCGATCGGCGCATGACCCTGGCCGTCCCGAACAAGGGCCGGCTGGTGGAGCCGGCGCTGGCGCTGCTGCGTGACGCCGGGCTGCTGTTCGAGGAGCGCGATCGGCGGCTGGTCAGCCGCGTGGAGAACGTCGACCTGGACATCCTCTTCGTCCGGACCAGCGACGTCATCGAGTTCGTGGGCGACGGCGTCGCCGACCTTGGCATCACCGGCCAGGACCTGATGACTGAGGCGGGTTCCAAGCTGCCCGTCATCCGCGCCCTGGGGTTCGGGCGCTGCAGGCTGACCGCGGCCGTCCCCGAGGAATCGTCGATCCGGGCCATGTCCGACCTCGCCGGGCACCGCATCGCGACCTCCCACCCGAACACTGCCGCCGCCTGGTTCGCCGGGCGCGACATCGCCGTCGAGGTCGTGCCGCTCTCCGGCGCCGTCGAGGTCGCCCCGCGCCTGGGCGTCGCCGACGCCATCGTCGATCTCGTCTCGACCGGGGAGACCCTGGCCACGAACGGTCTCCGTGCCGTCGGCAACCTGATCGCGTCCGAGGCCGTGCTCGTCGGCGGCGCGAGTGCCGTCGACGGCCGGCGCGACGCGGTGAACAGCCTCAACACGATGCTCGGGGCCGTCCTCGAAGGCCGGAAGCGCAAGTACCTGATGATGAACGCACCGGCCGAGCGGCTGGCCGCCCTCGAGGCGCTGCTTCCCGGGCTGGACAGCCCCTCGGTGATCCCCCTCGCCCACGCCGGGATGATCGCCGTCCACGCCGTGGTGGGGGCCGACGACGTCTGGGGCCTCCTGCCGCGGCTCAAGGCCGCCGGAGCGTCCGGCATCCTGGTCCTGCCGATCGAGAAGCTGGTCGCGTGACGGCGACCGAATCGCGGCCTCCCGCCGCGCCGACCGCCTATGCCTGGGAGGCGACCGACGAGCAGGTCGCCGCCCGCTACGGCGTGCCGGTCGCGTCGATCGTGCGCTTCGACCTCAACACCTCACCCGCGTCGCCCGAAGTCGCCGCCCGGATCTTCGCCTCCGGCGAGTTCGGCCGGCCCGTCTCCGAGTATCCCCCGTCGGACTACCGGCCCCTGGTCGAAGCGGCCGCCGCCCGCTACGGCGTCGGCCGCGACGAGGTGCTCGTGGGTGCCGGTGCCGACGAGGTCCTGGATCTCATCGCCAAGACGTTCCTGCCGCCGGGTGGCACCGCGGTCGTGCCCATCCCGACGTATTCCATGTACCGGGCCCTCACCGAGCAGCGGCCGGCGACCGTTCGCGGGGTGCCGCGCCGGCCCGCCGCGGAGGGCTATCGGCTGGACCTCGAGGCAGCGAGAGTCGCCGCCCGGCACGCCGAGGTGGTGTGGCTCTGCTCGCCCAACAATCCCACCGGGCTCCCAGAGCCGGATGGCGCGGTGGCTGCGCTGCTCGACGGGCTCGCCGCCGATGCGCGAGAAGACGGACGCGAGGCGCCCCTCGTCGCGCTCGACGAGGCATACGCGGAGTTCGCCGGGACGAGCCTCGTCGGCCTCAGGGCTGCGTACCCCCGCCTGGTCACGGTGCGGACGGCATCGAAGGCCTACGCCCTGGCCGGGATGCGCGTGGGCTTCGCGCTCGCCAGGCCCGAGATCGTCGCCCGGATGGAGCCTTACCGTCCGCCCGGTTCGCTGACGATCCCCTCGGTCGCGATCGTCGCGGCTGCCCTCGCCGAGCCGGCGGCCATGGAGGCGAACGTGGCGCGCCTGGCCTCCGAACGAGAGCGCCTCACCGCCGAGCTTGGCCCGATGGGCCTTGAGCCGGAGCCGTCGACGACCAACTTCCTGCTGATCGACTGCGCGAGTCGCGAGCGAGCCCGGGCGATCGCGACCGGCCTCCTGCGGCAGGGGCTGGTGCCCCGGACGTTCCCCGCCGACCATCCCCTGGCCGACCACCTCCGGTTGACTGTCCGCTCGGGCGCCGAGAACGACCGACTGATCGAGGCGCTGCGGGCCATCGCGCCGGCGGTGCGGCGATGAGCGACCCTGCGCGGCACGGCCCGGCGCGGAGCGACCCTGCGCGGGGCGACGCTGTGCGGCGCGACCCTGCGCGGGGCGACCCTGCGCGGGGCGAACCGGTGCCGAGCGATGCCGAGTCGCCTGCCGGGGCGTTCCGGGTGACGCCGCGCGACGGTCGCGGCGTTTCCGTGGAGCGCACCACCCGCGAGACCTCGGTTCAGGTGGACCTCGACCTCGACGGCGACGGCCGAGCCGACGTGGCCACCGGGATCGGGTTCCTCGATCATCTCCTCTCGTCGCTCGCCCATCACGCCCTGATCGATCTCACCGTCCGCGCCGCCGGCGACCTCGACGTCGACGAGCACCACACGGTCGAGGACGTCGCGCTGGCCCTGGGATCGGCTCTCGCCGCCGCCCTCGGCGACCGAGCCGGCATCGTCCGCTTCGGGGAGGCGACCGTGCCGATGGACGAGTCGCTGGCCACGGCCGCGATCGACGTCGGCGGCCGGCCGTACGCGGTCATCGACCTGCCCTTCCGCAGCGAGCGCGTGGGGACCCTGCCGACCCAGATGGTCGAGCACGCCCTGGAGGCGTTGTCGCGCACCGGCGGCCTCACGCTCCACGTCCGAGGCTCCGGCCGCAACGACCACCACCTCGCCGAGGCCGCGTTCAAGGCGCTCGCCCGCGCGCTCCGCGCCGCGATCGCCAGGGACCCGCGCCGGAGCGGCGAGGCCGCTTCGACCAAGGGATCGCTGGGATGACGCGCATCGCCGTCGTCGACCACGGCGCCGGCAATCTCGTCAGCATCGAGCAGGCGCTGCTCGCCGCCGGCGCCGACGTGGTCATGGCACGTGGCCCGCGAGCCCTCGCGGGCGTGGACGGCCTCGTGCTTCCCGGCGTCGGCGCGGCCAGCCCGGCGATGGCTCGCCTGGAACGGCGCGGCCTGGTCGAACCCATCCGCGCGTGGGCCGCGGCGGATCGGCCGCTGCTCGGGATCTGCCTGGGCCTCCAGCTCCTGTTCGAGGGAAGCGACGAGGACGGCGCGGAGACGCTCGGCGTGCTCGCCGGCCGCTCCATCCGGCTCGAGGGCGCGCCGCGGCTGCCCCACATCGGCTGGAATGCGGTCCACCGGACCCGCCCCCATCCGCTCTTCGACGGCATCCAGGCGGACGCGCCCTTCTACTTCGTCCACTCGTACGCGGCCGCGCCGACGGGGCCAGACGCCGGCGCGCTCATCCTGGCCACGGCGGAGCACGGCCGGCCCTTCGTGGCGGCCGTGGCGCGTGGCCGCCTTGCCGGCGTGCAGTTCCATCCGGAGCGCAGCGGCGCCGACGGGCTGCGCCTGATCGGCCGTTTCGTCGCGCTGACCGCGGGAGCTGCTGCCGAAGCGGCCGGCGCGGCCGCCCGCTCCCTCGCTGACTACGCCGCCGGCTCCCCCGCCTGATGCTCACCGTCCGGGTCGTGCCCTGCCTCGACGTCGCCGACGGGCGGGTCGTCAAGGGGATGCGCTTCATCGACCTCGTCGATGAAGGCGACCCGCCGGAGCTGGCGGAGCGGTACGCGCGGGATGGCGCCGACGAGCTCGTCTACCTCGACATCTCGGCCGCTCCGCAGGGACGTGGCGCGCTCCTCGCCGTCGTGGAGCGTACGGCCCGCCGGACGTTCGTCCCGCTGACCGTGGGCGGCGGCGTGCGCAGCGTCCTCGAGATGCGAGACGTGCTCCGGGCCGGCGCCGACAAGGTCTCCCTCAACACGGCCGCGGTGGGCGACCCGAGCCTGGTCCGACGGTGTGCCCGCCGCTTCGGCAGCCAGGCCGTCGTGGTCGCCATCGACGCGCGGCGACGACGGGACGCTGACCGGGACGTGGACCCGGGTGACGCCGGCGCTGCGCCGTCGTGGGAGGTCGTGGTCCGCGGCGGCCGCGAGACGACGGGCCTCGACGCAGTCGCCTGGGGCGTGCGCGCCGTCGAGCTCGGCGCGGGCGAGCTCCTCGTGACGTCGATGGACCGCGACGGCACGGGCGAGGGCTACGACACGACGCTGCTGCGCGCGCTGGCCGACCGCGTTCCCGTTCCCATCGTGGCGTCCGGCGGCGCGTCAGGCCCACAGGACCTCGTGACTGCCGTTCGCGACGGCGGCGCGTCGGCGGTCCTGGCCGCCTCCATCTTCCATCGCGGCCGCCATTCGATCGCCGAGGTCAAGGCGGCGATGGCCGCCGCGGGCATCCCGGTGCGGCCGGTGCCGGAGGCCGCGTGAGCAGCATCCGGCCGCGCGTCTCCGCGGCCGTGCTCCTGGGCGGCGTTGCAGCCCCAACGCCCCGCGGCGGGCCCGCGCCCTCCCGGGAGCGTCCCGCGTCGGCCGCGGGCCTCCTGACCGATCCTGCCGCGATCCGCTGGGGCCCCGACGAGCTCGTGCCCGTCGTGGTCCAGGACGCCGGCGACGGCCGGGTCCTCATGGTCGCCTACGCCGACGCGGAAGCCGTCGCGGCGACGCTCCGCACGGGAGACGTCCACTTCCACTCGCGCTCGCGGAACGCGCTGTGGCGGAAGGGCGAGACGAGCGGCAACACGCTTCGCCTGGAGACGCTGGCGCTCGACTGTGACGGCGACGCCCTCCTGGCGAGAGTCCGGCCTGCCGGCCCGACGTGCCATCGCGGCACTCGCTCGTGCTTCGATGCCGACGCCGAGTCGGAGCCGAGCCGGAGGCTCGCAAGGGCGCCGACCCCCGGCGATGCTGCGCCGACCGCCGACGATGGCGCGCCGACCGCCGGCGATGCTGCGCCGGCCCCGGATGCGGTCGCGCCGCAAGGATTCGCCTGGCTCGAGACGCTGTGGGCGACGATCGCCGAGCGCGCCGCGACCCGCCCGGAAGGTTCATACACGGCTCGCCTCCTCGCGCGCGGCGTCGACGGGCCCGGCCGCAAGGTTGCCGAGGAGGCAGTCGAGGTCCTCATGGCGGCCAAGGACGACGCCACGGCTGAACGGGCCGGCATGGACCGCGCAACCACCCGCGACGCCCTGGCGGGCGAGGCGGCGGACCTCGTCTATCACGCGCTCGTGCTCCTGGCCGAGCGCGGGCTGCCACCCGCCGACGTCATCGACCGCCTTCGCTCGCGCCACGCAGGCTGAAGATCCGGGCCCAGGCTGAAGATCCGGGCCCAGGCTGAAGATCCAGGCGCCGCCCCGCGTGCTGCGGGGCGCGCGGGGCGCCACGCGCGCGGGGACACGGTGGCGCCGGGTCCGGCTACGGCTACGGCAACTCGTGGTGGGATCGGCAGCGCGCCTCGTAGGTCTCCCGGCGCGACGTGGCCATCTCCGCCGACAGACCGCCCACCACGACCACGGGTTCCTCGGCACCGGCCGGCCGGCCGTCGATGAGACGCTGCGTCCGCGTCGCCTCGTCGCCGCAGACGGTGCAGATCGCGGAGAGCGTCGTGACCCCGTCGGCGATGGCCATGAGCTCCGGCATCGGCCCGAACGGCCGGCCGCGGAAGTCCGTGTTGAGCCCGGAGAGGACCACGGTCCGCCCGGCCGCGGCCAGCCGCTCGACCACCGGGACCAGGGCGTCGGTGAAGAACTGCGCCTCCTCGATGGCGATGATGTCCGCCCAGGCGTCCTTGGCCAGCGTCTCGATGTCGGTCGGATCGGCCACCGACATCGAGTGGAATGCGGCGCCCGACCGGCTGCGGACGGTCTCCGGCTCCGTGCGGTCGTCGATGCGCGGCCGGACCAGCAGGATCCGCCGCCGGGCGATCTCCGCCCGGCGCAGGAGCCGCAGCAGCTCGTCGGTCTTGCCGCTGTACATGCACCCGGCGATGACCTGGACGTGGCCGCCCGACGGCATGGTCGCTGCCTCCCTCACGGCTGTTCGGCGCCGCGAACCAGGGCTCGCTGGTCGCGCCGCCCGCGGCGCACGAGCAGGTACCGGCCGGCCAGGAGGTCGTCGGCGCCGAACGTGGCGGCGGCGTCGGCCACCGGCCTCCCGTTCACGTGGACGCCGCCCTGCTCGACGAGCCGGCGGGCCTCGCCCCGGGAGGCCGCGGCGCCGACGGCGACCAGCACCTGGACGGCGTCGAGCGAGCCGGCCGTCTCTGGCCATGAGGCCGACGGAATCTCGGCCACGGTGTCGGCAAGGGTCAGCGGGTCGGCCGCCGCCGGGTCGCCACCGAACAGGAGCTCGCTGACGCGGATGACGCGCTCGACCGCGGACCTGCCGTGGGTCCGCTCGGTCACGTCGCGGGCGAGCGCCCGCTGCGCCTCGTGCGCCTCCGGCTGGGCAAGCGTGGCCGCGTCGAGCTCCTCCACGCGGGTCCGGTCGAACAGCGTGAACCAGCGCAGGTAGATGCCGACGTCGCGGTCGTCGACGTCCAGCCAGTACTGGTAGAAGCGGTACGGCGACGTCAGCGCCGGGTCCAGCCAGATCGACTCGCCCGCCTCGCTCTTGCCGAACTTCGACCCCGACGGCGACAGGAGCAGCGGATACGACAGGCCGTAGGCGACCTCGCGATCCGGCGCCGAGGCCGCGCCGGGGATGCCACCCGGCCCGCCACTCCCGCCCGGGCCCCCACTCGCGGCCGGCCCGCCACTCCCGCCCGGGCCCCCACTCGCGGCCGGCCCGCCACTCCCGGCGGACCCGCCGCCTGCCCCGGCTCCCCGGCCGGCCGTGCGGCGGATCAGCTCGAGGCCGGCCGTGATGTTGCCCCACTGGTCCGCGCCGCCGCACTGCAGCTCCACGCCGTAGGCGCGGTGCAGGTGGGCGAAGTCGGCCGCCTGGAGGAGCATGTAGCTGAACTCGGTGAACGAGAGGCCACGGTCCAGGCGCGTCTGGACGGAGTCCTTGCCGAGCATGTACGGGATCGTGAAATGCTTGCCGACGTCGCGCAGGAACTCGATCAGGCGGAGGTCGCCCAGCCAGTCCAGGTTGTTGACCATGACCGCCTGGGTGGGCCCGGGCGAGAAGTCCAGGAAGTGGGCCAGCTGACCGCGGATCGCGTGGACGTTCGCCTCCATCTGGGGGCGATCCAGGAGCGGGCGATCGGCCGACCGGAACGATGGGTCGCCGATGAGGCCGGTGCCGCCGCCCACGAGCGCGACCGGCTGGCCGCCGAAGCGCTGGAGGCGAATCAGGCCGAAGATCGGGATGAGGTGGCCGGCGTGCAGCGAGTGGAACGTCGGGTCGAAGCCGTTGTAGGCGCGGATCGGCTGGCCGCTGGCCAGGCGCGCCTCCAGGCCGTCGCTGACGTCGTGGACCAGGCCCCGCCAGCGCAGCTCGGCGAGCAGGCCCGGGAGGCGAGCGACGCTCACGGCGTCACATCGCCGCCGGCGCGCGCGTCGAAGCGGGCTGTGAGCACTGCTCGGGGATCCATGCCACCTATGCTATCGTGCCTGTCGGCATGAAAACCAGCCTCGCGCGTCGGGAGCGCCGACGCCGGAATGGCCTCGACAACCCGCCGCCGAGCGGCTCGGCCGTCCGCCGCATCGCCATCGCCCTCCCCCTGTTCCTCTTCGGGACCCTCGTCGCCATGGGCATCGTCGGCTTCGTCGCCGTCGTGGGGGCCTTCAGCTACTACAGCCAGGGCCTGCCCGACCCGAAGGACGTCTTCAGCAAGCTGACGTTCGCCCAGGGGACGACGGTCTACGACCGGACCGGCAAGACCCAGCTCGCCAGCTTCGCCCGGGAGCAGCGCGACGTCGTCACCTGGCCCGAGCTGTCACCGACGCTCGTCGATGCCACCACCTCGATCGAGGACCACTCCTTCTGGGACAACGCCGGCTTCGACCCGGTCGGCTTCATCTCGTCGGCCCTCGACACGCTCCAGGGGAATCCCCGCGGCGGCTCGACGATCACCCAGCAGTTCGTCCGCGATCGCCTCCTGCCTGCCCAGTTCAGCGACCAGGCGACATCGGTCTATGAACGGAAGATCCGGGAGATCATCCAGTCGATCCGGCTCACCCAGGAATACCCGGGAGCCGGCGGCAAGCAGGACATCATCACCGCCTATCTCAACCAGAACTTCTACGGCAACGGAAGCTACGGCGTGGCCGCCGCGGCCCGCGGCTACTGGGGCATCACGGACCTCAGCAAGCTGGACCTCGCCCAGGCCGCCATCCTCGCCGCGATTCCGCAGTCGCCGACGCAGTACGACCTCATGAAGAATGCGGTCGAGCAGACGGCCGCGGATGGCAAGACCCAGCAGCTGGTCGTCCCGGCCACCAGCCAGGTCGTCATCCGCCGGAACTACATCCTCGAGCAGATGAAGATCTACTCGGTCCTGACACGGGGCAAGTACACCGCCGCCGACTACGCCGCCGCCGAGGCGGAGCCCGTGGTCCTGACGCCACCGCAGACGCAGAAGTGGCTGGCGCCCCAGTTCGTGCTCCAGGTCCGCCACCAGCTCGGGGCGATCCTGTGCGGCCCCGACAGCGCTGACACCTGCGACAAGATCGACACGGGTGGCTACACGGTCCTCACGACGCTCGACTACCGCATGCAGCAGGCCGCCGAGAAGTGGGTGGAGGCCGGTGCCCGGGCACCGAACGCGAAGAACCCGGCGGCCTACCTGAAGGCGCTCAAGGTCCCCTACCTCACGTGGATCCGCAACCTGGTCGGGAAGGGCGTCGGCAACGCCGCCCTTGCCACCATCGACTACCGGACCGGCCAGGTCTACGCGTATGCCGGCAGTGCCGGCTTCTACCTCACCGGCAACAAGAAGTTCCAGCCCCAGTTCGACGTGCTCGAGGACGGCTGGCGCCAGCCGGGCTCGGCCTGGAAGCCGATCAACTACGGCATCGGCCTCGACGAGAAGACCATGACGGCGGCGTCCCTGTTCATGGACGCCAAGACCACGTTCCTGCCGGGCTGGACGCCCACCGACGCGGATCTCATGGAGCGGGGCCCGCTGCGCATGCGCCCGGCGATCAACGTCTCCCTGAACATCCCGGCCATCAAGGCGGGCCTCGAGATCGGCCCTGACCACGAGTTCCAGCGCGCCGCCCAGGATTTCGGCATCCGCTGGCGGTCCGGCCAGACGGCCGTCGCCTCCATCGGCATCGGCACGATCGAGCTCCACATGATCGACCTGGTCAGCGCCTACGGCGCGATCGCCAACGCCGGGATCCTGATGCCGCGCACCTACATCCTCCAGGTCAAGGACTCCAGCGGCAAGACGATCTGGCCTGATCCGTCAGCGCCCGCCGTCGGCACCAAGGCGATCAGCCCCCAGGCCGCCTTCATCATGACCGACATCATCGCCGGCAACACGGACCCCAAGCAGAACCCGTTCTGGAGCAAGCGCGCCCTCTACACCAAGGGCGTGCGACGGCCGGCGACGCTCAAGACCGGCACGACCAACGACACCAAGGACCTGACGGCGGTCGGCTACGTGGCGCCGCCGAAGGACCCGAAGGCGCCGGCCCTGGTCACCGGCACCTGGATGGGCAACAGCGACAACACCGCGCCTCCCAACGGGGTGATGTCGCTGGAGACCGCGGCCTCTCTCTGGCAGTCGTACATGACCGAGATCACGGCCGGCATGCCGATCGCCCAGTTCCAGCGGCCGCCCGGCGTCGTCCAGGCGACCATCGACGCCTACAGCGGGATGAAGCCCGGCCCGTACTCGACCAAGACGATCAAGGAATGGTTCATCGCCGGGACCCAGCCGACCCAGGTCGACAACACCAAGGTCGGGATCGCCGTCGACGCCGCCACGGGCGGCCTGTGGCAGGACGGGTGCGCCGGCCCGCGGGTCGTCAGGGGGTTCCTCGACCTCAGCAAGATCGAGGCCAACTACCCGCAGTGGACCAAGGCGAACCAGAGCTGGATCTCCCGGGCGGCACGCCGCGCCCGCGGCACGACGCCGTTCTACGAGCCGGGCGCCTTCGGCTGGCTGCCGTTCGGGAACACGTACGGTGCGCCGTTCCCGCCGAGCAAGATGTGCACGATCCCGCAGCCCTCGCCGAGCCCCGAGCCATCGGCGAGCCCCTTCCCGGCCGTCTCGCCACTGCCGTCGATCGGCCCGTAGGTCTCGCGCGTCGCGCCCGGGCGTCGCCCCTGCACGCGCCCCCCGCCCGCACCTGCCCCCCGCCCCGGGCACTCCACGGCCTCGGCGCACCTGTGCGCCGGGCCGCGACCGCTGCGCGGCCCGTCAGAACGTGACGACCGTCGCCCCGTCGCCGCCCTCGCCGCGCTGCCCGGCGCGGACGTCCGTCACCAGCGGGTGCGCGATGGCCGCGGCTCGCACCGCGTCGCGCAGCGCTCCCGTGCCCAGGCCGTGGATGATGGTCGCGCGCTCCAGCCCGGCCAGCGCCGCATCCTCGAGGTAACGGCTCACCACTTCGAGCGCCTCGTCGACGCGCGCCCCGCGGATGTCGAGCGAGGAGGCCACGCTCCGCGCCCGGTCCAGGCGGAGGCGGGCGATGCTCGATGAGCCGCCGGACTCGTCGGCCGGGCCCCGGCGTTGCTGCGGCCGTCCCGGCTCTCCCTCGGCGGACATGGCCGGCACCAGGTCGCTCACGTCGGCGGTCACGCGCATGCCTCCGACCTCGAGCGTGGCCCGCTTCCCTCCCCGCTCGAGCGCCACGATGCGGCCTTCCCAGCCACGGCTGGCGCTGCGCGCGCGGGCGCCGGGCCGCCACTCCACGGGCTCGCTCACCGGCGGAGCGGGCGCCGGGGCCGGCGCGGGGAAGCGGGCCAGGCGATCCTCGGCACGCTCCATGGCATCGTCGAGGGCGGGCGCGGTGAGGACCTCGCGCTCCAGGCGGCGGCGCGTGCCCTTGACCTCGGCCCGCAGCTCCGTCACCAGCCGGTCGGCCTCCTCGCGCGCCGCCTTCAGGGCATCGTCACGGTCGCGGCGCGCCCGGCGGCGGTCCTCCTCCGCGGTCCGGCGATCCTCCGCCGCCCGGGATTCGGCCGCCCGGGCCCGGTCCAGCGCCTCGCGAGCTGCCAGGTCCTGCGCCCGGATCGAGGCCAGCGTCTCCTCGAACGCCACCTGGCCCTCGCTGAGTCGCTCCCGGGCCGAGTCGACGATCGCGCCGGGCAGGCCCAGGTGCTCCGCGATCGCGAACGCCTGCGAGCCGCCGGGCAGCCCGATCCGAAGGTGGTAGGTCGGGCTGAGCGTCTCGAGATCGAACTCCACCGAGGCGTTGCGAGCGCCGGGCGTCACGTGGGCGTAGACCTTGAGCTCCGCGTAGTGGGTCGTCGCCGCCACGAGCGCGCCGGCCCGCAGGAAATGGTCAAGGAGCGCCTGCGCCAGGGCCGAACCTTCGGTCGGGTCCGTACCGGCCCCCAGCTCGTCGAGCAGGACCAGCGTGTTCGGACGGGCGGCGGCGACGATCCGGACGATCGATCGCAGGTGGCCGGAGAAGGTCGAGAGGGACTGCGCCACCGACTGCTCGTCGCCGATGTCGGCGAAGACGTCCTCGAGGACCGGCAGGCGGCTGCCCGGGTCCGCCGGCACGTGGAGGCCGGCCTGGTGCATGAGGGTGAGCAGGCCGATCGTGCGCAGGGTCACGGTCTTGCCGCCCGTGTTGGGGCCCGTCACGATCAGCGCCCGGAAGTCCGTCCCGAGCTCGGCGTCGATCGGCACGACGTGGCCGGTCAGGCCCGGGTGGCGGGCGCCCTTGAGGATCACCTCCGGACGAATGGCCATTTCCGCGCGGGTGGCGTCCATCTCCGCCGCCAGGCGCGCCTTGGCGGACCAGAGGTCGAATCGGGCGAGGCTGTCGAGCACCTCGCGCAGCAGCGTGGCCTGCGCGCCGACCTGCGCCGAGAGGTCGTCGAGGATCCGCTCGATCTCGGCCTGCTCCGCGAACTGCGCCTCGCGCCAGGCGTTGCCCATCTCGACCGCCACGAGCGGCTCGATGAACAGGGTCTGGCCGCTGCCCGAGGCGTCGTGGACGATGCCCTTGACGCGACCGCGGGCCTCCGCCCGGACCGGGATCACGTAGCGCCCGTTGCGCAGCGTGACGAGCGGCTCCTGGAGCACCGAACCGAGCTCCGAGGAGTGGACCAGCTGGTCGAGCCGCGACCGCAGGCGCTCGTACGCCAGCCGGGTGGCCCGGCGCAGGCCGCCCAGGCGGGCCGACGCCGTGTCGAGCAGCTCGCCGGTGGGATCGAAGCTTCGTTCGAGCGTCGAGCGCAGCGACGGCAGCGGGTGGAGCGTTCGCGAGAGCTCGCGGAGCAGCGCCCGGCGATCCTCGGCCAGCGCATCCCGGAGGCGGGCGCCCGCCTCGATCGTGTCGGCGATGGCGACGAACTGGGCCGGGTCGAGGCGGCCGCCGCGCGCCGCGCGCTCGATGGCCGGGCCGATGTCGTGCGCGCCGCCGATGCCAACGCCGGGGCGCTCACTGAGCAGGGCGCGCACCTGGCTCGTCTCTTCGAGGCCCTGGGCCACCAGCACCGGGTCGGCCGAGGGCGCCAAGGCTTCCGCGAGGCGCCGGCCGGGCGGGAACCCGGTCGCCGCGGCCAGCCGCTCGCGGATCAGCGGGAACTCGAGCAGGTCGATCGAGCGGGCGTCCATCGGCTCAGCGACCGGCTGCGGCCGCGTCGGGCGCGGCGGCCGCCCCGGACGCCGGGACTGCCGGGTAGGCCACCAGCCTGAAGCGCCACGGCCGCTCCGCCCAGCCCCCACCCGCATAGGCAACGCCGACCCGCGGCCCGGCGACCAGGCGCTCGCTGGCGCCGCCGACGGCGCCGGCACGTCCCTCCAGGGCGCCACGTTCATCAGGCCCGGCCTCCAGGCGAAGTGGCGAGCCCGCGTCCAGCAGGTCGCGGCCGTCGTCGGCGCGATCGATCGAGAAGGCGGCCGCCAGGTTGCCGGGACCGGAGGCGAGTCGGTCGGCGGCCAGCCGCGCGATCCGCGCTTCGGCGGCGGCCGGCGCGGCCCTGTCGGCCCGGCGGCTGGCGAGCGTCCGCGCCAGGCGCGCCTCGCGCATCGCGCGCTCGCCGACCAGGGGAACGGCTGCCCGGACGAGGATCGCCGTGGGCGTGCCGGCGGGTCCCGTGACGACGTTCAGGCAGGCGTGCATGCCGTACACGGCGTAGACGTAGGCGCGGCCGGGCGGCCCGAACATCGCGGCGTTGCGGGCGGTGCGGCCCGACCGGGCGTGCGACGCGGTGTCCTCGGGACCTCCGTACGCCTCCACCTCCACGATCCGGCCCACGCGCCGTCCGTCGCCGTCCTCCCGCACCAGCCGGGCCCCGAGCAGGCCCCGCGCCGCGACCACGACGTCGCCCGCAAGGAGGGCAGCGAGGGAGGCGGGCGCGGGCCCCGGGTCCGCGCTCAGTGGAACAGGGACCGCAGGCTGCCCGGCACGATCCACGCGAAGAGCGTCATGAAGCCCGGGATCAGGGCGTTCCGGAAGATCGGGGCCGTCTGCGACGTGTCGTAGCTGTCGAAGAGGCTGCGCAGGAAGCCGAGCTCGTTGGGGTTGACCGGGAAGGTGAAGGCCCTGAAGTATGAATCGAGGACCATGACCAGGATGCCCACCAGGAGCAGGGCCTGGATCGCGCCGAGGATCCCGCCGACGAGCTCGTCGAGGAACGTCGAGTGGGCGAACAGCTGGGTGTGGTGGTAGAAGGTCTGGACGGTGAGCGATCCGGCCCCGAACAGGACCAGGAAGCTGGCCCCGAACGCGAGCATGTACGAGTACTCCGGCGGGAACTGCGTCCAGTAGCGCGCAAGCCACGACCCGATGGGGTCGCGGAGGTTGGTGGCGAACAGCAGGCTGACAAGGACGATGGCGAGGCCGAGCAGCCGGCGCAGCGTGCCCTGGATGAAGCCGACGATGAAGAACGCGAACACGAACACGAACAGGAGCAGGTCGAAGAGGTTCAGCCCCTGCACGAAGCCGACGACGTCCACCATCCCTCCGCCGCTTCCCTGGCGATACCGCGCCTGCCTGGCGCGTCGCGCCAGCCCCGGAGACCCGGCGCCTCCCACGGCCGCCGGCCGCGGCAAGGATAGGCGCGCCGGTCGGGCCTCGGCAACCTTCGCCGGCACCAGTGGGGCGCGCCCGCACCGACGCGCGTCGCTGCAGGCGACCGATCAGGCCCGGAGCCGGGCTCCATGGGCGACGGCTGCCGCATCCAGGAGGGCGCGCATCGCCGCCTCGACCTCGTCCTCGGCGAGCGTGCGCTCGTCGTGGCGGAACGTGACCCGCCAGGCAAGGCTCTTCTCGCCGGGCGTGAGCGGCGCTCCGCGGTAGACGTCGAAGAGGCGGACGTCGCGCAGGATCGGGCCACCTGCCGCCCGGAGTGTCGCGGCTACCTCGGCCGCCTGCGTCGCCTCACCCACCACGACGGCCAGGTCGCGCTCGACGCCCGGGTAGCGGCCCAGGGGCCGCACGCGCACGACCACCGAGCCGCCGGCGTCCAGGCCGGCCACGGCGAGCTCCGCGACGTAGACGCGCTCCGATCGCAGGTCCCACGCCGAGAGCACGTCGGGATGGAGCTCCCCCACCAGGCCGGCGAGGCCGACCGAGCCATCGGCCGCGGTGGCGCGGGCCCGCGCGGTCCGGCCCGGGTGGAGCGGCGGACCGGCCGTCCACGGCGCGAACGCGGGCTCGGCCAATCCATCCGTCGCGGCGATCAACTCCACCAGGCCCTTGGCGTCATCGAGGTCCGCCGGCCGCGCCGGCCGGTTCCAGGCGGCCGGCGCGGCGTCGCCGGCCAGGAGCAGGCCCAGCCGCCACCATTCCCGCGCCGCCCCGTCGGGCGCAGCCCCGTCGGGCGCCCCGCGGCGCCCCCCGGCGGGCGCCGCCCCGGCGGGCGCCGCCGCGTACCCCTTGCCGATCTCGAAGATCGCGACGTCCCGGCGGCCGTGGCGCTCGTTGAGGGCCAGCACGTCGAGCAGGCTCGCCACCAGCCCCGAGCGGAGCACGGCATGGCGCTCCGAGAGCGGGTTCGTGACCGCGACGGGCCGTCCGGTGCTCGCGTCGGCACCCGGCACGCCATCGGCGGCCGTCACCGGCCAGCCGAGACTGGCCGCCTGCTGGGACGGCACGAGCGCCGAGGTGACGACCTCGTAGAGGCCCGCGCCGACGAGGGCTCGCCGGATCGCGTCGCGCCGCTCCAGCGGGTTCGGCCGGTACGACGGCATCGGCGTATCGGGCGTCTTTGTCGGGACCGCGTCGTAGCCGCCGACCCGGGCGACCTCCTCGGCGACGTCCGCTTCGACGTCCAGGTCTCGTCGCCAGGTCGGGATCACCGCGAGGAGCGCATCGGCCGGGGCCGGGACGGCCAGGGGCTGCGCGCCGGCCGCCACCGTCACGACCGTGCCCGCCGGCGCGGCCTCGGTGGCGATGCCGACACGAGCCAGCAGGCGGCCCTGCTCGTCGGCCGTGAACGCGGTGCCCAGCAACCGGTTGACGCGGCCGGGCCGGAAGCCGACCCGCGCCGGGGCCGGCTCGTGCGGCGCCGTGTCGACGGCACCGGGGGCGACCGTGCCGCCGGCCCACGCGGCCACGAGCTGGGCCACGCGCTCCGCGCCGATGCGCGCCAGGCGCGCCTCCTGGCCCTTCTCGAAGCGCAGGCTCGCCTCGGACCGGAGGGCGTACCGGAACGCCGTTCGGCGGACGCTCACCGGGTCGAAGATGGCCGACTCGATGACGACGTCGCGGGTCGCGTCGGCCACCTCGGACGCCGCCCCGCCCATGACGCCGGCGATGGCCAGCGGCCCGCGCGCATCGGCGATCAGGAGCGTCTCCTGGCGTCAGCTGGCGATCGACGTGGTCGAGGGTTTCGAGCCGCTCCCCTGCCCGCGCGAGACGCACCGACAGCGCGGCCCGGCCGCGGTCGTCGCGGGCGATCGCGGCCGCGTCGAACGCATGGGTCGGCTTGCCCAGCTCGAGCATGACGTAGTTGCTGGCGTCGACGACGTTGCTGACAGGACGCATGCCCGCGGCCAGCAGCCGCATCTGGACCTCGTCCGGCGAGGGCCCCACGCGGACGCCGGTCACCACGCGGCCCACGAACCGCGGACACAGGCCCGCGTCGGCCACGGCCACGCTGAGCTGCTCTGCGGTCGGCGTCCCGCGCTCCTCGAGCGCCACCACCGGGAACCGCAGCGGCGCGCGGGTGATGGCGGACACCTCCCGGGCCAGACCCACCAGGCACAGGGCGTCGCCGCGGTTCGGCTTGACGTCGACGTCGAGGACCCAGTCGCCGTAGAGGTCAGTCAGGACGGCGCCCACGGGCGTCTCCGGCGGCAGGATCAGGATCCCCTCCGCGTCAGCCGTCATGCGCAGCTCGTCGCCGGAGCAGAGCATGCCGTTGCTGACGACACCCATCTTCTCGGTTCGCTCGATCGGCGGCCGGCCGCCCGGCAGGACGGCGCCGGGCAGCGCCACCGGCACCCGCTGGCCTGCCGCGATGTTCGTCGCCCCGCAGACGATCTCCAGCACCTCGTCGCCGCCGACCCGCACGCGGGTGAGGCTGAGGCGATCGGCCCGTGGGTGCTTGCTCACCTCGAGGAGCTCGCCCACGACGACGTTGTGCCAGTCGGCCCCCCAGCGCTCGAGGCCCTTGACCTCCATCCCGAGCAGCGTCAGCCGTTCGGCCAGCGCGATCGGGTTCCAGGTCGACGTCGACGTACTCGCGCAGCCAGCCGATCGGGACCTTCATCGGAACTGCTCCAGGAAGCGGAGATCGCCGTCCAGGAAGAGGCGGATGTCGCCGATGCCGTGGCGGAGCATGGCGATCCGTTCCACGCCCATGCCGAAGGCGAACCCCTGGTAGCGCTCCGGGTCGATGCCGCCGTACTGCAGGACCACCGGGTGGACCATGCCCGCGCCCAGGATCGTCATCCAGCCGGTGCGGCCGCAGGCGGGGCAGCCCCCTCCCCCGCAGACCAGGCAGGCGATGTCGAAGGCAACGGAGGGCTCGGTGAACGGGTAGTAGCCGGGCCTGAAGCGTGTCCCGGTGCCCGGCCCGAAGAGAGCGTGGGCGAACTCGATGAGCAGCCCCTTCAGATCGGCCAGGGTCGTCCCCTCGTCGACCATCAGCCCTTCCACCTGGTAGAACTCCGAGGCGTGGGACGCGTCGATGGCCTCGTACCGGAAGCAACGGCCGGGCAGCAGGGCGCGGATCGGCGGGCGGGCGGCGTGCATCACCTGGATCTGGCCGGGTGACGTGTGCGTGCGCAGGAGGTCGCCCTCGATGTCCACGTACAGCGTGTCCCACAGGTCGCGGGCCGGATGGTCGGGCGGGATGTTGAGCATCTGGAAGTTCGCCACGTCCGACACGATCTCCGGGCCCTCGTACGTCACGAACCCGAACCGGCCGAAGATCTCGGCGATCCGCTCGATCGTCTCGATGGCCGGGTGCAGGGCGCCGCGGAGCGGGACGCGGCCCGGCGTCGTCACGTCGACCGCTTCCGCTGTCATGCGGGCCGCCAGGGCCTGCCGGGTAGCCCGGCCGCGGGCGGCGGCGATCGCGCCGTCGACGGCCTCGCGGACTTCGTTGACCACGGCGCCGACGGCCGGGCGGTCCGCGGCCGGCAGCTGCCCGATGCCGCGCATCAGCCCCGAGAGCGCCCCGCTCTTGCGACCCAGGTAGTGGACGTCCAGCGCCTCGATCGCGTCGAGGTCCGGGGCGGCCGCGATCCGTGGCAGCGCCTCATCCCGCAGGGCGCGGAGCTGCGCGGTCAGGGTTGCCAGGTCCACGAGGCAGTGCCGCTCCTTCCGTTCGATGAGGCCGGTGCCGGTTGCCGCCGAATCAGGAACCCTCGCGCGCACCGGCGTCGCGAGGGTTCCGCCGCGGAGGTCGGAGGCCGGGCCGATGCCCGGCGGACCGGTCAGGCGCCGCGAGCGACCTCGACGATCCGCCCGAACGTGGCGTCGTCACGGACGGCGATGTCGGCCAGGATCTTGCGGTCCAGGGCCACCTCGGCTCGCTTGAGGCCCGCGATGAAGTCCCGGTATGTTGCGCCGTGGGCGCGGGCGGCGGCGTTGATCCGGATGATCCAGAGCTGGCGAAGCTGGCGCTTGCGCTGCTTGCGGTCGCGCGTCGCGTAGGCGAGCGCGTGCAGCAGGGCTTCGCGGGCAGGCTTGATCAGGCGGCTGCGCGTTCCCGCGCGACCTTCGGCGGCGTCGAGGAGCCGCTTGTGGCGGTGGTGGGCGGTGACGCCCCGCTTGACGCGTGCCATGTGCGATCAGCCCTTCCGGAGGTACGGCAGGAGGCGGTTCACCTGGTTGGCGTGCTCCGGGCCAAGGATCGCCTTCCCCGCGTAGCGGCGGGTGCGACTCGACGACTTGAGCTCCAGGTGGTGCCCGCGCCACGACTTGACGCGGATCGGCTTCCCGCTGCCGGTCACCCCGATCCGCTTCTGGGCTCCCTTGTGGGTCTTCAGCTTGGGCACGCCGGCCTCACTCTCCCGTTGGGGCGGGCTGACTGCCCGCGGTTGCGGCGGACTCGGTGCCCGCGGTTGCGGCGGACTCGGTGCCCGCGGTTGCGGCGGACTCGGTGCCCGCGGTTGCGGCGGACTCGGTGCCCGCGGTTGCGGCGGACTCGGTGCCCGCGGTTGCGGCGGACTCGGTGCCCGCGGTTGCGGCGGACTCGGTGCCCGCGGTTGCGGCGGACTCGGTGCCCGCATCGTCCTGCTCGTCCGGCTGCCTCTGGTCGGTCCCGTCGGGACCGGCGGCGGCCTCGCGCGGCTTCGGCTTATGGGTCGACGCGATCGTGACGTGCATCGACTTGCCCTCGAGGAGCGGCGCTCGCTCGAGGATGCCATGGTCCTTGACCTGCTCCACGAACTTGTTGAGCAACTCCCGCCCCAGGTGCGGGTGGGTCAGCTCCCTGCCGCGGAACTGGACGGCGACCTTGATCCGGTCACCTTCCTCCAGGAACTCGATCGCGCGCCGGACGCGAGTGTCGAAGTCCGCCTGGCCGATCTTCGGCTTGAGGCGGAGCTCCTTGAACTCGACCGACCGCGACTTCCGCTTCGCCTCCTTCTCGCGCTTGGCCAGCTCGTACTTGTACTGGCCGTAGTCGAGCAGGCGGGTGACGGGCGGCGAGGCCGTGGGGGCCACCTCGACGAGGTCGAAGCCGCGTTCCTGTGCCAGCCGAAGGGCCTCGAATGTCGGCATGACGCCGAGCTGATTGCCTTCTTCGTCGATCACCCGGACCGAGCTGATCCGGATCATCTGGTTGACACGCAACTCTCGGCTGATCGTCGGCCCCTTCGTGCTCCTGGGAATGGTCACCGCGGACCGATCCGGTGGCGTGCGCAGGCACGCCCGCCGAGGCCGGCTCGCCGGCGGATGGTAGCACAAACGCCTCCCCGGGCAAGGGGGCCGCGGCCCGTCGCGGTCCCCCTGGCCGCCGCCCTACGACGGCCTGCGCGCGGCCGCCTCCTCGGCCAGGCGATCCGCGAGCGCCTCCCAGCCGACGCCCGGCTCCTGCGTTCCGTCGCGGCGCCGGATCGACACCGTCCGCGCCTCGACCTCGCGATCCCCGAGCACGGCCATCACCGGCACCTTCTGCCCCTGGGCGAGGCGGATCTTGTTCTGCATCCGGTTGTCGGAAGCGTCGACCTCGACCCGGAGACCGCGACCGCGGAGCAGCGTCGCGACGTCGCGGGCGGCATCCACGTGGCGGTCGGCGATGGGGATGACGACGACCTGGACCGGCGCGCACCAGAACGGGAACGCACCCGCGAAGTGCTCGGTCATCACGCCGATGAACCGCTCCAGCGAACCGTAGATCGCCCGGTGGATCGCCACCGGACGGCGTTGGGTCCCGTCGGCGTCGATGTACCAGAGGTCGAAACGCTCCGGCAGCATGACCAGGTCCACCTGGATGGTGGCCGTCTGCCACTCGCGGCCGAGGGCGTCCTCGACCTGGATGTCGATCTTCGGCGCGTAGAAGGCCCCATCCTTCGGCTTCAGCCGGTAGTCCACGCCGGATCGCTCCAGCGCGTCCCGCATCAGGCCCTCGGCGTGCTCCCAGAGCGCGGGGTCGCCGAGTGCCTTGTCGGGGCGCGTCCCGAAGGTCAGGCGCGGCGTGAGCCCGAACCAGCCGTAGGCCTCCGTCACCTCCCCCATCAGGGCCTCGATCTCCGACCCGATCTGGTCCGGCCGGGCGTAGATATGGGCGTCGTCGGTGACGAAGTGGCGGACGCGCGTCAGGCCCGACAGCGTGCCCGACAGCTCGTTTCGATGGAGCTTGCCGTACTCCGAGAGGCGCAGCGGGAGGTCGCGGTAGGAGCGCACCTGGCTTCGGTAGATGTAGGTGCTCTCCGGGCAGTTCATCGGCTTGAGGCTGAATATCTGGTTCTCGGCCTCGACGAGGAACATGTGCTCGCGGTAGAGGTCCCAGTGGCCCGACTGCTGCCACAGCTTCTGGTGGACGAGCGGCGGCGTGTAGATCTCCTGGTAGCCGCGACGTGCCTGCAGCTCGCGCATCGCGCCTTCCAGCGTCCGGTAGAGGGTCCAGCCCTTGGGATGCCAGAACGCCGCGCCGGGCGAAACATCGTGGAAGCTGAACAGGTCGAGCTGCACGCCGAGCCGCCGGTGATCGCGCTTCCGCGCTTCCTCGCGCCTCCAGACGAACCGATCGAGGTCTTCCTGCGATTCCCAGACCGTGCCGTAGATCCGCTGCAGCATCGGCCGCTTCTCGTCGCCGCGCCAGTAGGCGCCGGCGACCGCGAGCAGCTTGAACGGCCCGATCGCGCCGGTCGATGCGACGTGCGGGCCCCGGCACAGGTCACTGAATGGGCCGTGGTCGTAGAAGGTCGTGACCGGCAGGGGCTCTCCCGCCGCCTCGGCCCTGGCGGCCAGGTCGTCGAGAATCTCCACCTTGTACGTCTGACCGTGCCCCGCCACCTCTTCGCGCGCGGCGGCGAACGGTAGCTCTCGCCGCACGAATGGATGGTCGGCGGCGACGCTCCTGGCCATCCGCTCCTCGATGGCGGCGAGGTCGTCGGGCGTCAACGGGCGCGGCAGGTCGAAGTCGTAGTAGAAGCCGTCGGTGATCGCCGGCCCGATTCCCAGCCTGGCTTCGGGGAACAGCGCCAGGACGGCCTCGGCCATCACGTGCGCCGTCGAGTGCCGCATCGCATCCAGCGTCGACTGGGCGCCCGCATCGAGCAGCTCCTCGACGGAGCCGCGCTCGGGCGTCTCGAGCACCATCGCCTCGGGCGCGTCGTCGCCTGCCGTCGCCGCTTTCGGTTCGTCCGCCATGACCCACCTCCCGGGAACACGAAACCCCCTCGCCCACCGGGACGAGAGGGTCCTGTGCCTCCCGCGGTTCCACCCGACTTCGCGGCCGCTCGGGGCGGTCGCGCGCTCGAGACCGCGCTAACGGGCGGAGCCCGGGCCGGTTCGCCGGCCGCTCACGGGTGGTGTCAGCGTCGCCCTGCCGCCGCGGATTCCAGCCGAGGCCGCGGCTCTCTGGTGGCTCCGGGCGAACGTGACATGTCCCGCTCGACGCGTTCAGGTCTGGTGGGCGGTAGAGGACTTGAACCTCTGACCTCATGCATGTCAAGCATGCGCTCTAACCAACTGAGCTAACCGCCCACGTTTGTGCTCCGGCTCAGTCGATAACGGTGTCGGCTTGACCCTACGCCGCATCTGAGCCTATGCTGTCAGCTGTCGAAACTCCAGCAAGGTGGACTGAGCCATGAGCACGGAGATGATAGCCGAGATCGTCACGGCCGGGCGACCTCGGCGACGAGATCGGGGCCTTCTTCCGCGAGAAGCGCAGCGAGCGGATCAGCCCGAACACCGTCGCCACCTACGGGACCGCCCTCCGCCTGTTCGCGGACTTCCTGGTCGCCCACGGCTACCCGACGACGCTCGCCGAGATCCGCGACGAACAGGTGACGGCCTGGCTCAACGGCCTTCACGAGACGGTCGCGCCGGCCACCGTGCACAACCGGTTCCGGGCCCTCAAGACGTTCTTCACCTGGTACGGGACCAAGGTCGACGGCTTCCTGAACCCGATGCGCCGGATGCGGCCGCCGCGCCTGCCCAAGTACGAACCGCGCGTCCTCACCCTCGAGGAACTGCGGGCCATCCTCGGCACGTGCCGCGGTCGGGCGTTCGACGACCAGCGCGACGCCGCGATGCTGCGCGTGCTCATGAACACGGGCATGCGCCGCGGCGAGCTCGTCGGGCTCCGGTACTCCCCCAGCGATCCGGGGCTGCGTGACGTGAACCTGAACCGGGGCGAGATCACCGTCTACGGCAAGGGTGAGAAGAGCCGTATCTGCCAGGTCGACAACTCGACGGTGGTGGCCCTCGAGGCGTACCTCCGCGTCCGGCGGGCCCACGACGCATGCCGCGGAGCCCTGGCTCTGGCTCGGGCTCCGCGGCCGGCTCACCGAGAGCGGCGTCGGCCAGCTGGTCCGGGCTCGCGGCCAACAGGCCGGCATCGCCGGGCTGCACCCTCACGAACTGCGCCACGCGTGGCGGCACCACCTCGAGATGGCGCGGCGCCGTCGCGCGAGACGCTCATGGCGCTCGGCGGCTGGGAGTCCGACCGGATGCTGCGCCGCTATGCGTCCACCACGGCTAACGCGCGGGCGCTCGCGCAGGCGCGCGAGATCGCCCTGGGTGACAAGCTGTGAGCGGGCAGGACGACGAACTGGAGCGACGCTGTCCGGGAGATGGCTGCCCGACAGCCCGACGTCCCTGAGTCGATCTCCGCACGGCGGCCAAGGGCCGACTTGGAACGATCCGGCGCGAGCAGGCGCGGCGCGACGAGTCCGCGCTCTGGCCGAGCAGGCCGGTACGTCGTGGCGCGGCCGCCGAGGCCGCCCTAGACGAGCAGGCGCGGCGCGAGGCCGAGGCGAAATGGCGGGCCGAGGTCGACATGGCGTCCGACGCCTGGCCGGCGTCGGCAGGCTGACCCCGCATAGCGCGAGCGAGCGGCATCGGATCGCTGCAGCTGCACTTGACGTGGACCAAGCGCGGGTCCGTCGTGCGATAGCGGGCCTCGTCGGCGTCGACCGCGGCACCCTCCCTGTCTACGTGGAGCGTGGCTGGGTCACTCGCCCGAAGTAGCCGCCGCGGGAAAATAGCCCGCAGGTGCGTCCGCACTAACCCGCAGCAATGCGGCGCAGGCTGGCCCCATGGTCAGCAGCGAGCGAAGGATCCGGAACGAGTACGGCTCGGACGCATCGGCGCCCTGACCGTCCACGCCCGCGGCCGGACGAACGTCGCCCCCGCCCGCGCGGCATGGGAACAGGCGCTCGCCGCTGAGTTCGGGATCACTGACGAACTGCCGCCGGCCGAACGGACTCGCCGGCTGCGCCTCGCGATGCGGGTCCGCATGTCGCGGCTCGCACGCACCCGTTGGGACAACAGGAAGGCCGCCCCGGTCAGTGAGACGCCCGGGACGGCCCTGCCGGAGGTGCGCCGTGAACGCACGATCCCGACGACCTGATCCTAGCGCCTCGCGGCAAGCCGACACGCCGGCCGACCTCGCTGGCAGGATCCTCCGCGCCGAGCGGCATCTAGCCGGCCTGGCCGCGTTCTCGACTCCCGCGGCCTGCGCGGTGAGGCGAACGTCGTCGCGACCGTGGTTCACATCTTGGGCGGCACCGGGCCCTGCCCGGCCTGCCACCACTGGCACAACCGCCGCCATGCTGCCCATGCTCGAGGGCGGCATGAACGAGATCGACTGGGGCGGGATCGACCTCGCGCCATCGCTCGCCGAGCTCGAGGCGGAAGCCGCTCGCGATCCGGTCGCCGGCCTGCAACTGCGTTGACTCACCGA
>CAWGEL010000001.1:0-28123 GCA_963821595.1 uncultured Chloroflexia bacterium | reverse complement strand
TCGAGGCGCTGGGCTTGAAGCGCTCCCCCGCCCCCGGCGCGGCGGCGGCGGGGGCCGCGGCCGGCTCGACCCGCGGAACCGGCGGTGGCGGGTCCCGTGCTGGGACCGGCTCCCCAGATGCCGCGAGCGGCCCCGCGGGGGGGCGCCAGGCGCGCATCCCGCATCGAGGTGCGTGACGAAGGCCGGATCGTCGTGAACCTCAGGGTACCGGCGTTCCTCTCCGAGCTCGCCCAGACGCTGCCCGGCATCCCGGCGGCGTATGCCGCCCAGGTCCGCTCCGCGCTGCAGGCCGGCGTCCAGAGCCGGAACGTCGACATCACCGACAAAAACGGCAGCGGGATCTCGATCACGGTGGAATGACCCGCCGCCCGCCGGGCGGCGGGTCGCGTGATCGGGCGCCGCGCGATTCGGCACGCCCGCCGGGCGCCCTGCGGCGAGCCGTGAGCGACCTTCCGTCGCGGTCGGGCAGCGGGCTGCGCTCGGTACCATTGGTCCGTGCGCCGACCGCCTGGCCCGAGCCTGCCCGCCGGCGTTCGCGCGTCCGCCGGAGAGTGGCGGGCCTTCAGCGATCGCCGCTACCGGACCTACCACGGGATCGGCGTCACGGCCGCGGTCGTCTTCGCCCTGGCCGGCGACGGCCTCACCATTCCGCTCCTCCTGGCCCTCAAGGCGCCGCCGGCGCTCGCCACCGTCATCGGCGTCCTGCCGTATGCGCTGTCGTCGGCACAGCTCCTCGTGCCCGGTTTGCTGCACCGGACCGACGGCAACCTCCGCGGGGTCACGCTGGCGATCCTCGCCGTCGGCGAGACGCGTGGACTGGTCCTGGCCGTCGTCGTGGTCGCCGAGCATCTCCACCTGCTTCCGGCCGGGGCGGCGATCCTGCTGATCGCCGGCGTCATGACGCTGGCCGGCGCCGCCTCGTCGATCGGCGGTGCCAACCTCCTCGCCTGGTATGGCGCGATCCTGCCCGAGCCCGAGCGCCGTTTCGTCGCCCCCCGGGTCATGGGCATCAT
This sequence comes from uncultured Chloroflexia bacterium, assembly GCA_963821595.1. Classification (GTDB taxonomy): domain Bacteria; phylum Chloroflexota; class Limnocylindria; order Limnocylindrales; family CSP1-4; genus CTSoil-043. The sequence goes on along the minus strand of CAWGEL010000001.1, from coordinate 27,110 downwards.
CCAGGGTCTCGGGGCAACGCTCCTCCTGCCGGTGGCCCTCCTGGTCCAGGTGGGCTTGCCGCTCCTCGGCGTCGCCGTGTACGCGATCGTGTTCGTGACGGCGGGGCTGATCGGGATCGCGGAGCTGGCGGTCGTGCGGCGCCTCCGCCACCCCGGGCCGGGTCCGAGTCGCCGCCCGCGGCCAGGCGCCGCCGCTGAACCGGGAGACCAGGCGGTTCATCCGCGATGTCGCGCTGGCCGCCATGGGCGCCGGCTTCGGGCCGTACCTGTCCATCTACGCGATCGCGGTGCTCGGCCTGCCGCCGAGCTTCGCGATCCTCCTGTCGGCGGTCTCGTCGGCCGCGTCCCTGCTCTCGGCCACGATCGTCGGCGGCTGGCTCGGCCACGGATCGTCCAGCCGCGCCCTGCGCATCAGCTTCATCCTGCGCGGCGGATGGATCGTCGAGCTGTATCGCGCGCTGCCGGCCAACCCGCTCGCGTGGCTGGTGCTCTTCGTGGTCGCGGCGATGGCATCGGCCGGCGCCTCGGCCGGCGTCCTCGCCTCGAACAAGCGGCTCCTGCGGCTGACGGGCGGAGCCAACCTCATCGGCGCCCAGGCGCGCTTCGTCGCGTCGTCGGCTGCCGGACTGACGGTCGGCCAGCTCTCGTCGGGCGGGCTGCTGGCGATCCTGCCCCTCGGCTACCCGGCATTCGCCATCCTGTTCACGGCGTCCGGGCTGACTCGCCTGATCCTGGCCACCCGGGTGGAGGTAGCCGCGACCTGGACGTCGGCGACCACGGCGTTCGACGTCGCGGAGCTGCGGGCGGGCGGGCCGGGCGGGCCTTTTGGGGCGCCTGGGGCGCCGGGGGCGCCGGGGGCGCCGGGGGCGACGGCCGCCACGGCCGAGCCTGCCGGGCGCGTCCAGCCGGCGGTGCCCCATGGTCCCGCCCGACGAGGAAGGTGGCAATCCGAGCCTGCCGTGATCGGCGCCGCGTCGGCCGCGAGCGCGCCCGACGTCCGAGCGTGGGTGGGCCGCGCGGGCTGGTGTGGTCCGACGCGCGGGGACGGCGTTCCGTCGCGCGTGGCGCGCCGCGATCGGTGATGTCCACCGGGCGCGCGGGCTCGCCTTGCGTCACGCGTGGCGCGCGGCGATCAGGCGATGCCCACCAGGCGCGCCGAGGACGGCGCCCGCGACAAGAGCCAGGCCGATCGACGCCGCGCTCATCAGCACGGCGGTCCGCCGCCCGAGCTTCGGCGGCCAGGGCCGAGAACGTGGCGATGCACGGCAGCGACACGGACGTCATGACCGCAAAGACGAGCGCCTGGCCGGACAGGATCACCGGAGCACGCCGGCCCTCCGCGGCGGGCGCGGCAAGGACGAGGAGCACCTGCAGCGTCAGCTCTGCGCAGCACGCGAACACGATCGCGACGCCGGCCACGGCCGGCAGGCCCAGCAGGGCCAGCGTGAGCGGCTGGAGCATCGGCACGATCGCCGCCACGACGCCGCCCTTCGAGCGAGGCCGAGCGCGAATGACCGAGAAGCATGATCGGGGTCGCCGTCCGGACGAAGCTCTCGAAGCGGACCCAGGCCTTGCCGGCGACGAGGCGCGGCACGGGCACGCGGAACGGCGCGAGGTCCAGCACCAGCGGCGACTGGCGGCCCGGCAGCAGCGCGTTGGCGCCGAGGCCGGCTCCGACCGTCAGCGCGGTCACGATCGCGAACGCCCCGGCCGCGGCCCATGGCCCGGCCAGCGGTGTCAGCGCCGCGAGGACCACGGCCGAGCGCGCCGAGCACGGCACGAGCGTGGCGAGGAATGCCGCCAGGACCCGCTCCCGACGGGTCGCCAGCACCCTGGTCGCGTAGATGGCGGGGACGTTGCAGCCGGCGGCGACGAGCAGCGGGATGGCGGCTCGCCCCGGCAGCCCGACCGCGCCCAGGGCCCGGTCCGTCAGGACGGTGAGGCTGGCAAGGTAGCCGGAGTCCTCCAGCATGGCAACGAGCACGGTGAAGGCGAGGACGTACGGGATCCCCACCGCCAGCATCGCGAGGAGGCCGTCGTCGACGGCGGCCAGCACGGCCCGCCCGAGCCCGGGACCGGCACGACCGTCCCGACGACCGTGTGCAGGAGCGGGGACACGAACGCGCTCCACGCGGCCGAGAGGGCGCCTGCCACGATCGAGCCACCGATCGCCACGATGGCGAACGTGGCCGCGAGCACGATGACCAGCAGTGGAACGCCCGTCAGCGGACGCACGCTCGCCTCGGCCAGGCGATCGGCGAACGGACGGCGAACCTCGCGGTGGCGCACGGCGGCCGCCGCCCACGCGCGGGCAACCGCGATCCGCTCCGGCGCCAGCACGTCGGCCAGGCTGATGGCGGCGGCTCCTCTCGGCGACACGCGCCCGGCCGCGACCAGCGCGGCCAGCGGATCGGCCGTCGCGGCAGCCGCCCCCAGCGACCGGGCGTGACGCCACTCGTGCGCGTCGGCCGAGAGACGCTCCTCGACGGCGGGCGAGTAGGCGGGCGCGGGGACCGTGCTCCGCGGCGAGGATCGGCCGGCCAGCACCGCCTGCCGACGCCGCGCCCGCCCGACCGCGAGGTCGACGGCCTCGCTGACGCCGGTCCCGTCGCGGCCGACGGTGCGCACGACGGGAGCGCACAGCCGCTGGGCCAGGGCCCCGGTGTCGAGATCGGCGCCGCGCCGGCCGGCCTCGTCGGAGAGGTTGGCGGCGACCACGATCGGGAGGCCCAGGTCGCGGCAGGCGAGCGCGAGGGGAAGGTGGCGCTCGATGTCGCCGGCATCGGCGACGACCAGAACGGCATCCGGAGCCGCCTCGAGGAGGAGCTGCCAGAACGGCCGCCCGCCCGCCGGCCGGTCGACCAGGCTCAATGCCCCCGGCAGGTCCACCAGCAGCGCGCTCCCGGCGCTCGACGAGACCACCCGAGCTTCGAGGTCGACCGTCGTCCCGGCGACGTTCGCGACCTCCGCGTAGCGGCCGCTGGCCCGCGCCAGGAACGTGGACTTCCCGACATTCGGCCGGCCGACGAGGGCGACGACCGGCAGGCCGTCGGCGACGACCCCACCCCGCTCGCCGCCGTGGTGGTTCACGGTCGGTCCTCTTCCTGGACGAGGACGGACCGGGCGACGGCCCGTCCCAGGGCGACGCGGGCGGTCCCGAGCCTGACGATGACGGGCCCGCCCAATGGCAGGACGCGCTCAACGGCCACCTCGACGCCGGCCACCAGGCCAACGTCCGCGAACTGGCTCGCGGCCGGCACGGTGACGACGCGGGCGGGCGTTCGTGCGGGGAGGCGGTCGAGGGGCACCGCGGGGGACGCAGCCGTCATGCCCCCATGAGACACGCTCGGGGGCTGCCGGGCGAGGGACCTCGGACCCGTCGAGACGGGATGAAAGGCACCTTGTCATACCGTCACAGGCAACCTTGCCCCGGGACCAGGCCGTGCCGGCAGGCCAGACGGTCTCGTCAGGCAGACCGCCTGATGCGACGAGCCCGGCGGCCATCGAGGTCCCGGCGCCGGCGCCGCCTTCCACAGGCCGCCGCGGTACGCTGCGTCCGTGACGACGTGGCGACTCCTCCCCGACGACGGCGAGCGCGACGCGGCCACCAACCTGGCGGTCGACGAGGCCATCGCCCGGCGAGTCGCCGCGGATCCCGGGGCCGCGACACCGGTCCTGCGATTGTGGCGAAGTGACCGGTCCGTGGTCGTCGGACGGTTCCAGGTCGCCGCCGCCGAGGTCGACGCGGCCGCCGCGGCCGCCCTGGGCGCGCCGGTCCTGCGACGCTTCACGGGCGGAGGCACGGTCTGGCACGATCCCGGCAACCTCAACGTGACGGTCGTGGTGCGCCCGGAGGATGCCCTCTTCCTGGCGGACCCGGAGCTGCGCCACCTGCCCGGCATCTACCGCCTGGTCCTCGACCCGCTGGCTGCGGCTGTTCGGGCGCTCGGCGTTTCCGACGCCACGACCACCGAACGTGACCTGGTTGCGCCCGGCGGCAAGCTCTCGGGCGTGGCCGCCTGGCTCGGCGGCCGTGCCCTCCTCGTGCACGGGACCTTGCTCGTCGACGCCGACCTCGACGCACTCCGCCGTGCGTGTGCCGGTCCGGGTGCCGCGGGCAACCTACGCTGGGAACGGACGAGGAGCCGGCGCGCCGCAGTGACCAGCCTGGCGGTCGAGCTGGCACGAGCCGGCGTGGCCGTTCCAGTCCCGGCCGCGGTGGACGCCGCGGTCGTGTCGGCGTTCGGGGCGGCCGATGCAGGCCCGTCGGCCCTGACCGACGCCGAGCGAGCGGCGGCGGGGCGCCTGCTGGCCGGTCGGTACGGCGACCCTGCCTGGAATGCGGACGCGCCCGAGGAGGCCGATCGGTAGGGACGGAACTCCCGGCGCGACGCGGACGGGCACGGCCCCTCGTGGACGCCGGCACGGGCTGGGCAGGCGTGCCTTCGTCCCCTACCCTGCCGTCATGCATGACCCCGCCGCTCGGCCCGACCCGGGCCCAGGCCACCGCGCCACCCTGGTGCTCGACGGCCTGCCCGTCGAGACGCTGGCGGACCTGCCGCCCGAGCCCGGGCGCCTCCTGTTCGTCGGGCTCAACCCTTCGCCGGTGAGCGTCACCGCGGGCCACTATCACCAGGGCCGCCTGGGCCTCACGTTCTGGCGGCGCCTCGTGACGGCCGGCATCCTGCCGGAGGGCACCGACCTGCGCATGGCCGACGATGCACTGGCTGCGGGCGGGCACGGCATCACGGACCTGCTCAAGCGGCCGACGGCGCGCGACGAGGCGACCGACGCCGACCTCCGGGCGGGCGTCGGACCGCTGTGGCAGAAGATCGCCATCTGGCGGCCGGCTGCGGTCGTCTTCGTCTACAAGCGAGCCGCCGAAGCCTGCTTCGGCCGGCGCGTGGAGGCCGCCTGGGGGATGGTCGAGGGGATGGCGCTGGCGGCCCGGCCGTGCTTCCTCATGCCGGGTCCGTACGCCCCGGCGGCAGACGTCGCGGAAGGCCTCGCCGTCATCCGGAACCTGCGCCGCGCGATCGACTGACCACCGCGACCCCGCTGCGGGCCGGCCATCGCTTGCGCGCCGCGGTATCGTCCGGCCATGGGCGCCAGCGTCGCCACCCGCGATCGAGCGCGCGGACGGCTCACGGCCTCAGGCGGGCGGTCGAGTGTCACGTTCCGCGATCGAATGCCGATGCCGCGCACGCCCGCGGCGATCCGGGCCCTCGCCGCCCACGCCGACCCCAACGCCCGGGTCGCGCTGCTCGGGGCACTCCAGCACGCTTCCGGCAACGCGGCGACGGCAGGCCTGCTCGGCGCCGGCGGAGACGGCCAGGTCGTCCAGCGGTGGCACGTCGGCCTGGCGCCCGGCACCAGCGATTGCGCGACCATCGTCAACTACCTCGACGGCCACTCGCCGTACCGTGCGACGTCCGGCTGGGCCCGCACGCGCGTGACGTTCGGCTGGTCGGCGGATCCGGTCTATGCGGGCTCAGGATCGTCGACGACCCTGACCCTGGCGAACGCCGCCGTCACCGTTTCGAAGTCGGTCGACATGCCGCAATGGTCGCCCACCAACCCGGCCGTGCAGACGGCATGGACGGCGATGACCGCCGACCTGCGCGCCCACGAAGCCCGCCACGAGGGCATCGGCGACCAGTGGCGAGGCACGCTGGAGTCGCGGCTGGCGGCGCTCTCGCTTTCGATCACCAACCGGGGCGCGTGGCGCCAGGCGGTGCAGGCCGAGTTCAACAACTGGCTCGCGGAGCACCAGGCCGACCAGAGCGCGATCGATCCATACACGGCGGTCCTCGACTGCTCCGGCGGCAGCGACGAGTCCGCGTCCGAGGAGCCCGGCGCCGCGGCCGTCGAGGCGACGACGTTCGGCGGCGAGGAGTAGCGCGCGGCCCAGGGCGGGCATCCCTGGAGGCGCCCCGAGCCCGGGCGCCCGCTTCTCGGCTCAGGCTCCCGGCGTCGGCGTGTGCTCGAACAGCCGGCCGAGGCCCGGGTACGGCCGCAGCGGGACCAGCTCGAAGTCGATCAGGCCTTCCGCCACCAGCGGCAGGCTGTCGACGGCGGCGCGGGCAGCGTCGAGATCGGGCACCTCGAACACCAGCACGCCGTTGGCGCGGTCCGCCCGGAAGTAGACCTCCCGCAGGACGTCGGCCTGGTTCAGCTCCCAGACGCGGAGGGCCTCGGCCGCTCGCAGTTCCGCGAACCTGGGATCGTCCTGGGCCACCAGGTCATGTCCAAGCGCAAACACCTTCATCAAAGCTCCTCGTGAGAGACAGGGCCCGTCGGGCCGTCGCGTCAGACGATCGCCACCGGTCGCTCGATGGCAGCATCGGTCATGAAGCGCCGATCGACCAGGACCCGCACGACGTACGTGACCTCCAGGCCGGCCCCGTCGAACGAAGGCGCGCACCCGTCCGGGACGGGCAGGCGGACTTCGATGCCGCCGCGCAGGTTCGCCGGCTCGATCGGGGTCGTGGCAATGACCCCCTCCGCGCCGTTCGGCGCGTTCGTCCGCCGATGGAGCTCCACCCGACCCTTCGACCCGCCGGGCGCGGACGGCCAGCGGACGGCGACCACCATCTCCGAGCCGGCCGGGGCGGGGAGCGGCGACGTCACGGCGATGGTCGCCCCGGACACGTCGATGCTGTCGAGCAGGCTCGTCCCGCCCTGCCTGCCGACGCCGGCCCGCAGGAGGTCGGGGTGCTGGGCGAGGGGCAGGTGGACTGCCACGAAGTGGTCGGAGCCCATCGCCACGTCCCAGCGAACCTCCAGCGCCCACGCGATGATCGATTCGCCGAGATGGGCGGTCGGCGGTCCGAGCGGCGGCGCCGGCACGATGATCGGGGCCTCGAACGTCGCGCCGGGCTCCATCGTCGTCGGGATCGCCGGCTCGAGGAACGCGTCCTCGACGAACAGGCGGCCGCGCGCCTCCACCCAGTGCTCGGAGCTGGTGACGTGGCCGTCGCCGTCGTGGTCCTCGCGGGACTGGCGCGTCTCGTCCAGGCGCAGGCCGACCAGGCGCAGGTTCGCCTTTCGGGCAGCGATTCGCTCGTTCGACGTGACCCGGAGCCTGCCCGTCATCCCTTTGCCGACGACCGCCGGGTGATCGAGGACGATCTCGCCCGCCACGGCCCCGTCGCCCGGTCGAACCAGGTCCTCCGGCCGGATGGCGTGGAGCGGGTGGCTTCCCTGCGGTCCCGCCAGGCGCGGGCCGTTCGCTGCGTCGAAAGGCGACGGAGCGGATCCCTTGTGCCCGAAGGCACCCAACCCGAACCCGCCCAACCCGAACCCGCCGGCGTTGACCTTGATCGACATGCGGAGGTCTCCCCTGGGACGCCTGTTCGGGTGCGTCGTTTTGCCGCGGGATCGCCCGGCTTGCCCGTACATCGTCGCACCGCCGCAGGCCAACGTGCCCGGCCACCGCGCGACCGCCCCGTTGGTCGGTTCGGTTGCTCAGCGGTGACGAAACAAGCGGGCGATTCGTCCCAGCGACCCTTGACGCACCGATTACCCACTTCCACGCTCGATCCGTGGACGGCGCGACGCTCACCGAGCTCGACGGGACACCGATCGTCCGACGGCCCCGCGGGTCCATCGTCATCGGTCGCGCCACCGTGGTCGCGATCTGTGCGGTGGCGATCGCGGTTGACCTGGCGCTGCGACTGCTCTCCGAGCTCCCGCTGTTGTCGGACTTCGCGTACGCAGGCGTCCTCCCGATGACGCTCACGGGCGTGGTCGGCGGAGTCGTGGCGTTCCTCCTTCCGGCCGCATTCGTGCTGCGTTCGCCCGACGCCTGGCAGGTTCGCCGGATGCTCCTCCTCGGCAGCCTGCTCGGGGCCGGATCCGAGCTCGCGCTCTCGGCCGGGGCCGCGGTCAGTGGGCTGAACCTCCTCCAGATCAGCGCCGGAGCCGACTCGACCTGGCAACCCTTCCTGCCGGCCGCCGAGGCCGTGAACCAGATGGGGTCAGTCGGACTCCTGGTCGGAACGCTCCTCTTCGCGTTCGGTCTTGCTCGCCTCCGCACGCGATCAGCCGCACGATCCTCACGGGGAGTCCTGGCCGTGGCACTCGTTGGCGTCGGCCTCGTCGGCCTGTCAGGACTCTGGCCGATGGTGCCGCTCGCAGATTGGGCGCAGGTCGCGGACTGGTGGACGCTCCCGGCCCTGCTCGCGGCAGGCATCCTCGCCACGCTGTACCAGGCCTGGGTCATCCTCACGGGCTGGTTGGCCGGCGAGACTCCCCGCCGCGCCTGGACGTGGGCCGCAGCGGCGACGTCCGTCGGTCTCGCGACCCTTGCCATCGGCGGCCTGCAGACCCTCGAGGTGATCGGCCTCGACCCGCGCTTCTCCATGACCGTTCTGGGCGTGGTCGGGATCGGGGGAGGGCTCCTCTTCGTGGCGGCCGTCGTCGACGGGCTCGGAGCGTCACCCGCCCAGGAATAGCGCACGTCGCGCGTCAGGCGACCTGTCATGCGTCAGGTGCTTGTGCGTCAAGGACGGTTGGCACCTGTCATGCTCCTGCGGTGAGCAGCCCGGCTGGTGGATCGACGGCCTCGCGCACCGCGAACTGGATCGCTGCGGCCCGTGCCAAGGAGACCGAGGGGCCGGGCGCGCTCTTCCTCGACCCCTACGCGGCGATGCTCGCAGGCGACGTCGGCCGCGCGGCGCTCGCCGCGTCAGAGCGAGCGTCGGGCGGCCCGAACGAGTTCCTGCCCCTGCGCACGAGGTTCTTCGACGACGTCATCCTGGCCGAGGTCCGCGCGGGCGACCAGGTGGTCCTGCTGGGCGCTGGGCTCGACACCCGGGCGTTCCGCCTCCCGCTGCCGGACGGTGTCGACTGGTTCGAGGTCGACGACGCGGCCGTCCTCGAGGGCAAGATGGCGGCGCTCAGGGCGGTCGGCGCCGCCACCCGCTGCCGCATGCACCGGCTCGTGGGGGCCGACTTCGAGCTCGAATGGGCGGACGGCCTGCGCGAGGCCGGGTATGTGGCTGGCCGGCGGACGCTCTGGGTCGCCGAGGGCGTGCTCTTCTACCTCTCGGAGGGCGCCGCCACCGCTCTCGTGTCCGCCGCCGCTCGTTTCTCGGGGACCGAGAGCGTGTTCGTGGCCGACGTGAGCGGGACAGGGCTCTACCGCCTGCCGGCCATGCAGCCGTACCTCGAGTCGCTCGCCCGCCGGGGCCTGCCGCCGCCCTTCGCCACCGACGAGCCAGTCGGGCTCCTGCGCCGCGCTGGATGGGATCGCGTCGAGATAGCTGAGCCATCGGGACTCGCGCAGCGATACGGCCGGAGCATCACGCCTGCTGCCCCCGTCGCCGACGTGCCGGCAGGCTCCATGCGAACCCACCTCGTCGTTGCGCGTCGTTCTGCCTCGACCTGACGCCGGCACCCCTGGGAGGGCCCTGGGGCGGCCGCCAGATGCGTTGCCAACCGTCCTTGCCGCACGAGGTCAGGTGACGGCATTGACATGTGACCATTAAGTCACCTATCATCTGGCCATGGATGACCCGGTGTTCGGAGCCCTCGGGGATCCCACCCGGCGGCACCTCCTCGACGTGCTCTTCGAGCGTGACGGCCGTGCGCTCGGCGAGCTGGTCGAAGCCGTGCCGGGAATGACCCGTTTCGGCGTCATGAAGCACCTGCAAATCCTGGAGGCGGCGGACCTCGTGACGACGCGTCGCGTCGGCCGCGAGAAGTTCCATTACCTGAACCCGGTGCCGATCCGGCGGCTCCATGACCGCTGGCTCGACAAGTACCGAACGCGCGCCGCCGACGCGCTTCTTGGCCTGCAACGCACGCTCGAACAGCTGGAGGACCACCCGATGGCCACCACGACCGCTCCCTCGTTCGTCTCCACTGTCTACATCCGGGCAACGCCGGAGGCGATCTGGCGGGCGCTCACCGAGACTGACTTCACGAAGCGCTACTACTACGGCAACGCGATCGAATCGACCTTCGAGACGGGCGCGCCGTACCAGATGACGGTCGGCGACAAGGTCCAGATCGAAGGCCGGATCGTCGAGGCGACGCCGCCACGACGACTCGTCCAGACGTTCCACGGCGTCTGGGCCGCGGGCATGGAGGGCGACGCGGCCACCCGCGTCACCTGGGAGATCGAGGACGCCGTCTCCGGCGTCTGCAAGGTGAGCCTCATCCACGACGGCCTGGTCGAGGGCTCCGCGACCTTCGAGCAGGTCACCGGCGGCTGGCCGTTCATCCTGTCCGGCCTGAAGTCGGTCCTCGAGACGGGCAAGGGGCTCGAAGAGGGCTGACGCTCGGGAGCCTGGGCCCTCGCCACGAGGGCCCCACCCCTCCCAGGGGAGCTGGCAGGGCAGCCGATCGGCGAGGCCCGGGAGACACCGATCGAGGCCGCACCTCGGGTTCGGGCGACGAACACCGGGTCCACCGTCTCGCCGTGCCACATGAGCTGGCACAGGAGCGGCGCATCGTCCGCGTCATGGAAGCGCCTGCGAACGTCGTCAGCCTCCCCTCCTCGCTTGGACGGTCGGCCGTCGCGACCCCGTCGACGCCCGTTGCGTTGCCGGCAGCGCCCGGGACGAACACCTCCGCCTCGTCCCGGATCGCGGTCGAGCGTGACCGCATCGTCGTCGAGCGACTGGTCCTCGTGGACGCCAGCCTCGCCGCCTTCGTCGCCGAGCGCCCGGCCGCTGAGCGAGGCGGACTCATCGAGCGCGCGCTGAAGATCGGCCTCACCGCGCTCATGGACGCCGGCGTCACCGTCAACGTGGACGCCGTCCGGGCCGAGTTCGCGGGCCTCCTTCGCCAGACCGAGGACGCCAACGCCAAGGCGGCGGCTGCGCTCGACCAGCTCCTGCGCCAGAACTTCGCCGACGGCGACGGTCGCCTCCCGAGGACGCTGGAGGCGTTCCTGGGCGACCGCGGCCGGCTTCGCATGCTCACGGACCAGCTGTTCGACGAATCGAAGCGCGACAGCGCGATCGGGCGCATCAAGACGCTCCTGGGCACCTACCTCGAAGGGGACGGCAGCAAGCTCGCGACGCTCCTCGACCCCACGCGCCTGGGTTCGCCGCTCTACCAGTTCCGCGGCGAGATCGCGGAGGGCTTCGGCAAGCTCAACGAGCGCATCGCGGCGCTTGAAGCGGCCTCGGCCGCGCGAGCCCAGGAGCGCGCCAAGGGGACTGCCAAGGGCGCCGACTTCGAGGACCTCCTCGAGGAGCTGCTGGCCGAAGGCGCCCGCGGGGCCGGCGACCTGCTGGACCGGACGGCCGCGGACACCGGCGCCGTGATCAAGTCGAAGAAGGGCGACTTCGTCCTGACGCTCGACCCCGGCCTCACCCGCGGCCACGACGTGCGCATCGTCATCGAGGCCAAGGATCGCCCGATGTCGATGCGGGCAATTCGCGACGAGCTCCGGGACGCCAGGGAGAACCGCGGTGCCGCGGTGGGCGTGATCGTCTTCACGCCCGCGCACGCCCCGGCCGGTATCGAGCCGTTCACGGTCGTCGCCGGCGATGTCTACTGCGTCGTGGACCCGGACGCGCCCGAGCCCGCCTTCCTGGCGGCCGCCGTCCGCCTCGCCCGCCTCCTCGCCCTGGCATCGCTCGACGAGCGCGAGGTCGAGGTGGACGCCGCGGCCATCGCCCGGGCCCTCGCGGGCGTCAAGGAGCAGCTGGAGGCCATCAAGACGCTCAAGAGCCAGCTGACGTCGATCAGCAACGCCACGAAGGGCGTGTGGACCGGCCTCGACACGCTGCGCGCCGGCATCCTGGCCCGCGTCGCCGAAGCCGAGGCGGAGCTCCGCGCCGCGGCCCACTGATCTGCCGACGTCGCGCCGTGCGGGGCCGCTCCGACCGGGTTGCCGCCCTCCGCGGCGCGGCCCGCCACCCGAAGGCGAGTGTCCGCGTCCTTGTCCCGTCCTCCGTCAGAGGACGGAATCTGCCGATCGTGCGGCACGAATCCGCGTTGATCGCACGGCAGCGGATTCGATGAGCGTGCGGCAGCGCGCTCTGTCCTCTCTCCGCGGACACGGTCGACACACGGCGGGCCCGGTACTCCGGCGGGACCGGGACGCTGGCTGCCTGCGCTCCCGATGAGACCGTCCTGGGGCGTCCCGCGAGCAGCGATGACCCCGTGAGCGGCGTCGACACGCTGGGGGCGATGCGTGCCGCGCGGGACGATGACCCCGTGAGCGGCGATGACCCCGTGAGCGGCGATGACCCCGTGAGCGGCGATGAGCCCGTGAGCGGCGATGAGCCGTGAGCGGCGATGAGCCGCGAGTAAGGCCCATGTGCTGCCATAGCGCGATGGCAGCCCATCCGCTTCGGATCCAGATCGGCGCGGACCTGCGAGCGGCTCGGATGGAGCGGCGCTTCAGCCTGCGCGCCCTGAGTGCGCGGTGCGGCGTCTCGAAGTCGCACATCGCCAACCTCGAGACAGGCCGGCGGGCCGCCTCTCCGGAACTCCTCGATCGGATCACGCTTGCGCTCGACGCCGAGGCCGTCTTCAGGGTGCGGCGGTCCGTCGTCCTGGGCGCAAGAGAGGCTGGCAGTTCGGCGCATGCATCGCATGACCTTGCTCATGCGCGGTGCGTCGACGCAGTTCGGCGCGGCCTCGAGCGTCGCGGCATCGACACGGCGTTGGAGCAGCCGGTGAACGTCCCGGGTGCCCACGGCTGGGTCGACCTGTTGGCGTTCGAGCGGATCGCGCGGCGACTGATCGTGGTCGAGGTCAAGACCCAGCTGCTCGACCTCGGCGGGCTCCTGCGACAGGTGCACGTCTATGCGCGCGGGTCGATCGGCGCGGCGCGTACCCTCGGATGGCGACCTGCCGAGGTCCTCGTCGTGGTCGTCCTGCTGGCGACCCGCCAGAACAACGACGTCGTCAGCGCAAATCGGTCGAGCCTCCGCCAGGAATTCCCGGTTCGCGGCCGCGCCGTGGTGCGGACGCTCCTGGATGGAGCGCCCGTCGCCGGCCGCGGTCTCGTGATGATGGACCCGGGACGTCCCGGCCGCCAGGCGTACACCTCATGCCGCGACGACGGCAGGCGGACCGACGCTCCGTACGCGGACTACGCGGACGGAGCGTCGGGTCCGCCTGCCGTCGCGGGCATGAGGTGTACGCCTGGCGGCCGGGACGTCCCAGGTCGTCGTCACGGAGGACCGCGGCCGCGGCGACGAGAGCGCCCAGGAGCGTGCGCCCCACGGCGCGGCCCGCGAACCGGGAGATTCCACTGGCGGAGGCTCGAACCGAGCACTGTAGCAGACATCATCAGCTCTGGCGGGTCGCCGGCCGCGACCACGACAGAGGGCCTCGGCAGGTCGCCCATCCGGGCTAGCGCCGCCGCCGATCCGACCCGCGCGCCCCGCGTGCACCTGTCACGCAGGAGCCCGCCGAGGTCGAGCAGCTGGGTCTTGACCTCGACCACGATGAGTCGCCACGGGGATCCAGCTCGAACGCCGACCGTCAACCCGGCAGTCGGGTTCCGGGACGTTCACCGGCTGCTCCAACGCCGTGTCGATGCCGCGAAGCTCGAGGCCGCGCCGAACTGCGTCGACGCACCGCGCATGAGCAAGGTCATGCGATGCAGTGCGCAGTAACTGCAGCCTCTCTTGCGCCCGGGACGACGGACCGCCGCACCCTGAAGACGGCCTCGGCGTGAGGCGCAAGCGTGAGATCCGATCGAGGAGTTCCGGAGAGGCGGCCCCACCGGCCCCGCTCTTCCTCAAAAAAGTACAACTTTTAGACTTTGACACTCACTGCGGCGCGCGGGCTGAAGCGCCGCTCCATCCGAGCCGCTCGCAGGTCCGCGCCGATCTGGATCCGAAACAGGATAGGGCTGCCATCGCGCTATGGCGGCGCGTGGGCCTTACTCGCGGCTCGTCGCCGCTCACGGCTCCATCGCCGCTCGCGGCTCGTCGCCGCTCACGGGGTCATCGCCGCTCACGGGGTCATCGCCGCTCACGGGGTCATCGTCCCGCGCGGCACGCATCGCCCCCAGCGTGTCGGACGCCGCTCCACGGGGTCATCGCTGCTCGCGGCGACACCTCCGGGACCGGCGCCTGGGAGCGCAGGCGGCCGGCATCCGGTCCCGCCGGAGTACCGGGCCCGCCGTGTGTCGACCGTGTCCGCGGAGAGAACGGAGAGCGCGCTTCCGCACGCTCATGAGATCCCGAGCTGCCGTCGAGATAGGGACAGCCGATTCGTGCCGCACGAATGGCAGGATTCCGTCTCTGACGGAGGACGGGACGAGGACGCGGACGCTCGCCTTCGGGTGGCGGGCCGCGCCACATTTGGAAGAGACCCGGGTGCCAAGCGCCCCGCAGCAGCACAACGTGGGCAGATCAGTGGGCCGCGGCGCGGAGCTCGGCCTCGGCCTCGGCGACCCGGGCGAGGACGCCGGAGCGGAGCGTGTCGAGGCCGGTCCAGACGCCCTTGGTCGCGTTGCTGATCGACGTCAGCTGGCTCTTGAGGGTCTTGATCGTCTCGAGCTGCTCCCGGATGCCGGCGAGAGCGCGGGCGATCGCCGCGGCGTCCACCTCGACCTCGCGCTCGTCGAGCGTCGCCAGGGCGAGGAGCCGGGCCAGGCGGACGGCCGCCGCGAGGATGGCCGGTTCGGGCGCTTCGGGGTCGACGACGCAGTAGACGTCGCCGGCGACGACCGTGAACGGCTCGATGCCGGCCGGCGCATGGGCCGGCGTGAAGACGATGAGCCGACCGCGGCACCGCGGTTCTCTCTGCGCCTCGCGGAGCTCGTCGCGGATGGCCCGCATCGACATCGGGCGGTCCTTCGCCTCGATGACGACGCGCACGTCGTGGCCGCGCGCGAGCCGGGGTCGATCGTCAGGACGAAGTCGCCCTTCTTCGACTTCATGACGGCGCCGGTCTCGGCCGCCGTCCGGTCGAGGAGGTCGCCGGCGCCGCGGGCGACCTCGCCGAGCATCTCCTCGAGGAGGTCCTCGAAGTCGGCGCCCTTGGCGGTCCACTTCGCACGCTCGGGGGCTCGCGCGGCCGATGCCGCCTCGATCGCCGCGATGCGCTCGTTGAGCTTGGCGAAGCCCTCGCGCGATCTCTTCGCGGAACTGGTACATCGGCGAGCCGAGCCGGGTGGGGTCGAGGAGCGTGGCGAGCTTCGAGGCATCGCCGTCGAAGTACGTCCCGAGGAGCGGCCCGATCCGGCCGATCGCGCTGTCGCGCTTCGACTCGTCGAACAGCTCGGTCCATGAGCGTCCGCAGCCGGCCCCGGTCGCCGAGGAACTCCTCCAGCGTCCGCGGCAGCCGCCCGTCGCCGTCGGCGAAGTTGGCGCGGAGCTGCTCGAGCGCCGCCGCCGCCCGCTCGTTGGCGTCCTCGGTCTGGCGGACGAGGCTCTCGAACTCGCCCCGGACGGCGTCCACGTTGACGCTCACGCCTGCGTCCTGGAGCGCCACCAGGCCGATCTTCAGGGCGCGCTCGACGAGTCCGGCCGCTCGGCGGCCGGGCGCTCGGCGACGAACGCGGCGAGGCTGGCGTCGGCGAGGACGAGGCGCTCGACGACGACGCGGTCCCGTTCCACGACGACCCGAGACGAGCCGGAGTTTCGGCCCGGGCGCTGCCGGCAGCCACGGTTGGCGCGACTGGCAGCGCGGGCAGCTGACCGCCCGAGCGGGGAGGGGAGGCTGAGACATTCGCTGGGGCTTCCATGCCGCGACGATGTGCCGCTCTCGTGCCACCTCGTGTGGCACGGCGTAGACGGTGATATGACCCGCTTGTGTTCGCTCGCCCGAACCACCGAGGTGTTCGGCCTCAATCGGTGTCTCCCGGGCCTCGCCCGGTCGGTTGCCCTCCCCAGCTCCCCCTGGGAGGGGTGGGGCCCTCGTGAGCAAGGACCCAGGCTCACCAAGCGTCAGCCCTCTTTGAGCCCCTTGCCCCAGTTCTACGAAGAACCAGGGCTTGGGGCCGGACAGGATGAACGGCCAGCCGCCGGTGACCTGCTCGAAGGTCGCGGAGCCCTCCAGCAGGCCGTCCGTGGATGAGGCTCACCTTGCAGACGCCGGAGACGGCGTCCTCGATCTCCCAGGTGACGCGGGTGGGCCGCGTCGCCCTCCATGCCCGCGGCCCAGACGCCGTGGAACGTCTGGACGAGTCGTCGTGACGGCGTCGCCTCGACGATCCCGGCCTTCGATCTGGACCTTGTCGCCGACCGTCATTCTGGTACGGCGCGCCCGTCTCGAAGGTCGATTCGATCGCGTTGCCGTAGTAGTAGCGCTTCGTGAAGTCAGTCTCGGTGAGCGCCCGCCAGATCGCCTCCGGCGTTGCCCGGATGTAGACATGGGAGGCGAACAAGGAGGGAGCGGTCGTGGTGGCCGTAGGGTGGTGCCTTCCAGCTGTTCAAGCGTGCGTTGCAGGCCATGGAGCACAAATATTTAGCGCGTTGGGTGCTTGTCGAGCCAGCGGTCATGGAGCCAGAGGATATCCCCTAGGGTTCAGGTAATGGAGCTTCTCGCGGCCGACGCGACGCGTCGTCACGAGGTCCGCCTCCCCCAGGAACCCGCAGGTGCTTGGTGACAGCGCCAAAAACGGTCATTCCGGGCGCGGCTTCGACCGGCTCGCCCACGCACCGCCGGTGGCGCCTCGAAGAGCACGTCGAGGAGGTGCCCCCAGGTCGGCTGCCAGAGGGCTCCGAACACCAGGGTGAGATCCATGGCCAGATGCCGGGTGACTTGAGATGGTGGCGTGTCATGCCGTCACCTGACCTCGTGCGGCAAGGACGGTTGGCAACGCATCTGGCAGCCCCTGCCCAGGGCCCTGCCAGGGGTGCCGGCGTCGGGTCGAGGCAAGACAACACGCAAAGACGAACAACCAGGTGGGTTGGCATGGAGCCTGCCGGCACGTCGGCGACGGGGGCAGCAGGCGTGATGCTCCGGCCGTATCGCTGCGCGAGTCCCGATGGCTCAGCTATCTTGAGCGCGATCCCATCCAGCGCGGCGCCGGGCCCGACTGGCTCGTCGGTGGCGAAGGGCGGCGGCAGGCCCCGGCGGGCGAGCGACTTGAGGGTTCAAGGCTGCATGGCCGGCGGGCCCCGCATGGCTGTTGTCCCGCTCACGTCGGCCACGAACACGCTCTCGGTCCCCGAGAGCGAGAGGCGGCGGAGCACGACGGGGGTGGCGGCGGGCCCCTCCGAGAGGTAGAAGAGCACGCCCTCGGCGACCCAGAGCGTCCGCCGGCCGGCCCGCGTGGGAGGCCAAGCGCATAACGTCCGCCATTTCCAGCTCGAAGTCGGCCCCCACGAGCCGGGGCATGCGGCAGCGGGTTGGCGGCGCCGACCGCCCTGAGCGCCGCCATCTTGCCCTCGAGGACGGCCGCGTCGTCGACCTCAAACCAGTCGACCCCGTCCGGCAGCGGGAGGCGAGACGCCCAGGGTGTCGAGCCCAGCGCCCAGCAGGACCACCTGCATAGCCCGCGAGGACCTCGGCCAGGATGACGTCGTCGAAGAACCTCGTGCGCAGGGGCAGGAACTCGTTCGGGCCGCCCGACGCTCGCTCTGACGCGGCGAGCGCCGCGCGTCCAACGTGGCCTTCAAGCATCGCCGCGTAGGGGTCGAGGAAGAGCGCGCCCGGCCCCTCGGTCTCCTTGGCACGGGCCGCAGCGATCCAGTTCGCGGTGCGCGAATGAATGGATCCACCAGCCGGGCTGCTCACCGCCAGGAGCATGACAGGTGCCAACCGGTCCTTGACGCACAAGCACCTGACGCATGACAGGTTGCACGACACCGCGACGTGCGCTATTCCTGGGCGGGTGACGCTCCGAGCCCGTCGACGACGGCCGCCTCCCCGGGTGCTTCTCTTTCGTCCCGACCACGCCCAGAACGGTCATGGAGATGTCGGTGCGAGGCCCATCCTCAGGCCTTCCGGCTCTCAGATGGCAAGGGTCGCGAGAAAACCGACGGAGCATCGCCAAATTGGTCCAGCGGGCGGCGGGGAGCCTCGCCGGCCAACCAGCCCGTGAGGATGACCCAGGCCCGGTACAGCGTGGCGAGGATGCCTGGGGCGGGCCTATCCGAGTTAGTCCACCACTCCTTTTACTGCACCCAATCTGCAAGCAGCACCATCAGCCAGAGTCATGACAGGCCGACGAGGCCGACGCCAACAACAGCCACGGGGAGGAAGCCCCATGAGGATGGTGCCGGGCTGATCGCGTGCGGAGGCGAGCGAGACCAAACACGAAGGGAAGCATTCGACCAGGGAGTCCGACTGACCCACTCTGGTCTCACGGCCTCGGCGAGAGGTTTCCAGGTCGAGTCGGCTCCGGCCCCGATCTGGCAGGGGTTGCAGCCCACTACCCCCTACCGCGTGGGCGCGAGCCCGGATCCGGCCCCGAGCAGGCTGCCGAGGAGGAGCATCCGGCGAACCTGCCAGGCGTCGGGCGAACGCAGGACGAATGCAGCAGGAAGGAGGGACGCCACGACTCCGCCGACCACGCCCGTGAGCGTCATCGGGAGGACGCCTCCGCTACGCGAAGTCCGACAACAGCGGGAGCTCGGAGGGCATCGCAGCGCCAAGGTGAGCCACAATCGCCACCGGCACGATCACAACCACGGTGGCGCGACCCGGGACGATAGGACCCGCGGGGCAGTCGGACGATCGGTGTCCCGTCGAGCTCGGTGAGCGTCGCGCCGTCCACGGATCAAGCGTGGAAGTGGGTAATCGGTGCGTCGAGGTTGGCTCGGAGCAAAATGGCCCGTTTTGTTTCGTCACCGCTGAGCAACCAAACCGACCAACGGGGCGGTCGCGCGGTGGCCGGGCGCGTTTGGCCTGCGGCGGTGCGACGATGTACGGCTGAGGGGGGCGATCCCGCGGCCGCGACACGCGCCCGAACAGGCGCTCCAAGGGGACACCCCACGCAGATGTCGCTCAAGGTCAACGCCGGCGGGTTCGGGTTGGACGGGTTCGGGTTGGGTGCCTTCGGGCACGGGGATCCGCTCCGTCGCCTTTCGACGCAGGCGAACGGCCCGCGCCTGGCGGGACCGCAGGGAAGCCACCCGCTCCATGCCCCCCCCCGGAGGCTGGGCTTCAACCGGGCGACGGGGCCGTGGCGGGCGAGATCGTCCTCGATCCGGCAGCAGTAGTCGACAAAGGGTGACGGGCAGGCTCCGGGTCACATCCAACGAGCAAATCGCTACGCCTGGTGCCGCCTGCGCCTGGACGAGACGCGCCAGTCCCGCGAGGACCACGACGGCGACGGCCACGTCAGTTGCTCCGAGCACGCTGGGTGGAACGCGCGGCCGCCTTTCGTTTAGGACGCGTTCCTCGAGCCGGCGATCCCGAGCAAAACGAAAGAACCCGGCGCGACGTTCGAGGCCCCGATCCCCGTCCCCGCTCCGCGCACTCGGACCGCCGACCGCCCCATCTCGGCAAAATCGATCATCGCGTGGGCGCTGGAGGTTCGCTGGGACGTGGCGATGGGCTCGGACCTTTCGTGGCAGTCGACCTCCCCTCGCCCAGCACCCCGACCTCCTGCGGGCCGGCGTCGGCAGGCAGGGCGGGACGAGCCTGCTCGACCGCATCGACGTGTCCGGGGCGAATCGCGGTGACGTCGCCGCTCCCCGCCCGGCCGGCTCGGAGATGGTGGTCGCCGTCCGCGTCCGTCCGCGCCCGGCGGGTCGAAGGGTCGGGTGGGAGCTCCACCGGCGGACGAACGCACCGAACGGCGCGGAGGGGGTCATTGCCACGACCCCGATCGAGCCGGCGACTGCCGGCGGCCTCGATCCGCCGGCCCGTCCCGACGGGTCCGCGCCATTGTTCGACGGGGCCGGCCTGGAGGTCACGTACGTCGTGCGGGTCCTGGTCGATCGGCGCTTCATGACCGATGCTGCCATCGAGCGACCGGTGGCGATCGTCTGACGCGACGGCCCACGTGCCCTGTCTCTCACGAGGAGCTTTGATGAAGGTGTTTGCGCTTGGACATGACCGGTGGGGCAGGACGATCCCAGGTTCGCGGAACTGCGAGAGGCCGAGGCCCTCCGCGTCTGGGAGTGAACCAGGCCGACGTCCTGCGGGAGGTCTACTTCCGGGCGGACCGCGCCAACGGCGGCAGGTGTTCGAGTGCCCGACCTCGCCGCCGCCCGCGCCGCCGTCGACAGCCTGCCGCTGGTGGCGGAAGGCCTGATCGACTTCGAGCTGGTCCCGCTGCGGCCGTACCCGGGCCTCGGCCGGCTGTTCGAGCACACGCCGACGCCGGGAGCCTGAGCGGAGAAGCGGGCGCCCGGGCTCGGGGCGCCCCAGGGGATGCCCGCCCTGGGCCGCGCGCTACTCCTCGCCGCCGAACGTCGTCGCCTCGACGGCCGCGGCGCCGGGCTCCTCGGACGCGGACTCGTCGCTGCCGCCGGAGCAGTCGAGGACCGCCGTGTATGGATCGATCGCGCTCTGGTCGGCCTGGTGCTCCGCGAGCCAGTTGTTGAACTCGGCCTGCACCGCCTGGCGCCACGCGCCCCGGTTGGTGATCGAAAGCGAGAGCACCGCCAGCCGCGACTCCAGCGTGCCTCGCCACTGGTCGCCGATGCCCTCGTGGCGGGCTTCGTGGGCGCGCAGGTCGGCGGTCATCGCCGTCCATGCCGTCTGCACGGCCGGGTTGGTGGGCGACCATTGCGGCATGTCGACCGACTTCGAAACGGTGACGGCGGCGTTCGCCAGGGTCAGGGTCGTCGACGATCCTGAGCCCGCATAGACCGGATCCGCCGACCAGCCGAACGTCACGCGCGTGCGGGCCCAGCCGGACGTCGCACGGTACGGCGAGTGGCCGTCGAGGTAGTTGACGATGGTCGCGCAATCGCTGGTGCCGGGCGCCAGGCCGACGTGCCACCGCTGGACGACCTGGCCGTCTCCGCCGGCGCCGAGCAGGCCTGCCGTCGCCGCGTTGCCGGAAGCGTGCTGGAGTGCCCCGAGCAGCGCGACCCGCGCGTTGGGGTCGGCGTGGGCGGCGAGGGCCCGGATCGCCGCGGGCGTGCGCGGCATCGGCATTCGATCGCGGAACGTGACACTCGACCGCCCGCCTGAGGCCGTGAGCCGTCCGCGCGCTCGATCGCGGGTGGCGACGCTGGCGCCCATGGCCGGACGATACCGCGGCGCGCAAGCGATGGCCGGCCCGCAGCGGGGTCGCGGTGGTCAGTCGATCGCGCGGCGCAGGTTCCGGATGACGGCGAGGCCTTCCGCGACGTCTGCCGCCGGGGCGTACGGACCCGGCATGAGGAAGCACGGCCGGGCCGCCAGCGCCATCCCCTCGACCATCCCCCAGGCGGCCTCCACGCGCCGGCCGAAGCAGGCTTCGGCGGCTCGCTTGTAGACGAAGACGACCGCAGCCGGCCGCCAGATGGCGATCTTCTGCCACAGCGGTCCGACGCCCGCCCGGAGGTCGGCGTCGGTCGCCTCGTCGCGCGCCGTCGGCCGCTTGAGCAGGTCCGTGATGCCGTGCCCGCCCGCAGCCAGTGCATCGTCGGCCATGCGCAGGTCGGTGCCCTCCGGCAGGATGCCGGCCGTCACGAGGCGCCGCCAGAACGTGAGGCCCAGGCGGCCCTGGTGATAGTGGCCCGCGGTGACGCTCACCGGCGAAGGGTTGAGCCCGACGAACAGCAGGCGCCCGGGCTCGGGCGGCAGGTCCGCCAGCGTCTCGACGGGCAGGCCGTCGAGCACCAGGGTGGCGCGGTGGCCTGGGCCCGGGTCGGGCCGAGCGGCGGGGTCATGCATGACGGCAGGGTAGGGGACGAAGGCACGCCTGCCCAGCCCGTGCCGGCGTCCACGAGGGGCCGTGCCCGTCCGCGTCGCGCCGGGAGTTCCGTCCCTACCGATCGGCCTCCTCGGGCGCGTCCGCATTCCAGGCAGGGTCGCCGTACCGACCGGCCAGCAGGCGCCCCGCCGCTGCTCGCTCGGCGTCGGTCAGGGCCGACGGGCCTGCATCGGCCGCCCCGAACGCCGACACGACCGCGGCGTCCACCGCTGCCGGGACTGGAACGGCCACGCCGGCTCGTGCCAGCTCGACCGCCAGGCTGGTCACTGCGGCGCGCCGGCTCCTCGTCCGTTCCCAGCGTAGGTTGCCCGCGGCACCCGGACCGGCACACGCACGGCGGAGTGCGTCGAGGTCGGCGTCGACGAGCAACGTCCCGTGCACGAGGAGGACACGGCCGCCGAGCCACGCGGCCACACCCGAGAGCTTGCCGCCGGTCGCAACCAGGTCGCGTTCGGTGGTCGTGGCGTCGGAAACGCCGAGCGCTCGAACAGCCGCCGCCAGCGGGTCGAGGACAAGGCGGTAGATGCCGGGCAGGTGGCGCAGCTCCGGGTCCGCCAGGAAGAGGGCATCCTCCGGGCGCACCACGACCGTCACGTTGAGGTTGCCGGGATCGTGCCAGACCGCGCCTCCGCCCGTGAAGCGTCGCAGGACCGGCGCGCCCAGGGCGGCCGCGGCGGCCGCGTCGACCTCGGCGGCGGCGACCTGGAACCGTCCGACGACCACGGACCGGTCACTTCGCCACAATCGCAGGACCGGTGTCGCGGCCCCGGAATCCGCGGCGACTCGCCGGGCGATGGCCTCGTCGACCGCCAGGTTGGTGGCCGCGTCGCGCTCGCCGTCGTCGGGGAGGAGTCGCCACGTCGTCACGGACGCAGCGTACCGCGGCGGCCTGTGGGGGGGGTCGGCGCCGGGACCTCGATGGCTGCCGGGCTCGTCGCATCAGGCGGTCTGCCTGACGAGACCGTCCGGCCTGCCGGCACGGCCCGATCCCGAGGCAAGGTTGCCTGTGACGGTATGACAAGGTGCCTTTCATCCCGTCTCGACGGGTCCGAGGTCCCTCGCCCGGCAGTCCCCGAGCGTGTCTCATGGGGGCATGACGGCTGCGTCCCCCGCGGTGCCCCTCGACCGCCTCCCCGCACGAACGCCCGCCCGCGTCGTCACCGTGCCGGCCGCGAGCCAGTTCGCGGACGTTGGCCTGGTGGCCGGCGTCGAAGTGGCCGTGGAGCGCGTCCTGCCGTTGGGCGGGCCCGTCATCGTCAGGCTCGGGACCGCCCGCGTCGCCCTGGACGGGCCGTCGCCCGGTCCGTCCTCGTCCAGGAAGAGGACCGCCCGTGAACCACCACGGCGGTGCGCCGGGTGGGGTCGTCGCCGACGGCCTGCCGGTCGTCGCCCTCGTCGGCAGGCCGAATGTCGGGAAGTCCACGTTCCTGGCGCGGGCCAGCGGCCGCTACGCGGAGGTCGCGAACGTCGCCGGGACGACGGTCGACCTCGAAGCTCGGGTGGTCTCGTCGAGCGCGGGGAGCGCGCTGCTGGTGGACCTGCCGGGGGCATTGAGCCTGGTCGACCGGCCGGCGGGCGGGCGGCCGTTCTGGCAGCTCCTCCTCGAGGCGGCTCCGGATGCCGTTCTGGTCGTCGCCGATGCCGGCGACCTCGAGCGCCACCTTCCCCTCGCGCTCGCCTGCCGCGACCTGGGGCTCCCGATCGTGGTCGCCGCCAACCTCTCCGACGAGGCCGGCCGGCGCGGCGCCGATCTCGACACCGGGGCCCTGGCCCAGCGGCTGTGCGCTCCCGTCGTGCGCACCGTCGGCCGCGACGGGACCGGCGTCAGCGAGGCCGTCGACCTCGCGGTCGGGCGGGCGCGGCGTCGGCAGGCCGTGCTGGCCGGCCGATCCTCGCCGCGGAGCACGGTCCCCGCGCCCGCCTACTCGCCCGCCGTCGAGGCGCGTCTCTCGGCCGACGCGCACGAGTGGCGTCACGCCCGGTCGCTGGGGGCGGCCGCCGCGACGGCCGATCCGCTGGCCGCGCTGGTCGCGGCCGGGCGCGTGTCGCCGAGAGGAGCCGCCGCCATCGGCCTGGCCGACGTGCTGGCGCCGGAGCGGATCGCGGTTGCCCGCGCGTGGGCGGCGGCCGCCGTGCGCCACCGCGAGGTTCGCCGTCCGTTCGCCGATCGCCTGGCCGCGGCGAGCGTGCGTCCGCTGACGGGCATTCCACTGCTGGTCATCGTGCTCGCGGCCACGTTCGCCATCGTGGCGATCGGTGGCTCGATCGTGGCAGGCGCCCTCTCGGCCGCATGGAGCGCGTTCGTGTCCCCGCTCCTGCACACGGTCGTCGGGACGGTCGTGCCGGTCCCAGGGCTCGGGCGGGCCGTGCTGGCCGCCGTCGACGACGGCCTCCTCGCGATGCTGGCGGTGGGGATCCCGTACGTCCTCGCCTTCACCGTGCTTGTCGCCATGCTGGAGGACTCCGGCTACCTCGCCAGCCTCACCGTCCTGACGGACCGGGCCCTGGGCGCGGTCGGGCTGCCGGGGCGAGCCGCCATCCCGCTGCTCGTCGCCGCCGGCTGCAACGTCCCCGCCATCTACGCGACCAGGGTGCTGGCGACCCGTCGGGAGCGGGTCCTGGCGGCATTCCTCGCCACGCTCGTGCCGTGCTCGGCGCGTTCGGCCGTGGTCCTCGCGGCGCTGACGCCGCTGGCCGGGCCATGGGCCGCGGCCGGGGCGTTCGCGATCGTGACCGCGCTGACGGTCGGAGCCGGCCTCGGCGCCAACGCGCTGCTGCCGGGCCGCCAGTCGCCGCTGGTGCTGGACCTCGCGCCGTTCCGCGTGCCCGTGCCGCGCCTCGTCGCCCGCAAGGCCTGGGTCCGCTTCGAGAGCTTCGTCCGGACGGCGACCCCGATCATGCTTCTCGGGTCATTCGCGCTCGGCCTCGCCTGGGAGGCGGGCGTCGTGGCGGCGATCGTGCCGATGCTCCAGCCGCTCACGCTGGCCCTGCTGGGCCGCCGGCCGTGGCCGGCGTCGCGATCGTGTTCGGCGTGCTGCGCAAGGAGCTCACGCTGCAGCTGCTCCTCGTCCTGGCCGCGGCCGCCGCCGGAGGGCCGGTCGTGCTCCGGCGATCCTGTCCCCGGGCCAGGCGCTCGTCTTTGCGGTCGTGTCACGCCGTGTCGCTGCCGTGTATCGCCACGTTCTCGGCCCTGGCCGCTCAGCTCGGCGGCGGACCGCCGTACTGATGAGCGCGGCGTCGATCGGCCTGGCTCTTGTCGCGGGCGCCGTCCTCGCGCGCCTGGTGGGCATCGCTGATCGCCGCGCGCCACGCGTGACGCAAGGCGAGCCCGCGCGCCCGGCGGACATCACCGATCGCGGCGCGGCACGCGATGACGGCAGCGCCGTCCCCGCGCGTCGGACCACACCAGCCCGCGCGGCCCACCCACGCTCGGACTCGGGCGCGCTCGCGGCCGACGCGGCGCCGATCACGGCAGTCTCGGATCGCCACCTTCCTCGTCGGGCGGGACCATGGGCACCGCCGGCTGGACGCGCCCGGCAGGCTCGGCCGTGGCGGCCGTCGCCCCCGGCGCCCCCGGCGCCCCCCGCCCCGGCGCCCCCGGCCCGCCCGGCCCGCCCGCCCGCAGCTCCGCGACGTCGAACGCCGTGGTCGCCGACGTCCAGGTCGCGGATACCTCCACCCGGGTGGCCAGGATCAGGCGGGTCAGCCCGGACGCCGAGAACAGGATCGCGAACGCCGGGTAGCCGAGCGGCAGGATCGCCAGCAGGCCCGCCCGACGAGACCTGGCCGACGGTCAGTCCCGCCGCGGCGACGCGACGAACCGTGCCGGGCACCGATCAGGTTGGCTCCCCCCGTCAGCCGCAGGAGCCGCTTGTTGGCGGCGAGGATGCCGGCCGAGGCGCCGGCCGATGCCATCGCCGCGACCACGCACAGCACGAGCCAGGCGAGGGGGTTCATCGGCAGTGCCAGCAGGCCGATGATCATCGACCCGCCGCGCAGGATGAAGCTGATGCGAAGGACCCGGCTGGACGAGCCCCGGTGCAGCCAGCCGCCGACGATGGTGGCGGCGACCAGGGAGGCGGCCGACGAGACCGCCGACAGGAGGATGGCGAACGCCGGCGGCAGCCCCAGTACCGAGATCGAGTAGATCGACAGGTAGGGCCCGAATCCGGGCCGACGGCAGCGATCGCGACCGCCCTGATGAACCGGTGCGTCTCCGGGTTCAGGGGCGGGGCCTGGCCTCGCGCGGCCACCCGAACGCGGCCGGGATGGCGGAGGCGGCGGACCACGGCCAGCTCGACGATCCCGAGAGCCCGCCGTCCCGAAGACCAGCGCGTAGATGACGAGGCCCAGGTAGGGCAGGCCCACCTGGACGAGGAGCGCGACCGGCAGCAGGAGCGTCGCCCCAAGGCCCTGGGTGAGGCCCATGACGCGCGGCGCCACGTAGCGCCGCTCCGGTTCGGGCAGGATCGCGCCGTACCAGGCCAGGAGGTTGGCCCCGCCGATCGATGAGGCCGCGCCGGCCAGGGTCATGACGGCCGCGATCAGGACGATGGCGGCGCCGTTGGAGCACGTGGGGCTGCTCGGCCAGCACGACGGCGGCCAGGATCAGGCCCCGCGTCTCGCCCACGGCCAGGATCGCCAGGGTCACCCCGCGCAGGTTGCCGTCGGTTCGGCGCAGGAGGGCCGGCACCAGGGCTGGGCCGGACGAGAGGGCATACGGCAGGACGCCGATCACCGTGGCGAGGGCCGGCGGCGTGCGGAGGCCCAGGAGCAGGGGGATCGTCAGCCCGTCGCCGGCGAGGGCGAAGACGGCGGCCGCGGTGATCCCGATCCGCAGGTAGGTGCCGTAGCGGGGAGTCCCGAGGCGCGCCAGTCGTCGACGGACGTGCGGACGCCGGCCGGGAGGCTCGGGCGGGCGGGTCGACGCACCCGCCAATGGTACCGAGCGCAGCCCGCTGCCCGACCGCGACGGAAGGTCGCTCACGGCTCGCCGCAGCGCGCCCGGCGGGCGGCGCCCAATCGCGCGGCGCCCGATCACGCGACCCGCCGCCCGGCGGGCGGCGGGTCATTCCACCGTGATCGAGATCCCGCTGCCGTCTTCGTCGGTGATGTCGACGATCCGGCCCCGGACGCCGGCCTGCAGCGCGGAGCGGACCTGGGCGGCATACGCCGCCGGGATGCCGGGCAGCGTCTGGGCGAGCTCGGAGAGGAACGCCGGTACCTGGAGGTTCACGACGATCCGGCCTTCGTCACGCACCTCGATGTGGATGCGCGCCTGCCGCCCACCCGCGGGGCCGCTCGCGGCATCTGGGGAGCCGGTCCCAGCACGGGACCCGCCACCGCCGGTTCCGCGGGTCGA